>NZ_VDGT01000006.1 GCF_006335015.1 Streptomyces sedi
CCCCGCCCGCGACCCGCGTGACGGTGCGATAGCCGTCGGGGTCGATCTCCAGGGTGAACAGGCCGTCGACGGTGTAGAGGCCGCGGCCCAGGTTGCCGCCGTTCTCCGCGACGCCGACCAGCACGGGGCCGGCGACGGACCAGTGCTCCGAGCCGTCCGTGCCGTAGCGCACCAGCGCGGTGCCGCCGATGTCCGTGTCGTGGGCGGCGCCGGTCTCGGCATGGGTGACGCGCACCACCAGCGGACCCCGGTAGACCACGGCGGCGGGCGTGCCGTCCGCGTGGGTCGACAGCACCAGCCGTTCGACCTCGTCCACCACCGGCACCCCGGTCACCGGCGCGTCGCAGCGCTCCCCCGCCGGCATCTCCCACGGCGCGGACGGCGCGGGCTCCCAGCCTCCGGCCTCCGCGCCGTCGACGGTCGCGCCGGCCGCCGGCGGGGCGCCCGCCCCCAGCAGCAGGGCGGCGACGGCAGCCGCCAGCAGGGGAGTTCGCCCGTTCCTCAGTCGCATCTTTCTCTCCGTTCGACGAGACACGACGCGGCGCACTCGGCGCGCCACTCGCGCCCCGCGTCCCACGCGGGCGCGGGCGCCTCGTTGACGCCCGGATGAACAGCCGTCGACGGCTGGACCACCTTGCCCACGCCCCGTCAACCTAGGTCATACGTTTGCCGGGTGGACATCCTTCGGTGGGACGTCTTCCTCACCGTTCTCGGTGTGGTGGTCCCCATCTTCGCCGCGCTCTACGAGTTCGTCTTCGTCGGCCGCAAGCGCCTCGGCTACCGGGTCCAGATGGACACCATCGCCAGTGACGAGGTGCACTCGGCGTACGCCGGCTCGCTCCAACGGCTGGAACGCGACGACGGCGACCCGCTGGTCGACCCGTCCTTCGTGCTGCTGCGCTTCGAGAACAACGGCGCCACCCACATCGACGAGACCGACTACGCGGTCCTCGACGACGACCGGGTCGGCATCCGCGTCGTCTTCCCCGGCCGGAGGGTGGCGGGGCTCGTCGTCACCGAGCTGAGCCACGACTATCTGCGGCCCTCGTTCGAGGGCGACTCGGGGCTGCATGTCAGGGACGGCGTCATCCAGTTGCCCCGGGTGCCGATGAACCGGGGCACGCACTACAAGGTGTTGGCCACGCTGGAGCGCGAGCCGGGCGAGAACCGGGCGGCCGGCGCCGCGTTCGCCCCTCCCAAGGTGATCGGCGGGATCAAGGGCGGCGTCGGCTCGGGCGACATACCGGAGACCCGCAGCCGCACCGGCACCTCGGTCCCGGCCATCGCGCTGGTCTGCTTCCTGGTGACCATCATCGTCACGCAGTTACTCATCTCGCTCAACGACGAGAACGCGCCGCTCGACTGCGCCTCCGGCAGGCTGACCCTGACGGGATCCACGGCGTTCGAGCCGGTGCTCGAAGACGCGGCGGAGATGTACGAGAGGACCTGCCCCGACGCGACGATCGCGGTCGAGACCCGGGGCAGCAGCGACGGACTGACCGAGCTGGAGAGCGCCGGTCGCGACCACGAGCGGGGCAGACCCCCGATGCTGGCCTTCTCCGACGGCCCCAAGCCGGAGGACCACCCGCTGCTGCTGCCGCGCCCCGTCGCCCTCTCCCTCTTCACCCTGGTGGTCAACGAGGAGGCCGGCGTCCTGGATCTGACGCCCGAGCAGCTGCGCTCCGTCTTCGACGGCACGTACACCAACTGGTCCCAGCTGGGCGGCGAGGACATGCCGATCCGGGTGGTCGGCAGGGACGACGGTTCCGGCACCCGGCGGGTCCTCCAGCACCAGGTACTCGCCGGCGACCGCGAGCCGGGCAGCACCTCGGACAACTGCCGCGACCGCGACCCCGGCGCCCCGGTGACCCGCTGCGAACGCCGCTCGACGCCCGAGGTGTTGGACGCGGTCACGGAGACCCCCGGCGCGATCGGCTACGCCGAGCTGGGCGCCGCCCTGAACCGCGAGGAGCTGCCCCGGCTCCGGCTCTCCGGGCACGAGGCGTCGACCGAGACCGCCGACCACGGGGCCTACCCGTTCTGGGAAACCGAACTCGCCTATACCTATGGCGAGTTGGACGCGGATTCGCTGGCCGCGAGCTTTCTGCGCTACCTCACCAAGGACGTCGGCCGCGACCTCATCCGCGCCCAGGGCCACCGCCCCTGCACGGAGCTGCGGAACCCGGTCCTCTGCCGTCCGGCGTCCGGGGAGTAGGGGCGCCTGCCGCGCCCCGCCCCTCCGCGGCCCCGCGCCACGGCCGGACGGGCGCGGGGTCGCGGAATACCCCGGGTGGAGGGCGTTCAATGAAGCGTTTCACGCCATTCGAGCGGGCTCGGACGCGACCTGTGGCGCGCCTCGTTCGGTACTGCGGACGAGCGGCGCGCGACGCGGCGGGCGGAGCGCCATGGGGCCCTGCACACCCCTTGACGGGGACAAGTTGGCGTTGTCAGACTCCGGGGACCCGAGCGCTCGCCGATCACCCAGGGGGGCGGGTGCTGGGGCCCCTCTTCCCATCGCTCAGCCGTGCCGTTCTCCGGCCGTTAAATGAATCGATTCACGGCGGGCCGTTCCCGTTTTGTTCACCGAGCAAGGAGGCTCTTCGATGCCCAACACGAAGACCGCGCTGAGAGGGCTCGCCGTGGCCCTGGCCGGCGCGCTGACGCTGACCGCCTGCGGCGGCGACGGCGGGAGCGGCGACGGAAAGGTGACGCTCCGGTTCACCTGGTGGGGCACCGAGGGGCGGGCCGACCGCTACCAGGAGGCCGTCGACCTCTTCGAGGAGCAGAACCCCGACATCACCGTGCAGACCAGCTTCGCCGAGTTCAACGACTACTGGACCCAGCGCAGCACCGACGGCACCTCGGGCGAGCTGCCCGACGTGATGCAGATGGACCTCTCCCGCCTGCTGGAGTACGGCAACGGCGGGCTCCTCCACGACCTCGGCGAGTTCGAGGGCGACGTGTTGGACACCTCCGGCATCGAGGAGGAGCTGCTGGCCTCCGGGCGGGCCAACGAGCAGCTGGTCGCCGTGCCCACCGGCACCAACACCTTCGCGCTCTTCTACAACCCGGACCTGATCGAGGAGTTGGGCGTCGAGCTGCCCGAGTGGGACTACGACTGGGACGAGTACCGGGAGTTCATGAGGGCCACCGGCGAGGCCGGCGCCGGGGCGGACCCGCGGGTCCACGGGCCCAACGACTACACGATGATCTGGTGGCTGTTCATGATCCACCTGGTGCAGCAGGGGGTCGAGCCGTTCGCGGAGAACGGCGAGATGAACTTCTCCGAGGACGACATGCGGGAGTTCATCGGCTCGGCCGACGGGCTGCGGGAGCCGGAGAACCTCACCTTCCCCACGGCCCGCACCGAGCAGCTGCTGCCGAAGAGCGGCTTCACCTCGGCGGAGACCCCCGTCGAGTTCAACTGGGACAACATGCTCAGCCAGGCGTCCCAGGACGCGGGCAGCGACAACCTCCAGCTGATGCCGCCGCCTTCGGGGCCCGACGGCGAGAAGCACCTGTTCCTGAAGCCGACCATGCAGCTGGCGGTCGGGGCGAACAGCGCGCACCCCGAGGAGTCGGCGAAGCTGATCGACTTCCTGATCAACTCGCCCGAGGCCGGCGAGATCATCGGCACCGAGCTGGGCATCCCGGCCGCGCGGGAGCGCCTCGACTCGCTCCAGGTCGAGCCCGGCAGCCCCGACGAGCGGGTCGTCGAGTACGAGCAGCGGGTGCGGGACGAGGGGTATGTCACCGAGTCGGCCCCGTTCCACCCGGAGGGCTTCGGCGCGGTCGAGCAGGAGTACGTGCACGTGCTGGGGAACGAGTTCGGCTACGGGGACATGAGCGTCGACGACTTCGTCGAGCGCTGGTTCTCCGAGGCGCGGAACCTGCTGATCACCTACTGACCGGCCACTGACCGCCCCGCGGGCGGCCGGCCCCGGCGCCCCCACCGGCCCGGCCGCCCGCGCGGGCGTCCCCCTGGCACGCGCCCCCGTCGCGCGCGCTCCCTTCGCGCGCCGGGGCACGCGCCCCTCCCCCAGCCGGACCTCCCCCGCCGAACCCCCCCGAACGGAAAACGCCCATGTCGCTGTCCCCGCAGGCGTCCAGGGCCGCGCCCAAGCGCCGGCCAGGACCGCCCCGTTCCCGGCGGCGCACCGCCGAGACGCGGGCCGGTTACGCCTTCCTCGCGCCCTGGCTCCTCGGCTTCCTCGCCCTGACGGCCGGGCCGATGATCGCCTCGGCCTATCTCGCCTTCACCGACTACCACCCGATCAGGGGCGGCAGTTGGATCGGGCTCGACAACTTCGACCGGCTCCTCGACGACCCGCGCTTCCTGGACTCCGTCGAGGTGACGGCGACCTACGCCGTGGTGGGCACGCCCATCAAGCTGGCCGCCGCGCTGGGCGTGGCGATGCTGCTCAACTCGCGGCGCCGCGGGCAGGGCACCTACCGCTCGCTCTTCTACGCGCCGTCGCTGATCGGGGCGAGCGTCTCCGTGGCCATCGTCTGGAAGGCGATGTTCAACGACCAGGGCATCGTCGACGACATCGGCCGGTTCTTCGGGATGTCGGGCGGCGGCTGGGTGGGCAACCCGGACCTGACGCTGCCGATGATGATCCTGCTGGCGGTCTGGCAGTTCGGCGCGCCGATGGTGATCTTCCTCGCCGGGCTCAAGCAGATCCCCCACGAGCTGTACGAGGCGGCGCAGGTGGACGGCGCCGGGCCGGCGCGGCGGTTCTTCCGGATCACGCTGCCGATGCTCTCGCCGGTGCTCTTCTTCAACCTGGTGCTGGAGACGATCAACTCGTTCCAGATCTTCGCCTCGGCGTTCATCATCTCGGGCGGCCAGGGCGGTCCCGCCAACTCCACGCTCTTCTACACCCTCTACCTGTACCAGCGCGGCTTCGGCCAGGGGCAGCTCGGCTACGCCGCGGCGATGGCCTGGCTGCTGGTGATCGTGGTCGGGATCATCACCCTGGTGTTCTTCAGGACCTCCAGGTACTGGGTCCACTACTCGGGAGACGGCCGATGAGCACTCCACTTCAGACGGAACCGCGACCGGAGCCACACGGGAACCCCGAGCCGGCGCGGGAACCGGCGCGCGGCGCGCTCGCACGGCGCGCGGCGGGCCGCAGGCGCGGGCGCACGCTCGGCTTCCACCTCGCGGCGTGGGCGCTGGCGGTGGTGGTGCTCTACCCGGGCGTGTGGATGGTGCTCTCCGCGTTCCGGCCGAGCAGCGAGATCATCGGCCAGACGGGGCTGATCCCCGACCAGACCACCCTGGACAACTTCCGCAAGGCGTTCGAGGGCATCGGCGGGATCTCGTTCTGGACCTTCTTCGGGAACTCGCTCTTCCTGGCCGCCGCCTCGGTGATCGGCGTCTGCCTGTCCTGCTCGGTCTCCGCCTACGCCTTCGCGCGGATCGACTTCCCCGGGCGGAGCGTCTTCTTCGCGCTGATGATCGGGACGCTGCTGCTCCCGTTCCATGTGGTGATCATCCCGCAGTTCATCATGTTCAACGAGATCGGCTGGACGGACTCCTATCTGCCGCTGCTGGTCGGGAAGTTCCTGGCGACCGACGCGTTCTTCGTCTTCCTGATGGTGCAGTTCATGCGGAACCTGCCGCGTGAACTGGACGAGTCGGCGCGGATCGACGGCGCGGGGCATCCGCGGATCTTCGTCTCGATCGTGCTGCCGCTGATGCGGCCGGTGCTGGCGACGGCGTCGATCTTCGCGTTCATCTGGAGCTGGAACGACTTCCTGGCGCCGTTGATCTACCTGCGGTCGCCCGACTCCTATCCGCTGCCGCTGATGCTGCGGCAGTACACGGACCAGACGACGACGTCGGACTACGGCGCGCAGATGGCGGCGGCGGTGCTGGCGCTGGTGCCGGTGCTGATCTTCTTCGTGCTGTTCCAGCGGTACATCGTCGAAGGTGTCGCGACCCAGGGTCTGAAGGGCTGAGGCGGATGGCGGCGGCGGGGCCCTGCGGGCGGGGGCGGTCGGAACGGTCCGGCGAACGACGGGAACGGGCCGGCGGGCTCGCGCTCTTCGGCGAGGTGGTGATCGTCGGCGCGGTGGTCGCGGTGCTGGCCGTTCCGCTGGTGACGCTGCTGCCGGCGCTCGCCGCCGGGGTCGCCCATCTGCGGCGGCAGCTGACCGGGCACAGCGTGCGGATGGCGGATCTGCTGCGGGACTTCGCCACCGCGTGGGGTGAGCTGTGGCGGCTGTCGCTCGCGGCGCTGGGGGCCGCGCTGGTCCTGCTGTGGAACGTGTCGCTGGCGCAGGCCGGGCTGGTGCCGGGCGCCGGCGGACTGCGGGTGCTGACCTGGGCGCTGCTGCTGGCGTGGGCGGTGCTGCTGCTGCGGGTCGCGGCCCGGTGGCGCCCCGGCGCGGAACGGGGGGCCGCGCTGCTGCGGCTGTCCGCCGAGGAGGCGCCGCGCGACCCGGGCGGCTCCGCGCTGCTGGCGGCCGGGGTGCTGCTGTGCGGCACGTTCGTGTGGATGCTGCCGCCGCTGCTGCTGCTGGCGGGCGGGCTGCTTGCGCTGGCGTCGCTGGGCGTGGAGACGAGGGCCGCGGCCCGCGGCGAGGGCTGAGGGTTGCCGCGCGTCGCGCCCGTTCACAGCCACTGCCAGCAGACCGTGTACCCCAGCTCGGGGAAGTGCTCGTGCCGCCAGGTCGTCGCCCCGTAGTCGCCGCAGAAGTCGCCGCCGGGACCGCCGTCGGCACGGCCGGTGACATAGACGTTGGCCTGGCCGCAACCGGTGAAGGAGAACGTGGGCGCGTTCTCAGGGCCCGTCATCAGCAGGCAGTTGTCGACGGCCGCGAGGCCCGCGTCGTCCGGGTAGTTCATCCGCAGGCACAGCCGGACGTCCAACGTGTCCCAACCGGAGACCGAGAAGGACCGACCGTGGTGCCCGGGGGCGGAACGGTCGCAGTCGTCCCAGGAACTCTCGCCGTCGAAGCGGTCGACGACCGTGAAGTTGCCCGTCTGGCAGGGGGTCTCTTCCCACGGCGCGTCGTCGGTCTGACCGCCGTAGACGCAGCCGCCCGCCCCGGCGTGGTACGCGCTCCCCCCGCTGTGCCGGTAGGCGAGGCATAACCTGACGTCGAGTGAGGGGTAGGCCACGGTCCAGTCCACGGTCTCGGCGTCCGTGTAGTCCAGGCAGTCGGCGTGGGCCGGGATGACCTCCCTCACCTCGAACACGCCGTCACCGCAGGTCACGGGCTCCAGGTCGGCGTCGTCCGGCGTTCCCGCGTTGGCGAAGCAGTCGCCCGCCGACGCGTCCTCGACGGGGTGGGGCTCCGGCTGGGGCTGGGCGTCGTGGTCCTCGGCCGGCTCGTCCCATCCCGCCCCGGAGTCGGCGGGAGGCGGAGAAGGCGAGGCCGAGCCGCCCGGTCCCCGCTCGTCGTTCTCGGCGAAGGCCGCGAACAGGGCCAGCGCGACCAGCAGGAGGAGGGCGAGGCCGCAGCCGGAGCCCCTGTCCCGGCCCCCCGTTGCCCGCCCGCCCCCGTGGCCGTCTCCCGCTCCTCCCCCGCCTCCCCCCGTGAACCGGCTCCGCCCCCCTCCGTCGCCGAGCCAGTCGCCGTCGTCCCCGCCGAAGCCGCCCCCACCGTCGCCGTCACTCACGGGCAATCCCTCCTCGGCACACCGTGAACCCCCGCCCGGAACCACGCCGCCCGCGGGCTCGCCGGTTCCCGGGCCCGGGAGCGCTCGGGCCGTTACGGGAGAGGGGCCGCCCCGGGGACGCCATGCCGCGAAGGACGCGGGCGCGGGCCGCGGGCGGGCGTCCGCTACAGAAGGTCCCCGCTGTGGGTGAGGATGATGCGGCGGAGTTCGCGGGCCGCCCTCGGGGGTGAGACGTCGCCGCGGTGGGCCAGGGAGATCGTCCGGTTGAGGCCGGGTGGGACGAAGCGGGTCGTGCGCAGCCCCGACCGTTCGGCGACCGTGCGGGGGACCACCGCGATGCCGAGCCCGGCGCGGACGAAGCTGAGCACCGCGTCCATCTCGCCGCCCGCCACTCCGAAGCGCGGGTCGAAGCCCGCCGCCTGGCAGGCGGCCAGCGTCAGCTCCCGCAGGTCGTACCCGTGGCGGAACATTACCAGCGGCCGGTCCCGCAGCTCCTCGATCGCGATCGGACCGGCGGGCAGCGGCCGTTCGCCCTCGACCGGCGGCGCCTCGACCGGCGGCGAGATCACCACCAGCTCCTCGCGCGACAGCTCCTCCGTCGCCAGCGCCGGCGCCTGCCCGGTCAGCGGGGTGATCACCAGCGCGAGGTCCAGCTCGCCCGAGGCGAGCGCGCGGACCAGGTCCTGCGAGCCGTCCTCGTGGACCAGCAGCTCGATGCCGGGGTAGCGGTCGCGGAACTCGCGCAGCACGTCCGGCACCAGGCTGGCGCACAGGCTCGGCGGCGCGCCCAGCCGCACCCGGCCGCGCCGCAGCTGGGCGACCTCCTGCACCTCGCGCCGCGCGGTCTCGGTGTCGGCGAGGATGCGGCGGGCCAGCGGGAGCAGCGCCGCGCCCGCGTCGGTCAGCGAGATGTGGCCGCGCGCCCTGTGGAACAGCTCGGCGCCCAGATCCCGCTCCAGCGCGCGGATCTGCTGGGAGAGGGACGGCTGGGAGACATGCTCGCGCCGCGCGGCGCGGGTGAAGTGCCGGGTCTCGGCCACCGCCGTGAAGTACCTGAGCTGTTGCAGCTGCACCCGCCCGCCTCCTGTCTCTCACCCCGGTCACCAGCGGTTCATTCCAGAATAGCCATTGCCTATCGAAATCACTCGATCTATGTCTTGGACCGATGCGGTGGCCGCTCCCTACCGTCGTGTGTCATGGCACTGGCGACGCGCACCCGGCGCACCGAACGCGGCGAACGGCCCGAACGTCCCCCGCCGACCCTGGTCCGGCTCTGGCGTTCCACCGTCGGCAAGAAGACCGTGATGGCCGTCAGCGGCGCGCTGATGCTGCTGTACCTGGTCTTCCACATGCTGGGGAACCTCAAGGTGTTCTTCGGCCCCGACGACATGAACGGCTACGCCCACTGGCTGCGCACCGTCGGCGAACCGGTGCTGCACCACGAGTGGTTCCTGTGGCTGGCGCGGGTCGGGCTGCTGGCCGCCGTCGTCGCCCACGGGGTGGCCGCCTACCAGCTGACCCGCCGTGACATCGCCGCCCGCCCGGTCGGTTACCGGCACCGGCTGGCGCGCACCAGCTACGCGACCCGCACGATGCGCTGGGGCGGCGTGATCCTCGCGCTGTTCGTCGTCTGGCACCTGCTGGACCTGACCACCGGCCATGTGAACCCCAACGGCGAGGCGGGCCGCCCGTACGAGAACGTCGTCGCCACGTTCAGCACCTGGTACGGCAACGCGATCTACGGCGTCGCGATGGTGGCCGTCGGCCTCCATGTCAGGCACGGCTTCTTCAGCGCCGCCCAGACCCTCGGCGCCGGCTCCGTCGGCCGGGACCGCGCGCTGCGGCTGACGGCCGACGCGCTGGCGCTCGTGCTGACGCTCGGCTTCCTCGCCGTGCCCATCGGCGTGACCACCGGAATCGTGGAGTGAGACGGTGAACGGAACACCCCCCGCGGACACACCCCCCGCGGACGCATCCCCCGCCTACACCGACTACCGGGTCGGCGCGCCCGTGGTCGACGCCAAGGCGCCGGAGGGGCCGATCGAGGAGCGCTGGGCGCGCCGGCGCTTCGAGGCGAAGCTGGTCAACCCGGCCAACCGCCGCGCCCACACCGTGATCGTCGTCGGCACCGGCCTCGCGGGCGGGGCCGCCGGCGCCACCCTGGCCGAACAGGGCTACCGCGTCCTCCAGTTCTGCTACCAGGACTCGCCGCGCCGCGCGCACTCGATCGCCGCGCAGGGCGGGATCAACGCGGCCAAGAACTACCGCAACGACGGCGACTCGGTGCGCCGGCTGTTCTACGACACCGTCAAGGGCGGCGACTTCCGGGCGCGCGAGTCCAACGTGCACCGGCTGGCCGAGGTGTCGGTGGAGATCATCGACCAGTGCGTGGCGCAGGGCGTGCCGTTCGCCCGGGAGTACGGCGGGCTGCTGGACACCCGCTCGTTCGGCGGGGTCCAGGTGTCGCGGACGTTCTACGCCAGGGGGCAGACGGGGCAGCAGCTGCTGCTCGGCGCCTACCAGGCGCTCTCGCGCGGCATCGCCGCCGGCTCGGTCGAGATGCGTCCGCGCACCGAGATGCTGGACCTGATCGTGGTGGACGGCCGGGCGCGCGGCATCGTGGCCAGGGACCTGGTCACCGGCCGGATCGACACCCATCTCGCGGACGCGGTGGTGCTGGCCACCGGCGGCTACGGCAACGTCTTCCACCTCTCCACCAACGCCAAGAACTCCAACGCCACCGCGATCTGGCGGGCCCACCGGCGCGGCGCGCTCTTCGCCAACCCGTGCTTCACCCAGATCCACCCGACCTGCGTGCCGCGCTCAGGGGACCACCAGTCGAAGCTGACGCTGATGAGCGAGTCGCTGCGCAACGACGGCCGGATCTGGGTGCCCAGCCAGGCCGGCGACACCCGCGCGCCGGCCGACATCCCGGAGGACGAGCGGGACTACTACCTGGAGCGGATGTACCCCTCCTTCGGGAACCTGGTGCCGCGCGACATCGCCTCCCGCGCCGCGAAGAACGTCTGCGACGAGGGGCGCGGCGTGGGCCCCGGCGGGCAGGGCGTCTATCTGGACTTCGCCGACGCGCTGGCCCGGCTGGGCCGGGAGACGGTCGAGGCGCGGTACGGGAACCTCTTCGAGATGTACCAGCGGATCACCGACGAGGACCCGTACCGGGTGCCGATGCGTATCTATCCGGCCATCCACTACACGATGGGCGGGCTGTGGGTCGACTACGACCTGGCGACGACGATCCCGGGGCTCTTCGCCATCGGGGAGGCCAACTTCTCCGACCACGGCGCCAACCGGCTGGGCGCCTCCGCGCTGATGCAGGGCCTGGCGGACGGCTACTTCGTGCTGCCGGCGACGCTCGCCGACTTCCTCGCGCGCCACCCGCACGACGAGGTTCCGCGCGACCACCCGGCGGTCACCGACGCGGTGTCCGAGGTGACGGACCGGCTGTATCTGCTGCTCTCCAACAACGGCGACCGCTCCCCCGAGTCCTTCCACCGCGAGCTGGGCGAGCTGCTGTGGGACACCTGCGGGATGTCGCGTTCGGAGACGGGGCTGCGCAAGGCGCTGGAGCGGATCCCGGAGCTGCGCGCCGAGTTCTGGCGGCGGGTGCGGGTGCCGGGCGGCGGGAAGTCGCTCAACCAGTCGCTGGAGAAGGCCAACCGGGTCGCCGACTACCTGGAGCTGGCGGAGCTGATGTGCCTGGACGCACTGCACCGCGCGGAGTCCTGCGGCGGCCACTTCCGGGAGGAGAGCCAGACCCCGGACGGCGAGGCGGCGCGCAGGGACGGGGAGTTCACCTACGCGGCGGCGTGGGAGTTCACCGGGCCCGGCAGCGCGCCCGTACTGCACCGGGAGGCCCTGGAGTTCTCCCACGTCCACCCCACCCAGCGGAGTTACGCGTGAAGATCACCCTGCGCATCTGGCGCCAGTCGGGCCCCGAGGACCGGGGCGGGATGCGGACCTACGAGCTGGACGACGTCACCCCGGAGATGTCCTTTCTGGAGATGCTGGACACCCTCAACGAGAAGTTGATCGAGAACGGCGAGGAGCCGGTCGCGTTCGATCACGACTGCCGGGAGGGCATCTGCGGCGCCTGCGGGATGGTGATCAACGGCGAACCGCACGGCCCGGACCGCACCACCACCTGCCAGCTGCACATGCGGCACTTCGACGACGGCGCGACGGTGGACGTCGAGCCGTGGAGGGCGGCGGCGTTCCCCGTGGTCAAGGACCTGGTGGTGGACCGTTCCGCGTTCGACCGGGTGATCGGCTCCGGCGGCTACATCACCGCGCCGACCGGCTCGGCGCCGGAGGCGCACGCCACCCCGGTGGCGAAGGCGACGGCCGACGCCGCGTTCGAGAACGCCGAGTGCATCGGCTGCGGCGCGTGCGTCGCGGCCTGCCCCAACGGCTCGGCGACGCTCTTCACCGCGGCGAAGGTGGCGCATCTCAACGCGCTGCCGCAGGGGGCGCCCGAGCGGGAGAGCCGGGTGCTGGACATGGTGGAGACCATGGACGCCGAGGGCTTCGGCGGCTGCACCAACACCGGGATGTGCACCTCCGTCTGCCCCAAGGGCATCCCGCTGGCGTCGATCTCCACCATGAACCGCGAGTACCTGCGGGCCCTGCGCAAGGCGTGACCGGCGGCCGGCCTCAGTCCGGCGGCGGGGGCGGAAGCGTCGCCGCCTCGGGCGCCGGCCCCGGCCAGACCAGCAGCACCGGGCAGGGGGCGTGGTCGACGACGAAGCGCGCCGCCGGACCCAGGCTGTGCGGGCCGAGCCGGTCGCGTTCCCCGTCGCGGGCCAGCACCAGCAGCTCGGCGCCGACGGCCGCCCGCACCACCTCCCGTTCGACCCGGCCGGCCAGGCGGGCGGTGCGGCAGGGGCGGCCGAGCCGGTCGGCGGCGGCCTGGAGCAGCCGCTCGGCGTGGCCCTCGGCCAGCTCCTCCAGCGCGTCGCCGGGGTCGGCGTCGCCCCGGCCGAGCAACCCGGCGTAGGCGCCGTGCGCGGCGGCCGGCGGCCCGGGGTCGGTGACGTGCAGCAGCACGACCTCGCCGGTGGCCGGGGCGTGCGCGCGGGCGGCGTCCACGGCCGCGGGCCAGGTGTCCTCGACGAGCCAGACGACGGCGGACACGGGGGTCTCCCTTCGGTTGGGGGCGGGGGCGGGGGCGTTCACGTCGTGGGCGTTCATGCCGTGGGCGCGCCGATCAGCGCGAGCGCGGCCCACAGTGCCAGCACGGCGGCGGTCAGCGCGGGCACCACGGTCAGCAGGCCGAGCCGGGTGAACTCCCCGAGGCCCACCTCCTCGCGGTGCGCCCGCACCACGCGCCGCCACAGCAGCGTGGCCAGGGAGCCGGCGTAGGTCAGATTGGGGCCGATGTTGACGCCGAGCAGCACGGCCAGGACCGCGCCGGGGCCGAGCGGGGCGACCAGCGGCAGCAGCACCAGCACGGCCGGCAGGTTGTTGACCAGGTTGGCCAGCACGGCGGCCAGCGCCGCCAGCACCAGCAGCTCCCCCAGCGCCGCGCCGTCGGGCAGCAGCGGGCCCAGGACGTCGGCCAGGCCGTGGTCGACCAGCGCGCGGACCACCACCCCGAGCGCCAGCACGAAGAGCAGGAAGGTGGGCGACGCCGAACGCAGCACGGCGAGCGGCGTGGTGCGGCCCCTGGCCAGCCCGCGCGCGGCGAGCACGGCGGCGCCGGCCGCCGCCGCCCACACCGGCTCGAAGCCGAGCGGGGCGGCCACCACGAAGCCGAGCAGCGTGCCCCCGAGGACGCACAGCGCGAAGACCGGCACCGGCGGCGCGGGCGCTTCGGGGTCGGGGACGGGGGCCGCCGCCGCGAGGTCCGCGGCGAAGAACCGCCGCATCACCAGGTACTCCACGCCGATCGCCACCGCCCAGGGCAGCGCCATCAGCGCGGCGAAGCGCGGCAGGCTCAGCCCGCTGGCGGCGAAGGCCAGCAGGTTGGTCAGGTTGGAGACCGGCAGCAGCAGCGAGGCGGTGTTGGCCAGATGGGTGCAGGCGTAGACGTGCGGTCGCGGCCTGGCGCCGACCGCCGAGGCGGTCACGAAGACGACGGGGGTCAGCAGCACCACCGTGGCGTCCAGGCTCAGCACGACGGTGACCAGCGAGGCCGTCAGAAAGACCCGGCCGAGCAGCCGCCGCGGGTGTCCGGACGCGCCCCTGGCCATCCACCGGCCGCAGGCGGTGAAGAGACCCTCGTCCTCACACCCCTTGGCCAGCACGAGGACGGCCGCCAGAAAGCCGACGACGGGGGCGAGATGGCGCACCTCGGCGGCCACCGCGTCCCAGGAGACCGCGCCGACGGCGAGCGCCACCGCGGCGGCCGGGACGGCGAAGGCCGCCTCCGGCAGTCCGCGCGGCCGGAGCACCGCGCCGGCGAGCACGACGAGCAGCAGCAGGACCGGCAGCACCTCGACGAGCGGAACGTTCAGCCTGGCCTCCGGGCGGCGCGCGGTCGGTTCCCCACCGCCGGGCGGCGGGGAGCGGTCGCCGGATGCTATCGGGCACCGCGCGCGCTCACCCCTTGACGGCCCCGGTGGCCAGGCCGGCGACGTAGAAACGCTGGAGGGCGACGTAGAGCACCACGCACGGCACCATCGCGATCACCGCACCGGCCGCCAGCAGCCCGAAGTCGACCTGACCGTAGGTGCCCTGCTGGAGGTTGGCCAGCGTCACGGGCAGGGTGTACAGGTCCTGGTCGGTGAGGAAGGTCAGCGCGCCGAGGAACTCGGTCCAGGAGACCAGGAACGCGTAGAGCGCCACCGTGGCCGCCCCCGGGGTGACCAGCGGGCGCAGCACGGAGGTCAGCATCCGGAGCGTTCCGGCGCCGTCCACGTGCGCGGAGTCCTCCAACTCGCCGGGCACGGCGGCGAACGCGTTGCGCATCACGAAGACGCCGAACGGCAGGTTGACCGTCGAGTAGAACAGGACGAGCCCGAGCAGCGAGTCCGTCAGCCGCATCGTATTCATCTGGAGGTAGAGCGGGGTGAGGATCGCCTGGAACGGGACCATCATGGTCAGCACCAGCACGCTGAAAAGCCCGCCCCTGCCCCGGAAGGAGAAGCGCGCGAAGCCGTAGCCGGCGAGGGTGGCCAGCAGCGCCGTCAGCGCGGCGGTGGCGAGCGAGACGAGCAGGCTGTTGAGGATGGGGCGGGCCAGCTGCCCCTGGTCGAGCAGGGTGGTGAAGTTCCCGGCCGACCAGTCGAAGAAGGTGTCCAGGGTGGGGCGTTCGACGATGACCGCGTTCGACTGGAGCGAGCGGGCCAGCGCGAAGGCCAACGGCATGAGGAAGACGAGCGCGGCCCCTCCCCCGCCCAGCAGGTAGAGGGTGCGCCGCAGCCGGGGTTCCGTGTCGCGGCCGGTCGCGCGGCGGGGGGCGGTCGCGCGGCGGGGGGTCTCGGTGGTCATGGGCTCTCAGTCCCTCTCGCGGAACAGCCAGAACTGCGTGGCCGTGATGACGGCGATGATCGCCACGAGGATCAGCGACATCGCGGCGGAGGCGCCCAGTTGGAGGTCGATGAACGCGCGCCGGTAGATGGACATCACCACGGTGGTGGTGTCCGAGCCGGGTCCCCCCTGGGTGAGGATGTAGAACTGGCCGAACGCCAGGAAGCTGCCGATCACCGAGATCACCGTGGCCAGCACCAGCGAACGGCGCACCATCGGCAGCGTGATGTCGCGTTCGGTGCGCCACCAGCCGGCGCCGTCCAGCTCGGCCGACTCGTAGACCTCGCGCGGGATGCCCTGCATGGCCGACATCAGCAGCACCATGGTCAGCCCCGAGGTGCCCCAGACGACCAGCGCCACGATCAGCCCGGTGGCCATCGGCCCGTCCGCCAGCCAGGCGGTGGTGCCGTCGGTGAGGCCGAGCGCCTTGAGCAGCACGTTGACGCCGCCGCTGTTCGGTTGGGCCTCCAGCAGCATCACGAAGCTGATGGTGGTGAGGCCGATGATGTACGGCAGGAAGAAGACGGTGCGCAGCAGCTTCGCCCCGCGCCGGTGGGAGCGCACCAGCACGGCCAGCGCGTAGCCCAGCAGCAGGATCGGACCGGTGACGATCGCCGTGTACAGCAGCGTGTACAGGATCGATCGGCCGAAGACCGGGTCGGACCAGGCGAGTGCGTAGTTGCGCAGTCCGATGAACTCGTAGTCGCCGATCAGCGGGAAGTCGGTCAGCGAGATGTAGACGGCGACCAGCAGCGGGGTGAAGACGAACACGACGACGAAGAGCACGGCCGGCAGCACCAGCGCCAGCCCCGTGCGCGCCGGGTGGGTGAGGGAGCCCGCACGCCCGCGCGGCGGCCGGCTCCCGGCGTCGGTGGCGGTGTCGGTGGTGGTCACGCGTCCCCCTGTCGCAGGATCTCGTCGAAGCGGGGCTGGGCCGCCCGCAGGGCGCGCTCCACGCCGTCGCCGAAGACCGCCTCGCGGATCATGGCGAGCCAGGGGCCGTCGTTCTGGTTGTAGATGCGGGCGTAGGCGAGGGAGAGCGGGGCGTGGCCGGCGTCGAGTTCCAGCAGCGGGGGCGCGGCCAGCGGCCACCTCGCGCGGAACGCGTCGGTCGCGGCGTCGGCGCGGACCGGGATGTAGCCGGTCTCCGGCAGCGAGGTCTGCTGCTCCAGCTCCAGGCAGAACGTGACGAACTCCCATGCGCCGACCGGGTTGTCGGAGCCGTTGGGCAGGCAGAGGTTGGTGCCGCCGTCGAAGAACGAACGGCCGCCCTCGGGCCCGGCCAGCAGCCGCACCTCGCACTCGGCGAGGAGTTCCTCGCTGGCGTCGGCGGTGACGATGCCGAAGCCGCAGGGCATCATCCCGACGCGGCCGGCCTGGAACTGGGAGGCCCAGCGGGAGCCGTCGTCGGAGTCGACCGCCGGCGGGGTCAGCCCCTCGGTCCACAGGGTGCGCAGGAACTCCAGGGTGGCGCGCAGCGGTTCGTTGCCCAGGACGTGGGCGCGCTGGGCGCCGACCTCGCCGGTGATCAGGTCGGCGCCGCCGGCCCAGACGTGCGGCTGGACGGTGAAGGCGAGGGCGCCGGCGGCGTTGCCGGGGAAGAACCAGCCGTGGGTGTCGTCGCCGAGCCCCGCGACGGCGCGCGCCGCCTCCAGATAGCCCTCGAAGGAGCCGGTGGTCTCGTCGACGTCGACACCGGCCCGTGCGAAGAGCGCGGCGTTGCACCAGAGCGTGGAGTTGTCGGCGAGCGAGGGGGCGCCGAACGAGCGGCCGTCGCGGGCGCTGAGCGCGAGATGGCCGGGGCTGAGCCGGTCGCGGTAGGGCAGCGCGTCGATCAGCGGGGTGAGGTCGGCGAAGACGCCGCGGTGCACGAAGAGCGCCGAGTTGATGTCGTCGATGTCCACCAGGTCGGGCACCCGGCCGCCGCGGATGGCGGTGGCGAGCTTGGTGACGTACTGGCCGTCGGGCACCGGGGTGAGGTCGACGCGGACCCGGTCCTGGGCGGCGTGGAAGCGGTCGACGAGCCGCTGGGTGGTGGGTTGGAGCCCGCCCCGGCACCAGAGCCGGACGGTGCCGGAGGGTTCGGTGTCGGCGAACTCCGGCGCGGTGACGTCGATCGGCGGCGGCGAGCTGGCGCAGCCGCCGAGCAGCGCCCCGGCGGCGCCGGCCCCCATGAGTCGGAGGAACTGCCCTCTGCTGAGTCCCATCGTCGCCCCATCTCCCGTTCCCGGACTCGTCTTCCGGCCATTCCGTCGGCGGTTTTCGGAAACGAAGGAAACCGATGTCCGGGACCCTAGAAAGGCACCCCCGAGCGCGTCAACCCTCTGTAAGCAGGGGAAAATAGAGACGTCAGGCACCCTGGACAGCTCCCGTTCCGCCACTGCTACGGTGCGTGGGAACGGGCGGAAACTCGGAGGAATCATGAAGCGCGACGCCAGCCGTGGTGCCGGACACGGTGCCGGGCGCGACGTCAGGACCGTGCGGATCACCGACGTGGCCCGCGCCGCCGGCGTCTCCCCCAGCACGGTGTCGAAGGCGCTCAACGGCTCGGGTTCGCTGCGCGAGGCGACCCGCGAGCGGGTGCGGGCCGCCGCCGAACAGCTCGGCTTCGTGTCGGACGCCGGCGCGCGCGCCCTGTCGATGCGCCGCACGTTCATCGTGGGCCTGCTCTCCACGGACAACGTGGGCCGCTTCAGCCTGCCCGTGATGCTCGGCGCGGAGAACGCCCTCAGCGTCGGCGAGATCTCGACCCTGGTGGCGACGGCCCGGCGCGGCTCGGTGCAGGAGCAGCACCATCTGCGGACCCTGGTCGCGCGCCGGGTGGACGGCATCATCGTCACCGGCAAGGCGACCGACCCGAGGGAGCCGATATCCGTACCGGTGCCCGTGGTCTACGCGTTGGCGCCCTCGACCGACCCCGACGACATGTCGGTGGTCCCCGACGACGCGGCCGGGATGCGGCTGGTCGTCGACCATCTGCGGACCCTCGGCCACCGCCGGGTCGCGCATGTCGGCGGCCGTCCCGAGCACCGCACCTCCCGGGTGCGGCTCGCCTCGCTGCGCGCGTCGCTGGCCGAGGCCGGGATGGAGCTGGTCGGCGAGCCGCTGCTGGGCGAGTGGAGCGAGCCCTGGGGGCGGCAGGCCGTCGACCTGCTGCTCCGCCGCGACGGCGACGCCGCCGCGCGGCCCCCCATGACCGCCGTGGTCTGCGCCTCCGACCAGCTGGCCCGCGCGGTCGGCGACCGGCTGCGTGAGCGGGGCGTCCGGGTGCCGCACGAGGTGGCCGTCACCGGCTACGACAACTGGCAGGTCATGTGGGAGGCCAGCCGGCCGCCGCTGACCACCGTGGACATGGACCTCGAAGGACTCGGCCGGCGCGCGGCGGAGCGGCTGCTCGCCGCGATCACCGCCGAACCCGGCGGAGGGTTCGCCGACGCCGGCACGGAGCTGGTCCCGCCCCGGCTGGTGGTGCGCGGCTCCTCCATGGCGGACGACTGACACCGGGCGTCCGTTCGGCACCGACGAGAGGGATCGATCAGCACATGGGTACCCGTCACACGCAGCTCGCCCTCGGCGAGATCCGGCCCGCCGGCTGGCTCCGCCGCCAACTCCGCCTCCAGGCCGAGGGGCTGACCGGCCGGGTCGAGGAGATATGGCCCGACCTCGGCCCCGGTTCCGGCTGGCTCGGCGGGCCGGGCGAGGACTGGGAGCGCGGCCCCTACTACCTCGACGGGCTCGTCCCGCTGGCGCACGTGCTGGACGACGCGGCCCTGCGCGAGAAGGCCGCCAGGTGGATCGAGTGGATGCTGGCCAGCCAGCGCCCGGACGGCCAGTTCGGCCCGGAGAGCAACGACGACTGGTGGCCGCGGATGGTCGCCCTCAAGGTGCTGGTGCAGCACGCCGAGGCCACCGGCGACGCACGCGTTCCCGGCTTTCTCGCCCGTTACTTCACCTACCAGTTGGCGCACCTGCCCGGCCGCCCCCTCACCGAGTGGGGCGCGGTGCGCGCCACCGAGAACGTGCTGGCCGCGCTCTGGCTGCACGCCCGCGACCCCGACCCGCGCTGGCTGGCCCTCTCCGAACTGCTGCTGGAGCAGAACGCCGACTGGGTCGGCTACCTCACCGGCGACGAGCTGATCACCGGCCCCGCCACGGTCTTCGAGCACCGCACCCACGGGCCGAACGTCGCCATGGGTCTGAAGGTCCCGGCCGTCCGCGCGCTGCTCGACGAGGCGTCCGGGCGCGGAGGGGAGGGCGGCTACGCACGGCTCACCGCCTGCCTGGCCGCGCTGGACCGCTGGCACGGCCAGGTGCACGGCATGTTCTCCGGCGACGAGTGGCTGGCCGGCCGAGAGGCGCACCACGGCATCGAGACCTGCCAGGTGATGGAGTACCTCTTCACCCTGGAGCAGTCGGCGCTCGCCTTCGGCGAGGGGGCGCTCGGCGACCTGGCCGAGCTGGTCGCGTTCAACCACCTGCCCGCCGCGTTCGACCCCGAGATGCGCGCCCACCAGTACCACCAGCAGGCCAACCAGATCTCCGCCACGGTCGCCGAGCGCCGCTGGACGCTCAGCTCGGACGACGCCAACATCTTCGGTCTGGAGCCGCACTTCGGCTGCTGCCTGGCCAACATGCACCAGGGCTGGCCCAAGTTCGTCGCCTCGCTGTGGATGCGGTCGGTCGGCGACGACGGGCTGACGGCGTTCGCCTACGGGCCCAGCACGGTGCGCACCCGGGTCGGCGGGACCGAGGTGACCGTCGAGCAGACCACCGACTACCCGTTCGAGGAGACCGTCCGCCTCGACGTGTCGGTCTCCGCACCGGTCCGCTTCCCGCTGCGGCTGCGCGTCCCCGGCTGGTGCCGCGGCAGCGCCACCCTCACCGTCGACGGCGAACCCCACCCGCTCGCACCCGGCGCGGACGGCTACGCCGTCCTGGACCGCACCTGGTCGGGCGGCGAGACCCTGCGCCTCACCCTTCCCATGCGGCTGCGCAAGGAACGCCGCGAGCGCGGCGCGCTCGGGCTGCGCCTCGGCCCGCTGGTGCTGGTCGCGGCCGTGCCCGAGTCCTGGCGCCCGCTGCCGGACGCGCGCGGGCTCGGCGAGTGGGAGGTGGTGCCGCTCGGCTCGTGGAACCACGGCCTCTACCTCGGCGACGGCCTGGAGAACTGGCCGATCCGACGCACCCCCGTCCCCGAGGTCCCGTTCGCCGCCGCGACCGCACCGGTCACGGTGCGCGGCCGGGGCGCCCGCGTGTACTCCTGGCGCATCGAGGACAACTCGGCCGCCGTGCCGCCCGACAGCCCCGTCCCCGTCGGCTCCCCGCTCGGCGACCTCCGCCTTGTCCCCTACGGCTGCGCCCGCCTCCGCCTCGCGGAACTCCCCACCGTCCTCCCGCCCCGCCGCTGACCCGCGCGCCCCCGCACGCTCCTCGCGGAGCGCGCGGGGGCGTTCCCGATCAGGACCACGTCCCCCGCGCCGCCTCCTCCGCCACGAAGTCCTCGAAGGCGATCGGCTCGCGCCCCAGCACGCGGCGCACGTCGTCCGAGGGCTCGGCCAGGTGGCCGGCGCGCAGCATCTCGAAGGTGGTGACGAGTTCGGCGAGTTCGTCCCCCGTGATCCCCTCGGCCCTCAGCTCGGCCACGTACTCCTCCGGGGTCAGGTCGACGAAGTCGATCCGGCGTCCTGAGGCTTCGGCGATCAGCCGGATCGCCTCGCCGAAGGGGAACGCGCGCGGCCCTGACACGTCGTAGGCCCGCCCGTCGAGGCCGTCCCCGGTCAGCAGCGCGGCGGCGACCTCCGCGATGTCGCGGGTGTCGACGAACGGCTCCGGCACGCCCGCCGTGGGCAACGCCAGCCGGCCGGCCCGCAGCGGGTCGCGCCAGTAGTCCTGCGAGAAGTTCTGGTGGAAGTTGTTGGCCCGGATGATCGCCCACTCCACGCCCGACTCCCGCACGGCCCGCTCGGCCTCGGCCATCTCCGGGAACGAGCCGGGCGGGCAGTGCTCCATGCCGCGCCCCGAGAGGGCGACCAGCCGCCGCACCCCGGCGTCCACCGCCCGCCGGGCGAGAAGCCCGTTCCGCCCGGGCGGCCCCGCGACCAGATAGAGGGCGCGCGCCCCCTGGAGCACCGCCGGCCACGTCGACTCGTCCGCCCAGTCGAACCGCACCTCGCCGGAACGGGACGCCGGCCGCACCCGGTGGCCCGCGTCCCGCAGCGCACGCGTCACCAGCCGCCCGGTCTTGCCGGTACCGCCGAGGACCACGATCTCTTCGTTGTTCGTCATGCCCCCAGTCAACGCGCGCCGCCGCGCGGGGGGCATGGTCGACGGTACGCGGAACATCCGCGGCCGTCCGGCCGTTGAACCCCGGCGATGGACCCCTACGACGAGCTGCTCCGCGGTGTCCGGACGGACGAGGTCCGCTTCCGGCGCTTCGCGCTGTCGCCCCCGTGGACGCTGCCGCTTGAGGGCGGCGCCGGCTGTCTGACGCTGGTCGCGCCGCTGCGCGGCGGCGGCTGGGTCGAGGGCGCGCCGGGCGAGGACGGCGCACGCCCCCGGCGCTTCGGCGCGCACGACGCGGTGGTCCTCCGTGGCCCCGGCCGCGGCCGGCTGACCGACCACCCCGGCGGGGGCAGGCCCGCCGGCGGGCGGGAGCCGACCGTGCTGCTGGTCGGGACGTACCGGGTGACCGGCGAGCTCTCACGGCGGCTGCTCGGCCTGCTGCCGCCGACGCTGCTGGTGGACGGCGAGGAGGACGACTGCGCCCCGCTGATGGACTTCCTCGACACGCAGGTCGCGGCCTCCCCACCGGAGCAACAGGCCGTGCTGGACCGGCTCTTCGACTGGCTGCTGGTCTGCACCCTGCGCAGCTGGTTCGACGGTCCCGAGGCCGCCGCCACGCCCGGGCTGCTCCCCGCGCTGGGCGACCCGGTGGTGGGCCCCGCGCTGCGCGCGCTGCACGCCGCGCCGGCACGCCCGTGGACGCTGGCCGCCCTCGCGCGGGAGGCGGGGGTGTCGCGGACGACCCTGGCGGGCCGGTTCACCCGGCTCGTGGGCGAGCCGCCGCTGACCTATCTCACCGAGTGGCGCATGTCGCTCGCCGCCGAGCTGCTGACCGAGTCGAAGGCGCCGCTCGCCTCGGTGGCCCAACGCGTGGGCTACGCCGACGCGTTCGGCTTCAGCACCGCCTTCAAACGGGTCCACGGCACCAGCCCCAGCACCTACCGCGCCACCCGCGCCTGACCGGCCGAGCAGGGGGCGCGGGGAACGGCGCGAGCGCCCCACCACCGGGCCGCGGACGGCAACCCCGCCGACGCCCCGCGCGCCCGCGGCTAGCGGACCTCGTGGCCCGCCGCCCGCAACGTGGACTTCACCTCGCCGACGCGCAGCTCACCGAAGTGGAAGACGGAGGCCGCCAGCACCGCGTCCGCGCCCGCCTCGACGGCCGGCGGGAAGTCGGCGAGGCCGCCCGCGCCGCCCGAGGCGATGACGGGGATCACGACCCGCGCCCGCACCGCCGCCGTCAACTCCGTGTCGTAGCCGTCCCTGGTGCCGTCCGCGTCCATCGAGTTGAGCAGGATCTCCCCCGCCCCCAGCCCGGCCGCGCGCTCCGCCCACTCCACCGCGTCGATCCCGGTGCCGCGCCGCCCGCCGTGGGTGGTGACCTCGAACCCGGACGCCGTCTCCGTGCCGGGCGGGCAGCGGCGGGCGTCGACGGAGAGCACCAGCACCTGGCGGCCGAAGCGCTCGGCGATCTCCCGGATCAGCTCGGGCCGCGCGATGGCCGCCGTGTTGACCCCGACCTTGTCGGCGCCGGCCCGCAGCAGCCGGTCCACGTCCTCGGTGGTGCGGACGCCGCCGCCCACGGTCAACGGGATGAAGACCTGCTCGGCGGTGCGGCGCACCACGTCGTAGGTGGTCTCCCGGTCCCCCGACGAGGCGGTGATGTCGAGGAACGTCAACTCGTCGGCGCCCTCCGCGTCGTAGACCTTCGCCATCTCCACCGGGTCGCCGGCGTCCCGCAGGTTCTGGAAGTTGACGCCCTTGACCACCCGGCCGGCGTCCACGTCCAGGCACGGGATCACCCGCACCGCCACGCCCATCAGGAACCGCCCCCCCGGTACGCCTCCAACTCGACCTGGACCAGCACCCGCGAGTCGGGGAAGCCCACCACCAGCACCGTGCACACCGGCCGCACCCCGCCGAACACCTCGCGGTGCGCCAGCGTCGCGTCCTCCGCGTCCCGGCCGTGCGCCAGGTAGAGACGGGTGCGCACCACGTCCGCCGCGCCGAGCCCGAACGGCTCCAGCGCCGCGACGGCGTCGGCCAGCGCCGAACGCGTCTGCTCGTACGGGTCGCCGAGCGCCGCCGCCCCGGCCGCCGGCGGGAGCGTGCCGCCGACCAGCACCAGCGGGCCGGCCGCCACCGCCGTCGAGGCGCCCACCGCCCGCTCCCACTCGGCCTCGCCGCCCTCACGGCGCACCGCCGTCGGCTCGGTCATGCGGCGGCCACCGTCTCCAGCGCCTCCTCCAGGCTGAACGCCCGCGCGTACAGGGCCTTGCCGACGATGGCGCCCTCCACGCCCAGCGGCACGAGGCCGGCGATGGCCCGCAGGTCGTCCAGCGAGGAGACCCCGCCGGAGGCCACGACCGGGCGGTCGGTCGCGGCGCAGACGTTCCTCAGCAGGTCGAGGTTGGGGCCCTGGAGGGTGCCGTCCTTGTTGATGTCGGTCACCACGTACCGGGCGCAGCCCTCCGCGTCGAGCCGCTCCAGCGTCTCGTAGAGGTCGCCGCCGTCCCGGGTCCATCCGCGCCCGCGCAGCGTGGTGCCGCGCACGTCGAGGCCGACGGCGATCCGGTCGCCGTGCTCGGCGATGGCCCTGGCGACCCACTCGGGGGTCTCCAGCGCCGCCGTGCCCAGGTTGACCCGGGTGCAGCCGGTGGCGAGCGCGGCGGCCAGGGTCTCGTCGTCCCTGATACCGCCGGACAGCTCGACCTCGATCTCCATGGCGGCGGTCACCTCGGCGATCCGCGCGCGGTTGTCCCCGGTGCCGAACGCGGCGTCGAGGTCGACCAGGTGCAGCCACCGGGCGCCGGCGCGCTGCCAGGTGAGCGCGGCGGCCAGCGGGTCGCCGTAGGAGGTCTCGCTGCCCGACTCGCCGTGGACCAGGCGGACCGCCTGGCCGTCGCGCACGTCGACGGCCGGCAGCAGCTCCAGCGTGCGGGAGGCGGGGGTGGTGTCGGTCTGGGTCGTCACAGGGTCTCAATCCAGTTGGTGAGGAGGTGGGCTCCGGCGTCACCGGACTTCTCCGGGTGGAACTGGGTGGCCCACAGCGGGCCGTTCTCCACGGCGGCGACGAAGGGCCGGCCGTGCGTGGACCAGCTGACCTTCGGCGGCACGACGGCGGCGCTCCCGGAGGGCGGCAGGGGGAAGTCGTGGACGGCGTAGGAGTGGACGAAGTAGTACCGCTCCTCGGGCCCGAGGCCGGCGAAGAGCCGCGAGCCCTCGGCGGCGTCCACCGTGTTCCACCCCATGTGGGGCACGACCTCGGCCTTCAGCGGGCCGACGGTGCCCGGCCACTCGGCCAGGCCCTCGGACTCCACGCCGTGCTCGACGCCCCGGGCGAAGAGGATCTGCATCCCGACGCAGATCCCCAGCACCGGCCGGCCGCCGGCCAGTCGGCGCTCCACGGCCCAGTCGCCCCTGGCCTCGCGCAGCCCCGCCATGCACGCGGCGAACGCGCCGACGCCGGGGACCAGCAGCCCGTCGGCGGCCAGCGCGGTCTCCAGGTCCCGGGTGATCCGCACCGAGGCGCCGGCGCGCGCGACCGCGCGCTCGGCCGAACGGACGTTGCCGAAGCCGTAGTCGAAGACGACCACGGACTTCTTCGGGGCGCTCACCAGACGTCCAGCCGCAGCACGCCGGCCACCAGGCACAGCGCGCTGGCGATGGCCAGCAGCACGATGACGCCCCGGGGCAGGCCCTGCTTGGCGAACGAGTACACGCCGGTGCCGAGGAAGAGGCCGGCGGCGATCAGCAGCGTGGACGTGCCGTTCACAGGGCGCCCTTGGTGGAGGGCACGCCGGTCTGCCGGGGGTCGATCTCGCTGGCGTAGCGCAGCGCCCTGGCCAGCGCCTTGAACTGGCACTCGACGATGTGGTGCGCGTTCCTCCCGTAGGGAACGTCGACGTGCAGCGCGACCTGCGCCTGGGCGACGAAGGACTCCAGGATGTGGCGGGTCATCGTCGTGTCGTAGGAGCCGATCATCGGCGCCATGCCCGCCGGCTCCGAGTGCACCAGGTAGGGGCGTCCCGAGAGGTCGACGGTGACCCGGGCCAGGGACTCGTCGAGCGGCACCGAGGCGTCGGCGAAGCGCGTGATGCCGCGCTTGTCGCCGAGCGCCTGCCGGAACGCGGCGCCCAGCGCCAACGCCGTGTCCTCGATGGTGTGGTGGCTGTCGATGTGCAGGTCACCGTCGGTCTTGACGGACAGGTCGAAGAGACCGTGCCGCCCGAGTTGGTCCAACATGTGGTCGAAGAAGCCCACCCCGGTGGACACCTCGACCGCTCCCGTGCCGTCCAGATCGATCTGGACGGTGACGGACGTCTCCTTGGTGGTGCGCTCCACCCGACCCACGCGGCTCATTCGTCGCTCTCCTTCGTCACTGCGCGTACCGCGTCCAGAAACGCGTCGTTCTCCGCCCGGGTGCCGGTGGTGACCCGCAACCGCCCCGGCACGCCGTTGTCCCGCACCAGCACCCCGTGGTCCAGCAGCCGGCGCCAGACGGCGGCGGCGTCCGCGAACCGGCCGAACTGCACGAAGTTGGCGTCCGACTCGGTGACGTCCAGGCCCAGCGCCCGCAGCTCCTCGACCACCCGGTCCCGCTCGCCCTTCAGCTCCTCGACGAAGCCGAGCAGCGTGTCGGCGAACTCCAGGGCGGCGCCCGCCGTGGCCTGGGTGACCGCCGACAGGTGGTACGGCAGCCGCACCAGCTGGACGGCGTCCACCACGGCGCGGTCGGCCGCCAGATACCCGAGCCGCAGCCCGGCGGCGCCGAACGCCTTGGACATGGTGCGGGTGAGGACCAGCGTCGGCCGGCCCTCGATCAGCGGCAGCGTGGAGGGGCGGTGGCTGAACTCCGCGTACGCCTCGTCCACCACCACCAGCGCCCCGCGCCCGTCCACGGAGCGCCGGGCGTCCTGCGCGGCCTCGTACAGCGCCAGGATCGTCTCCGCCGGCAGGGCGGTGCCCGTCGGGTTGTTCGGCGAGCAGAGGAAGACGACCTCGGGGCGGCGCTCGCGGATGAGGGCCTCGGCCGCCGCCACGTCGATGGCGAACTCCTCGGTGCGCGGCCCGGAGATCCAGCCGGTGCCGGTGCCCCTGGCGATCAGGGAGTGCATCGAGTACGACGGGTCGAAGCCCAGCGCGGTGCGCCCCGGGCCGCCGAACGCCTGGAGCAGCTGCTGGAGCACCTCGTTGGAGCCGTTGGCCGCCCAGACCTGGGCGGGCTCCAGCGGATGCCCGGTGGTCGCGGTCAGATAGGCGGCGAGCTGGGCGCGGAGCGCGACCGCGTCCCGGTCCGGGTAGCGGTTGAGCGTGCGCGAGGCGTCGGCGACCCGCTCGGCGATCCGCCGCACCAGCGCCTCGGGCAGCGGGTGCGGGCTCTCGTTCGTGTTCAACTGGACGGGAACGTCCAACTGCGGGGCGCCGTAGGGGGACTTGCCGCGCAGCTCGTCCCGCAGGGGGAGCTGGTCGATGCCGGTCACGTGCGGGGAGGTACCTTCCACTCGAACCTGGCCCTGACCGCCGACCCGTGCGCCGGCAGGTCCTCGGCCTCGGACAGCGTCACCACCTCGGCGGCGACCCCGGCCAGCGCCTCGCGGTCGTAGGCGACGACCTGCACGCCGCGCAGGAAGGAGCGCACCGAGAGACCGGAGGAGTGGCAGGCGCAGCCGCCGGTCGGCAGGACGTGGTTGGAGCCGGCGCAGTAGTCGCCCAGGGAGACGGGGGCGTGCGGCCCGACGAAGATCGCCCCCGCGTTGGTCACCCGGGCGGCGACGCCGGCCGCGTCCTCGGTCTGGATCTCCAGGTGCTCGGCGGCGTAGGCGTCGACGACGGCCAGGCCGCGGTCGAGGTCGGCGACCAGCACCGTGTACGACTGGCGTCCGCCGAGGGCGGTGGTGATCCGCTCGCGGTGGCGGGCCGCGGCGACCTGGGTGGCCAGCTCGGCGTCGACCGCGTCGGCCAGCTCCTCGGACGGGGTGACCAGCACGGCGGCGGCCAGCTCGTCGTGCTCGGCCTGGCTGATCAGGTCGGCGGCGACCAGCACCGGGTCGGCCGAGGCGTCGGCGAGCACCGCGATCTCGGTGGGTCCCGCCTCGGCGTCGATGCCGACAACGCCCTTGAGCAGGCGCTTCGCCGCGGCGACATACACGTTCCCCGGGCCGGTGACGAGCCGGACGGGGCGGCACTCCTCCGTGCCGTGGGCGAACATCGCCACCGCCTGGGCGCCGCCCGCCGCGTGCACCTCGTCGACGCCGAGCAGCGCGCAGGCCGCCAGGATCGTCGGGTGCGGCAGGCCGTCGCTCCACTCGACGCCCGGGGTGCGCTGCGGCGGGGAGGTGACCGCGAGGGAGCCGACGCCCGCCTCCTGGGCCGGGACCACGTTCATCACGACGGAGGACGGGTAGACCGCCTGGCCGCCCGGGACGTAGAGGCCGACCCGCTCGACCGGCACCCACCGCTCGGTGACCGTGCCGCCGGGGACGACGGTGACCGTGCGGTCCTCGCCGCGCTGCGCCGCGTGGACCGTGCGCGCCCGGCGGATCGACTCCTCCAGGGCGGAGCGGACCTCGGGGTCCAGCTCCTCCAGCGCGCGCGCCAGCGCCTCGGCCGGCACCCGGGTGCGGGTGAGGGTGACGCCGTCGAACCGCCGCGCGTAGTCGATCAGCGCCGCGGTGCCCCGATGGCGCACGTCCTCGCAGATGGGCCGCACCTTCTCCAGGGCGGCCTCGACGTCGAGTTCGGCGCGGGGCAGCAACGCGCGGTCGACGGCCCCGGAGGCCGGGTCGTCCCGCAGATCGATTCGCTTCAGCACGTGTCACAGTCTCGCAGACGGGTACGACAGCGCCGCGGCACGTTTCACGATGCGGTCCCGGCGTTCCGGCTCGTACGGATAGGCTGGCCGGTTGTGACGACCACCCGCCTGCCTCTGTTCCCCCTCAACACCGTGCTGTTCCCTGGGCTCGTCCTGCCGCTCAACGTCTTCGAGGCCCGCTACCGCGCCCTGCTCCGCGACCTGCTGGAGCTGCCGGAGAGCGAGCCGCGGCCCTTCGGGGTCGTCGCCATCAGGGACGGGCGGCTGGCCGTGCCGCGCGGCACCGGGCTGCCGGACGAGAACGAGGAGCCAGCGCCCGACCCGACGGCCGGCTTCGACGCCGACCCGATGCGGAGCTTCTACGAGGTGGGCTGCGTCGCCGACGCCTCCACGATCCGCCCGCGCCAGGTCGCCGGCGAGGGCGGGGAGGCGGCGGAGGGGGGCGACGGCCCGGCGAGCTACGAGGTGCTGGCCACCGGCACCAGCCGCTTCCGGCTGCTGTCGGTCGACACCTCGGGCCCCTATCTGGTGGGCGAGGTGGAGCCGCTGGAGGAGGTCGCCGGCGAGGGCGCCGGCGCGCTCGCCTCCGGGGTGCTGCTCGCGTTCCGCCGCTACCAGAAGGCGCTGGCCGGCGCGAACGAGCGGACCCTCGGCCCCGCGCAGGAGGCGCCGGACGACCCGGTGGTGGTCTCCTACCTGGTGGCGGCGGCGACCGTGCTGCACACCGCCGACAAGCAGCGGCTGCTCCAGGCGCCCGACACGGCCACCAGGCTGGCGGACGAGCTGCGGATGCTGCGGCAGGAGGCGTCGTTGATCAGCAAGCTGCCCTCGGTGCCGGGCGCGGAGTACACCATCCGCCCGACCAGCCTGAACTGAGGGAACGGACCGACCGGCGGGAGGCGACATGGGCGGCGGACGCGGGAGGCGCGGCGAGGGCGGCACCCGGGCGACGGTGGAGGCGAGCCGCGCGGGGGTGGCGTTCACCCTCCACGAGTACCGGCACGACCCCGCGGTGCGGGCCTTCGGCGAGGAGGCGGCGCGGGAGCTGGGGCACGACCCGGCGCGGGTGTTCAAGACGCTGGTGGCCGAGGTGGACGGCGCGTGGACGGTGGCGCTGGTGCCGGTCTCCGCGTCGCTGTCGCTGAAGGCCCTGGCCTCGGCGGTCGGCGGCAGGCGCGCGACGCTCGCCGACCCGGCGGCGGCCGAGCGGACCACCGGCTATGTGCGGGGCGGCATCTCGCCGCTGGGGCAGCGCAGACGGCTGCCGACGGTGGTGGACTCCTCGGCGGCCGAGCATCCCACGGTCATGGTCTCCGCGGGCCGCAGGGGGCTGGAGATCGAGCTGTCCCCCGCCGACCTCGTGGCGTTGACCGGGGCGCGCACGGCACCGATCGCGCGCTGACGGCGGGCGCCGCCGCTCAGCCCTGGTGCGGCGCGGGGCCGGAGGGCGTCTCCCAACGGGGCGGGTGCTCGGCGGGGCGGGGTCGCTCGTCGCGCGGCCCGAAGCCGGCGACGCAGAGCAGGTGGACCAGCAGCGCGCCGAACGGGAGGCCGAACAGGACGCTGGGCGCGTTGAGTTCCAGGGGGGCGTCGAAGACCGTGCCGTCCTCCATGCCGGCGACGCGGGCCGCGAGGTCGTCGCCCGGCCCGAGCATCATCCCCAGCTGCCAGGCCAGCCAGGCGCCGAGCACCGCGCCCATGGCGAGGCCGATCACCACCGCGACGCCCCCGGAGCGGCGCGCGAGGAAGGTCACCAGCCCGGCGACCGCGCCGACGACGAGCCCCAGCAGCAGAAAGGTGCCGTCGGCCGCGATGGACTGCTGCCCCTCGGAGTTGGCCAGCAGCACCTCGTCGCCGCGCAGCTCCAGCGGCACCCGCGGCGCCCGCCACACCCACAGCAGGCCGAGCGCGACGGCCGTCACCACGGCCACCGGCACCGCGACCAGTGCCAGCTGGCGTATCTCGTCCACCCAGTCGCGGACGCTCCCGGGGGACGGCTGCGGCGGCGGGGTGGCCCAGGGGTCGTGGGGTGCGGCCTCCGTGCTGGTCACGGGGCGGTGCTCGGGCGTCGGCTGGGGAGAGTCCACCCCGTCATCCTGCCAGGTACGGCCACCTGTTCGGCCCCGGGGAGGACCGTTTGGCTGATGAGCCCACCGGTGCGTCTCCCCGGGCCGGGTCAGGCCCGGGCGGCCCGCCGGTAGGCCCAGGTGGCCAGGGCCAGCGCGAGCACACCGACCCCGGCGCAGACCCCGAGGTGGGCGACGACGAGCCCGGCGTCGGGCGCCGGCTCGAACATCTCGGCGAGCGCGTCGACCCCGTAGCTGGACGGCAGCAGCTCCCTGGTCCAGCGCAGCGGCTCCGGCAGCCGGCCGGCCGGGAGCACCCCGAGCAGCAGCGCCGCCGACATGCCCAGCTGCCCGGCGAGGGTGGCCAGTTCGGGCCGGGGCGCGAGCAGCCCCAGCGCCGCGCCGAGCCCGGCGAGCGCGGCGCCCGCCAGCGGCACCACCGCCAGCAGCAGCCACAGCCCGCCCAGCGGCAGCTGGTAGAGCAGCGCGCCGGTGACGGCGGTGACCGCGACGCCCGGCACCGTGAACGAGGCGTAGGCGGCGGCGGTCCCCAGCACGACGGCGGCGGCCGGCACCGGCAGCGTCGCGTAGTGGTCGAGCCCGCCGGTGCGCAGCTGCCCGAAGTACTGGGCGAGGAGGTTGAGCGCCACGAACGCCACCACCAGCACCGAGGAGCCGGCGACCACCGCGTTCGCCTCGGCGCCCGCGCCGCCGTCCACCACCCCGCGCATCAGGATCATGATCCCGACGGACTGGAAGGTGGCGACGAACAGCAGCGGCATCCGCGCCACCCGCGCCCGGGAGAGCTGCGCCCGGTAGACGGCGGCCAGCGCCGGCAGCGGACGGGCGGACGGGGCCAGCGGGGCGCGCCCCTCGGGGGCCTGGGCGGCCTCGGTCATGGTGTGGTCGTCCCGGACTCGTGCGATCAGGGTCACTGGCGGGTCAGCCCCTCGCCCCGGCCGCCGAGGGCCAGATAGACGTCCTCCAGGCTGGGCGTCGCGAGGGTGAAGTCGTCCAACGCGGCGAACGCCTCACCCCGGGTGACGGTGGCGACCACCTCCCTGGCGCGTTCCTGCGGCAGCCGCAGCGTCCAACGCCGGCCGGTGATCCGCGCCTGGGAACGCAGCCGGTCGATCTCGGGAACGGCCGACGGCGGCTCGCCGCGCCACACCAGGTCGAGGCGGACATGCGCGTCGACCAGCGTCTTCAGCCCGGAGGGGGTGTCGCAGGCGATGACCCGGCCGGCGTCGAGCACCGCGACCCGGTCCAGCACGGTCTCCGCCTCCAGCACGTTGTGCGTCACGAGCAGCACCGTGGCGCCCCGCTCGGCGCGGCGGCGGTCGATCGCCGCCCACACGGCCCGGCGGGCCACCGGGTCCATCCCCGCGGTCGGCTCGTCCAGCACCAGCAGCGGACGGTCACCGGCGAGGGCCGCGGCCACACAGGCCAGCCGCCGCTGCCCGCCGGAGAGCCGCTTCAACGGACGGTCGGCCAGGGGCTCAAGGCCCAGCTCGCCCAGCACGTCGTCCCGGGCGGCGCGGGCGGCGACGACATCGAGGCCGCGCAGTCTGGCCGTGGTCTCCGCGGCCAGCGAGACCGTCAACTCGTCGAGCGCGCCGGTCTCCTGACCGAGGTAGGCCAGCAGTCTTGAGGCCAGCTCGGGGTGGCGGACCACGTCGTGGCCGAGCAGCGAGACGGTGCCGGCGTCCGGCCGCAGCAGCCCGGTGAGCTGGCGCACCAGGGTGGTCTTGCCCGCGCCGTTGGGCCCGAGGAGGCCGAAGATCTCGCCGGTGGTGATCCGCAGATCGACGGCGTCGTTGGCCGGGCGCGGCGCGGCGTCGGCGGCCCCGCGGCGCCAACCGCGCGGCGCACGGTAGGTCTTGGTGAGGCCACGCACGGTCACCGCGGCGGGCGGGGTCGCTGAACTGTCCGGAGCGCGCGGTGCCATCGTGGTCTGGGGCCCGGCCCGGCCGATGGAGGAGGCCACGGGCCCGAGCCTACGCGGCGGCGGGCACGCGGCGGACGCCGGGGCGCGCTTGCGGGGCGGCGCCGGGCGGCGTGCGCGCGCCGGGGGAACGTCAGGAAGAGGCCCGCTCGGCCCCGCTGCGGGTGTCCACCTCGCGCCAGAAACCCGCCCTGATGGCGTAGCGGTCCTGCTCGTCGATCTGGTCGTCCTTGTGCGCCAGCAGGCCGAACCTGGCCGCGTAGCGCAGCAGTTCGCCGTCGATGCGGTGCGGGATGCGGGGGTACTCGGTGGCCAGCTGGCGCAGCGGGGACTCGCCGGGCAGCCGACCGGTCCAGCGCCGGGCGAAGACCTGCCCGACCTCGAACGGGTCGCCGCCGACCGCGGTGATGTCCTCCTCGCGGTCGGCCCAGCGCTGCTCCGCCGTGGTGAGCTGGGCCAACGTCGGCAGCGCCGCCGTCTCGGCCGACTCGTCCGAGGGACCGCGCTCCACCCAGCCCCGGTCGGACGACCAGCGCAGCGTCGCGGTCGCCGGCGGCGGCAGCGGGCGACCGAGCGAGGCCAGGTCCTTGGGGGTGGGGACGCCCTTGGCGCTGGGCGCAGCCGCCGTCGTGTCCTCGTCCTCGCAGCCGGGAACGGCGGGCGTCGCGCCGTTGGCCTGGGGGGCGGCCGGCTGGTCGGTGGGCTTGCCCTTCTCGGGGAGCGGGGCCGCCAGGATGGCGGCGATGTCGCTGGCCAGGCCGCCCTCGGCGCGCGGCTCGCTGACCCGCACCGCGCGGGTGATCCAGGCGCGGTCCAGCACCCGGCGCTCGTCGGCCTCGGCGACCAGGTCCTCGGACTGGTTGTAGTCGCCGTCGGCAGCCTGCACGGCCCACAGGTGGACGGCGACCCCGTGCTCCTTGGCGGACATCAGCCCGGGCAGCAGGTCGCCGTCGCCGGTGACCAGCACGATGTCGGCGCAGGCGCGGTTGCGTGCCAGCTCGGTCAGCTCGGCGTGCATCGCGGCGTCCACGCCCTTCTGCGCCCAACGCCCGTCGCTGCGCGTCAACGCGCCGAGGCGGACGGTGACTCGGGGCATCACCCGGAGCCTGCGGTGCTCGGGCTGGGGGACGCGGTCGGGGGCACCGTCGAACCAGTAGATCCGCAGCAGGTCGCAGCCGGTGTCGGCCTCGGCGCGCTCCCGCAGGCCCTGGATGAGTCTGGCGTGGTCCACGGTGATACGCGCACGCGCTGGCTCTCCGGCGAGGAGGCTGGCCGCGGCGCCCAACAGGTAGCCCGCATCGACCAACACGACGCAGCGGTCCACGTGGCACCTTCCCTTCGCCGAACGTTTCACTGAGTCTGCCCGACGGGACCGCCGTTATCTGTGCTACTCGATCTTCGGCGTGGCAAACAGCCGTTCCGTCCCCGGAATGCGAGGTATCGACTCACATGTGAACCTGGTGAAGGCGCCTAACTTCAGCCGGGGGATCACCCAGCCAGGAGGCGATCATGGCCAAGGAGAGGAAACGCGAGCGGGAGGCCGAGCGGGACCGCAGGCCCGAGCCGCCCGCCAGGACGGACGCGCCCGCCCCGGACTCCGCCGAGCAGTCCCGCGGCGGCAAGAAGCGCGAGCGGAAGTTCGGCCACAACTGACGGCCGGAGCCCCGGGATGCCGCCCCGGCCGCGCGGGCCGGGGCGGCGACCGGTCGGACGCCCGGTGCTGAGGGGATCAGCTCACCGGCACCTCCGCGCAGGCACCGTCCACGAAGCTGATGCTGCCGTAGGACGGCTCGTCCACCATCAGCACGGTGTCGCCTTCGTGCAGCTGGTAGGTCGCGTCCTCGGAGAACTCGGTGTCACCGCCCCGGACATAGGCGACCTCGGATGAGGTGTCGGGAGCGGCCACGCCGAACAGCCAGGCGCGCTCGGCGCCCCTGTCCGGCCGGTAGGTGTGGCCGGAGTCGATCACCGCGAGAAAGACCTCGGCCGTCAGGTCGGCGACCGTGTGCGGATCCTGGCAACGCCGGGCCACGAGGCGGGTGACGGCGTCCACATGGCGCCGGTAGAACTCCTCGAAGAGCTCCGGATCGCGAGCCGCGGCGGGACCGCCGCGGCTCCTGGTGACGATGCGCACGACGCGCTCTCCCGTCCTCGTCCCGGCTTACACCTGTACTTGGACGGAGGGCGGTGGAGCGTTACGTCGGGGGCGCGGAACGCGGTGGCCGCGCGCCCCCGACGCCGTTCAGTCGCCGAAGGCGTGCCGCTCGTGCGCGGCGGCGAAGTAGCGGGCGTCGGCGATCTGGGAGGCGACCCGGGCCGCCGGGGGCCTGGCACCGTGCACCAGGTCGCACGCCTCCTCGGTGCAGCGCACCCGGTCCTCGTGGGCCGAGCCGGGGAAGTACCGTTCCAGCGCGTGCACGGTCTCCGTCGTGGAGGTGTGCGCCTCGCGCAGCAGGAACACCGCTTTCTCTATCATCCTGGCGTCCATCAGAACCACCCTCTTCCGGGGTCCGCCCACGGTTCTCGTGGCGCGGTCCCCGTTTTCGAAGGTAGCTCCGGGCCCTTCCCGGATCGGTAAAGCGGGCGCCATCATCCCGCCAAACAGGCGGGCCCCAGGAGCGCTTTGAGGTCGCCGAAGAGCGCCGGATCGGGTTGGACGCGGTGGCGGTCGAGACGGAGCACGGTGGTGCTGCGCGCGCCGGTCAGGCGCACCCGCACCTCCGTCGAGCCCCGGTGCTGCCCCAGCACCTCCCCGAGCCGCTCCACCAGCGGGGGGGTGACCTTGACCATGGGGATGGTGAGGGTGACCGGCGCGTTGGCCGACGCCTCGCTCAGGTCGGGCACCATCAGCTCCATCGCCACCAGCCGCGGCACGTCCTCCCGCTTGTCCAGCCGGCCCTTGACGAACACCACGACGTCCTCGACCAGCTGGGTGGAGACCAGCTGGTAGGAGGCGGGGAAGAACATGCAGTCGATCGTGCCCGCCAGGTCCTCGACGGTGGCGATGGCCCAGGCGTTGCCCTGCTTGGTCATCTTCCGCTGGAGCCCGGAGATGATGCCGCCGATGGTGACGATCGCGCCGTCCGAGTGCTCCCCGCCGTTGAGCGCGGCGATCGCCACGTCGGCCTTCTCGTCCAGCACGTGCTCGATGCCGAAGAGCGGGTGGTCGGAGACGTAGAGCCCGAGCATCTCCCGCTCCTGGGCCAGCAGATAGGACTTCTCCCACTCCTCCTCGGAGAAGACCACGTCCATCCCGAAGCCGGGGCCGTCCTGCGCGGCGTCGGCGTCGCCCATGCCGCCGAAGAGGTCGAACTGGCCCTCGGCCTCCTTACGCTTGACCTGCACCACGTTGTCGATCATCGACTCGAAGTGCTGGGTGAGGCCCTTGCGGGTGTGGTCCAGCGCGTCGAAGGCGCCGGCCTTGATCAGCGACTCGATGGTGCGCTTGTTGCAGACCACCGCCTCGACCTTGTCGAGGAAGTCGGGGAAGGAGCTGTACTTCCCCTTGGCCCTCCGGGTGGCCACGATCGAGTCCACCACGTTCTGCCCGACGTTGCGCACGGCGGTCAGCCCGAAGACGATCACGTCGTCCCCGCGCGGGGTGAAGACCGCCTCCGACTCGTTGACGTCGGGCGGCAGCACCCGGATGCCCATCCGGCGGCACTCGTTGAGGTACACCGCCGACTTGTCCTTGTCGTCGCGGACGGAGGTGAGCACCGCGGCCATGTACTCGGCCGGGTAGTTGGCCTTGAGGTACGCCGTCCAGTAGGTGACCAGCCCGTACGCGGAGGAGTGCGCCTTGTTGAACGCGTACCCGGAGAACGGCACCAGCACGTCCCAGACGGCCTGGATCGCCTCGTCCGAGTAGCCGTTGTCCCGCATCCCCTTCTGGAAGGGGACGAACTCCTTGTCGAGGATCTCCTTCTTCTTCTTGCCCATCGCCCGGCGGAGCAGGTCCGCCTGTCCGAGCGAGTAGCCGGCGAGCACCTGCGCGGCCTTCTGCACCTGCTCCTGGTAGACGATCAGCCCGTGGGTGACGTCCAGCACCTCGCGGAGCGGCTCCTCCAGCTCCTTGTGGATCGGGGTGATCTCCTGCTGGCCGTTCTTCCGCAGCGCGTAGTTGATGTGCGAGTTCATGCCCATCGGCCCCGGGCGGTACAGGGCGCCGACGGCGGAGATGTCCTCGAAGTCGGTGGGCTTCATCATCCGCAGCAGCGACCGCATCGGACCGCCGTCGAACTGGAAGACGCCCAACGTGTCGCCCTTGCCGAGCAGTTCGAACGTCTTCGGGTCGTCGAGCGTCAGGTCGAGCAGTTTGATGTCGACGCCCTTGTTCTGCTTGATCAGCTTGACGGCGTCGTCCATGATCGTCAGGTTGCGCAGCCCGAGGAAGTCCATCTTCAGCAGGCCGAGCGACTCGCAGGTGGGATAGTCCCACTGGGTCACGACCACGCCGTCGTTCTTCGGCGCGAACAGCGGCACATGGTCCACCAGCCGCTCGCTGGACATGATCACGCCCGCGGCGTGCATCCCCATCTGCCGGACCAGGCCCTCCAGGCCCTTGGCGGTGTCGATGACCTTGCGGACGTCCGCCTCGTTCTCGTACATCGACCTGACCTCGCCCGCCTCGCTGTAGCGGGGGTGGTCCTTGTCGGTGATGCCGGAGAGCGGGATGCCCTTGCCGAGGACGTCGGCCGGCATCGCCTTGGTGATGCGGTCGCCCATCGCGTAGGGGTAGCCGAGCACCCGGGAGGAGTCCTTGATGGCGGCCTTCGCCTTGATGGTGCCGTAGGTGCCGATCATCGAGACCTTGTCGGCCCCGTACTTCTCGGTGACGTAGCGGATCACCTCGCCGCGCCTGCGCTCGTCGAAGTCGATGTCGACGTCGGGCATGGAGACGCGCTCGGGGTTGAGGAACCGCTCGAAGATCAGGCCGTGTTCGAGGGGGTCGAGGTCGGTGATGCCCATCGCGTAGGAGACCAGCGAGCCGGCCGCCGAGCCGCGGCCGGGGCCCACCGCGATGCCCTGCTCCTTGGCCCACATGATGAAGTCCGCGACGACGAGGAAGTAGCCGGGGAACCCCATCTGGATGATGACGCCCATCTCGTACTCGGCCTGCCGCTGCCGGTCCTCAGGCACCCCGCCCGGGTAGCGCCTGGCCATGCCGCGCCGGACCTCCTCCTGGAACCAGGTGACCTCGGAGTACCCGTCCGGCACGTCGAACTTGGGCATCAGGTCGCGTGACTCGAACCAGCCGGCGATGTCGACCTGCTCGGCGACCAGCCGGGTGTTGGCGCAGCCCTGCTGCCAGGCGTCCGAGGAGTCAACGGCGTACATCTCGGCCGGGGACTTCAGGTAGTAGCCGCCGCCGTCGAAGCGGAACCGGTCGGGGTCGGAGAGGTTCTTGCCGGTCTGCACGCACAGCAGCGCGTCGTGGGCGTCGGCCTCGTGCGCGTAGGTGTAGTGCGAGTCGTTGGTGACCAGCGGCGGGATGTCCAGCTTGCGGCCGATCTCCAGCAGCCCGTCGCGGACCCGCTTCTCGATCTCCAGGCCGTGGTCCATGAGTTCGAGGAAGTAGCGGCCCTTCCCGAAGATGTCCTGGTAGTCCGAGGCCGCCTTCAGCGCCTCCTCGGGCTGGCCCAGCCGGAGCCTGGTCTGCACCTCGCCCGAGGGGCAGCCGGTGGAGGCGATCAGCCCCTCCGCGTACTGGGAGATCGTCTCCCGGTCCATCCGGGGCCACTTGACGAAGTACCCCTCGGTGTAGGCGTCCGAGGAGAGCCGGAAGAGGTTGTGCAGGCCCGTCGCGTTGGAGGCCCAGATGGTCTTGTGGGTGTAGCCACCGGAACCGGAGACGTCGTCCCGCTTCTGGTGCGGCTGGCCCCACTGCACCCGGCGCTTGTGGCGGCGGGACTCGGGGGCGACATACGCCTCGATGCCGATGATCGGCGTGATGTCGGCCGCGCGCGCCTGTTGGAAGAAGTCGTAGGCGCCGTGCAGGTTCCCGTGGTCGGTGACCGCGATGTGGCTCATGCCCATCTCCTGACAGGCACGGAACATGTCCTTGAGCCGCGCCGCACCGTCCAGCAGCGAGTACTGGGTGTGCACATGCAGGTGTGTGAAGGGCTTGCTCACTCCACGGGCCTTCCGGAGCTGGGACAGGGGTCGTCGCGGGCGCGAACGCCCGGGACCGACCGGCCATCGCGAGGGCGCGCGCCAGGACACCGACCCTACCTCTGGTCCCGCCCGTTGCCCCCGCTCTCCCCCGCCTCAACGGCCCGAGCGTTTCCGCAGGTCACATTGCGTTCGTCCGGCAACACCCAAGGTCAGCGACCGTCCCGGAACCGTTTCCGAAACCCTTGCGGAAACCGGCCGGAACGCCGCCCCGCGCACGGTCCGTGACCGTACCCGGCGACCCCGTCTCCCGCGCGCCGGCGGGTCCTGTCGTGCCCGGCCGTATCGCACCGCGTCCGGGCGTGGCACACTCGGCAACGATGGGCAGGTCGACTTCCGGTATACGCGTGCTGCGCGCGGCGGTGTTCGCCGCGCTCTGCGTCGCGCTCTCCGCCGGCGCCCACGTGCTGGTCTCCGGCCGCCCGCTGCCCGCGCCCGCCGTCGCGATGGTCGCGCTCGGCGTCTTCGCGCTGGCGTGGGCCCTGGCCGGCGAGGGAGAACGCGGCTTCGCCTCCATCGCCGCCCTGCTCGTTCCGACGCAGCTGGCCGCCGACACCGTCTTCACCGCGGGACAGGGCGCCTGTTACGGCCCCGGCGCGACCGCCACCCCCGGGCCGCTGCGGGTCTTCGGGCTGGACGTGGTCTGCGCGGGCGGCGACGTCGGCACCCCGTTGACCCGGCTTTTCGCCGGGGGGCACCAGCCGCTGGCCGACGCCCCCGGCAGCGCCTCAGGGCCCTGGCTGCTGCTGGCCGCGCACGTCGCGGTCGGCCTGGCCGCCGCCGGCTGGCTGCGCGGCGGCGAGCGCGCCGTGGGCCGGCTGCTGCGCGCGGCCGGCGCGGCGACGTTCCGGCCGCTGATCGTCGCCTGGGCGTGCGTCGCCCGCAGGACCGAGGAGCCCGGGCGCCCGGCGCGGGTCAGCCCCCGGCCGCAGCGGCCGACGACCCCGCCGCTCGTCCACTCGCTGCCGCGCCGCGGCCCCCCGCTCGCGCTCGCCGCGCGCTGAGGCCAGGGCCGGGCGCGCGCCAACACGGAAGCGGACAACCCCCCAGACGAAAGACGTCGATCACCCATGAGCAAGCGCAACTCACAAGAGGCCAAGCGCGCCGCCCGCGAACGGCTCCTCGCCGAGCGGCAGAAGCAGAAGAAGAAGGACAAGATCCGTCGGCAGCTGACCGTCGGTGGTTCGGTCGTGGGCATCCTCGCGATAGCCGCCGGCATAGGCGTCGCCGTCGCCAACATGGACAGCGGCGGCGACGGCGACGCCACCGACTGGAGCGCGGTCAGCACCGAGGTCGAGGAGAGCCCGGACGACGTGCTGGCCCCCTCCAACGCCACCGGCGACGACGGCCTGACCGTGCTGGTCGGCGACCCCGAGGCCGCCAACACCGTGACCCTCTTCGAGGACCCCCGCTGCCCCTCCTGCGCCAGCTTCGAGCAGGGCGTGGGCGCCGCGATCAGCGAGGACGTCGCCAACGGCGAGTACAACGTCGAGTACGTCTTCGGCACCTTCCTGGACAACAACCTGGGCGGCACCGGCTCCCGCAACGCGCTCTCCGCGCTGGGTGCCGCGCTGGACGTGAGCCCCGAGGCGTTCCAGGGCCTGCACGAGCAGCTCTACGCGGCGGACAACCACCCGGCCGAGAGCACCGACGAGTTCGGCGACGACGAGCGGCTCGTCGAGCTGGCGCAGAACGTGCCCGAGCTGGAGGGCAACGCCGAGTTCGAGAAGGCCGTCAACAACAGCACGTTCGCCGGCTGGGCGCTCCAGATGTCGCAGAAGTTCGACGCGGACGAGGAGGTGACGGGCACCCCGACCGTCAAGGTCAACGGCACGCCCATCGAGACGCCCAGGACCCCCGAGGACTGGGACGCCGTGCTGGCCGCCGCACTCGTCGAGGAGCAGCCGGAGGACGGCGGCGACGAGAACGCCGAGGAAGAGGAAGGCGACGGCGGGGAGAACGCCGAGGGCGGTTCGGGCGAGGAGAACGCCGAGGACGGCGAGGAGAACCCCGGCACCGAGTGACCGACGCCGGGTGAGCGCGCCGGCCCGCGGGCCGGGCCGCGTGCGAGGCACCGCGCGACGGGCGGGCGAGTCCCCTGGGAACGCCCGCCCGTTGGGCTGAGCGGCCACTCCCCTGCTCTACCCTGGACCCATGCGGGGGGCCGAGCGCGGACAGATCATCGACGGGCGTTTCGAGCTGCTGAGGCGGCTCGGGCGGGGTGGCATGGGCACCGTCTGGTGCGCCAGGGACCTGGCGCTGCACCGCGAGGTCGCGCTCAAGGAGGTGCGCCCCGCCGAGGACCTGGGAAAGGGCGCGCCCAGCCCCGAGGTGCTGCGCGAGCGGGTGCTGCGCGAGGCGCGCGCCCTGGCCCGGCTCAGCCATCCGCACGTGGTGCGGATCTACCACATCGTCGACGTGCTCCCCTACCCCTGGCTCGTGATGGAGCTGCTGCCGGGGGAGTCCCTGCACGACCGCGCCGACGGCGGCCCCGTCGCTCCGGCGGACGCGATCCGCTGGGGGCGCGACGTGCTCGCCGCGCTCCGGGCGGCGCACGCCGCCGGGATCCACCACCGGGACGTCAAGCCGGCCAACATCATGCTGCGCGAGGACGGTTCGGCCGTGCTCACCGACTTCGGCATCGCCGCGCTCGCCGGCTCCACCACCCTCACGGTCACCGGCGCGATCGTCGGCTCCCCCGAGTATCTGGCCCCCGAGCGGGTGCGGGGCGCGCCCGACCACCCGGCGGCCGACCTGTGGTCGCTGGGCATCACCCTCTACGCCCTCACCGAGGGCCACTCGCCGCTGCGCAGGGGCTCCACGCTGGCCACGCTGACCGCGGTGCTGGAGGAGCCGGTGCCGCCGCCGGTGCGCTCGGGCCCGCTGACCGCGGCGCTCGACGCGCTGCTCCAGCGGGACCCGGCCCTGCGCCCCGACGCCGAGGCGCTCGACCGGCTGCTGGCGGAGGCGGCGCGGAGCGCCGAGGCGGGGCCCGGCGTGCCGCCGACGCCGCCCGCGCCCGCGTCGCCCTGGGCGGCGCCGCCCACCGCGCCCCCGACTCCCCCGGCACCCGGCCCGGTGACCGGGCCGGTCGCGCCGCCAGGCGGCGGTCGCTCCCGCCGGGCGCCGCTGGCGATCGCCACGGCCGCCGTCCTGCTGCTGCTCGGCGCCGGGGCGGCCTGGCTGCTGCGCGACGGCGGCGGGGACGAGTCGGGCCCCGAGGCCGGCTCGTCCGAACGGGCCACGGCCCCCGGGGAGACCGGCGAGGAGAACGACAAGAACACCGGCGACGGAGGCGGCGATCCGGAGGAGGACCCCGAGGGGGACGAGGACCCGGAGGAGAACGAGAAGCCGTCGGACCCCGTCGAGTCGGAGACCGGGACCGAAGACCGCTGGGTGGCCCAGTTCCTCTCCGAGCCCGTCGCCAGCGGCACCGAGACCAGGGACGAGCGGCTGGCGGCGGTCCGCACCCTGGTCCCCGAGGCCCAGGTGCTGCGCAGCGACGACTACGCCTCGCTCAACCCCGGGTACTGGGTGGTCTACGCGCCCGGCCCGTTCGCCGACGGCCGCGAGGCCGTGGCCCGCTGCACGGAGGCCGGGCTGACCACCGCGGAGGCCTGCGTGGGCCGCTATCTCAGCCAGGACCCCGACGACATCGAGCTGGTCTGCGACCCCTACGACGGCGGCAGCGGCCGGTGCGTCAAGGAGGACTGACCGCCCCGCCGCCTCAGCCCAGCTCGTCCAGGAAGCCGAGCGCGACCCGCCAGGTGGCCTCCGCCGCCTCCGCGTCGTGGTCCGGCAGCCCGGGGTCGGTGTACAGGTGGCCGGCGCCCGGGTAGCGGAAGACCTCGACGTCGGCCCCGGCCCGGCCCATCCGCAGGTACCAGGCGGTCAGCCAGTCGTGCGGCTCGAACGGGTCGGGGTCGGCGACGTGCAGCTGTGTCGGCAGGTCGTCGACGGCCGTCTCGTCGGCGATGTCGGCCGTTCCGTGCAGGAGCAGCAGCCCGCGCGCCTTGGCGTCGTTGAGCGCGATGGTCTGCGCCAGCGAGCCGCCCAGCGAGAACCCCGCGTAGACCACGCCGCCGTCCGAGTGCGGGGCGGTCGCCGCGATCGCCCGCCGCAGCAGCTCGTCACGGCCGATCTCGTCCTTGATCGCCATCCCCTCCTCCACGGTCTCGGAGGTGCGCCCCTCGTAGAGGTCGGGCGTCCACACCCGGTGCCCGGCGGCCCGCAGCCGCTCGGCCGCCTCCAGGACCGCGGGCCGCAGGCCGTACGCGGAGTGGAAAAGCATGACATCGCTCACGGTCGCCTGGCCGCCTTCCTCGTCTGACAGGGCGCTCCCATCCTGCCAGTTAGCCTTGCCCGGGGAACCGTGCCCGACGAACCGAAACCGACCCGGCGGGGGACCGGGAAGCCGAGGGAAACGAAGAGGGATTCGATGGATGACGTGCTGCGCCCGCTGCTGGTGATCGGCGGCACCGTCACGCTCACCCTGGTCATAGGCTGGGTCATCGACCGGATGCTCCGGATCGCCGACGCGCGCCACGGGGAGACCCGCATCTGGGGGCTGCTGCGCCGCTGCCAGCTGCCGCTCCAGGTGCTGCTGGCCTCGTCGGCCGTGCAGATCGCCTACGACCTGTTCGATCTCGAACTGCGCCGCAACGACGTGTTCCACGGCGTGCTGGCCACCGTCACCATCGCCGCCGCCGGCTGGCTGGCGATCCGGGTGGCCAACGCGGTCGCGGAGAACGTTCTCACCCGCTACGCCTCCCGCACCCAGGACGAGGCGAGGGTGCGGCAGTTCCGCACCCAGCTGGCGATGCTGCGGCGGGTGGTCACCTCCGTGCTGGCCGTGGTCGCGGCGGCCGTGGCGATACTGCTGGTCTTCCCCGGGCTGCGCACCCTGGGCACGTCGATGCTGGCCTCCGCCGGCGTCATCGGCATCATCGCCGGCGTCGCCGCCCAGTCGATGCTGGGCAACCTGTTCTCCGGCCTCCAGGTCGCCTTCGGGGACTCGGTGAAGATCGGCGACACCGTGGTGGTCGAGGGCGAGTGGGGCACCGTCGAGGAGATCTCCCTGGCGTTCCTCACCGTCCGCATCTGGGACGACCGCAGGCTGACCATGCCGGTCTCCTACTTCAACAGCAGGCCCTACGAGAACTGGTCGCGCGGCGGCCACGAGATCACCGGCACGGTCTTCCTCCACCTGGACCACACCGCGCCCGTCGCCGCGCTCCGCAAGCACCTCCAGGAGTTCCTGCTGGGCCGCAAGGACTGGGACGGCCGCGCCTGGAGCCTGGTGATCACCGACACCACCCCCACCACCATCGAGGTGCGGGCCGCGATGTCGGCCAGGAACGCGGACGACGTGTGGACGCTGCGCTGCGCGGTCCGCGAGGAGCTGATCACCTGGCTGCGGGACCAGCACCCCTACGCCCTGCCCCGCGTCGCCACCTCCCCGGCCGCCGTCGCGCCGGCGCCCGAGGCGTGACGCCGGCGGCTGGGCGCGGCGGCCCCGCGGTCAGCCGTGCGGCAGGCTGCGGCGGTCCAGCGCGTTGAGCACCCGGTCCACCACCTCGGGGTCGGTGCCGGGCTCGGCCCTGGCGTCGAGCACCGCGCGCCGGGCCGCCGACAGCAGCTCGGCGTGGAGCAGCTGAAGCTCCCGCACCCGCTCCCCCCGGTGGGAGACCTGGTCGCGGCGGTCCTCCTCCGCCATCCGCGGGGAGATCCGCGTCCCCAGCTCGTAGGCGCGCCGCAGCAGCGCCTCGGTGACCTCCTCCGGCAGCTCGCGCTCCCGGGTGATCTCCCGCAGCCGGCCCTTGGCCGCCTTCGCCGCCCGCACCGCCAGCTCGTGCTCCAGCGCCTCCTCGGCGTTGCTGTCGCCGCGCACCCCGAGGCGGGTCGCCAGCCACGGCAGCGTCAGCCCCTGGATCAGCAGGGTGCCGAGCACCACGGCGAAGGCGATGAAGACGATCGCGTCCCGCTCGGGGAACGCGCCCCCGTCGTCGACCGTCAGCGGCACGGCCAGCGCCAGCGCCACCGAGGCCACGCCCCGCATCCCCGACCACCACATGATCACCGTCTCCCGCCAGCTGAGCGGGATGTCCTCCTGGAGGTCGGCCCTGCGGTGCAGCCGCTTCGCCAGCCAGGCCGCCGGCAGCAGCCACACCAGCCGCACCAGCACCACGGCCACCAGCGTCAGGCCGGCGGCGGGCAGCAGCTCGCCCCAGCGCCCGGTGGCGGCCGTCAGCACCACGTTCAGCTCCAGGCCGATCAGCCCGAACGCGACGCCGGTGACCAGCAGGTCTATCACCGCCCAGAAGCTCTGCCCGGTCAGTCGCCCGGTCACGTCGTCCGGGTCGGTGGCCCGCTCCCCCAGGAACAGCGCGGCGACCAGCACGGAGAGCACCCCGGAGCCGTGCAGCTCCTCCGCCACCGCGTAGGCCGCGAACGGCGCGAGCAGCGTCAGCCCGGTGCACAGCGTCGCGTCCCCCAGCAGCACCAGCAGCCGCGCCGTCAGCCAGCCGAGGGCCAGCCCCACCAGCACCGCGACCACCGCCGACAGCACCAGCTCGCCGCCGGCGCCCCAGACGGAGAACGATCCGGTGACGGCCGCCGCGACGGCCACGTGGTAGAGCGTGATGGCGGTGACGTCGTTGAAGAGGCCCTCGCCCTCCAGGATCGACACCATCCGGCGCGGCAGCCCCAGCCGCCCCGCCACCGCGGTGGCCGCGACCGGGTCGGGCGGCGCGACCAGCGCGCCCAGCGCGATGGCCGGCGCGAGCGGCAGGTCGGGCACCACCAGCTGGGCGACCACGGCCACCACGCCCGTGGTGACGAAGACCAACGCGACGGCGAGCAGCAGGATCGGCCGGATGTTGGCCGCGAACTGCCGCCAGGAGGTGCGCTGCACCGCCGCGTAGAGCACCGGCGGCAGCACCAGCGGGAGGATGAACTCCGGCGGCAGCGACACCTCGGGCACCACCGGCAGCAGCGCCAGGCCGCCGCCGAAGACGGTCATCACCACGGGTGCCGGGACGCGCAGCCACTCCGCCACCGGCACCATCACGACGGAGCCGAGCAACAGGGCGAAGAGCAGAGTCAGTTGGTCCACACGTTCCTTACTACGCGCTCTCCGCACGCAGAACGGTCAAGGCGTGGCCGAGATCGTCCGGATAGTCGCTCTCGCACTCCACCCAGCGGCCGTCCGCCGGGTGCGCGAACCCGAGCCGCACGGCGTGCAGCCACTGCCGGGTCAGCCCCAGGCGCTGCGCCAGGGTGGGGTCGGCGCCGTAGGTGAGGTCGCCGACGCAGGGGTGCCGGTGCGCCGAGAGGTGGACGCGGATCTGGTGGGTGCGGCCGGTCTCCAGCTTGATGTCCAGCAGGCTGGCCGCCCGGAACGCCTCGACCAGGTCGTAGTGGGTCACCGCGTGCTTGCCCTCGGCGACCACGGCCCACTTGTAGTCGGCGGTCGGATGGCGCCCCACGGGCGCCTCGATGGTGCCGGAGAGCGGGTCGGGGTGGCCCTGGGCCACCGCGTGGTAGCGCTTGTCCACGGTCCGCTCGCGGAACTGCCGCTTCAACTCCCGGTAGGCCAACTCGGACTTGGCCACGACCATCAGCCCCGAGGTGCCCACGTCCAGGCGGTGCACGATGCCCTGCCGTTCGGCGGCGCCCGAGGTGGCGACGCGGAACCCGGCGGCGGCCAGCCCCCCGATCACGGTCGTCCCGCGCCAGCCGGGGCTGGGGTGGGCGGCGACGCCGACGGGCTTGTCGACGACCACCAGGTCGTCGTCGTCGTGGATGATCCTCATCCCGGGGACCGGCTCGGCGACCACCCGCACCGGGGCCGGCGGTGCCGGCATCTCGACCTCAAGCCACGAACCGCCGGTCACCCGTTCGGACTTGCCGACCTCGGCGCCGTCCAGCCGTACCTTCCCGGCCGCGGCCAGCTCGGCGGCCTTGGTGCGCGAGAAGCCGAGCATCCGGGCGAGCGCGGCATCGACCCGCTCACCCTCCAGTCCCTCAGGTACGGGCAGGGTGCGGGTTTCGGGAAGCGTGCTCACCCGATCGAGTATGCCCGAAGCGGGATCAGTCCCGGTGCACGGTCCCGTCGGGGTCGAGGCCGCGGAAGGACAGCAGCACGATCAGGATGCCGCCGCAGACGATCGCCGAGTCCGCCAGGTTGAAGACGGCGAAGTGCTTCGGGGCGATGAAGTCGACCACGTGCCCCTCGAAGACGCCGGGGTAGCGCAGCAGCCGGTCGGTCAGGTTGCCCAGGGCCCCGCCCAGCAGCAGCCCGAGCGCCACCGCCCAGGGCGCGCTGTAGAGCTTGCGGGCCAGTCGGATGATCACCACGACCACGGTGGCCGCGATGCAGGTCAGGATGACGGTCAGCGTCTCACCGAACCCGAAGGCGGCGCCGGGGTTGCGCACCGCCTCGAACCGCAGCCACTCGCCGATGACGTCGACGCTGCGGTTGGGGTCCGGGTTCTCCAGGTACGCGACCGCCCAGCCCTTGGTCGCCAGGTCCAGCAGGTAGGCCAGCCCCGCCACCACGGCGAGCACCCCGATCCGGCGCCGCCCGCGCGAGGCGGCGGGCTCGCCCTCGGGCGTCGCGGCACCCTCCTTCGGGGCGGAGTCCTCCTCCGGCGTCGCGTCGTCCTCACGCACGGCGTCCCCCGGGGGCTCGACGGCCGGTGGGGGCTCTTCGGGGGTCTCGATGGTTCGCTCCGCCTCGCTCACGGAACGAGGGTACGACACGGCCGTGCGACGCTCGGAAGTCCGTCAGAACCGGCGCTCCTGCTTCTGCTTGCAGTCCACGCAGAGGGTGGCCCGCGGGAAGACCTGCATCCGCGCCTTGCCGATCGGGTTCCCGCACTTCTCGCAGAGCCCGTAGGTGCCGGCCTCCATGCGGCGCAGCGCGCGCTCGGTCTGGTAGAGCATCTCCCGGTTGTTGGTGGTCAGCGCCATCTCGTGCTCGCGGGTCACGTTCTTGGAGCCGGTGTCGGCCTGGTCGTCGCCCGCGCCGTCGCCCGAGTCCCGCATCAGGCCGGTCAACGCCTCCTCGGCGGCGCTGATCTCCTCGCGCAGCCGGTCGGCCTCGGTGGTCAGCTCGGCGCGGGCCTCCGCGACCTCCTCCGCGGTCCAGGGGTCCTCGCCGGCACGGACCGCCAGCCCGTCGGGGGCGGCCGGGTCCATGGTCGAGGTGGCCTCGGCCCTTCGCTGCGTGGTGCTCTTCTTCGTTGCCACCTGCTCGGCTCCTGTCTGCCCGGGCCCCCGCGTCGCTGACGCGATCCCTCACATAGTGTGATCTTGCTGGCGAATCGTGTCCGGAACGATAAATCGACCACGGGGCTCCGCCGTGAGGCCACGCCGGTCCGCACCTGCGTTGTGCCCCGCCCGGCCCCCGGGTAACCGGTCAACGAGGGGCCCCCAGCGCCCGTACACTGGTCGCAGCGAAAGGCGTGGATGGGGACGAGTAGCGTCGTCAGCGGCCCGAAGCGACCCGGGGACGGTGGAAGCCCGGGGGCCGCCCGATGTGAAGATCACCCCGGAGCCGCCGGCGGAAAGCCCCAGCGGGCGAGTAGATCCGGCATCGCGGCCCAACGAGCGGGCCGGGCCCAGCGGCCCCGGCCAAGGAGGGTGGTACCGCGGGAGCGCGTGCTCTCGTCCCTCCGACGGAGAACGCAACAGGTGTCCCGCCGGAGGACGGTCCGATGACTCAGTACCGCCATGTACCACCCCAGGTCGAACTGCCGGCCCTGGAGCACGAGATCCTGTCCCTGTGGGAGCGGGAGAAGACCTTCGACCGGAGCCTGGAGCAGTCCGAGGGCCGCCCCGAGTGGGTCTTCTACGAGGGCCCGCCCACGGCCAACGGCCGGCCCGGCACCCACCACATCGAGGCCCGGGTCTTCAAGGACGTCTTCCCCCGCTACCGCACGATGCGCGGCTACCACGTGACCCGCAAGGCCGGCTGGGACTGCCACGGGCTGCCGGTCGAGCTGGCCGTGGAGAAGGAGCTGGGCTTCACCGGCAAGCAGGACATCGAGGCGTACGGCATCGCCGAGTTCAACGCCAGGTGCCGCGAGTCGGTCACCCGCCACACCGACGCGTTCGACGAGCTGACCCGCCGCATGGGGTACTGGGTCGACCTGCCGAACGCCTACCGCACGATGGACCCCGAGTACATCGAGTCGGTCTGGTGGTCGCTGAAGCAGATCTTCGACAAGGGCCTGCTCGTCCAGGACCACCGGGTGGCCCCCTGGTGCCCGCGGTGCGAGACCGGCCTCTCGGACCACGAGCTGGCGCAGGGCTACGAGACGGTCGTGGACCCCTCGGTCTTCGTCCGCTTCCCGCTCACCTCGGGGCCGCTGGCGGGCGGGGCCTCGCTGCTGGTGTGGACGACGACGCCCTGGACGCTGGTCTCCAACACGGCCGTCGCCGCCCACCCCGAGGTCACCTATGTCGTGGCGACCGACGGCACGGAGCGCCTGGTGGTCGCCGAGCCGCTGGTGGAGCGCGCGCTGGGAGAGGGCTGGGAGCCGACGGGCGAGACGTTCACCGGCGCGGAGATGGAACGCTGGGCCTACCAACGCCCGTTCGAGCTGCTGGACTTCGGGGGCGCCGAGGCGCACTACGTGGTCAACGCGGAGTACGTCACCACCGAGGACGGCACGGGGCTGGTCCACCAGTCCCCCGCGTTCGGCGAGGACGACCTGCTCACCTGCCGCGCCTACGGGCTGCCGGTGCTCAACCCGGTCCGCGCGGACGGCACCTTCGAGGAAGGGCTGGAGCTGGTCGGCGGCCAGTTCTTCAAGAAGGCCGACGAGGCGCTGACCGCCGACCTCGCCGCCCGCGGCCGGCTCTTCGCGCACGTCGCCTACGAGCACAGCTATCCGCACTGCTGGCGCTGCCACACCCCGCTCCTCTACTACGCACAGCCGTCCTGGTACATCCGCACCACCGCCGTGCGCGACAAGCTACTGCGGGAGAACGAGCGGACCCACTGGTACCCGGAGTCGGTCAAGCACGGCCGCTACGGCGACTGGCTCAACAACAACGTGGACTGGGCGCTCTCCAGGAACCGCTACTGGGGCACCCCGCTGCCCATCTGGCGCTGCGACGAGGGCCATCTGACCTGCGTCGGCTCGCTCAACGAGCTGAGCGAGCTGACCGGCGCCGACCAGTCGGGGCTCGACCCGCACCGGCCCTACGTGGACGCGGTCACCTTCGGCTGCCCCGAGGACGGCTGCGCGGCCACGGCCACCCGGGTGCCCGAGGTCATCGACGGCTGGTACGACTCCGGCTCGATGCCGTTCGCCCAGTGGGGATACCCGTACCGCAACCGCGAGCAGTTCGAGCGGCACTACCCGGCGCAGTACATCTGCGAGGGCATCGACCAGACGCGCGGCTGGTTCTACACGCTGATGGCCGTCGGCACGCTGGTCTTCGACCGTTCGTCCTACGAGTCGGTGGTCTGCCTCGGGCTGATCCTGGCCGAGGACGGCCGGAAAATGTCCAAGCACCTGGGCAACATCCTGGAGCCCATCCCGCTGATGGAGCAGCATGGGGCCGACGCCGTCCGCTGGTTCATGGCCGCCGGCGGCTCCCCGTGGGCGGCCCGGCGGGTCGGGCACGGCACGATCCAGGAGGTGGTGCGCAAGACGCTGCTCACCTACTGGAACACGGTCGCCTTCCAGGCCCTGTACGCCCGCACCGGCGGCTGGGTCCCCGGCCAGCGCGACCCGGCGCCCACCGAGCGCCCGTTGCTGGACCGCTGGGTGCTGAGCGAGTTGAACGCGCTGGTCAAGATGGTCACCGAGGCCATGGACGACTTCGACACCCAGCGCGCCGGCAAGCTGGTCTCCACCTTCGTCGACGACCTCTCCAACTGGTATGTCCGCCGCTCGCGCCGCCGCTTCTGGCAGGCCGACCCGGCCGCGCTGCGCACCCTGCACGAGGTGCTGGAGACGGTCACCCGGCTGATGGCGCCGCTGGTCCCGTTCGTCACCGAGCGGGTGTGGCAGGACCTGGTGGCGCCGGTGACGCCGGGCGCGCCCGACTCGGTCCACCTGGCCAGCTGGCCGGAGGCCGACCTGTCGCTGGTCGACGCCGATCTCTCCAGCGACATGCTGCTGGTCCGCAGGCTGGTCGAGCTGGGCCGGGCGACCCGCGCGGAGTCCGGGGTGAAGACCCGCCAGCCGCTCAGCCGCGCGCTGGTCGCCGCCCAGGGCTTCGAGCTCCTCGGTGACGACCTGCGCGAGCAGATCGCCGAGGAGCTGAACGTCCTCACGCTCGGCGGGCTCGCCGAGATGGGCGGCTCGCTGGTGGACACGTCGGCCAAGGCCAACTTCCGCGCGCTGGGCCGCCGTTTCGGCAAGGGCACCCAGCCCGTCGCCCGCGCGATCGCCGAGGCGGACGCCGCGGAGCTGTCGGCCGCGCTGCGCGCCGGCACCGCCACCGTCGAGGTGGACGGCGAGCGGGTCACGCTCAGCCCGGACGAGGTCATCATCACCGAGACCCCGCGCGAGGGCTGGGCCGTCGCCTCCGACACGGGGGCCACCGTGGCGCTCGACCTGGAGGTGACCCCGGAGCTGCGCAGGGCCGGGCTGGCCAGGGACGTGATCCGGCTGCTCCAGGAGGCCAGGAAGAACAGCGGCCTTGAGGTCGCCGACCGGATCGCCGTCCGGTGGGCCGCCGAGGACCAGGAGACGGTGCGGGCCCTGACCGACCACCAGGCGCTGGTCTCCAGCGAGGTGCTGGCCGGTGACTTCGCGGAGGGCGACGGCGGGGAGGACTTCCTCGGCCCGTTCGGCGACGAGGCGTCGGGCGCCACCTTCTGGCTGCGCCGCCTCTGACCTCGTAGGTCTCACGCAAAGGGGCGGGGCCCGGACTCAGCGTCCGGGCCCCGCCCCTTTGATGATCCGACGACCTGATCCGGCCTGGTCCGACCGTCCCTGGTCAGAGGGTCAGTTGTCGTCCTCGTCGATCAGGAAGCCCCGCATCGGCGACGGCGCCTGCTGCATCGGCTGCGGGCCCTGGGGCCGCACCGGCGCCATCGGCTGGGTCATCGCCGGAGCCATCTGCTGCTGGCCGCCGTACGAGGAGGGTCCGTTGGGGCCGGGGCCGCCGTGGCCACCTCCGTGCCCACCGTGACCGCCGTGGCCACCCATCTGCTGGTTGCCACCGAGCGACTGGTGGCCGCCGAGGCTGCCTCCGCCGGGACCACCGGCGGGCGCGCCGGCCGACGCGAGCGACGGCTGGGGCGAGGGCGGCAGCGAGGGCGCGGGAGCGGCGGGCGAACGCGGCGGGGCGAGCGAGTCGTCCGACTGGCTCTCCAACTGCCGCAGCTGGCTCTCCAGGTAGGACTTCAGCCGGGTGCGGTACTCGCGCTCGAAGCCGCGCAGGTCCTCGACCTTGCGCTCCAGGGTGGCGCGGGCGGACTCCAAGGAGCCCATCGCGACCCTGTGCTTCTCCTGCGCGTCCCGCTCCAGCGCGTCGGCCTTGGCGCGGGCGTCCCGTTCCAGGCCCTCGGCGCGGCTGCGGGCCTCACCGACGATCTTGTTGGCCTCGGAACGCGCCTCGGCGATCGCCTGGTCGGCGGTCTGCTGGGCGAGCGAAAGCACCCGCGCGGCGCTCTCGTTGCCACCGCCCTGCTGGCCGGGGCCGCCCATGGGGCCGCCGGGGCCACCCATCGGACCGGGACCCCCGGGGCCGCCGGGCCCACCGGGCCCACCCATCGGACCCGGACCGCCGGGACCACCGGGATGCCCCTGCGGACCACCGGGACCGCCGGGACCGCCCGGGCCACCGGGACCGCCGTGGGCACCCATCGGCACCGGGGCGCCGGGGTGTTGCTGATGCTGCTGGCCGGGGCCGCCCATGGGGCCGCCGGGGCCACCCATCGGACCGGGACCCCCGGGACCGCCGGGCCCACCCATCGGACCCGGACCACCGGGACCACCGGGATGCCCCTGCGGACCACCCGGACCGCCGGGACCACCCGGGCCACCGGGGCCCGCGGGCAGCTGCGGCGGGCCGCCCATCTGCTGCTGCTGTTGACCCGGTCCCGATATGGCCGGCATCTGCCCGCCACCCGGTCGCTCCTGAGGCTCCGGCTTGCGCATGTTCTGCTGGTTCTGCGCGGCGGCCCTGGTCGCCGCGGCCAACTTCGCGCGCAGGTCCTCGTTCTCTCGGAGCAGCCTGGTCAGCTCCGCCTCGACCTCGTCGAGGAAGGCGTCGACCTCGTCCTCGTCGTAGCCCTCTCGCAGACGGACGGTCGTGAACTGCTTGTTCCGCACGTCCTCGGGAGTCAGCGGCATCTCTTCACCTCAACGTAAATCGTCGGCATAGCGGCAAGACCGTACTCGTTCACAGGCTGGCCACGACGTTGATCAGGATGTAGACGATGATCATCAACACGAAGAAGGACAGATCAAGGGCCACACCCCCGAAGCGGAGCTGCGGAAGGACCTTCCGCAGCGTCTTCAGTGGCGGATCTGTGACAGTGTAGGTGGCTTCCAGGGCGACAATCATCGGCTTGCTGCCGGGCGACCAGGATCGCGCGAACAACTGGACCCAGTCCATCACCAGGCGGAAGAGCAACAGCCCGAGGAAGCAGTACAAGGCGATCAACAGCACTTGTTGAACGATGCCCATCCCGCCGGTACCTCTCCCCTGGTCCGTGCCCGGCCCCTTGCCGGGTCACTCCGTCCTGCTCTGCCCGCTGTCAACTCTGGTTGAAGAACCCGCCCTCAGCGATCCGGGCCTTGTCCTCCGCCGTTACATCGACGTTAGCAGGCGACAGCAGGAACACCTTCTGCGTCACTCGCTCGATGCTGCCATGCAGACCGAAGACCAGACCAGCCGCAAAGTCGACAAGTCGCTTCGCGTCGGTGTCGTCCATCTCGGTCAGATTCATGATCACCGGGGTTCCCTCGCGGAAGTGTTCCCCGATGGTACGGGCCTCGTTGTAGGTCCTGGGGTGCAGCGTGGTGATCCGGTACGGCTCCCGCTCCGACACGACCTTGGGCATGATCACGGGCGCGCTCTTCTCCACGTTCGGTCGTTCTGGTGTGATGGAAGACACGGGAGCGATCCTCCCGGGTCGTCTGCTGTCCGTGAGCACGGGCGCGGGCGTCGGCTCCGTCTCCCGTTGGGCCGGCGGGTGGATCACCCGTGACGGCTCGTCCGCGCGTTCCCTCGCCGGTGGTTCGTGCGCCGGTTGACGCCGGTTGCGCTCCGGCTCCGGCTCGGGCTCGAACTCGTCGTCGGGGCCGTACCCCGGGCGGTCGTAGCCGTCGTCCTCCACGAGGCCGAGGTAGACCGCCATCTTGCGCATCGCGCCAGCCATCGCTGCGTCCTCCGCTCTGTGGTGGATCGGCTTCGGCCGGAAGGGCCGGGGAAGATCCACGATAATCTGCGCTAACCTGCCCGAATTCCTCGGGGATGACCATATTTTCGACTCTGGCCCCTCGTTTGGCGACGTTACCCGAGGGCGGGACGGACGCCGAGCACCGCGCTGCCGACGCGCACGTGTGTCGCCCCCGCCGCGATCGCCTCCTCCAGGTCGGCGCTCATACCGGCGGAGACCATGTTCGCAGCAGCATCGGCCGCGCGCAGGTCCCTGGAAATTTCTATCAGTCGGTCAAAGGCCGCCGCCGGGCGTCCCGCGAAGCTTCCGGAGAGCGGAGCGACCGTCATCAACCCCGCCAACCGCAGCCCCGGGGCGTCGGCGACCGCGCGGGCCAGCGCCCCGACCTCGGCCGGCGCCGCTCCCCCGCGCCCCTCACCCTCACCCGACTCCTTTTCGAGGGCGACCTGAATCAGACAGTTCAGCGAGGGGCGCTCCCGGCGACGCACCGCTGCCGAGAGGGCGTTGACCAGCTTTATCCGGTCCACGGAGTGCACATAATCCGCATAATCCACCACCGAACGGACCTTGTTTGTCTGCAACTGCCCCACAAAGTGCCAGACCAGGGAAAGATCCGCGCAGGACGCCGCCTTCTCCGCCGCCTCCTGGTCCCGGTTCTCCGCGAACTCCCGCACACCGAGCTCCGCGAGCCGCCGCACGTCCTCGGCCGGATAGGTCTTGCTCACGACCACCAGCCGCACCTCGGACCTGGCGCGCCCCGCGGCCTCGCACGCCGTTCGCACGCGCTCCTCCACCCGGGCGAGATTGGCGGCCAGTTCGTCGGCGCGCGCCCCCGTCTCCCTCATGGCGCCACCCACACATAGCTGGCCTGCCGCCCGGTGGTTGACGCGCGGCGGTAGGAGAAGTGGGCCTCGGACTCCCGGGTGCAGACCTCGGACGAGGAGATGTCGCCGACACCGGCGTCGGCCAACTGCCGGCGCACGCCCGCGGGGATGTCGATCGCCGGGGTCCCCCAGGAGGTCTCGGTCGCGCTGCCCGGCACCGCCTCGCCCGCGAGCCCGGCCAGCTCGGCCGGCACCTCGTAGCAACGTCCGCAGATCGCCGGCCCGGTGCGGGCCACCACGCGCTCGGGCCGCGCGCCCAGAGCGCGCATCGCCTCGACCGTCGCGGGCACCACCCCGGCCAGCAGCCCCGGCCGGCCCGCGTGGGCCGCGCCGGCCACCCCGGCCCCGGGGTCGACCAGCAGCACCGGAACGCAGTCGGCGGTGACCACGGCCAACGCAACTCCGCGATCCGCCGTCACCAGTCCGTCGACCCGCGGCGGTTCGCCGTCCCCTGACGTTCCGTCCACGACGGCGACCTCGCCGCCGTGGACCTGACGCATCCAGCGCACCCGGGCCGCGTCCAGACCCAACTCCCGTGCGGCGGCGCTCCTGTTGGCCGCGACCGCCGCCGGGTCGTCGCCGACCGCGTCGCCGAGGTTGGCGCTCGCACGGGGAGCGGCGCTCACCCCGCCCTCCCTGTCGGTGAAGGCGAAGTGGGCGCCGCTCGCGGTGCTCTCGTGGGTTATCACTTCAGGAAGTCGGGGACATCCAGCTCCTCGGCCTGACCACCCTCGTACGGGCGGGCCGAGGGGACCTGCGGGGAGCTCTTCGGGGTCTCACGCGCCGGCTCGGCCGGGGCGGGCTCGCTGTCGCGCTCGGAGAGCGAGGCCGGCTCGCGCGACGGCAGGGTACCGAGGCTGCCGAACGTCGGGCGCTCCTGCTCCGGCTCGCTCGGCCGCTCGGAGCCCAGGGAGCCGGACTCCTCCTTGGCGCCGTACGCGGAGAGGCTCTTGTCGCGGTTGCGCGAGGGCGGCTGGCCGCCGTCGAACCCGGCCGCGATCACGGTGACCCGGACCTCGTCGCCGAGGGCGTCGTCGATGACGGCGCCGAAGATGATGTTGGCCTCCGGGTGCGCCGCCTCGCTGACCAGCTGCGCCGCCTCGTTGATCTCGAAGAGACCGAGGTCGGAGCCACCGGAGATGGAGAGCAGCACGCCCCTGGCGCCGTCGATGGAGGCCTCCAGCAGCGGGGAGGAGATCGCCATCTCCGCCGCGGCCACCGCGCGGTCGTCGCCGCGCGCCGAGCCGATGCCCATCAGCGCCGAACCGGCCTCCGACATCACGGACTTGACGTCGGCGAAGTCGAGGTTGATCAGACCGGGCGTGGTGATCAGGTCGGTGATGCCCTGCACACCGGAGAGGAGCACCTGGTCGGCGGACTTGAAGGCGTCGAGAACGCTCACCTGGCGGTCGGAGATCGACAGCAGACGGTCGTTCGGGATGACGATCAGGGTGTCGACCTCGTCGCGGAGGCTCGCGATACCGTCCTCGGCCTGGTTGGCCCGTCGCCGCCCCTCGAAGGTGAACGGGCGGGTGACCACGCCGATGGTCAGGGCCCCCAGGGAGCGCGCGATGTTCGCCACGACCGGGGCGCCACCGGTACCGGTGCCGCCGCCCTCCCCCGCGGTGACGAAGACCATGTCGGCCCCCTTGAGGACCTCCTCGATCTCCTCGCGGTGGTCCTCGGCAGCCTTGCGTCCCACCTCGGGGTTGGCGCCGGCGCCGAGCCCCCTGGTCAGTTCGCGGCCGACGTCCAGCTTGACGTCGGCGTCGCTCATCAGCAGCGCCTGCGCATCGGTGTTGATCGCGATGAACTCGACGCCCTTGAGACCGACCTCGATCATCCGGTTGATGGCGTTGACGCCACCGCCGCCGATGCCGACGACCTTGATGACTGCGAGGTAGTTCTGCGGTGCTGCCACGTCGAAGGCCTCTCGCCTCGATTTACGTGTCGCCGCTCCGCGTGGTGCCGCAGTGCGCCGACTGATGCCGATGGGACGGGTGATAAGCCGCCCCTAACCCTAGCGTTCAAGTTTAGGGTTACCTGTGCTCGCCGTTCCTTGGATTCCTCGGAACGGACACTAAGTCGATAAGTGGTGCGCGTTCAACGAACACGCCGAACCTCCCGTTTTTCTTTTCACCCTATGTGATCACGGCCCGGAACCGTCAACCAGGTGCCTGGCCTGCGGTGATGCGTCCCGTTGTCAACCTGTCGTCAACCCCCGGACGCCGCTGGGACGCTGGGCGCGCTGACGTCGAAGTGCCGTGCGTCGGCGGCTGCCTGGAACAGCGTACGCAGCGCCTCCGCCTTGGCGTCGGAGTCCTCCGCGCTTCCCCAGCTGACGGTCCGCCCGTCCGACAACTCCAGCGTGATGGAGTCGAACGAGGCGACCGAGACCAGCCGCAGCTCCCCGCGCACCTCCTCGGGCAGCGCCGCGAGCACCGAGGCGGCCTCGGCGCGCACCCGCTCCTCGCCGAACCTGCGCCAGCTCGGGGTGTCGGCCTCCGCCAGCTCCAGCAGCGGGACGCCCTCCAGCGCCTCCGCGTTCTCGGCGAAGGCCACCCCGTCGTCGTCGACCTCGGCGAAGCCCTCGGCGGTGGCCTCCTGGAGCACCGCCGACCGCTCGACGACCTTCAGCGAGACGCCGTCCGGCCAGGCCCGCACCACGTCGACGCTGTCCACGCGCGGCAGTTCGGCACGCAGCCGGCCGCTGACGGCCCCCTTGTCCAGCGAGGCCATCGGGGAGCCGACCGGGACGGCGGCGGCCTGGAGGATCTGCTCCTCCGTCAACTTCTCCGGCCCCTCGGCCCTGTGAACGGAGACCCGGGAGATCCGCAGCCAGTCCGAGCCGTAGAGCGCCCAGGCGCCGAAGCCGCCGACCACCGCGAGCAGCGCCGTCCAGGCGATCAGCACCCGGGGCCTGGGCAGCCAGCCGGGACGCCGGCGGCGCTCCCCCGGCGGGGGCGGGCCGGCATCCGACTGACGGCGCGCTTCGCCGCGTTCGGCGGTCGTCGCTCCGGCCACGCTCTCCACTCCCTCGCTCCGCCGGCGGTCCGGCCGCCGGCAACCTGACCGCTACCCCCGTCGGGCCGCGATCGCCTCGTGCACCATGCCGACCAGCAGGTCGTCCGCGTCCCTGCGGCCGAACTCGGCCGCGGCCGTCGACATCGCGTGCAGGCGGCCCGAGTCGGTGAGCACCGGCAGCACGTTCTCCCTGACCCACTCGGGGGTCAGCTCGGCGTCGTCGATCAGCAGGCCGCCGCCGGCCTTGACCACGGGCTGGGCGTTGAGCCGCTGCTCGCCGTTGCCGATGGGCAGCGGGACGTAGGCGGCGGGCAGGCCGACGGCGGACAGTTCGGCGACGGTCATCGCGCCGGCCCGGCAGAGCATCATGTCGGCGGCGGCGTAGGCCAGATCCATCCGGTCCACGTACGCCAGCGGCACGTAGGGCGGCATCCCCGGCATGGTGTCCAGCTGCGGCAGCTCGTTCTTCGGGCCCACCGCGTGCAGCACCTGGACGCCGGAGCGCTGGAGCACGGGGACGGCGGAGGCGATCACCTCGTTGAGCCGGCGCGCGCCCTGCGAGCCGCCGGAGACCAGCAGCGTCGGGAGGTTGGCGTCGAGGCCGAAGGCGGCGCGCGCCTCGGCGCGGACCGCGGCGCGGTTGAGCATGGCGATGTTCCGGCGGAGCGGGATGCCGAGGTAACGCGCGTGCCGCATCTTGCTGTCCGGCGTGGAGACGGCGACGAAACGGGTGTAGCGGGCGCCGATCCGGTTGGCGAGGCCCGGGCGGGCGTTGGCCTCGTGCACCACGATCGGCACGCGCTGCCGCTTGGCCGCGAGGTAGCCGGGGAGCGCCACATAGCCACCGAAGCCGACGACGCAGTCGGCCTTGGTGCGTTCGATGATCTCCTCGGTGGCCTTGATCGTGCCGCGCAACCGGCCGGGGACGGTGATCAGTTCGGGGGTGGGTTTACGCGGCAGCGGCACGGCGGGGATCAGCCCCAACTCGTAGCCACGCTCGGGTACCAGCCGGGTCTCAAGCCCGCGCTCCGTGCCGAGGGCGGTGATGCCCACGGTCGGATCGTGTCTGCGCAGGGCGTCCGCCAGAGCGAGCGCGGGCTCGATGTGGCCGGCGGTCCCTCCGCCAGCGAGGACTACATGCACCGAATCTCACCGCTCTCCGGACGGCGCCGACCTCGCGCGCCGTCTCATCGTCCTTCTTCTCAGCCCGTGTGACCGCGCCGCCAGCGCCGCCTTCGCGGCCGGCTCGCCGCGCGCGAACGCGATCAGCAGTCCGACCGCGAACATGGTGGGCAGCAGGGCGGAGCCCCCGTAGGAGAACAACGGGAGGGGCACACCCGCGATCGGCAGCAGACCCAGCACCGCACCGATGTTGATCACGGTCTGGGTCATCAGCCACGCGGTCACGCCCCCCGCGGCGTACCTCACGAAGGGGTCCTCCGTGCGTCCGGCCACGCGGATACCCGCATAGCCTAGAGCCGCGAAGAGGCCGAGAACCGACAGCGTCCCCGCGAGACCCAGCTCCTCCCCGGTGATGGCGAAGATGAAGTCCGTGTGGGGCTCGGGCAGTTCGCCCCATTTCTCCACACTGGCGCCGAGACCGGAGCCGAACCAGCCGCCGGAGGCCAGCGCGTAGATCCCGTGCACCGCCTGCCAACAGCGGTCGTCGGGGCCCGGGTCGGTGGCGCCGAGACAGGCCAGCCGGTCCATCCGGTGCGGGGCGGTCGCCATGAAGAGCGCGAAGAGGGCTGCCGAGACGAACAACACCCCGACGAAGAGCCGGGTGGGCGCCCCGGCCATCCACAGCAGGGCGAAGAGGATGCCGACGAGGATCATCACGGTGCCCATGTCGCCGCCGACCATGATCAGCCCGCAGACCAGCAGCGCCCCGGGGATCAGCGGGATCAGCAGATGCCGCCACTGGGTGAGCAGCCCGCGTTCCCCCTTGCGGGCCAGCAGGTCGGCGCCCCACAGCAGCAGGCCGAGCTTGCCGAACTCGCTGGGCTGGAGCTGGAACGATCCGCCCACGGCGATCCAGCTGGTCGAGCCGTTGACCTCGACGCCGATGCCGGGCACCTGCACCAGCACCAGCAGCACCACGGCGAAGGCGAGGAAGGGATACGTCAGCGCGCGCAGCAGCCGCACCGGGATGCGGGAGGCGATCAGCAGCGCCACCGCGCCGAGCAGGGCGGCCAGCAGCTGCTTGCGGAAGTAGAACGTGGCCGGGTGCTGGAAGCGCAGGGCCTGGATCTGGGAGGCGGAGAAGACCATCACCAGGCCGAGCAGGGTGATCAGCGCGGCCGTTCCCAGCAGCACGTAGTAGGCGGTGAGCGGGCGGTCCCAGGCGGTCCGGATCCGTTCGACGAAACGCGGACGGCGCGGACGGCGCGGGGGACGCGGACGGCGCGCGGCGGGGGCGCCGCGCGCCGGTCGGCGCGGGAGAACGCGCGGGGCGCGCTCGCGTTGTGCGCCGCGCGCCGCCGGGCCGGCGCCAGCGCCGGCGTGGGCGACGGCGCCGGGGACGAAGCTCCCCGGGCCGTGCGCCCTTCGCGCCCTACTCACCTGGACCCCTCCTCCAGCCCGCGACGGCGGTCGCGGGCCGCCGGGGGGCTACTGCTCGTTCTCGTCGCGCTCCGTGGACAGCTGACGCATCGCCGCGGCGAAGGCGTCGCCGCGGACGGAGTAGTTGGTGAACATGTCCATCGACGCGCAGGCCGGCGCGAGCAGGACGGTGTCCCCCGGGCCGGCCAGTCCGGCGGCGGCACGGACCGCCGCCGCCATCGCCCCAGTGTCGGTCCGTTCGAGGTCCACGACCGGCACATCCGGTGCGTGTCGCGCCAACGCCTCGGCGATCAGCGCCCGGTCACGGCCGATCAGGACCGCTCCGCGCAGCCGCCCGGCCGCACCCCTGACCAGTTCGTCGAACGTCGCGCCCTTGGCCAGCCCGCCGGCGAGCCACACCACCGAGGGGTAGGCCCCCAGCGAGGCGGCGGCGGCGTGGGTGTTGGTGGCCTTGGAGTCGTCGACGTACTCCACCCCGGCGACACGGCCCACGGTGCGGATGCGGTGCGCGTCCGGCGTGAAGGCGCGCAGCCCGGCGCGGACCGCGTCCGGGCGCACGCCGTAGGCGCGGGCCAGGGCGGCGGCGGCGAGCGCGTTGGCCACGTTGTGCGGGGCCGGCGGGTCGACGTCGGCCACCTCGGCCAGCTCCTCGGCCACGTCGCGCCTGCCGGTGAACGCGCGGTCCACCAGCAGGCCCTCGACGACGCCGAGTTGGCCGGGCGCGGGCGCGTCGGTCGTGAAACCGACGGCCCGGCACCCCTCGACCACGTCGGCCGCCCGCACCAGCTCCTCCGTGGCGGGGTCGGCCACGTTGTAGACGCAGGCGACCTCGTTGCCCTCGTAGATCCGCCCCTTGTCCGCGGTGTAGGCGGCCATCGAGCCGTGCCAGTCGAGGTGGTCGGGGGCGAGGTTGAGCACCGCGGCCGAGTGCGCCCGGAGCGAGGGCGCCCAGTGCAGCTGGTAGCTGGAGAGCTCGACCGCGAGCACGTCGTGCGGCTCCTCGGCGAGGACGACCTCCAGCAGCGGGGTGCCGATGTTGCCCACGGCGGCGGTGCGCAGCCCGGCCGCCGTGAGGATCGACGCCAGCATCCCGGTGGTGGTCGTCTTGCCGTTGGTGCCGGTGACCGCGAGCCAGGGCGCCGCGTTCGGGCCGCGCAGCCGCCAGGCCAGCTCGACGTCGCCCCAGACCTCGACGCCGGCCTCGGCAGCCGCCGCGAAGAGCGGGTGCTCCGGCGGCCAGCCGGGCGAGGTGACGACCAGTTCGGTGCCCTTGGGCAGGGTGTCGGCCTCGCCCAGCAGGACGCGCACGCCGGCCGCCGTCAGCCGCTCGGCCTCGCCGCGCTGCCGCTCGCCGCTGCCGCCGTCGACGAGGGTGACCTCGGCGCCGAGCCGCACCAGCGCGCGGGCCGCGCTGGTGCCGCTGACGCCCAGCCCCGCGACGGTGACCCGCCGGCCGTCGAACTCGCTCCCGGTCACCAGTCAGCCACCCACGTTCCGTAGAAGATTCCGATGCCGACGATCACGCACATGCCCTGGATGATCCAGAACCTGACGACCACCAGCACCTCGCTCCAGCCCTTCAGCTCGAAGTGGTGCTGGAGCGGCGCCATCTTGAAGACGCGTTTGCCGGTGAGTTTGAAGGAGCCGACCTGGATGACCACCGACATGGTGATCAGCACGAACAGGCCGCCGAGCACGGCGAGCAGCAGCTCGGTGCGGGAGACGATGGCCAGTCCCGCCAGGGCGCCGCCTAGGGCCAGCGAGCCGGTGTCGCCCATGAAGATCTTCGCCGGTGAGGTGTTCCACCACAGGAAGCCGAAGAGGGCACCCATCAGCGCGGCGGCGACCACCGCCCCGTCCAGCGGGTCGCGCACCTCGTAGCAGCTGGCGCTCGCGGTGGCCATCTCCGAGCAGGTCTGGCCGTACTGCCAGACGCCGATGAAGACGTAGGCGCCGAAGACCATCACGGCGGCGCCGGTGGCCAGACCGTCCAGGCCGTCGGTGAGGTTCACGCCGTTGGACATGGCCAGGATCATGAACAGCGCCCAGAGGACGAAGAGCACCGGCCCGATCGACCAGCCGAAGTCCTGGGTGAACGAGAGGTGCGTGGAGGCCGGGGTCAGCTCGCGGGCGTCCTCGAAGTTGAGCGAGAGGATGGCGAACGTCACGCCCACGATGAACTGGCCGAGCATCTTGGCGCCCGCCCGCAGGCCCAGGCTGCGCCTGCGGACGATCTTGATGTAGTCGTCCAGGAAGCCGACCAGGCCCATGCCCGCCATCAGGAAGAGCACCAGCACGCCGGAGTAGCTCGGCGGTTCGCCCGTGATGACCTTGGTCACCGCGTAGGCGATCAGGGTGGCGAGGATGAACGCGATGCCGCCCATGGTCGGGGTGCCGCGCTTGGAGTGGTGGTCCCGCGGCCCGTCGTCCCTGATGTACTGGCCGTAGCCGCGACGGGCGAGCAGCTTGATCAGCAGCGGGGTGCCGACCAGGGTCAGGAAGAGCCCGATGGCTCCGGAGAAGAGGATCTGCCTCATCGGGCGGCGACCTCACCATCGGCGTCGGCCGCGAGCCGCAGGGCCACCTGTTCCAGGCCCACCGCCCTGGACGCCTTCACCAGGACCACGTCCCCCGGTCGCAACTGACCGCGCAGCAGCTCGACGGCTGCCTGTGCGTCGGACACACGCACCGACTCCTCACCCCACGAACCCTCGTTCTTGGCGCCCATGTCCAACCAGGCGGCCTCCTGACCGCCCACGGACACAAGCCTGTTGACGTTGAGTCGGACGGCCAGCCGTCCGACGGCGTCGTGCTCGGCGAACGCGTCGTCGCCGAGCTCGGCCATCTCGCCGAGCACCGCCCACGTGCGCCCGCCCTCGGGACGGGCCGCACCCATGTGGACCAGCGTGCGCAGCGCGGCGCGCATGGAGTCGGGGTTGGCGTTGTAGGCGTCGTTGACGATCACCACGCCGTCCGCTCGCTCGGTGACCTCCATCCGCCACTTCGAGAGCGGGCCCGCCTCGGCCAGGGTTTGCGCGATGGCCGAGGCGGACATGCCTACCTCATGCGCTACGGCCGCCGCGGCAAGCGCGTTCGACACATGGTGCTCACCGTACAACCGCATCGTCACATCGGCGCACCCGGTGGGGGTTACGAGCGTGAACGCGGGACGGCCGTCGGTCGTCAGGCGCGCGTTCTCGGCGCGCACCTCGGCGTCCTCGGCCTCGCCGTACAGCAGCACGCGCGCCCGGGTGCGCTCCCCCATCGCGCGCACCAGCGGGTCGTCCGCGTTGAGCACGGCCACGCCGCCCTCGTCGGCCGACGGCAGCGACTCGACCAGCTCGCCCTTGGCCAGCGCGATGGTCTCGCGGCTGCCGAACTCGCCGATGTGCGCGGTGCCGACGTTGAGCACGGCGCCGATCCGGGGCGGGGTCAGCTCGGTGAGGGCCCGGATGTGGCCGACGCCCCTGGCGCCCATCTCCAGCACCAGGTGACGGGTCGTCTCGTCGGCGGCCAGCACGGTCAGCGGCATGCCGATCTCGTTGTTGTACGAGCCGGGCGTCCAGACCGTGGGGCCCGTGGTGCGCAGCAGTTGGGCGATCAGGTCCTTGGTGCTGGTCTTGCCGGCGGAGCCGGTGAGGGCGACCACCGTGGGGCGCGCCTCGCGCACCAGGTGCGCGGCCAGCGCGCTGAGCGCGGCGACCACGTCGTCCACCACCACGGCCGGCACGCCGACCGGCCGGCTGGCGAGCACCAGCGCGGCGCCGTCGGCGACCGCGCCGGCGGCGTAGTCGTGCCCGTCCACCCGCTCGCCTGGCAGCGCGGCGAAGAGCGATCCCGACTCGACCTTCCGGGAGTCGATGACCACGGGCCCGGTGACGCGCGGCGGATCGGGAGGTATGTCGTGCGGGACTCCCCGCACGACCGTGGTGAGCTGGTCAACGGATAGGGGGATCACTTCAGCGGGCCTCGCCTGGCGTCGGGTGGTCGGTCGGGGGACGGGATCGGTCGTCGGGGTGCGGCCGGGCGCCCGGCGCCTGGGCGCGTTCGATGGCGGAGCGCAGCTCGACACGGTCGTCGAACGAGCGGATCACGCCGGCGATGTCCTGGCCCTGCTCGTGGCCCTTGCCGGCGACCACCACGGTGTCGCCGGCCTCGGCGCGGGCCACGGCGGCGGCGATGGCCGCGGCGCGGTCCTCCTCGACGAGGACGGTGCCGCGCTCGTGGACGGGCACCTCGGCGGCGCCGGCCAGCATGGCGGCCAGGATGGCCAACGGGTCCTCGGAGCGCGGGTTGTCCGAGGTGAGGACGGCGGTGTCGGCCAGCCGGGCGAGGGCGGCGCCCATCGCGGCGCGCTTGTGCGGGTCGCGGTCGCCGCCGCAGCCGAGCACGGCGTGCAGCCGGCCGTCGGTGACCTTGCGCAGCGCCTGGAGCACGGACTCCACGGCCGCGGGCTTGTGCGCGTAGTCGACGACGGCGAGATAGGGCTGGTCGGCGCGGACGCGCTCCAGCCGGCCGGGGACGCCGGGGACGGCGCCCACGCCGCGCGCCGCGGTCTCGGGGTCGACGCCCGCGGCCTCCAGCGCGACGACGGCGGCCAGCGCGTTGGACACGTTGAACGGGCCGGGCAGCGGCGCGCTGGCGCGCAGCGTGAGCCCGCCGGGGCCGAGCACGGTGAACGTGGAGCCGAGCGGGCCGAGTTCGACGTCGTCGGCGCGCCAGTCGGCGTCCGGGTGGCCCTCGGCGGAGTAGGTGGTGACCGGCACGCCGGCCTCGGCGGCCAGCCGGCGGCCCCACTCGTCGTCGATGTTGACGACGGCGGCCCTCGACCTGGCCTTGGTGAACAGCTGCGCCTTGGCCTGGAAGTAGTCCTCCATGCCGAGGTGGAAGTCCAGGTGCTCGGGGCTGAGGTTGGTGAAGACCGCGACGTCGAAGACGCAGCCGTCGACGCGCCCCATGGTCAGGGCGTGGCTGGAGACCTCCATGGCCACCGAGGCGACGCCGCGTTCGCGCATCACGGCGAAGAGCGCCTGGAGGTCGGTGGCCTCCGGGGTGGTGTGGGTGGACTTCACCCGTTCGTCGCCGATGCGGGTCTCGACGGTGCCGATCAGCCCGGTCGGCTCGCCGTCCTTGGCCGCCTCGCGGAGCCCGCCCTCGATCAGGTAGGCGGTGGTGGTCTTGCCCGCCGTTCCGGTGACGCCGATCTGGAGCAGGTCGGCGCCCGGCTCGTGGTAGATCGCGGCGGCCAGCGCGCCGATCGTGGCGCGCGGGTCGGCGACGGTGATCACCGGCAGCCCGGTGGCCTCGGCGCGCGCGGCGCCGCCGGGGTCGGTGAGCACGGCGACGGCGCCCAGGCTCGCGGCCTGGGCGGCGAAGTCGGCGCCGTGGAAGCGCGCCCCCGGCAGCGCGGCGTAGATGTCGCCGGGGAGCACCGCACGCGAGTCGTGGGTGATGCCGGTGACCGAGGGGCCTTCGGGGATCTCGGTGCCCAGCGGCCCGGCCAGGGCGGCCAGCGGCACCGGCCGCAGCTGCCGGGGACGGGGGGCCGCCGGTGAGTGATCAGCTTGTGCCACGGCGGTGAGCGTACCGGGCGGGCCGGGGGTGGAGCGAAACGAGGTGGACCGGTCGGTGGTGGTTCTCACGTGCCTGTGCTCCGCTTTCTTCGGTTCTCTCGCCGAGCGTGTCCTCGGGGCGCGGTCTCGGGGGGTGGGGTGGTGCGAGCGCCCGAGCCGCGCGACGGCGGTGGTCGCGGCGGCCGGTCGGCCGCCACGCGGCTCGTTCGGGTGGGGCCTCGCTACTCGTCCGGGTCGAAGGAGACGGGCAGTCCCCCGAACTCGGTTCCCGTGGGCGGCACCTGGAGCGCCGCCAGCGAGAACGCCATCACCTCGTTGAAGACGGGCCCGCAGACCTCGCTCCCGGTGTAGGCGCCCTCGGTCGGGTTCTGGACGGCGCAGTAGACCGTGACCCTCGGCTGGTCGGCGGGGGCGAAGCCGGCGAACGAGGAGGTGTAGCCGGAGTAGGCGCCGGTCTCCGGGTCCACCCGGTTGGAGGTACCGGTCTTGCCGGCGACCCGGTAACCGGGGATGCGGGCGGCCGAGCCGGTGCCGTCCTCGCTGGCGACCACGGTCTCCAGCATCTCGCCGAGTTCGGCGGCGGTCTCCTCGCTGACCACGCGGGTCCGCTCGGGCTCGGTCGCCTCCTCGAACTGGCCGTCCGGGCCGCGCCAGCCGCGCACCAGGGTGGGGTCGATCCGCTCGCCGCCGTTGGCGACGGTGGAGTACACGGACGCGGCCTGGACGGCGTTGATCGACAGGCCCTGGCCGAACGGGATCGTGTACTGCTGGGAGGCGTTCCAGTCGCCGGAGGGCGCGAGGATGCCCGCGGTCTCGCCGGGGAAGCCGAGCCCCGTGGGGCGGCCGAAGCCGAACGCGTCCAGGTAGGAGTGGAGCGCCTCGTTGGCCTCGGGCTGGCTCTCGCCCAGCTGCTCGGCGGCGAGGATGGTGCCGATGTTGCTGGAGTGGGCGAGCACGCCGGCCAGAGTGAGATAGAGCGTCTCGTGCTCCTCGTGGTCGGCGAAGTTGCGGTCGGCCCTGGGGAGGCGGTTGGGGACCGTGACATGGGTGTCGGTGTCGGCGGCCTCCTCCTCCAGCACGGCGGCCATGGTGATGAGCTTGCTGGTCGAGCCCGGCTCGAACGCGTCCTGGAGCGCCGGGTTGCCCAGCGCGTCGGGATCGGCCGAGGCGACGTCGTTGGGGTCGTAGCCGGGGGCGTTGGCCAGCGCGAGGATCTCGCCGGTTGTGGTGTCCTGGACGACCACGTAGCCGCCGTCGGCGTCGGACTTCTCGACCTGCTCGCTGATCGCGTCCTGGGCGGCCCACTGGATGTCGCGGTCCAGGGTCAGCTCCATGTCGGAGCCGGGGACCGGCGGTTGCTCGCGTTCCCCCGCGGTGGGGACGCGCCGGCCGCCGGACTGGGCGTAGGTGATGGTGCCGTCCTCGCCGGACAGCTCCGCTTCGAGCTGGGCCTCCAGGCCGCCGGCGCCCTCGCCCTCGCTGTTGACGAAGCCGAGCACGGCGGCGGCCAGGTCCTGGTTGGGGTAGACGCGCTTGGCGGTCTCCGTGGCGAAGACACCGGAGAGCACCTGCTCGCCGGTGCCCTTGCTGGCCTGCTCGGCGAGGGTGCCGCGCAGGTCGCGGATCTGCCGCCAGGTCTGCGGGGTCTGGGCCCTGGCGAGCACCACGTAGCGGTTCTCCGGGTCGTCCAGCAGCTCGGCCAGCTCGGCCTCCTCGCGGCCGAGGATCGGCGCCAGCAGCTCGGCGGCCTGCTGGGGCGCGTCGGGGACGCCGGACTCCTCCTCGCTGAAGAGCAGCGGGTCCGCCGTGATGTCGTAGGCGTCGACGGTGGTGGCCAGCGCGGTGCCCGAGCGGTCGGTGATGTCGCCGCGTTCCGCGGTCAGCGGCACCGTCACATAGCGGTTGACGGCGGCCTTCTCCGTGTAGGAGGCGGCGCCGACGGCCTGCACCTGGACGAGCCGGACCGTGAAGGCCAGCATCACCAGCGTCAGGCCGACGCCGATCAGGCGCAGTCGCGGGCGGTGGCTGGCCAGCCGCAGCGCGCCGGCCTGGTCGCGCTCCGCGCGACCGCCGCGGGGGCGGGGGGGCCGGGGGGAACTCATGGCGTCTCCGCTCCGCCGGGCGCCGCCCCGCCGGGCGCGCTGCCCGGCGCCGGGAGGGGGGCGGTGCCGGCCGGTCGGTGGTCGGTCACGGGGTCTGCGCTCCCTCGGCCGGCGGGAGCACGGGCGCGGCCTCGGGGGCCGGCGTCTCGACGAGGGTCTCGGGCGCCGGCGCCGGCGCCGGCGCCTCGGCGCCGGGGGCGGGCGTGGGCTCTTCGGCGGGCTCGGGACGTGGCTCGGCGGCGCCGCCCTGGGGAACGACCTCGGTCGGCAGCTCCCGCGGCTCGCCCTCCCCCGACTCGCCGTCCTCGGCGTCCCCGGCGTCCTCGTCGCCCGGGGAGTCGTCCTCCGGCGGCGCGGGCGGTTCGGGCGCCGGGGTGGGCGAGGCGTCGCCGAGCAGTCCGCCGTCCTCGCCGAGGAAGGCGGGCGGCCCGGCCGGCACCAGGCCCAGCTCCTCGGCGCGCTCGGCGAGCGCGCCGGGCGCCGAGTAGGCGTCGACCTCGGCCTGGAGACGCTGCTGCTCGTCGGTCAGCTCCTGGGTCTCCCGGCGCAGCTCGCTCAGCTGGAAGGAGCCCTGGTTGAGCGAGGCGTTGAGGATCAGCAGCGTCACCATGCCGGCGCCGAGCAGCACGACCACCAGCAGCACGAACGGGGTGCGGGCGGCCGTCGTGCCGCGCGCGGGCACCAGGCCGCCCAGCCGGTTCAGCCGGGTGAGACCGGCGAGAGTGGTGAAGCGGTCACGGTGGCTCATGCGCCCTCCCGCACGCGCTCGGCGGCGCGCAGCCGGGCGGGGGCGGCCCTGCGGTTGTCGGCGACCTCCCGCTCCGACGGCTGCTCGGCGCCACGGGTGAGCAGCCGCAGCCGCGGCTGGTACTGCTCGGGGATCACCGGGAGTTCGGCCGGCGCCGTGTGGGTGGCGCCGCGGGTGAGCACCCGCTTGACCAGGCGGTCCTCCAGAGAGTGGTAGGAGAGGACGGCCATCCGCCCGCCCACGGCGAGGGCGTCGACGGCGGCCGGCAGCGCCCGCTCCAGGACGGCGAGTTCGCCGTTGACCTCGATGCGCAGCGCCTGGAAGGTGCGCTTGGCCGGGTTGCCCCCGGTGCGCTTGGCGGCCTGCGGGAGGGCGTCCCTGATGAGGGCGACCAGCTCGGCGCTGCCGGTCAGCGGCGCGGTGGCGCGGCGGCGCACCACGGCCTCGACGATGCGGCGGGCGAAGCGCTCCTCGCCGTAGACGCGCAGCACGCGCACCAGCTCGCCCGGCGGGTAGGTGTTGAGCACGTCGGCGGCGCTGGGCCCGGAGTCCTGGTCCATCCGCATGTCGAGCGGGGCGTCCCTGGCGTAGGCGAAGCCGCGCTCCTCCTCGTCCAGCTGCATCGAGGAGACGCCCAGGTCGAAGAGGACGCCGGCCACCTTCGGGGTGCCCAGCCGGGCGAGCACGTCGGGGAGTTCGTCGTAGACGGCGGGCACCAGGGTGGCGCGCTCGCCGAAGGGGGCCAGCCGTTCGCCCGCCAGCCGCAGCGCGGCGCGGTCCCGGTCCAGGCCGACCAGCCGCGCCTCGGGGAACGCGGTCAGCAGCGCCTCGCTGTGCCCGCCGAGCCCGAGCGTGCAGTCCACGACCACGGCACCCGGGGCCCCCAGCGCCGGACCCAGCAGCTCCACGCAGCGCTGGAGCATCACGGGGCGGTGCCGGACTTCCGGCGAACGGTCGTTGCTGGTCGTCATGCGCCTTCCGGGGAACCTTCGAGGGCCTTCGGCGGTGATTCGGAGAGGGTCGAAGGAGGACGTGCCGCCCGGGGGCGGGGTCGGCGCCCCTGGGGCGCGCCTCTCCGTGCGCGTCACACTAGCCCACCTGCGTGCGCGGTCAATCACTGAGGTTGCTCGGGCCCGGCGTTTCGGCGCAACCGGGGAACGCGGGGGCGCCGCCCGGGCGAACGGCGGGGCGGGCGCGCGCCGTCGGACGCGCCACGAGCACGCGCTGTGAGCCGCGTCACCCGCATCCCCGCCATGCGGCGGCCCGCCGCGTACTACCGTCCTGGCTATGCCAAATTCGGTCACAGACGAGCTGGTCAGCGCCAACCAACGGTATGCCGAGGACTTCACCGACCCGGGCATGAACGCCAGGCCCGTGCGCGGCGTGGCCATCGTGGCCTGCATGGACGCCCGGCTCGACCTGCACGCGGCGCTCGGCCTCGACCTGGGCGACTGCCACACGATCCGCAACGCCGGCGGGGTGGTCACCGACGACATCATCCGTTCCCTGACGATCAGTCAGCGGGCGCTCGGCACCCGTTCCGTGGTGCTGATCCACCACACCAACTGCGGCCTTGAGCAGCTCACCGAGGGGTTCAGGGACGAGTTGGAGGACGAGGTCGGGCAGAAGCCCAGCTGGGCCGTCGAGTCGTTCACCGACGTGGACCGGGACGTGCGCCAGTCCATGGCCCGTGTGCGCACATCGCCGTTTCTCCTCCACACTGATGACGTACGCGGCTTCGTGTTCGATGTGACAAGCGGTCTGCTCAGGGAGATCGCCCCGTCGGAGGGCCAGGGCTGAGTCGTGGCGCGCGCCCCGCGCATGGTGTCGGGCGCGCGCCGCGCACCACGCCCCGTTCCGGACGGGGGGTCTCGGAGGTCCGATCGAGAGGCGTCGGGCCGGGGCCGAAGCATGGACAAGGGCGGAGGATGGCCGGTTGACGACCTATGAGGAGCACGCGAAGGTCTCCGATTTGAGCGCCACGGCCGAGCGGGTGCGGCGTTCGGTGGAGAGCGTGATCGAGGGCAAGCCGGAGGTCGTACAGCTGTCCCTGACGGTGCTGCTGGCCGGCGGCCACCTGCTGCTGGAGGACGTGCCTGGCGTGGGCAAGACGATGCTGGCCAAGGCGCTGGCGAAGTCGGTCGACTGCTCGGTGCAGCGCATCCAGTTCACCCCCGACCTGCTGCCCTCGGACATCACCGGGATCAGCGTCTTCGACCAGCGCGAGGGCGAGTTCGAGTTCAAGCCGGGCGCGATCTTCGCGCAGATCGTGATCGGCGACGAGATCAACCGCGCCTCGCCCAAGACGCAGTCCGCGCTGCTGGAGTCCATGGAGGAGCGGCAGGTCACCGCTGACGGGCGCAGCCACGCGCTGCCGGAGCCGTTCATGGTGATCGCCACCCAGAACCCGGTGGAGATGGAGGGGACCTACCCGCTGCCCGAGGCGCAGCGGGACCGCTTCATGGCGCGGGTCTCCGTCGGCTATCCCAGCCCCGAGGCGGAGCTGCGGATGCTGGAGCACCACACGGGCGCCTCGCCGCTGGAGACCCTGCGGCCGGCGGCGCACGCGGACGAGATCGTGAAGCTGATCGAGACCGTGCGCGAGGTGCATGTCTCGGACCCGGTGCGGCGGTACGCGGTGGACCTGGCCGTGGCCACCCGCACCCATCCCGAGCTGCGGCTCGGCGCCTCGCCCCGGGCCACCCTCCATCTGCTCCAGGCCGCCAAGGCCGCCGCCGCGCTGGCCGGCCGGGGCTTCGTGCTCCCCGACGACGTGCAGCGGCTGGCGGTCCCGGTGCTGGCGCACCGGCTGCTGCCCAGCACGCAGGCGCGGTTCACCCAGCGGACCACCGAGCAGTTCGTGGCGGAGATCCTGCGACGCACACCCGTGCCCGACCCGTACGGCACGCAGCGGACCCGGGGCTACTGATGACGACCCCCGGGCCCGGCGACGGCGCCGGGGACGAGCCGAACGGCGACGAGCCGGGGCCGCTGCGGGAGGCGTTCAGCGGGCTGACCACGCGGGGGCGTTCGTTTCTCGCGGCGGGCACCGCGGCGCTGGGGTGCGCCTATCTGCTCGGGCAGGAGGACCTGCTGCGGGTGGGCGCGCTGCTGGTGGTGCTGCCGGTGGTGGCGGTGCTGGTGCTGCACCGCACGAGGAACCGGGTGACGGCGACGCGACGCGTCGACCCGGCGCGGATGCCGGCCGGCGAGGAGGGCCGGGTCCGCCTCCAGCTGTCCAACGACGCGCGGGTGCCCAGCGGAATGCTGATGCTCCAGGACCATGTGCCGTATGTGCTGGGCCCCAAGCCCCGGTTCACGCTGGAGCGGATCGAGCCGGGCGGACGGCGGGAGGTGACCTACCGCATCCGTTCCGACCTGCGGGGGCGCTATCCGCTGGGGCCGCTCCAGCTGCGGCTGGCCGACCCGTTCGGGATGGTGGAGCTGACCCGCTCCTACCGGACGCGGAACACGTTGACCGTGCTGCCGCCCGTCGAGCCGCTGCCGCCGGTGCGGTTCGGCGGGCTGGCGCGCGGGGACGGGGTGGGGTCGCGGCGCTCGTTGGCCTCGGCCGGCGAGGACGACCTGATCCCGCGCGAGTACCGGCACGGCGACGACCTGCGGCGGGTGCACTGGCGCTCCACGGCGCACCGGGGCGCGCTGATGGTGCGCCGCGAGGAGGCGCCCCGCCGGGCGCGCTGCACGGTGCTGCTGGACACCCGGCGCGCCGGCTATGTGCTCGGCGGGGCCGCCTCGCCGTTCGAACGGGCCGTCGCCGGCGTCGCCTCCGCGCTCGCGCACCTGACGCGACAGGGCTACGAGGTGAGGCTGTTGACGGACGACGGCACGCGGCTGCCGGAGGCGGGCGGGGAGGGCGCCGACCCGTACGAGCTGACGGGCCGGCTGCTGGACTTCCTCGCGGTGGTCGACTACTCGGACTCCGCCGGCTTCGAACCGGCGCTGGAGGCGCGGCCGGTCGGCGGCGACGAGCTGCTGCTGGCCTTTCTCGGTTCGGTCGATCCCGGGCAGGCGGAGGTGCTGGGCCGGATGGCCGCCAGGGCCGGCGGCGCGGCGGCGTTCGTCGTCTCCGGGCAGTTGGACCCCTACGTCGAGGAGCAGAGGCTGAACGGGCTGCGGAGCAGCGGCTGGACCGCGCTCCCCCACCATCCGGGCGTTCCGCTGGGCACGCTGTGGCAGCGGGCCGCCGTCGAGGTGGCGGCCCCCGGCGGTGATCGGGGGTGAACGGGGTGCATGTGGGCGACATCCGCACGGCGCTGGCCGCCTGGCTGGCCACCGTGCTGGCCTCCGTCTCGCTGCTGCCGCTGGTGGACGGCGCGGACTGGCTGGTGCAGGGCGCGCTGCTGCTGCTGGTACAGGCCGGCGCGGGGGCGCTGCTGCGGCACTCCCGGCTGCCGGCGGCGCTGATCGCGCTCGCCCAGCTGACGACGGGCGTGGTGCTGCTGACGTTGGTCTCGGCCAGGGAGTACGCGCTGGCCGGGCTGGTGCCGACGCCGGCGGTCCTCGAACGGTTCGGGCAGCTGCTGGCGGCCGGCGGCGAGGACATAGGCCGCTACACCACGCCGGCGCCGGCGACCGAGGGCATCCGGCTGCTGATCTGGGCCGGCGTGCTGATGGTGGGGCTGCTGGTCGACCTGCTCGCGGTGCCGCTGCGGAACGCGGCGGCGGCGGGGCTGCCGCTGCTGGCGCTCTACTCGGTGGCCGCCGGGGTCGGCCAGGACGCCGCCGGCTGGGGGTACTTCGCCGCGGCCGGCCTCGGCTATCTGGTGCTGCTGCTCAGCGAGGGCAGGGAGCGCCTCAGCCACTGGGGCCTGTTCTACGGCGGGGCCGGCGGCGGTCGGTGGATGTCGCCGCGCGACACGGCGCTGTCCGCCGGACCCCGGGCGCGCGCCGGGCGGCGCATCGGGGCGCTGGCCCTGGGCGCGGCGCTGCTCACCCCGCTGCTGCTGCCGGGGCTCGGCGGCGGGCTGCTGAACGTGGACAACGAGGGGCGCTCCGGGGCGGGCGGGGACGGGACGATCTCCGTCGACCCGGTGGTGGCGCTGAAGGACCAGCTCAACCAGCCGGACAACGTCCGGCTGCTGACCTACACCACGAACGGCGACCCGGGGGAGATGTATCTGCGGCTGATGGCGCTCGACCAGTTCAACGGCTCGGAGTGGGCCTCGTCCGACTGGCACGAGGACGAGGTGCCCCCGACGCCGTGGACGGTCACCGGGCTGGGCCGCGGCATCGCCTCCACGCGCGCGGTCACCGAGGTCCGGGCCTCCGACGTCTACGCCCAGCCGTCGCTGCCGGTGCCCTACCCCGCCACCTCGATCGCGGCGGAGGGCGATTGGTCCTTCGACCGCGGCTCCCAGACGCTGGTCTCGGACGAGGCCGCGCTCAGCAGCAGGGGCCTGGGCTACCGGGTCGAGCATCTGACGGTCGAGCCCACCCCCGAGCAGCTGGCCGGGGCCTCCGAGCCGCCCGAGGACTTCCGCGAGTACTACACGCGGGTCCCCGACAACCTGCCCGACGAGGTGGCGGCGACGGCCGCCGAGATCACCGCCGGCGCGGAGAACGACCACGCGCGTGCGGTCGCCCTCCAGGAGTGGTTCACCCAGAGCGGGGGCTTCCGTTACGACACCCGGGTGGACTCCGGCACGGGGACGGAGGCGATCGTCAACTTCCTTGAGCGGCGCGAGGGGTTCTGCGTCCACTTCGCCTTCACCATGGCCGCGATGGCCCGTTCGCTGGACATCCCGGCGCAGGTCGCGGTCGGTTTCACCCCGGGTACGCGGAACGCCGACGGCGCCTACGAGGTGGGCGCGCACAACGCCCACGCCTGGCCCGAGCTGTACTTCGAGGGCGTGGGCTGGGTCCGGTTCGAGCCGACGCCCGGCCAGGGGAACGTTCCCGAGTACACCCGGCCGCAGCCGCCCGAGCGGGGGGACGAGACGGAGGAGCCGGAGCCGACCGAGCGTCCCGAGTCCACCGAGCCGGCTCCCGACCCCTCCTCGGCCGACCCGGAGCGTTGCGACCCGGCGGTCGACGGGGCGTGCGGGGAGGAGCCGCGCACGCCCGAGGACGACCGGGACGACGCCGGCTTCCCGCTGTGGCCGACGCTCGGGATCGGCGGCGGCGCGCTGCTGCTGGCGCTGCTGGTCGCGGGTCCCTCGCTGTGGCGGACCAGAGCCCGGGCGCGGCGGCTGGCGCCGGGGGCCGGCCCGTTGGGCGCCTGGCGCGAGCTGACCGACAGCGCGTGGGACTACGGGATCGTGCCCGACCCGAGCGAGACGCCCCGGCAGACGGCCGAGCGGATCGTGCGTGTCGCCCGACTCGAAACGGAGGCTGCGGCGGCGGTGTGGGAGCTGGCGACGGCGGTGGAGGCCGAGCTGTTCGCGCCGCCGTCGTCCGGCGCCCCGGAGGAACCCGTCTCACGGTCGGGGTGGGGGCGGCGGCTCGCCCTCGTCAGGGCGGGGCTGGGGACCGGGCTGCCCCGGCACTCGCGGCTGCGCGCGCTGCTGCTCCCCCGCTCGGCCAGTCGGGTGATTCCGCGCCGTGCGTGAGCGCCGGAGGCGCCCGGTCGCCCCAAAAGGGTGAACGCGCGCCCCGGCGCACCACCCCCGCACGGGTGCGACGGGCCCGCCCACCGAGTGGGGCGAGCCCGTCGGCGCCCGACCCCGCGAGGGGCCCAGGGAAAGCCGAAAGGGCCGCCCGGTGGGGGCGGCCCCTTGGAACACGCGCCGATCCGGCGCCGAGGGAAAAGCCTGGGTGACCCGGGGGTCACTCGTCTCGTGCGTCCCTGCGGCGCTGCCAGCGGTCCTCGATGCGGGTCATCATCGACCGACGCTTCGGGGCGCGCTGTCGCCGACCCCCCATGGCCGCGCGGGCCTGCGGGTCTCCCTGCTGCACCGGCGCCCTGCGCCAGCCGGTCACCGCGATCACCGCGCAGCCGAGCATGATCAGGAAACCGACCACGCTCAACCAGATGAGCTGGGCGACCATGCCCCCCATGAGGAGGCCGACGCCCAGCACAAAACCGGCGATCGCCTGGTAGACCCGCTTGCGCGTGACGGTGCGCAGCTCCGAGCCCTCAAGCGTCGTCGCGAACTTGGGATCTTCGGCGTACAGCGCCTGCTCCATTTGTTCGAGCATGCGCTGCTCGTGGTCCGAGAGCGGCACGGAGTCCTCCTACTCGTCGGTCGCGGTGGCGACCGTTTCCGACCCTTCAAGGATAGGCAGGTAAGTGTTCCTGTGAAACCCACCCCTGTACGCCAATTTCGCCCACCCCACCGGCTCACCGGACACCGGGGGTGGTCGTCTTCTTCCCCTGGTAGCCACGGGTCATGCCGGAGGGCTGATCCCGATGATACGAGGAGTCGGACTATGGTTCGCCCGGAAGCTCGGCCAACACGTGCAGCTGCCCCGCGACCGCCTGGAACGCGGGGTGCGTGGCGGCCTCCGACTCCAGCCGCGCCAGCGCGCCGGCCGCGTCCGACTCGACGTCCCACGGCGTGCCGGGGAGCAGGTCCTCGAAGATCCGCACCCCGTGCACCTGGCCGGGAAGAAGACCGGCCCCGGCCAGCAGGGCCGTCAGCCGCTCCACCGTGAACCGGTGCGGCACCGGGTCGCCGGCGCCCCACCGCCCCGACGGGTCGGCCAACGCCGTGCGCGCCTCGGTGAACCTGCCGGCCAGCGCCCGGGCGAGCACCGTCCCTCCGGCCCCGGCCGCCAGCACGCTCAACGTGCCACCGGCCGGCCGCAGCGTCGCCGCGACCGCGCGCAGCCCCGCGCCCGGGTCCTCGACGTGCTCCAGCACGCCGTGGCAGAGCACCAGGTCGAACGCGCCGCGCCCGGCCACCTCGGCGACGTCCTGGGTGTCGCCCTGGACGCCGCGCACCGCGTCGGCCACGTCCTCCTCGGCCGCCCTGCGCTCCAGGGCGAAGAGCGCGTCCGGGCTCGGATCGACGACCGTGACCCGGTGGCCGAGGCCGGCCACCGGCACCGCGAAGCTGCCGCTGCCGCCGCCCAGGTCCAGCACGTCGAGACCGTCCCCGCCGGCTCGCCGCGCGCGGTCGCGCAGCGCCCGCCGCAGGACGTCCCACACCACTCCCCCGCGCGCGGCGGCGGGCGGGCCGGACGACGGGTCGCCCGTGGGACGGGCGCGCGACGGTGACGGCATGGCGCGGTGCTCCTCGTTTGACGTGGGACGGCGCCACCAGCCTACTTCGCGCCCCGACCCCCCGCGTCGTGGTCGGCCCGCAGCACCGGCTGGCGCAGCAGCGCCTCCTCGACGAGCCGCAGGAAGAACCCGGCGGCGCGGCGGAGTTCGTCCGCTTCCGCGCGGGTGACCACGCCGCTTATCCCGGCGTCTATCCGCTGCCTGCGGTCCGCGCTGCCGGCGAAGAGCGCGCTCCACTCGGCGAACTCGGGGGCCACCTCGGGCAGCACCTCCCACACGCTGCGGATGCGGCGCCGCCCCCTGGGCGACAGATCGGGACGGGCGCGCACGGCGAGCACCGCGGCAGCCGCGCGCAGCGCCGCGAGGTGCGCCGCGACAAAGGCCTCGCCCACGTCGGGCAGGACGGACGCCTCCTCCAGGCCGCGCTCGGCCTGGCCCAGCAGGTCCAACGCGGCGGGCGGCGCGGGCGCCCGGCGCGGCACGGGGTGCACATCAGTCGGGAGTCCGGTCATGACGAGCCTCCAGTCAGTCGCCATTCAGCGGTCCAACTTCTCGATCGTTCTGCGCCGTACGCGCAGCTGTGGCACATGGTGGCCCATGGCACTGACAATCCCCGTCGCACGGCCTCTGGCCAGGGGCGAGACAATCCCTCCATGACAGATACGAGCCCTCGGCGCAGCGCCACCCGGCAGCGGATCTACCGCGCCGCCATACCTCTCTTCGCCGAACAGGGCCTCACGGCCACGACGGTGGAGCAGATCGCCGAGCGGGCCGGCGTCGCCAAGGGCACGGTGTACTACAACTTCGCGGGCAAGACGGAGCTGTTCGAGGCGCTGCTGCGGGACGGCGTCGAGCCGTTGACCTTCGCGCTGCGCCGTTCGGCCGCGCTGGCACCGGGCGGGGCCATGGCCGCGCTGGAGGGCATGGCGGGGGCCGGGATCGCCTTCGTCGCCGCGCAACCGGACTTAGCGCGGCTGCTGGTGACCGAGCAGTGGCGCGGCAGCAGGGCGGGCCACCCGATGCTGGCGGCGGCGCGGCGGCGGGTGGCGGGCGTCGTCGAGGAGGTGCTGGAGGAGGGGGTGAAGGCCGGGGAGCTGCGGGCCGACCTCGATGTGCGGCTGATCTCCGGCGCGTTGGTGGGCATGGTGGTGTTGGGGGCGCTCGACTGGCAGATGTTCCACCCCGAGCGCCGTCAGGACGAGGTGCGGCGGGCGCTGGCCACCGTGCTGCGCGGCCGGCTGGGCGCGGTGGACGAACGAGACGCGGGCGGTGGGAGATGACGGCGGACGGGCCGGTGGTGGTGGTCGGCGCGGGGATGGGCGCGCTCGCCGCGGCGGCCAGGCTGGCGACGGCGGGGCGCGCGGTCCTCGTGCTGGAGCGCGCGGGGACGCACGGGGGCGCGGTGGGGCGGCTGGCGCGCGACGGCTTCGCGTTCGACACCGGTCCCGGGCTGCTCCATCTGCCCGCGGTCTGGCGCGACCTCTTTCTGAAGACGGCCCCCCGGGGCCGGGGCCGGCCGCCCGGCGAGCTGGCCGACCGCGTCGACCTGCGGGAGGTGGCCGATCCCGCGGTGGAGCACCGGTTCGGCGACGGGCGGGTGGCGCGGCTGCCGGGGCTGTCGCCGGGCGGGGTACGGCGGGCGTGGGACGGGGTGTTGGGGGCGGGCGCGGGGGAACGGTGGGGCGCGTTGCTGGGGCGCGCGCGTGCCGTCTGGGAGGAGAGCCGGAGGCCGCTCTTCGAGGAGCCGCTGACCTCGGCGACCCGGCGGGACGCCCTGCACGCCGAGCGCTACCCCGCGCGCCGGCGCGGGGTGGTGCGCCGGCGCGCGCCGAGCCTGGCCGAGATGGCGCGGGCCGAGTTGGGCGACCCGGCGCTGGCCTCCGTGTTGCGGGCGACGGTCGAGGAGTACGGACTCGATCCGGAGCGCGCGCCGGCCGACGCCGCCGTGCTGGCCTATGTGGAGCAGACGTTCGGCACCTGGTACCCGACGGGCGGGATGCGGGCGCTGGCCGACGCGCTGCGGGAACGCTGCGAGGCGCGCGGGGTGGTCTTCCGTTTCGGTGCCGAGGTGACGGAGGTGCTGGGCTCGGGCGACCGGGTCGCCGGGGTGCGGCTGGCCGAGGGGGAGACCGTGTCCGCCGCCGCGGTGGTGTGGGGTGCGCCGCGCGCCGGCGTGCGCGCGGTGGGTCAGGGGAGGTTCACCCTCTTTCTCGCGCTGGACGGCGCGCGCCCATCGGAGACCGCCCATCGCACGCTGCTGCACGCCCCCGAGCGCGGCACTCCCGCGGTCCGGGTGCTGCGTCCCGACGACGCGACGCTGCGGCCGGGCCCCGACCGGGAAACCGCCGTGGTCTCCACCCCCGTGCCCGCGCACGGCGCGGACGGCCTGGACTGGTCGGACACCGCGCTGGTCGCCCGGTGGCGGGAGCGGCTGCTGACCGCGACCGAGCGGGCGGGCCTCGGGCTGCGGGAACGGGTGCTGTGGTCGGAGTGCCGCACCCCGCTGGACGTGGAGCGTGAGACGGGGGCGCCCGGCGGGATCATCGCACCCCCGGCGCTGGCGGGGGCGGACGGCGCCTATCTCGCCGCCGCCAACGACGGCCGGCTGGCCGGCCTCCACCGGGTCGGCGCCGCCGCACACCCGGGCGGCGGGCTGCCGCACGTGGGGATGTCCGGCGCCCTGGCCGCCGGGCTGATCGTGGAGGGTCCCGACTGGCGCGGCTCCTACTGACGCCGGGCCACGCACGGCAGTGCGGCCGTGCGCCGGTCAACGCCCTCAGTAGCGCCCGTCGTTGGGGTAGTAGCCCTGCCGCGAGGGGTCGTAGCCGGGCTGCTGCCCGTACGGGTCGGCGGCCGGTTGCTGCGGATAGCCGTAGCCCAGCGGGTCGTCGGCGACGCCCTCGCGCTGCTGTGGGACCCAGACGCCGCCGGGCGGGGTCTCCTGGTAGTACGAGGCGTCCGCCGGGCCCGCCGTCGGCCAGCCGCCGGCCGCCGGGTCGCCGTAGCCGTCCGCCCCGGTGTGCTGCTGCCCGGGGGCCGTCTGGTCGGCCCAGCCGGTCTGGTACCCGTAGCCGTCGGTCCCGCCGGCGAGGTACTGGCCCTGCTCGCTGTAGCCGGTGGCGCCGGCGTAGTTGTCCTGGTAGGCGCCCGGGTAGGGCTCGGCGTACGCGGTCTCGGCGGCCGGGTCCCGGTAGATGTCGCCGTAGCCGTCGCCGTACGCGGCGGCGTGCGCCGGTGCGCCGTACTCGTCGCGGTGGCCGGCGTCCTGTCCCGGCTGCCCGGGGAACGCGCCGTACTCGCCGTTGCCCGGGGTGTCGCGGGCGAACTCCTCGCCCGGGAGGCCGTGTTCGGCTCCGGGGACCTGCTCGGCGCCGAACGTCTCACCGCCGGGGGAACGGTCGTCCCCGAAGTCGCGGTCGTTCTCATAGCCGCGGTCGTTCTCGTAGCCGCGGTCGTTCTCGTAGCCGCCCTCGGCGTCGAAGCCCTGCTGGCCGCCGAAGTCCTGCCGGGGGAACTCCGCCGTGGAGAAGTCGCCCTCCGCCTCCCCGCCGGGGGCCGTCGGCGGCGGGGGCGGCGGCGCGCCGGCCTCGCCCTCGGCGTCCTCGGGACGCGGGTCGCGGCGCCGCCTGCTGGTGCCCGGCTTGCCGCCGAGCGCCCAGCCGGTCGAGAAGCCGCGCCGGAAGGAGAGCGTCACGAAGGTCTGCCCCGTGGCGAACGCCACGGCGCCCAGGGCGATCACCGGCACCGACGGCAGCAACACCCCCACCACCACGCCGAGGAAGCCGAAGAAGGCGACCAACCGCCAACGCAGTCTGGCCTTGTACTGGAGCAGGACCTCACCGAGCAGCCACAGGGCCACGAATCCGAACGCGATGTAGAGGACCGTCCAGCCCATGAGGCCCCTCTCCGCAATGAGCTAGGACCGCTGGTGCAGTCCCAGGTTCTTGTAGACGTCCAGCGTTGCCGTGGAGTGACTTGACGTGTTCAGCGTGATGAAGTGCAGGCCAGGAATGTCCTCGCCCATCAACCGCGCACACAACTCGGTGGCGAACTCGATCCCGACCGAGCGTACAGCCATCGGATCGTCCTTGACCGCGAGGATGCGTCTTTTCAGGTCAGGGGGGACGCTCGTGTTGCTGAGCTGTTGGAAGCGGTCGATCTGGCGGGCATTGGTGATCGGCATGATCTCGGGGATGATCGGCGTCGCGCAGCCGGCGGCGGCCACCCGGTCGCGCAGCCTGAGGTAGTCCTCGGCGTGGAAGAACATCTGGGTGATCGCGAAGTCGGCGCCGGCACGGCACTTCTCCACGAAGTAGCGGACGTCGCTCTCCCAGTCCAGGGACCTGGGGTGCATCTCGGGGAACGCGGCGACGCCCACGCAGAAGTCGCCCGACTCCTTGATCAGCCGCACCAGTTCGGCGGCGTAGCTGACGCCCTCGGGGTGGCGGACCCACTCGGCCATCGGGTCGCCCGGCGGGTCGCCGCGCAGCGCCAGCATGTTGCGGATGCCGGCGTCGGCGTACTGCCCGACGATGTTGCGCAGCTCGGCGACCGAGTGCTGGACGGCGGTGAGGTGGGCGACGGGGGTCAGGGTGGTCTCGGTGGCGATCCGCTCGGTGGCCCTCACGGTGCGCTCCCGGGAGCTGCCGCCGGCGCCGTAGGTAACGGAGACGAACGTGGGTGCCACCGCCTCGACGCGGCGGATGGCGTTCCACAGGGTCTTCTCGCCCTGTTCGGTCTTCGGTGGCGAAAACTCGAAGGAGAACGATCGCTCACCGGCGGCGAGTAGATCGCGAACGGTCGCTGCGCGACCCGACATGGTGCTCGGGATCCCAAGGGCCATGGCAGGAAGGCTACCGATCACCACCCCCGGCGGGGGAGACGCGTCCGAGGGTCGGACGCTCCCGCAGCCTGCGCGCCAGTCCGGCCGCCGCCGCCTCGGGGTCGTCGGCCTCGGTGATCGCCCGTACCACCACCACACGGCGTGCTCCGGCGTCCAGCACCTCGTCCAGATTCTCAGCGTCGATGCCGCCGATGGCAAACCAGGGCAGCCTCGGGGCACGGGAGGCGGCATAGCGGACCAGCGAGAGCCCCGGCGCGGGGCGTCCGGGCTTGGTCGGCGTGGGCCAGCAGGGGCCGACGCAGAAGTACCCGACCTCCGGGTCGGCGAGCGCCGCGTCCACCTCGTCCGGCGCGTGCGTGGAGCGGCCGATCACGGTGCCGGGGCCCAGGACGGCGCGCGCCGCGGCCACCGGCAGGTCGCCCTGGCCGAGGTGGAGCACGTCGGGCCGCGCGGCATGGGCGACGTCCGCCCGGTCGTTCACCGCCAGCAGCCGCCCGTGCCGGCGGCAGGCGTCGGCGAAGACCCGCAGGTACGCCAACTCCTCGGCCGCCTCCAGCTCCTTGTCGCGCAGCTGCACGACATCCACGCCGCCGGCCAGCGCCGCGTCCAGGAACTCGGGCAGGTCGCCCTGGCGTCGGCGTGCGTCCGTGCACAGATAGAGCCGGGCGTCGGCGAGCATCGCGGTCCCCCTGGGATTGGTGCCGGTGGCGGCCCCGGCCCACGGGGTCCGCCACCGGCTGGTGGGCTACACGGCGAGCGCCTGGGCGCGGCGCTTCACCTCCGTCCCGCGATTCTCCCGCAGGGCCTGCGCCGGGGTGCCGGGCAGGCTGTCATCCGGCGTGAAGAGCCACTCCAGCATCTCCTCGTCGCTGAAGCCGTCGTCCCGCAGGAGCGTGAGGGTACCCGTCAGGCCGCGGACGATCCGGTCCTCGCCGATGAAGGCGGCCGGCACGTGGAGCGCGCGGTTCTCTCCGCGGCGCACCGCGATCAGCTGGCCCTCCTTGACCAGCTGGCGGACCCGGGTGACTTCCAGGCCCAGGACTTCCGCGATGTCGGGGAGGGTCAGCCAGGCGGGGACGAGAGCGTCGGTCTTCGCATCAATCTCGGTCACCCCTCCAGCCTGCCATCTCCCACCGACAACCGTCAGCGGGCCGCCGACTTGAGGGGGACGTCGGGGTCGGCGAGCCGCGCCGGGTCGACCGCGGCGCGCCGGTCGACGAGCCGCCGCCCCTGGAGCAGGTCGCGCGGCCTGTCCACGGCCAGCACCGCCGCCAACGCGCCGTCGCGCAGCCAGCAGGCACTCCAGCCCCGCCCCGCGCCCCCCGGCTCGCCCCGCCGGACCAGCACGTCCCCCGCGCGGTGCTCGCCCACGTACTGGAGATACCGGCCGAACTGGCTGGACCAGAAGTACGGCACGGGATCGTGGGTGGCCGACTGGCCCAGCAGAGTGGCCGCGACGGTGCGCGGACCGACCAGCGCGTTGTCCCAGTGGTGCGTCAGCAGGCGCCGCCCGGAGCGCGCCGAGGGGTAGGAGGCGCAGTCGCCGACCGCGTACACGCCCTCGGCGCCGGTCGCCAGCGCGGCGTCGGCGAGCACGGCGCCGTCCTCGCCGAGCGGGACGCCGGAGCCGGCGAGCCAGTCGGTGTCCGGGCGGGAGCCGATGCCGACCAGCACGGCGTCGGCGCCCAGCACCGTGCCGTCGGCCAGCTCCACCTCGCCGTCCCGCACCGCGGTCACGGGCACGCCGGTGCGCAGCGCGGCGCCGGCCTCGGCGTACCAGCCGGCCATCGGCGCGGCGACCTCGGCGGGCAGCGCGCCGGCCAGCGGGTGCGGCCCGGCCTCGACGACGGTGACGGCGCAGCCGGCGGCGCGGGCCGCGGTGGCGACCTCGGCGCCGATCCACCCCGCGCCGACGATCACCAGGCTGCCGCCGGCGGCCAGCACCGGGCGCAGCCGTGCGGCGTCGTCCCTCGTGCGCAGTGTCACGACGTTCGGCAGGCCCGCCGTGCCCGGTAGGTCCAGTGCCAGGGCCCCGCAGGCCAGAACGACGGCCTCGTAGTCCAGCGGACCGCCGTCGGTCTCCAACCGGCGTGCCTCCACGTCGAGTCGCGTGGCGGTGCGGCCCAGCGCCAGCTCGATGTCGAGCGCGGCGAAGTCGACGGCCAGCTCCAGCTCCGCCGGCTGCCCCCGCAGCAGCTCCTTGGAGAGCGGCGGCCGGTCGTAGGGCCGGTGCGGTTCGGCGCCGAGCAGCGTCAACGGCCCCCTCCAACCGCCCTCGCGCAGCGCCTGTGCGGTGGTGGCGCCCGCCAGGCCGGCGCCGACTATCACGATGCGTCCCGAAGTCACGGCGCCAGCCTACGAGCCGCCGCCACCGCACCGGGTACTACGCTGGCTGGCGGAACGAACCCACGGGAGCCCGGCCGCACCGGGCTGAGAGGGAGGCTCGCGGCCTCCGACCGTACGTACCTGATCCGGGTCATGCCGGCGCAGGGAGGAGGCGAGACGCCGTGGAGGCGAGGACAGGCGCGCGAGCGCACGAGGACACCGAGGGGCCCGCACGCCCGGTCGACGTGGCCGTGGTGGGCGGCGGGCTGGTCGGGCTGGTCACGGCGTGGCGGGCGGCAGGGGCCGGGCTGACGACCGCCGTGGTCGACCCGGAGCCGGGCGGCGGAGCCGCCTCGGTCGCCGCGGGGATGCTGGCGCCCGTCACGGAACTGCACCACGGCGAGGAGGCGTTGCTCGCGCTCAACCTCGCCTCGGCCCGCCGCTACCCCGACTTCGTCGCCGAACTGGCCGCGCACGCGCCGGCCGGCGTCGGCTACCGCCCCTGCGGAACGCTGGCCGTGGCCCTGGACGCCGACGACCGGGCACTGTTGCGCGAGACCCATCTGACGCAGCGCCAGTGCGGCCTGGAGGCGGAGTGGCTGACCGGCCGCGAGTGCCGCCGGCTGGAGCCGATGCTGGCGCCCGGCGTGCGCGGCGGGCTGCGCGTCGACGGCGACCACCAGGTCGACCCCAGGATGCTGACCGCCGCGCTGCTCGCCGCCTGCCGCCACGCCGGGGTGCGGCTGGTGCGGCACACCGCGCGCGAACTGCTGGTGGCGGCCGACCGCGCGCTCGGCGTGCGCCTTGCGGACGGGACGCGGCTGGAGGCCGGGCAGACGGTGGTGGCCGCCGGCAGCCACAGCGGCCGGCTGGCCGGACTGCCGCCCGAGGTGGCGGTGCCGGTGCGCCCGGTGAAGGGCCAGATCCTCCGGCTGCGCGACCTGCCGGACCGGCCGCCGCTGCTGAACCGCACCGTGCGGGCCGTGGTGCGCGGCGAGGCGGTGTACCTGGTGCCGAGGGAGAACGGCGAGCTGGTGCTCGGCGCCACCTCGGAGGAGCGCGGCTGGGACACCGAGGTCACCGCGGGCGGCGTCTACCGGCTGCTGCGCGACGCCCACGCCCTGCTGCCCGGCATCACCGAGCTGCCGCTCGTGGAGAGCCGCGCCGGGCTGCGCCCGACCACACCCGACAACGGACCGCTGCTCGGCCCGACCGCGCTCCCCGGGCTCCAACTCGCCACCGGCCACCACCGCAACGGGGTGCTGCTCGCCCCGCTCACCGGCGAGGCCATGGCCGCCTCCCTCACCGGAGGCGCCCTGCCCGAGCCGGCCCGTCCGTTCCACGCCGGACGGTTCACCGACGCGGGCACCGCGCTCCGTTCGGGGGTGCCGGCATGAGTGGCACGGTCCGGGTCTCGGTGAACGGCGAACGGCGCGAGGTGGCGGCCGGGACCACCCTGGCCGCGCTGGTCGGCGAGTTGACCGCCGCGCCCTCGGGGATCGCCGCGGCGGTGAACGAGACGGTGGTGCCCCGCGGGCGCTGGGCGGAGCTGCGGCTGGCCGGCGGCGACCGGGTCGAGGTGCTCACCGCGGTGCAGGGAGGGTGAGGATGCACGGGACGGAGGAGGCGCCGGAGGCGCGCCACGACGACGGGCCGCTGGTCATCGGCGACCTGCGACTGGAGTCGCGGCTGATCATGGGCACCGGCGGCGCGCCCAGCCTCGCGGTGCTCCGCGACGCGCTCCGCGCCTCCGGCACCGGGCTGACCACGGTGGCGATGCGCCGCATCGACCCGGCGACCAGCGGTTCGGTGCTCTCGGTCCTCGACGAGCTGGGCATCGCGGTGCTGCCCAACACCGCCGGCTGCCAGACGGCAGGCGAGGCGGTGCTGACCGCCAGGCTGGCGCGCGAGGCCCTCGGCACCGGGCTGGTGAAGCTGGAGGTGGTCGCCGACGAGCACACCCTGCTGCCCGACCCGGTGGCCACGTTGGAGGCGGCGGAGACGCTGGTGGACGACGGGTTCACGGTGCTGCCCTACGTCGGCGACGACCCGGTGGTGGCACGGCGGTTGGAGGAGGTGGGGTGCGCGGCGGTGATGCCGCTCGGCTCCCCGATCGGCTCCGGACTCGGCATCCGCAACCCGCACAACTTCCGGCTGATCACCGAACGGGCCCGCGTCCCCGTGATCCTGGACGCGGGCGCCGGCACGGCGTCGGACGCCGCGCTGGCGATGGAGCTGGGGTGCGCGGGCGTGATGCTGGCCTCGGCGGTGACCAGGGCGCGGCGCCCGGTCGTGATGGCCAGGGCGATGCGGGAGGCCGTGTCGGCGGGGCGGCTGGCCGCGCTGGCGGGGCGCATTCCGCGGCGGCACTTCGCCGAGGCGTCCTCGCCGGCCGAGGGGCTGGCGCAACTCGACCCCGAACGGCCGGCCTTCGGAGCGGGCACCCCCTGATATACGCTTCCGCCACCGCCCCGGGCAGGGGGACGCCGCCGCACCGAGGCCGGCGCCCGGCCCGCGCGGGCACCACGTACTCGTCTCTCTCGTTCCGGGAGCCCAGTTGAGCACTCCGTTCCCGCCTGGGCAGCCGGCCGGCGGCCAGGAAAGACCCGAGCCCCCCGCGCCACCGCGGGTCCCGCCGCCCCCACCGCCGCAGGCGCCGCCTGAGCGACTCCCGCCGCCCCGGGAGCCGTTGGCCGTCTGGGCGTTCGTGGCCTCGCTGGTGGCGCTCTTCCCGGTGGCGCTGGCGCTGGGCGTGGTGGCGCTCGGCCGCCTGGCCGGCGGCCGAAGGCGCGGCCGGGGGTTCGCGACGGCGGCGCTGGCGCTGGCCGGCGCGCAGGTGGTGGCGCTGGCGGTGGGCGTCTCCTGGGCGGCCATGGAGGGCGACGTGTCCGGGAACCGCGTCACGGAGGCCCGTGAGCGGGAACGCCCGAAGGACGACGGGGGCGACGGCGACCTCCCCGACGACGGGCGGGGAGAGGGCGGCGAACGCGAGGAGCTCGTCTTCGGCGACGTCTACGCGGGCGACTGCTTCGACAGCGTGTACGGCTTCGGCACGTCGGCGGACAGCCTCACCGCGGTGCCGTGCGAGGGGCCGCACGAGGGCGAGGTGTTCGGGTCGGTCCAGCTGACCGAGTACGCCCCGGACGACGCGTTCCCCGGCGTCGACGAGCTGCTGGAGCACGCCGAGCGCGAGTGCTCCCGGCTCGTCCCCGAGTACGTGCTGGACACCTGGGCGATGCCGCTGGACGTGACGACGGCCTACTACCGTCCGGAGCCCGAGGGTTGGGAGTGGGGCGACCGGGAGATCCTCTGCTTCTTCGGCCAGGTGGACGGCGAGCCGCTGACCGGCTCGCTGCGCGGGGACCCCACCGCGCTGGACGGCGAGTCGCTGGCCTATCTGGAGCTGACGGCACCGCTGGAGGTCGCCGTCTGGGCCGAGCCCGTGCGCGGAACGGTGAACGTGGCGGGCGGCCGGCTCTGGGCGCGGGAGATGGTCGAGGCGATCGAGGGCGAGACCGACGCGCTCCCGGCCCACGACTGGTCGCTGATCGCGGAGCCGGTGGCCCGGCTGGTCGAGGCCAGGGAGGACAGCCTCGACACCTGGCGGGAGGCGGCCTCCGCGCGGGACGAGGACGCGTTCTGGGCCTCGGTCGACGAGGGGTACGCGACGATGGGTATCGGCGTGGAGTTCGAGATCCGCGGGCTCCTCGGCCTGGCGACGACCTAGACCCAGGGTCGCGCGGCCTGGGGCCGGCCGCCGGGCCGGGCCGCCCAGCAGTCGGCCGACCCCCGCCACACGGCGCCGTTTCGTCACCGTTCCGCTGCGGTCCTGCCGTCAACCCCTCGGCCGGGCGCGCGAGCGTCCGTGGCGGTCGTAAAATCGAGCGCTGTGGACGCCACCCTGCACGACCCGCTGATCGGACACGTGCTCGACGGCCGGTATCGGGTCGTCGAGCGAATCGCCGTGGGCGGCATGGCCACGGTCTACCGGGCGGTGGACACCCGGCTCGACCGGGTGCTGGCGTTGAAGGTGATGCACCCGGCGCTGGTCTCGGACGAGGGGTTCGTCGCGCGGTTCATCCGCGAGGCCAAGGCCGTCGCGCGGCTGGACCACGCCAACATCGTGGGCGTGCTGGACCAGGGGGCGGACGGCGCCTACGTCTATCTGGCGATGGAGTACGTCGACGGCTGCACGCTGCGCGACGTGCTGCGCGAGCGCGGCGCGCTGGCCGTGCGGCCGGCGTTGGAGATCCTGGAGCCGATGCTGGCCGGTCTCGCCGCCGCGCACCGCGCGGGGCTGGTGCACCGCGACATCAAGCCGGAGAACGTGCTGATCGGCTCGGACGGCCGGGTCAAGGTCGCGGACTTCGGGCTGGTGCGCGGCGTGGACAGCCAGACGTCGGCGGACACGGGGTCGTTGCTCGGCACCGTCTCCTACCTGGCGCCCGAGCAGATCGAGAGCGGCGCGGTCGACGCGCGCACCGACGTGTACGCGTGCGGCGTGCTGCTCTACGAGATGCTGACCGGCGGCAAGCCGCACACCGGGGACTCCCCCGCGCAGGTGCTCTACGCCCATGTGCACCAGGACGTGCCCGCCCCCTCGGACGCCGTGCCGGAGCTGGCACCGCAGCTGGACCAGCTGGTGGCCGCGGCCACCACCCGGGTCCCGGCACGCCGGCTGGGCGACGCGGCGGCGATGCTGGCGCAGGCCAGGGGCGCGCGGGCGGCGCTCAGCGACGCGCAGCTCGACGCCAGGCCGCCGGCCGCCAGGGACGAGGCGGGCGGCGCGGGCGGCGAGGGCGGGCCCGTCGGCTCGGAGGACAGGACGCGGCGCGTCTCGCGGCTGCCGGGCGTGGTCCGCCAGGAGCCGGCGGAGGTGCACCACACCGCCCGGATCGATCTGCCGGCGGGCCCCCCGCCGTCCGACCCGCCGGCGGTGCCCCGCCGCCGGCTCTCCCGGCGCGGGGTGCTCTCGCTGGTGGTGGCCGGGGTGCTGCTGCTGGTCGGCGGCATCGGCGTCTGGTACATCAACTCCGGTCAGTTCCAGCAGACTCCGGGCGTCTACGACCTGCCGCGCGCCGAGGCCGAGCAGCGGATGCGGGACGCGGGCCTGGGGGTGAGGGTCGTCGAGCGGTTCTCGGAGAACATCGAGGCCGACCACGTGATCACCACCGACCCCGAGCGCGGGGAGCGGGTGCGCAACAACGCGACCGTGACGCTCTTCGTCTCCCAGGGGCCCGAGGTCTCCGGGGTGCCCAATCTGCGGGGCGTGCCGTTGGAGGAGGCCAGGGAGCAACTGGCCGACGCGGGGCTGGTCGTCGGCGACGAGGCCAGGCGTTTCTCCGACGAGGTGCCCAGGGGCGCGGTGATCGGCAGCGACCCCGAGCCGGGCACCGAACTGCGCCCGGACAGCGCGGTCGACCTGGTGGTCAGCCGGGGGCGTGAGCTGTCCGTGCCGAACGTGGTGGGGACGGCCGAGGGCACGGCGATGCAGCGGCTGGCCGAGGCGGGCTTCGAGGTCGAGGTGGCGCCCGAGCGCGTGCACTCCGAGGAGGAGGCCGGCACGGTCGCCGAGCAGACCCCGGCCGCCGGCGAGAGCTGGGCGGAGGGCGAGACCGTCGAGCTGTCCATCTCCAAGGGGCCGGAGATGGTGCTGGTTCCCGACGTGCGCGGCGAGGACGAGGACGAGGCGGTCCGCGTCCTGGAGGACCTCGGCTTCGAGGTGAACGTCAACCGGCTCTTCTTCACCGGCCAGGTCTTCAACCAGTCGGTCAGGGACGAAGAGGCCGCGCGCGGTTCGACGATCACCCTCTGGGTTCGCTGAACGTACGCCGAACGCCGTCAATTGGCGCGGCTTTACCCACATTCACACGCCTGGATGCTTTGCCCTCGTTAAGCGGCCATTTCTGTGACCCGCGTCATAGGACTTTGGTCACATACGAAAGCGGTTAGTGCTCTCTTCGGGTTCCACGCTCCGTACTTAACGCGGCCAAACGGGTTTTTGCCGAGCGCGCCACACTACGCCATTTAGTACGTAGGGTTATTGCATTTGCTTTTTAAGGGCTGTTAACAAGGGCCATCGCGATCCGCGAGCACCACGCGAGAACAAGAGGACCCCTGAAATGCCCGCTCACCGTGGTCCGGTAGGGACCCACATGATCCGTTGGCGGCGGACCGCCACCGCCGCACTCGCCACGACGGGCCTGGCAGCCGCCGCCCTCGCCGTCACTCCGGCCTCGGCCGACTCCCCCGAGCAGACGGCATCCGGCACCGCGTCCTGGCAGGTGAAGGCCGCCGAACTCCCGGGGCAGGGCCGTGCCGCGCTGACAGCGCCGGACGGCGCCTCCGAGGAGACGGCGACCGTGTTGGCGGACGCCGCCCATCAGCAGCGCGAGAACGCCCTGTCAGGGGCGGATCCCAGCGCCCTCCAGGCGGAGATAGAGCGCCAGGCGGCCGAGTCCAGGGCGGCCGAACGGGCCGCCGACCGCAGCGCCGAACGCGCCGCGCTGGAAGCCGAGGCCGAAGCCGAAGCCGAGACCCAGGCCGCCGCCGAGGCGGACGCCAAGCCCGCGGCGGCGCCGGCGCCCGCGGCCGACCCGGCCCCCGAGCCGGAGCCGGAGCCCGCCCCCGAGCCGGAGCCCGCCGCGCCCCAGTACCCGGACAACCTCGACGGCTGGATCAACGAGGCGCTGGACATCATGACCCAGCACGGAATTCCCGGAACCTACGAGGGACTTCACCGGAACATCATTCGCGAGTCCAGCGGCGACCCGAGCGCGATCAATCTCTGGGATATCAACGCGATCAACGGAACTCCCTCCATCGGGCTGCTCCAGGTGATCCAGCCGACGTTCGACGCCTATCACGTTCCCGGCACGCCGTACGACCTTTACGACCCGGTCGCCAACATCGTTGCCGCCGCCAACTACGCCTGGGACCGCTACGGTTCCATCGACAACGTGAACGGCCCCTACTGACCGTTCCTCCCCCGCCCGGGGCCCCGGGCGCGGGCGTGCGGCCGGGCCTGGCAGGCTGACGTCGTGCAGCCACGAAGGAACGAAGTCCCGGCCCCTCGCCGTCCGATCGGCGGCCATGTCCCCGTAGCCGGGGGCCTGGCCGCCGTCGGCGTGCGGTACGCGCGTTCCATCGGGGCCGAGGCGCTCCAGGTCTTCGTGGCCAACCCGCGCGGCTGGGCGACCCCGCCCGGCGTGCCCGCGCAGGACGAGGCGTTCGCCGCCGCCTGCGCCGAGGAGGGGCTCCCGGCGTACGTCCACGCGCCGTATCTGATCAACCTCGGCTCGCACAACGCCGACACCGCCGCGCGTTCGGTCGTCTCGCTGCGGCACTCGCTGCGCCGGGCGCACGCCATCGGCGCGCTGGGGGTCGTCGTGCACACGGGCTCGGCCACCGGGGGCCGCCCGCGCGAGGTCGCGTTGGCGCAGGCGGGGCGGCTGCTGCTGCCGCTGCTCGACGAGTTGGACGCGTGGGAGGGACGGGGCGCCGGGCCCGTTCCGCGGCTGCTGCTGGAGCCGACGGCCGGTCAGGGCTTCTCGCTCTGCTCGCTGGTCGCCGACCTCGGCCCCTATCTGGCCGCCGTCGGGCACCATCCGCGCGTCGGGGTCTGCCTGGACACCTGCCATGTCTTCGCCGCCGGCCACGACCTCGCCGCCCCCGGCGGCGCCACCGCCACGCTGGACGCGCTGGAACGGGTCGCGGGCCCCGGCAGGTTGGCCCTGGTCCACGCCAACGACTCGAAGGCGGGCGTCGGCAGCAGGCTCGACCGCCACGAGAACGTGGGCGCCGGGGCCGTCGGCGCGGACGCGTTCGGCGAACTGCTGCGCCACCCGGCGACCGAGGGGGTGCCGTTCGTCATCGAGACCCCCGGCGGGGTCGAGGGCCACGCCGCCGACATCGCCCGGCTGAAGTCACTGCGCGGCTGAGCCCGCGCCGGCTCCGCCGGACGGCGCCTACGCCTCGGGGCCGTCGCCCGGCTCCTCCTGGTAGGAGTAGCGCTGCTCGCGCCAGGGGTCGCCCAGGTTGTGGTAGCCGCGTTCCTCCCAGAAGCCCCGGCGGTCGGCGGTCATGTACTCGACGCCGCGCACCCACTTGGGGCCCTTCCACGCGTAGAGCCGCGGCACCACCAGGCGCAGCGGGAAGCCGTGCTCGGCGGTGAGCAGTTCGCCGTCCCTGTGGGTCGCCAGCAGGGTGGTCTCGGCGGCGAAGTCGGCGAGCCTGATGTTGGCGCTGTAGCCGTACTCGGCCCAGACCATCACGTGGGTCGCCTCCGGCGCCGGCGGCGCCAGCTCCAGCACGGTCGCGGCCGGCACCCCGCCCCACTCGACGTCCAGCATCGAGAACTTGGTCACGCAGTGCAGGTCGGCGACGAGCGTGCGGTACGGCAGCGCGGAGAACTCCTCGTGCGTCCAGCAGCGCTTGTCCCCGTCAGCCGTGGCGCCGAAGACCCGGAACTCCCAGCGCTCCTCGCGGAATCGGGGAACGGGACCGTAGTGCGTCACCGGCCAGCCGCGTTGCAGCCGCTGCCCGGGCGGAAGCCCGTCACCACGGCCCTGACCACGGCGCTCCGGCTGACCCATGGGTCCATGGTGACAGACCGGCCCTCCCGGCCCGCACCGCCACCCCCCGGCGCTGCCAATCGGGTCAATTCGGTAAGCCTTCGCTTACTGGACGAACCGCCGCACCGGTGCCACGATGCGCGGACAGCGCGGCCAGTCGAGGAACGCGTCGCCGCGCACACGACCGCGGAAACACCAGAAAGGAGATCTCCCCACCATGCAGGGCGATCCCGAGGTCATCGAGTTGCTGAACGAACAGCTCACCGCCGAACTCACCGCGATCAACCAGTACTTCCTCCACGCCAAGATGCAGGAGAACTTCGGCTGGAGCAAGCTCGCCGCCTACACGCGCGCCGAGTCCTTCGACGAGATGCGCCACGCCGAGGTGCTCACCGACCGCGTGCTCTTCCTGGAGGGGCTGCCCAACTACCAGCGGCTGTTCCATGTGCGCGTGGGGCAGACCGTCACCGAGATGTTCCAGGCCGACCGGCAGATCGAGGTCGAGGCCATCGACCGGCTGCGGCGCGGCGTCGAGGTCATGCGGGCCAAGGGCGACATCACCTCGGCCAAGATCTTCGAGTCGATCCTCAAGGACGAGGAGCACCACATCGACTATCTCGACACCCAGCTGGAGCTGATCGAGAAGCTCGGCGAAGCGCTCTACCTGGCGCAGCAGATCGAGCAGCCCAAGGAGGCGTGAGCCCCGCGAGGGGCGCCGCCCCGGACCGGATCAGACCGGCAACGGCGCCGCGCGGCGGGACGGCACGGGTGCCGCCGGCTCGACGGCGACGGGCCGCGGGGCGGCGGCGGGGGGCGCCGGGGTCGGCTCGATCCGGCTCAGCAAACCCTGGATGCGCCGCACGCACGAGCCGCAGTCCGTGCCGGCCCGGCACTCGGCGGCCAGCCGCCGGGGGGTGCACGCGCCGGCAGCCGCGTGGCTGCGCACCTGTTCCTCGGTGACGCCGAAGCACGAGCAGACGTACACGCGTTACTCCCGGGAGACGGCCGACAACGAGGCCCCACGGTAGTGAGGTAAACCTAACCTTACTCTCACCGCTCGCGCGTGCGAAAGCGCCCCCGAGTGTGGTCAGCGCCACGCCCCGGGGCGCTCTCGTCGCCTCGGCTCCCCCCGCCGGCCGCGGCCGGCGGGGGAGACAGCTCAGGAGCGGTACATCTCCGCCACCAGGAAGGCCAGGTCGAGCGACTGGCTGCGGTTGAGCCGCGGGTCGCAGGCCGTCTCGTACCGCTGGTGCAGGTCGTCGACGAAGATCTCGTCCCCGCCGCCCACGCACTCGGTGACGTCGTCACCGGTCAGCTCGACATGGATGCCGCCCGGGTGCGTCCCCAGCGACTTGTGGACCTCGAAGAAGCCCTTGACCTCGTCCAGCACGTCGTCGAAGCGGCGGGTCTTGTGCCCCGAGGCGGCCTCGAACGTGTTCCCGTGCATCGGGTCGCACACCCACGCCACCGTCGCCCCCGACGCCGTGACCTTCTCCACCAGCGTCGGCAGCAGGTCCCTGATCCGGTCGGCTCCCATGCGGGTGATGAACGTCAGCCTGCCGGGGATCCGGTCCGGGTCCAGCCGGTCGATCAGCGCGAGGGCCTCCTCGGGCGTGGTCGTCGGGCCCAGCTTCACACCGATCGGGTTCCTGATCCGGGAGGCGAACTCGATGTGCGCCCCGTCCAGCTGCCGGGTGCGCTCCCCGATCCACACCATGTGGCCGGAGACGTCGTACAGCCGGCCGCTGCGCGAGTCGGTCCTGGTCAGCGCCGCCTCGTAGTCGAGCAGCAGCGCCTCGTGCGAGGCGTAGAACTCCACGGACTCGAACTCCGCCGGCTGCGCGCCGCAGGCCCGCATGAAGTTCAGCGCGTTGTCGATCTCCCTGGCCAGCGCCTCGTAGCGCTGCCCGGCCGCCGAGCTGCGCACGAAGTCCTGGTTCCACGAGTGGACCTGGTGGAGGTCGGCGTAGCCACCGGTGGTGAAGCCGCGCACCAGGTTCAACGTGGCCACGGAGCTGTGGTACATCCGCAGCAGGCGCCTCGGGTCCGGGACCCGCGCCTCCTCGGTGAACTCAGGACCGTTGACCGAGTCGCCCCGGTAACTGGGCAACGTGACCCCGTCCCGGGTCTCCGTCGGCTTCGAACGCGGCTTGGAGTACTGCCCCGCGATCCGCCCGACCTTGACGACCGGCACCGCGGCGGCGTAGGTCAGCACCGCGCTCATCTGGAGCAGGGTCTTGAGCTTCGCCCGGATCTGGTCGGCCCCGACCTGGTCGAACGCCTCCGCGCAGTCCCCGCCCTGGAGCAGGAACGCACGGCCCTGAGCGACCTGGGCGATCCGGTCCCCGAGCTGGTCGCACTCCCCGGCGAAAACCAGCGGCGGATAGGCCGCCAGCTCCTCGGTGACGGCGCTCAGCTCGGCGGCGTCCGGATACTCCGGCTGCTGCGCCGCGGGCAGGTCTCGCCAGGAGTCGAAGGAGTTGCTGCTGTCAGCGTTCACGGTCACGTCCCCCAGGTTACGGGTTGTGGCCGGGGCTCTTTCGCCCCTCTCGTTCCGTGAGACAGGAACCGGAGAGGACGCTGGCGCGCGCCGGCGGGAGTGCTCTAGAGTGCCGCCCGTGAACGTGCGACAGCTCACCTCCCGGTGGTGGACCGCTCCCGAGGCGGCCCACTGAGCGCGCGTTCCCACTGACGACGCGAAGGCCGCCCTCCGGGGCGGCCTTCGGCGTTTCCGCGACCCGCGTCGCGGGCCCACGGCTCCCCGGCCCGGCAGGACCCCGTGTCCCGACCAGCCCCGTGACCGTGGAGAGAGTGGAGAACCGTGGATTCGACGAAGAACCCGACCCCCGAGCCGGCGGACGCCGCGGCGACGCTGGCCGGGCTGCTGGCCGACGAGCGGCCGTTCGCCCTGCTGCGCCGGCGGACCCCGGGGCGCGACCCCGAGGTGGTGGAGGTCCTGCGCGGGCCGGTCGGGACCGTGGGGCGGCTCGCGGACATCCCGCTGCCCGGGACGGCTCCCGGCCCCGCCGCGCTGGCGCTGGTGCCCTACCGGCAGCTGGCCGAGCGCGGCTTCGAGGTGCGGGACGACGGGACCCCGCTGGCGGTGCTGCGGGTCGACGAGGCGCGCGAGCTGCCGCTGCGCGAGACGCTCGCCGCCCTGCCCGACCACCGGGTCGCGGTGCGCGGCGGGGCCTTCGACGTCCCGGACGCGCGGTACGCCGAGACGGTGGCGCGGGTGCTGCGGGAGGAGATCGCCACCGGCGCCGGCGCGAACTTCGTGGTCAGAAGGACCTTCACCGGCACCGTCGACGGCTTCTCCCGCCGGGACGCGCTGGCCCTCTTCCGACGGCTCTGCCTGGCGGAGCGCGGCGCGTACTGGACGTTCGTCGTGCACACCGGGGAGCGCGTGCTGGTCGGCGCGAGCCCCGAGGCCCATGTGCGGGTCGCGGGCGGCACCGTGGTGATGAACCCGATCAGCGGCACCTACCGCTACCCCGCCGAAGGGCCCTCGCTGGCCGGCCTGTTGGCGTTCCTCGACGATCCGAAGGAGATCGAGGAGCTGTCGATGGTGGTGGACGAGGAGCTGAAGATGATGTGCGCGGTGGGCGACCAGGGGGGCGCCGTCGTCGGCCCCCGGCTGCGGGAGATGGCGCATCTCGCCCACACCGAGTACGAGTTGCGCGGGCGCACCACCCGGGACGTGCGGGAGGTGCTGCGGGAGACGATGTTCGCGGCGACCGTCACCGGCAGCCCGTTGGAGAACGCGTGCCGGGTGATCGCGCGCCACGAGTCGGGCGGACGCGGCTACTACGCGGGGGCGTTGGCGCTGCTGGGCAGGGACGGCTCCGGGCGGCAGACGCTGGACTCGCCGATCCTGATCCGCACCGCCGACGTGGACGCCCGCGACGGCGCGCTGCGGGTGGCGGTCGGCGCCACCCTGGTGCGCGGCTCCGACCCGGCGGGCGAGGTGGCGGAGACCCACGCCAAGGCGGCCGGGGTGCTCGCCGCACTCGGCGCGCGCCCCGAGGCGCCCACGCCGGAGCGCGGCGCGGCGGAACGCGCTCCGCTGGGGGACCATCCGGAGGTGCGGGCGCGGCTGGCGGCGCGCCGCTCCCTGCTCTCGCCGTTCTGGCTGCGGCTGCGCGAGGCGGCGCCGCTCCCCGCCCCCGCGGCCGAGGCGGGAGGGGCCGCGCCGGCACGGGTGCTGGTGGTGGACGCGGAGGACGGCTTCACCTCCATGCTGGCCCATCTGCTCCGGTCGGTGGGCGCCGAGGTCGAGGTGGTGCGGTGGAACGCGCCCGGCACGCGGGAGCGCGCGCTGGCGCACACCGGCCCCGTGGTGCTCGGGCCGGGCCCCGGCGACCCGGAGGACCGCGCCGACCCCCGGATGCGGCGCTTGCGCCCGTTGGCCGCCGCGCTGCTGGCCGGACACCGGCACGGGCTGGTCGGGGTCTGCCTCGGCCACGAGCTGATCGCCGCCGAGCTGGGGCTGCCGCTGGTCCGCGCCGACCGGCCCCGCCAGGGCGACCAGCGGCGGATCGACCTCTTCGGCACGCCGCGGGTCGTCGGCTTCTACAGCTCCTACCGCGCCCACTGCACGGACGCGGCGGCCGAGGCGCTGGCGGCGCGCGGGACGCGGGTGAGCCGGGAGCGTTCCGGCGCGGTGCACGCGCTGCGCGGCCCGGGCTTCGCCGGGGTGCAGTTCCACCCCGAGTCGGTGCTGACGCTGGACGGCCCGGGGATCGCGGCCGAGCTGCTGCGGCCGGCGGGGGCGCCCGTGGCGTGAGCGGGGCGGGACGCGGTCACTCCTCGGGGGCCTCGGCCGCGTCCTTGCCCTTGGCCGCCTCGGCCAACTGCCGCTTGGCGACCGTCGCGTAGACGTCGACGTACTCCTGCCCGGAGAGCCGCATGATCGCGTACATCACCTCGTCGGTGAGCGAACGCAGGATGAAGCGGTCCCCCTCCATCCCCTGGTAGCGGCTGAAGTCCAGGGGCGCGCCGATCCGGATGCCCGGGCGCATCAGCTTCGGCACGACCTTCCCCGGCGGCTGGATCTTCTCGGTGTCGATCATCGCCACCGGCAGCACCGGCGCACCCGTGGCCAGCGCGACCCTGGCGAGCCCGCCGGACTTGCCCCGGTAGAGCCGGCCGTCCGGGGAACGGGTCCCCTCCGGGTAGATCCCGAACAGCTCGCCGCGTTCCAGCACGGCTATCGCGCTGGCGATGGCCGCCTCACCCGCGCCGCGCCCGCCGGTGCGGTCCACCGGGAGCTGGCCGACGCCCCGGAAGAACGCCGCCGTCAACCGGCCCTTGACCCCGGGGGAGTTGAAGTACTCGGCCTTGGCGATGAAGGTGACTCTGCGGTCCAGCACCGCGGGGAGGAAGAAGGAGTCGGAGAACGACAGGTGGTTGCTGGCGAGGATCGCCGGGCCCTCGGCGGGGACGTGTTCCTTCCCCTCGACCCAGGGGCGGAAGGTCGCCTTCAACCCCGCCCCGACGCTCACCTTCATCGCTCCGTACAACAAGTCGACCTCCCGTGTTCACCGATGCGGACCCTACCGGGCTTTCCGGTGCGTGGCGCGTCATCGGGCGCCCCACGTAGGCTGGCAGGCGCCGTCGCACCCCCACGGGTACCCAGACCCGCAGCGAAGGGAGCCGTCGCCGATGCACCTTCTGCCCGGTGCCGAGCCGTTCCACCACACGTCGCAGGACGAGGACCCCGTCGGGGTGCTGCTCTGTCACGGCTTCACGGGAAGTCCGCAGTCACTGCGGCCCCTGGCCGAGGCGCTGGCCGCCCGGGGGCACACCGTGTCGCTGCCGCTGCTGCCCGGACACGGCACCCGCTGGCAGGACATGGCGGTCACGGGCTGGCAGGACTGGTACGCCGCCGTCCACAGGGAGCTGCTGCTGCTCAACGAGCGCTGCGCGCGCGTGGTGGTCTGCGGGCTGTCGATGGGTGGGGCGCTGGCGCTGCGGCTCGCGGCGCGGCAGCCGGGGAATGTCAGCGGGCTGGTGCTGGTTAACCCGGCGCTCACCTTTCCCGCCGCCAAGGGGGCGGCGCTGCGGGTGGTGCGCCATGTGGTGCCCAGCACGCCGGGGTTGGTGGGCGACATCGCCAAGCCGGGGGTGCGCGAGGTGGGGTACGACCGGGTGCCGTCGCGGGCCGCGCACTCGCTGCGGGAGCTGTTCTCCCTGGTGCGCCAGGACCTGCCGCAGGTGACCCAGCCGCTGCTGGTGGCGCACAGCGCGGTGGACCACGTGGTGCCGCCCTCGGACTCGGCCCTGCTGCTGGCCAGGGTCTCCTCCCTGGACGTGCGGGAGGTGGTGCTGACGGAGAGCTTCCACGTGGCCACCCTGGACCACGACGCGGAGCGTATCTTTCAGGAGACGGACGCCTTCATCACTCACCTCGTGACCTCGCCTCGTGACAAGGAAGAGATCCCGTGACGGAACGTGACCAGGAGCGCGGTGACGGCCGCGACCCGATCGACGAGGAAGCCGCCTGGGCGGAGATCGTCGCCGGCTACGGCGAGGAACCGGCTGACCCGCCGGGCCACTGGCCGAGCGTGGAGGACGTCGAGCCGGTCAACCGCGTCGCGGCGGCCGACGGGCCGACCCGGGAGCGGTTGGGCGACGACGGGCCGCGCGACTGGGTCGCCGAGGAGGACGAGGACGAGGGCCACTTCGAGCCGCCCGAGCCGCCGCCGCTGCCCGAGACCGACCTGACCACCAAGGTGGCGTGGCTCGCGGTGCTGGGCGGCCCGCTGCTGCTGGTCTTCACCGTGCTGCTCCAGCAGCGGATGACCTGGTGGGTGGTGACGCTGGGTGTCGGCGGCTTCCTCGGGGGCTTCGCCACCCTGGTGAGCCGGATGCGGAGCGACGAGGACTGGCAGGACCCGGGCAACGGCGCGGTGGTCTGAGGCCCGGCGGCCCGCGCCCCGCGCCCCGTGCCCTGGGACGGGAACGGGGGCGGCGGCACGGGCGGGGCACCGGTCAGAGGCTGAGGACCGCCAGTACCGGCAGATGGTCGGAGGCCGCCGCCAGGTCGTCCGAGTCGGGAGCCGTCGGCACCCCGCAGGAGAGCGCGGTGACGCCGTCCGAGCAGAACACCCCGTCGATCCGCCGCCGGGGCGCCGCGGCCGGGAAGGTGAACTCCCCGCCCACCGGCGCCCGTTCCCGCGCGTCGGTGAGGGCGCCCGCCAGCCGCCGGAAGGTCGCGCCGGTCGGGCGTTCGTTGATGTCGCCCGCCACCACGGCCGGGGTGTCGAACGCCGCGACGCGCTCCAGCAGCTCCTCGCCCTGCGCGCGCCGTTCGGCGTCCCGCAGGCTGAGATGGCAGCTGACCACCGAGAGCCGGGCCTCGCGGCCGAAGCGCAGCCCGGCGACCGCGAGGCCGCGCCGGTGCTCGCCGCGCACCAGGGGGAACGTCGTCTCCTCGGTGCGCTCCACGGCGGCCCGCAGCCCGGAGAGGATCATCGTGCCGCAGCTGGGCGCCCCGCCGGTGACCGTCACCAGGCCGGTGCGCCGGGCCAGGTCGGCGGCGTGCTTGCGCCAGCGGAAGAAGCGCGGCGCCTCCTGGAGGCAGACCACGTCCGGCGCGCAGGCCCGGATCACCCGGACCAGCGCGTGCGGGTCGTCCCGCAGGGACCTGACGTTGTAGCTGAGAAGCCTGACCTTGACCGACACCGTCCGCCCCCGGCCGCTCAGCCCTGCCGGGCGAGGTCCGCGGCGCCCACCAGACCGGCGCGCCCGCCGAGTTGGGCGGCCAGCACCTGCGCGTGCGGGCGGTGGCGACCGCCCACCAGCCAACGGCGGAACGACTTGCGGATCGGTTCGAGGACCAGGTCGCCCTCGTCGGAGACACCGCCGCCGACGATGAACGCCGAGGGGTCGAAGAGCGAGGCCAGGTCGGCGAGGCCGGCGCCGGCCCAACGGGCCAGCTCACGGAAGGAGTCGACGGCCACCGGGTCGCCCGCCCTGGCCGCGTCGCTGACGTGCCGGCCGTCGATGCCCTCGGGGGTGCCGTCGCCGAGGCCCAGCAGCAGCCCCGCGTTCTCCGGGGTCGCGGAGGCCCGCTGGCGGGCGTAGCGGACCAGGGCGCGGCCGGAGGCGTACTGCTCCCAACACCCCTGGCTGCCGCAGCCGCAGAGCAGACCGTCCGGCACCACCCGCAGGTGGCCGAACTCGCCGGCGACGCCGAAGCGCCCGCGGTGCAGCCGGCCGCCGATGATGATGCCGCCACCGAGGCCGGTGCCGAGCGTGATGCAGACGACGTCGTCGTGGCCGGCGCCGGCGCCGAAGCGGTACTCGCCCCAGGCCGCGGCGTTGGCGTCGTTCTCCACGACCACGGAGAGCCCGACGCGCTGCTCGATCTTGTCCTTGAGGGTCTCGTGCCGCCAGCGGATGTTGGGGGCGAAGAGCACGGTGGCGCGCTTGTCGTCGACGTAGCCGGCGGCGCCGATGCCCACGGCGTCGGCCGAGGTGCCCTCGCCGACGGCGCGGACGGCGTCCGCGATCGCCTCGATCACGCCCTCGGGGGTGGGCGGGGTCGGTACCTGACAGGTGTCGAGGATCGAGCCGCCCTCGTCGACCACACCGGCCGCGATCTTCGTACCGCCGATGTCGACGCCGATCGTCAGTCCCATTTGTCCCTCAAGTGATGTCAGTGAAACCGCCTCCGACCCACGTTACCGGAGGCCGCCCTGGCTGGGCTGCCTGATATCAGTCGAGGTCGATACGGTGGCCGCCGCCGGCCCCCGCGGAATCGCCCCCCTCGTCCCGATTGCCCCGCCCCTCCCGGGAGTCGTCGCCCGCGTCCTCCTCCGCGCCCCGCTCGGCCGCCAGCCCCGCGCTCTCCGGCCGCTGTCCCTCCGCGGCGCCCTCCCCCCGGGTCCAGCGAGCCTCCTGCCCGAGCACGGCGGACTTGTAGGCGGCGAGCAACTCCTGCCCGGCCGAGGCGAGATGGCCTATCGCGTCGGCGTTGCGCTCGATCACCGGGTCGATCGCGGCCCTCGCCTGGTGCGCCAACGGCTTGGCCAGCGGCCCCAGTTGGGGCAGCCGGGAGCCCAGCTCACCCAGCGTCCCGGTCAGGGCGTCGGCCAGCCGGCGCAGCTCCTCGGCGGGGTCGGTCGGCTCGGGGCCGTGGACGGCGCGGCGGCGCTCCCGTTCGGCGGCCAGGTCCTCGGCGCAGGCGGCGGCCCAGGGATCGGCGTCCTCGGCCGGCTCGCTCCGGTCGGCCGGCCGCTCGACGGGGGGCTCGGCTGCGTCGCCCATCGCGACCTCCTGGTGCTGGGCGCCCCGAGGGGCGCGGGGTGAGCGTCCCCTTCGACGTTACCCGAACGCCGTGCCCCGGCCACCACCGTCGGCCGGCCGCTCCTCTCAACCCGCCGCCCCCGTCAGCCCGCCGTCTCCTCGCCGCGTTCGGTCCCGGTCCCGGTCTCGGACGCGGTCTCGGCCGGTGCGTCCGGCGCGGCCGGCGCCCCCGCCGGCACGTCCTCGGAACCGCCCTCGGCGCCCCTGGGCCAACGCTCGGGGTCGGGGGCGAAGCGCACCGCCAACTCACCGTGCGCGAAGGCCGCGCCGTCCACCACGCAGCGGCGCGGCGCGGACGGCAGGGGCAGCACCCGGCGGAACGGGCCCGTGGTGACGACCAGTTCGTCACCGCGCCGCACCAGATCCAGGTCGTGCTTGACGGCGCCGGGCAGCGGCAGCCGCCAGACCAGCCGGCCGTCCTCGGCCAGGCGGTCCTCCAACACCGGCTGGGGCCCGGGTATCTCGCGGTCGGCCGGCGCCGGCAGCAGCCCGGCCAGGGTGGCGGCGTCCGGGTCGGGGCCCATGTGCGGCACCCGCCGGGGCGCCTCGGCACGGCCCACGGCCTCGGCGAACCCGGATATCAGCGCGTCCTGCCGGGCCGCGAGCGCCCGCACCAGGCGGTCGGGGGAACGGCCCTGCACCAGCCGGTTGGCCAGCACCTCCTCCACCCCGATCCCGTGCAGCGCGAGACCGGCGTGCGCGGCGCCCAGCAGCGCGACGGACCGCGCGGTCGGCTCGAAGACCAGCCGGACCGCGAGCGCGGGATCGGCCAGCACCCCCTCGACCTCGGCGAGCGAGGCGTCCCAGCCCACGGCGGCGTCCAGCAGCGCCTCGGCGGGCAGCGGCACGTTCGCCAGCTGGGCCAGCAACGGCCGCAGCGCGCGGGCCGCCCTGCGCTCCCGCGGCAGCAGCCGGCGCAGATAACGCCGCGACTGCCCGGGCAGCGCCAGCAGTCGGACGGCGTCGACGGCGGGCGGCAGGTCGACCACGACCCGCGCCCACCGCTCGTCGGCGTGCGCGGCGCGCAGCGCGGCGAGCGTCGCCAGCTGCTCGGCACCGGGCAGCTCGGTCAGCTCGTCCTCCTCCAGGGTGGCCGAGCCCAGGGCGGCCAACGCGGTGCGCGCCTCCCGCTGCGCGGCCATGACGGCGGCGCGGAACGGCGGACCCGACACGATCCGCGCCGCCCACAGCCCGGGGGCGACCTCCACGGGCCCCCCGCCGGCGAACGCGTCGGCCGGAACGCCCAGCAGCGCGCCGAGCCGGTCGGCCGGCTCGCGGCTCAGGAGTAACGTCAGCCGCCCGGAGCGGGCGGAGGCCAGCGCCGTCGCCGCGGCCACCGTGCTGACCCCGTCTCCACCGGGGCCGGTGACCAGCAGCGTGCGCGGGGCGCCGCTCACCCGTCGGAGGGCTGGTCGGCGCCGCTCTCCACCCGGCTCTTCAGGCCGGCCAGGGCGCGGTCGATGATGACCTTCTCCGCCTTGCGCTTGATGCTGCCGAGCATCGGGATCTTCACGTCCACGGTCAGCTGGTAGGTGACCTCGGTCCGCTCCCCGCCGGCGACCGGCGCCAGCCGGTAGGAGCCGTCCAGCGCGCGCAGCATCCTGGACTTCACCAGGGACCAGCTGACCTCGTTGGCGTCCGGCCACTGGTACGCCAGGGTGTGCTCGTCCTTGATCGCGCCCGCGTCCAGCAGCAGCCGCACCTGCTCGGCCCTGCCGTTCCCGTCCCTGGCCAGCACCTCGGCCTCCTTGACCTCGCCCGTCCACTCCGGGTAACGGTCGAAGTCCGTGATGACCGCCATCACGTCCGCGGGGGCGGCCTCGATGGTGATACTGGACCTGGTGTGTTCGGCCATCGGCCTGGCTCCTCGCACTTATCTCCCGGTGCCGTCCGGGGAAGGCTACCGCGCCCCGCCGACAGCCCACGGCCCGGCGGACGATCCCCCGTTCCGCTCCGCCACGCTACCGGGGAGTAGGCTGCGCCGGGGGCGGGTCGAACGGTCACAGAAGGACACCGGACGCGGCACCCCGGGTGCGGCGACGGACACGACGGGCCGGCGCCCGGGGCGCCGAAGAGGTCGAAGAGGAGTGACGGTGCGCGAGTTCAGCCTGCCGGCGCGGTACACCGTGCCCACCGACGGTGGTCTGCCCGATCTGCTGGTGGCCAACGCCGCCCGCCATCCCCGTACGGCGCTGATCTCCCGCCGTACGCCGGACGGTTGGCGGGACCTGACGGCGACGGAGTTCCTCGCCGAAGTGCGCGCCGTGGCCAAGGGACTGCTGCGCTCCGGCGTGCGCCCCGGGGACCGGGTCGGGTTGCTCGCCGCCACCCGCTACGAGTGGACCCTGGTGGACTTCGCCGTCTGGACGGTCGGCGCGGTGACCGTGCCGGTCTACGAGAGCAGTTCGCCCGAGCAGATCGCCTGGAACCTGGGCGACTCGGGAGCCGTCGCCGTGGTCGTCGAGACGCCCGAGCAGCTGGCGACCGTGGAGTCCCTGCGCGACCGGCTGCCGGAGCTGACCCGGCGCTGGTGTCTGGAGCCGGTTTCGGGCCCCGGCGCGGTGGAGTTGCTGACGGCGACCGGCGCCTCCGTCAGCGACGAGCGGCTGGACGCGGCCACCGCGAGCGTCACCCCCGACTCCCCCGCCACCCTCGTCTACACCTCGGGCACCACGGGCCGCCCCAGGGGCTGCGTCCTGAGCCACCGCGCGTTCCTCACCACCTGCGGCAACGTGGTCGCCGCGCTCGGGCCGCTCTTCCGCACCGGGGAGTCCTCGGTGCTGCTGTTCCTGCCGCTGGCCCACGTGTTCGCCAGGATGGTGCAGGTGGCGGCGCTGCTCGGGCCGATCAGGCTGGGGCTGGCGCCCGGCGTCGCCCAGCTCACCGACGACCTGGCGACGTTCCGCCCCACCATCGTGCTGGGCGTCCCCCGCGTCTTCGAGAAGGTCTACAACTCGGCCCGCGCCAAGGCCGTCCAGGACGGCAGGGGCGCGTTCTTCGACCGGGCCGCCGAGACCGCCGTCGCGCACAGCCGCGCCCGGGACACCCCGGGAGGCCCCGGCATCGGACTGCGGCTGCGGCACCGCGTCTTCGACCGGCTGGTCTACCGCAGGCTGCGGGCGGTCCTCGGCGGCCGGGCGACCCACGCGATCTCCGGCGGCGCCCCGCTGGGCGAGCGGCTCGGCCACTTCTACCGCGGCATCGGCTTCACCGTGCTGGAGGGGTACGGGCTGACGGAGTCGTGCGCGCCGACGTCGTTCAACCCCTGGGACGCGCCCCGCATCGGCAGCGTGGGGCGGCCGTTGCCCGGCACGACGATCCGGATCGCGGACGACGGCGAGATCCTGCTGCGCGGAGAGCACCTCTTCTCCGGCTACTGGAACAATCCCGAGGCCACGGACGAGGTGCTGCGGGACGGCTGGTTCCACACCGGCGACCTGGGGCGGCTGGACGCGGACGGCTATCTGACGGTGACCGGCCGCGCCAAGGAGATCCTGGTGACCGCCGGCGGCAAGAACGTCGCCCCGGCCGTGCTGGAGGACCGGATCAGGGCGCATCCGCTGGTCGCCGAGTGCATGGTGGTCGGCGAGGGCCGCCCGTTCGTCGGGGCGCTGCTGACCGTGGACGACGACTTCCTGCCGCGCTGGGCCGAGGAGTCCGGGCTCGGTGGGCTGCCCCGGGCCGAACTCCTCGACCACCCCGCCCTGTCGGCCGCCCTCGACGAGGCGGTGGGCCACGCCAACGAGGCCGTCTCCCGCGCCGAGTCGGTCCGCGCCTTCCGGGTGCTGCCGGGTCACTTCACGGAGGAGTCGGGGCATCTGACGCCTTCGTTGAAGCTGCGGAGGCACGTGGTGACGAGGGACTTCGCGCGGGAGATCGACGCCCTCTACGGCGGGTGACCCGGCGGGTCGACGGCACGGGGGCCGCGCGTCGTCAGGGGTGTTCGGGCCCGTAGGCGCCGTACTCGGGGGCGCCGGTGACGGTGTAGACCTGCGCGGTGACCCCGGCGGGCGTCGTCTCGGACCGCTCCAGCCGCAGCCCGGCGGGCGCGCCGTCCGCCGGGAAGAGCCGCCGGCCGGCCCCGACCACCACCGGTGCGATCATCAGCCGCACCTCGTCGACCTGCCCGGCGGCCAGCAGCGAGGCGCCGAGCGTGGCGCTGCCGTGGATCTGCAGCTCGCGTCCCGGGGCCCGCCGCAGTCTGGCGACCTCGGCGGCGACGTCACCCGACAGGATCGTCGTCGGCGCCCACCCGGCCTCGGTCAGGCTCCGGGAGGCGACGTACTTCGGCAGGCCGTTGAGCTTGGTCGCGACGGGATCGGCGGGGTCGTCCATCGCCGGCCAGTCCCGGGCGAAGTTCTCGTAGGTGCGCCGTCCGAAGAGGAACCCGTCCACCTCGTCGAGCCAGCCGGTGACGATCCGGCCGAACGCGTCGTCCAGGTGCGGCACCAGCCAGCCTCCCCTGGTGAACCCGCCGCTGGTGTCCTCGTCGGGGGCGCCGGGGCCCTGCGCGACGCCGTCCAGCGACAGGAACTCCTGAAGCACCACTCTCATGGCGCGCTCCTTCCCTTATCCCGGGGCGCCTGCCGCCCCGGGAAAGGGAAGACCACGCGCGGGGCCAGAACTCATCGCCGGCCGCCGCGCCTCAGCTCAGCAGCTCCCGCAGCCGCTGCGAGAGCATGTCCCAGCCCCACTTCTCCTCGACCCACTCGCGGCCCCTGGCGCCCATCCGGCGACGCAGTTCGGGATCGCGCAGCAGCTCGACGACGCGGTCGGCGGTCTCGCCCGGCGCCGACGACCCGCCGCCGCGCACCACCCAGCCCGTCTCGCCGTCGAGGACGGCGTCCGGGGCGCCGCCCGAGTCGCCGGCGATGACCGGCAGACCGGTGGCGGACGCCTCCAGGTAGACCATCCCAAGGCCCTCCACGTCCATGCCCCGGTGGCGGGTGCGGCAGGGCATGGCGAAGACGTCGCCGATGCCGAAGTGCGCGGGGAGTTGTGCCCATGACACTTCGCCGAGGAAGCGCACCGAGTCCTGCACGCCGACGCGCTGCACCAGGCGTTCCAGGTCCGCGCGGTAGGAGCCGCCGCCGACGATCGCCAGCACCGTGTCGGGCTCGGAGGCGAGGATGCGGGGCATCGCCCTGATCAGCGTGTCCTGGCCCTTCCTCGCCACCAGGCGGGAGACGCAGACCACCACGGGGCGGTCGGCCAGGCCGAGGCTCTCGCGCAGCCGCTTCCCGCCGGAGTCGGGGTGGAAGAGCTTGTGGTCGACGCCCGGCGTCAGCTGCGTCATCCGGGCGGCGGCCTCGGGCGTCAGGGCGTCGGCGATCCGGCTCCTGGTGTACTCGCCGAGGTAGGTGATCACGTCGGTGTTCTCACCGATGCGACGCACCACCTGACGCGTGACCGGCATTCCCGCCCACCCCGCCTCGTGCCCGTGGCTGGTGGCCACCAGCCGCTCGGCGCCGGCGGCGCGCAGCGTCGGGGCCATCAGCCCCAGCGGCGCCGCGGCGCCGAACCACACGGCCGTGCACTCGTGCTCCCGCAGCAGCTCGGCGGCCTTGCGGGTGGTGGCTCTGGTGGGCAGCAGGGACGCCGTCCTGTCCCGGAAGACCGGGTAGGGCTGCTCGGCGTCGAACTCGGTGGTGGCCTCGACGGCTTCGGTGTCCCGGCGCCAGCTGGAGGCGTAAACCACCACCTGGCCCGGGTCCATCCGCAGCGCCATGCTGTGCAGGAACGCCTGGATACCGCCCGGGCGGGGCGGGAAGTCGTTGGTCACGATCAACGTCTTTCGCATCACCCGAACACTACCGACCTCTGGTCAGGGTCGTACCACCGAGGAGACCGGCATCATCCCGACTGCCTCGTAGCGCACGAAAGCTCCGCTATACGGCGCGTGCACCACTTGCCCGCCTCCGGCATAGAGCCCGACGTGGCTGGCGTCGGACCGGTAGACCACGATGTCACCCGGCTGGGCCTGGTCGAGCGGCACCCGGCGGCCGGCTCCCGCCTGCGCCTGCGAGGTGCGCGGCAGCGACACCCCGGCCTTGGCGTAGGCCCACTGCACGAGGCCGGAGCAGTCGAACGCGTCCGGTCCCGTGCTTCCCCATCCGTACGGGGCGCCCAGCACGCTCAGGGCCGCGCTCAGGGCGATGCCGCCCCGGTCCGAGGTGGCGACGGCCGGGGGGCGTTCGACGGCGACGGGGGCGGGGGCCGGTTCGGCGACGGTTCGCGCGCGGGGGGCGTCCCGACCGGCCCTGGCCTCCTGCTCGCGTTCGCGCTCGGTGAGCTCGTCCAGGCGGTCCCTGGCCTCGTCCAGGCGCCGCTCGGCGGCCTCCTTGCGACGCGACAACTCGGCGCGTTCCTCGACCAGTTCGTCCAGGCGCGCGTCGGCCTCGTCGCGGCGCTGGGTCAGCTCGCGCTGGGCGGCGAGGAGTTCCCTCAGCTCGGCGTCACGGCGGTCGCTCATCCGCTCGTACGTCGCCGACCTGGCCAGGTAGGCGTCGGGGCTCTCGGAGAGCAGCAGCGCGAGCGTCGGGGAGATGCCTCCGGCGCGGTAGTGGGCGGCGGCGGCCGAGCCGACGGCGCCGAGCTTCTCGTCCACGGCGCGCTCGCCGCGGTCGACCTGCGCGCGCCGGCGCTCGACCTCGGCCTCCAACTCCGCGACGCGTTCCGCGGAGCCGTTGTAGGCGTCCACGGCCCGGTCGGCCTCCGCGAACAGGCGGTCCACCTCGCGGGTGGCCTCCGCGGTGTCGTCGCGGTCCGACGGTTCGGCGGAGACGGGAACGGTGGAGATGACCGCCACGGCGGTGGCCGCCGCCGACCAGGTGGTCAGCCGCAACGCGAGGCGGGTACGCCGGGAGGGGAAGAGTCTGTCAACGGTCACTGCGAGCCGCGCTCCTTCGGTGGGGACCCGAGCGCAGCAGAATGTAGCCGTGCCCGGAGCCCGGGCACGGCAAGGCAACACCGCGCGGCCCGGCCGTGGATGCTCGGTGCGCAGGTCACGCGGGGCGCGGCGGTCGACAGCCGGCCCAGCGAATCACCTGGTTGGTGGAGTTGGCCCGGCGCCCGTTCAGCGGGCGGGCGCCGGCGCGGAGTTCGCGGTGGTGGCGCGCCGGGTCAGGCGACCCTGACGCCGAACTGGAAGGGCATGATGCTCAGGCTGGCGTACTCGACGACGCCGCCGGTGCTGGGCGCGTGCACCATCTGGCCGTTGCCGACGTAGATGCCGACGTGGGTGATGCCGGGGTAGAAGAACACCAGGTCGCCGGGGGCCAGTTCGCTCTGCGAGACCCGGGTGCCGGCGTTGGCCTGGTCCTGCGAGACGCGCGGCAGCGAGACGCCGGCCTGATTGTAGGCCCAGCCGGTGAGCCCGGAGCAGTCGAAGGAGCTGGGGCCGGTGGCGCCCCAGACGTAGGGCGATCCCAGCTTGGAGATCGCGGCGTTGAGCGCCGAGGAGGCCCTGCCGGTGGCGGTGCCGTCGGAGAAGTCGCGGTCGTCGCTGCGGCTGGCGCGCTCGGACTCCTCCGCCTCGGCCTGCTCGGCGGCGGCGATCTCCTGGCGCTCCTCCTCGGTGAGCTGGTTGAGCAGGGCCTGGGCCTCGCTCAACTTGCCCTGGATGCTGTCCTTCTTCTCGCCGAGGGTGGCGCGGACGTCCTCCAGCTCGGCGAGCCGCTCGCCGGCCTCCTCGCGCTGCTGGTCCAGGGTGCGCTGCTGGTCCTGGATCAGCCGGAGGGCCTCGGCCTGCTTGGCGGACATCTGGTCCAGCGCGGAGGCCTGGTCCAGGAAGTCGTCGGGGTCAGAAGAGAGGAAAAGCTGCATGGACGGGTCCAGCCCGCCGTTGCGGTACTGCGCGGAGGCCATGGAACCCATGCCGTTGCGCAGCTCGTTGAGTCTCTCCTGGCCGCGCGCGGTGGAGTCCTGGAGCTCGGAGATCTCCTCCTGGAGCTGCTCCTCGCGCTCCTGGGCCCCGTTGAACTCCTCGGTGATCTCCTCCGCCTCGTGGTGGAGATCGTCGACCTCCTCGCGGACGTCGTCGACGCTCTGACCGGGGTCGGCCGAGGCGGAGGTCGCGGTGACGCCGACGGTCGCGGCGGCGGAGGCAGCGGCGCCGAGGAGGGTCATTCGAGCGCGGCTTGGCTGCTTGGGACGACGGTGGGACGCCACTGGGGCGAGCTCCTTCTTCCTCAGCCGCCTGCCGGGTCGGGGGACTGTGGTCCCGGCTCCGCGCGAACTGCCGCGGACTAGGCGGTCCCTCGCGGCCACCCGGGCTGGGTGATCGACCGCGCGAAGGTTCGAGGTGACCCTAGCGAGGTGTGTTTGCCCGGTTCAAATCCTGGCGGGCATATTTTACTTACCTCACACTGACCGGGGTCGATTCCGCACCCTGTGTGGACGACATACGCCCGGCAACCCCCGCCAAGCGGGCAAAGCGCCCCAACGGGCCCCGGCCACCCCAACGACCCGAAACGCCCAACTCCCCGTCGGCTCCGGTCCCCTGGGGATACCCGTGCGGCGACCGCCGGAACCACCCGTTCGGCCCAGGCCGTCACCTCGCGGCCCCCGGCGCGGACTTGGACCCCGCCGGTGAGCGGGATGCGCGGGATCAGGTGCGGGCGAGCCTGTTGAGCAGCAGCCTGGAGGCCACCGGCCAGGCCCCGGACCTGGCGATCCCCTCGGCCACCTCGCGGTCGCTGGAGACCACCACCACCGGCCGGCCCGCCGGTTCGGCCCGCACCAGCTGCCGGATCAGCTCGTCCGCCGTCTCCCCCGCCGGGCTGAAGAGCACCCGCACCCCGCGCGGCGGCGTCAGCAGCACCGGGGCCGCCAACTCGGCGCCGTCGAAGACGCAGGTCATCTCCGCCCCGCTCTGCGCGGCCAACACCGCGAGACCCCGCATCAGCCGGGCCCGCTGCCGCTCCAGCGGCAGCGTCGGATAGCCGGTCTTGGTCACGTTGTAACCATCCACGACCAGATGCGCCTGCGGCAGCGCCAACAACTGATCGAGAACCGCCGGGTCCTCCCCGTCCAACGCCCGCCGCGCGATATCCCCCGGCCCCGGCTCCCCCGGGCTGACCGAGGCCACCGTCTCCGCGGGCAGCCGCCCCTCCCGCGCCGGCGGCAACGCCAACTCCCGGCGCAACCCCTGCGCCGCGTCCAACACCGTGTCCAACAGCAGCCGCAGCCGCGTGTCCTCGATCCCCCGCTCCTCGCGGACCGACCGCCGGCTCGCCTCCAGCGCCGCCTCGGCCCGCGCCAACCGGCCGCGCAACCGCCTGGCCTCGCTCTCCCCCGTCACCCGCGCCGCCTCGGCCGACGCCCGCACCTCGTCCAACTCGGCGCGCAACTTCCGCACCGACGCCTCCCCACGCCGCACGTCCGCGTGCGCGCTGCGCAACTTCCGGTGCAGCGCGTCGCCCTCCTTGCGCGTCGCCTCCAGCTCCGCCCGCAACCGCTCCTGCTCGTCGCGCGCCCCCTCACGCGCCCGCGCCAACTCCCCGCGCAACTCCGCCAGCTCACGCTCCCGCTCATGCCCCGCGCGCTCCTCCTGGGCGCGCTGCGCCTCCTCGCCCGCCGCGGCCACCAGCTTCGACCAGCCCGCCGGACGCAGCAGAAAGGCCGCCGCCGCCACCTCGACCGGATCGGCCGCCGGCGGCGGCGCGCCACGCTCCACCGCCTCCGCCAACTCGGGCGCGCCCGCGCGCAGCACCGCACCCACCCGGTGCCGGAAGACCGTGTCGGTCTCCAGAGCCGCCGCCATCGCCGAACCGCCGAACTTCACCCGACGGGGTGGCGTGAACCGCGCGTACTGCCGCAACGGGCCCGGCAGCTCGTTCAGGGTCAGGCCGTCGAACGCCTCCCCGGCGAGCTGGATCACCCGCCCCCTGACCCGCTCGGGCAGCGGACGGTCCAGGGTCTCGGCCGGCTCACCCTCCTCGGGCTCGGCCTGACCCCTCGCCTCCTCACCGTCCGTCGGTTCCACAGCTGCACACCATTCGTCGGTCCCAGCGGCGACCGGTCGGCCGGCGCTCCCCCTCCCCTACGTATCTCCGTCACACCGTGGTTCACCCTACGGCCTGGTACGCGCCACGTCTGCGGGCCCCGCCAGGCCACCCGGCCTCCCCGAACCGTCCCGCGCCACGCCCGCGCCACCCCCGGGAGCTATCGTGTGGCCAGCCGCGGGCACGTCCCCGTGCGAACGACGACGACCGACCGAAACGAGGCGCAGCCGTGATCACTTCGATCGTGCTCATCAAGACCAGCGTGGACCGCGTCCCCGAGGTCGCGGAGCGGATCGCGGCCCTGGAAGGGGTCAGCGAGGTCTACTCGGTCACCGGCCCCCACGACCTGATCGCCCTCGTCCGGGTGCGGGAACACGACCAGTTGGCGGACGTCATCCCCGCCCGGCTCAGCAAGATCCCTGGCGTGGAGTCCACCGAGACCCACATCGCCTTCCGCACCTACTCGCAGCACGACCTGGAGGCCGCGTTCGCCATCGGCCTCGACTCCTGAGCGCCCCGCGCCGAACGGACCGGCGCCCGCCCCCGACCGGGGTGCGGGCGCCCAGGGCCCGAGGGGCCCCCGGCCGACTCAGCGGTGGGTCGTGGCGATCCAGCGCTCCAACGCCGCTCCCGCGGCGCCCGAGTCGATCGACTCCGCCGCCCGCGCCATCCCCGCCGCGATCCGCTGCGACAGCGGCGCGTCGTCAGGCTCCGCGGCGGCCAACCCGGCCGCCGCGTTGAGCAGCACCGCGTCCCGCACCGGGCCGTGCTCCCCCTCCAACAGCCGCCGCGCCACCGAGGCGTTGTACGCCGCGTCGCCACCGCGCAGCGCCTCGACCGGGGAGCGCCCCACCCCCACCGACTCGGGGTCGAACGACTCCTCCGTCACCTTCCCGTCCCGCACCACCCACACCGTGGAGGTGCCGGTGACGGTCAGCTCGTCCAACCCGTCGTCGCCCCGGAAGACCAGGGCGGAACTGCCGCGTTCGGCCAGCACCCCGGCGAGGATCGGCGCCATCCTGGCGTCGGCGACGCCGGTCGCCTGCGCCCTCACCCGCGCCGGATTGGTCAGCGGGCCCAGGAAGTTGAAGAACGTCGCCACCCCCAGCTGCTTGCGCGCCGAACCGGCGTGCCGCAGCGCGGGGTGGAACAGCACCGCGGGGCAGTAGGTGATGCCGGCCTCGACCGCCACCTCGGCCACCCGCCGCGGCGTCAGGTCCAGGTTGACGCCGAGCTGCTCCAGCACGTCCGTGGCGCCGCTGGCGCTGGAGGCCGCGCGGTTGCCGTGCTTGACCACCCGCGTCCCGGTGCCGGCGACCACGATCGCCGACATGGTCGAGATGTTCACCGTCCGCGCCCGGTCGCCGCCGGTGCCCACGATGTCGACGGAGGGACCGGGCACCTCGATCACGTTGGCGTGCCGGTACATCGTCTCGACCAGTCCCGAGACCTCCTCCACCGTCTCGCCCTTGGCGCGCAACGCCACGGCGAAACCGGCGATCCGCACGTCGCCGGCCTCCCCGCTCATGATGCGCTCCATCGCCCAGGCGGTGTCGTCACCCGTCAGGTCCCGGCCGGCCAGCAGCGCGCTCAGCACGTCCGGCCAGTCGCGCGCCGCCCCGGTGTCGCCTCCGGCGGGGGTCACAACGCTCATGGGAATCACTCCTGGCGGTTCAGCTGGATGATCGGAAACCGGCTGGCCGGTCGCGGACACCCCCGGCGGGGGCACCCTTCGGCTGCCGTGGCACCGAAGCCTAGCGGCGGCCGGTGACGCGTGGGGCACCGCGTTCGGTCTCCGGACGGTCGTTCCACCGAACCGGGCCCGAACGCCCAAAGGGCCGTGGCCCCACCCGTGCGGTGACGGGTGGGGCCACGGCCCCCGGAAACCGGCCCTGCGGCCGCGACCTCAGTGGTGGTCGCCGTGGCCCTCGGTGATCTCCTTGTACTCCTCGCGGGTCGGCTTGCTGATCTGCGCCTGCTCCCCGAAGTACGCCTTGCTGAACCTGGCCCGCACCCGCTCCAGCGGGTTGACCGGGCGCCGCACGCCGTTCTTGTCGGTGTCGGGGCCCAGCTCCAGCGGCTTGTGCTGCTCGTGCGCGGTGAGGGTGTACAGCTGCTCCTGCGAGAGCGGCTCGTGCACCTCGACGAACTCACCGTGCGGCAGCCGCTTGATGATCCCGGACTCCCGGCCGTGCAGCACCTTCTCCGCGTCCCTCCGCTGGAGGCCCAGGCAGATCCGGCGGGTGATGAAGAAGGCCACGACCGGCAGCACGAAGAACCCGATGCGGCAGAACCACGTGATCGTGTTGATCGACAGGTGGAAGTGCACGGCCCACAGGTCGTTGCCACCGGCCAACATGCACACGCCGAAGGCGGTCAGCCAGGCCATGCCGAAGCCGGTCCTGGTCGGGTTGTTCCGCGGACGCTCGGCGATGTGGTGCTCGCGCGGGTCCTTGGTCACCCAGGACTCGAAGAACGGGTACAGCGCGATGGCCGTCAGCAGGCCGGGGAAGACGACCAGCGGCACCAGCAGACCGAAGTTCAGCGTGTAGCCGCCCGGAATCACCCACTCCCAGCCGGGCATCATCCGGACCAGGCCCTCGGAGAAGCCCAGATACCAGTCGGGTTGCGCGTTGGTGGAGATCTGGTCCGGTCGATAGGGGCCCAGGACCCAGACCGGGTTGATCGTCACCGTCGCCGCGATCAGTGTGATCACGCCGAAGACCAGGAAGAAGAAGCCGCCCGCCTTCGCCATGTACACCGGCAGCAGCGGCATCCCGACCACGTTGTCGTTGGTCCGGCCGGGACCCGCGTAGTGGGTGTGCTTGTGGTAGACGATCAGGATCAGGTGCGCGACCACCAGGCCCAGCATGATGCCCGGCAACAGCAGCACGTGCACCACGAAGAACCTGGGGATGATGTCGTACCCGGGGAACTCGCCGCCGAAGAGGAACATCTGGATGTAGGTGCCGACCACCGGCACCGCCAGGATCGCGCCCTCCATGAAGCGGATACCGACGCCGGAGAGCAGGTCGTCCGGGAGCGAGTACCCGGTCAGACCGGTGAAGAGCGCCAGCACCAGCAGCAGGAAGCCGAAGAGCCAGTTGATCTCACGCGGCTTGCGGAAGGCGCCGGTGAAGAACACCCGCATCATGTGCATGAAGATGCCGACCACGAACAGCAGCGCCGCCCAGTGGTGGATCTGGCGGACCAGCAGGCCGCCCCGCACGTCGAAGCTGATGTCCAGCGTCGAGGCGTACGCCTCGGACATCATCACGCCCTGCATCGGCTCGAACGAGCCGGTGTACTCCACGTGCCCCATGCTCGGCACGAAGAACAGCGTCAGGTACACACCGGTCAGCATCACGATGATGAAGCTGAACAGGCAGATCTCGCCCAGCAGGAACGACCAGTGGTCGGGGAAGATCTTGCGCATGTTGGCCTTGGCCAGGCTGTAGATGCCCAGCCGGCCGTCGGCCCAGTCGGCGACCTTCTCACCGGCGGGGGCCTTGCCCCGCGCGGTGCTCTTCCGGGGTTCCGTTGCCGTACTCATCCGCGCTCCCAGAAGCTCGGTCCCGGCGGCTCCTCGAAGTCGCCGAGGGCCGTGAGATAGCCGTCGTCGTTCACCGTGATCCGCAGCTGCGGCAGGGGGTGTCCCGCCGGGCCGAAGAGCACCCGCGCGCCGTCCGACAGGTCGAAGGTCGACTGGTGGCAGGGGCAGAGGGCGTGGTGGGTCTGCTGCTCGTAGAGCGTGGCCGGGCAGCCGATGTGGGTGCAGATCTTGGAGAAGCAGAGGATGCCCTCGTGTCCCCACTCCGCGGAGCGCGGGTCCTTGATGTCCTCCGGCTCCAGGCGGACCAGCATCACCGCGGCCTTGGCGATCTCCGCGTGGAAGTCGTGGTCGTGGTGGTCGAGCTCCTCGGGCATCGCCTGCGTGAGCGAGCCGACCGTGATGTCCTCGGGACGCAGCGGCTCGCCCGTGTTCTCGTTGACGATCACCGAGCCCTCGCGCCAGGCGGTCTTGCGCAGCTTGTCCTCGGGCAGCGGGCCGAGGTCGCGCAGCAGGACGACGCCGGAGAGCGGCACCAGGGCCATCGCGCCGAGCATCGTGTTCCGCACCAGCTTGCGCCGGCCGATGCCGGACTCCTCGGCGCCCTTGCGGAACTCCTCCAGCACCTGGGCCTTGACCTCGGGGGCCGCGGCGACCGCGTGCCGCTCCTCGGAGCGCTCCTCGTCGGACATCAGGGTGCGGGCCCAGTGGATGGCGCCGGCGCCGATGCAGAAGAGCGCGGTGCCCAGGGTGGTGCCGAGTGCGAAGTTCAGCCCACTGATGTGCCCGATCGGCCAGATGTAGACGATCCGGTCGATCGGGATGGCCACGTAGGCGACGATGAAGCCGATGGTCGCCAGCATGGAGACGGTGAACAGGAGGGCCACGGTGCGCTCGGAGCGCTTGGCGGCTCGCTCGTCGATGTCCTGCCGCCGATGTTCGTGCGGGGGCAGCCCCGGGTCGGCGAACGGGTCGTCCAACACGGCCAGTTCACCCGAGCGCCGCTCACCGGGGAGGTGATCGTCGGACACGTCTTTTCGCGTTTCCGTTTCTTGGGATGAGGTGGGGTGGTCGCGGTCGTCGCTCATGACTTCCTGGCCTTAGCGCTCCGGGCCCCGATCCAGACCGTCAGGGCGACGAGCGCCCCGATGCCGAAGGTCCAGGCGAACAGGCCCTCGCTGACCGGGCCGAAGCCACCGAGCGAGAAGCCGCCCGGGCTGGGCGACTCCGAGGTGTTGACCGCGTTCAGCCACGCGATGATGTCCCGCTTCTCCTGCTCCGGCAGCACCGTGTCGGGGAAGGAGGGCATGTTCTGCGGGCCCGTCAGCATGGCCTCGTAGATGAAGATGGGCTCCACGTCGTCCAGACCGGGAGCGTACTTCCCGTGGGTCAGCGCGCCGCCCTGACCCGTGAAGTTGTGGCACTGCGCGCAGTTGGTGCGGAAGAGTTCGCCGCCCCTGGCCGCGTCGCCGTCCGCGGGGTCGTAGGCGGAGGCCTCCGGAACCGCGGGGCCCGGGCCCAACGAGCCGATGTAGGCGGCCAGCTGGTCGATCTCGGCCTGGGTGTAGGCCCGGGGCTTCGCCGGGGCCTGGGCGCCCGGGTTCTGCATGGGCATCCGGCCGGTACCGACCTGGAAGTGGACCGCGGCCGGTCCCACGCCCACCAGGCTCGGGCCGTCGCTGCCGCCCTCACCTGACCTGCCGTGGCAGCTGGAGCAGCCGACCCGGTAGAGCGCCTCGCCCTCGTCGATGGCGAGAGACTGGGCCCTGTTGTCGGCCTGCGCCTCCTCGGCGGGCGCGAAGGCGGCGTACAGCCCCCCGGTGGCCGCCAGCGCGATGAGGAGGACGACAAACACCGCCAGTGGATGGCGCCGTCGTGCGGAGAGCTTTTTCACGGATTACCCCGGTGTCAGGATCTTCTGCGTCGGTGCTGGAACAAACGTCCGGTGCGGCGATGGGTTACTTGATCAGGTAGATGGTGGCGAAGAGGCCGATCCACACGACGTCCACGAAGTGCCAGTAGTACGAGACGACGATGGCCGTGGTGGCCTGCTCGTGCGTGAACCGGCGGGCGGCGTAGGTCCTGGCGAGGACGAACAGGAAGGCGAACAACCCGCCCAGCACGTGGAGCCCGTGGAACCCGGTGGTCAGGTAGAAGGCCGAGCCGTAGGGGCCGGAGGCCAGCGAGACACCCTCGTGTACCACCAGCTCGACGTACTCGGTGACCTGACCGCCGATGAAGATCGCACCCATCGCGAAGGTGATCACGAACCAGAGGCGGAGGCGCTTCACGTCACCCCGCTCGGCCGCGAACACCCCGAGCTGGCACGTCACCGAGGAGAGCACCAGGATCGTCGTGTTGGTCAGCGAGAAGGGCAGGTTGAGCGCGTCCGCGTTCTCCTGCCAGTACTCGGGGCCCATCACCGAACGGAGGGTGAAGTACATCGCGAAGAGGGCCGCGAAGAACATCAGCTCGGAACTGAGCCAGATGACCGTCCCCACTGAGGTGACGTTCGGCCTGTTGACCGACGGGATCGCGTGCCCGGTGTCTACTGCTGTTGCTGTCGCCACGCCCGTCATTATGTCGGTCGCTTTTCCGGCGCTTGTCTCGGGGGTGGGGTTCGGTGTGTCAGTACCCGTCCCCCTGCCTGTGACCCCGCCGGACGGAGTAGCATCACGGCGCAACGGACAACCCCAGCGGGCGGAGGAACGATGCAGCGCAGCGCCACGGTGCTGGTCTACAGCGACGACGTCAACACCCGGGAGCAGGTGCGGCTGGCCGCCGGAACACGCCCGTCCACGGACCTGCCGGCCATCGAGTACCTGGAGTGCGCGACCCTGCCGGCCGTGCTCTCCGCCCTGGAGAACGGCGGCGTCGACGTCTGCGTACTGGACGGCGAGGCGGTTCCCGCCGGCGGGATGGGCGTCTGCCGGCAGATCAAGGACGAGATCTTCGAGTGCCCGCCGGTGCTCCTGCTGATCGGGCGCGCGCAGGACGCGTGGCTGGCCACCTGGAGCCGCGCCGAGGCCGCGGTGGCGCACCCGATCGACCCGGCCGAACTGACGGGCGCCCTCACGGGGTTGCTGCGCGAGCAGCTGCCCTCGGCCGCCTGAGGTCTCGTCTCCCGCCCCCGGGGGCGCGGGCGGCGCGGACGCGTGTCAGACGCTCGGACGCAGCCGCCCGGCCGCCGGCTGGGCGTGGTCGTCGCCCTGCTGGAGCGCGCTGCCCTCCAGCCACTCCTCCCAGGAGAGGTTCCACTCCCCGAAGCCGTTGCCGAACGTGTCCATGTCCTCCCCGTCGCCGTTGACGTGCTCGACCACGTCACCCGGCTTGATGAGGTCGAAGAACCACTCGGCGTTCTCGTCGCTCATGCCCGTGCAGCCGTGGCTGACGTTGTCGGAGCCGTGTGAGGCGGCCGACCAGGGCGCGCCGTGCACGTACTCGCCGCTCCAGGTGAGCCGGGTGGCCCACCGCACGTCCATGTCGTAGGACTCGGCGCTGCCGGCGGGGATGCCGATGCTGGTGCCGGTCATCCGGACGTTGGGCTCGCGCCCGAGCACCACCTTCTTGCCGTTCCTCGTGCGGAAGCCCTCCTTGCCCGTGGTGATGGGCACGGAACGCACCTCCTCGCCGTCCTGGTAGACGGTCATGGTGTGCGCCGAGATGTCGGCCACCGCCTCGACCCGCTCCCCGGTGCGCAGTTCGACCGAGTCCGCCTCGCCACCGCGCAGCCCCTCGGCCAGGGCGACGCCTTCCAGCGCCGACGTCACGGAGATGGTGGTGTTGGCCGGCCAGTACTCGCGCGGGCGGTAGTGCAGCTCCTTGTCGTCCACCCAGTGCCAGGCGCCCTCCACCTCGGGCTCGCTGGTGACCCGCAACGCGGCCTCCACCAGGGCGCGTTCCCGGTTCCCCTCGATCTCCTCGCTCAGCTCGGCGGTGATCGGCTGACCGACGCCGTAGGTGCCGGCGTCGGGGCCGAAGGCGACGTCGACCCGGTCGGCCTTGGAGGAGCCCGTGCGGAAGGTGTGCTCGCCCCGGCCCGGCTCCCCGTCGCCGTTCTCGGTGCTCACCTGAACGGTGTAGTCGGCGCCGGCGGTGAGCAGGTCGCCGCTGCGCCAGGAGCGGCCGTCGGCGGCCAGCTCGCCGGAGAGTCTGCGGCCCCCGGCGTCGGTGGCCACGACATCGGTGATCCTGGCGCCCTGTGCGCTGGCTGAGACCTTGAGCGGGGTGTCGGGGTCGACCTCGGCCTCGCCCGAGGCGGAGCCGAAGGAGAGGTGCTGGAGGGCGTCGTAGGGCTGCTCGCTCAGTGATCTGGCGTCACCACCGCACGCGGTGAGGCCGGCCAGGAGCGGGGCGACTATCAGCGTGCACCGGATCGCGATCCGTGTTGAGAGGCTCATAGCCACAAAATACGAAGATTGCCCCGAAAGGGCCCGCCGCCCGCCGTCAAACGGGTGGGCCCCCGGAACGCGCGCGTTCCGGGGGCCCCTACCAGCTCAGCGGCCGGTCACTGCGTCTGGTTCTCACCGCGGTAGTACTCGAAGACCCACAGCCACAGTCCGACGAACATCACCGGCACGGTGAAGACGAGGAACCACCAGCCGAAGACCGGGCCGAGGAACGCCAGCGCGGCGCCCGCGCCCAGCAGCAGCGGGGCCCAGCTGTGCGGGCTGAAGAAGCCCAGCTCGCCCGCGTCGTCGGCGACCTCGGCGTCCTTGTTGTCCTGGGCGCCCACGTCCACCCTGCGGGCGGTGAAGATCAGGTAGAACCCGATCATCGCGGAGAGCGCGAAGGACAGGAAGAGCGCCGTGGTGCCCACCGGCTCCTGGGACCAGAGGCCGTAGACCACGGCCACGGCCAGCATGAAGACCGCGAGCCAGGCGAAGAGGTGTCCCTGGATCCTCATGCGCCGGCCTCCTTTCCGGTGAGGGCCTCGGCCTCGTGGCGGGCCTCGTTCTCCAGCTGGTCGAGCGCCGCGACCTCGGGGTGGTGCAGGTCGAAGGCCGGCGACTCGGAGCGGATCTTGGGCAGGGTGACGAAGTTGTGCCGGGGCGGCGGCGAGGACGTCGCCCACTCCAGCGAACGCCCGTAGCCCCACGGGTCGTCGGTGTTGACGTACTCGCCGTACTTCCAGGTCTTCCAGACGTTGTAGAAGAACGGCAGCATCGACAGGCCCAGCAGGAACGAGCTGATGGTCGAGATGGTGTTCAGCGTCGTGAAGCCGTCGGCGGCCAGGTAGTCGGCGTACCGGCGCGGCATGCCCTCGGCGCCCAGCCAGTGCTGCACCAGGAACGTGCCGTGGAAGCCGACGAAGAGCGTCCAGAAGGTGATCTTGCCGAGCTTCTCGTCCAGCATCTTGCCGGTCCACTTGGGCCACCAGAAGTGGAAGCCGGCGAACATCGCGAAGACGACGGTGCCGAAGACCACGTAGTGGAAGTGGGCCACCACGAAGTAGCTGTCCGAGACGTGGAAGTCGAGCGGCGGCGAGGCCAGGATGACGCCCGTCAGACCACCGAAGAGGAAGGTGATCAGGAAGCCGACGGACCAGAGCATCGGGGTCTCGAAACTGAGCGACCCCTTCCACATGGTGCCGACCCAGTTGAAGAACTTCACCCCGGTGGGCACCGCGATCAGGAAGGTCATGAACGAGAAGAACGGCAGCAGTACCGCGCCCGTCACGTACATGTGGTGTGCCCACACCGTCACCGAGAGGCCGGCGATGGTGATCGTCGCGGCGACCAGGCCGATGTAGCCGAAGATCGGCTTGCGGCTGAAGACGGGGATGATCTCCGAGACGATGCCGAAGAACGGTAGGGCGATGATGTACACCTCGGGATGGCCGAAGAACCAGAAGAGGTGTTGCCACAGGATCGCGCCGCCGTTGGCGGCGTCGAAGATGTGCGCGTCGAAGAGCCGGTCCGCCGCGAGTCCGAAGAGCGCCGCCGCCAGCACGGGGAAGGCGAGCAGCACCAGCACACCGGTGAGCAGCACGTTCCAGGTGAAGATCGGCATCCGGAACATGGTCATGCCCGGGGCGCGCATGCAGATGATCGTGGTGATGAAGTTGACCGCGCCCAGGATGGTGCCGAAGCCGCTGAGGGCCAGGCCCATCACCCACATGTCGGCGCCGACGCCGGGCGAGCGGATGGCGTCGGAGAGCGGCGAGTAGGCGAACCAGCCGAAGCTGGCGGCGCCGTTCGGCGTGAAGAAACCGCCGACCGCGATCAGGCCGCCGAACAGGTACAGCCAGTAGGCCAGCATGTTCAGCCGCGGGAACGCCACGTCCGGCGCGCCGATCTGGAGCGGCATGATCCAGTTGGCGAAGCCGGCGAAGAGCGGTGTCGCGAACAGCAGCAGCATCACCGTGCCGTGCATGGTGAAGAGCTGGTTGAACTGCTCGTTCGAGACGACCTGGGTACCGGGCCTGGCCAGTTCGGCGCGCATGATGAGGGCCATCACGCCGGCCAGGATGAAGAAGATGAAGGACGTCAGCAGGTAGAGGGTGCCGATGGTCTTGTGGTCGGTGGTGGTGAGCCACTTGACGACCACGGCACCGCGCTGCTTGCCACGCCGCGGGGGTGTCGCGGCCTGGTGCGACGCTTCGTTGAGCGCGCTGGGGGATTCCTCGACGGAAGTCACGATCGGCCCTCGTTGGTCTCTGCGTTCACGGCGGCCTCGGTCTGCTCGATGCCGGCCGGCGCGAACCCGGTCTGGCCCTTCTCCGCCAGCTCCTGAAGATAGGCGTCGTACTCGTCCGGCGAGACCACCTTGACGTTGAAGAGCATCCGGGAGTGGTCCACGCCGCACATCTCGGCGCACTTGCCGAGGAAGGTGCCCTGCCGGTCCGGGGTCACCTCGAAGCTGTTGACGTGTCCGGGGATCGCGTCCTGCTTCATCAGGAACGGAACCACCCAGAAGGAGTGCACCACGTCCCTGGACGTGATGATGAACTGAACGGTCTCGCCCTCGGGGAGGACCAGCGTCGGACCCGGGTTGCCGGTGTCCGGGTCGCGGTCGGCCGGGGTGCCGATCTCGTAGACGCCGTCGGCGTCGTCCGGGACCCGCTCCATCATCCGGTCGGGGATGGAGGCCAACTCCTCGGCGTCCTGGGCGTACTCGTCCGAGACGCCCACGGGCTCCAGGTAGTTGAAGGCCCAACTCCACTGGAAGCCCACCACGTTGATCACGTGGTCCGGCTCGTCCGAGGTCTCCAGCAGCTCGGTCTGGTCCCGCGCGGTGAAGTAGAAGAGCACCGACACGATGATCAGCGGCACGAGCGTGTAGAGCGCCTCGATGGGCACGTTGTACCGGTTCTGCGGGGGAACCTCCACCTTGGTCCTGGACCGCCGGTGGAAGAAGACACTCCACAGGATCAGGCCCCAGACCAGCACCCCCGTTGCCAGTGCGGCGGCCCAGGAACCCTGCCACAGGGCCAGGATGCGGGGCGCCTCCTCCGTGACCGGGGTGGGCATACCGAGCCGGGGAAAGTCCTCGGATGTGCAACCTGTCGCGGTTGCCAGGACCAGGCCCGCGATCAGCGCCTGCGGCAGAACCCGCCGCATCGGGCGCCGCGACGAGCGGTCGGAGCCGTTGGGACTCACGTAGCGCCTTCCCGAGAGTCTCGCCCATGTCCGGGCTGCCATCGCACGGAGCGGGGCCGGCCCTGGCACGGGCAGGGTTTGGATGTTTATGCGGACCAAACCCTACTGGACGCTTCCGGGGGTCACGCGGGGAGGGTGCCCAACGCGCCGCGAGGGCCCACGAAGGGGTTGTACCGGGGTTGTTAGCGTGGCGAACGTGGCTTACTTCGACGCGGCCTCGGCGCTGCCCCTTCACCCGGTCGCGCGGCAGGCACTGGTGGCCGCGGAGGCGGACGGCTGGGCCGATCCGGCCAGGCCGCACCGGGAGGGGCGCCGGGCGCGGATGCTGCTCGACGCGGCCAGGGAGACGGCGGCCGACGCGGTCGGGTGCCGGCCGGACGAGTTGGTCTTCACCTCTTCGGGGACCTCGGCGCTGCACCGGGGCGTCGCGGGCGCGCTGGCCGGCCGGGTCAGGGCCGGACGCCATCTGCTGGTCTCGGCCGTGGAGCACTCGGCGGTGCTCCACGCGGCGGAGGCGCACCGCGCCGCGGGCGGCACCTCGGCCGAGGTGCCGGTCGACCGGCTCGGCCGGGTGGCCCCGGACGCGGTGGCCGAGGCCCTGGCGGCGGCGCCCGGGCCGACCGCGTTGGCCTGCGTGCAGTCCGCCAACCACGAGGTGGGCACGGTCCAGCCGGTCGCCGAGGTCGCGGAGGTCTGCCGGGCGGCCGGGGTGCCGCTGTTGGTGGACGCGGCGCAGTCGCTGCCGTGGGGGCGGGTCGAGGGGGCGTGGTCGCTGCTGACGGGCAGCGCGCACAAGTGGGGCGGCCCGGGTGGCGTCGGGTTGCTGGCGGTGCGCAAGGGCACCCGCTTCGCGCCGCCGGGCCCGGTCGACGAGCGGGAGTCCGGCCGGGCGCCCGGCTTTCCGCACCTGCCGGCGATCGTGGCGGCGGCGGCCTCGCTGCGCGCGGTGCGGGCCGAGGCGGAGGCGGAGGCCGCGCGGCTGACGGCGCTGGTGGAACGGGTGCGGGCGCGCGTGCCCGAGCTGGTGGAGGACGTGGAGGTGGTGGGCGACCCGGTGCGGCGGCTGCCGCACCTGGTGACGTTCTCCTGTCTCCATGTCGACGGCGAGGCGCTGCTGCACGCCTTGGACCGGGCGGAGTTCTCGGTCTCCTCCGGCTCCTCGTGCACCTCCAGCACGTTGACGCCCAGCCATGTGCTGCGCGCGATGGGGGTGTTGTCGGAGGGCAACGTGCGGGTCTCGCTGCCGCCGGGCACCGCGCGAGCAGAGGTGGAACGTTTCCTCGATGTGCTGCCCGGCGCGGTCGCCGGGGTGCGGGAACAGCTGCTGGGCCCGGCCGCCTCGCCGGCGCCCGCCGTGGACGACGGCGAGGAACTGGTGGTCGACGCCCTGGGGCGGCGCTGCCCCGCGCCGGTGATCGAGCTGGCCAGGGCCATCGGCCGGGTGCCGGTGGGCGGGACGGTGGCGGTGCTGGCCGACGACGTGGCGGCCAGGCTCGACATCCCCGCCTGGTGCGAGATGCGCGGCCAGGAGTACCTGGGCGAGACCGGACAGGCCCACCGGGTGCGGCGGCTGGCCTGAACCGCGCCGGCCGCCGCTTCCCGCGCCCGCTCACTGGATGAAGGGGCGGACCTCCTCGGCGGCGTCGTCGCCGTACGCCTTGGTGAAGCGCTCGATGAACGAGCCCCGGTTGAGCGTGTACTCCTGGGTGCCGACGGTCTCGATGACCAGCGTCGCCACCATGCAGCCCAGCTGGGCCGCGCGTTCCAGGGAGGTGCCCCAGCTGAGCCCGGAGAGGAAGCCCGCGCGGAACGCGTCGCCCACCCCGGTCGGCTCGACCTTGGCGGTCTCCTCGGGGCAGCCGACCAGGATCGACGGCTCGCCGGCCCGGTCCACGCGCACCCCGCGGGCGCCCAGGGTGGTGACGCGGATGCCGACCTTCTCCAGCACCTCCTCGTCGCTCCAGCCGGTCTTGCTCTCGACGAGGGCCTTCTCGTACTCGTTGGTGAAGAGGTAGGCGGCGCCCTCGGTCAGCAGCCGGATCTCGTCGCCCTCCATCCGGGCCAGCTGCTGGGAGAAGTCGGCGGCGAACGGGATGCCCCGGCTGCGGCACTCCTCGGTGTGCCGCAGCATCGCCTCGGGGTCGTCGGCGCCGATGTGCACCAGGTCGAGTCCGCCGACGCGGTCGGCGACCAGCTGCAACTCGATCAGCCTGGCCTCGCTCATGGCCCCGGTGTAGAAGGAACCGATCTGGTTGTGATCGGCGTCGGTCGTACAGACGAAGCGCGCGGTGTGCAGCATCTCGGAGACCCGCACCGAGTCGCAGTCCACGCCGTGCCGCTCCAGCCAGGCGCGGTACTCGTCGAAGTCCTGGCCGACCGCGCCCACGAGGATCGGCCGCGCGCCCAACTGGCCCATGCCGTAGCAGATGTTGGCACCGACGCCGCCACGGCGCACCTCCAGGCCGTCCACCAGGAAGGAGAGGGAGACCGTGTGGAGTTGGTCGCCCACCAGCTGGTCGGCGAACCGGCCCGGAAAGGTCATCAGATGGTCGTTGGCGATCGAACCTGAGACAGCGATGCGCACGAGGGCTCTCCAGGGGTGGGCAGCGAAAGTCAGCGCCAGGCTACCCCGCGTGGAACCTACGGTGATCGGCCGTCGTCACATTGGTGATTCCTGTGAGCGATGCGCATCCGGTGAGCGACACGAGGAGCTGACGTGTTGGACGAGGAGAACCACGAGGAGACCCGTCGACGCTGGCCCGCGGTGACCGCGGTGGCGGCCAGCGTGGTCCTGCTCGCCGGGGCGTTCTACGGCGTCGGCATGGCCGAGGACGACGGCGGCGGAAGCGCGGGCGGCGACGAGCCGCTGGCGTTGGACGCCCGCGAGGGCGTGGGCGAGCTGGCGGTGGACGGCGCCTCGGCGCCCGCCGGGCCGGCGCTCGGCCCGCTGGTCCTGGAGGGGGACCCGCCGGCCGCGCCGGAGGCGGCGACGGTCCACCGCTTCGGCGAGGGCGGCGTCGACGCCGCCCGGGTCGCCGAGCTGGCGGCCGACCTCGGCCTGTCGGGCGAACCCGTGGCCTCGGGCGGGAGTTGGACCGTCGTCGGCACCTCGGAGGGCGAGCGGGAGGGCGCGCTGCTGGTGGCCGAAGAGGCGCCGGGGCACTGGTTCTACTCCCTGGACGGCACCGTGGCGGATGTCACGGGGACCGTCGCGGAGCCCGCCGGGCCCGGGATCACCTCCGACGGCCCGGACGCCTCGGTCTCCTCCGACGACGCCTCGGTCTCCTCGGGCGACATGCCCTCGTCCGAGGGGATGCCGCCAGCGGACGGCCGGCCGGCGCCCTCCGAGGAGGACGCGCTGCGCGCGGCCGGCCCGCTGCTGGACGCGTGGGGCCTGGACGAGGAGACCGCGGACGCCTCCACGGTCAACGGGCCACACCGGCAGGTGGTCGCCGAACCGACCGTCGAGGGGCTGCCGGTGGCCGGGATGGAGCTGGTGGCGACGGTGGGCCCCGACGGTGAGCTGCTCTCCGTCTCCGGGGTGCTGGGCGTGCCGAGCGCGGGCGAGGAGCGTCCGGTGTCGGACCCGGCCGCCGCGCTGGAGCGGGTCAACGAGCGGATCGGCCAGGGTGCCGACCCCGCGGCGGCCCGCGACACCGGCCGGCCGTGCCTCCAGCGGAGCGCCGAAGGGGCGGCCCCGGCGGACGAGACCCCCGCGGACGAGGCCTCGGAGGGTGAGGACATCGAGCCCGCGCGCCCGGACCTGCCCTGCGACGCCCCCGCGGCCGACCCGGGCGAGGCGACGCCGGCCACCGTGGAGCTGGGGCTCTCGCTGGAGTACTCCGAGGACGAGCCGCTGCTGGTCCCGGCGTGGATCTTCCGCGCCGAGGATGCCGAGGGGCAGCGGCGCACCGTGGCCGAGCCGGCCGTGGAGCACGTCCCCTCCCCCGTCTCCGGCGACGACGACGCGCGCGTCGAGGAGGGCGGGGGCGAGAGCGGCGAGGCCGAGGAGGCGGAGAGCGCCGAGGCCGTCCCCGCCGAGCCGGCCGAGCCGGCGGAGCTGCCCGCCGCGGGGCTCTCGGTGGTCGACCACGCGCCGGAGGCGCGCACCCTGACCGTGAACTTCTGGGCCGGGGTCTGCGACACCTACCAGGTGCGGGCGCACGAGACGGACGAGGAGGTCGTGCTCTCCGTGGAGCGTGTCGGCCCCGAGTCCGACGAGGTCTGCATCATGCTCGCCGAGCAGCAGACGGACGAGGTCACCCTGGACGAGCCGGTCGGCGACCGCCGGCTGGTCGACGAGGAGGGGCAGGAGCTGACGGCCCGCTGACGCTCACGCCGGCGCACAGCACGAGGGGCGGCGCCCGGGATGGTCTCCCGGGCGCCGCCCCTCGTCACGCGCCGCCGCACGGCCCTCTCCGGAGGACACGTCGGGCGTCACGCGTCAGCTGAAGGAGTCGCCGCAGGCGCAGGAGCCCGTGGCGTTGGGGTTGTCGATGGTGAAGCCCTGCTTCTCGATGGTGTCGACGAAGTCGATGGAGGCGCCACCGAGGTAGGGGGCGCTCATCCGGTCGGTGACGACCTTGACGCCCTCGAAGTCCTTGACCACGTCGCCGTCGAGCGCGCGCTCGTCGAAGAAGAGCTGGTAGCGCAGTCCGGAACACCCACCGGGCTGGACGGCCACGCGCAGCGCCAGGTCGTCACGCCCCTCCTGCTCCAGCAGGCCCCTGACCTTGGCCACGGCCGCGTCGGAAACGACGATGCCGTCGACCGCGGCCTCTTCCGTTACGGACATCTGCGAATCTCCCGGGGTAGTTCGGAATGCTCTGCCGAGGGCGGTAACGGAACGGCCCGCCGAGGTATTCCCCGTTCGCCGCGCCTTCTTCCCCGGCCCTCTCTCTCATGCTCGCACACCGGGGATCGCCCGCACACGGTCCGCGGGAGAGTGACGTGATCGGCAGGGCCCGCGCATCGTCAAACTGACGCGAAGGAGTTATGCTCCATAACGTCAGTAAGACGAAAAGACGGTCGGTCGAGTCTCCGCCCTGACCGGCCGGAGGAACCCGCCACCAGAAAGGGTGCCGCCGTGACCAGCGCCCAGCCCCTCGATGTCGAGCCGACCCCGTTGGCGCTGCTGCTGCTCGGCCGGGAGTCCGACCCGGCCAGCGAGCGCGGCGTCGACTGCCCGGGTGACCTGCCGGCGCCCTCCGACCCCGACCTGGTGGAGAGGGCCAGGGCCGCGAAGGACGCCCTCGGGGACCGCGTCTTCGTGCTCGGCCACCACTACCAGCGCGACGAGGTCATCCAGTTCGCCGACGTCACCGGCGACTCCTTCAAGCTCGCCAGGGACGCGGCGGCCCGCCCGGAGGCGGAGTTCATCGTGTTCTGCGGTGTTCACTTCATGGCCGAGTCGGCCGACATTCTGACCGGTGACGATCAACGGGTGATCCTCCCCGACCTGGCGGCCGGCTGCTCCATGGCCGACATGGCCACCGCCGAACAGGTCGCCGAGGCCTGGGACGTGCTGACCGACGCCGGCGTCGCCGGGGACACCGTCCCCGTCAGCTACATGAACTCCTCCGCCGACATCAAGGCGTTCACCGGCCGCCACGGCGGCACCATCTGCACCTCCTCCAACGCCCGGCGCGCCCTGACCTGGGCCTTCGAACAGGCCGGCGACAACGGCAAGGTGCTCTTCCTCCCCGACCAGCACCTCGGCCGCAACACCGCCGTCCGCGAGCTGGGCCTCTCCCTCGACGACTGCGTCGTCTACAACCCGCACCGGCCGAACGGCGGGCTGACCCCCGAGCAGCTGCGCGCGGCGAAGATGATCCTGTGGCGCGGCCACTGCTCGGTGCACGGCCGCTTCTCCCTGGACTCCGTGCGCGAGGTCAGGGAACGCATCCCCGGAGTGAACGTTCTCGTCCATCCGGAGTGCCGCCACGAGGTCGTCGCCGCGGCCGACCACGTGGGCTCGACCGAGCACATCATCGCCACCCTGGACGCGGCCCCCGAGGGTTCCAGCTGGGCCGTGGGCACCGAGCTGAACCTGGTGCGCCGACTGGCCAACCGCTACGCCGACCAGGGCAAGGAGATCGTCTTCCTGGACCGGACGGTCTGCTTCTGCTCCACGATGAACCGCATCGACCTGCCGCATCTCGTCTGGTCGCTGGAGTCGCTGGCGGCCGGCAAGGTCGTCAACCGCATCGAGGTCGACCGGGAGACCGAGCACGACGCCAAGCTGGCGCTGGAGAGGATGCTGGCGCTGCCCTGAGCGCGGAAACGCGGAAACGTTCCGCCGGTGGCCGGCCCCTCGCGGCGCGGCCCCGGCGGGGCCAGCGCCCGGAAGAACACTCGGGCCCGGACCCCACGGGGGAGGTCCGGGCCCGAGACGCTGTTCAGGCGGCGGAGCGCGTCAGACGGTGGAACGCGCGGCCGGACGGCTCAGTCCGGGATCAGACCGTCCTCGGTCAGCATCGCCCGCACCTCGTCGATGGTCGCCTCCGGCGCGGGCAGGATCAGCTCCGACGGCTCCAGCGAGTCCTCGGAGAGCGGCGCGCCCAGCGTGCGGACGGCCTCCAGCAGGGCGGTGAGCGTCCGACGGAAGCCGTCCTCGTCCCCGGACTCGACCTCGGCGAGCAGCTCGTCGTCCAGCTCGTTGAGGGTGGGGAAGTGGCCGTCGTCCAGCTTCACCTGGCCCTCCCCCATGATCCGCACGATCATGTCGTTCTCCCGGCTCTCGCGCTCACATACCTCGTCGGTCGAAAGTGGTCACCCAACAATCTCACCGATCACTGCTTGTCGAACTTCGGCGAGGACTGCTCCTGCTCCTGCGCCTGCGGGGCCGCGGCGTCCCCGCCCTCGATCGCCTGCCGCTGCGCGGAGCTGCCACCCGACAGCTCGGCCTTCATCCGCTCCAGCTCGAACTCGACGTCCGCGTTCCCCGAGATGCGGTCCAACTCGGCAGTCAGGTCGTCCTTGGAGGTGCCCGTCGGGTCGTCCAGGGCGCCGGAGGCCAGCAGCTCGTCGATGGCACCGGAGCGCGCCTGGAGCTGCGCGGTCTTGTCCTCCGCGCGCTGGATCGCCATGCCGACGTCGCCCATCTCCTCGGAGATGCCGGAGAACGCCTCGCCGATCCTGGTCTGCGCTTGAGCCGCCGTGTAGGTGGCCTTGATCGTCTCCTTGCGGGTGCGGAACGCGTCCACCTTCGCCTGGAGCCGCTGCGCCGCCAGAGTGAGCTTGTTCTCCTCGGCCTGGAGGGTCTCGTGCTGCTGCTCCAGGTCGCTGATCTGCTGCGAGAGCGCGGCCCTGCGGGTCAGCGCCTCGCGGGCGAGGTCCTCGCGGCCCAGCGCCAGCGCCTTCTTACCCTGCTCCTCCAGCTTCCCCGACTGGGAGTTGAGCTGGTTGAGCTGGAGTTCGAGCCGCTTGCGCGAGGTGGCCACGTCGGCGACCCCGCGGCGCACCTTCTGCAGCAGCTCCAGCTGCTTCTGGTACGAGTAGTCGAGTGTCTCGCGCGGGTCCTCGGCCCGATCCAGGGCCTTGTTAGCCTTCGCGCGGAAGAGCATCCCCATCCGCTTCATGACACCGCTCATGGGCTTTCGCGCGCCCCCTTCATGCCGGGCTCGAACCGATGGCCGTCTCTAGCCGCTTGAACTGCTGATCCCCTACTACCCTACGGGGCCCCTCTCCATTAGCGCACCGCCCGGCGGCGAATGGCTCCTCCCCAAGGACGATCACGCCCCCCGCTCCCTCCCGCGCGAGGACGACCCCGACGCACGCGGAACGGATGACAGGAAGGACTCGGAAACGGCCGGGAAGGTTCCCCCGGCGGCTTCCCCGTTCTCGTTCCCCACCTTCCCCGTACCCGTCGTACCCGCCTTTCCCGTACCCGTTGTACCCGCTCCGCGCGCTGTCCCACCCGTTCCGCCGCACGTGGACCCGCGCCCGCCGGAACGCCCGCGGCGCGCGACGTCGCGCGCCGTTGCGGGATCGTGCCCCACGCACCCGGTCGACCGGGCGCCGGGGGGCCGTACCCTGGGGGCGTGTTCCGAAGTCGTGCCAAAGAAGACGCCAAGACCGACGCGGTGAGCGAGCAGGCGGAGTCCCGCCCCCTCCGCGACCCCCAGGCACCCAAGGGTCGCCCCACGCCCAAGCGCAGCGAGGCCGAGGCCCTGCGCAAGGCGGTGGCGAAGCCTGCCACCAGCCGCAAGGAGGCGGCGCAGCGGGCCAAGAAGGCCCGCCGCGAGGCGCTGGACAAGCAGCGCCAGGCCCTCCTGACCGGGGACGAGAAGCACCTGCCGGCGCGGGACCGCGGCCCCGTGCGGCGCTACGCGCGGGACTTCGTGGACAGCGGCTGGCACGTCGCCGAGTTCTTCCTGCCGATCGCCGTGCTGATCCTGGTGATGAGCATGGTCCCGGCGACCACCAGCATCGCGCTGCTGCTGTGGATGTTCGTGATCCTCGGCATCGTCTTCGACTCGATCCTGATGACCAGGCGGCTGAAGAAGCGGCTCAAGGAGCGCTTCCCGGACGAGAGCCTGCGCGGTTCGAGCGCCTACGCGCTGATGCGCACGCTCCAGATGCGCCGGATGCGGCTGCCCAAGCCGCAGATCAAGCGCGGCGAGCAGCCCCGCTGACGCTCCACGCGCCGCTGTCCACCACCCCGTCGCCGCCGCCCGGCGGCGGGGGACAGTGGCCCGCAACGGCGTAGCGCCCCTCCCCCGCCCGGACGGGAACAGCGGCCACAATGCCCGTTATGCCCACCTCGTCCCCGCTCCGGGCCGCCACCCTCGCGCTCTGCGCGACGGTGCTGCTGGCCGGCACCGCCGGCTGCACGGCCGAGTCCGACGCCTCGGGCCCGAACCACCCGCAGCACGGGGCACCCGAGCCGACCGTCGTCGGCGACCTCGAACGGGCCTACCAGGACGTCGTCAACGACGTCCTGCCGTCGGTCGTGCAGATCACCACCGACGACCAGCAGGGCTCGGGGATCGTGTACGACGACGACGGCCACATCGTCACCAACGCGCACGTGGTGACCGAGGAGGACACCTTCGAGGTCACGCTGGCCACCGACCAGGGGCCGTTGGAGGCCACCCTGGTCAGCGCCTACCCGGAGCAGGACCTGGCCGTCCTCGCGCTCGCCGACCCGCCCGAACGGCTGCGGCCCGCGTCCTTCGGCGACTCCTCCAAGGTGCGGGTCGGCCAGATCGTCCTCGCCATGGGCAACCCGCTGGGGCTCTCCTCCAGCGTCACCCAGGGCATCGTCTCGGCCGTCGGCCGCGCCGTCAGCGAGGGCGAGGGCGAGGCGACGCTCGGCAACATGGTGCAGACCTCGGCCGCCATCAACCCGGGCAACAGCGGCGGCGCGCTCGTCAACCTCTCCGGCCAGGTCATCGGCATCCCCACGCTCGCCGCCAGGGACCCGGGCATGGGCGGAGCCGCGCCCGGCATCGGCTTCGCCATCCCGGCCTCCACCGTGACCTTCCTCGCCGACCAACTCATCGAGCACGGCCGCGTCGTGGACTCCGGGCGGGCCGCCCTCGGCGTCTCCGTGCGCACGGTGCTCGGCGACGGCTTCGAACCGGCGGGCGCCGCCATCGTCGAGGCCACCGACGGCGGACCGGCCGACCGGGCCGGACTGCGCGCCGGGGACGTACTGGTGGAGCTGGGCGACGAGGAGGTCACCGACGTCGTCTCCCTCTCCGAGGCCCTGGCCACCCACCGGCCCGACCGGAAGGTGGCCGTCACCTACCTGCGCAACGACGAACGCCGCACCGCCGACGTCGAACTGGGCGAGGCCTGACCCTCCGCGTACTCAGTCCTCGACGGCACTGTGCAGGCTCATCGGCCCGTAGACCTTGGAGCCGTCCTCCATCAGGGTCACCTGGTCGATGCCGCCGTCCAGCAACTCCGGCCAGATCTCACCGATCCAGGACTCCGCGTCGCCCTGGGTACCGAAGTCCCCCGGGTCCCGCGGTGGTTCGGTCGCCGAGCCGTCCGCCTTCTCGAAGCGCCACTCCCACGCCATGCCAAGCCTCCGCTCACCGCCGTGACTGACTGCTCGCAGACTAGATCACACCCCACGCCGGGATACACCACCGCGCACGCCGGCGTCAGCCGGACGCACCCGACCCCACCGGCACATGGCTCTCGTCCACCACACAGAACCTGACCCCCTCCGGGTCGGCCGACACCACGAAGTCGGGTTCGGGCGGAAGTGCTGCCGGTCGACCCGGGTGGCGCCGAGCGCGACCAACCGCGCCACCCCGGCCTCCTGTTCCTCCGCGCTCCTGTTCCTCCGCGCCGGCCGCGAGGCGCCACCGGGACGGCGGTACCCTCGTCCGCATGAGTGAGGGCGGTCTGCGACTCGACGACTTCGGCGACCTGATCGAACGGCCCAGCGCCCGCCTGCGGCGACAGGCGGAGACACGACGGGCGACGCTGACGGTGCCGCCCAAGGCGTTCGGCCGGCTCGACGAGATCGCGGCCTGGCTGGCCGCCGCCCAGGGCCGCGTCCCGGTGCGCCCGATCGAACGCCCGAAGGCGCTGCTCTTCGCCGGCGACCACGGCGTCGCCGAGTTGGGCGTCTCGGGCCGCCCCGCCGGTTCCACCGTGGGGTTGGTCCGCGCGACGCTCGACGGCGAGGGCCCGGCGGCCGTGCTGGCCCGCCAGTTCGACGTGCCGCTGCGGGTCGTCGACCTGTCCGTCGACTGCCCGGTCGAGGAACTGCCGGCCGAGGTCACCCGGCACCGGGTGCGGCGCGGTTCGGGCCGGCTCGACGTCGAGGACGCCCTCACCGGCGCCGAGACGGAGGCCGCCTTCCGCGCCGGGATGGCGCTCGCCGACGAGGAGGCCGACGCCGGCACCGACCTGATCGTGCTCGGCGACCTGTCGGTGGGCGGCACCACAGCCGCCGGCGCGCTGATCGCGGCGATGTGCGGCACGGACGCCTCGATGGTCACCGGCCGTGGCGCGGTGCGCATCGACGACCTGGCCTGGATGCGCAAGTGCGCGGCGATCAGGGACGGCCTGCGGCGCGCCAGGCCCGTGCTGGGCGACCAACTCCGGCTGCTGGGCACGTTGGGCGGCGCCGACCTGACCGCGATGACCGGCTTCCTGCTCCAGTGCGCGGTGCGGCGCACACCCGTGGTGCTGGACGGCGTGGTCTCCGTGGCGTGCGCGCTGGTCGGCCAGCGGATCGCGTTCCGCGCCCCCGACTGGTGGCTGGCCGGTCAGCGCAGCGGCGAGCCGGCGCAGGCGAAGGCGCTGGAACGGATGACGCTCCAGCCGCTGCTCGACCACGGGGTGACCGTCGGCGAGGGCAGCGGCGCGCTGCTCGCTCTGCCGCTGGTCCGGGCTGCGGCGGCGCTCGCCGCCGAGCTGCCGGAACGGCGCTCCGAGCCGGCCGCCCCGGAACCCTCCGTTTCGCAGCCGGCCGCCCCGGAACCCGCCGCCTCGGAACCCGCCGAGGGCTGAACGGCCCGGCCGCCGGTCGTCAACTCCCCCGCCGCTCACCCGTCGGCGTACCGCCGAGCCAGTCCTGCACCCTGCGGTTGGGCCTCGCCCAGCGGCGGTCATGACGGCGGGCGCGGCGTTCGGCCCTGGCCGCGAGCCGCGGACGGTTCCGGTAGAGCCGGTGCGCCCACGGCGAGTCGGGGCGGGCCAGGCGCAGCGCGCCGAAGATCGCGATCAGCGGGACGAGGACGCCGAAGACCGCCAGCTTCGGCTTGCCCTTGACCAGGCAGACCAGCGCGCACACGAAGTGCAGCAGCAGCGTGGCGACCAGCCCACCCCGGTCACCGCGGTCGTCCGGCGTCAACCCGTCGACGCCCAACGGCAGAAAGCCCACCAGCAGCATCCCGCCCAGCGCGGTCGTGACCATCACGACCTCGACGCTCTGCCGGCCCCGCTCCGACCAGTACACGTCCTGCATGTACAGGATCAGCGCGAACTCGTCCAACACCAGCCCAGCGCCCACCCCGAAGACCACCGCGAGCGTCCCGGCCGCCCAGCCGCGCCCGCCGGTCGCCACCCCGCCGAAGCCCCCGACGAGCATCAACAGCACCCCGGGGACCACGTGGTGCACGTGCTGGCCGCCCGCTGACACGTTGTGGAACGGGCCCCGCCCGGCGCGGATCAGTCGGGTCACGCAACGGGTGACCGCGAACGTCAACACGAACGCGAGCAGCGCGAGGAGCAGCGGCTGCTTGCCCGGTTCGACGATGTCGCGATACCACCATTCGGCCATGTCGGCAGCGTCCTCGGGCCGCCACGCGCCCCCGTGGACGCCACGCCGCCGGCGCCCGCCGTCCGGCCCGCCGGCCCCGTGCCCGTCACCGGGACGGCCCAGCGCCCCCACCCGCCTCCACCCCGCCCGTCCCGGGCCGGCGGACCTGATCCGGTCGCCCGGGACGGGCGCGGCGTAGTCTTCTGTGCCGAACGGCCGGGGGCCCGTTGGTTTCCGGCCAGATGACGCACCAGCACGCGACGCTCACAAGGACGGAATCCCACACCGTGACTGCACTGACCCTCAGCAACCTCTCCGCGGCGACCGTGCCGGCGGACGCCGTCGTGATCGGCGTCGCCCAGAGCGACTCGGGGCCGGTGTTGGCCACCGGCTCGACCCCGGCGGCCGGCGTGGACGACGCGACGGGCGGAACGCTGGCCGCGACCCTGACCACCCTCGGCGCCAAGGGTTCCGAGCTGGAGATCACCAAGGCGCCGACGGCGGAGGGCGTCGCCGCGCCGCTGCTGGTCGCCGTCGGCCTCGGCGCGGTCCCCGACGAGGGCGGCGCGTTCGACCCCGAGCTGCTGCGCCGGGCCGCCGGCACCGCCTCCCGCGCGCTGAGCGGACGTGAGCACGTGGCCTTCGCGCTGCCCGTCGCCGACGAGGACGCGCTGTCCGCCGTCGCGGAGGGCGCGTTGCTGGGCGCCTATCGCTTCACCGCCTTCCGCGGCCGGGACTTCGACGCGTCCGAGGGCGCGCCGCCCAGCCGGTTCACCGTGCTCGACGAGGCCGCGGCCGACGACGCCCACGCCCAGGCGGCGGAGCGCGCGCTGGTGGTGGCCGAGGAGGTGCACCGGGCGCGCGACCTGATCAACACGCCCCCCGCCGGTCTCACCCCCGGTGGCTTCGCCGCGCTCGCCGAGGAGACCGCGGCCGGCTACGGCGTGGACGTCGAGGTCTGGGACGAGGCCGCGCTGGAGGAGGGCGGCTTCGGCGGGCTCATCGGCGTCGGCCGCGGCTCGGCCAACCCGCCCCGGCTGGTGCGCCTGGCCTACCGCAACCCGGCGGCCACCCGCACCCTCGCCCTGGTCGGCAAGGGCATCACCTACGACTCGGGCGGCATCTCGCTCAAGCCCGCCGGCCACAACGAGACGATGAAGTGCGACATGAGCGGCGCCGCCGCCGTCTACACGGCCGTGCTGGCCGCCGCCAGGCTCGGCCTGCCGGTCAACCTCACCGGCTGGCTCGCCCTCGCGGAGAACATGCCGTCCGGCGACGCGACCAAGCCGGGCGACGTTCTCTCCCTGTACGGCGGCAAGACCGTCGAGGTCCTCAACACCGACGCCGAGGGCCGGCTGGTGCTCGGCGACGCGCTGGTGCGGGCCTGCGAGGAGGAGCCGGACGGGGTCGTCGACGTGGCCACGTTGACCGGCGCCATGGTCGTCGCCCTCGGCGAGCGCACCATGGGGATCCTCGGCACCGACGCCTTCCGCGACCTGCTGCACGAGACGGCGACCGAGGTCGGCGAGGGCTCATGGCCGCTGCCGATGCCGGCCGAGCTGTCCGAGGGGCTGAAGTCGCCCGTCGCCGACCTGTCCAACGTGGCGGGCCGGATGGGCGGCGGGCTGTTCGCCGGCGTCTTCCTCCGCGAGTTCGTCCCCGCCGACCTGCGGTGGGCGCACCTGGACATCGCCGGCCCCGCCTACAACGACGGCTCCCCGCACGGCCACACCCCCAAGGGCGGAACGGGCTTCGCCGTGCGCACCCTGGTGCGGCTCGCCGAGCGCGCCGCGGACGGTGACCTGGGCTGACGCCCCTCGCGTCCACCCCGCGTCCACCCCGCCGCCGGCCGCCCACCGGGCAGCCGGCGGCGGCCCGGGGTGTGGCGGTCGTCACCGGCCCGCCGTCCCACCACGGTCCGACAGGTGCGAAGATGGTCTTCCGGCAGGACAGGGCCAGGCTCAACCACCCAGGCGAGCCACAAGAAGCCGCACGACCCGCGGCCGACAGACGACGCCGACCGGTCAGCGCCGACCGGCCCGGTGCATCCATCCATGGAGGAACGTGACGTGGCGAACGACGCCAGCACCGTTTTCGACCTAGTGATCCTCGGAGGCGGCAGCGGTGGCTACGCCGCGGCCCTGCGCGCCTCCCAGCTGGGTCTCGACGTGGCCCTGATCGAGAAGAACAAGCTGGGCGGCACCTGTCTGCACCAGGGCTGCATCCCCACCAAGGCCCTGCTGCACGCCGGAGAGATCGCCGACGCCGCGCGCGAGGGCGCCGAGTTCGGCGTGCGGTCCACCTTCGACGGCATCGACATCGCGGGGGTCCACAAGTACAAGGACGGCGTGGTCTCCGGCCTCTACAAGGGGCTCCAGGGGCTCGTCGCCTCGCGGAAGATCACCTATGTGGAGGGCGAGGGCCGGCTGTCGTCGCCGACCTCCGTCGACGTGAACGGGCAGCGCTACAACGGCCGGCACGTCCTGCTGGCCACCGGCTCCGTGCCCCGTTCCCTGCCGGGCCTGACGATAGACGGCGACCGGATCATCTCCTCCGACCACGCGCTGGTCCTGGACCGGGTGCCGAAGTCCGCCATCGTGCTGGGCGGCGGCGTGATCGGCGTGGAGTTCGCCTCGGTCTGGAAGTCCTTCGGCGCCGACGTCACCATCGTCGAGGGGCTGCCGCACCTGGTGCCCGTCGAGGACGAGAACAGCTCCAAGCTGCTGGAGCGCGCCTTCCGCAAGCGCGGCATCCAGTTCTCCCTCGGTTCCTTCTTCCAGGGCGCCGAGTACACCGACGACGGGGTCCGCGTCACCCTGGACAACGGCAAGACGTTCGAGGCCGAGGTGCTGCTGGTCGCCATCGGCCGCGGCCCGGTCTCGCAGGGGCTGGGCTACGAGGAGGCCGGCGTCGCCACCGAGCGCGGCTTCGTGCTGGTGGACGAGTACTGCCAGACCAACGTGCCGACGATCTCCGCGGTCGGCGACCTGATCCCGACCCTCCAGCTGGCCCACGTCGGCTTCGCCGAGGGCATCCTGGTCGCCGAGCGGCTGGCCGGGCTCTCCCCGGTGCCGATCGACTACGACGGGGTCCCCCGCGTCACGTACTGCCACCCCGAGGTCGCCTCCGTGGGCGTCACCGAGGCGCGCGCCAAGGAGCTGTACGGCGCCGACCAGGTCGTCACCCTCAAGTACAACCTCGGGGGCAACGGCAAGAGCAAGATCCTCAAGACGGCGGGCGAGATCAAGCTCGTGCAGGTGAGGGACGGCGCGGTGGTCGGCGTGCACATGGTGGGCGACCGGCTCGGCGAGCAGGTCGGCGAGGCCCAGTTGATCTACAACTGGGAAGCGCTGCCGGCCGAGGTGGCCCAGCTCATCCACGCTCACCCGACCCAGAACGAGGCGCTCGGCGAGGCCCATCTCGCCCTGGCCGGCAAACCGCTGCATTCCCACGACTGACCTGGCCGCGTTGTCCCAGAGCGCGCGTAACCCACTGCCACATTTCGTAAGGAGCAACAGAAACCATGACGGTTTCCGTAACCCTTCCGGCGCTCGGCGAGAGCGTGACCGAGGGCACCGTCACCCGCTGGCTGAAGTCGGAGGGCGAGCACGTCGAGGCCGACGAGCCGTTGCTTGAGGTCTCGACCGACAAGGTCGACACCGAGATCCCGGCACCGGCCGCCGGTGTGCTCTCGTCCATCAAGGTGGCCGAGGACGAGACGGTCGAGGTCGGCGCCGAGCTGGCCACCATCGACGACGGCTCGGGCGCGCCGGCCGCGGCGCCGGCGCCCGCCGCCGAGTCCGCGCCGGAGCCCGAGCCCGAGCCGGAGCCGGCGCCCGCGCAGTCCTCCGCGCCCGAGCCCGCGCCGGCGCAGGCCGAGGCGCCGTCCGCCGGCGGCGCGGCCGAGGGCACCGACGTGGTCCTCCCGGCGCTCGGCGAGAGCGTCACCGAGGGCACCGTCACCCGCTGGCTCAAGGAGGTCGGCGAGGAGGTCGAGGCCGACGAGCCGCTGCTGGAGGTCTCGACCGACAAGGTCGACACCGAGATCCCCGCCCCGACCGCCGGCACCCTGCTGGAGATCACGGTCGGCGAAGACGAGACGGCCGAGGTCGGCGCCAAGCTGGGCGTGATCGGTGCCGCGGGCGCGGCCCCGGCGCAGCCGAAGGCCGCCGAGCCCGCCCCGCAGGCCGAGGCGCCCGCGCCTGAGCCCACGCCGGCTCCCGCGCCCGCGCAGCCGAAGGCGCCGGAGCCCAAGGCCGCCCCGGCACCGGCGCAGCCCAAGGCCGCGCCCGCCCCCGCCGCGGCGCCCCGCGCCACGGCGGCCCCGGCCACCGACGGTGCCTACGTCACCCCGCTGGTGCGCAAGCTGGCCAGCGAGAACTCCGTGGACCTGAGCCAGGTCAAGGGCTCGGGCGTGGGTGGCCGCATCCGCAAGCAGGACGTGCTGGCCGCCGCCGAGGCCGCGAAGGCCGCGGCGCCGGCGCCCTCCGCGCCGGCCGCCAAGGCCCCGGCGCCGGTCACGCCGTCGCCGCTGCGCGGTCAGACGGTCAAGATGCCGCGCATCCGCAAGGTCATCGGCGAGAACATGATGCGCGCCCTGCAGAACCAGGCGCAGCTCTCCTCGGTGGTCGAGGTCGACGTCACCAAGGTGATGCGGCTGCGGGCGCGCGCCAAGGAGTCCTTCCTGGCCAGGGAGGGCGTGAAGCTCTCCCCGATGCCGTTCTTCGTCAAGGCGGCGGCCGAGGCCCTGAAGGTGCACCCGGTCGTCAACGCCCGGATCAACGACGACGACACCATCACCTACCACGACGTCGAGAACGTGGGCATCGCGGTGGACTCCGAGAAGGGGTTGATGGTCCCGGTCATCAAGAACGCCGGTGACCTGTCGATCGCGGGGATCGCCAAGCGGACGGCCGAGCTGGCGGGGAAGGTCCGCAAGGGCGGGCTGGCCCCCGACGACATGGCGGGCGGCACGTTCACCATCAGCAACACCGGTTCGCGCGGCGCGCTGTTCGACACGATCATCGTGAACTACCCGCAGGTCGCCGAGCTGGGGATCGGCGCCACCGTGCGCCGCCCCGTGGTGATCGACCACCCGGAGCTGGGCGAGACCATCGCGATCCGGGACATGGTCTACCTGACCCTGTCCTACGACCACCAGCTGGTGGACGGCGCGGACGCGGCCCGTTACCTGACGGAGGTCAAGGCCCGGCTGGAAGCCGGTGAGTTCGAGGGCGAACTCGGCCTCTGAGCCGATGTCGGCCGCGCCCCGTCCGGGTCTCCCGGGCGGGGCGCGGCCCGTTCTCTCCGGGGGTCAACAACAGGTCAAGCCACCCGGTCGCCGGCGGTCCGAGAGCCCGCGGCCCGACAGGAGCACGTGATGAGCCCGCCCATCGTCCACTCGCTGCGGCAGCAGATCCGTGAGCACATCGTGGAGGGCATCGTCAGCGGGCGCTGGCAGCCGGGCGAACGGATCGTGGAGCGCAGGATCGCGGCGGAGCTGGAGGTCAGCCAGACGCCGGTGCGGGAGGCGCTGCGGGAGTTGGAGACGCTGCGGCTGATCGAGTCCGCTCCCAACAAGGGCGTTCGTGTACGGAAGTTGACCGCGAGCGACCTGGAGGAGATCTATCCCGTTCGCGCGGGGCTGGAGCAGATCGCCGCCGAACTGGCCGCCGAGCGGCTGGCCCAGGACGCCTCCGCGCTGTTGCCCGAGGTGGCGGCGCTGCGCACCGCGGACCGGGAGAACGACGCGGAGGCCCAGGTGGGGCACACCGTGGCGTTCCACCACAAGCTGGTGGAGGCGGCCGGGAACAGCGTCCTGCTGCACACCTGGGAGTCACTGGGGATCGAGATCTGGACGGCGCTCTCGATCCGCTGGCTCGGCACCCGCCAGCGGTCCTACGCGGAGGAGCACCAGGAGCTGATCGACGCCTTCCTCCGGCGCGACCCCCGGATCGGGGAACTGGTCAAGGATCATGTCCTGAACTGTGCACCCCGTGCCTGATCTTCCCGCATTCGTCCCGGTTCGCACTGGCACAGGGTGCCAATTTCGCCGAATGCTTTGATCGATCATCGATCAGGGCCCTACAGTTCCAGAGAAGACAAGAACCGCGCCACGGCAAGCACCTGTCCTGCCCCGCGGCGCGGTTCTACCCGAGGCCCGGGTCCCCGATGTCGCGCCAACGAACCTTAGGGACCCGGCCCTCACGGTCTACTCATGCTGCCAGAGACGACCCCTCCGGGGCCCGTCGTCTGGCCGAAAAGTATGGGGTCGTCGCCCACGACGGCCGGCCGTCTCCCTCGGCACGCCCGTCACACCGCCGGTGCCGCACTCGCGTTGCCCCGGGCCCTCCCCATCGGGGAGGCTGGGCCGGTGCGCGCGGCTCGGTTGATCAGACTCGTCCTGCTGTTGCAGTCCCGGCGGAGCATGACGGCCGGTGAGCTGGCCGCCGAGCTTGAGGTCTCCGAACGGACCATCGTCCGGGACGTCGCGTCGCTCTCCGAGGCCGGCGTCCCGGTGTACGCGGACCGGGGCCGCGTCGGCGGCTACCGCCTGGTGGGCGGTTACCGCACCCGCCTCACCGGCCTCGGGCGCGACGAGGCCGAGGCACTGTTCCTCTCCGGCGTGCCGTCCGCGCTGCGCGACATGGGCCTGGCCGACACCGCCTCCGCGGCCCGCCTCAAGGTCTCCGCCGCGCTGCTGCCGGAGCTGCGCGACGCGGAGCACAGCGCCGCGCAGCGGTTCCATCTCGACGCGCCGCACTGGTGGCAGGCACCGGAGACCCCCGAGGCGCTGCCCTCGGTCGCGGAGGCGGTCTGGGGCGAGTGGCGCATGAGCGCCAACTACCGTCGCGGCGACGGCTCCACGGCCACCCGCACCTGGGAACCCCACGGGCTGATCCTGAAGGCCGGCGCCTGGTACCTGGCGGCCCGGCCGGTGTGCACGGAGACCCACCGGATCTACCGGGTCGCGCGCTTCTCCGACGTGACCGTCGAAGAGGAACACTTCGCGCGGGACCCGGACTTCGACCTCCCCGCTTTCTGGGCCGGACAGGCGGCGGCCTTCGCCCGGGCGATCCTGCGGGAGACCGTGCGGCTGAGGCTGAGCGAGAACGGCGCGGGCAGGCTGCGCCACCACACCGACAGGGCCGCGGCGCGGGAGGCCCTGGCGGGCGCCGAGGGCCCGGACGAGCGGGGATGGATCACGGTCACGCTGGCCGTGGAGTCGGCCGATGTGGCCTACGAGCAGCTGCTCGCCCTCGGCCCCGAGGCGGAGGTCCTCGAACCGGCCGCGCTGCGCGCCCGCCTCGCCCGCTCGGCCGCCGCCCTGGCCACCCTCTACGCGACCGGCGCCGACGCAGACCGGGCGAACGCGGCGGACGGTGAACGCCCGCCCCGGTGAAAGCGGGCGACCGCCCGGCGCGGACGGCCTTGTGGACCCCCGCGCCGGGCGTACGGGGTCAGCGGTAGTCGGCGGGGTCCGCCTTCTCCCCGGCCAGGACCCGCGACAGATAGCCCCAGCAGTCCGGCCGCGAACCGTCCACGTCGGTCAGGCCGTACTCCCGCGCCAACGTGCCGCTGTCCAACGACCGCCCGTTGAACCGCGCCCGCTCCGGGTCGGCCGCCAGGGCCGCCACGCCGCGCCCCAGGTAGGTCGGCGTCTCGGAGATCGCGAAGTGCGGCTCCTGGGCGATCGCGTCACGCCAGTTCTCCTCGGTGACTCCGAAGGCCGACTCCAGCATCTGCTCCGAGCGCAGGAAGCCCGGCGTCACGCAGACCGCCGCACCACCGAACTCCTTCAGCTCCTGCCCCAACCCCAGCACCATCCGCAGCGGCGCGAACTTGGTGAGGTCGTAGTAGAACGACTCCCGGTAGGCGGCGTTCGACTCGGACGTGCCGTCGGTGACCTCGATCAGCAGACCGCCCTCGTTCCGCACCAGCAGCGGCAGCGCGAAGTGGCTGGTCACGATGTGTGTCTCGACCCCGAGGCGCAACATGCGCAGTCCGGGCTCCAGGCCGAACTCCCACATCCTCTTCTTCACCGAGACGTCGATCAGATGCTCGCCGCCCCAGATGTCGTTGACCAGGATGTCCAGCCGGCCCCGCTCCCGGTCGATCCGTTCCACCAACGCCCGGACCTGCTCCGGCTGGAGGTGGTCGGTCGGGACGGCGATCCCCTCGCCCCCCGCGGCGGTGACCAGTTCCCCGGTCTCCTCGATGGTCTCGGCGGAACGACCGACCTCGCTCACCGCTGACCTGGTGGTGCGGCCGGTGACGTAGACCGTCGCCCCCGCCCGCCCCAACTCCACGGCCATCGCCCGGCCCGCACCCCTGGTCGCCCCCGCGACCAGCGCGATCCGCCCGGCCAGTGGCCCGTACTCTGTTGTCACGCGTGCACCCTCCGCTGTTTTCCGTCACTCGGCTGTCCACACGCCCGCCATATCGGCGTGTGGATGTCTCCTTGTCGACCCGTCGATCCCGAGGGGGCGACGCGTCGATCCGGCGCAGGAAGCGCTTGCGTTCCCGGCCGAACCGACTCTGGCAGTCAATCCCGACATCTTCTGTCGGGCTTTCCGCGTTCTCGACGCTTCCCCGGGGGCCGTTCCAACGCCGCGTCGCGCACCTCGCTCGTCCGGGTGAGCTTCGACGTGCGCGCCGGGCCCAACCCGTCGATCCTGATGCCGTGATGGACGAGACCGGATTCTGGTCATTGGTCGACGAGACACGCCTCGCCGCGGGGCGCGATCCCGACCTGCACGCCGAACTGCTGGTGGAACGGCTGGTCCTCCTGGACCCCGAGGCGGTCCACGACTTCGCGCGGCACTTCGAGGCCCGCTTCAGCCGCGCCCACCGCTGGGACCTGTGGGGTGCGGCCTGGGTGCTGCTGAACGGCGCCGACGAGGAGGCCTTCGAGAACTTCCGCTGCTGGCTGATCAGCCTGGGCAGGACGGTCTTCGAAGGCACGCTCCTGGCACCGGACGCGCTGGCCGAGCTGCTGCCCTCCGACTTCGACGCACGGACCGAGGGCGAGGCGGAGGAGATCGGCTACGCCGCCTTCGACGCCTACGAACAACTCACCGGCGACGAACTGCCCGATGTGGGGCTGAGCGAACCGGGAGCCGAACCGGAGGGCGCCGCTGTCGACCTGGCGGACGAGAGCGCGCTGGCAGCCGCCTATCCGAGACTGTGGGCGCGGTTCGGCGCGCCCGGGTTGCCGAGCGCCCGTCGGGGGGTCGCGGGTGGCCCGGCATCGGTGTGATCCACCAGGATGGCGCCATGGCAGCTGACTCCTCCCCTCCCCCCGGCGACAACGCCGGCTCCGCCCCCGACCCCCCTTCGGCCGCGAGTCCCCGCGCCGACTCCCCCGCCCCCGGTGGCGCGCCCGAGGACGCTCCGGGCGGGCTCCCCCGACGCGTCGCGCTCACCGGCACCTCGGGGCTGATCGGAGGGGCGCTGGTCGACTCCCTCCGCACGGAGGGCTGCGAGGTGGTGCGCCTTGTCCGTCGCGCGCCCGGCGCGGACGACGAAGCGCGTTGGGACCCCACGGGCCAGGACCGGACCACCAACATCGCCGCGCTGGCGGGCTGCGACGCCGTGGTGCACATGGCGGGCGCCGGCGTCGGGGATCATCGCTGGACGTCGCGCTACAAGAAGGTGATCAGGGACAGCCGGGTGCTCGGCACCACGGCCATCTCCGAGGCGATCGCCGCCCAGAACACGCCGCCTCGGGTCTTTCTGTGTGGCAGCGCGATCGGCTACTACGGCGACACCGGCGACCGGCCGGTGGACGAGGACGCCGACGTGGGCGAAGGATTCCTGGCCGATGTCTGCGTCGACTGGGAGGGCGCCGCCGAGGCGGCCCGCCGAGCCGGGGTACGCACGATCCACCTGCGCACCGGACACGTGGTCGCCCGCCAGGGCGGAGCGTGGGGGCGGCTCTTCCCCCTGTTCCGCGCCGGGATCGGCGGCCCGCTGGGCAGCGGACGCCAGTACTGGAGCGTGATCTCCCTCGCCGACTACCTGGCCGCGACGCGTTTTCTCCTGACGGAGAGCAACGCGTTGGAGGGGCCGGTCAACTTCACCGGCCCCCAACCCGTCACCAACCGCGAGATCGCGAAGATCATGGGGCGGGTGCTGCACCGGCCGGCGATCCTACGCGTGCCGAAGTTCGCGCTGCGGGTCGTGGTGGGCGAGTTCGCCGAAGACATCGTGGGCAGCCAGCGCGTTCTGCCGGCCCGACTCCAGACGGCCGGATTCACGTTCCGACACCCCACGGCGGAGGCGGCGATCCGCGCGGCCCTGGAGTGACCTTCCCGGTGCCGCGCGGGCATCTCACCCGCCCGAGGAATTGTCACTGTCAGTAGTGACCTGTACGGTCGCCAACATGACTCTCCGTAGCGAACTGTTGCTCTCGGCGGTGGCCTTCCGCCCCCTCCGCCAGCGTCAGGGCCTTCTGGCGCGCGGCACACTCCGAAGATTGCTCGTCGGACACCGCCCCCAGCCGCCGAAGCCTCCGCGCCGCACCCCGTTCACCCCCGGGCGCCAGCCCTCGCGACACCAGCGATCCGGGCAGGCGCCCGGGGCCGGGGCCGCCGCTCGCGGACCGCGTTCCGTTCCCAGGCGCCCGCTCGGTCACGGGCCCCCTCCCACCGCGCCACCGGGAGCGTCCACCAGCTCCCGCCGTCGCCTCCCACGCCGCCGGCTGACCACCCGCGGGTGTCCCATCCCCTTGCCGCTGACCGCGGCGGCCTGCCCGCCGCCCGCCAGCCACGTGTCGCGCACCGTCCTTCCCCTTCTCCGGAACGGCCTGGGCCGCCTCAGGGAAAGAGCCGCCGAGTCATGGAGGATCGGCCGGCGCGACGCCGTCCGGCTCCTCGGCCATGCCACCGAAAGGGCCGTGGAACACCGGCAACGGGCCTTCGCCAGGCTCTGCGCCCTCCTTGTGCGCCGATGCCCCATCCATGCGCTCTGCCGCCTTCGGGCCGGCGTGAGAGGGTCGGCTCCGGTTCGGAAGGCATTGCTCGCGCTTCACCGGGCATCAGCAACCAAGGCCCACCCGCCGGGACCTGCTCGCCGCTCCGACGCACCGACCACCTCACCAGGGAGGCCCAGTGCTCAGCAGCCGAACGCGCCACACGGACAGCGACGTCGTCGTCATCGGGGCCGGCCCGGCCGGGTTGTCGGCGGCCCACAGACTGAGCGCCGCGGGGCTGACAGTCCTCGTGCTGGAGAGCGGCGACCGCATAGGCGGACGGATGGCCACCGAGAAGCGGGACGGCTTCCTCCTCGACCGCTCCAGCCAGTTGACCCTCCCGGAGTCTCCGGCACTGGCCGAGCTGCCCCGCCCGGTGGCTCTGAGCCCCCTGCGCGGCGGCGTGCGGCTGCACGGCGCGGGGCCCGTCTGCCAACTGGGCGGCGAGGGCGAGGGGGCGGCTCCGCCGGCCGAGTCCTTCGACCAGATCTGGCTGCGGGCCAACCTCGCGCGGCTGGGACGGCTCTCCGAGGAGCAGCTCTCCCGGCGGCCGGAAGTGACGGCGGCCGAGGCGCTGACGCAGCGGGACATCCCGTCGCGGATCGCCGACGCGATGCTCCGGCCGGCGCTGGCCGCGTTGCTTCACGATCCGGAGCTGTCGACGTCCAGCCGACTGAGCGACGCGGTGCTCCGCGCGTTCGCCCGTCACGGCCTGGCACTTCCGGAGGGAGGCGCGGCGACGCTCCCGCACGCCCTCGCCGCCGAACTCCCCGTGGGGGCCTTGCGCACAGGCGTCACTGTCACATCTGTCGCAACCACGCGGGTGGAGACCGCGGACCACGGTGTCTTCCGCTGCCGGGCCGTCGTGGTGGCGACGGGCGCGGCGACAGCGGGCCGACTGCTGCCCGGGCTGCGGATGCCGCGCTTCCACCAGATGACCGTGCTGCATCACGCGGCGCCCGAGCTGCCGGTTCCCCGGCCGGCGCTGCTGGTGGAGGCGGGCGCGCGTGGCCCGGTGGCGCACTCGGTCGCCGTCTCCGCCGCCGACCCGAGCCGGGCCCCCGCCGGACAGACACTGCTGACGTCGGTGGTCATCGGCCCGCAGGCCGCCGAGCGGCCCGACCGGCTGGACCGGGCGGCCCGCACCCAGCTCGGGGAGTTGCACGGGGCGCCGGCGAACGGGTGGCGACTGCTGGCGGCACACCACGACCCCCAGGCGGTCCCGGTGTTGCCGCCGCCGTACCGGAGGCGCCGTCCGGTACGGCTGCTCGACGGCCTGTACGTCTGTGGCGACCACCGGGACCTGCCCGGCATCACCGGCGACCTGGTCTCCGCGCGGCGAGCGAGCCTCGCCGTCATGGAGGACCTGGGGTGCGCCCCGGCGGCCCCGTCCGCGAGCGCCGCCGCCGGCTGACCACGGAACCGGGCACCGGGCCCGGGCTACCGGAGCACCGCCGTTTTCTCACGGTAGGCCCGGACGGCAGCCGCGTCGCGGAACGGCTCCAGGCGCCGCTCGAAGTCCTGCACGTACTCGTGGGCGCGTGCCGAACGCATCTCGTTGGCCTGCTGAGCCGCCTCCGCCGCGAGGGCGCACGCCTGTTCCACATCGCCCAGGCCAAGACGGGCCGAGGCGAGCACCACCCGGCAGAAGAGCCGGCTGCGCGCGTACTCGGGAGGGCGTAGTTGGAGCGAGCGTTCGGCGTGCCGGGCAGCTGCCCGGTACTGCTTAAGGTCCCGGTTGCAGTGCCCGAACTCGTCGGACAGCTGCGCCTCGTCGAAGTAACGCGCCCAGGGCGGGGCGTCCTCGGCGGACCTGGCCGCTTCCAGAGCGCGCTCGGCCCTGGCCATGGCGGCCGTGCAGGATCGGACCTCACCCAGCAGTCCGTGGCCCCGTGCCTCCACGGCGTGCAGCAACGCCTGGACGACGGGCGCGACGGAACTGGCGATGCCCTGCTGGGCGACACGGGCCAGCTGGACGGCCTCTCGGCCATGGCCGAGATAGACGGCTTGTCGACTCATCGACACCAGGACGAAGCTGCCGTACCCGCGGTCGCCGGCGGCCTGCGCCAGGCGCAGCGCCTGCACGAAGTACCGCTGGGCCAGGCCGTGGGCGACGATGTCGTAGGCCGTCCACCCCGCGAGTCGCGTCAGCTCCGCGGCGGCGGAGAAGAGCTTGCGCCCCGTCTGTTCGCCGTAGCCGCCTCTGAGCATGGGCTCAAGCTCGTGCTCCAGGTAGCGGACGAGGGCCTGACGCGCGTGACCGCCACCGTAGGCCTGGTCGAGCCCCCGGAAGAGCTCGGCAACGGAGCGCAGCGCGGCGATGTCACCGGCCGTTACGCGCTGCCCCGGGCCTCGCTCCACCCGGTCGATCCGGCTGGGTCGCGGCGCTCGCAGCTGGGCGCGGGCGGCGCCCAGTGGGCCGTGCCCGCGCAGCTGCTCCGGGACCCGGACGGCCGGCGTGGGCGGTGCTTCCTGTGCGGCGCCGCCCTCGGGTGCCTCCCCTCGGGCGACGCGGTCGTCGGGGCGCCCGATCAGCCAGTCGCGGCTTGGGACGACGAGGCCGGCGGGCGTGAACGCGATCTTGCGGAGCTCGGCGTATCCGCCGGTGTCCTTGCGCCAGAGCCCGGCGACGATGTCCACCGCCTCGGCGGGACTGCCGGCGAACTCAAGCCCCGCGTAGACGGGGGCGCAGGCCTCCAACCCCAGGTCCTGGGCGGAGAGCCTTCGGCCGAGTCGTCGGGTGAACACCTCGGCGATCAGTGCCGGGGTGGTGCCGCGCGGTCGCTGACCGCGAAGCCAGCGGGTGACCGAGGTCTTGTCATACCGGAGGTCGAGGCCATGTTCGAGGCCGAGCTGGTCGACACGGCGGGCGAGCCCCGCGTGGGAGAAGCCCGCCTCGGCGATCAGGGCGGCCAGCTGTCGGTTGGGGTTGCGCGGCGTGGCGGGCTGCGGGGAGGCCGGGCCTCCGGGTCGTTCCGTAGACATCGGCGATGCGGTCTCCTGCCTTACGGCTGTGCGGCTGGAACGGCGTGAATGTAACGGTCCCGCCAGGTCGCAACGCCGCGACGGCGGATGATTCATCCGTATGTGTGAGCCGGAGGCCACCCCCCTCGTCGCTTTCCGTCGGGCTTAGAGTTGAGGTGAGACGCCAGTGCGTGTCACCAGAACGTGTATGCCAAGCACGTGTACGGAAAGAGAGAGTTGCAGTGGGCGAGCTGCGCTTTGTCCATCTGGGGTTCGGGGCCGAGGCGGTGGAGTACCACGCCGCCTGGCAGGAGCAGCGTCGGGTCCACACCGCCCGCTTCGCCGACGAGACCCCTGACACCTGCCTGCTCCTGGAGCACCAGTCGGTCTACACGGCCGGGCGGCGCACGGAGGAGAACGAGCGCCCCCTGGACGGCACTCCGGTGATCGATGTCGACCGTGGTGGAAAGATCACCTGGCACGGTCCGGGCCAGCTGGTGGGCTACCCGATCATGAAGCTGCCGCGACCGGTCGATGTCGTCGCGCATGTGCGCCGGCTGGAGGACGTGCTGATCGCCGTCTGCGCCGAGTTCGGGCTGGAGACCACCCGGGTCGAGGGCCGCAGCGGGGTGTGGGTGCTGGGCGACGAGGTTCCCGGGACACGGGCCGGCCTGGGCGGCCTGTCGCTGGACTTCGACCCCCGGCGGCATGACGAGGAGTTCGATCCGCGCCTGAACGGTCCCGAGTACGCGCCGTCGAACGCCGGCCAGCGCCACGAGGACCGGAAGCTGGCGCAGATCGGCATCCGGGTCGCCAAAGGCGTCACCATGCATGGCTTCTCGCTCAACTGTGATCCCGACAACACCTCGTTCGACCGGATCGTGCCGTGCGGCATCAGGGACGCCGGCGTGACCTCGCTCTCGCACGAGCTGGGGCGGCCGGTGACGGTCACCGACGTACTCCCCGTGGTCGAGAAGTACCTCACCGCTATGTGGTCCGCGGCCACCCCGCTACCGAGGGCCGTGTGACCGGGATCACCCCCACTTCCCGAGGCGTACGCTGGGGAACGCCAAAGAATCGAAGCCGTAGGGAGCCGGACGTGTCCGCTGTCGCACCAGACGGCCGCAAGATGTTGCGTCTTGAGGTCCGGAACAGCCAGACCCCGATCGAACGCAAGCCGGAGTGGATCAAGACCCGCGCCCGGATGGGCCCGGAGTACCAGGCGTTGCAGGGGCTGGTGAAGCGCGAGGGCCTGCACACGGTCTGCCAGGAGGCCGGCTGCCCCAACATCTTCGAGTGCTGGGAGGACCGCGAGGCCACGTTCCTCATCGGTGGCGAACAGTGCACCAGGCGCTGCGACTTCTGCCAGATCGACACCGGCAAGCCCGCGGAGCTGGACCGGGACGAGCCGCGTCGGGTGGCCGACTCGGTACGCCAGATGGACCTGAAGTACGCGACGATCACCGGCGTGGCCCGTGACGACCTGCCGGACGGCGGCGCCTGGCTCTACGCCGAGACCGTGCGGCAGATCCACGAGGCGATGCCCGGCACCGGTGTCGAGCTGCTGATCCCCGACTTCAACGCCGTCCCCGAGCAGTTGGACGAGGTCTTCTCTTCGCGCCCCGAGGTGCTGGCGCACAACGTGGAGACGGTGCCGAGGATCTTCAAGCGGATCCGGCCGGCGTTCACCTACGAGCGCTCGTTGCGGGTGCTCACGCTCTCCCGCGAGGCGGGGCTGGTCACCAAGTCGAACCTGATCCTCGGCCTCGGCGAGACCCGCGAGGAGGTCAGCCAGGCGCTGCGCGACCTGCACGAGGCCGGCTGCGAGCTGATCACCATCACGCAGTACCTGCGGCCCACCCCGCGCCACCACCCGGTGGAGCGCTGGGTGAAGCCGGCGGAGTTCGTCGAACTGCAGCAGGAGGCCGAGGAGATCGGGTACGCCGGCGTGATGTCCGGTCCGCTGGTCCGTTCCTCCTACCGCGCCGGCCGTCTCTACCAGCAGGCCGTCGAGCGGCGCGGCGCCCCGAAGGCGGCCTGACGGCACGGACCGTTGATCCGGGGGCCACGGGGTGGAAACACCGCGCGGGCACGATACGAGGGGGAACGTTGTCCATGGCTGGCCCATGGCGGGTTCGCGGGGCGTCGACAGGCGCCGAGGACACTGCCCGGCCGTGGGTGGCCGGGTCGTCGGGGAGGGACGCGGTGATGGGGTTGGTTCAGCTGGTGCACGGGGAGCGGCCGAGTGTCGGGAGGGCCCTGCGGGCCCTGGACGAGCGGCTGCTCGCGGGCGGTCGGCGTACCGCGTTGGAGAACGCCAGGTCCGCGGTGCGCGAGGACGAGGAGCGGGCCGCCGCGCACCGTGACGCGGTGCGGGCGCTCCGCACGGTCGGCGCGGGCGACACGTCGCCCGCGTTGCCCACCTCGGGGGCCTGACCCGGGCGAGGGGCGGGCCGGGGGCGCCGTACACTGGCCCGCATGGCGCGGAAGGAAAAGGAACAGGATTCCGAAGAACCAGGCCGGTTGAAGCAGATCGGTCTGACCTACAAGATGGCCAAGCGGGTCGATCGTTGGATCGGCCTGTGGCTGGCTCTGGTCTTTTTGGGCACGTTCGGGATCGTTCTCGGTATCGGTTTTCTCTGGGGACACCCGGTCTATCTGGGCATCCTCGGCTTCCTGGTCGCGCTGCTGACCACCGCCATCGTCTTCGGCCGCAGGGCCGAGCGGGCGGCCTTCAGCCAGATGGAGGGCCAGCCGGGCGCCGCGGCGGCCGTTCTGGAGAACATGCGGCGCGGCATCGTCTTCACCCCGGCCATCGCGGTCAACCGCCAGCAGGACGTGGTCCACCGGGCGGTCGGCAAGTGCGGCGTGGTCCTGGTCGGTGAGGGCAACCCGAACCGGCTGAGGACGCTGATGGCGGCCGAGAAGCGCCGGATGAACCGGGTCGTCTCCGACGTTCCGGTGCACGACATGGTCGTCGGCAAGGGTGAGGACCAGGTGGAGCTGAAGGAGCTGCGCCGTCGGATCGCGAAGTACCCGAAGGTGCTGGCGGGCCCGCGGGTCACCGAGGTCAACGACCGGCTGCGCGCGATGGGCGACCTGATGAGCAACATGCCGATTCCGAAGGGCCCGATGCCCAAGGGCGGGATGCGGATGAAGGGCAACAACCAGACTCCCCGTCGGGGCCGCTGAGGGTTCACCGCTGAACGGTTCGGAGCGCTGAACGGTTCGGAGCGCTGAACGGTTCGGAGCGGGGCCGGGCCCGCGGGGATCACCTCGCGGCGGCGGTGTCCGGGGCGGCGGAGCCGTCCGGGCGGCCCGGGTGTGAAGTCACGAGACGGCGAGGGCCGTTGGTCGGGGCGGTGACATCGATGTTCACCGTTCGGCCAACGGCCCTCGCCGTCGTCGTCCCGCCCGCCGGCGGGGACGATGCCGCGGTGGCGGCTACGCCGCGCCCGCCGTCGCCGGGGGCTCGTCGGCCGCGGGCTGGCCGGTGAGGCGCACCTGCACGGCGGCGGCGGCGCGGTCGTGGAGGCCGCGGCCGTCGCGGTCCCAGATGAGGGCCGGGATGGCCAGCGCCAGCAGCAGGCAGCGGAGGGCCGAGCGCGGGAAGGAGAGGCGCTCGCCGGAGAGGTGCACCACGCGCAGCCCCAACAGGCGCTTTCCGGGGGTCATTCCGACGGTGCCCACGGTCATGAGGCTCATCAGGGTGAAGACCGCCAGGGTCCAGTTGTTGGCCGTCGCGAGGTTCCCCTGGGCGAGGAGACCGTATGCGATCAAGGCGCAGAGCAGCCAGTCCACGCAGATGGCCGCAAGCCTGCGGCCGACCGGGGCGATCGACCCCGGTCCCTCCCTCGGAAGGCCCAGGCGTTCGCCCCGGTATCCGAAGTCGATCCCCATGCCCTCGGCCGCCGCGCGGGGGCCGGAGAGCCACGAACCAATTGCCTGCCGGTTGTCCACGCCTCCACGGTAGCGCGGCCGGCCGGTCGGCGTGCCGCCGGCTATCCGGCGAGAAGTCCGGTTAACACTGGGGAAACAAGTGGGTCATGCCCGAGAAATGGCCTCTCCCTAGGGTCGGCCCTGGCAGGCCCGCGCGACGGGCCACTCCCGAGCCGCACATCCCCCGCCCTCCCGGGTCGGGGCTAGGAGGACATCGGATGTTCCGAAACGCCGACGAGATCAAGAAGTACATCGCGGACAACGACGTCAAGTTCATCGATGTCCGTTTCTGCGACCTGCCGGGCACCATGCAGCACGTCACCGTTCCGGCCGAGGCGTTCGACCCGGCGGAGCAGCTGATGTTCGACGGGTCGTCGATCCGTGGCTTCCAGGCCATCCACGAGTCCGACATGGCTCTGATCGCCGATCTGACCACCGCGCGGGTCGACCCGTTCCGGCGGGACAAGACCGTCAACATCAACTTCTTCATCCACGACCCCATCACGGGCGAGGCCTACAGCCGCGACCCGCGGAACGTGGCGAAGAAGGCCGAGGCGTATCTGACCTCGTCCGGGGTCGCGGACACCGCGTTCTTCGGCCCGGAGGCCGAGTTCTACGTCTTCGACGACGTGCGTTTCGAAACCCGTTCCAACGCCGGCTACTACTACATCGACTCGGAGGCGGGCGCCTGGAACACCGGAGCCATCGAGGAGGGTGGCAACCGGGGCTACAAGGTCCGTTACAAGGGCGGCTACTTCCCCGCGCCGCCGGTGGACCACTTCGCCGACCTGCGGGCGGAGATCTCCCTTGAGCTGGCCGCCGCGGGCCTGGAGGTCGAGCGGCAGCACCACGAGGTGGGCACGGCCGGTCAGGCGGAGATCAACTACAAGTTCAACACCCTGCTGGCCGCCGCCGACGACCTGATGCTCTTCAAGTACATCGTGAAGAACGTCGCCTGGCGGAACGGGAAGACCGCGACGTTCATGCCGAAGCCGATCTTCGGCGACAACGGCTCGGGGATGCACGTCCACCAGTCGCTGTGGCAGGGCGGGTCGCCGCTCTTCTACGACGAGCAGGGGTACGCGGGCCTGTCGGACACGGCCCGCTACTACATCGGCGGTGTGCTCAAGCACGCGCCGTCGCTGCTGGCGTTCACCAACCCGACGGTCAACTCCTACCACCGTCTGGTCCCGGGCTTCGAGGCGCCGGTGAACCTGGTCTACTCGCAGCGGAACCGTTCCGCCGCGATGCGCATCCCGATCACCGGTTCCAACCCGAAGGCCAAGCGCGTGGAGTTCCGCGCGCCGGACCCGTCGTCGAACCCGTATCTGGCGTTCTCGGCGCTGCTGCTCGCGGGCCTGGACGGCATCAAGAACAAGATCGAGCCGGCCGAGCCGATCGACAAGGACCTCTACGAGCTGGCGCCCGAGGAGCACGCCGGGGTGGCGCAGGTCCCGACCTCGCTGCCGGCCGTGCTGGAGGCGTTGGAGAACGACAACGAGTACCTCCAGGCCGGCGGGGTCTTCACCTCGGACCTGATCGAGACCTGGATCGACTTCAAGCGGGAGAAGGAGATCGCGCCGATGCAGCTGCGGCCTCACCCGCACGAGTTCGAGCTGTACTTCGACGTGTGAGCCCGCCGGGCCGTCACGCCGGACGAGGGCCGTCACCCCAGCCGCGGGGTGGCGGCCCTCGCCGCGTGCGTGTCGGGTTCAGCGGAGCGTTACGCGTCGGGGGCCGAGGAACGGGGCGAGGGACAGCACGTTCCCGGGGAGGCGGAGTTCCGGCTCGGCCAGGTAGAGGGCGCGGGCGGCGTCGAGGTCGACGTGCGGGGCGGTGAGCCGGGCGACGCGGTCGTGGCGGGCCCGCAGGGTGTCGGTGAGGTCCGCGTCGTCGGTGGGGCTGTCGCCCCAGACGTCCCAGAGCAGGGGTTCGGCGCCGTTGAGCATGGCCAGGTCGAGGCGGAGGGCGTCGCCGACGAGCCACTCGCCGACCAGGGCGGTCTCGGGGGTGCGCACCCCGAAGGTGCGCGGGTCGGCGTCGCGGGCCCGGACGGCGTGCCAGGCGGCGCCGGCGGTGAGGAAACGGTCACGGGGGACGTCCAACGGGTCGATGCCGGCGGGTGGTGCGGAGGCGACGTTGGCGTCGGCCAGCAGCCATCCTCGGCGCGGGTCCCAGTACTCGGTGACGGCGTGGTCGGCGTGGAAGTCGTCGTCGGCGAAGTAGTCGGCGAAGCCGTAGCGCATCCGGGCGGGGATGCCGGTGTGCCGCAGGAACGAGCAGAGCAGTAGCGCGAAGTCGCGGCAGGTGCCGACGAATCGGTCGTTGTAGGGACGTTCGTCGGTCAGGGGCGCGCTGTTCCGGTCGAGGATGAGGCCCAGGATGTCGTCGAGGTAGCGGGTCTCGGCGTCGTGGTGGAGGCGTCGCTCGGGGATCTCGTAGCCGAGGTGTGTGCCTTCGAGCCGGTGGATGACCAGTCCTCTGGCGGCGCGGGCGAGTCGCTCGGGGTCGGCGGGCAGTGCCGCGTAGGCGTCCGCGTGGCGGACGGGGTCGGAGAAGGGGCTCTGTGCGGTGTGGAACGCGGCGGCCTCGGGGGTGAGGCGTGCGGCGTGTGGTGCGGGTTCGGACACGGGCGCTCCGGGGTGGTTCGGGGGGATGGCCCGTCGCCGGGTGGCGCACCGACCGAATTTATCGCTCCCCAGTTCGATTCGAGGGCTGAGCCTGCCGCTTTTCGCCTTCCTCTGTCCATCGAGATCTCGTGGAGTGAGCGTGAGGCGAGGCGGGCGCGGGAGGTTACCGGCTGGTCCGGCTGGTTTTGCGCCGTTCGGCTTGCCCCTCTACGTTCGAAGGGGCGGTCCTGACGGACGGCCGAAGGAGGCACCGATGAGCTTTGTGAGGACCCGCGACGGAGCGCAGATCTACTACAAGGACTGGGGTGTCGGCCCGCCCGTGGTCTTCTCGCACGGCTGGCCGCTCCAGGCGGATGTCTGGGACGACCAGCTGAACCTGGTGGCGGAGAACGGCTACCGCGGTATCGCCCACGACCGCCGGGGCCACGGCCGTTCCAGCCAGACCTGGCACGGCAACAACATGGACACCTACGCCGACGACCTGGCCGAGGTGATCGAGGAGCTGGACCTGCGCGACGTCACGCTGGTGGGGCACTCCACCGGGGGCGGCGAGGTCACGCGCTATCTCGGGCGGCACGGTTCGGCCCGGGTCAGCCGGCTGGTGCTGCTGGGCGCGGTGCCGCCGTTGATGCTGCGGACGCCGGAGAATCCCGAGGGGACCCCGATCGATGTCTTCGACCAGATCCGGGAGGGCGTCCGCGGGGAGCGTTCGCAGTTCTACCTGGACCTGACCGAGACGTTCTTCGGCGCGAACCGGCCGGACAACGAGGTGACGGACGGCAACAGGTACGCGTTCTGGCTGATGGCCATGCAGCTCGGGGTGCGGGGCGCGTTGGACTGTGTGGCGGCGTTCTCCGAGACGGACTTCACGGAGGATCTGCGACGCGTCGACGTGCCGACGCTGGTCATCCACGGCGACGACGACCAGATTGTGCCGATCGACGCCTCGGCGCGGAAGTCGGCCGAGATCATCCCGGACGCGACGCTCCACGTGTACGAGGGCGCGCCGCACGGGCTGGCGAGCGTGCGGGGGTTCAAGGAGCGGTTCCACGAGGACCTGCTCGTCTTCCTCAAGCGCTGACGCGGCGGCCGGCGGTCGACAATTCCCGGCGGGTCTGGGGAGCCCGGTGGTACGGTGAACGGGCTTGTGACGTCGGCCCCTTGAGGGGTCCTGGAGAGTGGGAGGTGAGGTCGATGGCCGCGCAGACGACGCCTGCTCCGAGCAGCGCACCGCAGTTCCCTCTTCTTCCCCGGGTCCCGGCCGCCGCCTGACCGACGCGTGTCCGCCGTCGCGCGCGGGACCCTTACCCAAGGGTGCTCATCTGTCATGAGTTCGCGTTTCTCTTTCCCCTCCGAGTTCTCTTCTTCTTCCTCTTCCGACTCCTCTTCCGAGGCTTCGTCGGGCTTCTCCTCGGACTCCCCCTCGGACTCCCCCTCGGACTCCCCCTCGGACTCCTCCCCGGGCTCCTCGTCACTCGTCCCGGGGCCCGAAGACTCCGCCGGCGCCGGCGCGTTGGCCGCGCTCGGCTGGGACGGCGGCTGGGCCGCCGCCTTCGAGGAGCACGCGGGGCGCGGGCTGTCGCCGGCGCGGGTGGTGCGGGTCGACCGCGGCCGGTGCGACCTGGTCGCCGGGGTCGGCCCGGTGCGCGTCGAGAGCGGCCCGCCCGGCGCCTGCACGGGCGACTGGGTGGCGCTGCGGGCCGCTGAGGCCGGCGGCGAGCCGCGCCTGGAGGCGCTGCTGCCCCGCCGCACCGCGATCGTGCGGGCCACGGCGTCCCGCGACTCCCACAGCCAGGTGCTCGCCGCCAATGTCGACACCGTGGTGGTGGCCGTCCCCGCGGGTGGCTCCTGGGACGCCGGCCGGCTGGAGCGGCTGCTGGCGCTGGCCTGGGAGAGCGGGGCCCGGCCGGTCGTCGCCCTCACCAAGATCGACCGGTGCGCCGATCCGGGGGCGCTGCTGGAGGAGGCCGCCTCGCTGGCGCCCGGTGTCGACGTGGTGGCGACCAGCGCGCTGCGCGGCGAGGGCGTCGAGGCGCTCAGGGCGCTGCTGGGCGGCACGGTGGTGCTGCTGGGCACCTCCGGGGCCGGCAAGTCCACGTTGGGCAACGCCCTGTTGGGCGAGGAGGCGCTCGCCACCGGCGAGATCCGCGAGGTGGACGGCAAGGGGCGGCACACCACCGTGCGCCGGGAGTTGCTGCCGCTGCCGCGCGGCGGGGTGCTGATCGACACTCCGGGGCTGCGCGGGGTCGGGCTGCATGACGCGGCCGACGGGCTCGGGCAGGTCTTCGCCGACATCGAGGCGCTGGCCGGGGAGTGCCGGTTCGGGGACTGCGCCCACCGGGTGGAGCCGGGCTGTGCGGTGCTGGCCGCCGTGGAGTCCGGCGAGTTGCCGGAGCGTCGGCTGACCAGCTACCGCAAGTTGCTGCGGGAGAACGCCTGGGCGGCGGCGCGCACCGACGCGCGGCTGCGGGCCGAGCAGGCCACCCGCTGGAAGGCGATCAGCCGCACGCAGCGGGCCGCTTACCGTTTCCGCGACCGGCAGCGCTGAGGGTCGCGCGCACGGCCCCGTCCGTCTGCCCCGTTCCGTCGGCGCCCGCGCCGGTGGGGCGGGGCGTTCTCGCGCGCCGACGGCGTTCGACCTTCGACCGTTTTCTCCCAACTCCTGGGCGGCGTCCGGCATGTTGCGACCGTTCCGTAACGCGGGGCACTGGACCGACGGGTAACCCGCACGCGTAATATTGATTACATGATTACAGACAAGGGGCGGCAGGAGCTGCACGGCTGGTTTGTCGGCCGACTGCCGGAGTCCTGGTTCACCGAGCTGGTGGAGGTTTCCGCCGACCGCGAGGAGATCACGGTCATCGGGCGGATACCGGAGCCGGACCTCCCCGCGGAGGCGTCGCTCACGGAGTTCGAGGCGGCTTGCGAGGGGCGCATCACCGAGTTCCGCGAGCGCACCAGGGCGCAGCGGGTCGAGGTGGCGCGGGAGGCGCAGATCCGTTTTCGGCGGCAGCTCTCGTGGGGGGCGCGCTGCGGCCACAGCCAGGAGATGTTCACCCACATCTCCGCGCCGGTGATGACCCGGCTGAAGCAGCCCGAGCGGCTGGTGCTCGACACCCTGATCGCGGGGGGCGTGGCGCGCAGCAGGAGCGACGCGCTGGCCTGGTGTGTGCGGTTGGTGGAACGGCACTCCGACGCCTGGCTGGCCGATCTGCGCGAGTCGCTGCACGAGGTGGAGCGGGTGCGCACCGAGGGCCCCGCGCCCTCCACGGCGGGCGGGCTGGAGGGCAGCGCGCTGGAGAAGTCGGACAAGTAGCGGTAGCGGCGGGAACGGGGCGCGGCCGGAGGGACCTTCGGCCGTGTGACCGGCGGGGAGCCGGCGAGGGATCGGCCCGAGGCGCGAGGGGCGAAAGGGTGACGTCGCGGGGGTGGAGCCCGCCGTGACGAGAGCACCGTGACGCGAGTCAACGGGAGTGGGCGGGGGCGACGGTCGGGGCGAAGCGCATCACTTTACGGGACATATCACCATACGCCTCCGCATGGTTTTAACTTTACGTTACCTTTCTCCCATGCCACAACGACGGGTAGCCCGACGCCGTTTGACGGCAGCGGACTGGGCGGAGGCGGCGCTCGACGCGCTGCGGGACGAGGGAAGCCTCAGTGCCATCGCCATCGAGCCCTTGGCCGCGCGGCTCGGCGCGACCAAGGGCAGTTTCTACTGGCACTTCGCCAACCGTGACGCCCTGATCGACGCGGCGCTCGCCGGCTGGGAGGCACGCTCGACCGAGGAGTTGACCGAGGCCGTGGCCGCCGGTGAGGACGATCCGGCCGCGCGCGGGCGTGAGTTGCTGCGCACCATGACCGGCCTGGCCCATCGGGACCCGACGGAGCTGGCGCTGCTCGCCGAGGCCGGGCAGCCACGCGTGGCGGCGACGTTGGAACGGGTGATAACGCGGCGGCTGGAGGCGCTCGCGGCGCTGCTGGAGACGGAGTTGGCGCTGCCGCGCGAGGAGGCGAGGAGCCGGGCGCTGCACGCGTACTGCGACCAGCTGGGGCGGGCGCAACTCGCCCGCGCCATACCGGCGGTGCTGCCGGAGGCCGCCGATGACGAGGAGACCGTGATCGACTCGGCCTGGCACTCGCTGCTGGGCGCGGCGGCCGGCGGACAACGAGGCGCGTGAACCGGGGGCGCGGTGCGGGTGAACGGGGCGCGCACGCCGGCGGGTGGGGCGGACCGGTGGCGGTGTGGGTGGGCGCGAGCACGCCTCGGGTGGGGCCCCTGATTTCCCCGTTCCGAAGCCTTTGCGATGTTCCCTTGCCCAGGCCGCTCACCGACCCGGATCCGACGAGTTCCCCGCCCCCTCGGCGGCAAACCACTCCCCCGACGGGCGGCCGTGCCGGCGCGCTCGGCATGGCCGCGCGCACGCCGGCGCGTCGTGTGGGGCGCGCGCCGGCGGGTACCCGGGGCGTTCCCCGACGTGGTGAGGAGGAAGCCATGCAGCAGCGTGGGAGCGACCAGTACAGCCCGCGTCGCGACGACGAGATGAAGCATGAGCTTCAGGGCATGTTGCGCGGCGAGCGGCCGTCGAGGGCCGAGGAGTGGCACGACCCGGAGCCGGCGGCCGACGACGATCCGCCGCTGGCCGGCGGCCCGGTGCGGCCGGGCGCGGGGGGCGACCCCGGCGAGCGGGACGACGAGGCGTTCCGCTTCGAGCTGGCGCGCTATCTGCGACGGACGGACTTCCCGGCGGAGCGTCCGGGGGTGCTCGCGGCGCTGGACGAGAACCACGCGCCCGAGCCGTTGATCGAGACGGTCCGCGCCGAGCTGCCCGAGGAGCACGCCTACCGGAACGTGCAGGAGGTGGCGGTCGCGCTCGGCCACCATCCGCGCACCTGAGCGCCAGCGCGCGCCCCCGTGTCCGCCGTCGCGCGGGCGCGGGGGCGCGTGCCGTCAGGCGTCGAGCGCGGCCTCGACCGCGGCGAGGATCTCGGTGACGCGCAGGCCGAAGCGCACGTCGCAGGGGTGGGACCGGCCGCCGGCGGCGGCCTCGGTGAGTGCGTCGACGGCGCGCCGGTAGGGGCGGACGGGGCCGCCGGCGGCGCGTTCGGGCAGGTTGGAGACGCCGGCCGCGCCGCGCAGCTCGGCGGAGACTCCGGCGGCCTGTGCCGGCATGGACATGCTGACGGTGAAGGTGCTGGAGGCTCCCGAGGTGTGGCGGAGCGCGGCGTGGACCGTGTCGCCGGGGCCCCGGATGGCGCGGATCGCCCCGAGGTCGGTGACGTCGCCCAACGGGGGCAGCAGCACGGACAGCGCGTGCGGTCCGATGTCCCACAGCGCGCCGCGTTCGCGCCGCCAGGTGGAGTGCCGGTAGGGGGAGTCGGAGCCGGCGAAGACCGGGGAGAACCATTCGGCGCTGCCGGTCAGCCAGTTGTCGGTGCCGCACTGGGCCTCGACCCAGGCCGCGGTCTCCGGCGCGAAACGGAGCGTGCAGAAGACCACGGAGGCGCGTCGGCGCGCGGCCACGGCGTCGGCGATCGCGCGGGCGCCGGCGACGGTGGTGGCGATCGGCTTCTCCAGCAGCAGGTGGCAGCCGGCCTCCGCGGCGCGCACCGCGAGCGGCGCCTGGACATCGGGCGGCAGCGCGAAGGCCACCGCGTCGCAGTCGGCGAAGAGGGCGTCCGGGGTGTCGTAGGGGCGGGTGCGGAGGGTGTGCGCCAGCGCGGCGACCGCCTCGGGCCTGCGTCCCCAGACGCCGACCAGCCGCACGCCCGGGTGTTCCGCCAGGCCGGGGCCGTGGGTGTCGGCGGCCCAGGGGCCGGTACCGAGCAGGCCGATCCTCATCGTCGACGCCTCTCCCTCGCTCGCCTTCTCGTCGTGCGCCCACACCTTAGTGCGGTGTGGGGCGCCGGCGATCTCGTTACCGGGCCGGGGACGGCGGCCGGTGGTTCACAGCCGCTTAACGGCCGGGCAACGGAAGGGCAATCGCCGCTGGCGAGGCTGTGGCCAACGTTCCGCGACGGGCGTATCCCGCCGCGCGCCGGCGCGTGCGCGCGGTGGCGCGCCGGTGAACGCGTGCCCGCGCGCACCCGCGTTGCCCCCGAGACGCCCCCGAGGAGTCATGACCGTGAGCTACAAGGCCGAGTACATCTGGATCGACGGCACGGAACCGACCGCCAAGCTGCGTTCCAAGACCAAGATCCTGGCGGACGGCGCGGAGCCCCCGGTGTGGGGCTTCGACGGTTCCAGCACCAACCAGGCGGAGGGCCACGCCTCCGACCGGGTGCTCCAGCCGGTCGCCAGCTTCCCCGACCCGATCAGGGGCGGCGAGAACCTGCTGGTGCTGTGCGAGGTCCTCGAAACGGACGACACCGCGCACTCCTCCAACACCCGGGCGCTGCTGCGGCCGGTGGCCGAGCGGTTCGGGGGCCAGGAGCCGCTCTTCGGCATCGAGCAGGAGTACACGTTCTTCCAGGGCTCGCGCCCGCTGGGCTTCCCCGAGAACGGGTTTCCCGCGCCGCAGGGCGGCTACTACTGCGGTGTCGGCGCGGACGAGATCCACGGCCGGGAGATCGTCGAGGCGCACCTGGAGAACTGTCTGCGGGCGGGCCTGGGGATCTCCGGGATCAACGCCGAGGTGATGCCGGGGCAGTGGGAGTTCCAGGTGGGGCCGCTCTCCCCGCTGGAGGTCGCCGACCAGCTGTGGGTGGCCCGTTGGCTGCTGTACAGGACCGCCGAGGACTTCGGGGTGTCGGCGACGCTCGACCCCAAGCCGGCCAAGGGCGACTGGAACGGCGCGGGGGCGCACACGAACTTCTCGACGCGTGCGATGCGCGAGGGCTATGACGCGATCGTCACGGCCTGCGACGCGCTGGGCGCGGAGGGCAAGCCGCTGCACCATGTGCGGAACTACGGCACCGGTGTCGAGGACCGGCTGACCGGGGCGCACGAGACGGCGCCGTGGGACGCGTACAGCTACGGGGTCTCCGACCGCGGTGCCTCGGTGCGCATCCCCTGGCAGGTGGAGCGCGACAAGAAGGGGTACATCGAGGACCGTCGTCCGAACGCCAACTGCGACCCCTACGTGGTGACCCGGCTGCTGGTGGAGACCTGCTGCGCGGAGTTGGAGCGCGCCGGTCACGTCTGAGCCCGCCGCCCCGGCGTCCGCGACCGGTGGCCGGCGCGGCGAGGACACCCGCGCCGGCCAGCGGTAACGGCCTGGTGTACTCAACACCACCGGGCGTTCGGGGTCTCCCCCCGTTACGCTCCCCCTTTCGGCAGGCGAGACTTGTGGCCACAGGGCGAGCGAGCGAGAGGGTCGACGAGGACATGAAACGGGAACAGGCGCGGGGCGGCCTGCTGGCTGCGGCCCAGGGGCTGCTGCTGACGTTGCTGTCGATCGGCGTGTCGCTGACGTTGTTCATCCTCTTCGTGGTGTCCCTGGCGCTGATTCCGCTCGGCCTGGGGCTGCTGGCCATCCCCTGGCTGGTGGTGGCGATCCGGGCCCACGCCAACCTGCGGCGCGCGTACGCCAGCCGCTGGTACGGGATCGACATCCCGGTGGCGTACCGGCAGCTGCCGCACGATCCGCGCGGTGGGCTCGCCGGCCAGGTGGACCGTGCGATCCAGCTGTTGAAGGACTCGGCGACGTGGCGGGACGTGCTGTGGCTGCTGCCGGACGCGGTGGTCGGCTTCCTGCTGGCGGTGTTGCCGTTCGGGCTGCTGTCCTACGGGCTGTGGGGCATCGTGCTGGCGTCGGGGGTGTGGGTCCCGATCGTGGACGCGATCGGCACCTACTGGTGGGCGTTCGTGCCGGTGAGCGGCTTTCTGTCGTCGCTGGTCGCGGGGGCCTGCGGGCTGGCGTTCCTGCTGGGCGGGCTGCGGTACAACACGCGTCTGGTCGAGGTGCACTTCCACTTCACCCGGGTGCTGATCGGTGCGCCGGAGAAGCAGTTGCTGGCGCAGCGGGTCGCGCGGCTCCAGGAGACCCGGCACGACGCGGTGGACGACTCGGCGGCCGAGCTGCGGCGCATCGAACGGGACCTGCACGACGGGGCGCAGGCCAGGCTGGTCGCGATGGGCATGAGTCTGGGCGCGGTCGAGGCGCTGATCGAGAAGGACCCGGACCAGGCGAAGCAGCTGCTGGCGCAGGCGCGGGCGAACTCGGCCGAGGCGTTGACGGAGCTGCGGGACCTGGTGCGGGGTATCCATCCGCCGGTGCTGGCCGAGCGGGGCCTGGGCGACGCGGCGCGGGCGTTGGCGCTGCGGATGCAGGTGCCGGTCGAGGTCGACGTGGAGCTGCCAGGCCGGCTGGAGGAGCCGGTGGAGGCGGCGGCGTACTTCGCGGTCAGTGAGGTGTTGACCAACGCGGCCAAGCATTCGGGGGCGGAACGCATCTGGCTGGACATCTACTACAACCGCAAGGACCGCAGCCTGCGGATCGCGATCACCGACAACGGCAGGGGCGGCGCGTCGTTGGAGGGCGGCAGCGGGCTGCGCGGGCTGGAGCGGCGGCTGGGCGCGTTCGACGGGGTGCTGGCCGTGAGCAGCCCGGAGGGCGGGCCGACGCTGGTCACCATCGAGATCCCGTGCAACCTGACGCGGTTGGGGCAGGTCGGGGCGGAGTAACGGCGGGGGTCCGACGGGCCGGGCGCGCGTGGGGAGGGCGGTTTCCGGCCGAATTCCCCGGCGGGCCCGGCCCGTTGGCGTCGCGCCGCGGGGCTCGGCCTCCCGCGGAGCGCCGCCGCCGGGCGGCGCCTGGCCGTTACGATCGTGGCGCCCGCCGTACGGGCGGGTGCGGGCGACGCTTCGAGGAGGCGGCGTGGTGGAGCAGCGGCCGGGTGGGGCGTTCGGTCCCGAGCCCCTGGGCGCGGAGGACCCGACGTCCGTGGGTCCCTACCGGCTGCTGGGGCGGCTGGGCGCGGGCGGTATGGGCCGGGTCTACCTGGGGCGTTCGGCCGGTGGCCGGATGGCCGCGGTGAAGGTGGTGCGCGGGGACCTGGCGTCGGAGCCGGAGTTCAGGCGGCGGTTCCGGGCCGAGGTGGAGGCTTCACGGCGCGTCGGCGGGCTGTGGACGGCGCCGGTCCTGGACTGCGACACCGAGTCGGCCGTGCCGTGGGTGGCGACCGGCTATGTGGCGGGCCCGCCGCTGGGGAACGTGGTGGAGCGGCTGCACGGGCCGCTGCCCGAGACGTCGGTGTGGGCGTTGGCGTTCGGTCTGGCGCTGGCGTTGCGGGACATCCACGGCCACGGGCTGGTGCACCGCGATCTGAAGCCGTCGAACGTGATGGTGACGTTGGAGGGCCCGAAGGTCATCGACTTCGGTATCGCCCGCGCGGTGGACGCCGGGCTCGGGGGCAGCAGTGTGGTGACGCGCACCGGTGCGATGGTGGGGTCGCCCGGCTACATGCCGCCGGAGCAGATCAGGAGCGAGCGGCTGACCGGCGCGGCGGACGTGTTCGCGCTGGGCGCGGTGCTGGCGTACGCGGCGACCGGGCGGCACGCGTTCGGCTGGGACGGGGCGCCGACCCACACGGTGCTCTACCGGGTGATGCACGAGGAGCCGCACCTGGGCCCCGAGGACGGGCCGTTGCGGGGCGAGTTGCGGGCGCTGGTGGAGCGCTGTCTACGGCGGGACGCGGCGGAGCGGCCGTCGTTGGACGAGATCGAGGCGGTGGGGAGCGCGCGTTCCGGCGAGGGCTTCTGGTTGCCCGCGTCGTTGACGGCGCGGCTGGGGCAGGACGCGGCGGCGCTGCTGGAGATCGAGACTCCGGTGGCGGCGGCCGGGGCGACGCCACCGCCGCCGGCCCATCCGCCGACGCCTACGCCGCTACCGCCCGGCGGCGCCGCGCCCGACGCGCCGACGGCCCTCCCGCGCGGGCGGCGGCGCGGCGCGGTGCTCGCCGGGGTGGCCGCCGCGGTGGTGCTGGCGGTGGCCGTTCCGGTGACGCTGCTGGCCACCTCGGGCGACGACGACGGGGGCGGCGGCGAGGCCCGTGGCGCGGAGAACGGGAGCGGCTCGGGCACGGCCGACGAGGACGGCGGGGGGAACGCGGGCAGCGCCGGGAACGAGGACGACGGCGGGGGCGCGGGCGGCGCGGGTGCCGACGACGGGGCGCCGCTGGCCGAGCTGCTGCCGGACGCGGTACGGGAGGCCGGCGTGCTCACGGTGTGGGTGGCCGAGAGCCACCAGCCGGTGCTCTACACGGACAACGGGCGGCCCTCCGGCTTCGAGGTGGACCTGGCCGAGGAGCTCGGCGAACGGCTGGGCGTGGCCGTCACGTTCGAGCAGGCCGAGGACGGCGAGGCGGCGGCGGAGTCCGCGGTGCGGGAGAGCGCGACGTATCCCGGCCAGCTCGCGATGTCCGCCTACGTGGACCGGCCGGACAACCGTGAACGGCTGGGCGTGGACTTCGTCAACCACTTCGCCGACGGCCCCGGGGTCCTCACCGACGAGCGGCGGATGCTGTCGGGCGCGCCCGAGGAGTGGTGCGGACGGTCGTTGACCACCTGGGACGACGAGGACAACCTCGCCACGGTGCGGGACCTCACCGCCGGCTGCGACGAGGAGCCGCGGGTGATCGGCCTCACGGAGCTGACCGCCATGGCGGAGGCGGTCGACGCCGGCGAGGCGGACGCCGCGGTGCTGCTGTACTCGCAGGCGGCGTCGTTCGGCAACGCCCACGGCGAGTACGGGCTGGACACCGGCCTCGACCCGCGCCACCAGGGGTTCCGCGGTATCGCCGTCCCCGCGGGGCAGGACCGGTTGCGCGACGCGGTCGCCGCGGCCCTGGAGTCGCTGTTCGAGGACGGGACGTACGCCAGCATCCTCGACCACCGCGGCATCCAGGCCGCCGCGCTCGACGAGCCCTCGGTGAACGGCGGCGGCGGTTGACCGGACCAGGCGGCGAGCTGCCCCCGAGCCACGGCGTCGCTCCCGTGCCCACGCGTCTTCCCGTCGACGCGCCGTTGGTGAGCCGCCTGGTCGCCGCGCAGTTCCCCCGCTGGGCCGGGCTCCCGGTCCGGCCGGTGGCCGAGGAGGGGTGGGACAACCGGACGTTCCGGCTGGGGAGCCGGCTGTCGGTGCGGCTGCCGAGCGCGGCGCCCTACGCGGAGGCGATCGACAAGGAACAGCGGTGGCTGCCGGTCCTGGCGCCGCGGCTGCCGCTGCCCGTTCCGGTGCCGCTGGCCAGGGGCGTCCCGGGTGAGGGGTATCCCCACCCGTGGTCGGTCCACCCGTGGCTCGACGGTGCGCCCGCGCGCCGGGAGAACATCGCGGATCTCACGGAGTTCGGGACGTCTCTCGCGCGGTTCCTCGTCGCCCTGCGCGCGGTGGACCCGGCGGGCGGGCCGGCGCCCGGGCAGCACAACTGGTTCCGCGGCGGGCCGTTGACGACCTACGACGGGCAGGTCCGCGAGGCTCTCGGAACGCTGGCCCGGCAGGTCCCGGTGGAGCGCGCGTGGGAGGTCTGGCGGTCGGCGCTGCGCGCGCCGTGGGACGGGCGTCCCGTGTGGTTCCACGGCGATGTCGCGCCGGGGAACCTGCTGGTGGCGAACGGTGTCCTCGCCGCCGTCATCGACTTCGGCACCTGCGGTGTCGGCGATCCCGCCTGCGATCTGGCCATCGCCTGGACGCTGCTGACGCCCGGCAGCCGGCGGGCGTTCCGTGACCGGATGGGCGTGGATCCGGCGGCCTGGGAGCGGGGGCGCGGGTGGGCGCTGTGGAAGGCGTTGACGACCTGTGCCAGGGCGCTGCCGGCCGGCGGGGCCGAGCTCGCGGAGGGCAGGCGGGTCGTCGGCCGGATCCTCGGTGAGCGGGCGAGCGGCGCGCGGTAGCCGCAGGAGCCCGGGGCGCGGGTGGGCTTCGCACCGTGGACGACAGGCGCCGTGTCCCCCGCGTTCGCCTCGCCATCATCGCGCGGGCATGACAACTGCCCTACGCTGACGCCGTGTCGCACGCGTCTCCCGGCGCGTGACACGTCGTAACTTCCCCTCCCCACAGTGAAGGTGGCGCGGATGACCAGGTCCAGGGACCGGAAGACGCACGGCAGGCGCGGGTTCGGCGGCGTGGTGGCCGTCGGTGGCGCCTGTGTGCTGGTGATGGCCGGCAGCGGGGTGCGGGCGGCCGAGCCGGGTGCGGCGGCCGACGCGGGGTACGCGGCCAGCACCTCGGTCGGCGTGCACAACGCCTACCTCCAGAGCGCGTTCCCCTATCTCGCCGACGCCCTGGACTCCGGGGCGGGAATGCTCGAACTGGACGTCTGGACCAACTTCTTCGGCTCCGGTTGGCGGGTCGGGCACGACAGCCCGTTCACCAACCAGAACAACTGCGTCGGCGCGACCAGCCCGGACGGGCTGCGCTCCGGGGAACGGGACCAGGGGCTCGCGGCCTGCCTGACCGACCTGCGGACGTGGCACGACGCGAACCCGGGCCACCGGCCGATCCAGTTGAAGTTCGAGCTGAAGGACGGCTTCGCCGACAACCTGGGGCGCGGCCCCGCCGCGTTCGACGCGCTGGTGGAGGAGACCCTGGGCGACGCGGTGTACCGGCCGGGCGAACTGGCCGCGGGCCACGCGTCGTTGGACGAGGCCGTCGCGGCGGACGGCTGGCCGGGCAGGGACGAGCTGGCGGGGAGGTTTCTCATCCATCTGATACCGGGGACCGTCGAGCAGGGCAATCCGTTCGACGAGCTGTGGACCGACGAGGAGTACGGCCGGCACCTGCGGGACCTGTCGGCCTCCGGCGAGCTGGACCGGGCGGTCGCCTTCCCCGCGGTGCTGGGTGCCGAGGCCGGGGATCCGAGGGTGGGGCGCTACGAGGAGTCGCTGCGGCCCTGGTTCGTGGTCTTCGACGGGAGCGCCCCGACCTACCTGGAGTCGGTGGACACCGGCTGGTACAACGAGCGCGGCTATCTGCTGGTGATGACCGACGCGCACAACGTGGCCCCGCCGATCTCGGCGACCGACCCGACCGAGGAGGAGGCCCTGGCGCGTGTGAACGAGCTGGCGGCCGGCGGCGCGACGGTGGCCAGTTCCGACTGGACGGGGCTGCCGTCGGTGCTGTCCACGGTCGTTCCGCACTGATCCGGGCCCGCTCCCGGCTCGGTGCCCGCCGGCTCCCGGCTCCGTCCCGGCCCCGCCCGCGTCTCCCGGACCTGGCGGGGCACGGGTGGGGCCGGGACGGCATAGGCTAGGGGCGCCCCGGGCGCGGCGGAGCGTGACGCCCCGGGTTGGGCCCCGCCGACCGGGTCGGGGGAACGTTCAGCACAGGGGCGGTCCGAAGACGTCGCAGGAGGTCTTCGAGACGCCTGGAGACGGAGAGTTCCGTGCGGGTTGTTGTCGCCGAAGACCTGTTTCTGCTCAGGGACGGTCTGGTCCGCCTGCTGGAGGCGCACGGCTTCGAGCTGGCCGCCGCCGTGGACAACGGTCCCGAACTCACGCGGGCGCTCGCCGAGTTGAAGCCGGATGTGGCGGTGGTGGACGTGCGGCTGCCGCCGTCGTTCACGGACGAGGGGTTGCAGTGCGCGCTCCAGGCGCGCGCCGAGCAGCCGGGGCTGCCGGTGCTGGTGCTCTCCCAGCACGTGGAGCAGCTGTACGCGCGGGAGCTGCTGGCGGACGGGAACGGCGGCGTCGGCTATCTGCTGAAGGACCGGGTGTTCGACGCGGACCAGTTCATCGACGCCGTGCGGCGGGTGGCCAGCGGCGGCACGGCGATGGACCCGCAGGTGATCCAGCAGCTGCTGGCGCAGCGCAGCAGCCAGGGCTCTCCGCTGGAGAAGCTGACCCCGCGCGAGATCGAGGTGATCGAGCTGATGGCGCAGGGGCGTTCCAACGCGGCGATCGCGGAGCGGCTGGTGGTGACCGAGCGCGCGGTGGCCAAGCACACCTCCAACATCTTCGCGAAGCTGGGGCTTCCGCCGTCCGACGACGACAACCGTCGGGTGCTCGCGGTCCTCGCCTATCTGGAACGCTGACCGCCGGAGGGGCGTTGGCGGCGGAGCAGCCCTGACCGCCGGAGCAGCCCTGACTGCCGGAGCAGCGCTGACCGCCGGAGCACCGCTGGCGGCCGGAGGGGCGTGTGCGCCGGCGCGCGTTCCCCGTTCCGCGCGGGGCGCATGAGGCGTGCGCCGGGGAAGCGCGGCGCTCCGTAACCGTCGGGTCGACGGCTCGTTCTGCGGTTGTGCCATCCAGTGACATCTCCCCCAGCGACACCCGGCGGCCCGCTCCCCCGCTGGCCATCGACCAGGCCGAGGCGGCGCTGGTCGAGCACTATCCCCGGCTGGTCAGGCTCGGGTACCTGATCCTGCCCGCCTCCCTGGGGCGCCACCGGCGCGTGCTCGACGCGCACGCCCTGGCGCAACGCGCGCTGCCGCGCGGCCGTTCGGCTGAGGAGGCGCCGCCGGTGCTGCCGGCGCAGCGCGGCGGCTCCGCCGCCCCTCCCCCGGCGACCGACGCGGGGTACGCGCTGCTGCGGCTGCGGGTGGTGCGCGCCGCGTTGGCGGCGGGGCGGCCGGCGCGGTGGGCGGGGCGCGAGATGGGGTGGCTGCCGAAGCCGCCTCCCGCGCTGCCTCGGGTGTGGGGGCTGCGGCTCTTCCCCAAGGCGGGCGAGCCGGACGAGGTGGCCCTCGACCAGCGGCTCGGGGTGCTCTCGCCGGCGGCGCGCGCGGCGTACGCGCTGCGCAGGATCGACGGGTTGAGTCCGGCCGAGATCCGGCTGCTGCTGGCCGGTGCCGGGGAGCGAGAGCAGCGGATCGAGTCGGCGATGGCGGCGGCCGACTCGGTGGAGAGCGAGGCGCCGCTGATCGACCCGTGCGCGCTCCAGGCGCGCCCCACCGACCTGTTGCGCCGACGGCGGCGCGGCCGGGCGGCGCTGCTCGGCGCGGTGGCGGTGGCGCTGGTGGCGGGGGGTCTGACGGTGCTGCCCGCCGGTTGGGGCGCGGACGGCGCCGCGGCGCCGCCGTACAGCGAGAACGCGGCGGCGCGGGCGGCGCTGGCCCCGGAGGGGCTGCGCCAGGCGTCGGCCGACGCCTGGCGGCACGGGTCGCGCACGGACTTCTCGGTGTGGCCGGCGCGCGGTTCGGCGCTGGACGACACCGGCCTGCTGCGGCGGGCGTTGGCGGTGTGGGCCAGGCCGGGGGACGACGTGAAGGTGTCGGCGACGCCCGGCACCCAGTCGGGGCCGCCACCCGGGCCGGCGCAGCTGCTCTTCGCGGGCGAGGTCGGCGGGGTGTCGGTGGTGCTGCTGCACGACGGGCTGCGGCTGGTGCGCTATGCGGAGCCGACGGGTGCCAGGGACGGCGAGGTGGCGCTGGATCTGGCGCGGACCGACGGCGCGGGGTTGGCGGACTCCTCGGCGGTGGTGGTGCAGCGCGGCGACGGCGACACGCGGTACCTGACGGCGCCCTGGGTGACGGAGGCCGCGGCGGCGGACCTGCTCCAGCCGAGGACGGCCGCGGCCGAGCTGCCGGTGGACGAGGACGGGGTGACGGGCCCGGTGCACACGCCGGCGGAGGAAGACGCGTGCACGGAGGTGTCGGCGCTCCAGCTGACGGCGGACGGCGCCGAGGGACCGCTGCTGCTGGCGGATCTGGGCGAGTTGACGCCGGCGCGGCTGACGCACGGCGCGCCGGGGGTGGCGGGCGACGGCGGGTCGTTGAGCACGACGCGGGAGGCGTGGGCGCCGTTGGCGTGCCATCTGCCGTCGATCGGCGGTGGCGGGGTGCGCGCGGTGAACGCGTGGGAGTTCGCCGAGCAGTCGCTGCCGGGTGACGGCGGCACGGCGCGGTGGGTGTGCGGGCGGGCGGAGACCTGGCGTGGGACGGGCGTGCGGGCGTGGACACACTTCCTCGACCCGTCGCGCGGGGAGGAGGAGCCGGCGGTGGTGACGGCGTCGGCGCAGGACACGGCGTCGTGCGGGGAGCGGCTTCCGGGCGTGGTGAGCGGGGTGTTGTGGCGTGCGCCGGACGCCGGCTGGTATCTGCTGGCGGCCGGCAGCGAGGAGGTCGAGGGGATCGCGGCCGGGGGCGGGGTCACCGGCAGGGGCGAGGGGCGGACGTTGGCGCTGCCGGCCGAGGAGGGGGCGCAGGCGCGGCTGACGGCGACGTTGAAGGACGGGGGCGAGCTGGCGATGCTGGGCGACTGAGGCGGGGCGGCGGTCCGGATCGCCGGGCCGCTTCGCAAACTCTTTCGCAAGTACTTGCGGGCTGCTACGTTGCCCGCGGAGCCCCGACCGGGCGGAGGGCCTTCACGGCCTCACGCGCCCGCCCGGTCGGGGCCGTTCGCTGCCCTGGAAAGCCGTCCGGGCACCGGGGGTTGACGGGGCCTCACGTCCGGTGATGCGCTCAACTACCAACGGATTCAAACGCGTTGGCTAGGCAGGAACGCGATCCTCCGTTACCTTCTGGGGCGTTTCCCCGGTCCTGTCCGGCTCTCGTCCCCGCTTCTCCGGTGTGGGACCACGGGAAGCGCTAGCGATTCTGTGTGACTCTGTCGCCTCGGTCGCCTCCGTTCACGAAGGAGTCGAGCACGGGAAGCCCTCGGGAGACCCCCGGGGTCCGGGCTCGGCCGCTCCCCCCGTCCGCATCCCACACAGGAGTTCACCCATGCCCCTGTCTGTGACCAGAGCCGCCAGACGGCTCGTGGGAGCGCTGCTCGCGCTTCTGCTGCCCGTCTCGTTGGCGGTCGCGCTGGCGCCCTCGGCGTCCGGCGCGCCCGTCTGGGAGCCCAAGGACCCCCCGCTGACCACCCCGTGGACCGACCAGGTCGGCCCGGACAACGCGCTGCCGGAGTACCCGCGCCCGCAGCTGACCCGCCCGGACTGGCTGAACCTCAACGGCGTCTGGGAGTTCACCGGGGCCGAGGACCTCGACGCCCCGCCCGTCGGCGAGACGCTCGACGAGGCGGTGCTGGTGCCCTACCCGATCGAGTCGGCGCTCTCCGGCGTCCAGCGCCACGAGGACACCATGTTCTACCGGCGCGACTTCACCGTCCCCGAGGAGTGGGCGGGCGACCGGGTCAAGCTGAACTTCGGCGCCGTCACCTGGGAGGCCAGGGTCTGGGTCAACGGCACGGAGGTCGGCCGGCACACCGGCGGCTTCGACCCGTTCTCCTTCGACGTCACCGACGCGCTGGTGCCGGGCGGGAACGAGATCGTGGTGGGCGCCCACTCGCCCGTGGACGCCGGCGACTTCCCGATCGGCAAGCAGCGACTGGAGCCGGACGGCATCTTCTACACCGCCAACTCCGGCATCTGGCAGACCGTGTGGCTGGAGCCGGTGCGGGCCGCGCACATCACCCACCTGGACACCACGCCCGACGTGCCGGGCGGCGCGCTGGACCTGGTGGTGCGGGCGGAGGGCGCCGAGGGGCACGGGGTGCGGGCCGAGGTGCTCGACGGGCAGACGGTGGTGGGCAGCGCCACCGGCGAGGTCGGCGGCACGCTGTCGGTGCCGGTGCCCGACGCGCGGCTGTGGTCGCCCGACGACCCGTTCCTCTACGACCTGCGGGTCACGCTCACCGGGCCGGACGGGCAGGCGTCCGGGGACAGCGTCGGCGGCTACTTCGGGATGCGCTCGCTGGGCATGGCCGAGGTCGGCGGGGTGATGCGCCCGCTGCTCAACGGGGAGTTCGTCTTCCAGCTCGGCACCCTCGACCAGGGCTACTGGCCGGACGGGCTGTACACGGCGCCCACGGACGAGGCGCTGGCCTGGGACCTGGAGCGGCAGAAGGAGCTGGGCTTCAACATGGTCCGCAAGCACATCAAGGTGGAGCCGGCGCGCTGGTTCTACCACGCGGACCGGCTGGGCCTGATGGTCTGGCAGGACATGCCCTCGCCCGACACCGTCGACGAGCCGAGCGCCGAGGGCAAGGCCCACTACGAGGCCGAGCTGGACCGGATGGTCGAGAACCTGCGGGGCATCACCTCCATCGTGCAGTGGGTCCCGTTCAACGAGGGCTGGGGCGAGTACGACGCGGGGCGGATCGTGGAACGGGTGCGGGAGCTGGACGACACCCGGCCGATCAACCACAACTCGGGCTCCAACTGCTGCCTGTCGGACCCCGATCCGGGCAACGGCGACGTGATCGACGACCACGCGTACCAGATGTCGCCCGGCACCCGGCCGCCGGACGGGAACCGGATCGCGGTGCTCGGCGAGTACGGGGGCCTGGGCCGGGCCGTCGAGGGCCACGAGTGGGAGCCGGGCGCCGGCTTCGCCTACGGCGAGCTGTACCCGGACGAGGCGTCGTTGACCACCCGCTACGTCACCCTCACCGAGGAGGTCGCGCGGTTCGTCCACTCAAGGGGCCTGTCGGGTTCGGTCTACACCGAGCCCTACGACCTGGAGAACGAGGTCAACGGCCTGTGGACGTATGACCGCCAGGTGCTGAAGGTCGACGCCGAGCGGGTGCGCGCGGTCAACGAGAGCGTGCTGGCGCAGGCCGCCGGCACCGAGGTGCGCACCGGCGAGCCGGTCTCGCTGCGGGTCACGACGGACGGCTTCGACGACCGCTTCCTGCGGCACGCGGACGGGGTGGCGCGCACCGACGCGATCGACGAGGACTCCCCCGACGAGGACCGGCGGGACGCGGTCTTCCTCGGCCGGCCCGGGCTCGCCGACGAGGAGTGCGTCTCGTTCGAGGCGAGCGGCAGGCCGGGCCACTATCTGCGCCACGACGGCGAGGGGCGGGTGCTGCTGGGCGAGGAGTCGGAGGGCGACCTGGCCGGTGCCGCCACGTTCTGCGCCACGGCGGGGCTCGGGGGCGGCGGCGGATCGCTGGAGTCCTTCGACGAACCCGGCTCGTTCCTACGCCACTTCGCGGAGGGCGTCCATCTGGCGCGGGAGGGCGGCGACCGGCCGTGGGACACCCCCGAGTCCTTCGCCGCCGACGCCACCTGGGCCGTCACCCTCCCGCTGTGGCGCAGCGGCGCCGAGCTGCCCGTGGACGAGCGGATCACGCTCGGCGTCACCACGGACGGCTACACCGACCGGGTGCTGCGGCACAGCGAGTCGCTGGCCAGGACCGACGTGATCGGCGCCGGCAGCGGGTCGCCCGACCGGGAGGACGCCACGTTCGTGGTGCGCCGCGGCCTGGCCGACTCGTCCTGCTACTCGCTGGAGGCGGCGAACGAGCCGGGCAGCTATCTGCGCCACTCCTCGTTCCGGGTGCGGCTGGACGCCGACGACGGCAGCGAGCTGTTCGACCGGGACGCCACCTTCTGCGCCCAGCCGGGCGCGGAGGGCGGCAGCGTGCGGCTCGCCTCGGTCAACGAACTCGACGCCAACGTCAGGCACTACGCCGAGGAGGTGTGGGCCGCGGTCGACGGCGGCCCGCACGCCTACGACCGGCCCGAGTCCTACGCGGCGGACGTGAGCTGGCGGGTGCTGCCGGCGCTGGCCCCGTAGGAACGCGCGGAAGCGCACGGGCGGCGCCGCCGGTTCAGCCGACGGTGCCGTCCGGGCGGCGGCGCAGGGCGCGCCCCGGCAGGGCGCCGGTGGGGCGGCCGTCGTCGATCACCGGGACGCCGCCGACCAGCGTGAACGGGATGCCGCTCGGCGGCAGCCTGGGCTCGTCGAAGGTGGCGTTGTCGGCGACCGTGTCCGGGTCGAAGAGCACCAGGTCGGCGCGGTAGCCGACCCGCACCAGGCCCCGGTCGGCCAGCCCAAGCCGCCGCGCCGGGGTGCCGGCCAGGTGCGCCACGCACTCGGCCAGCCCCAGCACCCCCAACTCCCGCACATAGCGCCCCAGATAGCGCGGGAAGGTGCCGTGGCCGCGCGGGTGCGGCCGGGCCGTCGCCAGCAGCCCGTCGCTGCCGCCGGTGTGCGCCGGGTGCCGCATCAGCGCGCGGACGTTCTCCTCGTTGCCGACCAGCTGGAGGATGGCGGTGGAGAGCGCGTCGCCGAGCAGCAGCGCGACACACACCTCGAACGGCTCCCGGCCGCCCCGGGCCGCCAGCTCGGCGACGGTGGCGCCGAGCGCGGAGCGGTCGCGGGAGCCGGCGATCCGGATCGTCTCCCACTCCACGGGCACCCCGTGGCAGCCGTCGGAGCCGACCACCTCCAGGTCGTGGCGCATCCGGGCCAGGGCCGCCGGGTCGCGCAGCCGCGCCAGCGTCGCTTCGGGACCGCCCTCGGCCGCCCAGCTGGGCAGCAGCGCGGCCAGCGTCGTGGAGCCCGGCAGATAGGGGTAGCTGTCCAGCGTCAGGTCGACGCCGTCCCGCTCGGCCGCGGCCAGCAGCGCCAGCAGCTCGCCCGCGCGCCCGGCGTTGACGGAGAAGTTGAGGGTGGCGTGCGCCAGGTGCAGCGGGCAGCCCGAGCGGCGCGCCACGTCGACCATCTCGGCGTAGGCGTCCAACGCGCCCGCGCCGTAGGAGCGGTGGTGCGGGGCGAAGAACCCGCCGTGCGCGGCGACGACCCGGCAGAGCGCGACCAGCTCGTCCGTCGGCGCGTACATCCCGGGCGCGTAGGTCAGCCCGGCCGACAGGCCCACGGCGCCCTGCCGCAGCCCCTCGGCGAGCAGGGCGCGTTGGGCGTCCAGCTCGGCTTCGGTCGCGGGTCTGGCCGCCCAGCCCATGGCCATCATCCGCACCGAGCCGTGCGGCACGAGATAGCAGGCGTTGACCGCGACGCCCCGGTCCAGCCGGTCCAGATAGCCGGCCACGTCGCGCCAGTCGAAGTCGAGGCCGGGCGGGTCGCCGTTCCAGCCGGCGACGGCCTGCCGCACCTGCGGCAGCGTGGTGTCGTCGACCGGCGCGTAGGACAGGCCGTCCTGCCCCAGCACCTCGCAGGTCACGCCCTGCGCGACCTTGGCGGTGTGCGCCGGCTCCGTGAGCAGGGACAGGTCCGAGTGGGCGTGCATGTCGACGAAGCCGGGGGCGAGCGCCAACCCGTCGGCGTCCAGCACCCTCCGGCCGGTCAGCCCCGCGCCGCCGACCGCCGTGATCCGGCCGCCGTCCACGGCGACGTCGGCCCGTTCCGGCGTCCGGCCGCTGCCGTCCACCACCAGCGCGCCCCTGATCAGCAGCTCCGCCATCGTCCGCTCCTCTGCTCGGGCCGCCCCGCCGTTCCACCGGCGGGTCCGCGTGGTCTACCCTGCCGCCGGCACCCACCCCTGCGGAAGGCGACGCGATGTCCGAGACCCCCGAGCAGCACCCCGCGACCGGCACGGCGAAGACGGCGGTGCGCACCGAGGACGCGCCGGCGCCGGCGTGGAACTTCTCGCAGGGCCTGCGGAAGGGCCCGCTGCTCCAGGTCTCGGGCCAGGGCCCGCAGGACCCGGCGACCGGTGCCTACGTGCACGAGGGCGACGTCCACGCCCAGACCGCGCGCACCTTGGAGAACGTGCGCGCGGTCCTCGCGGCGGGCGGCGCGGGCGTGGAGGACGTGCTGATGTTCCGCGTCTACCTCACCCGCCGGGAGGACTTCGCCGCGATGAACGAGGCGTACGGCGCCTTCGTCCGCGCGCACTGCCCCAGCGGGGTGCTGCCCTGCCGCACCACCGTCTTCGTCGAACTCCCGCGCCCCGAGATGCTGGTGGAGATCGACGCGCTGGCCGCCGTCTGAGCGCGGCGACGCACTGACGGGGCGTCAGCCGGGCGCCGCCGCCGTCGAGCCGCGCACCACCAGCTCGGGTTGGAAGACGAACTCGGTGTGCCGCACCGGGTTCCCCTGGACCTCCTCCAGCAGGGCGTGGACGGCGGCGCTGGCCATGGCGGCGACGGGCTGGCGCACCGTGGTCAGCGGCGGGTCGGTGAACGCGATCAGCTGCGAGTCGTCGAAGCCGATCACCGACACGTCGCCCGGCACGGTCAGCCCGCGCTGCCGCACCGCGCGGACCGCGCCCAGCGCCATCATGTCGCTGCCGCAGACCAGCCCGGTGCAGCCGGCGTCCAGCAGCGCGGCGGTGGCGGCCTGCCCGCCCTCCACGCTGAAGAGGGTGTGGCGCACCACGCCCTCCACCGGCCGCGCGCCGTCCTCGGCGACGGCCGCCTCGAACCCGCTGACCTTGCGCCGCACCGGGACGAACCGGTCGGGGCCGACGGCCAGACCGATCCTGCGGTGCCCCAGCTGGCGCAGGTGCGCCACCGCCATCCGGCTGGCCGCCGCGTCGTCGGGCGAGACGAACGGGGCGCCGATCCGCTCGTTGAAGCCGTTGATCAGCACGAACGGCACGCCCCTGCCCGCCAGCCTGGTGTAGCGGGCGGGGTCGGCCGAGGTGTCGGCGTGCAGCCCCGACATGAAGACGATGCCGGTGACGCCGCGCTCCACGAGCTGCTCCACCAGCTCGTCCTCGGTGGCGCCGCCCGGCGTCTGGGTGCACAGCACGGGCGTGTAGCCGTAGCCGGCCAGCGCCTGCTCGATGACCTGGGCGAACGCGGGGAAGATCGGGTTGGTCAACTCCGGGATGACCAGCCCGACCAGCCCCGCGCTGCGTTGCCGCAGCCGCACCGGACGCTCGTAGCCAAGGATGTCCAGCGCGGCCAGCACCCGCTGCCTGGTGGCCGCCGCCACGCCTGACTTGCCGTTGAGCACCCGGCTGACGGTGGCCTCGCTGACGCGGGCCTGCTGCGCGATGTCGGCGAGCCTGGCCGGCTGGGGAAGGGCGGGTCCCCGCTGGCTCACTCCCGCCACCAGGCGGTGGTGTCCGCCGGCAGCGGCCCTTCCGCCCGGCAGGGCCCGCTCGCGAGCAGCAGCCGCGCGCCGGCGCACGCGCCGGGCAACGCGACCGGCGCCTCGGTGGTGTTGGCCACCACGAGGACCGCGCGGCCCTCGGCGTCGGTGCGGCGGAACGCCAGCACGCCCTCCTCCGCCGGCAGCCACTCCACGCCGTCGCCCGCGCCCAGCGCCGGCTGCTCCCGGCGCGTCGCGAGCGCCGCGCGGTACAGCTCCAGCGTGGAGTCGGGGTCACCGCTCTGCGCGGCGACGGACAGCTCGCCCCAGCCGGCCGGCTGCGGCAGCCAGCCGGCCGCGCCGCCGAAGCCGAACGACTCGCCTTCCCTGGTCCACGGCATCGGCACCCGGCAGCCGTCGCGCAGCCCGTCCTGCCCCTCCTGCCCGTCGCCGCCGCTGCCGCGCCGGAAGAACGCCGGGTCCTGGCGCACCTCGTCCGGCAGGTCGGTGACCTCCGGGAGGCCCAGCTCCTCGCCCTGGTAGACGTAGGCGGAGCCGGGCAGGCCCAGCATCAGCAGCGTCGCCGCCCGCGCCCGCGCCAGGCCGCCGCCGAGCCGGGTGCGGTGGCGGACCACGTCGTGGTTGGAGAGCACCCAGGTCGTCGGCGCGCCGACCGGGCGCATCGAGTCGAGCGAGGAGTCGATGACCCGCCGCAGCTCGGCGGCGTTCCACCGGGTGTTGAGGTAGTGGAAGTTGAACGCCTGGTGCAGCTCGTCGGGGCGCACGTACAGCGCGGTCCTGCTCTCGTGCGGCGTCCACGCCTCGGCCACGCCGATCCGGTGGCCCGGGTACTCGTCGAGGATCTGCCGCCAGGCGCGGTAGATCTCGTGGACCCCGTCCTGGTCGAAGAACGGCAGCACCTGGGTGCCGAGCATCCGCAGCTGGCCGGCGTGGCCCATGTCGGGCAGCCCGGCGGCCTTCACCAGGCCGTGGGCCACGTCGATGCGGAAGCCGTCCACGCCCATGTCGAGCCAGAACCGCAGCACGGAGCGGAACTCGTCCCGCACGGCCCGGTTCTCCCAGTTGAAGTCGGGCTGCTCGGGCGCGAAGAGGTGCAGGTACCACTCGCCGTCCGGCTCCGGCAGCCGCGTCCAGGCGGGGCCGCCGAAGATGGACTCCCAGTCGTTGGGCGGCAGTTCGCCGTCCGAGCCGCGTCCGGGGCGGAAGTGGTAGCGGTCCCGCAGCGGTGAGCCGGGGCCCTCGCGCAGCGCGCGGCGGAACCACTCGTGGCGGTCCGACGAGTGGTTGGGCACGAGGTCGACGATGACGCGCAGGCCCAGGTCGTGGGCGTCGCGGATCAGCGCGTCGGCGTCGTGCAGGTCGCCGAACATGGGGTCGATGGCCCGGTAGTCGGCGACGTCGTAGCCGGCGTCGGCCTGGGGTGAGGCGTAGAACGGGCTGAGCCAGACGGCGTCGACGCCGAGCTGCGCCAGATAGGGCAGCCGGGCCCTGACGCCGGCCAGGTCGCCCATGCCGTCGCCGTTTCCGTCGGCGAAGGAACGCGGGTACACCTGGTAGATCACGGCGTCCCGCCACCACTCCGGCGGGCGGGGCGCCTCCGAGGGCGCGGCTTCGGGGCGGGGGGCGCCGGCTTCGCTGGTCGGCCGGGTGCGGTCAGCGAGGTGCTGGGTCATGACATCCCTGGTTTCGGACGGGAGACGGGAGAGGGGCGGCGTGGGGGGCTGGGCTTGGTCGGTCCCGTTGCTTTCAGGACTTGGTGGCGCCGGCGGTCAGTCCGGACTGGAGATGTCGTTGGGCGTAGCCGAAGACCAGCGTCGCCGGCACGGCGATCAGAACGGCGGCGGCGGTCATCAGGTGCCAGTCCTGGGTGTGCTGGTTGACGAAGGTCTGGAGGCCGCCGGCGAGGGTGAGGTTGTCCTCGCCGGTCATGAAGGCGGTCGCGTAGGCCACCTCGGCCCAGGCCGTGACGAAGGTGTAGAAGCCGGTGACGGCCAGCCCGGGCTTGGCCAGCGGCATGATGAGCCGCCAGAAGGTGCCGAACGGGTTGAGCCCGTCGACCCGGCCCGACTCGTCGATGGAGACGGGGATGGTGTCGAAGAAGCCCTTCATCATCCAGGCGCAGAACGGCACCGCGATGGTGAGGTAGGTGACGATCAGCGCGACCGGCTGGTTGAGCAGGCCGTAGCGCGACATCAGGTTGTACAGCGGCACGATCAGCACCGCCATGGGGAACATCTGGGTGATCAGCAGCGTCCACATCAGCGGGCGCATCCCGGGGAACCGGAAGCGGCTGAGGGCGTAGCCGGTCGTCGAGGAGATCAGCACGCCGATCACGGTGGTGACCAGCACGATCAGCACGGAGTTCCCGAACCAGGTCAGGAACGCGGTGTCGTTGACGACGTGGTCGTAGTTGTCGAGCGTGAAGTCGGCGACCAGCGAGAGCGAGAAGGTCTCGCTCTTCGGCTTGAACGAGGTCACCAGCAGCCACAGCGGCGGGAGGAGCGCGATGAACGCCGCCGCGAGCAGCGTGAGGTGGAGCCCGAACGAGGCCAGCGGTCCGCGCTCGCCGCGCCGCCGCACCCGCCGGCGGGGGGACGGCGCGCCGGGGCGCGTGGGGCCGGGGACCGGCAGCGGCTCGGTCCCGTCGACGCGGGTGGTTCCGGTCGCCATGGTCACCACACCTCTCCCTGTCGGCGCAGCGCCCTGCGGTAGGCGATGGCGAACAGCACGAGCAGCAGCAGGATCAGCACGCCCCAGGTCGCCGAGCCGGCGAAGTCGCGGGGGCTGTTGACGAAGGCCAGCCGGAACGCCTCGGTGACCAGGATGTCGGTGGAGCCGGCCGGGCCTCCCCTGGTGAGCAGGAAGATCACCGGGAACATGTTGAACGTCCAGATGGTGGAGAGCAGCACCACCGTCATGCTGACCGAACGCACCCCGGGCAGCGTGATGTTGACGAAGCGCTGCCAGGCGTTGGCACCGTCCATCTCGGCCGCCTCGTACTGCTCGGCGGGGATGGACTGGAGCGCGCCCAGCATGGCGATCAGCATGAAGGGGACGCCGAGCCAGACGTTGACCGCGATCACGGAGACCTTGGCCCAGGTCGGGTCGGAGAGCCAGGCGATCCCCTCGACGCCGCCGGAGTCGAGGACGCCGTTGAGGATGCCGTTGCGCTCGTTGAAGAGCATCCGCCAGGCGAAGATCGACACGAAGGCCGGGATGGCCCAGGGCAGGATCAGTGCCATCCGGTAGAGGGTGCGGCCCCGGAAGACGCGGTTGAGCATGTTGGCCAGGCCGAGGCCGACGAGGAACGTGATGCCGACGCAGGCCACCGTCCACAGCACGGTCCAGCCGAGCCGGTCCCAGAAGACGTCGTCGGTGAGGACGTCGCGGTAGTTCTCCAGGCCGACGAAGTCGTAGGTGGCCTCGATGGTGTTGACGCCGATGGTGCGCTCGACGTTGGCCTCGTCGGCGTCGGTCAGCGACAGGTAGACGCCGCGGACCAGGGGGTAGCCGATGATCACGGTGATGACCGCGACGACGGGCGTGATCATCGCCCAGGCGTACCAGTAGTCGGCGAGCCGCTGCCGCAGCGAGCGGCCTGTGCGGCGGGGGCCCGGCCGCCCGTCCCCGGCGTCGGCCGGGGTCGGGGGCGCGGTGGCGGTCCCGCCGCCGGGGGTGGTGTCGACGGGGTGAGTCGCGTCGGCCATGTCTCGTGCCCTCCGTCCCGTGGGGCCCGTGCTCACTGCCAGTCTTCGAGCAGGTCGCGGTAGGCGTCGCCGGTGTCCCGCGCGGCCTGCTCCGGGGAGGCGGAGCCGGTGAGCATGGCCTCGACGGAGGTGCGCAGCGGGTCGAAGAGCGACTGCGCCTGGGGGATCCAGGGGCGCTCGTGGGCGACGTCCACGGCGGGCTTGAAGAACCGCACCATCTCGTCGCCCTCGACCGTCGGCTCCGCGTAGACGGACTCGCGGGTGGGCAGGAGGCTCAGCTCCTCGGTGACGCGGGTCTGGGTCTCGGCGGAGCTCATGTGCCTGACGAACTCGTAGGAGGCGTCGAGGTCGGGGCTGCCGGCGTAGACGCCGTAGTTCCAGCCGCCGAGCGGGGAGCCCTGCCGGGCGTCGCCGCCGGGGACGGGGGCCACGCCCAGGTCGTCGCCGAGGGCGGCCTGCGCGTCGGCGATGGCCCAGGGGCCGTTGATCATCATGGCGAGGGAGCCGTCGGCGAAGCCCGACATCATGTTCTCCCAGCCGTCGCTGGTGTCGGTGATCGCGACCCCGGACTCGACCAGGTCGTTCATCTGCTCGAAGGCGGCCACGCCGGCCTCGTCGTCGATGGTGACCCGCTGGTCCTCGGCGTCCACCAGGTCGCCGCCCTCGCCGTAGAGGAACGGCAGGAACCAGTAGGGGTCGTCGCCGCGCACGTAGAGCGGGGTGGTGCCGATCTCCTCGAAGGCGTCGGCGTCCTCGCGGATCTGGTCGAGGGTCTCGGGCACCTCGACGCCGGCCTCCTCCAGCAGCGCCTTGTTGTAGAAGAGCGCGAGGGTGTCGGTGACCTGCGGGACGGCGTAGGTCTGGCCGTCGTACTGGGTGCTCGCCCAGGGCTCGGCCAGGAAGTCCTCCTGGTCCTGGAGGGCGGGGGTGTCGTCCAGCGGGGCGAGGTAGGAGAGGCTTGCGAAGTCCGCGACCCAGGCGACCTCGGTGCGCATCACGTCGGGGGCCTCGTTGGCGCCGGCGGCGTTCTTGAAGCGGTTCTGCGCGTCGTCGAAGCCGACGTTGACGTACTCGACGGTGACGCCCGGGTGCAGGTCCTCGAACTCCTTGGCGACGGCCTCGAAGACCGCGGCCTCGGTCTCGTTGGAGGTGTCCCAGTAGGTGACGGTCCCGGACAGCTCGCCGTCCGCCCCGCCGCCGTTCCCGCCGTCGTCCCCGCCGCAAGCTGTTGCCGCAACAGCCAGTGCTGCCAGCACGGCCGTGGTCCCTATGCTGCGCCGCATGTGAACTCCTTCAACCGTTCGCCCGATATGGGGCGGTATGACCACCCTATGCGCCGCGCCACTGCGGCGCCGGGCCGAGCAGGAACGTAACAGTGGCGCCAGACTTTGGAAAGACCTTGCCGCAACTTTCTGCAAAAGTGCGCTGGACAAGTCTTTTCCCACCACGGAGCGCACATGCGACCGCCGGGCGGTCGAAACCGATCCGGAACGCTTCGCGCTGTTTCCGTCCGGAACCGCGGGGGTCGCCAGGGGCGCGAATAGGCGCTGTCAGCGGTGGGCGGTAGGGTCGCGAACTGTGACCGCGCGGCTAGCCGACATCGCAGCCCAGGCGGGGGTCAGTGAGGCGACCGTCAGCCGGGTGTTGAACGGCAAGCCGGGTGTCGCCTCGGCCACCCGCGAGTCCGTCCTTGCCGCCCTCGACCTGCTCGGGTACGAACGCCCCGCCCGGCTGGCCAAGCGCAGCGCCGGCCTCGTCGGGTTGATCACCCCCGAGCTGGAGAACCCGATCTTCCCCGCCTTCGCGCAGGTCATCTGCCAGGCACTGACCCGTCAGGGCTACACCCCGGTGCTGGCCACCCAGACCCCGGGCGGCTCCACCGAGGACGAGCTGACGGGGATGCTGGTGGAGCGCGGCGTCTCCGGGATCATCTTCGTCTCCGGGCTGCACGCCGACACCTCGGCCGACATGGAGCGCTACGACCGGCTCCGCGCCAGCGGCGTCCCCTTCGTGCTGATCAACGGCTACGCGCCGAGCGTGCGCGCCCCCTTCGTGTCGCCGGACGACCGGGCGGCGATGCGGCTGGCGGTGACCCATCTGGCCTCCCTCGGCCACCGGCAGATCGGGTTGGCGCTGGGGCCGACCCGATTCGTTCCGGTCCAGCGGAAGATGACCGGATTCGTCGAGGGGATGACCGCCGAGTTGGGGCTGGCCGCCGAGCGGGCCGAGGAGTTGATCGAGCACTCGCTCTTCACCCTGGAGGGCGGGCAGGCCGCGGCCTCCGCCCTGCTGGACCGGGGGTGCACGGCGGTCATCTGCGCCAGCGACATGATGGCCCTGGGCGCGATCCGCGCGGCCCGCCAGCGCGGGCTGGCCGTTCCCACCGACTGCTCCGTGATCGGCTTCGACGACTCGCCGCTGATCGCGTTCACCGACCCGCCGTTGACCACCATCCGGCAGCCGGTGCCGGCGATGGGGCAGGCCGCCGTGCGGGCGCTGCTGGAGGAGCTGGGCGGCACGCCGGCGCCTCCCAGCGAGTTCGTCTTCCTTCCCGAGCTGGTGGTGCGCGGCTCCACGGCCGCCGCGCCCGCCCGCGGCTGAGCGCCCGCGCACGCCCCCTCACGCCCTCCCCCTCCGGGCTCTCCCGGAGGCGTTCCCCGGGGGCGCCATCCCCCGGACGACGGAGGCGCACCGGGCCGAAGACCAGACCGGAGGATGATCGGGCGGACGCCATCGCTCTGGCAGACTAGTGGCCCATGGGGGCAACCAGCGTCAGTCCGAGTGAGGAACGAGTGGAAGCGGCCGTGTCCGTGACCGACCGACAAGACACGACCACGCCCGCCCCCCGCAGACCCCTGGCGGGACTGCGTCTCCCGAGCCGCCCGCGGCTCTGGTTCGAGCTGCTGCTGATCGCCGTCAGCTACGCGGTCTACTCCGCGATCCGCAACGCCGCGCCCGCCCGCGTCGAGGACGCGCAGCGGCACGCCCGTTGGATCTGGGACTTCCAGGACCAGATGGGCCTGGCCTTCGAGCGCTCGGTCAACCACGGCGTCGAGGGCGTGACCTGGCTGGTCGTGTCGATGAACTACTACTACGCGACGCTGCACTTCGTGGTCACCATCGGCGTGCTGGTCTGGCTCTTCCGCAGCCACCCCGGGCGGTACGGGCCGACGAGGCTGGTGCTCTTCGTCACCACCGGCGTCGCCCTCATCGGCTACTACTTCTTCCCGCTGGCGCCGCCGAGGCTGATGGAGGGCATGGACTTCATCGACACGGCCCGCGTCCACCACACCTGGGGCTCGCTCTCCACCGAGGACAGCGCGATGGCCTCGGTCTCCAACCAGTACGCGGCGATGCCGTCCATGCACATCGGCTGGTCCCTGTGGTGCGGGCTGACCATAGCCGTGCTGGCCAAACCGCTGTGGGTCAAGATCCTCGGAGCCCTCTACCCGGCGGTCACCCTGCTGGTGATCGTGGCCACCGCCAACCACTTCTGGCTGGACGCGGTCGGCGGGATGATCTGCCTCGCCGTGGGCTTCCTGGTCGCCCACCTCTGGTACGGCAGGGTCTGCTACCGGCTGCCGCGGGACGTCGCCGGGCCCGGGAGCCCGTCGACGGCCACGGCCGTCCGGCTCGGCAAGGCGCGGCCCGCCGGCTCGACGCCCGCCGCCGCGCCGCCCACCGCCTCGGCGACGGCGGTCTCCGGCGGGTCCTCCACCGCCCCGGTGTCCAGGGCGTCCGCGGCGTCCACCGCCTCCACGGCGCCGCACGGCCCGCCGCCCAAGGCCGGGCCGCCCCCCGGTCAGCCCGGTCAGCCCTCGTAGAAGACGCGCTCCACCACGCCGCGCGCCCGCCGGGTCACCCGGCGGTAGTCGTCCAACATCATGCCGGCGGTGCCCGGTTCGTACCCCAGGTAGCGCGCCACGGCCGCCGTCTCCCTGGTGTCCGTGGGGAAGCTGTCCAACGGCCGGCCGCGCACCAGCATCACCGCGTTCCGCACCCGGGAGGCCAGCACCCACGCCTCGTCGAGCACCGCCGCGTCCTCCTCCGTCAGCAGCCCGGCCGCCCGCGCCGCCACCAGCGCCGGGCGGGTGCCGGTGGTGCGCAGCTCCGGCAGCTGGGCGCCGTGCCGCAGCTGGAGGAGCTGAACGGTCCACTCGATGTCCGAGAGGCCGCCCCGGCCCAGCTTGGTGTGGGTGGTCGGGTCGGCGCCGCGCGGCAGGCGCTCGGCCTCCATCCGGGCCTTGAGCTTGCGGATCTCCAGCACCGCCCGCTCGGGCAGCCCGTCCGCCGGGTAGCGCAGCGGGTCGATCAGCTCGACGAAGCGCCGCCCCAGCTCCTCGTCGCCGGCGACCGGCTCGGCGCGCAGCAGCGCCTGGCTCTCCCACACCAGCGACCAGCGCCGGTAGTACGCCGCGTAGCTGGCGAGCGAACGGACCAGCGGCCCGTTGCGCCCCTCCGGCCGCAGATCGGTGTCGACCAGCAGCGGCGGGTCGACGCTCGGTAGTTGGAGCAGCCGGATCATCTCGTTGGCCCAGGCCCTGGCCTGGTCGGCCGCGGCCGACTCGTCCGCGCCCGGCAGCGGCTCGTGGACCAGCAGCACGTCCGCGTCCGAGCCGTAGCTCAGCTCGCGTCCGCCGAAGCGCCCCATCGCGATCACCGCGAACCGGGTCAGCGGCTCCCCGCCCCCGGCGGCGCGGGCGGCCTCCAGCGCGCCGACGAGGGTGGCCGCGTTGATGTCGGTGAGCGCGCCGCCGACCAGGTCGAGGGCCGCGCCCTCGTCCGTGGTGGCGTCCGGGCTGTCCTCGGGGGCGTAGGCGCCGATGATGTCGGCCGCCGCCGTGCGGAACAGCTCGCGCCGGCGCACGCCCCGCGCCGCCGTCGCCGCGGCCTCCGGGCCGCCGGCGCGGCCGACGGCGGCGCGCGTCTCCTGGGTGAGGGCCGCCCGGCCGCGCGGGCGCAGCCCGACGGGGTCGCCCAGCAGCGCGACCGCCTCGGGGGCGCGCAGCAGCAGGTCGGGGGCGAGCCGGCCGGCGGAGAGCACCCGGGCGAGGTTCTCGGCCGCGGCGCCCTCGTCGCGCAGCAGCCGCAGGTACCAGGGGGTGGTGCCCAGCGCGTCGGAGACCTTGCGGAAGCCGAGGAGCCCCGCGTCGGGGTCGGCCGAGTCGGCGAACCTGTCCAGCAGCACCGGCAGCAGCGTGCGCTGGATGGCGGCCTTGCGGCTGACGCCGGAGGCCAGCGCGGTCAGATGGCGCAGCGCGGCGGCCGGGTCGGTGTAGCCCAGCGCCTCCAGGCGCTCCTTCGCCGCGCCCTCGCCCAGCCTGACCTGGCCGGCCTCCAGCCGGGCGACGGCGTCCAGCAGCGGGCGGTAGAAGAGCTTCTCGTGCAGCCGGCGCACCCCCGAGGTGTGGCGGCGCCAGGCCGCGTTCAGCTCGCGGACCGGGTCGACGGTGAAGCCGAGGGAGCGGCCGAGCCGGCGCAGCTCGGGCTCCTCCGTCGGCATCAGATGCGTGCGGCGCAGCCGGTGGAGCTGTATGCGGTGCTCGACGGTGCGCAGAAAGCGGTAGGAGCGGTCCAGCTCGGCGGCGTCGGCGCGGCCGACGTACCCGCCGTCGGCGAGCGCCGCCAGCGCGTCGAGCGTCGGCGCGCCCCGCAGCGCGGGGTCCGTTCTGCCGTGCACCAGCTGGAGGAGCTGGACGGCGAACTCGACGTCGCGCAGCCCGCCCGGGCCGAGCTTCAGCTCGCGGTCCAGCTGCGCGGCGGGGATGGAACGTTCGACGCGGCGGCGCATCCGCTGCACGTCGGGCACGAAGTTCTCCCGCTCGGCGGCCCGCCACACCAGGGGTGCGACGGCCGCCCGGTACTCCTCGCCGAGGCGGGCGTCGCCGGCGATCGGCCTGGCCTTCAGCAGCGCCTGGAACTCCCAGGTCTTGGCCCAGCGCTGGTAGTAGGCGAGATGGCTGCTCAGGGTGCGCACCAGCGGTCCGTTGCGGCCCTCGGGCCTGAGGTTGGCGTCGACGGGCCAGATGGTGCCCTCGGCTGTGCGCTCGGAGCAGATCCGCATCATGGCGGAGGCCAGCCGGGTCGCGGCGCGCAGCGCGGTCTCCTCGGGGACGCCCTCGACGGGCTCGGCGACGAAGATGACGTCGACGTCGGAGACGTAGTTCAGCTCGTGCCCGCCGCACTTCCCCATGCCGATGACGGCCAGCCGGCACTGGGCCGCGTCGCCTGGCGCCCCGGCCTCGGCGATCCGCAGGGCGGCGCGGAGCGTGGCGGTGGCGAGGTCGGCCAGCTCGGCCGCGGTCTGGGCGAGGTCGCTGCTGCCGGTGAGGTCGCGGGCGGCGATGGTGAGCAGCGCGCGGTGGTAGTGGACGCGCAGCGCGTCCCGGTCGTGGGCGTCGGCGAGCGCGGCCGTGAACTCCTCGGTACCGGGGTGGAGGTCGCTGGTGTCGAACGCGACGAGCGCCTGCCAGGTCGCGGGGTGGCGGACCAGTTCGTCGGCGAGGCCCTCGGAGGCGCCGAGCACGGCCAGCAGCCGGTCGCGCAGCGGCTTGGCGGCCAGCAGGGTGTCCAGGAGCCTGGCCCGCTCAGGCTCCGGCTGCGCCTCGACGAGCCGGCCCAGGGCGTGCAGCGCCTGGTCGGGGTCGGCGACGGCGCCGAGCGCGTCCAGCAGCGTCGGCTGCTGCGCGACGGGGCGCAGCTCCGGGGTGTCCAGCAGCGCGCCGGCGGCGGACGGGTCGGTGAACCCCCTGCGCAGCAGCTGCCCGAAACGGCTGTCCCGTCGCCCTCCCACCGACACCGTGGTCGTCCCCTCTCGGTCACTGACCTGGCGACCGGCCGCCGCGTCCGAGCGCGGCCGGTCCTGTAGGGGTAGAGCGTAACCATGCCCCGACGGGGGTGGGCGCTCAGACGCCGCCTGCCCCGGAGGGGGTCACGTTGTGGTTGAAGCGGAACATGTTGTCCGGGTCGAACCGCCGCTTCAGCTCGGCCAGCCGGGGGACGTCGGCGGGGTCGTGGATGTCGGGGGCGGCGGCGACGGCCAGCGGGCCGGTGAGGAAGTTGACGTAGGAGCGGCCGGTCGACCAGGGGACCATGCGCTTCATCAGGGCGTCCGCGTAGGAGCCCGTCGAGTCGGGCGGCGAGATGATCATCAGGCTGAAGACGGCGTCCCTGTTGCCCACGGCGCTGGGCGCCTCCGGGGAGCGGCCGGCGGCCCCGCCGAGGTGGCGCAGCTCCAGCATGTAGGCGGGGCACTGGGAGACCTCGGGCCCCACCAGGGTGAGCACCTGGTCGACGGCGGCGGCGTCGAGGCCGCGCAGCATCACCGAGTGGGCGTGGTGGTCCAGCGGCTCGACGGGGTCGTCGTGGACCCGGGCGATCTCCAGGTACGGGCGTTCCGTGACGGTGTCCAGCAGCGGGGCGGTGACGGCGCGCAGCGGGGCGAGCAGCGCCTCGCCCTCGGCGACGGGCCCGGTGTGCGCGACCCGCAGGTGCAGCACGTGGGCGCCGCGCAGGGGTTCGGGGAACGGGGGGGTGTCGGGGAAGCGCACCAGCGCCAGCGAGGTGGTCATCGTCTCGGGCAGGGTGGCCGTCCACTCCCTCCAGGTGTGGGTGACCTCCGCCGCCGCCCATCCGGGGAAGAAGAGCCCGCCGCCGTAGAACCGGTCGACCGGCACGAGGCCGAACTCCATCTCGGTGACCACGCCCAGGTTGTCCTTGCTGCCGCGCAGCCCCCAGTAGAGGTCGGGTTCGCCGCGCGCGCTGACCCGTCGCAGGTCGCCGTCGGCGGTGACCACCTCCAGCCGGGTGACGAGGTCGGCGGCGTAGCCGAACCGTCTTGCCAGCGGCCCGAGCCCGCCCCCGAGGGTGTAGCCGACGACGCCCACCTGGGGGGACGAGCCGTTGAGCGGCGCGAGGCCGTGCGCCCAGGCGGCCCTGATCACCTGCTCCCAGCGCGCGCCGGCGCCGACCGTCGCGGTGCGGCGCTCGGGGTCGACGGTGACCCGGGTCATCCGGTGGGTGCTGACCAGCAGCCCGCCGTCGGCGGGGCGGGTGATGCCGTGCCCGGTGGCGCGGACGGCGACCGGCAGGCCCCGCTCGGCGGCGTGGGCGATGGCGGTGCGCACGTCGTCGCTGTCCGCGGCGGCGACGGTCAGCTCCGGCTCGTGCCGGGCGATCCCGTTGAACGAGGCGGGCGGGGCGGCCGGTTCCGCGGCGGCGCCGCGCGCGTCGCCGGGGTCGAAGACGGCGCCGCGCAGGTGCCGGGCGAGCTGCCGGGCGAGCGGGTGGGCGGGCACGTGGGGGGTCCTCTCGGAAGTGCGCTGGGAAGCACACAGTCTTGAGGTCCGAGAGCCCTTCTTACATCCCTCGTATGAGGGGCACCGGATCACCCGGGGGCGCGCGACGCTCCGCGCGCGCCCCCATTCACCACCATCCGCCTGGGGAGCGACCCTTTAGAGAACGGGCAGGTTCTTGCGCAGCTCGAAGGCGGTCACCTCGGAGCGGTACTCCTCCCACTCCTGACGCTTGTTGCGGAGGAAGAAATCAAAGACGTGTTCGCCGAGGGTCTCCGCGACCAGTTCGCTGCGCTGCATCAGCTGAATGGCTTCCCCCAGGTTCTGCGGCAGCGGCTCGATGCCCAGCGCGCTGCGCTCCCTGTCGGTCAGCGCCCACACGTCGTCCTCGGCGCCCGGCGGCAGCTCGTACCCCTCCTCGACGCCCTTGAGCCCGGCGGCCAGCAGCACCGCGTAGGCGAGGTAGGGGTTGGCGCCGGAGTCCAGCGAGCGGACCTCGACCCGGGTGGAGACGGTCTTGCCCGGCTTGTACATCGGGACCCTGATCAGCGCCGAGCGGTTGTTGTGCCCCCAGCAGATGTACGAGGGCGCCTCTCCCCCGGCGCCCGCGGGGCGCTCGGCGCCGCCCCAGATGCGCTTGTAGGAGTTGACCCACTGGTTGGTGACGGCCGAGATCTCCCCGGCGTGCCGCAGCAGCCCGGCGATGAACGAGCGGCCGACCTTGGAGAGTTGGTACTCGGCGCCGGTCTCGTGGAAGGCGTTGCGGTCCCCCTCGAAGAGCGAGAGGTGGGTGTGCATCCCGGAGCCCGGGTACTCGGAGAACGGCTTGGGCATGAACGTCGCCTGCACGCCCTGCTCCAGCGCGACCTGCTTCATCACCAGCCGGAACGTCATGATGTTGTCGGCCGTGGAGAGCGCGTCCGCGTACCGCAGGTCGATCTCCTGCTGGCCGGGGGCGCCCTCGTGGTGGGAGAACTCGACGGAGATCCCCATCGACTCCAGCATGGTGATGGCCTGGCGGCGGAAGTCCATGCCCACGTTCTGCGGGGTGTGGTCGAAGTAGCCCGAGGAGTCGGCGGGCGTGGGGCGGCTGCCGTCGACGGGCTTCGCGTTGAGCAGGAAGAACTCGATCTCGGGGTGGGTGTAGAAGGTGAAACCGAGGTCGGAGCTCTTGGCCAGGGCCCGCTTCAGCACGTAGCGGGGGTCGGCGTAGGAGGGGGAGCCGTCCGGCATCAGGATGTCGCAGAACATCCGCGCGGTGCCGGGGGACTCGGCCCGCCAGGGCAGGATCTGGAAGGTGCCGGGCGAGGGCTTGGCGATCATGTCCGACTCGTGCACCCGGGCGAAGCCCTCGATGGCCGAGCCGTCGAAGCCGATGCCCTCCTCGAAGGCCTGTTCCAGCTCGGCGGGAGCGACGGCGACGGACTTCAGGAAGCCCAACACGTCGGTGAACCACAGCCGCACGAACCGGATGTCCCGCTCCTCCAGCGTGCGGAGCACGAACTCCTGCTGCTTCTCCATCTCCACCCAATCCTCGCTGGTCAGACGGCTCCGGTCCCCGGCCGCGCGGCGACGCGACTCCCGAGCATCCCATCACAGGATTTCCGACGCGTTGCCGTTCGGCGACCGGGACGCCCCGGAGTCGTTGGGTCCATTGTGGGGCACCGGGCCCGACCGGGAGCCGACCAGTCCTTGGCCATGGCTTCACGGAGCGCCAGCGATGCGTGGCGAACGGCGAACGCGCAGGTCACCGGGGGCGCTGCCGCGGCGGAACGGGGCCGAAACCGGCCGCGGGCCCCTCGTTCGGGGGAGCTTTCCGCAAGTGCCTGCGGCATCCGCCGGCGGCCCTCTACTCTCCTGTTTCACATAGCGAGTTGTGACGGCTACGGCTAGTCGCGACCGTTCAGGTCAGGGGCATGGGACACCGTCCCGTGCCGACCCGCCGTCAGGACCGAAGGAAGACCGCCGGACCAGCCGAACCAGCCGGCCCCCGACCGGGGACCGACCGCCCCTCGACCCGCCGTCCACAGTCGTCAACGCGTCGGACGCCCGTCCGTCACACGCCGCCGACCCCCGTCCGCCGCAAGCCAGTGAGGAAGCCCATGGTGCACGTCGGTTCATTAGAGCGAACCAGCCGACCGGTCCTGCCGAGCGGACGGTGGTTCCTTCCGCCGGCCCTGGTGGCGCTCGGGGCGCTGGGCGCCGTGTTCCTGGTGCCCGCCGACGCCCGCCTCGCCGTGGTCTGGTGCGGCGCCCTGGCCACGCTCGCCGTGCTGCTGATGGCGGGCGAGACGGCGCGGCGCGGACGGGTCGTCCGACTGCTGCGCGAGCGCGTCCACCAACAGGTCGGGGACGCCGACCTGATGGCCTACGACCTGCTGCCCGTCGCCCTCGACCGGATGAAGAACGGCGACCTGGAGGACGACGTCATCCCCTCGCTCCCCGAGGAGACCGCCTCCGACCCCCAGCTCGTCGCCGCCTTCGAGGGGATGGCCTTCGGCATCCTGGACGTACTGCGCGAGAAGGAGTTGCAGCGCGACTCGGCGAAGCGCGCGATCGTCAACATCGCGCACCGCATCCAGTCCGAGATCCACCGCCTCCAGGACGACATCGCCAAGATGCAGTTCCGGCACGGCACCCCCGAGGTGCTGAGCGACCTGATGCACCTGGAGCACCGCATCAACGTCACCGGCCGCTTCGCCACCAGCCTGGCCGTGGTCGGCGGCGGTGCCCCGGTGCGGCGCTGGGCCAGGCCCATCTCGCTGCACGACGTGATGCGCGCCGGCTCGGGCCCGATCAACGAGTACCTGCGGGTCGAGCAGCACCGGGTCATCGAGACGGCGGTGGTCGGCCACGCCGTCGAGCCGCTGATCATGATCATGGGCGAGCTGCTGGACAACGCGACCCGCTACTCCCCGCCCAGCAGCACCGTGGTGATGAACACCGAGGAGGTCGCCTCGGGCGTCGAGGTCTCCATCGAGGACAAGGGCGCGGGGCTGACGGAGGAGTCGCGGCGGCGCGCGGAGTTCCTGCTCCAGCAGGGTGTGGACGGCCTCGACCTGGAGGACCTGGGCGAGACGGCCAGGATCGGGCTGCGGGTGGCGGGCATCCTCGCCAGCCACCACGGCGTCAAGATCTCGTTGCGCCCCTCCACCTGCGAGGGCGTGCGGGCCGTCGTCTTCCTCCCCGACGACCTGCTGACGGCCGTTCCGCCACCCAAGTACCCGGTGCCGGCGATCCGTCCGACACCGCAGTGGCACCTGCCGATCGGCGAGCTGGACGAGGAGGCCCCCGCGTACGAGCGCAACGCCAACGGCCTGCCGCAGCGCCGCAGGCGGCGTTCGGCCGCCGGGGCGCACGCGCCGGCGCCCCGGGCCGCGGTCGAGCCGGCGGCGGCCCGGCGGGCGTCGCCCGAGCGGCGCGAGTCGGGCCTGTGGGTGGACGCCTTCTTCGCCGGGATCAGGTCGGAGCCCGAGGAGCCGCCACCCGGCGAGGGGTCCGGCGAGGCCAGGCGCCCAGGCCCCTGAGCGGGCCGCGCCCCCACACACCCGCCCCGCGAGCCCCCGCACAGACCCTCGGACGAACTCGGAAACAAGGTGAGAAGCACGTGACACAGCGTCGGTTCAAGGACATGGACTGGATGCTCAGGGACCTGGCCGCCTCCGTCCCGTGTATCCGGCACATCGTGGTGCTGTCGGCTGACGGGCTGTGCATGGCACAGCACGGCGACGAGCGTGACAGCGGCGACCGGTTGGCCGCCGCGGCCTCCGGCATCAAGAGCCTGGCCCAGTCCATCGCGTCCGAACTCCCGGGCGACGAGGGCGACGTGAAGATGGTGCTGCTGGAGCTGACCGGCGGCTTCTTCTATCTGATGTCGGCGGGCGAGCGCTCGTATCTCGCGGTGACCGCGGACGCCGAGGTGGACCCGGGGCTGATCAGCCAGCGGATGCGGGACCTGGTGCTGCGGATCGGCGAGCATCTGTCCACCGGCTCCCGGACGCCCGAACGGGCCGTGCCGTGACCGTGCCCGAGGAGGCTGAGGACGAGCCGGCGCGCCGGAAGCCGGACGACGACCAGCCCGTTCCGCTCTACGTGGTCACCGGTGGCCGCAGCGAGTCGGCCGACGCGATGGCGCTCGACCTGGTCACGCTGGTGGTGGCCAGGGCCGACCCGCACTCCGGACAGTCCCCCGAGCACACCGCGCTGCTGCGGATGTGCCGCTACCCGATCTCGGTCGCGGAGATCTCGGCCTATCTCGGGCTCCCGTTCAGCGCGGTGACCGTGCTGCTCACGGACCTGCTGGACAGCTCCCAGGTGGAGGTCAGGCAGACCAGGGTGGAGCAGCGTCAGGCCGCCGCCGATCCCGATCTCGACACTCTGAGGGCACTGATCGATGGCCTACAACGACTCTGATTCCGCCGGGCGGCACGCCGCGTACGCCGGGGGTCCCCGCGAGGAGGACCTGCTGCCCAGCTCGGCCGAGCAGTCCGTCAAGGTGGTGGTGGTCGGCGGGTTCGGCGTGGGTAAGACCACGATGGTCGGCTCGGTCAGCGAGATCCGGCCGTTGACCACCGAGGAGACCATGACCCAGGCCGGCGCGGGCGTCGACGACCTGGCGGGCGTCGAGCGCAAGACCGAGACGACCGTGGCGATGGACTTCGGTCGGATCACCCTCGACGAGCGGCTGGTGCTCTATCTCTTCGGCACCCCCGGCCAGCAGCGGTTCTGGTTCCTGTGGAACGGCGTGATCGAGGGCGCGCTCGGCGCCGTGGTGCTGGTGGACACCCGCCGGCTGGAGGACAGCTTCCAGGCGATGGACCGGCTGGAGGAGAGCGGGGTCCCGTTCGTGGTGGCGGTCAACACCTTCCCCGACGCTCCGCTGCACCCCGTCCCCGAGCTGCGGGCCGCCCTCGACCTGTCGGCCGGAGTGCCGGTGGTCACCTGCGACGCGCGGGGCTTCGACTCCAGCCGCGAGGTGCTGCTGACGCTGCTGCGCCATCTGTACGCCCGAGCGACCGAGGGCGGTCCCCCCTCCCCGGCCGTCACCGCATCCCCGTCCCCCTCGGAGGCACCGTGACCACCCCATCCGAACCCTCCCATGCGCTCACCTCGTTGGGCACCCCGCCGCCCGGCTGCCCGGCCCACGCCGCCGGCGGCCCCGACGGGGTGCAGCGGCTCTACGGCCCCGGCGCCTCCGCCGACCCGATGGGCCTGTACGAGCGGCTGCGCAACGAGCACGGCGCGGTCGCCCCCGTGCTGCTGGAGGGCGACGTGCCCGCCTGGCTGGTGCTCGGGTACAACGAGATCCTCCAGGTGACGCGGAACCCGCGCCGCTTCCGCAGGGACGGCCGCGCCTGGTCGCCGTGGCAGCGCGGCGAGATCGGCACCGACTCCCCCATCGCGCCCGTGCTGCGCTGGGGCCCCGACTGCACCCACCAGGACGGTGGCACCCACCAGCGGCTGCGCGGCGCGGTCAACGAGTCGCTGGAGCGGTTCGACCGGCGCGGGCTGCGGCGGTACGTGCAGCTGTACGGGCACCAGTTGATCGACAGGTTCGCCGCCGAGGGGCGCGCGGAGATCCTGGCGCAGTACGCGCAGCAGCTGCCGATGCTGGTGCTGACGGTGGTGCTGGGGCTGCCGGAGGAGGAGGGGCCCCGGCTGGTGGAGGCGAGCCGGCAGCTGTTGATCGGCACGGAGAAGGCGGTCGCCGCCGACCGCTACATCCAGCAGGCGCTGACGGACCTGGTGGCGACCAAGCACGCGGCGCCGGGGCACGACCTGGCGTCCTGGCTGATCGCGCACCCGGCGGAGCTGACGGACGAGGAGGTGCTGCACCATCTGCGGCTGGTGCTGGTCGCGGCGAACGAGACGACGACCAACCTGATCGTCAACACGCTCCGGGTGGTCTTCACCCATCCCCGCTTCCGCGGCTCGCTGCACGGCGGGCGGATGACGCTGCCGGCGGCGGTGGAGCAGGTGCTCTGGGACGAGCCGCCGATCTCCGTCTGCCCGGGCGGGTTCGCCAGCGACGACGTGGAGTTGGGTGGACAGAACATCCGCAAGGGCGACATCTTACTTCTGGGGCTCGCGGCGGCCAACGCCGATCCGGCGATCCGGCCGGCGCCGGGCGCGCCGATGCACGGCAACCGTTCGCATCTGTCGTTCACCAGCGGCCCGCACGAGTGCCCCGGTCAGGACATCGGGCGGGCGATCACGGTGACCGGGATCGAGGTGCTGCTCTCCCGGCTGCCCGACCTGCGGCTGACGCTGGACCCGGACGAGCTGGACTGGTCGGCGTCGACATGGTCGCGCCATCTGGTGGCGCTGCCCGTGGAGTTCACGCCGCGTACGCGCACCGAGCGGGTCTCGCTGGTGCCGCCGGCGCCCGGCCGCAGGTCGGCGCGCGGGCGCCCGCGCCCGGCGGCGCCGCCGGCGCGGGACGAGCGGGAGAGCGCTACGGCGGATCGGTCCTCGTTCTGGTCGACGCTGCGCCGGCGGTGGAGCCGGCCGGAGGAACGGGCGGCGGAACGGCTGGAGGAACGGGTGGAGGACTCGGAGCGGACGGGCGGGCGCCGGGGGCGCTGAGCGCGCCCGGCCGGCGCGCCGGGGCGGTGAGGTCGCCCACCACGTCCCGGCCGCCCACGCCCCCGGCGTACCGGGCCGAGGTCACGGCCCAGCGCTGGTTGCCCGCCATCCAGCAGCGCAGTCCCGCGACATAGCGCTCGGTGGCCTCCCGGCCGGCCGCGTCGAGGGAGAGGCGCTCGGCGAGCGCGGGCAGCCGGGCGGCGACCCGCTGGAAGAGCTCGACGCGCCCGCGCACCAGCTCCACGACCTGGCGGACCGCGGACTCGCGCGAACAGCCCTGCGCGCGGCGGCGGATGAGCACCAGGTTGTGCGGGTCGCCCTGTTCCTCCTCGCGCTCCAGGGAGTGCACGTCGTTGCAGAGGAAGATGACGTCGCCGGCGCAGCGGGTGAGGATCTGGGCCTCGGCGCTCCAGTAGGCGCGGGTGGGCACCTCGAAGTGCCCGGCGCGTTCGATCAGGTCGAAGCAGGGGCCGGTGCCGACGGCCTCGCGGCGCAGCGCGAGATAGGAGTGCTCGTCGAGGGGGGCGGGCGCGAGGCGGTTGCGCGCCTCACGGACATAGGAGCGGAAGAAGCGGGTGAGGTTGCGCGCGGCGCGCTCCCGCCAGGCCGGTGACATGCCGTCGGCCGCGCGCCGCCACATGTCGGCGTAGGCGCGGGTGAGCGGGAGGTCGAGCGTCGGCGGCTCGCCGGGCGGGCGGTAGGTGACGGTGGCCAGCGCGGTGCTGAGCCGGGCGACGCTCTCCGGGCGGCGGCCCAACTCGCCGTCGAACTGGTCGTCCAGCGGGAAGCCCAGCCCGACGGCGTCGGTGACCAGATCCAGATCCTCGCCGACGGCCTCGGGGTAGGCGTAGGCGGCGAGGTCGGTGAGGCGCCAGTCGGCGTACGCGCGGAGCGCGGGGCCGTCGTCGACCAGCGCGTGGGCGCGCACCCAGTCGAGGTGGTGCGCCCGCGCACGCCCGGCCGAGGGGCTGGTCCGGCTCTCGAACGGCAGGAAGAACCGAACGTCTTGCGGCATGGGCCGCCCCCTGTCTGCTCCGCTGGTCGCCGCGCCTACCAAGCTCTGCCCTGGCTGTCGGGGCGGCAATCGGCCATGCTGCGGCGCACTGGCCGGAACGACGCGCCCCCACGGCCATCACCACTGGTGACACAGGAACCACGGGCAGCCACAACGGCCGGAACGCGACGGTCACCCTCCCCCATCGCGTCAGTTGGACGATTAGACTCGCGACCATGCCTCAGCTACGACTCGCCCTGAACCAGGTCGACGCGACCGTCGGCGACCTGACCGGCAACGCGGAAGCGGTGCTGCGCTGGACCCGGCACAGCGTGGAGCGCGGCGCCCATCTGGTGGCGTTCCCCGAGATGATGCTCACCGGCTACCCGGTGGAGGACCTGGCGCTGCGCTCCTCGTTCGCCGCCGCCAGCCGGGAGGCGCTCGGCGCGCTGGCCGAACGGCTGGCGGCGGAGGGCCTCGGCGAGGTGCCGGTGGTCGTCGGCTATCTGGACCGCGCGGACGACGCGCCGGCGCACCTCGGCCGGCCGGTGGGCGCGCCGCGGAACGCCGCGGCGGTGCTGCACGGCGGCCGGGTGGCGCTGACCTTCGCCAAGCACCATCTGCCGAACTACGGGGTGTTCGACGAGTACCGGTACTTCGTGCCGGGCGACACGCTGCCCGTGGTGCGGGTGCGCGGCGTGGACGTGGCGTTGGCGATCTGCGAGGACCTGTGGCAGGACGGCGGGCGGGTGCCGGCGGCCAGGGCGGCGGGCGCGGGGCTGCTGCTGGCGATCAACGCCTCGCCCTACGAGGTGGCCAAGGACGACACCCGGCTGGAGCTGGTCCGCGGGCGGGCGCGCGAGGCGGGGTGCGCGCTGGCGTATCTGGCGATGGTCGGCGGCCAGGACGAGCTGGTCTTCGACGGCGACTCGCTGGTGGTGGACCGGGACGGCACGGTGCTGGCCCGCGGGCCGCAGTTCGAGGAGGAGTGCCTGCTGCTGGACGTCGAGCTGCCGGCGGCAGCCGCCGAGCCGCCGGGGGGCACGGTCGACGACGGGCTGAGGGTCGACCGGCTGACGCTGTCGGCCGAGCCGGCGCCGGCGTACGCGCCGGAGTACACCGGCGGCGAGGCGCGGCGGCTGGACGACGCGGAGGAGATGTACGGGGCGCTGGTCACCGGGGTGCGGGCGTACACGGAGAAGAACGGTTTCCGTTCGGTGCTGCTGGGGCTCTCCGGCGGGATCGACTCGGCGCTCTGCGCGGCGATCGCCTGTGACGCGCTGGGGCCCGAGCGGGTCTTCGGGGTGGCGATGCCGTCGCGTTACTCCTCGGAGCACTCGGTGGACGACGCGCGGGAGTTGGCCCGCAGGACGGGTCTGAACCTGCGGACGGTGCCGATCGGCGGGATGTTCGACGCCTACCAGGAGCAGGTGGGGCTGACGGGGCTCGCCGAGGAGAACCTCCAGTCCCGGCTGCGCGGCACGCTGCTGATGGCGCTCTCCAACCAGGAGGGCCACATCGTGCTGGCCCCGGGGAACAAGAGCGAGCTGGCGGTCGGGTACTCCACGCTCTACGGCGACTCGGTCGGCGCCTACGGGCCGATCAAGGACCTGTACAAGACGGGCGTCTACCGGCTGGCGCGCTGGCGGAACGAGGCGGCGGCCACCCGCGGGGAGACCCCGCCGATCCCGGAGAACTCGATCGCCAAGCCGCCGAGCGCGGAGCTGCGCCCGGGGCAGGTGGACACGGACTCGCTGCCGGACTACGACACGTTGGACGCGGTGCTGGAGCGGTATGTGGACCGGGACCAGGGCTGGTCGGCGATCGTGGCCGAGGGCTTCGCGCCCGAGCTGGTGACCGAGGTGCTGCGGCTGGTGGACCGCGCGGAGTACAAGCGGCGGCAGTATCCGCCGGGGACCAAGATCTCGCCGAAGGGTTTCGGAAAGGACCGCAGGCTGCCCATCACCAGCGGTTGGCGCGAGGGGAGTTGACCGTTTCGGCGCGGCCTGGCGACGTTTCGGCGCGGCCTGGCGACGGCCCCGGCGCCCGGGCCGGTGACCGTTCGGGCCGCGCCGATGCCCGTTTCCCCCTTGGTCTAGACATGTACATGCCGTGACCGTACGCTCTCCTCCGCAGAGGTGAGAGCGCTCCCGCCCTTTGCTGTTCCACCCCCTCACAGGTAGAGCAACAAAGGAGTACCCCACAGATGAGACGTAACTCCGGCATTCGCATCGGCATGTCCGCGCTGCTGGTCGCGGGCGCCCTCGCCGGCACGGCCGCGGCCAGCGCCTCGGCCTCGTCCTCCCCCTCCTCCGAACCGGTCGCCTCCGAGGCCCTGCTGGCCGCGCTCCAGAGCGACTTCGGCCTCACCGAGGCGGAGGCCGTCGAGCGGCTCGCCGCCGAGGAGACGGCCATCGCGGTCGAGCCCGACGCCCGCCAGGCGGCCGGCTCCACCTTCGGCGGCAGCTGGTTCGACCCGGCCAGCGGCGACCTGGTCGTCGCGGTCACCGACGACACCCGGGTCTCCCGGGTCGAGGCGACGGGCGCCGAGACCACCCTCGTCCAGCACGGCGAGGCCGCGCTGGACGCCACCCTCGCCTCCGTCGACGCGCTGGCCGAGGAGGTCGGCGCACCCGCGGGCGTCGCCAGCTGGCGGGTCGACCCGCGCGTCAACAGCGTGGTCATCGACCTCGTCGAGGGCCAGGAGTCCTCGGCCGCGGTCGCCGAGTTCGTCGCCGCCGCCGAGGAGACCGGCCCCGTCACGGTCGGCAGCATCCCCGAGGCCCCCTCCACGTTCGCCGCCGGTACCGTGGGCGGCGACCCGTACTACACCGGCAACGTGCGCTGTTCCATCGGCTTCTCGGTGCACGGCGGCTTCGTCACCGCCGGCCACTGCGGGCCGCAGGGCCAGGCCGTCTCCGGCTGGGACCGCACCCACATCGGCACCTTCCAGGGCTCCTCGTTCCCCGGCAACGACTACGCCTGGGTGAGCGTCGGCAGCGGCTGGTGGACCGAGCCCGTCGTGCTCGGCTGGGGCGCCACCTCCGACCAGCTGGTGCGCGGCTCGAACGAGGCCCCGATCGGCGCCTCCATCTGCCGCTCCGGCTCCACCACCGGCTGGCACTGCGGCTCGGTGCTGGCCAAGAACGAGACGGTCAACTACAGCGACGGCACCCAGGTGCGCGAGATGACCAAGACCAGCGTCTGCGCCGAGGGCGGCGACTCCGGCGGCTCCTACATCAGCGGCGACCAGGCCCAGGGCGTCACCTCCGGCGGCTGGGGCAACTGCTCCAGCGGCGGCGAGACCTGGTACCAGCCGCTCAACGAGATCCTCAACGCCTACGGGCTCACCCTGCACACCGCCTGACCCGCGGACGGCGGCCCGGCCACACCACGCGGCCGGGCCCGCCCCTCCCGCTCACAGCCCGGGCGCGCCCCAGACCGGGAACCAGCGGCCGAGGTCCTCCTCCACCCGCAGGTCGTCGGCGAGCAGGGCGCGCACCCGCAGCTCCAGCCCGTTGTCCCGGCGCTCCGCGGCGCCGGGCAGCGGCGCGAACGGGTAGAAGGTGCCGCGCTTGTAGAGGTAGACCAGCGCCAGCGAACGGCCCTCGGCGTCCCGGAACCCCACCAGCGAGCACAGCAGTTGGGGCCCGAAGCCGCCGTCCCGCATCAGGGTGTTGACCGCGTGCAGGTCGTTGACCAGCGCGGTCAGCTCCTCCGCCGGGTGGCGGGCGAGCAGCCAGCTGTAGCCGTAGTCGTCCCGGGAGAACTCCACCGGGTGTCCGCCCCCGCCGCCCGGGTCGAGGTCGGCGTCGAGCAGCTCGTGCACCTCGTCCCGCAGCCGGGCGAACGCGCCGCCCTCCACGCTGGCGAAGCAGACCGAGCCCGCGCCGGTCGGCGTGAAGCCGCCGCCCGCCGCCAGGGTGACGGCCGCCGAGGGGACCGCGAAGAGCTGGTCCAGATCCGGCTTGACCGGCTTGCGCCGCCCCAGGATCGCGTCGAGAAAGCCCACCGAAAGTCTCCCGTCCGTCTCCGCACCGTTCCGTCACGATCCCCCGCCGCGCCCGGCGGCGTCAGGGCTGGCCCAGCTCCCTGGAGAGCCTGCCGAGCCGGTCCAGCCGCTGCTCCAGCGTCGGGTGCGAGGAGAAGAGCCGGCTGAGCCCGTCCCCGGAGAGCGCGGGGGCGAAGTAGAACGCGTTGAACGGCTCCGCCTGCCGCAGATCCCTGGTGGGGATGCGCCCCATCTGCCCCGAGACCTTGGTGAGCGCCGAGGCCAACGCGGAGGGCCGGCCGGTCAGCAGCGCGCCGGTGCGGTCGGCGGACAGCTCGCGGTAGCGCGAGAGCACCCGGGTGAGCAGAAAGCTGATCACGTAGACCACGGCGCTGACCAGCGGGATCAGCAGCAGCAGCGCGTTGTTGTTCCGGCCGCCGCGGCTGAGTCCCGTCCACAGGGCGATCCGGGTGATCAGCCCGGCCAGCACCCCGAGGAACGCGGCGACCGTCATCACCGCCACGTCGCGGTGCGCCACGTGCGACAGCTCGTGCGCCAGCACGCCCTCCAGCTCGTCGCGCTCCAGCCGGCGCAGCAGCCCCGTGGTGGCGCAGACCATGGCCTTCTTCTGGCTGCGCCCGGTGGCGAACGCGTTCGGCACGTCGGTGTCGGCGATGGCCACCTTGGGCTTGGGCATGTCCGCCAGCGCGCACAGCCGGTCCACGGCCCCGTGCAGCTCGGGCGCCTGCTCCGGGGTGACCTCGCGCGCGCCCATGCTGTAGGCGGCGATGCGGTCGCTGAACCAGAACTGCGCGAACAGGAACCCGCCGGCCAGAAGCACGATGAACGGCCACGCGTTACCGAAGGCGGCGATCAGCACCCCGACGAAGACCACGTAGAGCAACCCGATCAGAAACATGGTGAGCCCCATGCGTCGGGTCAGCCCTCGGTCGGGCGCGTACCGGGTGCGTGCCATGCGGGGGCCCTCCAGGCGTCGGGATCTCCCTCAAAAGTAAATCAATCGGAGAAAGAACGACGAAAAGAAGGCGAGAACGGGCGAAGACGATCACCCGCACCGCGAGCACGCCCCGGCGGCCCGTGGCGGCCCCCGGCGGCCCGCGGCGGCCCGCCCTAGAAGTTCACCCGGGCCGCGACCGGCAGATGATCACTTCCGGTCGCGGAGAGTGTCCATGAGGACACCGGCTCCAGGGTGCGCACCAGGATCTGGTCGATCCTGGCCATCGGAAACCCCGCCGGCCAGCTGAAGCCGAACCCGGCCCCCGCCGCGCCCTGGGTGGAGCGCAGCTGCGAGGTCAACGGCGCCAGCGCCCGGTCGTTCATGGTCCCGTTGAGGTCGCCCAGCAGCACCGCGTGGTCCACCGGCTCGGCCGCGATCGCCTCACCCAGCAGCTCGGCCGACCGGTCCCGCTGCTCGGCGGTGAAGCCCGCCCTGAACTGCACCCGCACGGACGGCAGATGCGCCACGTAGACGGCGACCGGGCCGTGCTCCGCCCGGACCGTGCCGCGCAGCGCCCGCGTCCAGCCCATCCCCGTGTCGACCGGCGCCACGTCGTCCATCGGGTAGCGGCTCCACAGCCCGATGGTGCCCTCGACCGCGTGGTGCGGGTACGCCTCGCGCAGCTCGGACTCGTAGACCTCCCGCTGGGGCTGCGGCACCTCCTGGAGCGCGACGACGTCGGCGCCGCTCTCCGCGATCTGCCGGGCGGTGCCGGCATGGTCGCCGTTGTCCGCGTCCACGTTGTGGCTGACCACCATCAACTCGCCGCCGTCGCCGGTCTTGTCCAGCAGCAGCCCGCCGAACAGGTTGGTCCACACCAGCACCGGCACCAGCAGCGCGACCAGCGCGGTCGCCGAGCGACGGACCACCGCGCAGACCGCGAGCACCGGGAAGAGCAGGCCGCACCAGGGAAGGAACGTCTCCAGCAGGCTGCCGACGTTCCCTATGCGGTTGGGCATCCGCGCGTGGAGACTGACCAGCAGCGCCAGCGCCAGCGCGATCCCCGCAGGCCACAGCCCGCGCCGCCAGCGCCCGACCCGGTCGCTCCAGCGGGGCCTGGGGGCACCCGCCTCACCGGGAGCACCCTCCGGACCGCCCTCCGGCGCCCCCTCCCGAGCGTCCGAGGTGTCCAGCTGTGCCATTCGCGCCCTCGCTGACCGATCGTGCCGTTGTCCGGGCTCTCGCGCACCCAAAGCTCCGCGAGCTCCGCGCGTGACCTCGACGGGGAGGACGGTCGGGGTGGGGCGCGGGGTTCCCGTTATATCACCGCGATCCCCGCCCCCCACTTCCCGCCCGCGCCGGTCGGTGGGATGCTGGAAGGAGTCCGGGGACGCCGTTTCAGGCGCTTCGAGATCACGAGAACAGGAGCAGCGTGATGACGCAGCACACTCCTGCCCAGGCGCCGGCGGCTTCCGAGCGCACAGGGCTCTACGGCGGCAAGAGCAGCCGCCGGATCACGGTCAGGGACATCGCGGCGGCCAAGCGGCGCGGCGAGCGGTGGCCGATGCTCACCGCCTACGACGCGATGACCGCCTCCGTCTTCGACGAGGCCGGCATCCCCGTGATGCTGGTGGGCGACTCGATGGGGAACACGGCGCTCGGCTACGACTCCACGGTGCCGGTCACCCTGGAGCAGATGACCATGCTGTCGGCGGCCGTGGTGCGGGGCACCAGCCGGGCGCTGATCGTGGGCGACCTGCCGTTCGGCTCCTTCCAGGAGGGGCCTGGCCAGGCGCTGCGCAGCGCGACACACCTGGTCAAGGAGGCCGGGGTCGGCGCGGTGAAGCTGGAGGGCGGCGAGCGTTCCGCCGACCAGATAAGGCTGCTGGTCGAGTCCGGCATCCCGGTCATGGCGCACGTGGGCCTGACCCCGCAGTCGGTGCACGCGTACGGCGGCCACCCGGTGCAGGGCAGGGGCGAGGAGGCGGCGGCGCAGCTGCTGCGGGACGCCAAGGCCGTGCAGGACGCGGGCGCCTTCGCCGTGGTGCTCGAACTGGTGACGGCGGAGCTGGCCGCCGAGGTGACCCGCGGCCTCTACATCCCGACGGTGGGCATCGGCTCGGGCCCCGAGTGCGACGCGCAGGTGCTGGTCTGGACGGACATGGCGGGCATGACCGACTGGCCGGGCGGCCGGCTGCCGCGCTTCGTCAAGCAGTACGGGCAGCTCCGGACCGCGCTGGGCGACGCGGCGAGGGCCTTCGCCGAGGACGTGGTCGGCGGCGCCTACCCGGCGGAGGAGCACAGCTTCCACTGAGGCGGTCCCCCGGGTTCAGCGGAGGCGGCCTGCCTAGGCCCTCGCCTTGCGGGCGTAGTACCAGGCCATGTTGGAGGAGAGGCCGGCGAGCAGCACCCAGATGATGCCGAACCAGTTGCCCTGGACGAACGAGAGCACGGCGGCGGCCACGGTCAGCAGGCAGAGCGCCAGAGCATAGAGGCTGAGCCTGCGCGCGGTGGTGGGCGAGGTCGGGGCTGCCATCGGTTGGCCTTCCGGAAGCGCGGGTGAACGGCGGTCGCGCGCCGAGCGGAGAGCGGGCGCGACCGCCATTGTCCCCCGGCGGCTCAGATGTCGGTCAGCCGGATGCCCGCGTGGGCGCGGTAGCGGCGGTTGACGGAGATCAGGTTGGCGACCAGCGCCTCGACCTGGTGGGCGTTGCGCAGCCGGCCGGCGAAGACGCCGCGCATCCCGGGGATCAGCTGGGCGATGGCCTGGACCGTGGCGCAGTCCTCGCGCGACTCGCCGAGCACCATCACGTCCGTTTCGATCCGTTCGCGCTCCGGGTCCTTCAGCAGGACGGCCGAGAGGTGGTGGAAGGCGGCGGTGACGCGGGAGTCGGGCAGGAGCGCCTGGGCCTGCTCGGCGGCGCTTCCCTCCTCGGGAACGAGGGCGTAGGCGCCGCGCTTGTCGAAGCCGAGCGGGTTGACGCAGTCGACGACGAGCTTGCCGGCGAGTTCGGCGGTGAGCGAGGAGAGGGTGCGGGCGTGCCCCTCCCAGGGGACGGCCACGATCACCACGTCGCCGCGGCGGGCGCACTCGGCGTTGTCGGCGCCCTCGACGCCGTGGCCGATCTCGTCGGCGACGGCGGCGGCGCGGTCGGCGGCGCGGGAGCCGATGACGACCCGTTGGCCGGCGCGGGCCAGCCGGTAGGCGAGGCCGCGGCCCTGGTCGCCGGTGCCGCCGAGCACGCCGATCACCAGGTCGGAGACGTCGGGCAGCTCCCAGGGGTCGGGGCGCTGGGGTGAGGGGGCATCGTGTGTGGTCATGCGCTCGATCCTGCCACCGGAGGCGGTGGTTTCCGGGCGGGCGTCGCGTTGTTCACGGCGGGCTGACGGTCACCAGGGGCCGGGGTCGTCGCCCTCGGGGCGGCCCCGGCGGTCGGGGGCGTCGTTCCAGCGGGGGTCCTCGCGCCAGTGCTCGTCCCGGTCGCGTGCGGTCTCCAGCGCCCGGGCGGCCTCCTCGCGGGTGGCGTAGGGGCCCATCCGGTCCTTCCCCGGGCACTGGAGGCCCTGTTCGACCGTCTGGTGTCGCAGGCAGTAGTACCACTGGTCGTCGTCCGCCGTGGTGTCGGCCTTGCGCTTGAAGAGAGCCATGTTCCTTATCCTGCCCGGCCGTAGACTCTGACGCATGTCTGGCCAGTCACTTCTTCAGCCCGGCAGGGTCTCGCCTCGGCGTTCCGTGCCCTCCGCCATCGTCCGGCCCGCGTATGTGGGGCAGCCGGCGCCCGCCCGTTACGAGGGGCCCGACGCGCAGGACGCGGAGACCGTCGCGCGGATGCGCGTCGCGGGTCGGATCGCGGCCCAGGCGTTGGCCGAGACCGCGCGGCACATCGAACCCGGCGTCACCACCGACGCGTTGGACGCGGTGGCGCACGCGTTCCTCTGCGACCACGGCGCCTATCCGTCGACGCTGGGGTACCGGGGTTTCCCCAAGTCGCTGTGCAGCTCGGTGAACGAGGTGATCTGCCACGGCATCCCGGACTCGACGGTGCTGCGCGAGGGCGACATCGTCAACCTGGACATCACCGCGTTCGTCGGCGGGGTGCACGGGGACACCAACGCGACGTACCTGGTAGGCGATCCGGAGTCGGTGGACGAGGAGTCACGGCTGCTGGTGGAGCGGACCAGGGAGGCGCTGGACCGGGCGATCCGGGCGGTGCGGCCCGGTCGGCGACTGAACGTGATCGGGCGGGTGATCGAGTCCTACGCGAAGCGTTTCGGGTATGGCGTGGTGCGGGACTTCACCGGTCACGGGGTGCACAGCGCGTTCCACTCCGGGCTGATCGTTCCGCACTACGACGACCCGGGCGCCGACACGGTGCTGGTGCCGGGGATGACGTTCACGATCGAGCCGATGCTGAATCTGGGCACCCACGAGTGGGAGATGTGGGACGACGAGTGGACGGTCGTGACCAGGGACGGGCGGCGTTCGGCGCAGTTCGAGCACACGCTGGTGGTGACCGAGGGCGGTGCCGAGGTGTTGACGCTGCCCTGACGGGGAAGGGCGTCGCGGGGTGACGCGGTTTTACCGACGGACCGTCGGCAACTCCTTGACTTAGGTAAGCCTAAGTAGCGAGTATGGCGGGGCGCGGCGGGCTGTCGCGCCCCGCCCCCCGAGGCTCTGGAGGTCACGCGTGACCGTGCTCGACGCCACCCCCGCCCCGTTCTCCGCCCTGATCCGGCGGGCCTCGCACGCCCAGCACGAGGCGGCGCACGACTCCTCGTTCATGGACGACCTGCTGGGTGGCCGGCTGGGGGTCGGGAGCTACCGCCGCTACACCGAGCAACTCTGGTTCGTCTACCGAGCGTTGGAGCGGCCGGCCGACGCGCTGACCGGGGACCCGGTGGCGGGGCCCTTCGTCCGGCCGGAACTGTTCCGCGTCCCCCCGCTGGAGCGGGACCTGGACTACCTGCACGACGGCACCGGCTGGCGCGCGGCGGTGGCGCCGCTGCCGTCCACCGCGCGGTACGCGGAGCGGATCGCCGAGGTCGCCGACGGCTGGCCGGGCGGCTATGTCGCGCACCACTACACCCGCTACCTGGGCGATCTCTCCGGCGGCCAGGTGGTGCGGAACGTGGCGGAGAAGACCTGGGGCCTGGCGCGGCGCGGCGACGGGGTGCGGTTCTACGTCTTCGAGGCGATCCCCAATCCGGCGGCCTTCAAGCGGGAGTACCGGGCGGCGCTGGACGCGATCGCCGTGGACCAGGCGGAGCGGGAGCGGATCGTCGAGGAGTGCCGGCTGGCCTTCGAGCTGAACATCACGCTGCTGCGCGAGCTGGCGGCCTCCGAGGGGTAGCGGACCGGCCGGCGCGCGCTCCGGGGACGGCCACCCTCGGGACCTTTCCGGTGAATATTTCCGATTAACGCGTTTTTAGCTTGGTCTGCGCTGACGGAAACGGGACTCTGAGGCCCTTGGAACGCGGGTCTTCTCAAGGAGCACGTCCTGAGTACGTCGATCAGCAGCAGCGCAAGGGCGTTCTGGGCCGTGTCCGCTCTGCTGGCCTCCGCCGCCTGTGGATCGGCCGGTGCCGACGCGGCATCGGTCGACCCCGAGCGGGTGGGCGCGGCCAGCGGGGACATCACCTGGTACGCCATCAACTTCGGCCCCGAGGGCTTCCCCGAGCAGTTGGTCGCGGCCTTCGAGGAGGCCCATCCCGAGATCAACGTGGACTTCCAGCCGGCCCCCAACAACACCGACACGATGCGGGCCACGCTGACCACGGAGATCACCGGCGGCTCCAGCGCCGTCGACGTCTACAACGGCGACCTGGTCTGGCCCGCGCAGTTCGGCGACGCCCAGCTGGCGATGCCGCTGGACGAGCACCTCCCCGACGACTTCTGGGACCGCTACCCCGAGGAGCGCGCCCGGCTCACCGAGTACGACGGCAACCATCTCGCCGCGCCGCTCTACGTCGACTCCGGCTTCCTCTACTACCGGAAGGACCTGCTGGAGAAGTACGACCTGGAGGAGCCGGCGACCTGGCAGGAGCTGGCCGAGTCGGCCAAGCGGCTCCAGGACGAGGGCGAGGTCGACTTCGGCTATGTCGGGCAGTGGGCCAACTACGAGGGCCTGACCGTCAACTGGACGGAGCTCTCGGCCGCGGCCGGCGGCCGGAGCGTCTCCGAGGACGGTTCCGAGGCCGCCATCGACTCCCCGGAGAACCGCGCGGTGCTGGACTTCATGCGGGAGATGCTGGACAGCGAGGTGGTGCCCTCGGCCACCACCAGCTTTCAGGAGCAGCAGTCGCTCCAGACCTTCGTCGACGGCGAGGCCGCGTTCCACCGCAACTGGTCCCACGGCTGGGGCATGGCCAACGACCCGCTCGCCTCGGGGATCGTCGACAAGGTCGGCGTGATGCCGATGCCCGGCTTCGAGGGCGGCGAGAAGAAGGGCCGCTCGGCCGCCGGTGGCTGGAACCTGATGGTCAACCCGCACAGCGAGCGGATCGGCGCGGTGCTCGTCTTCATCGACTGGATGACCGGCCCCGAGGCCCAGCGGCTGATGGCCGAGAACTCGGTGCTGCCGGCCAACGAGGAGGTGCTCCACGACGAGGACCTCCAGAAGGACAACCCGGTCCTGGAGGTCGCCGCCGACCTCGACCTCGTCGCCCGGCCGGCTCAGACGCCCCGTTACCCGCAGATCAGCCACGGCATCTACACCAACATCAACGGCTCCCTGGCCGGCTCGTCCCCGACCGCGAACGCGCTGCGGGCGGCGGAGGACGACATCAGACGCGCGCTGGAGGACCGAGCCCTATGAGCGGTGGCAGAGCGCGGACGGAGTCCCCCAGGACCGAACCCAGGCGGGCGAGGCCCCAGGAGTCGGGACGCTCGGAGCTGGACCGGAAGTTCGCGCGCCTCGGCTGGGCCTTCACCGTGCCGGCGATGCTGGTGGTGCTCGCCGTCACGCTCTTCCCCATCGCCTTCTCCGTCGCGATGAGCCTGAGCCATGTCACGGTCTCCGCCGACGGCTTCGAGCTGTCCGGCTTCACCGGCGAGCACTACAAGCTGCTGCTCCAGTCCGACCGTTGGCGCCACGCGGTGGTCTTCACCGTGCTCTACACCATCGGGACCGTCGTCGCCGAGCTGGTCCTGGGCACCCTGATCGCGCTGGTCCTGGAGCAGCTCTCCGGCGGGCGCGGCTGGATGATGGCGCTGCTGCTGCTCCCCTGGGCCATGATCACGGTGGTCTCGGCGCAGCTGTGGGCGTACATGTACAACGGCGTCTACGGGGTGCTGACCGCGATGACCGAGGGGCTGACGGGGACGCCGTTCCAGTTCCTCGGCACCCCGCTGCCCGCGGTGCTGTCGATGGCGGCGGCGGACGTCTGGAAGACCACGCCGTTCGTGGCGATCATCGTGCTGGCCGGGCTGATGATGCTGCCCAGCGACGTGGTGGAGGCCGCCCGGGTGGACGGCGCCGGGGCCTGGACCGCGTTCTGGAAGGTGCGGCTGCCGCTGCTGCGGCCCGCGCTGGTGATCGCGGTGCTCTTCCGGGTCCTCCAGGCGTTCGGCATCTTCGACCTGCCCTTCGTACTGACCGGCGGTGGGCCAGGCGACGCGACGGAGTCGCTGGCGCTGCTGGGCTGGCACGTGATGTTCACCAACCTGGACTTCGGCCCGGGCGCCGCCGTGGCGGCCAGCACCGCGGCACTGGTGCTGGTGGGCTGTCTGATCTTCCTACGGGCCTTCAAGGCGCGGGTGGGCGACGAGGAGACGCAGTGACCGATCGACCCAGAATGGGCTTCCACTTCCGCTGGGCGCACCTGTGGGCGCTGCTGGTCGCGCTCTTCGTGGCCGCGCCGCTGTACTGGATGGCCGTCAGCTCCCTCAAGCCGCTGGAGGAGGTGGGTGCCAACCCGCCGACCGCGTGGCCGGAGACGCTGACCTTCGAGAACTACCGGCAGGCGTTCACCGACAACAACTTCGGCCGCTACCTGCTGAACTCGGCCGCCGTCTCGCTGCTGGCCACCGGTCTGGTGCTGGCGCTCAGCGCGTTCGCCGGCTACGCGCTGGCGCGGCTGCCGCTGCGCGGCAAGTCGCCGATCATGGTGGCGCTGCTGATGATCTCGCTCTTCCCGACGATCGCGCTGGCCGCGCCGCTGTTCCTGCTGATGCGGGAGGTCGGCTGGCTCAACAGCTACCAGGGCCTGATCCTGGTCTACACGGCGCTGAACATCCCGTTCGCGATCTGGATCCTGCGGAACTTCTTCCTCCAGATCCCCAAGGAGATGGAGGAGGTCGCCTGGGTGGACGGCGCCTCCCCCGTGCGGACCGTGCTGCGGGTGATCCTGCCGCAGGCGCTGCCCGGGATGTTCACGGCCGCGATCTTCACGTTCACCGCCTGCTGGACCGAGTTCCTGATCGGCCTCACGCTCAACACCGCCGACGACTACCGGACGATGCCGGTCGGTGTGGCGCTCTTCGGCTCGACGTTCACCGTTCCCTACGGCACGATCTTCGCCGCCGCGACGGTCTCGGTGCTGCCCATCGCGCTGCTGGTGCTGGTCTTCCGCCGGGCCGTGGTCTCGGGGCTGACCTCGGGCGCGGTGAAGGGGTAGCGGGCGCGGGGCCGTCGTTCGGGAAACCCCGGTGCACGGCGGAGAATCCCTCGGATAGCGTGGGCGTTGTCCGAAGGGGGAGTTGTGGCGAAGCTCAATCAGATCATCGCCGTCGAGAAGGGCGTCAAGGGCAGGACGGCCCAGGACGTCGCGGCGGCCCATCGCGAGGTGCAGAAGCCGGCGTCGCTGGCCGGCATCTCGCGCACCTACCAGCCGAAGGACGAGGAGGGCGAGCAGCTGCCGCCCGAGTCGACCCGCGTGCAGGTCAGCGCCGAGACCGTGCTCAGAGACATGACCGCCTCGCTGACCCGGCTCTTCGACGTGACCGCGACCAAGGACTGGGCGAACTGCGTGGCCCGCGCCGACGTCGTCGTCGACGGCCGCACCCTCGTGCCCGACGTGCCGGTCAGCTACCTGCTCTTCCTGGAGAAGCAGCTCACCGAGGTGCAGGCGTTCCTCAGGAAGCTGCCGGTGCTCGACGCGGCCGAGACCTGGTCCCGCGACCCGTCCACCGACTGGTGGAAGACCGAGCCGGTGCGCACCATCCGCACCCGGAAGGTCCCGCGCAACCACGTCAAGGCCGAGGCCACGGAGAAGCACCCGGCGCAGGTCGAGGTGTACTACGAGGACGTGGCGATCGGCTACTGGTCCACGGTGAAGTTCTCCGGCAGCCTCTCGGCCCGCCGGCTGAACGAGCTGCTGGAGCGCGTCGAGAAGCTCCAGAACGCGGTGAAGTTCGCCCGTGAGGAGGCCAACGCGGCGGAGGTCGACGACCGCCGGGTCGGCGACGCGGTCTTCGGCTACCTCCTCGGCTGAACAGCCCCCAGACTCCTCCGCGGTGGCGACACGGTGGAGGGTGGCGCGACTCGGGTTGAGGTCCCGGGAATCGCGTGAGCACAAGCTGAAACTGAACGTTCAGGCTGATGGACGCGGCCGTAAACCGCGTGGAAGCTCAGACTCTCGCTCAAGATTCAGCATCGCCGCCGATCGCCGGAGCGACCGGGGACGGACACGCCGTCGTATGCGAGTTCGACTCTCGCCTGCACCTCTCTCATGGTGCGGTAGTTCAAAGGTAGAACGCGACGGCATGACCCTGATCCGTCCTCTCTTCAACAGCTCGGGCGTGCGCATCAGGCGGTACCCCGGGGACCTGGGAGAGGGCAAAACTCCCGGGTCCCCCCTTTTTTCGCCTTGCCTCGGGTGCGCGGGGAACCCCCTGGCCAACGGCCCGGCCGGTGGTCGACGCTGGGAGGATGACGAGCATGTTGCGGATCATCGCGGGGGATGCCACCGAGCCGCAGGCGAAGGGGGCGAAGATCGTCGCCCATGTCTGCAACGACCGTGGCGGCTGGGGCAAGGGCTTCGTGCTGGCGCTGTCGAAGCGGTGGGCGGAGCCGGAACGGGACTACCGGCTCTGGTACCGGGGGCGGGCGGGGAACGACTTCGGGCTGGGCGCGGTGCGGCTGGTGCGGGTGCGGCCGGATCTCCAGGTGGCGAACATGATCGGTCAGCACGGGACGAAGACCGGCAGCAACGGGCCGCCGATCCGTTACGAGGCGGTCGAACGTTGTCTGACCGTCGTCGCCGAGCGGGCGCTCGCCGAGGGGGCCTCCGTGCACATGCCCCGGATCGGCTGCGGCCTGGCCGGCGGGAAGTGGGAGCGGATCGAGCCGATCATCCAACGCACGCTGTGCGGGCGCGGGGTGCCGACCACCGTCTACGACCGGCCGTGAGCGCGTGAGCCGGCACTAGGCCGGGCGGGGGGTGATCGGCGATGATCGTCCGGATTGGGTCGCACGTCTGAGACCGTGTCGCACATCCGAGACCGCCGCGCGACGCGGCCCGCACCCCGCACGAAAGGTCCCGCATGTCGCCCTTCCGCCCCGCCCCCAGCTGGCTGGCCGACGCCGTCCTGTACCAGATCTATCCGCAGAGCTTCGCCGACTCCGACGGTGACGGCATCGGCGACTTCGCCGGGGTCACCGCGCGTCTGGACCATCTGGCCTGGCTCGGGGTGAACACGGTCTGGCTCAACCCCTGCTTCGCCTCCCCGTTCAACGACGCCGGCTACGACGTCTCGGACTACCTGCGGGTGGCGCCGCGCTACGGGACGCAGGATCAGCTGGCGGAGCTGGTGGAGGCCGCCGCGCGGCGTTCGATCCGGGTGATGCTCGACCTGGTGGCCGGGCACACCTCCGACCAACACGCCTGGTTCCAGGCGGCCGTCGACGACCCGGACGACGACCGCTACATCTGGACGGACCGGGCGGACGACGCGCTGCCGCCGGGGTTCGTCGCCTCGCCGGGGAGCCGGCCCGGCGGCTATCTGCCCAACTTCTTCGACAGCCAGCCCGCGTTGAACTTCGGCTACGCCCGCCCGCACCCCGACGAGCCCTGGCGGCTTCCGGTGGACGCGCCCGGGCCCAGGGCCAACCGGGAGGCGCTGCGCGAGGTGATGGACCACTGGCTCGGCCTGGGGCTGGCCGGCTTCCGGGTCGACATGGCGCACTCGCTGGTCAAGGACGACCCCGGCATGGTGGCGACCGGCGCGCTCTGGAGCGAGCTGCGCGGCTGGCTGGACGAGGCGCACCCGCACGCCGCGCTGCTGGCGGAGTGGGGCGACCCGTCGACCTCGGTGCCGGCCGGCTTCCACTCGGACTTCTTCCTCCAGTTCGGCGGGCCGTCGGACGGGCTGCCGCTGCGTTCGCTGTGGAACAACGGGCAGGGCACCGTCGCCGAGCACTGGACGCAGGAGCACTGCTACTTCGACGCGGCGGGGCAGGCCTCGGCCGGCACGTTCGTCCAGGCCTGGGAGTCGGTGAGCGGTGCCGTCGGCGACAAGGGGTTCATCACGCTGCCCAGCGCCAACCACGACTTCTCGCGGCTGGCGACCGGCGACCGCACCGCCGAGCAGCTGCCGGCGGCGTTCGCCTTCCAGCTGACCTGGCCGACGCTGCCGGCGATCTACTACGGCGACGAGATCGGGATGCGCTACGTGCCCGACCTGCCGGACCACGAGGGCAGCCGGCTCGGCCCCCGCTACAACCGGGCCGGGTCCCGCACCCCGATGCAGTGGGACGGCTCCCCCAACGCCGGCTTCTCGACCGCGCCGGCCGACCGGTTGTATCTGCCGATCGACCCGGACCCGCAGCGGCCCACGGTGGCGGCCCAACGGGCGGACGAGACGTCGCTGTTGCATCTGGTGCGGCGGCTGATCGCGCTGCGGCGCTCGCATCCGGAGCTGGGCGCGCGGTGCGCGACGGAGGTCTTCCACACCGGCTACCCGCTGGTCTATCTGCGGGGTGACCGCTTTCTCGTGGTGGTCAACCCCCGTCGGGAGCGCGCCGAGTTCCCGCTGCCGAGGCCGGACATGGCGACCGCGCGGCCGGTGCTGGGCGAGGGCGTCACGGTGGACGGGAGCGGCGTCGCGGCGGCCGGCTTCGGCTACGCGGTGCTCGACCTGCGCGGCTGAGCCTCCCCGGCGGGCCGGGCCACGGCCCGCCGGACGACGGAGGAGCAGAACGGGAACGGGAAGAGGAGCACGGTGGGCGGGACCGGGGAGGCCGAACGGACGGCGCTGGCGTTGACCTTGGCGCTCACCTTCGTCACCGGCGTGGTGGACGCGGTGGGCTACCTCGGCCTGGACCGGGTTTTCACGGGCAACATGACGGGGAACATCGTGATCCTCGGCATGGGCGCGGCGGGTTCCGACGAACTGCCGGTGCTCGGGCCGGCGTTGGCGCTGCTGGCGTTCGCGGGCGGGGCGCTGGTCGCGGGGGTGTCGCTGCGGGGCGCGCCGAGCGGTTGGGGGGCGCGGGTGACGGCGCTGCTGGGGGCGCAGACCGTGGTGTTGGGGGCGCTCGCCGTGGGGTTGGCGCTGGCCGGCGGGGAGCCCGACGGCGCGGCGCGGCCGGCGGTCGCGGCGGCGACGGCGGCGGCGATGGGCTGTCAGGCGGCCGTCGCCCGCCGGCTCGGGGTGGCGGGGATGACCACGGTGGTGGTCACCTCGACGCTGACCGGCTGGGCGGCCGAGTCGCTGCCGAGGGGCGGCCGGGGCGCGTTCGCCAACCGGGGGACGGCCGCGATCCTGGCGATCTTCCTGGGCGCGGTGGCGGGCGCCGTGCTGCTGAGGGCCACCGAACTCGCCGTGCCGATGGGGCTGGCCGCCGCGCTGTGCGGCGTGGTGGCGTGGGTGGGGCACCGCCGGGTGCGGGCCGTCTGACCGCGCGCCCGGCGGGCTTAGGTCGCGCGGCGGAACGGGGTCGGGTCCCTGGCACGTGGTGCGGGTGGGGGGCGGCTGCCAGCCTGGGCGGATGAACGACGCATGGCCGACACACCTGGCCGTCGGGGCGCTGCGCTTCGCCCGTCCGACCGCCGGGTTCGACGAGACCCTGACCTTCTACCGCGACGACCTGGGGCTGCCGGTGCTCGCCGAGTGGCGGGGCAAGGAGGGTTGGGACGGCGCGGTGCTGGGCCTGCCCGGGGCCCCCGTGCACCTGGAGATCACCCACCACCCCGACTCGCCCCCGCCGCCGGCACCGCACCCGGAGAACCAGCTGGTGCTCTATCTGCGCGGCCCCGAGGCGCGGGACGCGGCGGCGGCGCGGCTGACCGCACGCGGCCACCGGCCGGTGGCCGGCCCGGACGACTACTGGCGCGCACGCGGCGCGGTGCTCTTCACCGACCCGGACGGCTGGCGGGTCGTGCTGGCGCCCTGGGTCTTCGGCGTCGACCCGGTGCCCCGACCGGCGTCCCGGGCGGTGCCCCGACCGGCGTCCCGAGCGGTGTCCGACTGAGAACGGTCCGGTGGGGTAACCGACCCCGCACACCGGGGCGTTGGCCGGCGGCCACGTCGCGGGGGGCGGGGTGGGACGTTTGGGCGGGGCGGAAACGGTCAGGCGATTGTCATGGCCACACAAAGAGTAAAGACCGCTCCCCTGGCCCTGGGAATCGCCGTCGTCGCCAATGTCGCCGCCGGCATCATCGGCCTGTGGATACTGCTCTACCTCCTGGACGCCAACCCGCGGAACGACCTGGTCACCGTCTCCCACGACGTGTCACGGGCGCTGGCGTTCTGGTCGTACGACCTGTTCACCTTCGACAAGGAGTGGGTCCGGGTGGTCAGCGGCTACGGCGTGGCGGCCGTGACCTATCTGATCATCGGCAACCTGCTCGCCTCCCGGGTGCGGCGGATGTGACGCCGGCGCGGCCCCGCCGGGCGCGTTCCGCGTTCCCTCAGGCGGGGCCGGCCAGCCGCAGCTGGCCCCTGAGCTCACGCTCACTGGCGTTGGCGCCGGTGCAGACCACGCCGACCCGCCGCCCGGCGAAACGTTCCGGGTGGGCCAGCAGCGCCGCGAGACCGGCCGCGCCCGCGCCCTCGGCGAGGGTGTGCGCGTCGCGCATCAGGACCCACTGGGCCTCGCTGATCCGCTCGTCGTCGACCAGCAGGAAGTCCGCCAACCTGGGCCCCATCAGCGCCTGGGTCAGGGCGAAGCCCGCGCCGGTCGCGAGCCCCTCGGCGCGGGTGCCGCTGGGCCGGGTCAGCAGCCGGCCGGCGCGCCACGAGTCGTGGGCGGCCGGGGACGCCGCCGCCTGCACGGCGATCACCTCGCAGCGCGGGGCGAGCGCCTCGGCCACCAGGCACGCGGCGGCGGCGCCACTGCCGCCGCCCACCGGGACCACCACGATCTCCAGGTCGGGCGCCTGCTCGAACATCTCCAGATAGGCCGTGGCGACGCCCGCCACGAGCGCCGGCTCGTCCGCCGCGCTGACCAGCCGCATCCCGCGTTCCTCGGCCAGGCGCCGCGCGTGCTCGGCGGCCTCGCCCATGTCGGCGCCGGCCTCGATCAACTCGGCGCCCAGCGCGCGCACCGCGTCCGCCTTGCACGGGTTGGGGTCGACGGGCATCACGATCGCACAGGGCACGCCGTGCCTGCGGGCGGCGAAGGCCAGCGACTGGGCGTGGTTGCCCGTCGAGTAGCCGACGATCCCGGTGCGCCGCTCCTCGGCGCCGAGGCCCGCCAGCAGGTTGAGGCCGCCGCGCACCTTGAACGCGCCGGTCGGCTGCACGTTCTCGTGCTTGACCTGCACGGAGGCGCCGGTCGTGGCGTCGAGCGCCGGATAGTTCCACATCGGGGTGGGGGGCAGCTGGCCGGCGAGGACGCGGCGGGCCGCCAGCGCGTCGGAGATGGTCGGCTGGAGCATGTCCGCACTGTCCCACGGGCCGACGCATAGCTCCAATGCCGGTTTTCTTGGCTTTCATCGACGACATCTATGGGTGCTGGTCGCGGGCGGGGCGCGGGTGGTCTACGCTGCGCGGCCATGTGGAACCTCACCAGGTTGCGAGTGCTGGTCGCGGTGGCCAGGGAGGGCTCGGTGACCGGCGCCGCCGAGGCGCTGCACTACGCCCAGCCCTCCGTCAGCCACCATCTGGCGCGTCTTGAGTCCGAGGTCGGGGTGGTGCTGGTGCGCCGGGTGGGGCGCGGGGTGCTGCTGACGGACGCCGGCCGGCTGCTGGTGGCGCGGGCCGAGGAGATCCTCGGCCGGGTGGAGTCGGCGCGCGCGGAGGTGGCGGCGCACGCCGGCCTGCGTACCGGGCGCGTGCGGCTGGCCGCGTTCCCCTCCTCGCTGGCCACCCTGGTGCCGCCGGCCGCGGCCCGGCTGGCGGCCGAACACCCGGGTGTCGACCTGGCGTTGACGGAGGCCGAGCCGCCGGCGGCGCTGACCGCGCTGCGCAACGCGGACGTGGACGCGGCGCTGGTCTTCGCGCACGACGACCCGCCGCCCGGCGACCAGCGGACCGTGACGCTGACGCCCCTGCTGGAGGAGCCGCTGTATCTGGTGACGCGGGCCGGGGAGCCGGGGGCGGAGGCGGCGGCGCCCGCCTCGGCCGGGGAGCTGGCGGAGCACGCCGGGGACAGCTGGATCGCCGGCTGTGAGCGCTGCCGAGCGCATCTGGTGTCGGTCTGCGAACGGGCCGGCTTCTCGCCCAGGATCACCTTCGAGACGGACGACTACGTCGCGGTGCAGGCCCTGGTCGCCGCCGGGCTCGGGGTGAGCGTGGTGCCGGGGCTCGCCCTGGCGGCGCACCGCGACGCGCGGGTGCGGGCCGCGCCGCTGGTCGGCGAGATGCGGCGGGTGGCGCTCGCGGTTTACGGCTCCTCGCCGGCGCCCGAGCCGGTGCGGGCGTTCGCGGAGGTGCTGCGGGAGACGGTGACGGCGCAGCGGTGGCCCGCCGCGGAGTGAGCGCCGCGGCGCGGGCCGCGCCCGGCGGTCGCCCGAGGGGGCGGTCGCCGGGCGCGGGCCCCGGGAGGCGCCGGCGTCAGGCGAGGCGGCGCACCCGCGCGTAACGGACGGCGGCCAGGCCGCCGAGGGCGAGCGCGCCCGCCGCGCCGAGCAGCGCGGCCTCCTGGCTGCCCGCCCCCGTCGCGGCCAACGCGCCCCCGCTCGCGCCCCCCTGGGGGCCGAGCCCGCCGGTCGCGCCGTCCGAGCCGCCGCCGTCGACGCCCCCTTCGCCGTCGGGCAGCCGGGCGTCCTCGCTGAGGGCCAGCGAGATGGAGACCGGGTCCAGCTCCTCCCCCGCCTCGTAGAAGCCGCCGAACGCCTCGGCGCCCTCGGCGGTCAGGGTCGCCGGCACCCCGTCGAGGGCGAGGACGTCGCCCTCCGGGTTCAGCGCGTCGGCGGGGACGTCGAGTGCGGCGACGGTCAGGTCGGTGTACTCGGTGACCTCGCCGGAGTCGCGGTCCTTGGAGGAGACGTCCGCGACCAGGGCGCCCTCGCCGTTCTCCACCTCGACGCCGAACGCACTGAAGCGCAGGTCGAGTTGGCCCTCGTGGCCGGTGAACCGGACGCCTCCGGCGAAGGCGCTGTCCAGCGTGGCGGCCTCGGTGTCCAGGGCGCCGGTGGCGTCGGGGAAGCGGTAGCCGTCGGCCAGCTCGGTGGCACCGCCGGTCAGCGCGACCTCGCCGCCGGCGACGGGACCGGTGACATAGGAGCGGAAGGACTCCTTGACGCCCCAGTCCAGCCGTCCGTCCACGATCGGCCCGGCAAGCGCTTCCGGCTCCTCTGAGCCGCCGGTCCCGCCCGTTCCTCCGGTCCCGCCCGTTCCTCCGGTTCCACCCGTTCCTTCGGAGCCCCCGGCCCCTTCGGTGCCCCCCGTGTCGCCGGGGTTCCCCGTGCCCGGGTCCTCCCCGCCGGCCGCAGGGGTGACGGTGAGGGTGGCCGGGTCCAGTTCCGTGCCCTCGTCGTACATCGGGGAACCGTTGTACGCGAACGCGGTGGCGCCGTCGGCCGTCAGCGTCGCCGGGATGTCGGCGAAGACCATCGCGCCGTCCTCGCCCCGGCCGGGGCTTGTCCCCGTCAGGTCGAGGGTGGCGAACGCGACGTCCTCCGTGGTGGCGCCCGCGACGGTGACGTCGGCCAGGATGCGCCCCTCGGTGCCCTCGGTGACGACCCGGAGATCGGCGAGCTTCAGGTCCAACGCGCCGTGGTGGCCGGTGAAGTGCACCGCCCCGTCGAACGCGGTGGTCACGCCGTGGGTGGCCAGGTCGTAGCTGCCGCTGCCGCCGGTGAAGCGGTAGCCGTTCTCCGTGGTCTCGGCGCCGGCGGAGACCTCGGCGCTGCCGCCGGCGATCGGACCGGTGAGGTAGCGGCGGAAGGACTCCTTGACGCCCCAGTCGAGTTGGCCGTCGGCGATCTCGATGACCTGGGCGGGCGCGCCGTCCTCGGCGACCGCCCGGCCGGCGAACGCGGTGGCGCTCAGCACGGTGGCGCAGGCGACGGCGAGCAGCGAGGCGCCTCGGCGCGCGGCGCGGGCGGGGTGGGTTCGGGTGGTCATGAGCGGGGTGTCTCCTCGTCGTTCACGGAAGGCGTTACCTGGTCGGTCGGTTCGGTCGGCCCCGCGGTGGGGGTGGCGCGGCGCCGGCGGACGAGCGGGAAGGCGGCGGCGAGCGCCAGCAGCGCGCCCGCGCCGATCGCGAGATACAGGGGGGTGCGGTCGTCGTCGGCCGCGGCCTCGGCGGTGGGTGCGTCGTCGGCCGCCGGCTCCGCCGGGGCGGTCGGCTCGGCGCCGAGGTCGGGCAGGGGCGGGAGCGCGGCGTCCTCGGTGACGGCCAGCGCGAGGGTCAGCGGGTCCATCTCCGTGCCCTCGGGGTAGAGGCCGGCGAAGGCGTCCGCGCCCTCCCCGGTCAGCACGGCCGGCACCTCGGCGAGCACGACCAGGCCGTCCTCGGGAGCGAGTTCCTCTTCCTCGGCGGGGAAGGTGACCAGCGGCTGGTCCCGCGCACGCGCCCCGCGCTCGCCGGGGTCGATGTCCGCGAAGAGGGTCCCGGTGCCGTCGGCGACCTCGACGCGCACCGCGCTCAGCGTGAGGTCGAGGTCGTTGCCGGCGAAGCGGACGGCGCCGTGGAACGCGGCCTCGGCCGTGCCGGCCTCCGGGTCGAGGGTGCCCTCGGCGAGCGGGAAGCGGAAGAGCGCGCCGCCGTCCTCCGCGCCGTCGGCCAGCTCCCAGGCGCCCTCCGCCACGGGCCCGGTGACGTACTCGCGGAAGGTGCGGCGCACACCCCAGTCCACGGCGGCGTCGACGAGCGCGCCCGCCTCCTCGGACGCGTCGGCCCCGTGCTGCTCCTCGGCGGGTTCCGGTTCCGGCTCCTCCTCCGCGTCCTCGGGCGCGGAGGGCTCCTGGCTGTCGGCGGTGAAGGAGAGCGGGTCGAGCGGGTCGCCGGCCTGGTAGTAGCCGGCGAAGGCGGTCGCGCCCCGCTCGGTGAGGGTGGTGGGGGCGCCGGTGACGGCGATCTGGGTGCCGCCGCGCAGGTCGACGCCGCTCAGGTCGACCGTGGCCAGCGGCACCTGGCTGCCCTCGGTGACCTGGCCGGTGCCGCGTTCCGTGGAGCGCATGTCGGCGTGGAGGGTGCCGGTACGCCCCGATACCGACAGCGAGGGATTGCTGATGAGGAGGTCGAGTTCATGGCTTCCGTCGTCCTTCCGGTGACCGACGAAGTGCACCCCGCCGCTGTAGCCGGCGTGCAGCGCCCCGGTCTCCGGGTCGTAGCCGCCGGTGGCGGAGTGGAAGCGGAACTGGTTCTCCCCGACGGTGGAGGCACCGCCCGACAGGCTCCAACTTCCTTCGGCTATGGGGCCGGTGACATAGGTCTGGAACGACGCCTTGACGCCCCAGTCCAACCTGCCGCCGGCGACCTGGCGTTCGGCGGCCGGCAGCCGTTCGGGCTGCGCGGCGCGCGCGCCGCCCGGGGCGCCGAGCGGGCCGGCGACCAGGGCCAGGGCCAGCGCGGCGAGCAGCGCCTGGAGGGTGCCGCGGCGCACCGCGGGCAGCCTCCGGGACAGCACTCTGGGCAGCATGAAGGTCCTCCCACGACAGCCGGGATCGCTAAGTCAGGTTAGGCTAACCTAAGCTAACCCGGACCCGGGTGGTACCCCTCGCCAGAAAGGTGGAAGCGCGGTGGCTTCTCGTTCCGGACGGCCGCTCTCCCGACTGACCGCCGCGCTGGCCCTACCGCTGGCGCTCGCGCTGGCGTTGGGCGGCTGCGGCTCCTCGGGGGGCGGCGCTTCGGGGGCCGGCGACGACGCGGAGGCGGCGGGCGGCGGGATCGCCGACCGGGTGGAGCCGCTGGAAGGGCCCGCGCCCGAGCCGGTGTTGCCGACGACGGTCACGTCGGCCGACGGCGAGGAGGTGACGGTCGAGGCGGTGGAGAAGGTTGTCCCGTTGACCGGTTCACTCTCCGAGTTGGTCTTCGGGCTCGGGCTGGGCGACCGCGTCGTCGCCCGGGACGTCTCCGCCACCTTCGAACAGGCGGCGGAGCTGCCGGTGGTGACACGTGGTCACGACGTCTCGGCCGAGGGGGTGCTCTCCTTCCGGCCCGACCTCGTGCTGGCGGAGTCGACCACGGGACCCGACGAGGCGCTCGACCAGATCCGGGCGGCCGGCGTGCCGCTGGTGGTCGTGGAGTCAGCGCGTGAACTGGCCGACATCGAACGGCGGATCACCGCCGTCGCCGAGGTCCTGGGCGTACCGGAGGCGGGCGCGGTGCTGGCGGCACGCACGGCGGAACGGATGGACGCGGTCCGCGCGGACCTGCCGACCGGCGGGGACCGGCCCCGGGTCGCGTTCCTGTACCTGCGGGGCGGCGCCTCGGTCTATCTGCTGGGCGGCGCCGAGTCGGGCGCGGTCTCGCTGATCGAGGCGGCCGGCGGGGTGGACGCGGGCTCGGAGTCGGGGCTGGACAAGGACTTCACGCCGATCACCGGCGAGGCGCTGGCGGCGGCGGCACCGGACGTGATCCTGGTGATGAGCAAGGGGCTGGAATCGGTCGGCGGCGTCGACGGGTTGGTGGAGATCCCCGGCATCGCCCAGACGCCGGCCGGGATGGAGCGCCGGGTCGCCAGCGTGGACGACGGGGTGTTGCTCAACTACGGCCCGCGCACCGACCAGGTGCTGGCCTCGCTGGCCGAGCAGATCCACGCCGGGGAGCCCGCGGCATGACGGCGCCCACCGCGACCGGCCGGGGGACCGCCGCCGCGCCGGGGGCCGGGGAGCCGGCGGCGGGGCGCGAACGGGCGCCGCGTGCGCCGGGACCGGGTCGGATCGCGCTGCTGACGTCGGGGCTGGTCGCGGCGCTGGTGGCCGTCGCACTGGTCTCGGCCGCCACGGGCGCCTACGCCATCCCGCTGGGCGACGTGGTCGGCTCCGTGCTGCACCGCGCGCACCTCGGGGGCGAGCCGCTGGACCGGGTCGGCGAGAGCGTGCTGTGGGACGCGCGGCTGCCGCGCGTGGTGCTGGCGGTGCTGGTGGGGGCGGCGCTGGGGTGCGCCGGCGCGTTGATGCAGGGGGTGTTCGGCAACCCGCTGGCGGAGCCGGGGGTGATCGGGATCTCCTCGGGCGCGGCGGTGGGCGCGGTCGCGGCGATCGCGTTCGGGCTGGACTTCCTGGGCAACTGGACGATCACCGTCTTTGCCTTCGTGGCCGGTCTCGGCACGGTGATGCTGGTCTATGTCCTTTCGCGTTCGGACGGGCGCACGGAAGTGGTCACGCTGATCCTCACGGGGATCGCGGTGAACGCCTTCGCCGGCGCCCTGATCGGCCTGTGCGTCTTCTTCGCCGACAACGCGCAGATCTCCGGCATCACCTTCTGGCAGCTGGGCTCGCTGGCCCAGGCGACCTGGCCGAAGGTGCTGGCGGTGCTGCCCTGCGCGGGGATCGGGCTGCTGGTCGCGCCGTGGTTCGCGCGGCGGCTGGACCTGCTGGCGCTGGGCGAGCGCCCGGCCCGCCACCTGGGCGTCGACGTGGAGCGGCTGCGGGTGGTGCTGATCCTGGTCACGGCGCTGCTGACGGCGTCGGCCGTCGCGATGGCGGGGATCATCACCTTCGTCGGGCTGCTGGTGCCGCACCTGCTGCGGATGGTGGCCGGCCCCGGGCACCGGTTCCTGCTGCCGGGCAGCGCCCTGGGCGGCGCGCTGGTGCTGGTCTCGGCCGACCTGGTGGCGCGGACGGCGGCGCAGCCGGCGGAGCTGCCGCTGGGGGTGCTGACCGCGTTGATCGGCAGCCCGTTCTTCTTCTGGCTGCTGCGCAGGACCCGTCGGCGGCAGGGGGGTTGGGCGTGATCAGGTTCCGGACACGGGTGGCCGAGCCGCCGCGCGGGCCCGAGGCGGGGGCGGAGCTGGCCGGGGCGGCCGGCCTGGCGGTGCGGCTGGGCGGGCGGACGGTGCTGAGCGGGATCGACCTGGCGGTGCGGGCCGGCGAGGTGCTGACGCTGGTCGGGCCGAACGGGGCGGGCAAGTCGACGCTGCTGGCCGCGCTCGCCGCCGACGTGGCGCCCGCCGAGGGACGGCTGCTGGTGGACGGGCGGCCGGCCGGCGAGTGGACGCCGCGCGAACTGGCCTTCCGGCGCGCGGTGCTGCCGCAGGCGGCGACGGTGTCCTTCCCGTTCACGGTCGCCGAGGTGGTCGCGATGGGGCGGGCGCCGTGGGCCGGCACGCGGCGGGAGGACGAGGACGAGGCACGCGTCGCCGAGGCGATGGCGGCGACGGAGGTCGCGGAGTTCGCCGACCGGCCGTTCGGCGCCCTCTCCGGCGGGGAGCGCGCCCGCGTCGCCCTGGCCCGGGTGCTGGCACAGCACACCGCACTGCTGCTGCTGGACGAGCCGACCGCCGCGCTGGACCTGCGCCACCAGGAGCAGGTGATGCGTGTCTGCCGGGAGTGGGCGGAGGCCGGGCGGGGCGTGGTGGTGGTCCTGCACGACCTGGGGTTGGCCGCCGCCTGGGCGGACCGGGTGGCCGTGCTGCGCGGGGGGCGGCTGGCGGCGGTGGGCACGCCCGAAGAGGTGTTCACCGAGGGGCTGTTGGGCGAGGTCTACGGGCACCGGGTGCGGGTGCTGACCGACCCGGAGACGGGTGCGCCGCTGATCGTCCCCCACCGCCCCGGGCGCGGCGGGGCGGCGGGCGCCGACGGCTGAACTGACGGGGCGCCGGGGGTGAACCGCACCCGCGGCGTTCGTTCGGGAGCGGAAAGTTACCGCGAACAGCGGGCAAACGACCGACTGATGCCCTAGCCTTTTCTGCGGCAACGGCGCGCACTCACGGGGAGATGAGGACGCGCCTTCCGCTTTGTCGCGGGCCGCGTTGGTTGCTGTTGGCTGTCGTTCACCGTTGTTCGCCGTCGTTCACCGTCCCCGTTCGCTCGCTCCTGCCCCCCGCTCCTGTCGTTCCACCTGTCGTGTCGGTCCCCGGCGTCCCGTGCCGCGTCGGCCGGGTACTCCCGGTCCGCCCGTTGCTTTCGGTCCTGTCGGCTCTGCCTGTGTGCGGCCCGCCCGCCGGTCCTTCCGGCGTCACTCGCATCCATCACTCGGGGGGAACATGCGTCACCCGGACATCTCACGCTCGGGAAACACCCGAAGACCGCAGGCCACCCGCCGCTGGTCGGCCCTGCCGCCGAACGGGGCGCGCTGGTACGCGCCGACGGCCGTCGCCACCGACGCCGCCGGGGTGTTCGCCCCCGTCCTGGCGGTCTACCAACTCTCCGGCCAGCCGCGCCCCCTGGCCGCCGCCGTGGTGGCGACGGTCTGCTGGCTGACGGTGCGTTCCTGGCACCGGCGGTACCGGCGGGGGCGGTTGGGCGAGAGCCGGGGGCTGCTGGCCTCCTTCCACGACTGGCTGCTGCTGCTCGGGCTGCTGGCGGGGCTCCGGGCGGTCACCGGCGAGAGCTCGCAGGTGTCGGCCGCCGCCCTCGCGCTGCTGCCGGCGCCGCTGGTGGCCGGCGCCACCGCCATGGCGCTCCACCACCACCTCACGGGGCGCCGCCACCGGGCGGAGGCGGTGCGCCGGGTGCTGGTGGTGGGCGAGCCGGAAGGCGTCGACACCGTCACCGCCCGGCTGGCCGCCGGCACCGACCACGCCTATGTGGCGGTCGGCGCCGTCCTCCTCGGCCCCGGCCATCTCACCAGCGGCGTCCCGCCGTTGGCCCGGCTGCCGCTGGAGCGCGGGGACCACTCCCCCGAGGTGCCCGACCTGGTGCCGGTCGGCACCGACGGCTCCGGTGTGCTGGGCGCCGCCCGCCGGCAGGGCGCCGACCTGGTGCTGCTGGTGCCGGGCGGCCGGCTGGGCGGCGAGCGGCTGCGCCGGCTGTGCTGGTCGGTGCAGGACTCCGGCCTGGCGCTCTGCGTCGCCTCGGGGCTGACCGAGGTGGCGCGCCACCGGGTGGCGGTGGCCAGCGTCGCCGGTCTCAACCTCCTCCATGTCGCCCCGCCCCCGCGCCGGGGCGCCCCGCTGGTCTGGAAGTCCGCCACCGACCGGCTGCTCGCCGCCCTCGCCCTCGTGGTGCTCGCCCCGCTGCTGGCACTGCTGGCACTGGCCGTCCGGCTGGACTCGCGCGGGCCCGCGCTCTACCGGCAGACCCGCGTCGGGCACCGGGGCACGCCGTTCACCCTGTGGAAGTTCCGCACGATGGTGCCCGACGCCGAGCGCCGCCGGCCCACCCTGGAGTGCGCCAACGAGCATCGCGCCACGCCGCTGTTCAAGATCCGCTACGACCCGAGGGTCACCCGGGTCGGACGGTGGCTGCGCCGCACCTCGCTCGACGAACTCCCCCAGCTGGTCAACGTGGTGCGCGGCGAGATGGCCCTGGTCGGGCCGCGCCCGCCGCTGCCGGACGAGGTGGCCCGCTACAGCCCGGTCGAGCTGCGCCGGCTGAGCGTGCGGCCGGGGCTGACCGGCCCCTGGCAGGTGAGCGGCAGGTCCGAGCTGTCCTGGGACGAGGGGGTCGCCCTCGACCTCGCCTACGCCGACAACTGGACGCTCACCGGCGACCTGGACGTGCTGGCCAGGACCGTGCGCGCGGTGGTCAGCGGCCGGGGCGCCTACTGAGGAGCCTGCCGTGACGGAACGTTCACCCCTGGGGCCTCCCTTCGGACGGGGCCTGGGCCCGCCACCAGGCGTAGGTGGCGGCCAGCCCCTCCTCCAGCGGCACCGAGGGCGCGAAGCCCAGCGCCCGCAGCCGGGATATGTCCAGCAGCTTGCGCGGGGCGCCGTCCGGCTTGGCGGTGTCCCAGCCGATCCGCCCGCCGAAGCCCACGACGCCGGCGATCCGCCCGGCCAGCTCGGCCACCGACAGGTCCTCGCCACAGCCCACGTTGAGCGCCAGCTCCCCGTCGTAGGACTCCAGCAGGAGCCGGCAGGCCCGCGCCAGGTCCGCGCTGTGCAGGAACTCGCGGCGCGGCCGGCCGCTCCCCCACAGCGTCACCTCCTCGCGCCCCTCTTCGCGCGCCTCGTGGAACCTGCGGATCAGCGCCGGCAGGACATGGGCCGTCCGCGGGTCGAAGTTGTCCCCCGGGCCGTAGAGGTTGGTCGGCATCGCGGCGACATACGCGCGGCCGAACTGCCGCCGGTAGGAACGGACCTGGGCTATCCCCGCGATCTTGGCCAGCGCGTAGGGCTCGTTGGTCGGCTCCAACGGGCCGGTGCCCAGCGCCTCCTCCACCATCGGCTGCGGCGCCTCGCGCGGGTAGATGCAGGAGGAGCCGAGGAAGAGCAGCCGGTCCACGTCCGCCGCGTGCGCCCCGGCGATCACGCTCAGCTGGATGCGGAGGTTCTCCTCAAGAAAGGCCACGGGCTCGCTCGCGTTGGCCATGATCCCGCCGACCCTGGCGGCGGCCAGCACCACGGCGTCCGGGCGCGCGTCGCGCAGGAACGCGGCCGTGGCCTCCGCGTCCCGCAGGTCGAGCCGCTCCCTGGTCCTGGTGATCACCTCGTGTCCGGCGCCGGTCAGCTCCGCCGCGATGGCGGAGCCGGCGAGCCCCCGGTGGCCGGCCACGAAGATCCGCGCGTTCGGCGGCAACAGCGTCGTCATGAACCCGGATTGTGCCAGGGGCGACCGACAGCGACGCGGGGATCGGCCCCGCGCGACGACGGCGACCGACCGTCCACCGTTCGCACCGCCCGGGCCCCGCGACCTTCGGGGCCCGGCCACACCGCCGAGGGAGAACCACGTGCGTCAGACCGGCAAGACCGCGCTGATCAGCGGCATCACCGGGCAGGACGGCTCGTATCTGGCCGAGCTGCTGCTGGCCAAGGGGTACACGGTGCACGGGTTGTTGCGCCGTTCCTCCTCGTTCAACACCGAGCGGATCGACCACGTCTACCAGGGCCCGCAGGACCCCGGGCGGACCCTGGTGCTGCACCACGCCGACCTCAGCGACGGCGTCGCCCTCGTCAACCTGCTGCGTGAGACCGCCCCGGACGAGGTGTACAACCTGGGCGCGCAGTCCCATGTGCGGGTCTCGTTCGACACCCCGCTCTACACCGCCGACACCACGGGACTCGGCACCCTGCGGCTGCTGGAGGCGATCCGCGCCAGCGGCGTGGACACCCGCATCTACCAGGCGTCCTCGTCCGAGATGTTCGGCTCGACACCCCCGCCGCAGAACGAGCGGACGCCCTTCCACCCGCGCAGCCCCTACGGCTGCGCCAAGCTCTACGGCTACTGGTCGACCGTCAACTACCGCGAGGCGTATGGCATGTACGCGGTCAACGGGATCCTCTTCAACCACGAGTCGCCGCGCCGGGGCGAGACCTTCGTGACCCGGAAGATCACCCGCGCCGTCGCCCGCATCGGGGCGGGCCTCCAGGACCATCTCTATCTGGGCAATCTGGACGCCGTCCGCGACTGGGGCTATGCGCCGGAGTACGTCGAGGCCATGTGGCTGATGCTCCAGCGCGAGGAGCCGGAGGACTTCGTGGTGGCCACCGGGGTGCCGGCGACCGTGCGGGACTTCCTGACCGCCGCGTTCGCCGCCGGCGGGCTGGAGTGGGAACGCCACGTCAGGTTCGACCCCAAGTACGAGCGTCCCAGCGAGGTGGACGCCCTGGTCGGGGACCCCGCCAAGGCCGAACGACTCCTGGGCTGGCGGCCGAGGACACACTGGCGGGAGCTGGCCGAGCTGATGGTGGCGGCCGATGTGGAGGCGCTGGAGGCCGAGTTGACCGGCGCCAAGGTGAGGGTCGACCGGTGAGCGCGGACTCCCCGCGGAGCGGGGGTGTGGGCGGGCGGCGTGCGGACGGGCGGCGTGCGGACGGGCGTCGTGCGCCCTTCACACCACCATGCGCCGACAACGTGCGCCCCGCCGCGGGGGTCCATCCTCACGGTGCGTCAGCTGTGGGGATGCGGAGTGTCAGTGGCGTGAAGGAGTATGGGGACCGTCGGATGGACAGGGCTGTGGGCACGGCAGTCGAAGGGGAGGCGCCATGAGGCTCAGGGGACTCGGGGGAGGGTGGTCCCGGCTCACCAGCCGCTCGCGGCCGTCGCGGGTGGCGTGGTTCGCGCGGACCGCGCGGTCGCGGGGCGGCCCGGCGCGGCACGCCAGGCGCCGCTCCCGGCGCGCCGTCGTCCTCGCGGCCGTACTGGCGCTGGGCGCCGGGCTGTTGGGGCAGGGCGCGGTCTCCGGGGGGGCGGGCGCGGTGACGCCACCGGTGACGATGACGGCCGAGGATCTGCCCACGTGGCAGACCAACGGCATCGTCCACGCCCTCGCGGAGGCGGACGGCGTGGTGTACGCGGGCGGGACCTTCTCCACGGTCCGCCCGCCCGGCGCCGAGTCCGGCACGGAGGAGCGGGACGCGGTCAACTTCGTGGCGCTGGACGCCGCGACGGGCGAGCCGGTGGCCGAGTGCGAGCTGGCGTTCACCGTCGGCTCGGGCAGCGCCTCGGTGCGGGCGCTGGCCGTCTCCCCCGACGGCTCCACCCTCTACGCGGGCGGCACCTTCGGCACGGTCGCCGGCTCGGGAGCCTCCAGCGTCGCCGCGTTCGAGCTCCCCGGGTGCGCGCGCAAGCCGTTCCCGGTCGCGGCCAACGGCATCGTGCGCGCGTTGGAGGCCACCGACGACACGGTCTATCTCGGCGGTGACTTCGGCCAGTTGAGCGGGCAGCCGCGCGCCAAGTTCGGCGCGGTCGACACCGAGGGGCGGGTGCTGGACTGGCGGGCCGACGCCGACGAGGCGGGCAAGGCCATCGCGGTCACGCCCGACGGCGAGCGGGTGATCGTCGGCGGGGACTTCTTCACGGTCAACGGCGCCGACTCGCACGCGCTGGCCGTGGTCGAGGCGGACTCGGGGGCGCTCGTGCGGGCCTACCCCGAGGGCTTCATCGACACCCGTTCCACCGTGCAGGACCTGGACGTCGACGCCACGGGCTTCTACACGGCCAACGAGGGCACCGGCGCGTTCGACGGCCGGATCGCGCTCGACCTGGACACGCTCGACGAGCGCTGGCGCGACACCTGCCTGGGCGCCACCCAGGCCGTCGCCGTCCACGACGAGGTGCTCTACAGCGGCCACCACGCGCACGACTGCTCCAGCATGGGCGAGTTCCCCAACCAGGAGCGGTACCACCTCTTCACGCAGGCCGTGGACGACCCGAAGTTGCTGGGCTGGTTCCCCAACACCAACGACGGCCTCGGCGAGCGGCTCGGCCCGCGGGTGCTGGCCGTCAGCACCGACCACCCCACGGACGAGCGGGACTTCCTGTGGGTCGGCGGCGGGTTCACCACGGTCAACGGGCAGCCGCAGTGGGGGCTGACGCGGTTCACCACCGAGCCGGACACCGGCTCCCCCACGGTCCCCGAGACCGCCGTCGCCTCGACGGAGGACGGCGTGGTGGAGCTGAGCTGGCGCGCCAGCGTCGACCTCGACGACTCGCTGCTGACGTACCGGGTCTACCGGGACGGCGCCTCGACCCCGCTGCACACCCAGGACGCCGAGTCGGTGCCCTGGCGCCGGCCGCAGCTCCGGTACACCGACACCGACACCGCGCCGGGCGAGACCCACAGCTACCGGGTGACGGCCACCGACGGCGCGGGGAACGTCAGCGCCCTCTCCCCGCCGGTGACGGTCACCACGGCGGGCGGCGGCCAACCGTACGTGGACGCGGTACTGGCCGACGAGCCGCTGCTGTACTGGCGTTACGACGAGCCGGCGAACAACTTCGCTTCCGACACCTCGGGGAACGACTCGGGCGGCGTGCACCGCGGCGGCCCGCGGCGCGGGGTGACGCCCTCGGCGGTGCCGGGCCCCGGCGCGGCGGCCATCGGGTACGACGGCGTCGACGACTACACCTACGGCGACGTCCGTTACGGCGGGATGAGCGAGTTCACGCTGGAGACGTGGTTCTCCACGACGACGACCAGGGGCGGCAAGCTGATCGGCCTCGGCGACCGCACCCTCCAGCCCTCGGCCAACCGGGACAACAACATCTACCTGCTCGACGACGGCCGGGTCGCCTTCGGCGTCTACGACGGCAAGTACCACACGGTCACCAGCCGGGAGAAGTACAACGACGGCGAGTGGCACCAGGTGGCCGCCTCCGTCGGCCCGGCCGGGATGCGGCTCTACGTGGACGGCGAGCAGGTCGCCTCCGACACCTCGATCACCGCGAGCCGCGAGGTCGACGGGTACTGGCGGACCGGCGGGGACAGCCTCAAGAGCTGGCCCGGCCGCCCCACCAGCGACTTCTACGAGGGCATGCTGGACGAGACGGCGGTCTACGCCCCGCAGTTGCCGGCGTCCAGGATCGCCGCCCACCACGAGGCGGCATCCGTGCCGACCGACACGGTCAGCCAGCTCACCCCGATCGCCGACACCTATGTCAACGGCGCGGCCACCTCGACGAACTACGGCACCCACCAGCAGCTGGCGGTCCGCGGGACCTCGGCGTACGAGAGCTATCTCGCGTTCGCGCTGCCGGAGGCGCCGGCCGGCACGGTGCTCAAGGACGCGGCGCTGCGGGTGCGGGTCAGCGACGACGCGGCGGCGGGCTCCACCGACGACTTCGCGGTGCGGCCCCTCCTCGGGGAGTGGTCGGAGACGGAGACGACCTACGCCGACCGCCCGGAGTGGGGCGAGGAGCCGCTGGGCACGCTCTCCGCGCCGGAGGCCACGGGCGGGAGTTACACGGCGCGGCTGGAGACGGCGGAGATAGCCGACGCGCTCGGCGGTGAGCTGGGCCTCGCGCTCACCGGCGACGGCGCCGACAGCCTGTGGCTGCGGGCCAGGGAGGCCGGGCAGGCCGCCGCCCGACCGCAGTTGCTGCTGACCTTCGGGGCGCCGTGAGGGGCGGCGGGCGCGGACGCGCCCTGCTTCCGGCGCTGGCGCTGCTGCTGACGGCGGGGCTCACCGCGTGCGGCGGCTCCTCGGACGACGAGGGGGCTTCCGCCTCGGGGGAAAGCGCGCCGCACGCGTTCTCGGACGCCCCGTCGGATCCGGCGGACTCCCCGGAGGGAGCGGGTGAGGACCCGGAGGGCGCGGGTGAGGAGTCGGAGGGGGCGGGCGAGCCGGTCGACGACGGGGTGCCCGAGGAGACCCTCACCGAGGAGGAGTTGGCGTCCTCGGACGACGAGTTCACCGAGGAGCAGCGGGAATTCCTGGTGGAGCGGGTGCCGACCGGGGTCGACCCCGGGGCGGTCCTCGACCAGGGCACGGCGGCCTGCGAACGGCTGGGCTATCTCTCCCGGCACGCCCCCGAGTCCATCGGGGAGGCGGTGGCCTCGGGCGAGATCCCCGAGGCGGAGGCGGCCGTGGGCCATCTCTGCCCGGAGTACGCCGAGTTGGTCTCCCCCGCCGACTGAGCCGGAACGGGCCGTCCGGGTCCCCGTCCGCCCGCGCCGTGCCCCTCCACCCCGCAGCCGCGCCCGCGGCCCTGCCCGAAGCCGTGTCCGAAGCCCCGTCCAACACCGTGTCCGAAGTCGTGTCCGAAGTCGTGTCCGAAGGAGCAGCGTGTCCCGACTACCGATAGCCGTGGTGATCCCCACGAGGAACGAGGAGGCGAACATCGTCTCCACGGTGCGTTCGGTCATCGCCCACTTCGCGGCCGTGGTCGTAGTGGACTCCGACAGCACCGACGCCACCCGCGAGTTGGCCAAGGCCGAGGGCGCCGAGGTCGTCGAGTACACGTGGGACGGCGGCTATCCGAAGAAGAAGCAGTGGTGTCTGGAGCGGGTCCGCACCGACCTCGACTGGGTGTTCTTCCTGGACGGCGACGAGACGCCCAGCGGGGAGCTGCTGGCAGAGCTGCGGCGGATCTTCCTGGACGGCCGGCGGGTGCGGCCGGCCGCGTTCGACATCCCGCTGGGGTACTGGTTCGCCGGCCGCCGGCTGCGGCACGGCCACACCATCGTCAAGCGGGCGCTGGTGGACCGCACCAGGGCCCGGTTTCCCGAGCCGGACGACCTGGAGGCGCCCGGCATGGGCGAACAGGAGGGCCACTACCAGCCGTTGGCCTACCCCGCGTACCGGCTGCGGGCCACCATCGAGCACCGCGACCTGGACCCGGTGCGCACCTGGTTCGAGCGGCACAACCGGTACTCCGACTGGGAGGCGTGGCTGGAGCGTCGCCCCGAGGTGCGCGAGGGGATCAGGCGTGCCAAGACCCGCCAGGGCCAGCTCTTCCACCGGGCGCCGCTGAAGCCGCTGCTCTCCTTCGGCTACGCCTATGTCTACCGCCGCGGCTTCCTCGACGGGAGGGCCGGGCTCGACTACGCGCTGGCGATGAGCTTCTACCGCTGGCAGATCGGCCTCAAGGCCCGCGAACAGCCTCCGGCGGCTTCCTAAGCCCGACAGTTCGCCGTTCGCGTCCCGCGCCGTCGTCGTCGCCGTCCGCGGAACGCGACCGGTCGCCCGCGCGGTCCCCGCGCCCCGGAGGGGCACACCGCCGTGCGAGCCCCCGGTCGGCGAGAGGGCCGGGGACACCCCGTCAGAGGGCGCGCCGGGTGGTCAGGACCTGGTGGTAGAGGGTGGTCAGGCGGTCGACGACGGCGTCGAGGGTGAACCGGTCGCGGACCAGGGTCCACGCCGCGCGGGAGGCGTGGTCGCGGGCGGGCGGGGCCAGGAGTTCCAGCACGGCGCGGCCGACGGCCGGTCCGTTGGGGCCCTCGGCGGCCGGCACGACCCGGCCGGCACCGGCCGCCGCCACGTCGGGCGCCAGCCCGTTGGTCGCGGTGACCACCACCGGCGTGCCCACGGACATCGCCTCCAGCACCGACAGCGGGAACGCGTCCCGCGTCGACGGCAGGACCAGCGCGCTCGCGCCCCGCAGCGCCGCCAGCACCTCGGGACCGTCCAGCGCCCCCACCACGTCCAGCGCGTGGCGCACCCCCAACTCCTCGGCGAGCGCGACCGTTTCGGCCAGCGCCCCGGTGTCGGGCCCGGCCAGGGTGAAGCGCGCGTCCGGGTGGCGGGCCAGCACCGTGGGCATGGCACCCACGAAGTCACGCGGGCGTTTGCCCTCCTGGACCCGCGCCAGATAGAGCAGCCGGGGCGGACCGGCGGGCGCGGGGGCGCGTTCCCGCGCCGGTACGCCGTTGACCAGCCGGTGCGCCGGCGCGATCGGCGCGGGCGCCACCACGGCCGCCGTCTCGCGCCGTTCCCGCTCGGTGAGATGCAGCACGGCGTCCGCGCGGCGCAGCACGCGCCGCACGCCGAGCCCGTCGACGATCCGCGCGACGCGGTTCTCCGTCGGGTCGACCATGCCGTGGGTCTGCAGCACCAGCGGTGTGCCGGCGCGCAGCGCCAGCAGCGCCACCGGCAGCGTCACCAGGTCCCGCATCAGGTGGACGTGCACCACGTCCGCCGACCGCACATACCCGAACGCCCTCGCCAGCAGCGCCGGCGAGGTGATCCCGCTGACCTCGAACCGGGGCAGCACGTGCCGCGCGCGGAAGAGCCGCACCCGCGCCCCCTCCACGGAACGCGGCAGCGGCCCCGCGGGGAACTCGTCCCCGAGCGCCAGCAGCGTGGCGCTCTCCCCCCGTTCGGCGAGCCCCCGGCAGAGCCCGAGGGCCACCCGGGTCGGCCCGCCGAACGCGTGGCTCGGGGTGTGCAGTGTCACCGCGTGCAGCACCCGCACCGTCGGCTCACATCCGGTCGGGCGCGGTGATGCCCAGCAGCTCCAGCCCCTGGGCGAGGGTGGCCCTGGTCAGCTCGCAGAGCGCGAGCCGGTTGGCGCGGACCTCGGGGGTCACGCCCTTCAGCACCGGGCAGGACTCGTAGAACGTGGTGAACGCCTTCGCCAACGCGTACAGGTAGCTCGCGAGTTGGTGCGGCTCCAGGGTGTCGGCCACCTCGGTCAGCGCCCGCCCGAAACCGTCGAGCGCCAGGCCCAGCGCGTGCTCCGCCGGCTCCAGCGCCAGCTCCGGCTGGAACGCGGCGTCCGCGCCCTCCGCCTCCGCGGCCCGCCGCAGGATGGAGGCGATCCGGGTGTGGGTGTACTGGAGGTAGACGCCGGTCTGGCCGTTGAAGGACACCATCCGGGCGACGTCGAAGGAGTAGTCGCGGTTGCGCGAGGTGGACAGCTCCGCGTACTTGACCGCGCCGATGCTCGCCACGCGGGCGATCTCGGTCAGCTCCTCCTGGTCCAGCCCGGGGTCCTTCTCGGCGACGACGTTCCGCGCGGCGTTCCGCGCGTCGTCGAGCAGGTCGGCGAGGCGCACGGTGCCGCCGGCGCGGGTCTTGAACGGCTTGCCGTCGGGGCCGTTGATGGTGCCGTTGGCGGCGTGCACCGCCTCGACGGAGTCGGTCAGCCAGCCGGCCCTGCGGGCGGCCCGGAAGAGCATGTCGAAGTGCTGCGACTGCCGGCTGTCCACGACGTAGATCAACCGGGTGCCGCCGTGGGTCTCGACGCTGTACCGGAGGGTGGCCAGGTCGGTCGCGGCGTAGCCGAAGCCGCCGTCCGACTTGCGGACCAGCATCGGCACCGGCTTGTCCTCGGGGCCCCTGATCTCGTCGAAGAAGATGACCTTGGCGCCCTCGCTGTCCTCCAGGATGCCCTTGGCGGCCAGCTCGTCGACCACGTCGTTGAGCCACGGGTTGTAGAACGACTCGCCGGCGGTGTCGTCCCTGGTCAGCAGCACGCCCAGCCGCTCGTAGACCTGCTGGAAGGCGGTCTCCGACTCGGCGACGATCTCCTTCCAGATGGCGACGGTCTCCGCGTCGCCGCCCTGGAGGGCGACGACCCGCCGCTGGGAGCGTTCCTTGAACTCCGGGTCGGCGTCGAACGCGGCGCGCGCGGTGCGGTACAGCTGGTCGAGCGCGGAGACCGCGCCGCCCGTGCCGGCCCGCACGACGTCCTCGTCCTTGCTGCGCCAGCTGGCCTCGGGGTGTTCGAGGATGTACTGGATCAGCATCCCGAACTGGGTGCCCCAGTCGCCGACGTGGTTCTGCCGGACGACGCGCGCGCCGAGGAAGCCGAGGACGCGGGTCAGGGCGTCGCCGATCAGCGTCGACCGCAGGTGGCCGACGTGCATCTCCTTGGCGACGTTGGGCCCGGAGTAGTCGATCACCGCGACCTCGTCGGCCTGCGAGGCGGGCACCCCGAGCCGGGGTGCGGCCAGCCGGACGGAGAGACGTTCCAGCAGGGCCGCGTCGGTCAGGTCGATGTTGAGGAAGCCGGGCCCCGACACCTCGACGGAGGCCACGAACGGGGCGTTCTCCACCAGGTGGTCGCGGAGGGTGCCGGCCAGTTCGCGCGGGTTGCGGCCGAGGCGCTTGGCCATCGAGAGCGCCACGTTGGCCTGGAAGTCCGCGTGGTCGGACGGGCGGACGAGCGGGTCCGCCGAGGCCAGCTCGGCCGGCAGTGCCTGCTCCATCGCCGCGGTCACCGCGGCGCCCACCTCGTCGGCCAACGGCCGTACCTGATCCACCATCTTCTGTGTACTTCTTCCCCGGGAGTCGAACCGCCTCATGGGCGCCTGTGCCGCTTCTAGCATGGCAGGCCCGGGGCACTGCCTCCGACCCAGTCGCCGCCCGGGCCGCCCGGCCCGGCGCTCAGCCGGCGTCCAGGGCGCGCTGCATCAGCAGGGTGTCGACCCAGCGGCCGTGCTTGCGGCCCACCCCGGTCAGCCGCCCGACGTCGCGAAACCCGTGCCGGCGGTGCAGCGCCGCCGAAGCCGGCGTCCCGACGTCCGCGATCACGGCCACCATCTGCCGGGCCCCGGCGTCGGCCGCCCGTGCCATGAGGGCGCGCAGCAGCACGCCGCCCAGCCCACGGCCGGTGTGGCCGGGGGCGAGGAAGAGCGAGTCCTCGACGGTGTGCCGGTAGGCGGGCCTCGTCCGCCACGGCCCGGCGTACGCGTACCCGGTCACCGTGTCGCCCTCCTCCGCGACCAGGAACGGGAGGCCGCGCGCGGTGATCGCGCCGTGCCGCTCCCGCCACGCGTCGGCGTCGGGGACGACCTCCTCGAAAGTGATCGCGGTGTGCGTCACGTAGTGGGCGTAGATCTCGGCGACGGCGGTGAGGTCGGCGGCGGTGGCCGGCCGGACGGCGGCGGGCTCGTGCACGGCCGGCTTCTGACCGGTGCGCCGTCCGGGGTCCGGCGCCTCGTCCGCCGTCACGGGGCGCTCCCCGGCCAGGTCTCGTCCAGGCGGTCGGCGTAGTAGGTGAGCGCGCGGCCGTAGTCGGTGACGGCGGGGTCGGCGCTGGTGTCGGCGAGGAGGTGGAGGAGGAGGCGGACGGCCTCCTGGTGTTCGCCCGTGTTGTGCAGCGCCATCGCGAGGAACGCGCGCAGTCCGCCGTGGTCGGGGAACTCCGCGACGCCGCGCCGCAGCGTCTCCACCGCCTCCGGGTAGCGGCCCAGCGCGCGGTAGGTGGAGCCGAGGCCGAGCAGCGCGCCCTGGCGGTCGGCGGGTGGGAGGGCGGCCGGGTCGGCGAGCGCCGTCTCGTAGAAGGGGACGGCCGCGGCCTCCAGGCCGAGCGCGTCGTGGGTCCACGCGGTCTGGAAGGCGATCTCCGCGTCCTCGGGGAGTTCGGCGCTCAACGCCAGGAGCCCGGTCCTCGCCCGCTCGGCCTCACCGGAGCCGCGCAGCACGACCGCCGCCGCGAGCCGCCGGTCCCTGTCGTGGTGGGTCATCGGGCCATGGTGCCCGACGGGGCCCCGGCGTCCCGCACGAGATCGGCGACGCGGTCGCCGACCGCCAGCGTGCCCGGCGTGAGGACGGCGAACTTGGCGCCGAAGACCACGCCGCCCGCCGGGTGACGGCGGTAGTCGGCGAGGGTGCGCAGCGGTTCGGGGCCGGCGCGGGTGCCGGTGCGCTGGTCGACGAGGGTGACGGCGCAGCGCACGGCGAGCTTGGCGAAGCCGAGGCGCGCGCCGCCGAGGGTCAGCGCGCGGTAGGCGTCCTCCTCGTGTGGCGCCTCGGTGTCGTCGAGCACCACGTTGGGGCGGAACCGGTCCATGGGCAGCGGGGGTTCGCCGCGGGCGGCGAGGCGCGCGTGGAACGCGTCCAGCGAGGCGCGGCCGACCAGCAGCACGGCGCAGCTGTCGGCGTAGCCGCTGGTGCCGGGGGTGAGTCCGTCGGTGGTCCGCCGGTGGTCGGGCGGGACGCGGACCAGCCGGCTGGGGCGGCCGAGGAGTGCGCCGAACCAGTCGGCGGCCTCCTCGCCCTGGTCGACTCCGGTGAACGGCTGCCCGAAGAGCGTCACGGGTCGGGCGGGGCGCGCGGTGTCCACGGGGAGCGTGAGCGGCGCGAACCCGGGCGCGGTCAGGGTGAGTCGGGCGCCGTCCTCGCTCATCGAGGGGCGGGCCAGGGCGAGTCGGGGGTCGGCGCGCTGGCTGCGGTGGGCGCCTTCGGCGTCGACGACCATGAACGCGCGGTCGTGCGGCAGGCCGGCGGGCCCGAGGTGGGCGACCCGGTGGCGCACCCCGGCGCAGCCCTTGACCGGGTAGCTGATCAACTCGCCGATGTGCGCCATGCCTCCGAGCCTATGCGGCTTCCGCCCGGGGCCGCGCTCCCGGCGAGGGCGCGGTGGAGCGCGGCGGCGGCGAGTTGGCAGAGCGCGACGGCCCCCAGCAGGGCGGGTGGGGGGAGTTCGGCCGCCAGGCCGACGGCCGCCGCGCCGAGGGAGGCGGCGGTCAGTTTGAGGCCGGCGCCCAACGTGAAGACCTGCGCGCGGGCGTGCGCCGGGGCGTGGGCGGCCCGGAGCCGGAGCGTCGCGGTGAGCAGCGGCCCGTCGCAGCAGCCGGCGAGGGCGTAGAGCGGCAGCGCGCACGCGAGCCCGGGCGCCCAGGCCGCGGCGGCGAGCGCGAGCCCGAGGCCGAGGAGCGACCAGCCGGCGAGCCGCCCCGGCTCGACCGTGCCGGGCACGGCCAGCGAGCCGAGGAGCGCGCCCAGCGCGAACGCGGTGAGCAGCGCCCCGGCCTGGCCCGGCGCGCCGAACCCCTCGGCGAACAGCACGCTGGCGGTGGTCAGCGCGCCGAGTCCGAACGAGGAGAGCACGGTGGCCGAGGTGACCGCGCGCAGTGGGCGCACGGCCCAGACGACGCGCGCGCCCGTAAGCAGGTCGGCGCGCAGCCGGGTGGTGCGCGCCGGCGCGCGGCGGCCGAGGGGAAGCGTGGCGGCGAGCGGCGCCGCCAGCCCGGCGGAGAGCGCCAGCGCGGCGAGCGCCGCCCCCGGCGAGACGGCGCCCGCGAGCAGGGCGACCAGCGCCGGGCCGGCCAGCGAGGCCGCGTTGTAGCCGGCGGCGTCCCAGGCGTACGCCCGGTCCCTGGCCCGGCCCTCCGGCGTCAACTCGGCGACCAGGCTGGAGAGTCCGCCGGAGACCACGGGGCCGCAGGCGCCGCCGGCGAGGGCGACGGCCAGCACCAGCGGGGTCGGCGCCCGGCCGACGAGCGCGGCCAGCGCGGCGATGGCCAGGGCGAAGCAGCCCAGCGCGGCGCCGCACAGCGGTGCGGGCCGCCGCACCCGTCCCACCAGCGCGCCGGTCAGCGGCGCGGTGGCCACGTGCGGCAGCAGCCAGGCCGTGAGCACGAAGGCGCCCTGGGCCGCGTCGCCCGTCCTGGCCAACGCCGCCAGCACGACGGCGACGCCCATGCCCTCGTCGGCCAGTCGGGCCAGGAAGGCCGTGGTCAGGCAGCGCCCCAGCGCGGCGGTCATCACGCTCCCCGTGTAATGTCTTATGGAACAGAGCCATTACACGCCGGGCGAGCGGTCCGGGCAAGAGGGCGGAAGGGGGCGGGCCCGTGTCGGGGAACGGCTTCGCGGCGGCGCGACGGGCCGTCGACGTGGTCAACGCCGTGCGCGCCACCCCGGCGGCGAACCGCGAGCGGTTGGCGGCGCTGCTGGTCGCGCACGGCGAGCGCCCGTCGGACGTCGGCCCCGCCGCGCTGACCGAGGCGGACGCCGAGGCGCTGCGGGCGGCGGCCGGAGCGTTGGCCGAGGTGCTGACCGAGACGGACGTGGACCGCGCGGCCGAGGCGCTCAACGCGCTACTCGCCGCGTGCGGCGCCCGCCCACGGCTCTCCCGGCACGACGGGCACGTCTGGCATCTCCATGTGGATCGGGGGGAGGACGCCTCGTGGGCCGAGTGGTTCACGGCTTCCGGCGCCCACGCTCTGGCTCAACTCCTCAGCGAGCACGGCGGGTTGGCGTGGGGCGTCTGCGCCGCCGCCGGCTGCGGGCGCTGCTATCTGACGCCGGGCCCCGGCAGTCCGCGCCGCCACTGCTCCCCCGCCTGCGCCAACCGCGCCCGGGTCGCCGCCCACCGCCGTCGTCGCGCGGCCGAGCGGCGGACCACCCCTCCGACCGGAACGGGCTGGTCGGGGGCCCCTTCCCTTCCCCGGCGCCATCAGGGATCTTGATCGCCTTTGCAACCAGGGCGCTTGAGCCCCGGATTTGTCGGCAGCTACCTGACGGAGCGCCGCATCGCCTGTGGGTAGCTTCGGCCTCACGCCCAAGTCCTGTCCAGATATGCGGTCTTGACGTGTTCCACCAACGGAGTGAGAGTCATGCAATCCACCGCAATCGGATCGACATGGCGGGAGGCCGAGCATGAAGCTGCGGTTCCTCGGGATCATCCCGAACAGCCCTGACACCGACTCTCCGACAATCTGGCTGGAGGAGGAGACTGGGGATCTGTTGATCCAGTCCCACCGAGCCACCGAGGCTGAGGTGAAGGCGTGCCAGGAGATCGGCTCAATCCCTGGACACGGCACGGATGTTCCGGATCATAAAGTGATCATCCGCCTTCCCAAGGTCATGCGGCGGTACCTGCCGCCCCACGACAGCGAGTAGGACTATGACGAACCCTGTGCTTGAGGGGCTGGCGAAGGCGCGCCGCTCGGCTGTCCACCTGGAGATGCGGGACGCCTACCAGATGAACGACCCCGAGTTCATCGCGTGGCGGAACGGCAAGAGGCTGGACCCTACGGCCGACCGCTCCGAGTGGTGGCGTCCGTTCCTGGACGTGGCGACGGAGACGACGGCGCGGGGCGTGATCATGCGGCGGGCCCGCATCGTCTCGGAGCCGGTGACCGACTACATCCGCTACGAGCATGACGTGACCTTCCCCAACATCGTGGCAGGGGAGCTTGTCCGGTGGTTGCCCCGTCGGCTGGCCGCTGACATCCCACTGCCGGGAACTGACCTGTGGATGTTCGACGGCGAAGCGGTGTTGTTCACGTACTTCTCTGGCGTCGGGGAGGCTGTTGACCGTGAGTGGCGGACGGAGCCGGAGGTGATCCAACTCGTCTCCCGCGCCTTTGAGTTGGTGTGGGAACGGTCTATGCCTCACGAGGAGTACAAGCCGGTCTAGCGAGCCATGCCCCAGTCAGCGTCATCGAGCGTCCGGCAAGCCCGGCAGCTCCTTGCCGACCGCCTACGGGAGTTGGCCAAGGACGCCGGGCTTGAGGGCAAGGACCTTGCCGCGCTGTGCGGGTGGCACCCGTCCAAGGTGTCCCGCATCTCGACAGCGAAGACACAGCCGAGCGAGGACGATATCCGCGCGTGGTGTGCGGCATGCGGCGCGGAGGACCAGGCGGCGGACCTGATCGCTTCCCTGCGAGCCGTAGAGGGCATGTGGGTGTCCTGGCGGCGAATGGAGCGCGCGGGGCTGCGGCGTGCCCAAGAAGCCCGCTTGCCGCTGTACGAGCGCACCCGCTGGTTTCGGGCCTACTCGCCGGGTCTCTTCCCCGGTCTCCTCCAGACGTTCGGGTACACCGAGGACGTGTTGCGCGCTGTCCAGCGGAGACGGGTAAGCGTCGATGACGTGGCCGACGCCGTAGCCGCCCGCATGGAACGTCAGCGAGTGCTCTACGACGGGCACCGGCGGTTCGCGTTCCTCGTCGAGGAATCCACGTTGCGCAACGGGCTTGGCGACGCCGAGACGCAAGCGGAACAGCTCGACCACCTGACGGACATCGCCGTCCTGGCCAACGTCAGCGTCGGCGTGGTGCCTACTCGACTTGGCCGGACCCGAATGCCGGTAGAGGGCTTTTGGATCTTCGACAGAACGCAAGTGAACGTGGAGCTTGTGTCCGGCTACCTCACCATCACGCAGCCCAGCGAGGTGACCGCCTACGCCGACACGTTCGCCACGCTGGCCGATATGGCGGTCTACGGAGACAAGGCCCGCGCGCTACTGGTCAAGGCGCGTGACTCTCTCGTGTGATCAGCGCGCAATCGCATGCAATCGGCTGTGAGTTGAGGCCTTGCCGTCCCTAGCTTTGCCTCATCGGATCACGCGACGGAACGGCGGAGTGATGGCACACACCACGCGGGGGGAACCCCGTGGAGCTCCCCGTGAGGCTCGACGAGGAACCCCAAGCCCTGTCCCCCTCGGTGTCGCCAAGGCTCCCCCGTGCCAAGGCACAGGCCCCAGGGGGACGGGTTCCGACCCTCATCACCGAAGTGCGGGCGTGACTCGCATTTCACTCCACAGGTTGAACCGGCATAGCAAGCGTCCGACGTTGCCCGATCGAAAGGGTGCGCATGAAGCGAATCATTGCCCGAGTATGGAAACTCATTCGCGGCCCTCTGCAGTGGCGTGTCCTGTGGTTTGCTCACGCCAAATTCATGATCGGCGTAACGGGCGTGGTGCGGAACGAGGCAGGAGAGATCCTGCTTTTGAAGCATCGCATGTGGCCCGCCGATCGACCGTGGGGACTTCCCACCGGATACGCGGTCAAGAGCGAGGAATTCCCGAAGACCATCGTTCGAGAGGTTCTGGAAGAAACCGGCCTTGACGTCGTTCCGGGGCGGCTGCTTCAGGTGACCAGCGGCTACAAGCTCCGCGTAGAGATTGCCTACGAAGCTCTCTGCATGGGTGGAACTCTCAAGCTCGACAGCTTCGAGATTCTGGAGGCGAAATGGTTCAGCCCGGACGCGCTCCCGGAGGGGATTCAACAGAGTCACATTCAGCTCATCAAGGCGGGCACGCCGACTTGACGGAACTCGCCCCGAACGAATCCGTCAGTGACGCTAAGGCAATGGCGGCGCTGACGGCGATGCGTGCCGACACATCGTCGCTCACGGGCAAGCACCCGGCCCACGTCTTCAGGCCCCTGCCGGAAATGCTCAGCCGGTGGGCGGCCGACGGCATCGACACCACACTTTTCCATGCCGGTGTCGAGAACGCCAAGCGCCGGTACGCCGGGTACGGGCTGGCCGCGATGCTCCCCCTTGACCGCGTGTTGGTCGGCGCCGACTCCTCGCGCGCTGGGGCCTTCGGCGGATTCCATCACCCGGACCAGGGATACAGGCACCTTCAAATGGTGGCCGTCATCACCATGTACGGGCCGATGGAACTCCGTATTCCCGAGCGTCCCGCGCTGGCGGTGCTCGATCTGCTCCGCGCGTACGCCCACGACTGCCTTCACTACGGGTCGCGTCGGCGGTACGTGGAAGTGGCAGGCGTGCCGGTACGGACTCAGTACGGGATCAACTACCGCCGCGCAACGGGACAGTCGTACTCGGCTAAGGATCAGCGAGGAACCCCGTACACGCGAAATCTCGGAATCGTGATGGAAGGTGCGTGCGACACGGAAGCGCGCGCCATCACCCGGCAGACGGCGGAGCGGTTCGGCATCAGGCAACCCACGGACGCTCTCAACGCTCTCGCGTTCCGAGACGTGACGGGAACGCTGACCGAAGAGGACACCGGGCGCCTGGCGGAAATACCGGAAAGCGAAGAACGGACGCGATACGCGGCGGCGCTCAGCGGATACGAGAGGGACGTTAATCGGCGGTACTCGCATTTCCTGGGAGAGTTTGCCCCTGGGGAAGAGGACGAGTGCCACAGTCGCCTGCTCACGGCCATCATCAGCGGCGACGTGACGGCGCTGGGAACGTGGCTGGACGAACGACACGGCCCCGGAACCTTCGCGGGCCTGTTTCGCACGCCGGGCTACTTCGATCCGGGCTTGACTGCCTGAGCGGCCCTACGGCCCCGTCCGTGTGCTCCCCATGGCGCACGGGCGGGGCCTGTTCGTGCGTCTAAGCGGGTCGGGCCAAGCGCGCTAATCTGTGGCTCTGTTGGTCCAGGGGCAGACGATGTCGCCCCAGATCTCGACGCGCATCGCGGCCGTCGTCTCGGCGGTCTCGGCCCCGGCCCCGGCCGCGGTCTCGGTCTCGGTCATCTCGTTCTCTCCGTTCTCCTCGGTCGGCCGGTCGTCCCCGTCCGCCCCGCGCCGCGCCGCGCGGTCAGGCGCGCAGCGCCTCGGCGAGGGTGGTGGTCGGCGGGGTGGCGGGGCGGCCGAGGAGCTTGGGCAGGTCTTCGGTGACCGTCTCCAGCACGCCATCGGCGACCCTCAGGTCCACGTCGACCAGCAGCTCGACGACGAACTCCGGCAGCCCGGCGCCGCGCAGCACCTCGGCGAACTTCTCGCCCGGCAGGTCACGGTAGGCGACCGGCCGGCCGGTGATCCGGGCGGCCTCGGCGGCCAGTTCGGGCAGCGACCAGGTCCTCGGGCCGGTCAGCTCGTACACGCGGCCGGCCTGGTCGTCGAGGGTCAGCACCTCGGCGGCGGCCTCGGCGTAGTCGGCGCGCGCGGCGAACGCGGTCCGGCCCTCGCCCGCGCTGCCGGGCAGCTCGCCGGTGGCGACGGCCCCGGAGAGCTGCGTCAGGTAGTTCTCGCTGTACCAGCCGTTGCGCAGCAGCACCGAGGGCAGCCCCGAGGCGGCGATGGCGCGTTCGGTGGCGCGGTGGGCCTCGGCCAGGGCGAGCGGGTTGGTGTAGGCGTTGATCACCGAGGTGTAGGCGAGGAGTTCGACGCCGGCGACGCGGGCGGCCTCCACGGCGGCCAGGTGCTGGCGCACGCGGGTCTCCTCCGCCCCGACGGAGGAGACCAGCAGCAGCCGGCGCGCGCCGGCGAAGGCGGTGGCCAGGGTCTCGGGCCGGTCGTAGTCGGCCTCCCGCACGGTCACCCCGAGGGCGGCCAGGTCGGCCGCCTTCTCCGGGGTGCGCACGGCGGCGACCAGCTCGCCGGCCGGCACCCCGCGCGCCAGCAGTCCCCGGATGACGCCGTTCCCCAGGCCGCCGTTGGCACCCGTGACCACGATCATGTTGACGCTCCCTCGTACTCGTCGCTCGTACTCGTCACTCGGCGGCGGACGCCTGCCGCGTCCGCCGGTTCGACCGCAACGGTACACGCACTTTTTGATAGCACAAACTTTTTGACAGTGCTGCCGAGCGGTACGCTCGACGGCGGGAGGTTTTGTCCATGAACGAGATGACCCCGGAGGACGAGCGGCAGGCGCACCTGCTGGCGTTCGACGTGTTCGAGAAGAACTGCCCGTCCCGCACGGTGCTGGAGCATCTGACCGGGCGCTGGGGGGTGCTGGTCATGGCGGGGCTGCGCAAGCGGGGGCCCGCGCGGTTCAACCACCTCCGCCGGCGCATCGGCGGGGTCAGCGAGAAGATGCTCGCCCAGACGCTCCAGGCGTTGGAGCGCGACGGCTTCGTGTCGCGCGAGGTGCTGGCGGTGATGCCGCCCAAGGTCAACTACTCGCTGACGCCGCTGGGCGAGAGCACCGCCGACCATCTGCTGGCGCTGATCGAGCACATCGAACGGGAGATGCCCGCCGTCCTCCAACGGGACGAGCGGGCGGAAGGCCCCGGGGAACGGGACAGGGGAGAGGAACGGCTGGCGCGGACGAGCGCGACAGGCGGCTGACGCGGGGCCGCGCGGCGGGTCCGGCACCGCGCGACAGGGGCGCCTCCGGATACGAGGGGGCGCCCCCGCCGCGCGGGCTCGTTTCAGCGCGCGGCGGGCGTCTCGCCGAGCTGGGTGGCCGGTTCCGGACGGTGCACGCCGGTCGGGCGGTAGCCGAGGGACTCGGCGACCCCCACCAGGTCGGCGAGGTACCAGAGAGTGGCCAGCCACATCTCGGTGCCCTGGAGCCCGGGCCGCTGGTCCCGGCCGACCGGCCCGCCGGGCGGCGGGAAGCGGAACGGGAAGCCCTCCCCGTCCACCCACCGCTCCAGCAGCGGCCCGCACTGGCCCGTGGCCCAGGCGGCGACCTCGTCCGCCCGGTGGGCCGGCACCTGCCGGGCGGCCAGCCACAGCGGGTGCGCCACGTCCAGCACGTTGCAGGAGGTGGTGCGGCCGGGACCGAAGTGGCGCGGGTCGGCGGCGTGCCGCAGCACCGAGTCGACCAGCCGCTCCGGGTACGGCACGGGCAGCCCGAACTGCGCGAACGAGCCACGCGACGCCCGGTAGTACCCGTTGACCGGCTGGAGCAGCCCGTCGGCGGCCCGCTCCTCGCTCCACAGCCCGGTGCCCGGCCGGCAGTGGGTCAGCAACCACCCGAAGTAGACGTCGAGTTGGCGGCGGGTGTGGTCGGGGCCCGCCGGGTCGAGGGTCAGGTTCCAGTGGAACGCCGTGCCCAGCGCGTCCACGCCGGCGCCGGCGCCCCAGCCGCGCTCCCGCCACGGCAGCGCGGCGAGAACCCCGACGAGCGCGTCGGCGTCGAGTGCGGCGACCGCGCCCACCGGGTGGGCGAAGCGCGAGCCCAGCAGCTGGAGCGCGTACCCCAGGCTCAGCACGTGGTAGTCGGCGTCCCCGTCGCTGCCGAAACCGGCGGGCGCGGGGCCCGGCCGGCCGTTCTCGTCCAACGGGGCGATCAGCCCGGTGACCGGGTCCTGCCCCTGGCGCAGCCGGCGCACATGCTCCTCGACCGTCAGCTGCCTCGGCGCGCTGCCGTGCAGCAGCGCGGTGATCTCGACGGCGTCCGCGTGCGCCCGCAGGGTGGGCGGCGCGTCGGGGGCGTCGAGGTAGCGGCCCGTGGCGGCGCCGTCCGGCGCGGTCGCGGTCGCCTCCCAGGAACGGGCCACCACCGCGTCGGCCTGCTCCCGCGCCCGGTCGGCGAACGCGGCCAGCCGCCCCGCCAGTTCCGCGCGCGGGTCCCGGCGCGCGGCCTTGGGCGCGCGCCGGTCGCGGATCACGCGCGCCGGGTTGCCGCCGACCACGGCCCACTCCGGCACGTCGCGGGTGACCACGGCCCCGGCGCCGATCACGGCTCCGGAACCGACCGTGATGCCGTCCAGCAGCACGGCGTTCGAACCGATCCAGACATCGTCGCCGATGGTGATCCCGCGCTCGGAGGTCGGCTGCCGGTGAACCGGCCGATCCGGCTCCATGCCGTGGTTGAACCCGAGAATCGAGGCGTGCGCACCGATCCGCACCCCGTTGCCCAGGGTGACCGTGCCGCGCAGTACGGCGAACGGGTTGACCGAGCAGTGGTCACCCGCGGCGACCGTGCCGGTCAGATAGGCGTGGGCGGCGACATAGCAGTCGGAGCCGAGCCGCAGGCTGGTCGGCTGGACCATGGCCAGCTCGGAGAGGAAGCAGCGCTCGCCGAGCTCCCCCTCGATCCCCGCCAACACGGCCTTCTGCCGCGCCAGTTGTGCCGCGCGCGTGTCCTCGTCCGCGCGCCGCCAGAAGAGCCACGCGTTGTAGTCCAGCAGCCGGGGGTCGTCGTCGGGGCCGAGGCCCGTGGGCGGCTCGGCGGCGGCGGGCTCGTCGGCGATGGCGGGCTCGGCGGCGCGGGGGCCGGTGGCGTCGGGGTCGTCGGGCGCGGCGGCGGGTACGTGCGGTGACATGGCGGCTACGACACCTCGTGTCTTGTTCGTGCAGGTGTGCGCATCGTCCCCCGGATGCCGACACCCCGTCCACACCCGCCCACAGGGCGGAACACGACCGGGGCGCGCGCCCGGCCCCCGTCCACCGCGCGGCCGGAACCGGTGAAAGGCCGCCGCGCCCGACCTAGACTGAGCCCTCCCGTGGCGGCGGAACCGAAGCCTCCCGTGGCGGAGCGGCGGAGGGGAGACCGGGTGGCGATCGAGGTGCCGCGCCGAGCCGTGCTCTCCCGGCCGCTCTCGGTCCCGCTGATCGCCACGGTGGTGGGCGCGTTACCGCTCGCGGTCGCCGCCCAGCCGGGCCCGGGGATGCGGGACACCGCGTTCTGGCTCCAGTTGGTCGTCGCCGGCTACGCCGGGGTGCGGCTGTGCGCGATGGTGCTCTCCGGGCGGCGGCAGCTGGTGCAGGGCGCGTTCTGGCTCTTCGGCTATCTGGCGATGGGCATCGCGCCGCTGGCGCAGAGCGTGCTGGGCCGCGACCCGACCCCCGTGCTCGGCCCCCGCGAGGACACCCAACTGGCCATCGCGCTGGTGCTCTGCGGCATGATCGCGTTCGACGTGGGGGCGCTGCTCGCCCGGGTCCGCCCACTGGGGCGCGAACGCGGCAGGCCGGCCAGTGTGCACCGGGGACGGCTGGCGGCACTGGTCATCCTCGCCTATCTGGCCAGTGGTCTGCTGATCGTCCAACTCGGCGGCCCCGCCGTCTTCTTTACCAGTCGGCAGGAGATCAGTGCCAGCCTCGCCGAGGCGACCGGCGGCCCCTCCGACGCGTCCGACGGCGGCGGAGAGGCGGGCAACGCGCTGCTGCGGGGCTTCGGAACGGTGCCGGCGATGCTGGCGCTGCTCTTTCTCACCCGCTGGCTGGTCACCTCCCGCGACGCCCGCCGCCGACCGGCCGTGGTGCTGCCGTGGGCAGGGCTGCTACTGGTCAACACGATCGTCAACAACCCGATCTCCAACCCGCGTTACTGGTTTCTCACCGTTCTCTTCGCGCTGCTGTTCACCGTCTTCCCGCGCAGCCCGGTGATGTACCGCGCGGCGCTGGCACTCGGTCTGGTCGTGGCTTTGCTGGTCTTCCCCTTCACCGACCGCTTCCGCTACGAGGAGGGGGAACAGCGCCCGCTGGAGACGGACTCCGTGTTGGAACCACTGGTGGTCAAGGACTACGACCAGCTGAACATGTTCGCCAACACCGTCACCTTCGCCGACGACGGCAACGGCCACTCCTACGGCGAGCAACTCGCCGGCGCCGTGCTCTTCTTCGTGCCGCGCGGCCTGTGGGCGGACAAGCCGGAGGACACCGGCTTCCTGGTCGGCGGCTGGATGGGCACCGACAGCGCCAACCTCTCCTCCCCGCTGTGGGCGGAACTCTGGCTGGACTTCGGTCCGTTGGGCATGAGCCTGGTCTTCGCGGGCGTCGGCTACGCGGCGGCGCGCACCGACCGGCGCTATGTGCGGCGCACCGTGGACGACCCCTCGCCCGGCAACGTGCTGGCCGTCGCGGTGCCGGTCCTCGCCGGCTACAGCTTCATCCTGCTGCGCGGCTCACTCCTCCAGGCGTCCGGCCGCATCGGCATCGCCCTGCTCTGCCTGGCCCTGGTCACCACCTTCCGCCCACGCCCCCGCTCCGAACTCCGCTGAACCCGGCGGCCCGGGGCCGCGTCGGCCCGCGAGGAACGCCGCCAGCCACGCCGCGTGGTCGGCCGGGCCGTGCAGCGGCGTCGCCGGGGCCACCAGCAGGTCGGAGCCCAGGAGTTGGTCGAGCGCGTCCCACACCACCGCGTCGTCCAGCTCCGGCGCTTCGCCCTCCATCACCTCCCGCGCCCAGTCCGAAGCCGCGCCGGCCGTCGCCGGATCGGCCACCAGCAGCCGCAGCCGGCGCTCCACCTCGCCGCGCAGCCCGCCCCCGTCCCCCTCAGCCGGCGCGCCGCGCACGCAGCACCTCAGCGACCCGGCGGTCTGCCCGGACATGCGCCGACGGCGCGGTGACGCCGGCCTCGACCTCCCAGAGCACGCTCTGCAACACCCGCGCCAGAGTCCAGGCCACGGCCCGCCGCCGTTCCAGGCCCAACACCTCCGTCATCAGGTCGAAGCGCCGCAGCACCGCCCGGGCGACGTCGCCGCCCGCGACCACCTCGCCCCAGCGGTTGTGCAACGCGGGCAGCAGCTCGAACGCCGGGTCGCCGGCCAGCGGCTTCGGGTCGATCGCCAGCCACTCCGCGGGCCGGCTCCCGCCGGGCAGCGGCGCCAACACGTTGTCGTAGTGCAGGTCCCAGTGGAGCAGCCGGTCACCCGCGCCGTCCGGCAGCACCTCGGCGAGCGCCCCGGCGCAGCCGTCCAGCAGCCCGCGCGACGCCGGGTCGCCCACCCGCCCGCGGGCGGCCGGGGCGCGGCGCAGCAGGTCGGCGGCGATCTCCTCCAGCCGCCGCAGCCCGGGCGGTGCCGGCACCGAGGACAGCTGGGCGAGGCGCGCGCTGAGCAGCCGCAGCGCCTCCTCCGCGTCCGGCACGGACCCCAACGAACGGCTGGCGTCCAGTCGTTCGAGCAGCATCGTCCCCGAAGCCGGATCGTGCTCCAGCAGCCGCACCGCCCCGGCGCCGTCCCAGGCGCGGAGCGCCGCCGGCTCGCCGCGCGTCTCCTCGTCGACGGGCTGCAGCTTGAGCACGGCGGCCGTGCCGTCCCGCCGCCGCACGGGCACCACCAACGCGACGGCCCCGCACGCCACCGCCCCCTCCGGCGTCAACCCCCACTCCCCGAGCCACTGGTCGGCCAGCGCCGGCAGCCGCGCCGCCCACGCCCGCCCGGCCTCCCCCGAGTACCGCGCGTGCGCCTCGCGCAGCGACGCGGGGACCTCGACGAGGAAACGTGACCGGGACACGGGACGAGCGAACCACGCCCCCGGGCCGCGGTCCACCCGGACACGACGGCGCGCCCCCACCGGCCGCCGCTCCACCCGGCACACCGTGAACGCCCCGTCCCGGGCGACGCGCCGCCCGTCGGCTCCCCCTTGTCAGCCCGCCTCCCGCTCGGCGGCCCAGGAACCGGACTCCCGCGGACGCGGGGGCGCGACGGCCGAGGCGCCGCAGGCGTTACGCCAGCCAGAGCAGATCGAAATGGGCGAACCACGGCTCCGTGCCGGAGTCCACCCAGATCCGCGGCCCCTCCCCGCCCGGCGCCACGGTGAGGTCCCATCACGCCCAGCCGCGCATCCCGAACTCCGGCTCGAAGCGGGAGAGCCAGTCCTCCCACTCCCAGGGCCCGTCCGTTCCCGGGTGGGCCAGATAGCACGCCCGCCCGGCGCGGGCGAAGTCGGGAACGGCGAGGTCGACGCCCGCGCCTCCCCCCGCCGACACCGCCAGGAACCAGGAGGGGACCGACCCCGTCGGCAGCTCCTCGGCATCGAAGTCGACCGTCGCCGCGAGCGCCAACGTCGAGGCGAGTACCTCACGCAACCGACGCTCGTAGACGTCGACGGGCTCGGCCGGCCTCACGTCGAGGCACGCCAACTCCGTTGGCGCCGCGCCTCTTTCGGATCTCCGCACCAGTCGCCGCCGCTCGGCGGCCAGCGCCCCTCGTCCTTCCACGACCATTCCCGTCCGTCTCCTCGCCCGCCGCTGCCTACGGGTGTCGGGTTTCGGGCGGCGTTGTCGGAGGAGTCTGTCAGAGTGGGGCCCGTGGACCCTCTGACGAGTCAGGACCCGGTGCGGCTGGGCGAGTTCACGCTGCTCGCGCGGTTGGGCAGTGGCGGCATGGGGCGGGTGTACCTGGCGCGGTCGCCGGGTGGGATGCAGGTGGCGATCAAGGTGATCCGCGAGGACATCGCGGAGAGCGCCGACGCGTTGGCGCGGTTCCGGAGGGAGGTCGCGACCGTGCGGACGGTCCGCGGCCCCTACACGGCGCGGCTGGTCGGGGCGTCGCTGGAGGAGCCGCCGCACTGGCTGGCGACCGAGTTCGTGCCGGGCCCGACGCTGCTGCGCGCCTCGCGCGGCACCCCGCTCGAACCCGCCCTGTGCACGGGTCTGTTCGCGGCCCTGGCGGAGGCGCTGGTCGCGGTGCACGCGCACGGGGTGGTGCACAGGGACGTCAAGCCGCACAACGTGATCCTGGCCCCCGGCGGCCCCCAGTTGATCGACTTCGGGATAGCGCGGGGCGACGAGCAGACCGCGTTGACGCACACCGGCCACACCCCGGGGACCGTCGGCTACTCGGCGCCCGAGGTGCTGCTGGGTGGTGCGGCGGGGCCGGCCGCCGACGTGTTCGCGCTGGGGGCGACGATGGCCGCCGCCGCGACCGGCCGCCCCCCGTACGGGAGCGGCGAGTGGCCGGTCGTCGGGTACCGGGTGGTGTACGGGGAGGTGGACGTGGCGGGCGTGGAGCCCGACCTCGCCGCGTTGATCCGCCGGTGCGTGGCCCGTGAGCCGGCCGAGCGGCCGACGCCCGAGGAGATCGTGCGCCGGTGCGGCGTCTCGTACGCGCTGGCCGAACTGCCCGCGTACCGGCGGCTGCACGCCCCGGAGCCGGAGGCTTCCGAACCGGCGGCGGCTCCGGGGGCGCCGGCCGAGGCGTCGCCGTGGGCGCACCCCACGGTCACCGCGACGGACCGGCCGCCGGTGCCGGCCCCGGAGCCCGAGCCGGAATCGGAACCGGAGCCGGAATCGACGTCCGCGCCGGGGCCGGCGAGCGACGGGCCGCCGGAGGCGCCCGCGCGGACCGCGCCCCCGCCGCCCCCGCCTCCCCGCACCGCGCCGCGGGCCGCGCGCGGCCGGCGGCGGGCGCCGCTGCTGGCCGGGGGCGGGCTGGTGGCCGTCGGGGCGGCGGTGACGCTGCTCGCCTGGTTGCTGCCGAACGACGGCGGCGACGCCTCGGCCGACGACTCCCCCACGGACGGACCGGCGGACGGTTCCCCCACGGACGGACCGGCCGACGACGGCGGCGGCGAGGGCGGGGGGACCGTGTCCATCGGCGTCCGGTTCGACCAGCCCGGGATGAGCGTCCTCACCCCCGAGGGCGAACCGGCCGGCTTCGACGCGGACGTGGCCCGCTATGTCGCCGCCGAACTCGGCTACGCCGAGGAGGACATCGACTGGGTGGAGGCCCCGGCCCCCGAGCGCGTCACGATGCTTCAGACGGGTGAGGTGGACTTCCTGGTGGCCGCCTTCACCATCACCGACGAGCGCATGACCGAGGTCGACTTCGCCGGCCCCTATCTCTCCTCCCGCCAGGACCTGCTGCTACGCGCCGACGACGAGCTGACCGACGTGTCCGAGCTCAACGACCGCGTCCTCTGCTCGGTCTCGGGCAGCACTTCCGCGCGGGCCGTGAGCGACGGGCTGGCCCCGGGGGTGACGCTGGTGGAGCAGGCCACCTACGGCGAGTGCCTCGACGCACTCGCCTCCGGCCAGGTCGACGCCGTGACCACGGACGACGCCACGCTGGCCGGGTACGCCTCCGCGGAACCCGGCGTGTACCGGCTGGCGGGGCTCAGCCTCGGCGGCCCCTACGAGTACGGCGTGGGCGTCCCCAAGGGCGAGACGGAGCTGGCCGACTCGATCGACGCGGCCCTGGCGCGGATGGTCGCCGACGGCAGTTGGGCGGAGTCCGTCGAGACCCACTTCGGCGGGGCCGAGGACTACGAGCCGAGCCCGCCGGTGCTCTGACCCGCCGACCGGCGGCGCGCCCCGGCACCGGGCGGCCTGGGGCCGCGCGGGGAGCCGCGCGGCATGCCGGGGGCGGTGGTCAGCCCCGCCCCACGCTGGTCAACGGAAGGTGTGGACCAGCGTGATCTCGCCGACCAGATGGGCGTTGAACTCGTCCAACTCCTCGGCAGGAACCCACAGTTCGAGAATGGTCCGGCCGCCGGCCCGGCGCACCGGGTAACGGGCGAGAAACGCCGAGTCCATCTCGAAGCGGGTGACGAAGCCGGCACCGTCGTGCTTGACGTTCCAGTCGCGGGCGATGCGGACGGCGTAGTCCTCGTTGAGCACGGGGTAGAAGATCGGCTGCTCCGGCAGCCGGGGCGGCCAGGCGCGCCAGCCGGCGGCGCGCACCAGCTCCAGCTCGGCGGGCCCGGTGGGCCGCCAGAGCGTCGTGGTCCTCGCCTGGCCGTTCACGCTGTCCCTCCCCGTCCGAAGACGGCCGCTCGGCCCGGCCGTCCAGCAGAAGGTAACAATGATCGTCCGCCGGAGACGAACCCGTTTCGCCCCCGGCCGACGGCGGCCGGGGGCGCGAGAGGCTCAGGCGCGGACCACCGTGCGGAGTTCCAGGGCGGCGCGGAGCCAGGAGGCCAGGGCCTTGGCCGCGGAGCCGAGCGCGAGGCCCCATGCGGCGCCGAGGACGCCGCCGGTGGCGTACCCGACGAACAGCGCGACGACGGAGAGCGTGGAGAAGACCAGCTGGATGGGGAGGGTGGCGCGGGGGGTCAGCACGCGGAGCAGCAGCAGGCCGCAGGTGCCCAGCGCCATGAACGCGTACTGGCCGCCGGTCGCGGTGAGGATCTCGGAGGCCGAGTCCCAGGTGTCGCCGAGGAGTTCGCGGCCCATGGTGTCGGGCAGCACGGTCAGCGCCGTCGCCCACACGACGGCCGTCGCGGCGAGCGCGCCGCCCGCGCCCAGCGCGGCGCGGGCCTGCGGGTGCGGCCCCGGGCGGCGGTTGAGCAGCGGGGGGCCGAAGGCGGTGGCGGAGTTGAAGAGGACGTTGAGCGGTCCGAAGAGGGTGCCGGCGCCGCGCAGCGCGCCGACGACCAGCGGGTTGGCCAGCAACCCCAGGCAGATGATGGCCAGTTGGGAGGCGGCGTTGCCGACGCCGAACTCGACGACGAAGCGTCGCCCGAGGTGGCGGTGGCCCAGCAGCCGGGCCGGGCGAACGCCGCGCACGTCGCGGGTGCGCCAGGCGAGCAGCCCGCCGGTGAGCAGCAGCGCGGGGGCGGCCGACAGCCCCCAGGCCAGGACGAGTTGGCCGGGTCCCGTGCCGTGCGACTGGGCCGCCAGCACGGGAACGACGACGGCCAGCCGCAGCACGTCCCCGGCCAGGGCGAGCGGGGGTATGCCCAGTAGCGAGCAGGCGTAGCGCAGGATGTCCTGGGTGAGGACGATCGGCAGCACCAGGCCGAGCGAGGCGAGTCCGGCGGCGGTACCGCCCGGGAGGGCGAACGTGGCCAGGGCGAGGACCGCGCCGACGGCGGCGGAGCCGGCGAGGGTGAAGGTCGCGGCGTCCCAGCAGTGGCGGTTGAGCGTGAAGTCGGCGCCCTTCCGCAGGACGAGGGGCTGGCCGACGTAGGCGCCGGCCGCGCCGAGGAGCACCGCGAACACCGTGTAGACGACGGCGAAGGAGGCGAAGTCGTCGGCCGTGGACTGGCGGGCGGCGACGATCACCACCGCGATGTTGGTGAGGGCGGCCACGCCCTGGTCGGCGACGGCCGCCAGGGAGGACGAGGTCAGGGAGGTGCGGGGAGTCGGGGGCGTCGGGGGCTCGGCGGGGGTCGCCGGGCGGGCGCCGTTGTCTTTGCTCACTGCGTGTTTTCTCTGCTCACTGCGGGGGTCAGTGGGAACGGGTGGACGGGGTGCTCGGGAAGGGGGCGGGGCTTCGGGAAGGGGGCGGCGACCGGGGCGGGCCCGGGTCGCGTGCCCCGGGGTGAACTCCGGCGCGCGGACGGTGGCGTGCGCGCCGGCGGGTGGGGCGGTCGGCGCGCGGGGTCAGATGCGGTGGCGGGGGTCGCCGTCCTCCAGCTCGGCGGGGTCGAGGACGCGCAGGCCCATGGTCTCCGCGTTGCCCTCGCCGCGTTCGGCGCCGGGGCGCCCCCGCGCTCCCGGGGGCTGTCCCGGCGGCGTGCGGGGCGCCGGGTCGGCGGGGGCGTCGCGGGGCGCCGCGGGCTGGCCGCGCGTGTGCTCGGAGCCGTTGCCCCAGGAGTGGAGTACGGCGCCGAGCAGCGATCCGCCGGCGCCGACGACCAGTTCGCGGACCCGCGCCAGATCCTCGCGGCGCACCTCGGCCGGGTCGCAGACGACCAGCACGCCGTCGACGCGGTCGGTCAGCGCGATGGCGTCGGCGTAGGAGAGGACGGGCGGCGCCAGCACCACGACGACGGAGCCGCGCACGTCGGCGTGGGCGATGAGTTCGGTGGCGGCAGGGGAGGTCAGGGCGCGCGGCACGTTGCGGACCCGGCGGCCGGGGACCAGGTCGAAGATGCCGGACTCCCCCGCGTCTATCGGCACCCGCATCCCGGCCGGCCAGCCGCCGCCTTCGGCGCGCGCCGGGGCGTGCGCCCAGCCGGGGGCCACGCCGTCGGCGTGGCGCAGCTGCTCGGTGAGGGTCGGGGTGCGCAGGTCGGCCTCGACCAACAGCGCGTTCATGCCCATCTCGGCGAAGGCGGCGGTGACGTTGACGGCGGCGGCCAGCGGGGTGTCGATGCCGCCGCGCGGCGCGACCACGAGCAGCCGGCGGCGCTGGGCGAACGCCTCGTCGTAGGCGAGGCGGAACGCGATCGAGCGGTACTCCTCGGCCAGCCTGCCCTCGGCCAGCAGCTGTTCCGGGTCGCGCCCGGCGCGCGGAAGCACGCCGAGCACCGGCGCGCGCAGCGCGCGGGTGACGTCGCCCGCGGAGCGGACGGTGGGGTCGAAGACCAGCCGCACCCAGGCGGCGAGCAGGCCGAGGCCGATGCCGACCACGTAGCCGAGGCCGAGCAGCAGCGGCAGTCCCGGTCCCGCGGGCGAGGAGGGCGGGGTGGCCTCGGTGATGACCCGGCCGCCCGTGGTGTCCAGGGCGCGCAACGCGCTGATGTCGGAGTTGAGTTCGGCGATCCGGCCGACGACCTGGGAGAGGTCGGCCACCGCCAGGTCGTAGGCGGAGGTGCCCTCGATCAGGGTGTCCACCTCGGCCTGGAGCTGGTCGCGGCGCTCCAGCAGCGGTTCGCGCTGGCCTTCGAGGGAGGCGACGTTCTGGGTGATGGTCTCGTCGGCGTCGGCCTGCCGGTTGGCGAGGTAGGCGGTGACGAACGCGCCGGCGCGCTGGGCGGCGGCCTCGGGGTCGGAGGCGCTGTAGGCGAAGCGCAGCACCTGCGTGTTGGGCGGGTTGGTGACGGTCAGGCCGCGTTTGAGGCGGCCGACGCTCTCGGAGGTGCCGAGGGTCTGGGCGGCGCGCTCGGCGACGATGTCGCTGACGGCGGTGCGGCGTTCGGAGCCCATGGCGACCCGGTCCATGGGGGCGGGGGCGGCGAACGGGTCGGCCGTCGGGGTGCGGAGGCTGACCTCGCCGGTGGCGACGTAGCGCTCGTTGGCGGTGAGGCCGAGCCAGGCGCCGCCCGCCAGGCCGAGCAGGATGCCGCAGATGATCAGGGCGCGGTAGCGGAGCAGTTGGCGGAACTGGTCGCGCAGCAGGTCGGGCTCGTCCCACGGCTGGTGCGGGGCGGCGGCGCGTTCGGCGCCGGCGACCGCGCTCACGCGGGCGCCCCTGGGAGCGCGGGGCGCACGGCGCGCACGCGCGCCGGCGCGTGCGCGGTCAGGGCCTCGTCGAGCAGCGCGGAGACCCGGGCGAGGCCGGCGGCGCGGCTGAGGTGGCCGGCGGCGTAGGCGGCGCCCGCGGCGCCGAGCGCGGCGGCGCCGGCCGGGTCGGCCGCCAGCGCGCGGGCGGCGTCGGCCAGCGCGTCCGGGTCCTCGGGCGGCACCAGCCTGCCGCCGCCGGAGCGGCGCAGTTCGGCGGCCGTGCCCCCGTCGCCGGCGACGGAGGCGAGTACCGGGCGGCCGGCCACGAAGTAGGAGGTCAGCTTGGAGGGGACGCTCATGTCCAGCACGCTGGCGCGCTGGGTGACCAGCAGCACGTCGGCGGCGGCCAGGACGTCGGTGAACTCGGCCTCGGGCGCCGGCGGCAGCAGCTCGACGTTGGGCAACCCCTCGGCGGCGGCGGCCAGTCGGGCGCGGCAGGAGCCGTCGCCCATCAGCACCACGTGGAGTTCGGGCGCCCGCCTCGCGGTCTCGACCAGCACGTCGAGCCCCTGCTTGACGCCCATGTTGCCGGAGTGCAGCAGCACGGTGCGCTCCTGGGGCCAGCCCAGGCGTGCGCGGACGGCCGCGCGCGGGCGCGTGGGGGGCGTGACATGCGACCAGTTGGGGACGAGCCGGATGCGCGCGGCGGGAACGCCGAGGGCGCCGACCCCCTCGGCGAACGACTCGTGGATGACGCCGACCAGGGTGGCCCGCGCCAGCATCCGCCGCTCGATCCCGGCGGCCAGCGCGGCGACCCGCCCGCCGCCGGCGATGCCGCTCTGCGCGGCGGCGGCGCCCATCAGGTCCTGCACGACGGGCACGAAGGGCACCCGGTGGCGGGCGGCGATCCGGGCGGCGAGCAGCCCGCCGGCGAGGCTCGGCACCTGGGCGACGACGGCGTCCGGCCTGGCCATCCGGGGCGGGGCGAGCAGCCCGTGGCCGAGGATGGTGCCCTCGTAGGCGGCGCGCCGTAACGCGCTCTGCCGGCCCGGGACATAGTGCCGGCGGCGGTGCACCAGGACGCCGTCCCGTGCGTCGACCAGCCGCCAGCGCCCCCGGTACTCCGGGTCGACGCGCCAGGCCGGGTAGTGCGGCAGGCCGGCCAGGACGTGCACCTCGGCGTCGCGCGCGGTCGCCCAGTGCTCGGCGAGCTGGGTGGCGTAGGGGCCGATCCCGGCCTGCTCGGGCGCGTAGTTGGTGGATACCAGCAGCAGACGTTCACCGCCGGGTGCCTGCGGGTCGCTCACGACGCTTCTCTTCTCCACTTCTCCACCGTCGGGGCACGTGGCCTCCGTGGCGGCGTCCGTGACAGCGGGGGACCTCCCTGGCAGCGGTGGCGCACAGCTTATCGGCGCGCGACCGGTACGGCACGACCGTGCGTCAGCATCCCACGACGGGCGGGGAACGGAGGACGGTGTGGCGGACATCGGCCGGAGAACGGCCGTGCGGCGGCCCGGGGTTGGCGGTCCGGCCGGCGTCGCGGGTGTGGATTCCGGCCAATCCCGTTCGCCCGGGGGCGGGTTGGCCGTTCCCCCTCCGGCGACGGCCGACCCCGGGTTAGGCTCCGGACGACGCGGCGGGGCGCCCCGGACAGGGGGCGCCCGGGATGGGCACCGGCCAGTGGGGGGTACGGACGTCATGGGGACCGTGGGGTACGCGCCGGGGGTCTACGACCTCTTCCACGTGGGGCATCTCAACATCCTTCGGCACGCCAGGAGTCACTGCGACCATCTGGTGGCCGGGGTCGTCTCGGACGAGATGGCGGCGCTGGCCAAGGGCAGGCCGCCGGTGGTGCCGCTGGTGGAGCGGCTGGAGATCGTGCGCGGCATCCGCCATGTCGACGCGGCGTTCGTGGAGACCGTGCCGGACAAGCTGGAGACCTGGCGGCAGGTGCGGTTCGACGTGCTGTTCAAGGGCGACGACTGGCGGGGCACGGCCCGGGGCGAGAAGTTGGAGCGCGACTTCGCCACGGTGGGCGTGCGGATCGTGTACTTCCCGTACACGGTGCACACCTCCAGCACTCAACTGCGCGGCGTGCTGGACGCGTTGAGCGCCGAGAGCGCGCGGAACCAGCGCACGGAGAAGCCCGCGCAGCACAGCACGTAGGCGCAGCCGAGGGCGAGATAGCCGTAGCGGAAGGCGCGTTCGTCGCCGAGCAGCACGAAGAGCAGGCAGAGGGTGCCGTAGTCGACGGGCAGCAGCGCCAGCGCGCGCCGGCGCGAGGGGGCGGGCGGCGGCGCGGTGGAAGGTGCGTGGCGGCGCAGCTGCTCGGCGAGCAGGCCGCCGAAGAAGAGCAGCAGGTGGGCGAGTTGGAAGCCGAGCGGCAGCAACAGCCAGCCGTCGCCCGGCAGTGCGAAGTGGCGGTGGAAGGTGATCAGCACCACGGCGTGCAACGCGGTGATCTTCGCGAGGTCCACGGCGTGGTCGAGCCATTCGCCGGCCGGCCCCGACCGGCCGAGCAGCCGGGCGAGTTGGCCGTCGGCCGAGTCCAGGGCGAAGCCGAGGAAGAGCCCGAACCAGACGGCGCACCCCCACGCCCAGGACGGCTCGGCGAGGGCGACGGCGGCCAGCGCGGCGCCGCTGACGGCGGCGCTGAGCAGCGTGACCTGGTGGGGGCCGAGCCCCAGGCGGTAGGCGGCGGCGGCCAGTCGGCGTCCGACGGGGCGGTTCACGTGCCGGGAGTAGAGGGAGACGCCCCTGGCGGTCTTCTGCGCCTCGGCGAGCCGCGCGACGGCGGCTCCGTAACCCAACGTCCGCCCCGTCCCCACCATGCGTGGCATCATGCCACGCGCCGCCCGGCGTCCGTCAGGCCGCCGGTGCGACAGCCGCCGCACGCGACCGCTCCCGGCACGGCTACCATCGGGGGCCGAAGCGACACACGACGGGGAGGGCCGAGGAGATGCGGCTGCGCGCACGACTGACGACGACCACGGCGGGGCTGTTCGTGGCCCTGGCCACGGTCACGTCCCTGTCGGGGTGCATGACGGTACGCGGCGAGACAGCCGTGGTGCCGGCGACCACGGAGGAGGAGGCCCAGGAGGTCCTGGACCACTACTTCGAGGTCAGCAACGAGGCGTGGGGCGCCTTCGATCCGGAGCTGAACGCGACGGTCGAGGGCGGCGCGCTGGCGGAGATCAACGGCGCCTCGATGGTCGCCCAGGGCGCTTTGGCCGAGGAGGCGGAGGCGGCGGGCGAGGAGCCGACCGTCCGCGAGCCGCTGTCGCCGGTCGAGCCGCGCTTCCTGATTCCGCAGCAGTCCGGGTGGCCCAAGTTCTTCATGGTGGACACCCAGCTCGACGTGCCGGACAGCGAGCACAACTGGCTGCTCACGTTCGCGCGGAACAGCGTCGACGAGCCGTGGAAGGCGCGTTACCTGTCGGTGCTCGCGCCGTCGGCCATCCCGGAGTTCGCCGAGGACGGTGACGGCTATCTGGAGGAGTTGCAGGTCTCCAGCGAGAACACCGGCCTTTCGGTGGTGCCGGGTGAGCTGGGCGAGACGTACGCCACCTATCTCCAGGAGGGCCAGGGCTCGTTCCTCGGCGGCCCGCACACCTCGGAGACGCTGGCGGTCAGGGACGAGCGGGCCGAGGACGCGGCGAGCCAGACCGACTACGCCGACGTGCCGCAGGAGGAGGCGGACCACCCGTCGTTCGCGGTGCGGACCGCCGACGGCGGGGCGCTGGTGCTCTTCACGATGCGGATGGACGAGAAGCAGACCTGGGCCGAGGGCGAGACGCCGGTGGTGGACGACCGGGTGAAGCCCCTGATGCAGGGCACGGCGGACCGGGCGGTGACGCTCCAGCGCTTCGCGACGTTCACGGCCTATGTGCCGGAGGGCGAGGACCCGGTGGATCTGCGTTCCCGGCTCGCGGGCGTCTTCAACGCGCTGGGCGAGTAACGCGCGAGCCCCCCGCGGGCTTCGACGCGTCAGCACGACCCGCACGGGGAACGGGGAGGGGCACCATGGCCCCTCCCCGTTCCCCGTGGTCGCTCGTGGCTGTGCGTGCTTCCCGCCCGGTCGTCCCGCGCGGGCGGTGTCGGCTCAGCTCGGCCAGGCCGGCTCTCGATGGCTGGCGCAGGCGTCGGTCAGGGTCTCCAGCAGCGCCAACGGGTCGGGCAGCGGGTGCTCGGGGCCCCGCAGCCACCGCGCGCCCTCGCGCCCGTCCTCGGTGAGTCGGGAGGGCGGCAGCAGCACATAGCTGCCCCGGCAGTGCCAGCGCAGCCCGTGGTGTTCGTCCACCGTCTCGGGGTGGCAGTCCAGTTCGCAGGGCCACCACTCGTCCTCGTCGTCCGGGGTGCCCCTGGTCGCGGTGAAGAAGAGCATCCGGTCGGGGTCGACCACGGCGACGGGGCCGACCTCGACCCCGTCGGCGGCCAAACGTTCCAGCGCCTGGTGGCCGGCGGCCAGCGGCACGTCGAGCACGTCGTGGGCGCGGCCGGTGGCGGTGACGAAGTTGGCCTCGGGGTCGGCGCGCAGCCAGCGCAGCACCTGCTCGGGGTCGGTGGTGGCCTCCGCGTTCCAGGTGAGGGAGACCGGGTGCCGCGCCGGCGTGGGACAGCCGATCCGGGCGCAGGAGCAGCCGGGGCCCCTGGGGCGCGCGGCCGGCGCGACGGGCAGCCCCGCCTCGGCGACGGCGAGCAGCGACTCCTCGCGGGCCAGTGCGGCGGCCTCACCGCCGGCGTCCCGACCACCACGACGCCACCAGCGGGGGGTTCTGCTCTCGCGTGCCATCAGCTGCCTACCGCCTCACTTCCGTCTCGTCAGCAGAGCAGCGCTCGGATGTCCCGCGTTATTCCGCGTCCCTGGAAAACCCGCGCGCTCCCGGACGCTCCCGGGGTGCGACCGGGGCGCCTCGGGCCGTACTCCGGGTTGCACTCATCCTGCCCTGTCGCCGCCTCGGATGGGTAATCGGTGGGCCCTGGTGGACGGCGCCCGTGCTGGGCACACTGTGCTCACCGCGGTGCGTTCCGCACCAAGCCAAGCGGCCCTTCACCCACAAGGAGCCTCGGTGTACCGACCTCGTCGCTATCTGATGTGTCCACCGGAACACTTCCGTGTCACGTATTCGATCAATCCGTGGATGGACCTGACCAAGCCTGTCGATGTGCGACTGGCGATGGCCCAGTGGAGCGATCTGCGTGACTGTTATCGCTCGCTCGGCCACTCGGTGGAAGAGCTGACCCCGCACCCCGACCTGCCCGACCTGGTCTTCACGGCCAACGGCGGGCTGCTGCTGGAGGACCGGGTGCTGGGCGCCCGGTTCGCCCACCCCGAGCGGTACGGCGAGGCGGCGGTGCACGAGGAGTGGCACCGGGGACAGGGGCGGAGCGAGTTTCAACGCGCTCAACACACCAACGAGGGCGAGGGCGACTTCGCGGTGACGGCCGACTGGCTGCTGGCCGGCCACGGCTTCCGTTCCAGCCCGCTGGCCCCGCAGGAGGCCCAGGAGTACTTCGGGCGGCCGGTGATCGCGCTGGACCTGGTGGACCCGCGCTTCTACCACCTGGACACCGCGCTGTGCGTGCTGGACGACGCCCCGGGCGAGGGCGACGGGGCGCGGAGCACCGTCATGTACTACCCGGGGGCGTTCTCCCCCGGCAGCCGCGCGGTGCTGCGGCGGCTCTTCCCCGAGGCGATCGTCGCGGCGGAGTCGGACGCGCTGGCGCTGGGGCTGAACGCGGTCTCCGACGGGCACCACGTGGTGCTGCCGCAGGCCGCCGTCGGGCTGCTCGACCCGCTGCGGGAACGCGGGTTCGACCCGGTCCCCATCGACCTGTCGGAGCTGCTGAAGGCGGGCGGCAGCGTCAAGTGCTGCACGGGCGAACTGCGTTGACCCGAGCCCGGGACCGTTGAGACGTCCGCCCGCCGCCGGGCCGAGAGCGCCGGCGGCGGGCGGAGGCGCGGCGCGGGCTCAGCCGCGCCAGGGGGTGTAGTGCGGGTTGTCGACGCACTCGTCCATGATCTCGGTGCGGCTGTCGGCGTCGATCGGACAGGCGCCGACGACGAACTCGGTGGCGATGCCGCCGGGGAAGGCGACCTCGACCTGGTCGGCCCAGCGGTGCTGGTCGCCGATGGTGGCGTTGACGTCGATGCCGCCGGGGGCGTCGATGTAGTAGTTGTAGCCGGCCGAGCGCCAGCCCTTGTACAGGTCGTGGTCGTAGCTGGTGCTGACGAACGGCGACGGCTGGTTGACCAGCACGTACTGCTCCAGGTCGTACTGCCCGCCGACCACGTCCCTCGGCTCGAAGCCCTCCTCGAAGACCACCTCGGGCGCCCTGCCGTCCGCCCGGTACAGCTGGCGGCAGTCGTCCCGGTAGTCGGGGTCGGGGGAGATCCGGTCGACGTCGACGTCGTGGTTGTTGGCCGCGTACAGCGGGTCCTCGACCACGGGGCAGGCGACCGCGGCGCTGGCGACCGGCGCGGCGGTGATCGTGAGAGGGGTCAGCAGCAGGCCGACGGGCAGCGCGAAGACGGCTGCCCGGCGCAGGGTTCGCTTCCAGAACATGGCGCCCACCCTGGCGACCCCGGCCGCCGGCACCGCGCAATGTCACCCGATAGGCGGCGTGGCGCGGCGGCAACGCGACGCCGGCCGACGGGAGTTCACCGCCGCGTCCGGGGGCTGACGCCCCGGAGGCGGGGGAACGTCCCCGCCTGCCGCTCGACGGCCGCCTTCCACGAGGGACATGCCCCGCTCCACGGAAGGGACCCGCCCCTGTCGTGCGACGCGCGGCGGCGCCCCGCCGCGCCCGCGCGCCACCGCCGTCGTCAACTCCCCGCCGCGGCCAGCGAACTGCCGCGCACCAGCAACTCGTGCCCCATGCGCACCGTCCGGTAGGGCAGGTCGTCGCCCCGCGTGATCCGCTCGTTCAGCAGCCGCATCGCCTCCCGGGCGATGCCCCGCTTGTCCGGCGCGACGGTCGTCAGCGGCGGGTTGCAGTACCGCGCCTCGTCCGTGCCGTCGAAGCCGACGACGGCCAGGTCCTCCGGCACCCGCAGCCCCCGTTCCCGCGCGGCGTGCACCGCCCCGACGGCGAGCATGTCGTTGAACGCGAAGACCGCGTCCGGCGGCGCCGGGCCGTCGAGCAGCGCGCCGACCGCCTCGGCGCCCTCGGCGCGGGTGTAGTGGTCGACGCGCGGCGCCAGCGCCGGCTCGAACGGCACCCCCGCCTCCTCCAGCGCGGCGCGGTACCCGGCGATCCGCCGGTGGCTGTTCTCCGTGCCGGCGGCCGGCGACTCGCCCACCGCGGCGACCCTGCGGCGGCCCAGCGCCAGCAGGTGCGCGACGGCCTCCCGCGCCGCGCCCTCGTTGTCGACGATCACCACGTCGCCCGGGCCCCGGTCGCCCTGCTCGCCGAGGAGCACCAGCGGGCGGCCGGCCGCCTGCGCGGCGACCTCGTCGGCGACCAGCGCCTGCGGGAAGAAGACCAGCCCGTCGGTGGGCGTCGGCCCGTAGCCGGCCAGCGCCCGGCGCTCCAACTCGCCGTCGCCCTTGGTCTGTTCGATCAGCACCGTCCAGCCGAGCGCGGCGGCCTCGTCCAGCAGCAGCCGGGCCAGCTCGGCGAAGTAGGAGTTGTCGATGGTCGGAATGGCGAACGAGACGGCGCCCGAGCGGCCGGCCCGCAGGTTGCGGGCCGAGGAGTTCGGCACGTAGCCGATCCGTTCGATGGTCTCCAGGACGCGCTGGCGGGTCGCGTCGGAGACGTTGGGCGCGCCGCGCACCACGTTGGATACCGTCATCACCGACACGCCGGCGAGCGTGGCGACGTCCCTCAGCGAAGGGCGCCCGCCCGGCCGGGGACCTCCGGAAGCTTCACGTGGCATGGCGCCCAGTATGGCGCGAGAGGAACAAGCCGAGCGAGGGGGGTTTACAAGCCAGGTTTAACGTTACACACTCGGGCGAAGTCCAGTCTCAGGACGTGCGACCCGGATGCCGCGAGGCACCCGGGTGCCGTCGTCCTCGAATCCCGCACGAGGCCCCGAACATGCCGCGACACACCCGCGACCCCGCGACCACCCCGCGACCCACCCGCCGGACCGTGCTCGGTCTGGCCGCCACCGGACTGGTGGCGGCCGGCTGTGGCGGCGGGGGAGGTGGTCCCGGGATGGCCGCCTCCTGGTGGGGCGACCCAGGACTCAACGACGCCCTCAACGACGCGGTCGGCGCCTTCCGCGACTCCGGCACCGGACGGCCGCGCGTCCGCTCCGAGTTCCTGCCCTGGGACGGGTACTGGGACAAGCTCGCCACCCGCACCGCCGGCGGCGACACCCCCGACCTGATGATGCAGGCCGCCACCTATCTCCCCGAGTACGTGGGCCGCGGGGCGCTGCGCCCGCTGGACTCCTACCTCGGCGACGCGCTGCGCCTCGACGACGTCGACGCCAGCGCCCGTTCCACCGGCGGCTACCGGGGCAGGACCTACGCCGTCGTGGCCGCGACCAACGCGCTGACCGTGATCGCCGACCGCGGGCTGCTGCGCGGGGTCACGGGACGCGACCTGCCGGACGACCGCGCCTGGACCTGGGACGACCTGGAGGAGCTGGCCGGCGAGGTGCACCGCGCCTCGGACGGGGAGACCTTCGGCCTCCAGGACGGCGGCGGCGACCTGATGGCGTTCCAGCTCTTCGTGCGCCAGCGCGGGCGCGAACTCTTCGACGGGGACGACCGCCTGGCGTTCCCCGTCGACTGGCTGGCCGAGTGGCTGGCGCTGTGGCAGCGGCTGCGCGAGAGCGGCGCGGCGCCGCCCGCCGACATGACGGCGGAGAGCGTCAACATGCTGGCGCAGAGCCCGATGGTGCGCGGCCGGGCCGCGATGTCCTTCGCCTGGACCCAGGACATCGGCTCGCACGCCTCGCTGCGCGAGGCCGAGTACGCGGCGCTGCTGCCGCCGGGCCCTTCGCGGAGCGCGCCGGGCGAGGCGCGCCCCGGGCTGTGGATCAACGCGGCCAGCCTGTGGTCGGTCGCCGCCGAGACCCGGCACGCGGACACGGCGGTGGAGCTGGTGGACTTCCTGGTCAACGACCCGGCGGCCGAGGAGCTGCTGGGCACCCGGCTGGGCACCCCGCCGCGCGCCGACGCGCGCGCCCGGGCGCGCGAGGGCGCGGACGCGGTGACCCGGGTCTCGCTGGACTACATGGACCTGGTCGCCGAGTACTCCACGCCGCTGCCCCGGGTGTGGCCGCTCGGCTTCACCGAGCTGCGTTCGGAGTTCAACCGCTACAACCAGGACGTGGGCTTCGGCCTGCGCTCCCCCGAGGCCGCGGCCGACGCCTACTACGACTACGCGGCGGGGGTGGTCGAGGGATGAGCGCCTCCCCCCGCACCCGCGTCCGTGTCCGGGCCCGCCACCGGCACAACGGCTGGGGCTATCTCTTCCTGGCGCCCTGGCTGGTGGGCTTCTTCCTGCTGGTCCTCGGCCCGATGGCCGCCTCGCTGGCGCTGTCGTTCACGGACTTCAACCTCTTCGACCCGCCGAAGTGGATCGGTCTGGACAACTACCGCCAGGCGTTCTTCGACGACGAGCGGTTCTGGAACGCGCTGCGCGTCACCTTCACCTATGTCTTCGCCTCGGTGCCGGCGCGGCTGGCGTTCGCGCTGGCCGTGGCGATGCTGCTCAACCGGGGCGTGCGCGGGCTGCGGGTCTACCGCGCGGTCTACTATCTGCCGTCGCTGCTGGGCGGCAGCGTCGCCATCGCGGTGCTGTGGCGGCAGCTCTTCGGCTCCGACGGGCTGCTCAACCACTTCCTGTCGTGGTTCGGCGCGGACACCGGGCACTCCTGGATCGCCGACCCCGACACCTCGCTGCTGACCATGATCGTGCTGGCGGCCTGGCAGTTCGGCTCGCCGATGATCATCTTCCTGGCGGGGCTGCGGCAGATCCCGCAGGAGTTGTACGAGGCGGCGGAGCTGGACGGCGCCGGGCCGATCGCCCGGTTCCGCGCGGTGACGCTGCCGCTGCTGAGCCCGTTGATCTTCTTCAACCTGCTGCTCCAGGTGATCGGCGCGTTCCAGGCGTTCACCCCGGCGTACGTGGTGAGCAACGGCACCGGCGGGCCCTCGGACTCGACGCTCTTCTACACCCTCTACCTGTACGAGGAGGGGTTCACCCAGTTCCACATGGGCTACGCGTCGGCGCTTGCCTGGGTGCTCTTCGCGGTGATCGCGGTCTTCTCGGCGATCGCCTTCCTCTCGTCCAAGTACTGGGTCCACTACGCGGATGTGAGGAGCTGACCGATGTCCGTGCTCAACCGCCCCGCCGGCACCACGGCACCGTCCTGGCGCCGCTTCGCGCTGCACGCGGCGCTGGCCGCCGGCGCGTTCGTCACCGTCTACCCGCTGCTGTGGATGACGGGCAGCTCGCTGAAGCCGGAGAACGAGATCTTCGGCGGCTCCTCCCCGGTCCCCGGCAACCCGACCACCGAGCACTACACCGAGGGCTGGAGCGCCGGTGGCGACTTCGGTACGTACTTCCTCAACTCGCTGACCATCTCGGTACTCGCGGTGATCGGGAACGTCCTCGCCTGCTCGATGGCGGCCTATGCCTTCGCGCGGCTGGACTTCCGGTTCCGCAAGCTGTGGTTCGCGCTGATGCTGGCCACGATCATGCTGCCGTACCACGCGGTGCTGATCCCGCAGTACTTCCTCTTCCACGAGCTGGGCTGGGTCAACACGATCCTGCCGCTGGTCATCCCGAAGTTCCTGGCCACGGACGCGTTCTTCGTCTTCCTGATGGTGCAGTTCATCCGCTCGCTGCCGCCCGAGCTGGACCAGGCGGCGGCGATCGACGGCTGCAACCCGTTCCAGACCTACCGGCGCCTGATCTTCCCGCTGCTGCGGCCGGCGCTGGTGACCACGGCCGCCTTCACGTTCATCTGGACCTACGAGGACTTCTTCAGCCAGCTGGTCTACCTCAACGACAGCAGCCAGTACACGGTCCCGCTGGGGCTGCGGATGTTCCTCAACTCGATGGGCGACTCCAGTTACGGCCAGCTGTTCGCCATGTCCGTCCTGACCGTGCTGCCGGTCTTCGTGCTCTTCGTCCTCTTCCAGAAGCACCTGGTCGAGGGCATCTCGACCGGCTCGGTCAAGGGCTGAAACCCTCCCAAGGAGACACTCCCCATGCACCACCTCACCGAAAACTACGACGTCGTCGTCTGCGGCGGCGGCCTGGCGGGCCTCAGCGCCGCCGTCGCGGCGGCGCGCCACGGCTCCCGCACCTGCCTGGTGCAGGACCGCCCCGTCCTCGGCGGCAACAGCTCCTCCGAGATCCGGGTGGTGCCGCGCGGCGCCGCCATCTACCACGCGTACGCCCGCGAGACGGGCGTCGTCTCCGAGCTGCTGGCGGCCGAACGCGCCACCAACCACGAGGAGATCTTCGAGAACGGCTGGACCAACGGCGTCTGGGACCTCGTCCAGTACGACCTGGTGATGAACACCCCGGGCCTGACGCCGCACCTCAACACCTCGGTCACCGGCGTCGACGTCACCGACGGGCGGATCACCTCGATCACCGCCCGCACCACCCACGCCGAGACCGAACTGACGCTGCGCGCCGACGTGTTCGTCGACTGCACCGGCGACGGCGTGGTGGCCGACCTCGCCGGCTGCGAGTGGCGCATGGGCACGGAGGGCGCGGACGAGTTCGACGAGCCGCACGCGCCGCCGACCGCCAACGACAACGTGATGGGCTCCTCCATCCACTTCAAGACCCGGGACGTCGGCTACCCGGTCGAGTTCGAACTGCCCTCCTGGGCGGTCGAGTACGACGACGCCTCGTTCTTCTACAAGGGCGGCCGGCGGCCCAGCACGCTGCGCGGCGGCTTCTGGTGGATCGAGATCGGCGTGCCGTGGCACACCATCCACGACAACGAGCGCATCCGCCACGAGCTGACCCGGCACGCCCTCGGCGTCTGGGACTGGATCAAGAACAAGGACCCGAAGCTGAGGGAACGCGCCGCCACCTACGCGCTGGACTGGATCGGCCAGCTGCCCGGCAAGCGGGAGAGCCGCCGGATCATGGGCCAGCACCTGATGACCGAGCACGACCTGCGGCGGCCCGAGCCGTTCGAGGACGAGATCGCCTACGGCGGCTGGAACATCGACCTGCACACCCCCGGCGGGCTGCTCGCCCCCACCAGCGAGCCGACGGCCGCCGAGGGCCACGACCCGTCCGCCTCGGCCGCGGTGGCCGCCTACGTCGGCCCGTTCGGCATCCCGCTGCGCAGCCTGACCGCCAAGGACGTGGACAACCTGCTGATGGCAGGCCGCAACGTGAGCGCCACCCATGTCGCGCTCGGCTCCGTGCGGGTGCAGAACACCACGGCGCTGATGGGCCAGGCCGCCGGCACCGCCGCCGCCGTCGCGGTGCGCCGCGGGCTGACGGCGGCGGCCGTGCCGGCGGAGGCCGTCGACGAGGTGCAGCAGACGCTGCTGCGGGACGGCTGCTTCCTGCCGAACGTCCTCAACACCGACGCCGACGACCTCGCCCGCCGGGCGCACGCCGTCCACGCCAGCTCGGAGGCGGTGCTGCACGGCGCGGGTCCGCACGACCCGTGGCGCGCCGAAGGGTGGGACCGGCGCAGGAAGTTCGGGCCCGACGACCCGGCCGACGAGCTGACGGCCCGCCGGGGCCAGTGGATCGGCGCCGAGATCGCCGACGGCCGCTTCACGCTGCGCGAGATCGAGGTGTGCCTGAGCAACGACGGGGACGAGGAACGCGAGGTCGCCGTCTCACTGCTGCCCGTCGACCACATCTGGGACTACCGCGTCGACCGGGAACCGCTGGCCACCACCACGCTGCGGGTGCCCCCCGGGCGGCACCACTGGCTCCCGTGGCGGCCCGAGCTGGGGAGTTCGGCGGCGGTCGAGGCGCTGCCCGGCACCGGCCACCGCTATCTGCGGCTGGACCTGGCGGCCACGCCAGGGGTGCGCTGGCACACGGCGAACCGCGTCGAGCCGGGCCACGTCAGCGCGTTCCAGATGGCCAGCGGGCAGCTGCGCCGCTTCCGCGACGGGGTCACCGCCGCGTTCCGCGTCTCCCCGCCGCAGGGCTGCTACGGGCCGGGGAACGTGCTCAGCGGCGAGACCAGGCCGCACCGCGCGGTGAACGTCTGGCGCTCCGACCCGGCGGCGCCGCTGCCGCAGTGGGTGGCGGCGGAGTGGGACGAGCCGGTCGAGCTGCGCACGGTGCAGCTGACGTTCCCCGGCCATCTGATCCGCGACTACGAGGTGTACGGCCCGTTCTACCGGGACCCGCAGTGCGCCCGCGACTACACGGTCGAGGTCACCGAGGCGGCGCCCGGCGAGCCCGCCGAGTGGCGGCCCGTGGTGACGGTGACCGGCAACTACCAGCCGCGGCGGCGCCACGAGCTGGCGGAGCCGGTCCGGGCGCGGCGGGTGCGGGTGGTCGTCCACGCGACCAACGGCGACCCGTCGGCGGCCCTGTACGAACTCCGCTGCTACGGCTGACCGCCCACGAACGCACCGCGCCGAGGACGACCACCCACCCAGCCGGTGCGGCACCGTAGTCGCCTGGCCCCCGCCACCCATGCACCGCGCAGTTCCCCGCGCCCCCAAGCCGCCCACCGGCAGTGAAGGGGCGCGGGGAACTGCGCGAGCAACCACACACCGGGCTCACGCCGACAACCCACCCAGCCACGAAGCTCCGTACTCGACCAACCCCCGCCACCCAGCATTCGCGCAGTTCCCCGCGCCCCCAAGCCGCCCACCACCGGTGAAGGGGCGCGGGGAACTGCGCGAGCAACCCAACGCCGGGGCGAGGACGACAACCCGCCCAGACCGGCAAGGTCAGTAGTCGGCCAACCCCCGCCACGAACGCACCGCGCCCCCAAAGACGGCCGCCCGCGGCAGTGCGGGGGCGAGCAACCACTCACCGGGGCAAGGACGACACACGCCGCTGCCCGTCCGGCAAGGACCCCGTCGCGGGGTCAGCCGCCCGGCAGGGCGTACGGGTCGCCCCACGCCGTGTCGCGGGCCAGCCGATAGGCCCCCGCGCCGTGCCGCTTGGTGACGGTGCGGGCCTCCGTCGTGCCGTCCGGGAGGCACAGGTCGAGCAGCACCTGCCCCTTCCGCTGCCGCGGCCGGCGAATCACTCGGGGCTCTCCCCCGCCGACCGCCGGCGGGTCGCTGAAGGCCACGACATAGGAGAACTTCTCGTCCTCGTAGGGGAGTTCGCCCCCCTTGACCCGCCGGTGCAGCGCGGAACGGTTGACCCGGGTCCCGAAGTGGCACCAGTCCTCGCCGACGGTCAACGGGCAGCTCGCGCCGTGCGGGCACGGCGCGAGCACCGTGAGGCCTGCCGCCAGCAGCTGGTCCCTGGCGGCGCGCACCCGCAGATAGCCGTCCGGGGTGCCGGGCTCCACCAGCACGACGGCCCGCCCGGCCGCGGCCACCGCCGCGACGGTGGCCTCCCGTTGGGCCTCGGGCAGCTCGCCCAGCACATAGGAGACGGTGACCAGTTCGGCCGTGGGCAGCTCGGCGCCGATGGCGTGCCGGCGCCACTCGGCGGCACGCACCGCGGCCGGCGCGGCCGGCGCGCCGGCCAGCTCGCGGCCGAGGTCGAGCGCGGGGCCCGCCCGGTCGAGGACGAGGGTCGGGCGTTCCGTCGGCCAGACCCTTGTGGCGGCCCAGGTCGCGGCGCCGGTCCCGCCCCCCAGGTCGAGGTGGCTGGCCGGGGTCCAGTCGGGAAGCCTGGCCGCGAAGGCGGCCAGCGCGGCCGAGACCGCCTCGAAGGTGGCCGGCATCCGGTAGGCGGCGTAGGCGACGGCGTCGGACCGGTCGCGCAGCTCGGGCGCCGGGCCAGGGGTGGTGCCCCGGTACCCGGCCATCAGCCGCTCGACGGCGCCCGCCGCGCCGCGCGGCGGCAGCCCGGCGAGCAGCCCTTCGAGCGAGGCCCGCAGTTGGTCGGAGGTGCTGGTCACCCGGGAAGTGTAGGCCGGGCGGCGGACCGCTTCGGCCGGCACATCGTGAAGTAGCACAGCGCCCCGGCGAGCACCGCGACCAGCTGGACGACGGCCATCGGCACGGCGGTGTGCTCCCCGGCGACGCCCACCAGCGGGGAGGCGACCGCGCCGATGAAGAACTGGAACGCGCCCAGCAGCGCGGAGGCCGCGCCCGCCGCGTGCGGCGCCCGGTCCAAGCCCTCGGAGTTGGCGTTGGGCAGCACCAGCGGCATGGAGCCCATCAGGAAGAAGAGCCCGACGGAGATCGCCAGCAGGTTGGCCTCGCCGAAGACGCCGGTGGTCATCACCAGCAGCGCGACGGCGGAGAGGGTGATCATGCCGAGCCCGATCGACATGGTGCGGTGCACCGGGACGCGGCCGACCAGGATCTTTCCGTTGACCTGGCTCATCAGCACCAGGGCGATGGAGTTGGCCATGAAGACCATGCTGTAGGTCTGCGGCGAGGCCCCGTAGATCTCCTGCACCACGAACGGCGAGGCCGCGACGTAGGCGAAGAGCGCGGCGAAGACCAGGCTGCCGACCAGCAGATGGCCGGTGAAGACGCGGTCCTTGAAGAGCCCTCCCATGGCGCGCAGCGCGGCCGGCACGCCGCCGCTCTGCCGGCGCTCGGGCGGCAGGGTCTCGGGCAGCCAGCGGATGACCACGAAGATCAGCACCACGCCGGTGCCGGCAAGCACCAGGAAGATGCCGCGCCAGTCCGTGACCCGCATCAACTGGCCGCCGAAGACCGGCGCGAGGATCGGCGCCACGCCGGAGACCAGCATCAGGGTCGAGAAGAACCGCGCCATCGCGACGCCGGAGTAGAGGTCGCGGACGATGGCCCGCGCGATCACGACGCCGGCCGAGCCGGCCAGCCCCTGCACGAACCGGCAGCCCGTCAGGATCTCGACCGTCGGCGCGAACGCGCAGGCGACGGAGGCGACCACGTAGCAGGCCATGCCGGCGATCAGCGGCCAACGGCGGCCGAGCTGGTCGCTCATGGGTCCCACGATGAGCTGCCCGAGGCCGAGGCCCAGCAGGCAGGCGGTGAGCGTGAGCTGGATGGTGGCGGCGCCGGTGCCCAGCGAGTCGGCGACCTCGGGGAGCGCCGGCAGGTACATGTCGATGGAGAGCGGCGGCAGAGCCGAGAGGCTGCCCAGGATCAGGACGATCAGCAGCCCCGCCTTGCGGCGCTTGCTGAGCTGCGGGGTGGGGAGCGGAGTATGGAGGGCGGCGGTGGATATCCCGGGGGGGGCTCCGGTGGATATCTCGGTGGCGTTGGGGGGACGAACGTCGGAACCTGATACGGCCGTTGGGCTCTGGCCGAGCTGAGTCATGCACCTCTCCGGGAATCGTTAGGACGACCCAATCATCCCACGATCTGCCTTCGCCGCCTTCGGATAACGGCCGGACGAATGACGCGTTCCCGGCGGACGAACGCCACCGGAACCGCGCGCGTCGCCCGCTCGTTTGCGCTGGCCAGCGCCGTCCTGACGCGCCGCCCCCGGCCGGGGGCCGCCTGCCGGCGGGGCGCCGGGAGGGCCCTGCGGGGCCCTCCGACCCGGAAGTGAAACGCGTCTCATCTCCGCCGGAACGACCACCCACCCACCCGGTGCACCGTCGCTGTCGTCCGCACCCCGCCACGAATGCACCTGGCCGACCACGCCAGCCCACACCAGGGGCGCGGGGAACTGCGCGAGCAACCCACCACCGGGCCGAGGACGACAACCCACCCAGACCGGCAAGGTCAGTAGTCGACCAACCCCCGCCACCCATGCACCGCGCAGTTCCCCGCGCCCCCAAGCCCGCCGTCACCTGCCGAACGTGAACCCGCACCTGACCCACCACGCCCACCACAACCAGGGGCGCGGGGAACTGCGCGAGCAACCGACCACCGGGCCGCACCCGACAACCCACCTGAGCCACGCACGTGAATAGTCGACCAACCCCCGCCACCCATGCACCGCGCAGTTCCCCGCGCCCCCAAGCCGCCCACCGCCGGTGAAGGGGCGCGGGGAACTGCGCGAGCAACCCACCACCGGGGCGCAGACGACAACCCACCCACCCACGAAGCTCCGTAGTCGACCAACCCCAACGCCCCGCGCGGGGACGGCGGTCAGGCCCGCCGGAGGCCCGGCTCTCCCGCCGTCGTGGTGAACGTGGCGGCCGTCGTGACGCCCGCGTCGGGGGTCGTGACGCGGTCGACCACGCGGTACTCCGCGCGGGCCGCCGTCTCGTCCAGGGTCACCACCACATACCCCCGCCGCCCGTCGTAGAAGCGGAGATGCGGGTTGGCGCCGGTCAACGCCTCCCAGTTGGCCGGCCGTTCCGCCCCGTCCCCGCCGCTCGCGACCGAGCTGGTGACCAGCTCGACCCCGACCGTGCGGGAGTCCGGGTCGTCCCAGTCGGCCTTCAGGTCGAACGCGTAGTGCACGTGGACGTCCCCCGTGCACACCACCAGGTTCTCGACGCCCGCCTCCTCCGCCGACGCCAACAGCCGTTCCCGCGCCGCGGGGTAGCCGTCCCAGGAGTCCATCGACAGCGGCCACGGCCCGGTCACCCGGTCGCGGCGGCGGGCCACCGTCACCTGCTGCGGGACGACGTTCCACACCGCCTCCGACCCGCGCCAGCCGTCGGCCAGCCAGCGTTCCTGCTCCGCGCCGAGCAGCGTGCGCGCCGGGTCGGCGGCCTCCTCGCCCGGCAGCTGCCAGCCGTCGCCGTGCGCCTGGTCGTCGCGGTACTGCCGGGTGTCGAGGATGTCGAGCTGGGCCAGGCGCCCGTAGTGGAGCCGGCGGTGCAGCCGCAGGTCGGGGCCGTCGGGCAGCTGGGGGGTGCGCAGCGGCATGTTCTCCCAGTAGGCGCGGTAGGCGGCGGCCCTGCGCACCAGGAACTCCTCGACGGGGTCGTCCTGTTCGGAGACCGCGCCGGCGTAGTTGTTGTCCACCTCGTGGTCGTCCCAGGTGACGACGAACGGGTGCGCGGCGTGCGCGGCCTGGAGGTCGGGGTCGGAGTGGTAGAGCGCGTAACGGGTGCGGTAGTCCTCCAGCGTGCGGGTCTCGCGGTTCAGGTGGGAGGGCACCGGGGTGCCGCGCACGCCGGCGGTGGCGTCGACCGCGTACTCGTAGAGGTAGTCGCCGAGGTGCAGCACCGCGTCCAGTTCCGGCTCGGCGGCCAGGTGCCGGTAGGCGGTGTAGAAGCCCTGGTCGTAACGCTGGCAGGAGACCAGTCCGAAGCGCACCGCGGCGGGCAGCGCGCCCGGCGCCGGCGCCGTCTTCGTGCGACCGGTGGCAGATGACCAGTCGCCGGTGGTAAAGCGGTAGTGGTAGGTGGTGGCGGGTTCGAGCCCGGCGACCTCGACGTGCACGCTGTGCGCGAACTCGGGGTGGGCCACCTCGGTGCCGGAGGCGACGGGCCGGGTGAAGTCGGCGTCGCGCGCGACCTCCCAGGCGACCTCGTAGGGCTCGGCCGGCAGCCCGCCGTCCAGCTCCAGGGGCAGCGGCGCCAGCCGCGTCCACAGCACGACGGAGTCGGGCAGCGGGTCGCCCGAGGCGACTCCGAGGGTGAACGGGTCGCTCTCCAGGGCCGATCCGTCGGCTGCGGGGGCGGCGTGGGCGGTGTTCGGCAGGTTCGCGGCGAACGCGATCGCGGCGGCGGCGCCGGTCACGGTGAGGAAGCGGCGGCGGTCGATCCGGCGGGCGGCGGTGCGGAGTTCGTCGGTGGGGGACGGAAGCTGCGTCATGTACACGAGTGCAGCCAGCGCGGCCTACGGGCGGCTGACCCCGCCCTGGCGCCCGGCCGGCGATCCGATGGCCGCCATCGGGCCGGCGGGCGAAGCGCGGGCCACGCGCGAACTCCGCCCCGTTAAGCCCGGGTTGCCCAAGCCTTCGCCCGCCGAAAGGGAACGGTCGGACCCGTTCGCCATACGAGCACCGTTCGGTCGGTGAACGGTCGAAGCGGTCGGCAAACCCGCCGCCCGGCGAAGCTCAGGTGATGCTCGTGACGGTCACGGTGACGCCCAGCGGTCCGGCGGGTGTCCCGGGCGCCGCCTCGGCCACCGCGCCGCGCACCGCGCGCCGCACCGCGCGGGTCACGTCGACCGCCCGGTGGCCCCGCACGACGCCCACCGACACCTCCACGCGCCACCCGCCGCCCGGCAGCGGATCGACGCGCACCCCGCCGGCGCCCCGCCCGCCCGGGCGCCCGCGCAGCAGCCCGGCGATGCCGGACGCGGGGAAGGCCACGCCCTCCACGCCGCGCACCGCGAGGCCGACCGCCTCCCGCACGCGGTCCCGGACACCGTTCCCGTTCACCGCGCCCGCCTCTCGCCACCCGGGAGGGTGTCCGTCAGGTCCAGCACATGCACGTCCACCGTCCGCACCTCCAGGCCCAGTTCCTCGTCGGCGGCCACCGCCAGCCGCGCCCGCACCGCCTCGGCCAGCTCGGGCACCGTCCACCGCAGCCCGGCCACCATCTCGATCCGCACCGCGACCGGCCCGCGCGGCGGGCCCTGGCCGGAGGAGTGCGCGCCCAGCGGCGCGATCCGGCAGCTGCCGACCCGCACCCCGCCCAGCTCCTCCACCGCGTCCCTGAAGACCCGTGCCACCGCGGCCTCCACGATCCACGCGTCCTCGTTGGGCTCCCCCAGCGGCAGGGTGCGGCCGGGGCGCAGTTCGAGCCGGACGATCTCCATCACCCGGGTCGTCACGCGCGAGGCCAGGCCCTGGGGCGCCGGCGCGTGCTCCTCGGCGGCCCTGGTCGCGGCCACCACCTCGCCCAGCGCGCGCAGCTCGGCGAGCGCCGCCTGGCAGTACGCGCACTCCCGGGTGTGCGGGTCGGCGGCGGTCCTGCCCTCGTCCCACGCCTCCCACAGTTCGGCGAGCGGCCGGCCGCAGTCCAGGATCTCCTCGTCCGGGGCCCGCTCCACGTGCGGCTCCTCGCCGCTCCCGGAGGCGCCCGCTCCCTCTAGCGCCATGCTTCCATCGCCTCCATCAGGTAACGCCTGGCTCGGAAGAGCCGACCCCGGACGGCCTGCGGCGTGATGCCGACCGCCTGTGCGATCTCCTCGTAGCTCTGCCCGTGGAACTCCCGCAGCACCCAGCACGCCCGCTGCTCGGGCGAGAGCCCGCCGAGCGCGTCGCGCAGCGCGCGGACCGCCGCCCGGTTCTCCGCGGCGCGCGCCGGGGACGCCAGCGCCTCCGGCGCCTCCGGCTCGGCGACCGCCTCCAGCGGGTCGGTGGGGCGGCCGGCGCGGAGCAGATTCAGACAGCGGTTGGTCACGATCCGGTACATCCAGCTGCGGAACGCCGCGTCCCCGCGGAACTCCGGCAGCCGCCGCCAGGCGCTGACGAACGCGTCCTGCACGGCGTCCTCCGCGTCCGCCGAGGCGCCCACCCCCGCGCGCCCGCCGAGCAACTGCCCGGCCAGCCGCAGCAGCACGGGCCCGTGCCGGTGCACCAGCGCCTCGAAGGCGGCCTCGTCGCCCTCGCGGGCACGGGCCGTCAGCAGGGCGTCGTCGCCCCCGCTGTCGTTACCGGTCTCCGCCCCGGCATCGGCGTCGATCGCCACCCCTCGCTCCTCACTGGACTACTCGCGCCACCGTTCCCACCCCTGCTCTACCCGAGGCACCCGGGGGCGCGCCATGGCCGAAACACGACCGTCTCAAAAAACGTGCGTGACGTTTCCCGAACCACCGTGTCCTACCAGATGTGAGCGCGACCGGGCTTCCGGTCGCGGCCCGACCGACGAAAGGCAGGCAGCCATGGCAACCAAGACAGCCTCGCACAGTGCCGCTGACAGCGCCCAGGACCAGACCGCCGCCGGGGACGAGCGGCTGCCGCGCCAGACGGCGGCGGCCGGGCGGGACGCGAACACCACGGTGAGCGAGGGCACCTCCGGCACGCAGGAGCCGGCGGCGACCCGCGGGCGCACCTCGATCGCCGGCGGCGTCGTGGAGAAGATCGCCGGAATGGCGGCCCGCGAGGTCCCCGGCGTGCACGCCCTCGGCGGCACCCTCTCCCGCACCCTGGGCGCCGTCCGCGACCGCGTCCCCGGCGGCAGGACCCAGGTCTCGCGCGGCGTCAAGGTGGAGGTCGGCCAGCGGCAGACCGCCATCGAGCTGGACGTGATGGTCGAGTACGGCGTGCCGATCAGCGACCTGGCGCGCGAGGTGCGGGAGAACGTGATCTCCGCCGTGGAGCGGATGACCGGCCTTGAGGTGATCGAGGTCAACGTCTCGATCGTCGATGTGCGCCTCCCCGACGAGGAGCTGGAGGACGACGAGCCGCGCGTGCAGTGACGCGTCGCGTACGGTGACGACGCGCACCGTGACGGTGCGCCGGCGGCTTGCGGAAACGGACGGAACGGAACGGGAGCGGCGGAATGCGTGGTGAGGAAGGGCACGGCGGTGCCGCGCGCCGGGGGGCCGGTGCGCGGCGGGGGCGGCCCGTTCAGGGACACTGGTCCCAGCGGCGCCTGCCGGCGCTGACCGCGGTCTGTGCCGGGCTGGCCGTGTGGCTGGCCCAGGTGGTGGAGGCGGCGAGCAGGTGAGTCGGGCCGAGGACGGGCGGACGCGCGACGGCGAGGGCCGCCGCTGGTGGGTGGCGTTCCGGCGCACACCGGTCTCGCTGTGGCGGGACGACATCGACCACTGGGCCGCCGCTCTCACCTACTACTCGGTGCTGGCGGTCTTCCCCACCCTCTTCGTCGCGCTGTCGCTGATCGGCATGGCCTACCCGGCCGCCGGGCCCGAGCTGATCGGCCACGTCTCGGCGCTGGTCCCCGCCAACTCGCGGCAGGACGTCTACACCGCCCTCACCGACGTCACCGAAGAGCGGGCCGGGGCATGGGTGTTGATCGTGGTCGGCGTGCTCAGCTCCATGCTGGCCTCGTACAACTACCTCAGCATCTTCCGCCGGGTGCTGCACGCGATGCACGGCGTCGCCGACCGCCGACCGCCGTGGCGGGCCATCCCCCGCACCATCCTCACCGCCCTCGGGCTGCTGGGGCTGCTGGTCGCCAGCGCGGCGGCGCTGATCCTCAGTGGCGAGGCGGTGCGGGCCATAGGGCGGGTGCTGGACCTCGGCGAGGGCGGCAGCACGGCGTGGACGGTCTTCAAGTGGCCGCTGCTCGTCGTACTGGTCGCCACGCTGGTCCTGGTCGTCTTCAGGACCGGCCCCGACGAGTCCCGCTCGCCGCAGCGGGCGCTGCCCGGCGGGGCGCTGGCGGTGCTGCTGTGGCTGGTCGCCTCGGCCGGCTTCGCCCTGTACGCCTCCCATGTCCCCACCTACAACCGGCTCTACGGCTCGCTGGCCGGGATCGTGGTCTTCCTGGTGTGGCTGTGGGTCTCCAATCTGGCGCTGCTGTCCGGCGCCCAGTTCAACGCCGAGCTGGCCAAGCTGAACCGCGGCGAGAGGGCAGCCGCCGCCGCGCCGCCCGTTCCCTCCCGGCCGCCGACGCCGCCGGCAGGGCCGTCGGCGTTAGCGCCGGCGCGACCCGCGGTGCCGCCGCGCCCCGCGTACGCTCCCCCGCCGCCGCACCCGCCGTCCCGCCGGGCCTCATCGGCCGGCGTCCGCTAGCGCCGCCGGCCCCGGGCCGTCGGCGAGGGTCGGGTAGTCGGTGTAGCCCTCGGGGCCCCAGCCGTAGAGCCCGTCCCGGTCGATCGCGTTGAGCGGGGCGCCGGCGGCGAAGCGGGCGGGCAGGTCGGGGTTGGCGAGGAACGCCCGCCCGTAGGAGACCAGTTGGGCGCGGCCCTCGGCGATCAGCGCCTCGCCCCGCGCCCGCGTGGTGGCCGGGCCGTTCTCGCCGACGTTGGCGACCAGCGTTCCCGACCAGCGGGGGCCGAGGTCGGCCAGCGCGGGGTAGCGGTCGTTGTCGGTCAGGTGCAGATAGGCCAGGCCGAGACCGTCCAACTCCTCGACCAGCGGCCGGTAGACCGGCGCCGGGTCCTCCTCGACCATGCCGAACTGCGGGTTTCCCGGCGACAGCCGCAGCGCGGTGCGTTCGGCGCCCACCGCGTCGGCGACGGCACGGACCAGCCGCAGCGGGAAGCGCCGCCGGTTGGCCGGGGAGCCGCCCCAGCGGTCGGTGCGCAGGTTGGTGTTGTCGGCGAGGAACTGGTGCGGCAGATAGCTGTTGGCGCCGTGCAGCTCCACCCCGTCGAAGCCGGCGGTGGTGACGGCCAGCCGGGCGGCCTCGGCGTATTCGTCGAACGTCCGCGCGATGTCCTCCTCCGTCATCTCCCGTGGCACGGCGGCCGGTTGACGACTGCCGTCGCGGAGCGCCACGCGCTCGGGCGCGGCGACGGCCGAGGGCCCGGCCGGCCGGCTGCCGTCGACGCGTCCCTCGGGGTGGCCCAGCCGGCCGCCGTGCATCAGCTGGGCGAAGATCCGGCCGCCGGCCGCGTGCACCGCGTCGGTCACCTCCCGCCAGGCGGTGGCCTGCGCGGCGTTCGCCATGCCCGGGATGCGCCATCCGCTCTGCCCGGCCGGGCTCGGCCACAGCCCCTCGGTGACGATCAGCCCCGCGCCGGTGCGCTGCGCGTAGTAGTCGGCGACGATGGGCTGCGGTCGCCCGTCCTCGGTACCCCGGTAGCGGGTCATGGGTGCCATCACCAGCCGGTTGGGCAGGCTCAGTCGGCCGAGGGAATAGGGCGTGAGCAGCGCGGCGTTCGTGTGCGTGTTCGGATGGGCGTTCGGCTGTGTCATGTCGGGACGGTAGGAGGTGACATCGGTGTCAGGTTCAAGTGGCCCCGGGCTGATGGGGATCGGCGAACTGGCCCGCCGCACGGGTGTCAGCGAACGGTCGCTGCGCTACTACGAGCAGCAGGGGATGCTGGCCGCCGAACGCACGGCCGGCGGCCAGCGCCGCTACCCGGAGCACGCGGTGCACCGGGTGATCCGCGTGCAGGAACTCTTCGCCGCCGGGCTGTGCAGCGCGAAGATCGCGGAGCTGCTGCCCTGCCTCAGGGACGAGGACGGCGGCCCCTCGGAGGCGGCGACCCCGACGCTGCTGGCCGAACTGGCGGTGGAACGGGCCCGGTTGGACCGCATGATCGCCCGTCTGGAGGCCAGCCGCGAGGTCCTCGACCAGGTGATGACAGCGGCCGGCACCCCCGGCGGTGCCGCGGACGACCACCCACCTGCCCGGTGCGACACCGCGGTCGACTGACCCCCGCCGCCCACCGGCGTGGAAGGGGCGCGGGGAACTGCGCGAGCAACCCGACACCGGGGCGAGGACGACAACCCACCCGACCACGAAGCTCCGTAGTCGACCAACCCCCGCCACCCAGCACGCGCGCAGTTCCCCGCGCCCCCAAGACCGCCACCGGCGTGGAAGGGGCGCGGGGAACTGCGCGAGCAACCACCCACCGGGCTCACGCCGACAACCCACCGCACCAACCGCCTACGGCAGTCGCCTCCCGAGGCCGGCGGCGCCAGCCGCACTCGCCCCGGCCACGCGGCCCAACCCGACGGCCGACAGGAGCCCGTTGCCCGAGGAGTAGCCCCGCGCGCCCGAGCGGCCGGAGAGGCCGCCCGCGACGCCGCCGACCGCGAACAGCCCGGGGATCGGCTCCCCGGCCTCCGTCAGCACGCGCGACTCGCGGTCCACGTCCACCCCGCCCTGGGTGTGGAAGAGCGCGGGAACGGAGCGGACCACGCAGTACGGCGCGGTCAGCGGGCCCATCGGGAAGTCGGTCCTGCCGGTGGCGTCCGCCGAGCCGTCCGCCGCGGCCCGACGCTGGTCGGCGACGGCCTCGGCGAACCGTTCCGGCGGGCAGCCGATGATCGCCGCCGCCGCCTCGGGCGTGGCGGCCTCCTTCACGCCGCCCGCGTCGACGAGTTCGGCGAACTCGGGCTCGTTGCCGGCGATGAAGTCCCGGATGCGGGTGTCGAAGACGACCCAGCTCTCCTCGGCGACGCCGGCGACGACCGGCGCGAAGCCGGAGTAGCCGACGCTCTCGTCGCCCATCCGCAGCCCGTCGGGGGAGAGCAGGAAGCCGCCCTTCTCCACGGAGGTCCAGCTGACGATGGAGCCGTGCGGGTAGGCGACGGCCGCGTAGCCCTGGAAGGCGCCCATGTTGAGCAGCCTGGCGCCCAGTTGGTCGGCCCAGGCGATGGCCTCGCCGGTGGAGCCCTCCGCGCCGAAGTACTGCGCGCGCAGCGACTCGGGGATCCAGCGGGCGATCATCTCCTTGTTGTTGCCGAAGCCGTTGGCGGCCAACACCACGGAGTGCGCGCGGAGTTCGTAGCTGCCGGCGCGGTCGCCCGCGACGCGGACGCCGACCACGCGGCCGTCCTCGACGAGCAGTTCGCGCACCGGGTTTCCGGTGACCACGTCCACGTCGAGCCGCTTGGCGGCGGCCGTCAGGTCCTTGACCAGGGACTCGCCGCGCCGGTCCGGCGGGGCGTGGAGCCGCTGGACGCTGTGGCCGACGTGCTTGTAGTCGGTGATGATCCGCAGGTCGACGGCGTGCTGTTCGACGAGCCACTCCACCAGGGAGGCGGACTCCTCGGCCAGGAAGCGGACCAGGTGTTCGGCGTCGTGACCGCCGCTCTGCCGCAGCAGGTCGGCGGTCATCCGCTCCGGGTCGTCCTCGATGCCGGCGGCCTTCTGGTAGCGGGTGCCGGCGGCGGGGATGGAGCCGGTGGAGACGAACGTGTTGCCGCCCCAGCGTTCCAGCTTCTCCAGCAGCGCGACGCTCGCGCCCGCCTCGGCCGCCGCGATGGCGGCCGTCAGCCCGCCGCCACCGGCGCCGACGACAACTACGTCCACGTCCACGTCGACGCCCACGTCACTTCTCCGGTCGCTCATCGCCGACTCCCCTCGTTCTTCGGCCCGTTCGGCCCGTTCTGGTCGCTCAGCGCCACCAGCCGGGGCAGCAGCTGCTCGGTGGTGGAGACGTCGGCGTACTTCTGCGCCATGTCGAAGAGGTTGACCTCGTGGACGACGGGGCTGCGGTCGTACACCGCGTCGCTGGGCACGGCGACGCGGAAGTTGTAGGAGAACGCGTCCGCGACGCTGGAGCGCACGCACCCCGACGTGGTGCAGCCGGTGACGACCAGGGTGTCGACGCCGGCCTCCACCAGGTAGCTGGTGAGCGGGGTGCCGAAGAACGCGCTGGGGTGCCGCTTGGGGAGCAGCACGTCGCCCTCGGCTGGCGCGACCTCGGCGACGAAGTCGTAGCCGTGCTCGGGGATCTCCATGATTCCGGGGACCTTGGCGCCGAGCCGGCCCGCGTCGTAGCCGCGCTTGGGCGCCACGTGCGGGTAGAGCACCGGCCAGCCGTTCTCCCGGAAGGTCCGCAGCAGGGTGCCGATGCGTTCCACGGCGGCCCAGCCGGTCTCCCCGCAGCTGGTGGTGAACTCGCGGGTGGCCTCGTCGAACGGCATCGGCCGGGTGCCGATCGTGCGGTACTGCACGTCGATGATCAGCAGCGCGGGCCGGGCGCCGAGCCCGGAGGGCCGGCCGAAGCCGGCGAGTTCGTAGCGGTGCCTGGTCTCCGCGTCGATCGCCCCGGCGCCGCCCACCGTCCAGGGCTGGTCGGCGCCCGCGTCGTGGGCGGGGCGGGTGGGGTCGCTCATCGTGTCTGCTCCTTCTCCGCGGCGGCCAGGGCCGAGGCGCCGCTGTGCGCCCGGGGCAGATAGGCGCCCCGGGGGGTGTTCGACAGTTGCCCGTCGCGGACGGCGAAGTGGCCGCGCACCAGGGTGTGGACGACCCTGACCGGCGCCTTCCGCCCTTCCCAGGGGGTGTACTCGGCGGCGGAGTGCTGCCGTTCGGCGGCGATGGTGGTCTCGCCTTCCAGGTCGACGACGGCCAGGTCGGCGTCGGCGCCGACCCGGATCACGCCCTTGCGCGGGTAGAGCCCGAAGAGCTTCGCGGAACGGGTGCTGGTGGCGTCCACCAGCCGGGAGAGCGGCACCCCGCGCCGCAGCCCCTCCCCCAGCGTCAGCGGCAGCAGCACGCCGGTGCCGGGGAAGCCTGCGGAGGCGGACCAGATGTCCTTCTCCTTGAACGAGCGGTGGCGCGCGTTGTGGTCGGAGCCGACGGTGTCGACGCTGCCGTCCGCGACGCCCTCCCACAGCGCCTCCAGGTCGGACTCCGGCCGCAGCGGCGGGTTGACCTTGCCGTAGGTGCCGCAGGGGGAGCCGGTGGTCAGCGTCAGGTAGTGGGTGCAGGTCTCGACGAAGAGGTTCGGGTAGGCGGAACGCTGCATCCGCATCGCGTTGAGCCCGGCCGCGCTGGAGGTGTGCACCGCGTAGGCGGAGGCGCCGGTGGCCGCCGCCAGATAGGCGACGCGCTGCTCGGCCTCGGCCTCCACCAGCGGCGGGCGGGTCAGGTGCCAGGCGTGCAGCGGGCCGCGGGACTCGTCCCTCGGCTGCTGCCTCAGCTTCCAGACGATCTCGATGTTCTCCGGGTGCGGGTTGACCATCGCGCCGTGGTCGGCGGTGATGCCCAGCAGGTCGTACATGAAGCCGTCGTCGTTGCCCGGCATCCCCAGGTAGGCGCCCTCGTCGCCGCGGAAGTTCATGAAGAACTTGAAGCTGGAGACGCCCAACTCCCGCACGTAGTCGGGGACGGCCCGCACGTGCTCGTCGGTGCCGAGCACGAAGTGGAAGCCGAAGTCGGTGTGGGTGCCGGACTCCATGGCGCGGCGGGAGGCGGCGTGCACCTCCTCGTAGGGCTCGGAGCTCATCAGGTAGACCAGCATCGAGGTGACGCCGCCGGCGACCGCCGAGGCGGTCTCCCGTTCGGCGTCGTCGCGCTCCTTCGGCACCCGGATGTCCTTGCCCAGGTGGACGTGCGGGTCGATCGCGCCGGGCAGCACGGTCGCGCCCCGGAGGTCGACGGTCTCGCGGGCGGCGGCCGGGGCGCCGGGCGCGCCCGGCTCGACGATGCCGGCGATCCGGCCGTCGTGGATCAGCAGGTCGGCGTCGACCAGTCCGCTCTCGTGCAGGAAGACGCGACCGCCGGTCAGCCGCAGGTCGTACTCGTTCATCAGGGCTCCGTTACTCGGGGGCGTCCGTGGGGGCGTCCGGGTCGGTCACCTCGCCGTCGGGCCGCTCGGCGTACCGGCGGTCCAACGCGTCGAAGTGCGGCTTGCGCACCAGTTCCTGGCGCTCCGTCCAGCTGATCATGAGGTCGGCGGCCTCCCGGGTGTCGCCGTGCCGCGCGAGGTGGTCGAGCACCGACTGCATCCCGAGGACCGCGCCGCGCATCGCCGCGTTGGCGTAGAGCGCGACGGAGAAGCCGAGGTCGGCGAGGTCCGCGCGGGACAGCAGGGGGGTGCGCCCGCCCTCCACCATGTTGGCGACGTGGCGGCCCGGCACCGTCTCGGTGATGTACCGCATCTCCTCCCTGGTGGTCGGCGCCTCGACGAAGAGCACGTCGGCGCCGGCCTCCAGGAAGGCGGCGGCCCGCTCGCAGGCGGCCTCTATCCCCTCCAGCGCCCGCGCGTCGGTGCGGGCGACGACCAGCAGGTCGGGGTCGTTCCTGGCGTCGACGGCGGCGTGGATCTTGCCGACCATCTCGGCCGTGGAGACGATCTCCTTTCCGTCGAAGTGGCCGCACTTCTTCGGGCTGACCTGGTCCTCGATCTGCACGGCCGCGGCGCCCGCGCGCTCCAGGGTCCGCACGGTGCGCTGCACGTTGAGCGCGTTGCCGAAGCCGGTGTCGGCGTCGACGACCAGCGGCAGGGAGACCGCGTCGGCCATCGCCGCGACCTGCCCCGCCAGCTCGGGAAGGCTGAGCAGCCCCAGGTCGGGCATCCCGAGCTGGGTGTTGGTCACCCCGGCGCCGGACACGTAGACCGCGTCGAAGCCGGAGAGCTCGACGACTCTGGCCGTGAGCGCGTTGGGGGCACCCGGCAACATCAGCGGCCGTTCGTCGCGCTCAAGGAGTTGCCGCAGCCTGGTCGTGGTTCTCATGCTCGCCTTCGCTCGCGTGTCGGTGTTCTTCGGTTCAGTCGGGTGCGACGGTGCCGTCCGCTCCGCGTGACCGGTCGTCGCTTCGGGTCGTGGGGGCGTCCTCGTCGCCCGGCAGTCCCAGCACCGCGATGGCGCTGGCCATGGAGTGGTCGAGGTGGCGGATCATCAGCGCGGTGGCGCCCTCCAGGTCCCGCGCGCGCAGCACCGCCACCAGCTCGCCGTGCTCGACGACGGCCGCCCGCGCACGCGTCGGACGCTGACCCGACATGGAACGCGCCAACGACAGCTGCCGGTGCGCCTCCAGGGCGCTGCGCATCAGCGCCTGGTTGCCGGCCAGCAGCACCAGCCGCAGATGGAAGTCCAGCTCCTGCGGGTAGGCGTGCCCGGTGGACTCCCGCATCCGGCTCTCGGTGTCGGAGAGCATGGCGTCCAGGTCCTCCAGCTCCGCGTCGCTGGCCCGCGCGCACACCAGCCGCACCGCGTGCAGCTCCAACGCGGCGCGCAGCTCGTAGAGTTCGACGATCTCGTCCCGGGAGAACGTCCGCACGAAGGCGCCCCGGTGGCTGATCACGGTCAGCAGCCCCTCGCTGGTGAGGCGTTGGATCGCCTCCCGCAGCGGGCCCCGGCTGATGCCGAGCGACGAGGCGAGGGTCACCTCGTTGAGCCGCTGGCCGGGTCCTATGGAGCCGTCGAGGATCATCTCGCGCAGCACGGACTCGGTGGCCTGCGCGTAGGTGTTGTTCCTCGGCAGCAGACGGCTCTGGTCGGACTCGGACATCGGCTCTCCTGTCGTGTTCGGGGGACCGGTTCAGGCGTCCCGCAGGGTCGTACCGGCAGTCTCCTTCAGGGTGAGCGCGGCGATGAGGGTCAGTACCGCCGTGCCGATGACGAACCAGGCGGGCGCCAGGGGCGACCCGGTCTGGTCCACCAGCCAGGTGCAGATGTAGGGCGCGGTGCCGCCGGCCGCCGCACTGCCGATGTTGAAGCCGAGCGCGATGCCCGTGTAGCGGACCCGGGTCGGGAACATCTCGGCGAACGTGGAGAACGCCGCGCCCATCAGCGCCGAGTCGATCAGGCCCATCACGATGTGCGCGGAGATCGCCCAGCCGGGGCCCATCTCGAAGAGCATGAACCCGGGCACCGGCAGCACCAGCGCGGCCACCGAGGCGCCGACGAAGACCGGCTTCCGCCCGACGCGGTCGGTCAGCGCGCCGAAGAGCGGCATACACACCGTCGAGACGGCGAGCGTCGCCGAGGTCGACCAGAACGCCAGCCCCGAGTCCATGCCCACCGTCTCGGTGAGGTGGATGTTCACGTAGACGTAGAAGACGTAGTACGCGGAGAACAGCAGGATCGACAGGCCCACGCACTGGATCAGCGCCCTGCGGTGCAGCCGCAGCGCCTCCAGGACGGGCGCGCCGGACTTCTCGTCCTTCTGCTCCACCTTGCGGAACGAGGGCGAGTCGTGCAGCTTGGCGCGGATCAGCAGCCCCACGACGCCCAGCGGGATGGCGATCAGGAACGGCAGCCGCCACGCCCAGTCGTGCATGGCCTCCTCGCCGAGCGTCTCGTTGAGCAGCGAGACGGTCAGCGCGGCCAGCAGCGAACCGCCCAGCGCCCCGGTCTGGGTGGTGGAGCAGTACATGCCGCGCCGCTTCGGCGGCGAGTACTCGGCGACGAACGAGGCGGCGCCGCCCAACTCGCCGCCGGCGGCGATGCCCTGGAGGCAGCGCGCCAGCACCAGCAGCGCGGAGGCGCCGACGCCGATCGCGCCGTAGGTGGGGAGCACCCCGATCAGCCCGGAGGCGACGGCCATCAGCACGACGGTGCCGGCCAGCGCGTTCTTCCGGCCGTAGCGGTCGCCGAGATGACCGAAGATCACGCCGCCGACCGGGCGCAGCGCGAACGCGACGGCGAACGTGGCGAGGGTGGAGAGCAGGGCGGCGGTGTCGTCTCCGCTGACGAAGAAGTGGGTGGCGAGGATGGTCGCCACATAGCCGTAGACGCCGAAGTCGAAGTACTCGACGATCGAGCCGACGGCGCCGGCGGCCACCACCCGGGGCGGCACCTTCTGCTCCTGGGGTGCGGACGTGGCGGGCTCAGCCATGGTCGTTCTCCTCCCGGTGGGACGTTCCGGGTGTCGTGTGCTCGCGCGCGGTCAGGCGCAGCACGCCGAGGTCGGGGTCGGGCGCGCCGAGCAGTTCGTCGGCGACGGCCCTGGCGGCGTGGTCCGCGACCCCGCCGAGGGCGGCGTTGGCGAGGAACTTCGCCACCACCTCGTCGGTGCCCATCGGGCGGCGGGCCGAGCCGCGCACGTCCTCGACGTGCGCCTCGTGCGTCGCGCCGTCGGTGGTGCGCACCCGCACCCGCGCGGGGAAGACCTCCGGGTAGCCGGAGTCGGGCCACGGCTCGGCGGTCACCAGCCGGGCGGCGGCCAGCAGGTCGGGGCGGACCCCGCCGCGGAAGTGGTCGGCCCGCACGTCGCCGTCGACCAGCTGGGCGGCCAGCGCGTAGGGCAGGCTCCAGCGGGCGTCGTTGGCCCTGGCCGGGTGCCGCTTCGCGGCCCACGGCTCGGCGATCACCGGCAGCTGCCCCTCGGGGACCGCGCAGTGCACCTCGGCGACGTCGGCGGCGGCGACGCCCGAGTCCAGGACCCTGGCCAGCGCCTCGACGAACGGGTGGATGAAGTGGCAGCAGGGGTAGCCCTTGAACGCGGCCTCCGGCAGGTACCAGCGGGTGCCGACGGTCGCGGCCAGCGCGGCGAGCCGGTCGGCGCCGGTGGCGTCGCCGGCGAACAGCTCGAAGAAGCCCGTCGGCCCCTCGAACACCCCGTCCGGCCCGGTGACCCCGGCGCGCGCCAGGTCCAGGGCGAGCAGCCCCGACTGGGCGGCGAAGCCGGGCTGGGCGGCCTTGACGGTGGCGCCCTGCCGCAGGAAGGCGAAGGTGCCGGCGGCCTGGCTGCCGGCGATGCCCAGCGCGTGGGTCAGCGCCCCGGCGTCGACCCCGTGCACGACGCCGGCGGCGACGGCCGCGGCGAAGGGGCCGGCGGCCGAGGAGCCCTGGAAGCCGCGGGCCTGGATGGTGCCGGGCGCGGCCAGCCCGATCCGGATCAGCGTCTCCCAGCCCAGGGCGTAGCCGCGCAGCATCCGCGCCCCGCCGCCGGCGCCGGTTCCCTCGACGGCGGCCCGCTCCTGGGCGGCGGCGAGCGCGGCGGGGGCGAGCACGGCGCTGCCGTGCATCACGGAGGCGACATGGGTGTCGTCGTACTCCAACGAGTGCGTCAGGGTGCCGTTGACCAGCGCGGCGAGCGGCGCGGGCGCGGTGGCGCCGGTGCCGATGACGGTGCAGGGGCCGGCGCGTTCGGGCCGTCCGGCCAGCGCGGTGACGCCGGTGACGGGGCCGGTCGCGGCGGCGGCGAGCGCCACCCCGCAGGCGTCCAGGAAGTGCAGCCGGGCGGCGGCCGGCACCTCGGCGGGCGGCTCGACGCGCGGGTCGGCTGCGGCGAGCACGGCGTCCGCCAGCAGTCGGGCGGCGGTGGTGTCGGGGTGCGTGGTCATCGCGTTCCCTCCCCGGCGTCGGCGGTGAGCCGCGCCAGCAGGTCGGCCAACGGAACGTCCCAGTCCACGCCCTCGCCGAGGGTGACGGCCGCGACCTCGCCGAAGTACGGGTAGCGGCCCGCGGTGAGGGCGTCGATCTTTCCCAGCAGGTCGCCCGCCGACAGCGGCCGGTCGGGGCCGCCCAGCGCGCTGACCACCTCGTGGCTGTGCCGGGCGCCGCCGCGCAGCTCGACGGTGACCCGCGCGGGCCGGTCGTGCGGCGGGTCGCCGATCGCCGGGTGCTCGCTCAGCTCGACCCGGCCGCGGACCTCGGCGACCGCGCGGTCGCCGAGCCACTCGGCGGAGAAGACCTCCGGCGCGGTGGACCCGGTGACCAGGGTGGCGGCGACGGCGTGCGGCACGGAGAACTTCCCGGCCAGCACGTTCTCCGGCCGGTCGCCGTCCAGGGTCAGCGCCAGCGGGTGGGTCTCCACCCGCACGGAGGCGACCTCGTCGGGCGCGAACGAGGCCAGCGGCCCGGCGCGCAGCGCGTGGGCGGCCTCGACGGCGGCGTGCGCGTACTGGCAGCAGGCGTAGACCTTGTGGTAGCCGTCCTCGACGGCGTACCGCTCGCCGAGGCCCTCGGTGAGGGCGGCCGGCTCCACGGGGTGGTCGAGGCCGTCGGCGAAGACGGAGGCGAGGCCGTCGTCGGAGCCGGCGACGCCGAGCGCCGCCAGGTCGGCGGCGAGGAAGCCGGCCTGGGCGCCGGCGCCGGCCCAGGCGTTGCGCACCAGGGCGCCGCGCCCCGCGTGGGCGAACGGGCCGACCATCGCCAGGCTCGCCGCGCCGGAGACCGCGTCGGCCAGGGTGCGCGCGGTGTGGCCGCGCGCGGCGGAGACGGCGGCGGCGGCGCCGATCGGGGAGAGCGTGGCGTGCGGGTGCAGGGCGGGCGGCCGGGGCGCCGGGTAGGCGCGGGCGACCCGGGTGACGATCTCGTAGCCGACGACCAGCGAGGTGAGGGCGCGCCCGAGGGCCGCGTGCTCGGCCTCGCACTCGGCGACGGCGGCGGGCACCGTGTACAGCCCGCCGTGGCAGGTGGCGCGGCGGTAACCCTCGTCGAGTTCCTGCCAGTTGGCGGCGACCCCGTTGGCGAACGCGGCCCAGCCCCGTTCGGCGCGGTCGGGGGCGCGGGTCAGCAGGGTGGCCTCGGCGCCGGGGCCGCGGCGGGCGGCGAGCGCGGCGACCTCGGTGACCTGCCGGTCGGTCCTGGCGCCCGCCATGGCGGCCAGGTCGTCGACCAGGATGGTGGCGGCCCGGCGCCTGACGCGTTCCGGCAGGGCGCCGATCCCGCCGGCCGCCAGATCGGCGGCCCACTCGGTCAGCCGCCGCAGCTCGCGGGCGGCCTCCCCTCGGGTGTGCTGGTCAGCCACGGCGGCCTCCGGGGACGGCGGTGGGCTGGGGCGCGGCGGGCGTGCCGTTGGACCCGTACCGGGGCTTCGCGCCGAGCGCGCAGCCGGCGGCCAGCGCGCCGAGCGCCGCGATGTAGAGCGCGAACGGGTAGTTGCTGTCCGACCAGGCGTACAGCGCGGTGCCGATGAACGGGGCGGTGCCGCCGACGAGCGTGGTCGGGATGGCGTAGGCCAGCGAGGCGCCGGTGTAGCGGACCCGCGGCGGGAAGAGGTCGGCGTAGATCGCCGGCTGCGGGGCGTAGGCGGCGGACTGGACGACGGCCAGGGCCACGGCCATGGAGGCCAGGATGACCCAGGTGTTCCCGGTCTCCACCAGCAGGAAGTAGGGGAAGATCATCAGCGCGCTGAGCGCCCCGGCGATCGCCACCTGGCGGCGCAGCCCGATCCGGTCGGCGAGCGCCCCGAAGAGTGGCACGGTCACCAGGTAGAGCGCGGCGACCAGCGTCACGTGGTGCAGCACCTGGTCCTTGTCCACGTCGAGGTGGTCGGTGGCGTAGGACAGCGTGTAGGTGGAGACGGTGTAGAAGATCGCGTTGTTGGCGGCGGCCAGCCCGGAGCCGAGCAGGACGGACCTCCAGTCCTCGCGCAGCACGTCGGCGATCGGCAGCTTCGCCTGCTCCTTGCGCTCGGCGGCGGCCTGGAACTCGGGGCTCTCGGCGACCCGGGAGCGGATCACGGTGCCGATCGCGACGATCACGACGCTGGCCAGGAACGGCAGTCGCCAGCCCCAGGACTCGTAGCTGTCCCCGCTGACCCAGCTGGCCAGGCTGACCGCCCCGGCGGCCAGCAGCATCCCGCCCGGCGCTCCCATCTGGGTGGCGCTGCCGAACAGCCCCCGCTTGTGCTTCGGCGCGTGCTCGATGGACATCAGCGCGGCGCCGCCCCACTCGCCGCCCAGGGCCACGCCCTGGAAGAGCCGCAGTATCACCAGCAGGACGGGGGCGCCCACGCCGATCTGGTCATAGGTGGGAAGACAGCCGATCAGAACGGTGGAGACACCGATCGTCAGCAGCGACAGCACCAGCATCTTCTTGCGACCGATCCGGTCGCCGTAGTGCCCGAAGAGGATGCCGCCGAGCGGTCGGGCGGCGAAGCCCACGGCGAGGGTGGCGAACGAGGCCAGCGTGCCGGCGACGTCGCTGGCGTTCGGGAAGAAAAGGTCACCGAAGACGAGCGCGGCGGTGGTCCCGTAGATGAAGAAGTCGTACCACTCCAGCGTCGTCCCGAGAAAGCTGGACGCCGACGCGCGCAGGGACTGCTGTGGAGCGCGAGCTGGGGAGTCGCTCTGCATGATCACTCCAACGGGGAAGAGAGGACATTCACAAAGGGGGCGTGCCGGCGTGCAGCAACACTCAACCGTGAACTGCAAACTGTCAACAGTTCACAGAGATGTCTCTTTCCGTGCCCAACCGGTCGCCGAGCGGAGCGTGGCGACGGTGTGGCCGACGGATAAACCGGTGGACAGCGGGCCACGGCCCCGCTCGGATGGGCCGGGTGGGGTCGACGACGAAGATGCACGAGGACGAGCTGGAGCTCGACGAGACACTGGTTAGGCGACTGGTCAGTGACCAGTTCCCGCGCTGGTCAGGACTGCCGATCCGGCGGGTGCCGTCGTCCGGCACGGACAACGCGATGTTCCGGCTGGGCGAGGCCCTGGTGGTCAGGCTGCCGCGCCGGCCACACGACGAGGAGACGGTCGCACGGGAGGCCCGCTGGCCGGCCGCGCTGGCGCCGCATCTGCCGGTGGCCGTTCCCGTTCCCCTGGAGGTCGGTGCGCCCGGCGGGGGCTATCCACAGCCCTGGTCGGTGCACCGCTGGCTCCCCGGCCGCAACCCGGTCGTCGGGCAGATCAACGAACCGGCGCGGCTGGCCCGCGAGTTGGGCGAGTTCGTGGTGGCGCTGCGCTCCGTCACCCCACCGGCGGACGCGCCGCGCGCCCGCCGGGGGGTGCCGCTGACCGAACGGGACGCCGCCACCCGCGAGGCGATCACCCGGCTCGCCCAACTCCCCCCGGGTACAGAGCCGTTCGACCTGGACGAGGTGACGGCCCTCTGGGACCACGCCGTCGCCCTCCCCGCCCCGGACGGCCCCGACCGCTGGCTCCACGGGGACATCTCCCCCGGCAACGTGCTGACCGGCGAGGACGGCCGGCTGAGCGCGGTGATCGACTTCGGCGGGATCGGGGTCGGCGACCCGGCGGCCGACCAGGCCGTCGCCTGGAACCTGCTCCCGGCGTCCGCGCGCGACACGTTCCGGGCGACGGTCGGCGCCGACGACACGACCTGGCTGCGCGGCCGGGGCTGGGCCCTGTCGGTCGCGCTGATCCAACTCCCCTACTACCGCGAAACCAACCCCGCCCTCGCCGCCAACTCCCGCCACGTCCTCCACGAGACGCTGGCCGCTGGGCTCTAGCCCGCCCCCCGGCCCTCCCCAGGGGCGCGGGGAACTGCGCGGCGCATCCGCGACGGGCCGCAGACGACAACCGAGCGACACGACCAGACGCGTAGTCGAGTGCACCCCGACGACCAATTACCCGCGCCGTTCCCCGCGCCCCCAGGCGCCCCCAAGGGGCGCGGGGAACTGCGCGCCGCATCCGCGACGGGCCGCAGACGACAACCCACCGCCATCACAACGGCGGACCGTCGCCCCACCAAACCCCCGGAGGGACTCAGCGCAGAGTGAGCACGTTGCCCGTCACCAGCCTCGCCTCCGGGGAGACGAGGAACGCGATCGTCTCCGCGACCTCCGCCGGGTCCGCGACATGGAAGTGCGTCCTACTGCCCGCCACGAACGCGCGGACCTCGTCGGTGATCCAGCCGGTGTCGGTCACCGGCGGGTGCACCACGTTGGCCGTGATCCCGTAGCGCGCCAACTCGGCGGCGGCCGACAGCGTGTAGTGGGTCTGGGCCGCCTTCGCCGCGCCGTAGGAGACCTCGCCGGGGAAGCCGAGTTCGCCGCCCGAGGTGAGGCCGACGACGCGGCCCCAGTCGGCGCCGCGTTCCCGGTGGCGGCGGGCGAACTCGGCGATCAGCAGCGCCGGCGCCCACGCGTCCACCGCGAACTGGTGGGCGACCTTCTCGGGCGTGACGGGCGCCGAGGCGCGGCCCACGGCGTCGGGGCGGTCCGCGTCGAAGGAGTCCTGGATCCAGCCGGAGGCGTTGTTGACCAGGATGTTGACCGGGCCGAGCAGTTCCTCGGCCGCGTTCAACAGCAGGGCGGCGCTTGCCGGTTCGGCGAGGTCCGCCTCGAAGGCGGCGGCCCGGCCGCCGGCGGCGCGGATGCGCGCGGCGACCGGTTCGCCGTCGCCGCCGCCGTCCGCCGCCCGCAGGCAGGCGCAGAGCACCGCGATGCCGCGCCGGCCGAGCGTCTCGGCGACGGCCTCGCCGATGCCGTGGCCGGCGCCGGTGACCAACGCGACCCGCTCGGCGGGAGCGGCGGGGACGGGAGAAGGGGCGGAAGAGCCGGAAGGGGAGATCGTCATGCCCCAGCGGTACCACGAACGCCGCCGGCCGCCCTGCGATTTCCGTCGACCCGCCGGCGCCCAACGCCCGCCCCTCCGCAGGAGAAAAGCCCAGCTCAGGACGGGTGTACGTTCGTACACCCGAGGTGTAGTCTCGCTCGGGTGACGGACTACTTCGCCGGGGACGACCGGAGCAACCTGGAGCGGATGCTCGCGGGCGACCTCTACATCGCCGACGACCCCAGAATCCTCGCGGCCCAGCAGCGCGCGGTCCGCCTGGCCGGGGAGTACGCGGCGGCCTACGCCACCGACATCGAGGGCGCCCAGTCGATCGTCAGGGAGCTGGTCGGCTCGCTCGGCGCGGACGCCCACATCCGGCCGCCGCTGTATGTCGACTACGGGAGCTATCTCTCCGTCGGCGACCGCACCTTCGTCAACTGCAACCTGACCGCGCTGGACGTCGCCCCGATCACCGTCGGCGCCGACTGCCAGATCGGTCCCAACGTTCAACTCCTCACGCCCACCCACCCGTTGGAGCCGCAGCCGCGCCGCGACAAGCTGGAGGCCGCGAAGCCGATCACCATCAGCGACAACGTGTGGCTCGGCGGGGGCGTCATCGTGCTTCCCGGGGTCACCATCGGGGACGACTCGGTGATCGGCTCCGGCTCCGTCGTCACCCGGGACATCCCTTCCGGCGTCCTCGCCCTGGGGAATCCGGCCCGGGTGATCAGGTCGCTGTAGTGCGTTCCCCCGCGCCCTCGTTCGACGCCGCGCCCTCGTTCGGCGCCGCGTCCTCGTTCGACGCCGCACCCCGGGTCGGCGCCGTGCCGCACGGACGGCGGTCGTGACGTTCGGACGGCGGTCGTGACGTTCGGGCGGCACGACCCGGACCGCCGTGACCGCATACTGCGCGCGACGCTCGACGTGATCGCCGAGGTAGGGGTCGCCGGCGCCTCCCACCGGAGGATCGCGGCCAGGGCCGGGGTGCCGTTGGGTTCGATGACGTACCACTTCGACGGCATGGACGCCTTACTGCGGGAGGCGTTCACCGGCTTCGCCATGACGGTGGTCACCACCTTCGAGCAACGGCTGGGCGCCGCCCGGGACCTGGCCGAGGCCAGGGAGGCGGTGGCCGACCTGGTCCACGATCTCTCCCGGGGCGACGAGGGCAACCAGCGGTCGATCGTGCTGACCCACGAGCTGTACACGCTGGCGGCGCGGAAGCCGGCGTTCCGGGAGCTGACCCGGGAGTGGATGCGCCGCAGCCGGGTCGCTCTCGAATGGCACTTCGATCCGGTGACGGCCCGTCAACTGGACGCGCTGATCGAGGGGTTGGCGATCCACCGGGCGTTGGAGACCGAGCCGCACGACCGTTCCCTGACGATCGAGGCGATCGCCAGGATCACGGCGGGGACCGCAGCCCCGGCCGCTCCTCCCGCGTCCGCGCCCTCCGCGCCGGCCACGCCCTCCGCACCGAACGCTGTTCGCTGACCCGAACAAGTCCGGGCCCACGGTAGCGGGCCCGCGCCCCCACCCGCCCCCTCACTCCCTCTGACGCACTCGCACGCCCGGAAAGAGAGCCATGCCCTCCCTCGCCGCAACCGACCGCCCTGTCAAAGCGCGCTGCGCGGTCGCCGCGCTCTTCTTCACCAACGGTTTCCTCTTCGCCAACGTCGTCCCCCGCTACCCCGAGATCAAGGCCGACCTGGCCCTCTCCAACGCCGCGCTGGGCACCGCCATCGCCGCGATGCCGCTGGGCGCGCTGCTTCTGGGGCTGGCGGCCAGCCCTCTGATCAAACGATTCGGCTCGGCTCGCACCGCCGTCTTCAGCCAGCTGCTGATGGGCTTCAACATCCTGCTGGTCGGCACGGCCCCCAACCTGGCGGTGCTCTGCCTCGGCATGTTCCTCGCCGGCAGTCTCGACTCGATCACCGACATCGCGATGAACGCCCACGGGCTGCGCGTGCAGCGGCGGTACGGGCGTTCCATCCTCAACTCCTTCCACGGGGTGTGGAGCATCGGCGCGGTGGTCGGCGGCATAGCCGGCGCCGGCGCGGCCCAGGCGGGGTTCTCGCTGGCCATCCATCTGGCGATCGTCGGGGCGCTGGCGATCGGCTCGGCGTTGACGTCGAACCGCTTCCTCCTGCCGGGCCCGGAGGACGCCGAACGCACACCCGCCGAGGCAGCCGCCGAGGGCGGGCAGCCGGCGGCGCAGGGCCGGCGCGCCTGGCTGCGGCGGCCGGTGCTGATGGCGTTCCTGCTGCTGGGGCTGCTGACGGCGGCGGCGGCCGTCGTCGAGGACGCGCCGGCGTCCTGGGGCTCCAACTACCTTCAGAACGAGCTGGGTTCGAGCCCGTTCGTCGGCGGCCTGGCGTTCATGGCGCTCCAGGGGACGCAGACCGTGGCCCGGCTCTGCGGCGACCACGTGGTGCGCCGGCTCGGCGACCGGACGACGGCCCGGATCGGCGGGCTGCTGGTGGTCGTCGGCATGGGGGTGGCGCTGCTGTGGCCCTCGGTGCCGACGACGGTGCTGGGCTTCGCGCTCTGCGGCATCGGCATCGCCACCCTGATCCCGGCGGCCTTCCACGCGGCGGACGAGATCCCCGGGCTGTGGCCGGGCGCGGGCATCGCGGTGGCGGCGTTCCTGCTGCGCGTCGGGTTCCTCGCCTCGCCGCCGGTGATCGGGCTGATCGCCGACGCGGAATCCATTCGTCTCGGGCTGGTGCTGGTCCCGCTGGCCGGCCTGGTGATCCTGGCCACCTCGGGAATCCTCGACAAGCGGTCTGCCTAGGTCCTGTCGCGCCCCGCCGACGGAGGAGGGGCGCGGGGAACGGCGCGGGCGGCCGTCCAGGGGCCGAGGCTGACCACCCACCCCGACCACGCATGTGGGTGGTTACCCGGTCACCACACCAGTTCCCGGGGGTCACTACACCAGTGGGGGCCGCCCCGCCCTGGTCAGCCGGCGGACAGTGTGCCAGCTCATCGGCGCGCGCCGCCCGTAGTCCCCGCGCCATCCCTCGGCGAAGCCCTGGAAGGAGACCCGCAGCGTCCGCCCCTCCCGGGTGCGGGCCAACGTGACCACCAACCAACTGGCCAGGTTGAAAGGAACCAGTACCGACGGCAGGTTGCGCCGCGCCAGCCAGACGCGGTTGCGGGCGGTGAGGCGGTAGAAGCCCTCGTGCCGCGTCGGGCTGGTGGCCGGGTGGTGGACGAGGACGTCCGGCGTGTAGCGGCCGGTGTAGCCGTGGTCCCACAGCCGCCAGGCGAGGTCGACGCCCTCGTGGAAGAGGAAGAAGTGCCCGGGCCAGCCGCCCACCTCCTCGAACGCGGAGCGCCGCACCAGCACCACGCCCTCGGCCATCACCGTCGCCACCCCGCCCCGCGCCGGGTCGGAGGCGCGCAGTCTGGGCACCCAGCGGCGCAGCGTGGTGCCGTCGGGGTCGGCGATCCTCGGCTGGACATAAGCCAGTTGGGGATCGCCGCGGAGGTAGGTGACCAGTCGGGCGAGGGCGTCGGTGGTGGGCAGTACCGCGTCGTTGTCGAAGAAGACCAGATGGTCGCCGGCGACCTGCCCGGCGCCCACGTTGCGCCCCTCGGGGATGCCGACGTTCTCCGGCAGCGAGACGGTGCGCAGCCCGTCGGGGATGCCCTCCGGTACGCAGCCGTTGCCGACCACCACGATGTCCAGCTCCACTCCGCGCTGGGCGCGGAGCGAGGCAAGCGCCTCCGCCAGCTCGCGGGGACGGTCGTTCATGGTCAGCACCACCGCCCCGACGCGGGGAAGCGCGTCGCCCTGTTCCATCACGTGCCTCCGCTCGCGTGCGCCGCTGCCGCGCGTACGCCGGTCGTTCACCCCACCGTCCGCGTGGGGATGCCTCACCTTAGAGCACCCCCGGGTGACGACGGGTCTTCACAGCGTCGCCACCGGCAGAGACATAGGGTCACTTCTCCACCCCAACTCCATGCGGCTCTCGGGGCGTTCGTCGCTGACCTGCGACGGCGTGGTGTTTTTTGCGCGGGCCATGGACAGCATCACCGGCGGGGTCTATAAAACGATCCCATGTCTGGTCGCGCCGAAGGGCCCCGGTCGCGCACCCCCACTCGCCCGTCCGACTCCGCCGAGTGCTCACCGTTCCTCTTCCACTCCTGCGCCGTGCCCCGCTCGCGGACCGGCGGCCGACCGCCGCGCGCCCGTCCGAAGGAGAAGATCAGAAGTGAAGCCCCGCCTCCCCCGCCTGGCCGGAATCCTGCTGCTGTCCACCGCCCTGCTGACCGCCTGCGCCGACGACCCCGGCGGCGCCGGGGGCGGCACCATCGGCGTCGACTACCCCCGCTCGGACACCGACTTCTGGAACTCCTACATCGGCTATGTGCCGGAGTACGCCGAGGAGCTCGGCCTCGACATGAAGACCACCAACTCGAGCAACGACGTGGCCACCCTCGCCTCGAACGTGCAGACGTTCCTCAGCCAGGGCGTGGACGGCGTCGCCATCGCCCCGCAGGACACGGCGGCAGTCGCGCCGGTGCTCCAGACCCTCGCCGAGCGGGACATCCCGGTCGTCACCGTGGACACCCGGCCGGACGAGGGCGAGGTCTACATGGTGGTGCGCGCCGACAACCGCGCCTACGGCGAGCAGGCGTGCCGCTATCTGGGCTCCCAGCTGGAGGGCGAGGGCAAGATCGTGATGCTTCAGGGCGATCTCGCCTCGATCAACGGCCGGGACCGCACCGAGGCGTTCAACGACTGCATGGAGGCCGAGTACCCCGGCATCCGGGTCTTCGGCGAGGCCACCAACTGGGACGCGGCGACCGCGGCGCAGAAGCTCCAGACCACCCTCACCGCCCACCCCGACGTGCGCGGGGTCTACATGCAGGCCACGTTCGGGCTCTCCGGGACACTACAGGTACTTGACCAGTTGAACATGGCGGTTCCGCCGGACGATCCCGAGCACGTGTTCATCGTCTCCAACGACGGCATCCCGCAGGAGCTCCAGCTGATCGGCGAGGGGAAGATCGACGCCACCGTCTCCCAACCCGCCGACCTCTACGCGGAGTACGCGCTGACCTACCTTCAGGCGGCCCTCGACGGCGAGACGTTCGAACCGGGCCCGACCGACCACGGCAGCGAGATCGTCGAGGTGCGCGAGGGCGTGCTGGAGGACCAGTTGCCGGCGCCGCTGGTCACCAGGGACGGCGGCACCTACGGCGGGGTGGAGAGCCTGCCGTTCGACGATCCCTCGCTCTGGGGCAACGACCGCGGCTAGGCCGTCTCGACCTGGGGCAGACGGCTTCGGCGCGCCCGGGGTTGACGTCGGGCGTGCGGGGACGCGGAGAGATACGGAGGCTTTCCGGTGGGTGACGAAGCGAGGCACGACCGGGCGTCGGAGCGCCCGCCGGCGGCGCTGGCCGTCGGGGTGAGCAAGCGCTACGGGTCGACGGTGGCGCTGGACGGGGCCGGGATCAGCGTGGCCGCGGGGGAGACCCACGCGCTGGTAGGACGGAACGGCGCCGGCAAGTCCACGCTGGTGTCGATCATGACGGGGCTGGTTCGGCCGGACGAGGGCGAGATCGCCTTCGACGGCGGGCCGGCGCCCCGGCTGGCCGACCGGGAGGCGTGGCGCGGGCGGGTCGCCTGCGTCTACCAGAAGTCGACGGTGATCCCGGGGCTGACGGTGGCGGAGAACCTGTTTCTCCACCGGCAACCGACCACCCGTCTTGGACTGGTCAACTGGTCAGCTCTCCGCCGCCGGGCGGCCGAGCTGCTGGCGGAGTGGGACGTGTCGGCGGACGTGCACGCGCTCGCCGGTGAACTCACGGTCGAGCAGCGGCAGTTCGTGGAGATCGCCCGTGCGCTCTCCGGCGGCGCGCGGTTCATCGTGCTGGATGAGCCCACGGCGCAGCTGGACGCCGCCGCGATCGGCCGGCTCTTCGCCCGGATCAGGGAGCTCCAGCAGCGCGGAGTCACCTTCCTCTTCATCAGCCACCACCTCCAGGAGGTCTACGACCTCTGCGACACGGTGACCGTCTTCCGCGACGCCCGGCACATCCTGACCGCGCCGGTCGCCGAGCTTTCCAAGGGGGAGCTGGTCGCCGCGATGACCGGGGAGGAGGTCACCGCCGCCTCCGGCCATCTGCGCGAGCGCCAGGCCGACCCGCCGCCCGAGGCGCCGCCGGTGCTCACCGTCGAGGGGCTGACGCTCGAAGACCGCTACGCGGACGTGTCGTTCGCGGTGCGCGCCGGCGAGGTGGTCGGGCTGGCCGGCGCGGCGGACAGCGGCCGGATCGAGCTGGCGGAGACCCTCGCCGGGCTGCGGGCCGCCGACGCGGGAACGGTCGAGGTGGACGGGCGGCGGCCCCGGCCGGGCGACGTGCCGGCCGCGTTGGCCGCCGGCGTCGGCTTCGTTCCCGAGGACCGCCACCGGCAGGGCCTGGTCCCCGACATGACGATCGCGGACAACACCACCCTGACCGTTCCCGACCGCCTGGGACCGAGAGGGCTGATCGATGTGCGCCGACGGGACGCTTTGGCGCGGGAGATGATCGACGATCTCGCGATCAAGACGCCGGGCCCCGGGCTGCCGGTCTCCGGCCTCTCCGGCGGCAACCAGCAGAAGGTCGTCATGGCCAGGGCGTTGGCCAACAGGCCCCGGCTGCTGGTGCTGGTCAACCCGACCGCCGGCGTCGACGTGCGCTCCAAGGACTTCCTGCTCGGCAAGGCCGAGCAGGTGGCCGACGAGGGCACCGGCGTGCTGATCGCCTCCGACGAGCTGGACGACCTGGCCCTGTGCGACCGGGTGCTGGTCATGTTCCGGGGCCGGCTGGTCGCCGCGTTCACCGCCGGGTGGACGGACAACGAACTGGTCACCGCCATGGAAGGGGTACACACCGATGCCTGACTCCACGGTCGTCGAAGCGCCGGAACGGGAGCCGGGCGCGCGGGCGCCCCGGCTGCTGGGCGGCCGGATCCCGATCGCCAGACTGCGGGAGTTCGCCCTGGTGCCGGCCATCGTGGTGGTGGCGATCGCCGGCTGGATCGTGGACCCGGTCTTCGTCCAGCGCCAGAACGTGATCAACATCCTTCAGACCATGTCGGAGATCGCCCTGTTGGTGCTGGCGCAGGCGCTGGTGCTGATCGTGCGGAAGATGGATCTGTCGCTGGAGTCGACCATGGGCCTGGCGCCCGGGGTCGCCGCCTGGCTGACCGTCACCGAGGCCGGCCAGGGCCTGGACCTGCTGCCGGGCGCCCTCGCCGTCCCGGTCACCCTGGCCGTCGGGGTGGCGATCGGGCTGGTCAACGCGCTGCTGATCGTCCGCTTCGGGCTGAGCGGCTTCATCGTCACGCTCGGCATGTTGATCATGCTGCGCGGCACCCTCACCGGCATCTCCGGCGGCCAGACGTTCTTCCAACTCCCCTCGTCCATGAGCTATCTGGGCACCACCCAGTGGCTCGGTCTGCCCGCGTCCGTCTGGCTCTGTCTGACGCTGTTCGCCGTCGGCATCGCGGTGCTCGGCTACACCAGCTTCGGCCGTTCCCTCTACGCCATCGGCGGCAACGAGGACGCGGCCCGCGCCGCCGGCATCCGCACCCACCGCACGGTCGCGATCGTGCTGGTGGTGGCGGGCCTGCTGGCGGCGCTCGGCGGGCTGCTGCTCTCCGGCCGCCTCGGCTCGGTGGCCGCCGCCCAGGGCGACGGAGCGATCTTCACCGTCTTCGCCGCCGCCGTCATCGGCGGCGTCAGCCTCTCCGGCGGCCGGGGCAGCCTCTTCGGCGCGTTCACCGGCATCCTGCTGCTGTTCATGATCCAGAACGTGCTCACCCTCGGCGGCGTCCCCGCCGAGTGGATCGACGCGCTCAACGGCTCGATCATCCTGCTCGCGCTCGTCATGTCCCGCATCACGACCGGAAAGGCACAGGACTAGGTGTGCTGTCCGGCACGGCCGGAAGCGGGGCGTTCGGTCTGGTCAGCCGGCCGCCGCGTAGCAGCGGATGTCCACCCGCTGCTCCGGTCCCCACCACTCCTCGACCGTGCCCAACAGCCGCCAGCCGAGCCGCTCGTACAGCGCCGCCGCCGCGGCGTCCGAGGCCACGACGTCGAGCACCGGGTGCAGGCCGCGTTCCCCCGCCTCGGCGGCGGCGCGCGCCATCAGCAGGCCGCCGATGCCGTGGCCCCGGGCCCACGGGGCGACGAAGAGCCGGTTGACCACGGCCGTCGTCTCGGGCCCCACCCCCGCGTGGGCGCTCCACAGCCCCGGCGCCACGTCTCCCCCGTCGCTCGCGGAGAGCACCACGTGACCGGCCACGCGGCCGTCCAGCTCCGCCACCCAGGCGGCGAGCAGCGTGGGCGGGGTGAGCCAGGCGCCGGGGTTCCCCGGCCAGTTCATCGGATAGCGGTCCTCTTGGTGGACCCCCTCCAGCACCCGTGCACACGCGTCGATATCGCTGTCGGTCCTCCGCCGGACGCTCGGGGTCGAGGTGTGCGCACGCCGGCTGTTCTCGTTGCTCATCGCGGCATCAGAACACGGCCCCGACGGCGTTGCACAGCTACTTTCGTCGATGCCCGGCGTGGCGGACGGCGGTCACCCGCCGCCCGCCACGCCGGGCTACCGGTTCGCGACGGTCAGGCGTCGACCTCGTACTGGCCCTGCGTGATGAAGTAGCGCAGCGCCTCGGGCGTGCCCTCCTCCAACGCCGCCTCGGCGGCGGCGCGCAGCGCGTCGCTGATGTCCGGGTCGGCCAGGATGCGGAAGGTCGCCACCTGGTCGTCCTCGAACTGCGCGAGCCGGTAGCCGGTCTCGCGGAACTCCCGCACGGCCTGCGGCGTTCCCTCCTCCAGCGCCGCGATCGCCTCGCGCTCGACGGCCTTGTCGCCGGCCCGCTGCGCGTTGTTCAGGATGCGGAACGTGGCGACCTTGTCGTCCTCGAACTGCGCGACGGCGTAACCCGTCTCGCGGAACTCCCGCAGCGCCTCAGCCGTGCCGGCCTCCAGCGCCTCGGTCACCTCGCGCTCGACGGCCTTGTCACCGGCCTCCACCGCCAGGTTCAGGATGCGGAACGCCGCCACCCGGTCGTCCTCGAACTGGGCTGCCGGGTAACCGGTTTCGAGGAACGCGCGCAGCGCCTCCTCGGTGCCGGCGTCCAGCGCCTCGTTGGCCCCCCGGATCACCGCCTTGTCGTCGGCCTCCGTGGCCGCGTCCAGGATGCGGGTGACGGCGACGCGGAGCTCGTCCAACTCGTCGTCCGCCGTCGCCGTCGGCACCACGCCGTCGCCGGCGGGGGCGGTCGCGCCAGCGCCGCCGGAGGCGAAGGCGGGCGTGGCCAGCAGCAACGTCGGCGCCAGCGCGGTGGCCGCCACGGTCACCGCGACACGGGTCAGTCTCATGGGAAAGCCCTTCAGGTTCTGCGCGCAGCGCGCGCCTCGTGCGGAACCGAGGGCCACCAGTGACCCGGGAAGGTCGCCGCCCACCCCCCGATGGCGGCGCGACTCTCCCCCCGTGCGTCCTGCTTGTGTGCCCCCCGGCAATAACGAACATACCCGCGAAATGGTCGAATGATCACCGCGAGAGCGTGACAACCTTCACTTTTTGTCGACTGTTGACCGAACCTGCTCCGGAACGCGACCAGTTCGCGGGGCGGACACCCCCCGCCCCGGAGACGCCTCCGCGGGTGCGGCACCCACCGTGCGACTGCCGCGGCTCGTCACCCTCCGGCGTGCCGTCCTGATCGGCGGAAGGCCCACGGCGCGCCTCTCCGGACCGGCCACGGCCGCCGCCCCTACCTGAGCCCGCCACCGCCGGAGCCCGTCGGGGCGGCCCCGGGCTCCGGGGACTACGCGTCGAGGACCGAGGCCGGTCGGCCGCCGTTCCTCATCCCGCCCCGAGGGGCGACGCTCATCCGGGTCCCGGCCCACCGGGGTCGCCCGGGCCATCCGGGTCGTCCGGCGCCGTGACCACCGTGCGCGCCGCGATCCGCAGCCGGTAACGGCCCGGGGTGATCCCGAACTCCCGGGCGAACGCGTGGGAGAGCGCGTACGGGCTGCCGTATCCGACGCGGGCCGCGATGGTGGCCAACGTGGCGCCGGACTCCCGGAGTTGGGCGGCAGCCAGGATCAGGCGCCACCAGGTGAGATACGCCATCGGCGGCCGACCGACCAACGCGCCGAACCGGCGCGCCAGCGTCGGCCGGGAGACGCCGGCCTCCGCCGCCAGCCGCTCCGCGGTCCACGGCGCCGCCGGGTCGTCGTGCAACGCCCGCAGCGCGGCGGCCGTGACCGGGTCACCCAGTGCCCGGGGCCAGGCCCCGCTGGTCGCCTCCGCCATCCAGGAACGGACCAGATAGACCAGCAACAGGTCAAGCAGGCTCGGTAGCGCCACGCACGAACCGGGCCGCGTCTGGTCAAGCTCGCCCGCCAACAGTTCGATCGCCGCCCGGAGTTCGGGGTGCGCGCCGACCCGGCTCGGCAGGTGGACCACCTCGGGCAGCTCGGCGAGCAGCGGGTGGAGCCGGCTGCAGTCCAGCCGGTACGTGCCGCACAGGATCTCCGCCGCGCCCGCGGCGCCCGCGGTGTCGGGCCCCTCCGGGGCCGCCGCCCGCGTGCCGTTCGCCGCCGCCCAGCGCGCGAACGGCACCGCGCGCCTGGTCGCCGTGCCCCACTCCGGGCTCGACGCCGCGTCCGCCAACACATGCCCGGCGCCGTGCGGCAGCAGCACCGCGTCCCCCGCCCCGAGCATCACCGGCGGGCCGCCGCCGTCCGGCAGCAGCCGGCAGCCGCCGGCCATCACCACATAGAAACCCGCACCCTCGTACCGTTCCCGCCTGGCGTGCCAACGTCCCGCCGGCCACACCCGGTGAGACGTCGGGTGCCCCAGCCGCACGGCCGAGATCGCGTCGCTGACCACATCCACCGTCGCAGGCTATCCGCCCCGGCTGGTTGACCACTTCCACGGGGAACTGACCAGTGAGCGGACCACGTATTCCACTGAGCCGGTCACGCATTGAACCGCTCAGCTCGCCGTTTCTAGGGTCGGTTCCATGACCGACACCACAGCGACCGGCACCACGGCGACCGACACCACGGCATCCGCGACAGACGCGACCACGACGGACCCGACCGCGACCGAACTCGCCTCGCGCATCCGGCGCTTCGTCCTCGGCGACGTCGAGATCATCCGACTCGTCGAGTGGCACCGCCCGTTCGCGCCCGCCGCCGAGCTGGTGCCGGAAGCAGCGCCCGAGGCGTGGACCGACCACGCCGAGTCGCTGGTACCTGACCACTATGAACCGGTCAACAAATGGGCGGTGCTCGCGCTCCAGTACTGGGTGCTGCGCAGCGAGGGCCGGACCATCCTGGTCGACACCGGCGCCGGCAACGGGCGCGAACGCCCGGGAATGCCGCCGTTCCACCAGTGCGAAGGCGACTTCCTCGACCTTCTCGCGGCGGCCGGCCTCGCCCCCGACGACGTCGACCTGGTGGTCAACACCCATCTGCATGTCGACCACGTCGGCTGGAACACCAGGGCAGCCGACGACGGCACCTGGGTCCCCACGTTCCCCCACGCCCGTTACCTGCTGCCGGCCGCCGACGACCACCACTACGGCCCGGAGAACGCCTACGGCGGCGGCGCCGCCGAGGTCGACCGGCTGATCTACCAGGACAGCGTCGCGCCGATCCACCGCGCCGGCCTCGCCCAACGCTGGGACGGCCACCACCGCCTCGACGGCGCCCTCACCCTGGAGTCCGCCCCCGGCCACACCCCCGGCTCCTCCGTGCTGCGCCTGGCCTCCGGTACCGACCGCGCGGTCTTCGCCGGCGACCTGCTGCACAGCCCCGTCCAGATCCCGCACCCCCACCACAACAGCGGCGCCTGCCTCGCCCCCGCCCAGGCCGCGGCCACCCGACACCGCGTGCTCCAACGCGCCGCAGACGAGGGCGAGTTGCTGATACCTGCCCACTTCGGCGGCTCAGGCGTCGTCGAAGTCCGGCGCGACGGTGGGGCGTTCACCGCGACCGACTGGCAAACGGGTCACTCCGAGAGCTGAAGGGCGGTCACCCACTCGTCGTCCTCGGAGACCTGGTAGAGCACCCCGTCGCGCACGAGGGTGACTCCGTTCCACCGGGAGGCATCACCCGGCTCGATCTCCTCCCGCAGCGCCTCCCCGGTTCGGGGGTCCCACCAGACACGGAGGCGAGCCCACCCCGCGCCCTGCCGCTGGAGAGCGTCCCAGATCGGATCTCCCTCGTGGAAACCGGACTCCGTCGGCCCTCCGCCCGTGCTGCTCCGGAGCCATCCCAGCCCGTCGTCGGCCATCGACTCGCTCCACAGCTCGGCGCCGCTGCCCAGGTCGTAGGCCTCGACGGTACTCGCGTCGACGTTCTCCACGACCAGCGTCGAACCGCTGATCACGCCGCCGAAGACGCGGTTGGGCAACGGGCTCGCGCCGCGTTCCTCCCCCGCGTCGTCGAGAAGACGCACCGTGCCGCCCACGCTGAGGGCGAGCTCAGCTCCGGGGAGAACCTCCCAGGTGTCGTACGGATCCGAGAGAATCGTGGACTCCCCGGCCCACAGCCGGTCACCGCTCTCGGTGTCGAACGCGGCCGCCTCCATCGTCCCTTCGCCGCCACCGGTGAAGGCAACGGTGTAGGTGTTGGCGTGCCGCCAGCTGGTTTCCCCGACGTGCCCGGGATTCCCCGGCGCTTCGAGCGCCGGCAGGAGTGCGCCGCTTCCCGCGTCGAACCGGACGATCCCGGCGTACAGCGCGACCGAGACCACGTCCCCAGCGACGACCACGGGGCTCTGCCGGGAGTCCGGATTGACGTCATCGGCGGGATGGGCGTCCGCGAAGTCGTCCTCCCACAGGATCTCGCCGGCACGCGCGTCCAGGGCGGCCAGCATCCGGCACTCCCCACCCCGCCGGTACATCACGGCGGCGATGCCGTCGTCGTTCACCTCGGCGGAGTGCTGGCAGAACGACTCGGCGCCCGGCGGGGGTTCGAGCGACCACAGCTCCGTTCCCGTCTCCGGGTCGAGGCCGACGACCCTCTCCTCGGTCACGAAGACGACCGGCCCGTCGTCGACCGACCAGGCCCAGGTCGGTTCGGGCCCCCCGTCGCCGATCTCCGTCTCCCACAGCCACGTCATCGTCGCCTCCCGCGGCGGCGTCCCGGTCTCCCGTCGCTCCTCGGCGCCGTCCGACCCGTCACCGCCGCCCGACGTACACCCGGCGAGCAACAGCCCACCCGCCATGACGGCGACCGTTCCCCGACGCACGTGCCCTCCGCGGTATCTCACACGTCCCCCTGACCGTTCTCCGTCACATCGACGTGACCATCGACGTGACCATCGACGCGCCGAACGACCCCGCACGCGGGGGCCGTTCGGCACACCCCCGGTTCGCGCCCGGTTCATTCGGAGAGCTGGAAGGCCTCCAGCCGTCCGCGCTCAGTGAAGGCGAGCTGCACGTCGTCGCCCCACTGCCCCAGCGTGACCCAGGGCTCGTCCCGGGGGTCGGCCACTTCCCGCACCGTCTCTCCGGTCTCCGGGTCCAGCCACGTGTAGACATGATCCGACGTGTCGCCACCCGACGCGGCGTCCGGCTGGACAGCGATCCCGTGGACGACGGGTTGACCACTCGTGTACGCGAACGGCTGCCCCGCCGCTCCGGTGTCGCTGCCATACAGCGGCCCGGTGTAGTAACCGAGCCCCCCCGCCCACAGCTGCTCTCCGCTGCGGAGGTCGTAGCCGGCTATGCCCCCGGCATAGTCTTCCGAGACGAGCGTCGAGCCGGTGACCACCCCGCGCACGCTGTTCCCGATGCGGGCACGCAGCACGCCCGAGGAGTCGAACAGGTACAGCTTGTCCTCCCCCTGGAGCACCACGTCATCGGCGGGGAGGAGTTGCCCCACCAGCCACGCCCCCTGGGGGAACGGCCGCCTGTTGGTCCACAGCTCCTCTCCGCTCTCGGTGTCGAACGCGATCATCCGCTCCACGCCGGCGCAGTCGGGGACCGCGACCGTGTACGAGCGGGAGTGCACCCACGTGAGGTAATTCCGGCAGTGCGGGTCGTCGTCCCAGGGGGTTTCGGGAGCCGGGAGCGGGTCTCCCGTTTCGATGGCGAACCGTTCCACGGAGCTCTTGTCCGAGACGACCGAGACCAGTCCCTCAGCCACCACGAGCGGAGGGGGCCGCCACCCGTCACCCTCCGGCGAGTCGCCCAGGCCCTCGGTCTCCGCGAGGTCCACCTCCCAGAGCGCTTCGCCGCCGCGCGCGTCCACGGCGACCAACGCCCCGCACTCCCCTCCCCGTTCGAAGACCACGGCGCCGACCCCGTCCTCGTTCAGATCCTGCGACACCTCGCAGACCCGGCCCGCCCCCGAGGGGGGCGCGAGTTCCCATGTCCGCTCCCCCGTCTCCGGGTCGAGCCCCGCGACCCCGTCGATGGACACGAAGACGCTCGGCCCGCCGTCCGGCGTCCAGAACGTCGACGGCAACGAGGTCGCGGTCCCGGCGTCGGTCTCCCAGAGCAGAGTGGAGGTCTCGACCTCGGCCGACGCTCCCGCCTCCCCCGACCCGCCGCCCTCGCCCAAGGCGTCGGCGACACCGCCCCCGCCCGACGAGCACCCGACCAGCAACAACCCGCCCGCCGCGACGGCGGCTATCCCCCGAAACGTTCGTTTCTTACTTACGCGCTTACGTACCCGCATATCTCCCCGCCGGTTTACGTCAATTGGCACGCCGGGAGC
>NZ_VDGT01000007.1 GCF_006335015.1 Streptomyces sedi
TGGAAGCCCATGGTGTTCACCTCCCCGCCTCAACGGCCCGTTTCCGCACACCGGACGACATCGCCAGGTTCCTCGATCCTCACAACACCAAGATCAAACCGACGTGTTGATTCCCGGCAAGCCCTTAGAGCCCCTGGGCCAAGGTGTCAGCGGGGGCGTGGGTAACAGCAGACAGCAAGTGCCGGTGGCGCTGCCGGCACGCCGGACCTGCCCGGATATGAGCGCTTCACGCGACTTCGCGTAAGTCATCTCGCTGAGAGGGCCTCAGCGCCCCGCAGTCGCTACAGCGGAAGCGACCCGTCGCAGAGCGCGCAGCAGAAGTAGTCGTCGCGCACGATGTTCCGGCGCCCGCAGTGCGGGCACTGCCGGAAGACGAACACGTGGGTGAATCCTGCGGGATGCCCGACTCCGGCAGTCGTCAGTGTCGTGTCGATGGCCGCCCAGGAATCAGGGGCCGGGCAGTACCCCGTCGACTGATTGGTGATCTCGTCGGCTTCCCAACCCTTCCCCCTGTGGGTGAAGCTGATCTCCCCGGCCGCGGCGACGAGGACTCCGCCCGAGCAGACGACGTGTTCGCTTCTGCGCGGCGCCAATCGGAGCAACAGGTCGGCGTCGACGGTAAAGGTGAAGGGCTCGCTCACGTCATCGGGCGGCTGCTGGGAGAGCCAGGCCGCGAGTTGGTCACCTGAGGTGATGGGCGATCCGACGGTTTCCTCGGATGCCCGGGCCAGATGCTCGGGAGGCCCGACATACGGGTAGATCTTCATGCGTCTTCTCCGGGTGGCTGCGACCGCGTCATCTCGCCGAAAGGCACGGCCTGGGCTTCTCCGACGTAGTCGGCCGCTGTGCTGGGCAGCAAGGGTGCGGGGTTTCCCGGCCCCCAGTACTCCCAACCGGCGAAGAAGTAGTGCCCCACGACGGTCGTGCGTGTGACGCCCTCTGCGTCCTCTCGCTCCAGAAGCTCCAACGCTTCGGTCAGTTGACGCAGAAAGTGGCCGATCTCGACCTGGGCCAGGGGGCGGTGGCTGCTCCAGATTCGGCTCCAAGCTTTCGGCCGGGCGGCCGGCTGGTCGGCCAGCCCCACCCAGGTCCTTTCTTCTACGGTGAAGACGTAGGCGGTGACGGTGTGCTCCGAGAAGAGCTGGACGCTTAGGCAGTCAGTCATTCGCGTATCAGGAATTCGATCAGGACGTCGGGGGTCATTTCGCCGCGACCGACCCGTTCGGCGATCTCGGCTGTTCGGTGGTGGCCACCGGTGATATGCACTTGAGAGCCAGGGTAATTGATGCTGTCGCCGGGGCCCCAGTCCCTGTATCCGCTGATCGGATCGTTCCCCTGAGGACCGCCGATCCGGATCAGTTCGTCGTTGGAGAGGTTCCTGACGCCACCGTGGCCGGCGATCTCGCCCCCCAGCATCTGTGCGTCGTTGAGCCCATGGCTGGGGACGCGGTTATCGACCAGTTCGCCCGCGCGGACATAGAACCGCTCCGGGTTGGAGTGGATCGGGAGGTCGGCCAGGTGCGCATTCGTGTAGGCCAAGCCCAGCGGGTCGATCCAGGTATGTGGGTTGTGTGGGTACGTGTACGGGTTCGGGGCCGGCAGGAGACCGTACGGGTCGGGGGTGCTGAAGCGACCGGTCTCGGGGTCGTAGTGGCGGTGGTGGTTGAAATGCCAACCGGTTTCCTCGTCGGCGTACTGGCCGGGGAAGCGCAGAGCGGTGTGGGCGCCATCGGCGCCTTCCGTGACCGTGCGGCCCCACAGGGTCGCACGGCGCTGCCAGGCGATGCCCCCGCCCTCATCGATCAGATGAGTCGGAGTCCCGACCAGGTCGGTGACTATGGCGAAAAAGCGCTCGTCGATCTCTCCCTGCTCCGCTTCCCGAGCCCCGTGGACGCGTTCCGTCTGCGTCAGAGGGTGGAGACCGTGGTGGTCCCAGGTCGTGATGCGGGCGGCCTCGTCGTCGGCCACCGCCATCTGTTCGACGAGGGCGTTGCCGTGCCAGGTGAAGAGCACGCGTTCCACGACTGTGGCGCCGTCGGCAGCGAGCCGCGTCTTGGCGATGCGGCGGCCGAGGGGGTCGTAGGAATATCGCCACCGCGTGCCATCGGGGGTCACCACGCCGGTGAGCTGGTTCTCGGCGTTCCAGGTGTAGTGCCAGATGTCGGGCTTCCTGGACAGGCGTTTGCGCTGTCGGCGTATGACGCGTCCGGCCGCGTCGTAGGTGTATCGGACAGCACCTGCCTGGGTCAGGAGGCTACCGGCGTAGTCACGCTGCCCCGTCTCCTCCCCCATGTGGCCGAACGAGGTCCGGTGGGCGTTGGTCTGGTTCCCGGCGAGGTCGTAGACATATGTCTCCTCGCCCCCCGGGCCTGCCACTGCCAAGACGTGCCCGGCAGGGCCGACGGTATAGTGGGTGGTATCCGAGCCCTCGGACACGGCCGTGAGGTAGCCGTCGGGCCGATAGGCGTAGGAGCGACGGTGGAGCTCTCTACGACCTCCGGCCGGCCCGTCCGGCACGGTGAGGACTTGCTCAGCTGGAAGTCCCGCCTCGTTCCAACAGTGTCGGAGGACGAAGGTGTCGTCAACGGCACGGAGGGACTCCCTGCCCAGTGCGTCACGTTCGAAGGCGAGATGGTGAGCGCCCGATGTCAGGGCCGAGACGCCCCCGCCTTCTGCGTAGCTCCAACTGCTGGCGTGGCCGCCGGGAGTACGCCGAGTGAGGAGTCTGCCAAGCCCGTCATAGTCCAGCGTGAGCGTACGTCCGTTGACGGTCTCCCACAGCAGGCGGCCCGACAAGTCATGGCTGCGGGTCATTTCCGCGTCCGGACCGTGCGCGTGCACGAGTTGACCCGCCCAGTCGTACGCGAAGCTGGTGGTCTCACCTGTCGACAGGACGCGGCGGACCACCCGGCCCATCGCGTCGTGGCTCAGGCTTAGCCGCTCGCCAGCCGCGTTCGTTCGGGAAAGGAGTTGGCCCGCGCCGTCGAGTTCGAAGTGGGTGGTCCGGTCGTCGAAATCCGACTCCGTCGTCATGCGACCGACCTGGTCATAGGTGTAGTCCCAGGTCAGCCCTGTCGGCGAGACCATCTGAACGATGTTGAGTTCGGTGTCCCGGACGTAGCGCAGCGTCGCCCCGTCCGGGGTCGTCTGCGAGGCGGCCAGATCGAACGGACCATAGGTGAACCGCGTCACGCCGCCGTTCTCGTCGGTGAACGCCAGGAGGTTGCTCTCGCCGTCCCAACGCCACTCGCGTCGCCCACCGTCGGGGGCAGTGCGGCGCAGCGGGTCCCCCTCCACGGACCAGGCGAAGGTGGTGACAGCCCCGAGGGGGTCGACGATCTCGACCGGACGGCCGAAAGCGTCTCGTCCATACCGACTCGTCCCACCTCCCGCATCGCTCACTGTGACCGGTAGACCGGCCGCGTCACACCCGAAGTGCGTGACGTTTCCCAAAGCATCAGTGATGGAGGAAACGGCCCCGGTGGGGAAGTGGGTGTACCTGGTGCGGTTGCCTGCCGGGTCGGTCACGGTGGTGCGGTTGCCCCGGCTGTCGTAGGCATATCGCCAGGTCGTGCCGTCGGGGTTGATGATCTCGGACAGAAGGCCGAGATCGTTGTACTGCGCCCGCGTGCGGGTGCTGTCCGGTCGGACAACGACGGTCACCTGCCCCGATTCGTCGTGGTCGCACCGCGTGGTGCGCCCCAACGGGTCGGTCAGCACGGTGACCCTGTCGTACCGGTCGAACGCTCGGCGAGTGGTGTTTCCGGCGGGGTCGGTCTCGGCGACGAGTTGGAAGCAGTCGTTGAACTGGTAGACCGTCACGTGGCCCAGGGAATCAGTCGCCGTCGTGCGGTGGTTCTCAGTGTCGTAGGCGTAGCTGCATTCGAGCGCACGGTCGGTGCCGGTGCCGAACACGCATCGGCCGGCCTCGTCGTACTCGTAGCGGTACCAGGTGCCGTTCCGGTCCTCCCACCGGGTCAGGCGGTGTTCCTCGTCATAGGAGAACAGCATGGGCAGACCCGAGGAGTTGTAGACCTTGGCCAGATTGCCTGCCGTGTCGTACTCATACGCCAGTAGCACAGGTTCCACATCATCGCTCAACAGCCGCAGTGCGGTGACCCGTCCATCGACGATCCCGACGCCGACCCGGTAGCCGCCCGAGTGCACGATCTCCGTGGGCTGCCCGTGCTCGCTGTAGCGGATGTCGATGCGGTTGGTGTTGCTGTCGCTTATCGCGACAAGAGGAAGCTCGCTTCCGCGGTGCCCCGGGACGGGGGCGAAATGGAGTGTCCGTCCCGTCTCCTGTCGGTGCACGGCGATGGGAGTACCCCTCTCCCCGTCCCATGACAGACCCCATCGAGGCCCCTCAACCGGCATCACCTCTTGCTCAGGCTCAGGCAGGGGAATGGGATACTCCAGCCGCATGCCGTCCTCAGTGAGAAGCGCGACCCCGTGCTCCTCCAAGACAAGACGCTGATCGAGCGTCGAGGCCCAGCTCGGTCCGAACCACCGGCCCTCCCGGTAGGTCGACAGGTGATGTCGCCGCAACACGAGCGACAGGACACCGGGCAGGTCGACATCGGTGGCCGGCCACGCCACTTCACCGGTCGCGAAATCCACCGGGTCACGCGAGAAGACCCTGCGTCCCCACTCCACCGCACTGCCCCGCAACCGTCGCCCCGCACCCACCGCACCCCTCGCCATACCGCGCAGCCCCGTACGGGCCAAACCGCGCAGGCCAGCGGCCAGTCCACCGAGGGTGGTAAGGCCCTTCATCCCCGGAATGCAGTCAAACGCGGCGAACGCGACATCGAGCAGTCCGGCTTCACCTCTCGCGAACTTGATCAGCGTGTCGGCGAGGACAACGAGGGCCGCAGCAAGGACCACCCAGGCCAGCGGACCGCCGATGATCATCACGACGACACCGAGTACCGCGACGATGACCTTGCAAGCCTCGACGAAGGTGTCCCAGTTGTCAGTCACCCAGTCGATGGCCTTCTCCCACCACCGCCGGTTCTGGATACCGGCGTCGGACGCCTCGTCGATATCGCGGGAGCACTCCCGTGCCGCGTCCTCGCGCATCTCCTGGGCTTCCTGGGCGAGTTGGCGGGCAGCGGACAGCCGCTCCTCGGCGTCGTTCACCCGGGACCGCGCCGCCCCGGCCGCCGCCTCGGCAGCCTGGGCATCCCGGGTCGCGGCACGGACGTCATCCTCGTCGGGCGGCTCGACGTCCTCCCGCTCCCCCTCGCGCCGCAACCGTTCGGCCTCCTCCCCGGCGCGACCCATCCAGTCCTCGGCGTCACCTAACGCCGACTGCGCGGAGGCGAGATCGGCCTGCGCCGAGATCGCCCGGTCCAACGCGCGGTCCGCCATACCCTGCGCGGTCTGGAGCTTCGGCCAGTAGGTCCCGAGCGCCTGCGAACAGAGGGAGTAGGACTCCTCCAACTTGGTCAGATTGCCCGGCACACCGTCGAACTCGGCACGGAACACGTCCGCCGACAACCCCGCCCAGTCCAACACCGCACGCTCCGAGGCCAGCCCCCGGATCTTCCCCAACGCCTCGTCGACATCATCGGCGAACTCCCGCAACTCATCCGCCAACTCGCGGACCTCGTCCGGATCACCCGGCGTCGGATCCCGATCCATGTCCACAGGCGACCAGTCAGACGCACGCACCATGCCCCCCCAGGCCGAAGGTCTCAGGTCATCGTAGAAAGCGCGAGGACACAGCGTCAACGCCGGCTACGTTCAGTCGTATGGCTCGTCTGGTGGACCGTACTCGCATTGTTCGACGTCACCGATTCGAGGTGAGCGAGAGAATCGCGAAAGCGTCATGAGCCTGCTGCCCTCCCACTCCCCCGTGACTCAGCCGCCTCTGCCACCGGGCATGGAGGGCGACCCGTTGGTCCCCTTGCGTGGCCAACGCGGGGACAACAGCCGTCAGGAGCAGGCGGAAAACCCCAGGTACCGGGCACGAAGCGCGAGCCTCGCATCAGCTCTCGAACCCAGAGAAAACCGCAGGTCAGAGGCCTGATAACGCGTCGTCCAGGGCGGCATTGCAAGTCCCCCCTCGGACACCACATCTTCCCAGGCCTGACCTGCGGGTTCCCTCCGGCCAGTGGTTCGCCCCCGCCGCCCCGCGCCGCCTCTCCGGAGACCGCCGAACGCTTGCGACTGACCGGATACGCCGGCTGCGACTACCGCCGCTCCCGCTCCCCGTTCTTCTGGGTCTTCCGGCTCTGCCCGGTGACCACCGCCGAGGGCCCGTGCCGGTCAGCCGGTGCCCGGCCAACCCCGAGCTCGGCGAGCGGGAAGTGATGACCGGCGCTGCTGGACCGCGACCGCCACCCCGCCCACGCCGGGCACCGGGCAGCGGTTAGCGGTTACTCGCCGCGGGCCGCCGCGCTCTGGCGCGACTGGACCAGCGACGCCCCGGGCAAACACTCACTCATCGCCTGTGCCCACTGAAGACATCGAACTCATTCGGGCTCGTGGCTGATCACGACCTTGCCGAAACGTGAGCCGTGCGCGAAGTGCTCGAACGCCTGTGGGGCCTCGGAGAAGGGGAAGACTCGGTCCATCACGGGGCGGATGCGGTGTTGGGCCAGGACGCGGTTCATCTCCTCCAGGTCGCCGCGGCTTCCGACGCCGATCGCGCGGAGTGTGGCGAAGCGGAGGGAGAGGGGCATCAGGTCCATGCCCTGCCCGGCGCCGCCGAGGTGGCCGACCAGGGAGATGGTGCCGTGCGGGGCGAGGGCCTCGACGGACTGGGAGATGGTGGCGGCGCCGCCGACTTCGACGACCGTGTCGACGCCGCGGTCGTCGGTGAGCTCGCGGACGAGGGAGCCCCAGCCAGGGGTCTCCGCGTAGTTGACGACGTCGGAGGCGCCGAGTGCGCGCAGGCGCTCGGCCTTGGCCTCACTGGAGGTGGTGGCGAGGACGCGAGCGCCGGCGGTGCGGGCGAACCGCAGCGCGAACAGCGACACACCGCCGCTGCCCTGCACCAGCACGGTGTCGCCAGGCCCGACGCCGGCCACGGCGGACCAACCGGTCAAGGCCGCGCACGGCAGCGTCGCGGCCTCCTCGAAGCTGAGGTGCTCGGGCATCGAGACCAGGGCGTTCTCGTCGACGACGGCGTAGTCGCTGAGCCAACCGTCGATGTCGGTGCCGTACATCCGGCCCACCTTTCGCATCGGGCCGCCGAACCATGTCGGGTGGAACGAGTTGACCACCCGGTCGCCGACCCGGAACCGCGTGGTGTCCGGCCCGACAGCCTCGATCACGCCGGCGGCGTCGGAGAGCTGGATCAGGTTCGGCAGCGGCGGGAGCGGATACCGGCCGCTGGCGATCACCGTGTCACGGCTGTTCAGGGAGGTGGCCTTGACGCGGACCAGGACTTGGCCACGTCCGGGAGTGGGCGTGGGTTCCTTGACCAGTTCGAGGGCGAGGTCGGCGTTCAATCGGTATGACTGCATGATCTTGACGCTAGGATGCCCGGGCTGGACGATCAGCACCCTGGAGTCCAAATTCCGCAACCGATCGTCCAGGGCCAGGAGTCATGGATCTCGTCGACACCGTGCTCAGCACGATGAACATCAGGCCCTCCCAGTACGCCCGGCTCAGCGTCGGCGCACCGTGGGGCATCTCCGTGCGGTCGCGCGACTCCGCCCGGCTGCTGCTGGTCGCGGAGGGCTCCTGCTGGCTCGACACGGAGTCGCTCGAAAAACCGCGACCGCTCGTCGCCGGCGACTGCTTCCTGGTGCAGAGCGACGTCGAGTTCACACTCCAGGACGCGCCCGGCCGCGCCCTCGTGGACTGCGAGTCGCTGTCCGGGAGCCACGTCGCCGAGCACGGCGGCGACGGCGAGCGGACGGTGATCCTCTCCGGCCGGTTCTCCTTCGACATCGCCGCCGCGGGACAACTCCTCGACACTTTGCCGCCGTTGCTGCGCATCGATCTCGGCAACGCCGCCGGCCGGTCGCTTCGTGCCACCTTCGAACTGCTCGACGCCGAGGCGTCCGAGGGCGGCGGCGGCTCCGCGCTGATCGCCAGCCGACTCGCCGATGTGCTTTTCGTGCAGGCGATGCGGGCCAGCTGCGCGTCCATCGGCAGCGGCGGCGTCAGCTGGCTCGCCGCGCTCCGCGACCCTCAGCTCTCCGCCGCCATGAACGCCGTGCACGGTGACCTCACGCGTGCGTGGACCGTCGCCGAACTCGCCCGTGTCGCCGGCATGTCCCGCTCCGCCTTCGCCGCCGCGTTCCACGCCAAGGCGGGAGAGACGCCGCTGAGCTACCTCACCTCGTGGCGCCTCTACCGGGCCAAGATCATGCTCCGCGACACGCCGTTGAGCGTGCAGGAGATCGCCGTGCGGGTCGGCTACGAGACCGGCACCGCCCTCAGCCGTGTCTTCACCCGCCGTGAGGGCATCTCCCCCGGCGCCTGGCGCAGGAACCAGCGGCGCTCGCGGGCCGCTTGATCCAGGATCGGTCGCCCGGTGGACGGCATGAACTGACGTGTGAGTCGGGGACGTTGACCGCTCCGTTGTCGGGGCCGGGCCGCGGGCCCCCACCCTGTCGCCACCCCTCGCGGCCGTCCCTCCCCCGGCTCCGCGCGCCAAGCCCGCGCAACCTCGCCGCGCCTCGCGCGGGCAGGTACACGCTGGCGCGCGGAGAGCGTCGCCGCCGTCACTCGTTCCGAAGCGGTGTCCCGTACGTGGCGTCAAGCACCAGAGCGAGCAGCCGGTCGGGCTGTTCCGCATCGTGGCTGCGGGCTGTGGACAGCGCGATGCCGACGACGAGTTGGACCAGGTCGTCGGCGGTCAGGCCGGCGCGTGCCGTTCCCCGCCGCTGAGCCCGGGCGAGAAGCTCGGCTGCCGCGTCCAGGATCAGCCGATGGCAGGAGAGCTCCGGCGCGACCGGCTCCGCGACCATCAACGCGCCCACCAGCCCGTGGCTGAGCCTGGCGTGAACGAGGAACGCGCGCAGCCATCGCGTCAGCGCGTCGTCGGCGGATTCCGAGGAGGACAGCGTCTCGGCCAGCTCGCACAGCGTCTCGATCCGGTCCCCGAGGACCGCGGTCAGCAGAGCGGAGCGGTTCGGGAAGTGGCGGTACAAGGTCCCCGGGCCGACGCCGGCGCGGCGGGCGACCTCGTTGAGGGACGCCTCCGGTCCGGCTTCGGCGAAGACGTCCCGCGCCGCGGCGACGAGACGTTCACGGTTGAGTCGCGCATCGGTACGCCGCGGCTCTCGCGCGGGGGCGTTCTCGTGTGTGGTCGTCATCGGCCCGTCTTCCGGTCGCGTTCGGGGCAGTTAAGCGGAGCGCCTCTCCGTATAGTACCGTCCATCAACCGGAGAACCTCTCCGGAATGCGTGACCTGAGGAGCGCGGATGACGGACTGCGGGCAGGCCGAGCTGGGACGAGTCGGGATCTGGACCTTCGCCTACGAGGGGCAGCCCGCTGGGCGGGTACGGGAATCGGCCGCGGAAATCGAGGAGTTGGGTTACGGGGCCATCTGGTACGGGGAGGCGTTCGGCCGCGACACGGTAGGCCAGGCGTGGCTGTTGCTGGCGGCGACACAGCGCATCGCCGTCGCCTCCGGCATCGCCAACATCGCGTTCCGGGACCCGATCGCCACCGCTACCGCGGCGCGTGCGCTGGGCGAGGCCTTCCCCGGACGCTACGTACTCGGCCTGGGCGGGCACCGCGTCGACGACACCGTCCACGAACTGGACGGCTACCCCGTGCCGGCCCGCGGCAGAGCGGTGACCACCATGCGCGCCTACCTGCGGGCCATGGACGCGGTACCCGCCCACGGCCCCCTGGCGGACCCGGCCCCGCGCCGCGTACTGGCCGCCCTCGGCCCGAAGATGCTTCGGCTGGCCGCCGAACACACCTGGGGCGCGCACCCCTACTTCGTACCCACCGACCACACCCGACTGGCGCGCCAGATCATGGGGCCGAGTGCCTTTCTCGCGGTGGAGCAGGCAGTGGTGCTCGACACCGACCTGAGCCGCGCCCGCCAGGTGGCCAGGGAACACGTCGCCGGCTACCTCTCGGCACCGCATCAGGAGGCGAACGTTCGACGACTCGGCTTCGGCGACGAGGACATCGTCGGCGGGCCGAGCCGTCGACTGGTGGATGCGATCGTCGCCTACGGGGAGGCGGAAGCGATTCGCCGACGCGTTCAGGAGCACCTCGACGCGGGAGCTGACCACGTCTGTCTGCAAGTGCTCACCGCCGACCCCCGCTCTCTGCCCGAGTACGAGTGGCGCGAACTCGCCGCCGTCCTCCTGCCCCGCCACGGCACGGGTGACGCCCCGCCCCCGCACGTGGTCTCCGGCGGTCGGTCAGTCCACGTCGCGGGGCCGCGGTGATCCCGTGCGGGCGGACAACCCGGTGGGGAACGGCTCCGCCCGTGCGCGGTGGCCACGGGCGGGGCCGGGCTCCGGGCAGGGGTCGGCGACATCTCGCAGCGCGGTGCGCGGCCGGCTCAGTCGGGCGTCGCGGCCGGCGGCGCGACCGCTCCGCGCAGTTCGGCGGCGGCCTCGGCCAGGAGTTGGGCGAGGGTGGTGTCCGGCTCGGCCAGCCAGCGGGGCAGGGCGCGCCGGTGGATCGCCAGCACCACGTCGACGACGAAACGCGCCTTGCCGGGTTCGACGCCGCGGCGTTCGAGCGCCGGTGCCAGCGCGTCGGCGACGGCGGCGAGCTTGATCAGGTCGCGCTCGGCCAGCGCCGGGTTGGCGGCGATCACTCTTCCCCGGCGCAGCAGGTACTCGCGCGGGCGGAACAGCTCCTCCGCGTTTCCCAGCGCGGTCAGCAGCGCCTCGATCGGGGCGAGGTCCGGGTCGGCCGCCTCGACCTGGGCGACGAGGTGGGCCTCAAGCGCGTCGCCGGCGAACAGCACTTCCCGCTTGTCGGGGAAGTAGCGATAGAACGAGCGCTCCTTCAGGCCGGCGGCGCCCGCGATCTGCGCGACCGAGGTGCGCTCGAACCCCTGCGCCTCGAACAGATCGAGCGCCGCGCGTTCGAGCCGGCCCTGTGCGTCGGATTCCCATCGCGGCATACCCGCCAGAGTACGACAACAGGAACTGTCGTCAGCTGGTACGGTCGATGACAACAGATGCTGTCATCACTCGGAGTGCCCTATGAAAGCTCTGCAGTTCGACCGGTTCGGCCCCCCGGACGTGATCCGGCTCCGCGACGTCCCCCAGCCGGAGCCCGGACCCGGCCAGATCCGGGTCGCCGTGCGGGCGTGCGGCCTGACACCGGCCGACTGGCACCTCGTCGACGGCCTCCTCGCCGACCATCTGCCGCCCCCGCCGCGCGGGTTCGGCCTTGAGGTCGCGGGCACCGTCGACGCGCTCGGCGGGAACGTCACCGGCGTCCGGATCGGCGACCGCGTGTTCGGCCCGGTCACCTTCGACGGCCCGACGGCCGGCGCCGCCGAGTACGCGCTGATGCCGGCCTGGGCGCCCATCCCCGAGGGCGTCACCCCCGAGCAGGCCGCCGCGCTCCCGACGGCGGCCGAGACGGCCTGGCGCGCGCTCGACGACCTCGGCGTCCAGCCGGGTGAGCTGCTGCTCGTCCACGGCGCGGGCACCACCGTGGGCGAGACGGCGGTGCGCCTGGCGCGGCACCGGGGGATCCGGGTGATCGCCACCGCCGGACCGACCCGGGCCGCCGCCCTGGAACGGACCGGCGCCCGGGTGACCCCCTACGGCGAGGGCATGGCCGCACGCGTCAGCGCACTGGCGCAGGGCGCCGTGGACCGCGCCCTGGACGCCTCGCCGACCGGAGGCCGGATCGACCGCGCCGACCAGCCCAGCCCGAACGGCGGCTCCCTGCCGACCCTCATCGAGCTGGCCGGGGACCCCGACCGTGTCCTCACCGTCTCGGACTTCGCCGCCGCGGCCGAACTGGGCGCCCGGATCACCGCCGAGATCCGCTACGACCAGATGCACGAGTTCGCCAGACTCGCCGGCGAAGGCGTCCTGGCCGTACCGGTCGCCCGCACCTACCCCTTCGACCAGGTCCAGGAAGCGGCCGGGCTCAGCCGATCCCGCCGCCCCGGCGGCAAGCTCATACTCGTCCCCTGACCACCCTGCGGCGACCACGGGGGCGGACGCGACGAGGCTGACGTCGCGTCCGCGGTCTCCGGAGGAGCCCCCGGGCGGTGGTCAGCCGTGGCCGTGCGCGGGCGGCGCGGGACGGGAGGGGGCGTGGGGGAGAACGACGAGGCCCCTGTGCCACAGCCCCGCCAGGAGCGCGTCGATCCGGTCGGCGCGGTGGCCGGTCGCTTCCGCCAGCCGGGCCACCGGGGTACTCCCGTCGCAACCGGCGAGCACCGCGCGGGTGGACGGGGTCAGCCGCACCGTGGAGATCCGCCCGCCGGCGCCCGCCGCCACCAGGTAGGTGGTGGGGCGTTCCGCGGTGTCCGCCAGTCGACCCGCCGCCAGCGTCGCGCGGTGCGCCGCCACGACCTCGCAGCCGAAGGAGGCCAGGACCGCGCCGGGGCGCAACGCCGGTCCGCGGGGGGCGGTCCCGGTCTCGCGCCCGGCCAGGAGACCGGCCCGGGCCTCGTACCACAGCGTCTCGAAGCGGATCAGGTCCAGGAACACGGACCGGCGCCCCTCCCCCGGGATCTCCGCGCGCGCCGCCAGTTCCTCCAGCCGCCGGCCGGCCGCCGCCGCCTCCCCGGGGCGGTCCAGGCGACCGCCAGGGGGGCCGTAGGCAAGCAGTTCCCCGGCCCCGGGGAGAGTGCCCGCCACGGTGATCGTCGCCGGGTACAGCGCCCTGATCTGCTCGCGGGTCTTCTCCCTCGCGATCCACGAGGTGGCGTCCAGGCCCTGGGGCCGCATGGCGGCGAGCCGGCGCACCTCGTCCCGGGGCAGGCCCTCGCGGTCGGCGAACGCGTCCGGGTCCTCGCGTATCTCCCGCAGCAGGTCGGGGGCCGTCAACGCCCGTGCCAGGAGCGCCTGGAAGGAGACCGGCGCGGGCGTCACCGGGGCTCTCCCGCGGAGGCGTACCGGGCCATGAGGTGGCGCGTCCGGCTGAGGTCCTCGTCGATCTCGGGGACGGAGAGGGCGAACGCGCTGTCCCGTTCGATCATCACCGCCGGCAGGTCGGGCCGCCGGCGCAGCAGCCACTCCAGCAGCGCGAACACCCGCTCGCCCACCGGGGCGTCGTGGCTGTCGATCAGGAGGCCCGCCACGTAGGCGTTTTCGGTGTTGCCGGCCAGATGGACCTGGACGACCCGGTCCAGGGGGAGCCGCGCCAGGTAGGCGTAGGGGTCGAGGCCGTGGTTGACGCAGTTGACCACGACGTTGTTGAGGTCGAGCAGCAGGCCGCAGTCGCAGTGGTCGAGCACGGCCCGGATCATCTCCGGCTGGGACAGCTCTCCCGGCATGTCGAGGTAGGTGGCGATGTTCTCCAGCAGGAACGGCCTGCCGACCCGGTCCTGCACCCGCTGGGCACGGGCGGCGATGGCACGGGCCTTGGCGAGGGTCTGCACCGTGGGCACGAGGTTGCCCAGGTCGATGCCCGCCTCACGGGTGAAGCACAGGTGGTCGCTGAACCACGGGGCGTCGACGGCGTCCGCCACCCGTGCCACGGCGTCGACGTACTCCAGGTCGAGCGGGCCCTCGGAGCCGACGGACATCTCCAGGCCGTGCGGGATCACGGTGAAGTCCTCGCGCAGGGCTCTCAGTTCGTCCAGCCGCTCGTCCCCGGCCAGGTAGTTGTCGGTGACGACCTCCAGCCATTCGATGGTCCCCCTCCCGGCCATGATGTAGTCGTGGAGTTCACTCCGGTATCCCAACCCGGTCCCGAGCCTGGGCACGTCGCTGGTCCTCGCCGCCCGATCCGGCATGGTTCTCCTCGTCGTTCTCTGTGGTGGAACGGGGTATCGCCCCGACCGCTTGCTCGATGACCGCCCCCCGGCGCATGACGATGACGCGGTCCGCCGGTTCCACGCGCGGCGCCCGGTGGGAGATCATCACCAGCGTCCGGTCACGGCAGTGGTCGCGTACGGCCCGGTCCACGGCCCGCGCGGTCTCCGGGTCCAGGGCGCTGGTGGCCTCGTCCAGGATCAGCATCCGGCAGTCCGCCAGCAGGGCGCGGGCGATGCCGACGCGTTGACGCTCGCCCCCGGACAGGCGGTGGCCGTCGCCCCCGACGGGCGTGTCGTAGCCGTCCGGAAGCGAGGCGACCAGCCCGTCGAGCCGGACGGCGGCGAGCGCGGCGTCCATCTCGGCGGTGCTGATCCCGTTCCGGGCGAAGGCGAGGTTGTCGCGCAGCGAGCCGTCGAAGAGCGTCGTGTGCTGGGGAACGAGCACCACCGACCGCCGCACGGCGGCCATGGCGTCCCGGTCCTGGGCTTCGGCCGGGTCGGGTGGGCCCTCCGCGTCGTCGGTGAGGAGGGAGCCGTGCTGCGGTGACAGCAGCCCGGCCAGCAGCAGCGCGAGGGTGCTCTTGCCCGAGCCGCTGCGGCCCACCAGCAGATGGACCCCGCCGGCCGTCAGGTCCAACGTGACGCCGTCCAGGGCGGAGCGCGCCGTTCCCGGGTACTGCCAGGAGACGTCGCGCACGCGCACCGTGAGGGCGGTGCCGGGACGCGCGGGGCCGTCGGAGCCGCCAGGTCCGGCCGAGCCGGCCGAGTCGGCCGGGGGCTCAGGGGGCCGGGCCACCGGCTCCGCCATCCGCAGGTCCAGGAACTCGATGATCCGCTCGAACATGGCCATGGACGCCTGGAGGCTGCCGCTCAACTGGAGCAGGCTCTGGATCGGCCCGGCCAGGCGCGACTGGAGGATGACGAGGGCCACGACCGTTCCCACCGAGAGATCAGCGAACCAGGTCCCGGCCAGCCAGTAGATGACCGGCGGGACACCCGCGAAGGTCGCGCCGATCAGGGCCGTCGCCGTGGCGCCCGCCATCCGCTGGCGGTAGGTCAGGTCCCGTACGCGCTCGACCTTCTCCACGAAACGCGCGCGCTGGGCTCCCCTGCGGCCCAGCGTGCGGCCGAGCAGCACCCCGCCCAGCGACAGGTCCTCCGCCACGTACTGGAGGATGGAGGTGAGGTGGCGCTGCCTGCGGCTGAACAGCAGCCGCCGTTTGCGGGCGAACCGGCTGTTCACCCAGCCCAGGACGGCGGCCAGCACCATCGAGGCCACCGCGATGGGCCAGCTGAGGGTCAGCATGATCATCAGCGACACGATGAGCAGGGTGAACGACGACAGGATGGTCTGAGCCGTCCCGGTGAGGAAGCGGCTCACCCCGTCGATGTCGCTCACCAACCGCGCCTGGATGCGGGCCTCGCGGTGCTCGGAGTAGAAGTCCAGGGGCTGGGTGTGCGCCCGGTCGAACACCTCGACCCGCAGGTCGGCGGTCACCCGCTGGCCGATCCACTGGGTCAGCGCGGTCTCCACCACGCTGAGCACGCTCGTCGCGACGGCGATGGCCAGCATGAGCGAGCACAGCCGCGCCAGCAGCGCGGTGTCCCGGTACGGCAGCGCGTCGTCGATGATCCGCGCGATCACGAGGTTGGTGCTCACGGACAGCCCCGCGACCAGCACCACGACGCACAGGGAGGCCGCGACCTGCCACCGGTACGGGGCGAAGCGGCCCGCCATGCGTCGGGCCGCGCGCCGCACGGTCAGCCGCCCGGTGGCCCGTTCCTCCCCCGGTGTCCCGGGCCGGTCGCTCAGCACGCGGCCCGGCCTTCCGCCGCACCCGGCGCCTGGCCGGGCCCGGCCGTGCCCAGGGCGACGGTGAACAGGTGGCGCCCGGCGCCGCCGGAGGCGCGGAGCGCGCCGGTGACCTGGTGACCCGCCCCTCCCCAGGGTGAGCACAGCAGCCCGTGGGTGCAGGCCGACAGGAGGATCGCGTGCCCCAGGGCGCCGGCCCGGGTGAGCAGCGCAGGGTAGGCCGCGTCCGCCGTCCCGCCCGGTGCGCCGCAGACCAGGGCGAAGGCCGGGGCGTCCGTGTACGCCTCGCACAGCGAGCGTGTGACGTCGGGCCCGGCGTGCAGCGGGCGGAAGCCGTGTTCCGGGTCCCAGCGGTGCAGGTCCGGGGCCAGACCGTCCACCGCGGGGGCGGCGAGGACGATCCGCAGGCCGGCGTCCCCGTGCCGCGCCACCGGCCACTGGCGGGTCTGCGTGGCCAGGGCGCGGGCAAACACGTCGGTGAGCAGGGTTGCGGCGAGCGGGCGCGGGGCGAACGCGCGCACCGAGCGGCGTTCGCGCAGCACCGCGTCCAGCGGGCGCGTGGCGGCGGTCGCGGCGGCGACGGGCGCCGGGGGCGGTCCGCCGGTGGGGGGCAGCGCACGGCGAGCCGGACCCACCAGGGCGGGCATGAGGCGTTCCATCTCGTCCTCGGGGATGAGCGGCATGGGGGCCTCCTCTCAGTTCTCTCTGGGGGCGTTGGCGCTCGGGGGGCGCGGCGGGTCGCCCACCGCCGCGACCGCCGTCACGTACTGGTCCCCCGGCACCAGGTCGAGGGTTTCGGCGAGGTCGTGCCCCCAGGCGGAGGCGAAGTCCACGGGCGTGCCCCGGCTGTGCAGCACCGCCGACAGCTGGGTGGTGGCGCAGCCCGCGTCGAGTTGGGCCAGGCGGTAGGCGAAGCCGCCGTACTTGGCGGCCAGCCGCTGGTGCGCCGCCACCATGACCAGGACGTGGCCGACGTCCTCAGCGCGAAGGTCCGTGGAGCGCAACGCCCGGTCGAGGGGGACGGGTTCCGGTCGTACGGCGATCAGTTCGTGGTGGGTGTCGTCGTAGCGGAACACCGTGCCTGGCAGGTCCACCTGTCCCTCGCGGGTGAGCAGGTACAGCTCCACCGAGGCGAGCGAACCGCCGCTGGGCGCCCAGCGGCCGGCCGCGGGGTCGTCGGTGTCCCGGAAGCCGCCGACCCGGGCGAGGACGTCGGCGATCTCCGCCATCCCCGAGGGGTCGCCGGCCGGCTGGCCGGCCCCCGCGCCGAAGGTGCCGGGCACCGGGAGCCCGGCCGCGGGCAACGGGCACCGGGGCCGGGTGACGAAGGACCGCGCGGGCCGGTCCCCGGCCAGGTCCGCCCAGCGGGTGGCGACGTCCTGGGGCGGGTCGCCGGGCGCCACCGCCGGCGGCGGGGGCCGTTCGACGGTCCACTCGTACAGTTCGGCGACGGCGGCACCGTCCTCGGCGGCGGGACCGGTGCCGCAGTCCGGGCAGCCGGGTTCGGGGGCCACGAAGAACCGTTCGCTCCCGCCGTCCGGCACCGAGACCGCGCGCAGCGTGCGGGCCGGGGCCGTCGTACTCGACGCGCCCAGCAGCGCCAGCGCCTCGGAGCACGCCAGGCCGGCCAGCAGGTCGCGGGTGTCCGGGTCCACGGACCGCGGCTCGCCCCAGCCGGCGGCGGCCCGGCCGGCCCGGCAACAGGCGACGCAGGCGGTGTAGCCGGACAGGAACACCGGGCCCAGCTCCACCCGGTCGCGGTCGACGGCCACCCGCAGCACCGGGACGTCCCACGCGGCGCCCTGGGCGGCGACCCGTTCCAGCAGGCCGTCCTGCCCCGGTTCGTCCACCACGACGAGGAGCGTGCGCGCGGCGCCCCGGGAGGCGGGGGCGGCGGCCAGTTCCGGGGCCGGTCCCGGTGGCGGCGGCGGTGGCGTCGCGGTGTGTCCCACTCCGCTCTCGGCGAGGTCGGCGGCGATGACACCGGCGGTGCCGGCCGGGCCGTAGACCAGGGCGGCGGTCCGGCCGAGGGCGTCGAGGCAGGCGTCGGCGTCGCGGTGCGCGCCGGTCCACTCGACGCCGCGGGAGACGAAGTCCGCCACATGGCTCGCCACGCGCTCCGCGCGCCGCCCGCGGCGCTCTTCGAGCAGCCCCCGCCGGCGCAGCAGGGCCAGCACCGCGTCCAGCTGCGGCGCGGACAGCCCCACCGCCGCGCACAGCCGGGGGCGCGTGCGGGTGCCGTCCAGCAGCGGCAGCAGCACGGGCAGGACCTCGCGCGCCGTCCTTCCCCGGAAGACGTGCCGGCGGGTACCGCCCTGGACGATGGTTCCCCCGTCGTGGGCGATCACGGCCAGTCCGCGCCGCAGCGCCGGGCCCTCGGTACCGGCCGGAGCGGGCCGGCCCTCCCGGGCGTGCCCCGCGCGCTCCTGCTCCACCGGGCCCGGGAGGACCGTGCCGGGGGGAACGGTGCCCGGGCCGGCGGGCTCCCGGCCACCGCGGTGCTGATCAGCGGACATCGCCGGCCTCCTCGTACACCGCGTCCAGCAGTGCGGGCAGCGCGGGCTCCGGCCGGTCGCCCACCGGGGCGCACCGGGGACAGCCGTGGCGGGGGATGACGGGGTGACCGTGCAAGGACATGTCCTGTTTCGCGATCCGCACCACGCGTCCCGGGTACGCGCCGGGGCGGCGCAGCATCCCCAGGGCGATACCGGCCGCCACCCGGGCGTGGGCGGGCAGATACCCGGTGGGGCCGAGTCCCGGGTCGCGGTCGTAGGCGCGGTGCACGGCCTCGGTGTCCCGATGGTGCTGATCGTGCTGGGCGCAGCGGTCGCGGTAGCAGCCGAAGCACGGTCCGCCCGGCGGGGTAACGTGCGGGCCGACCAGCACGGCCGGGTGCTCGTCGATGACGGGCAGCCAGGGCACGCCGAGTGCGTACGCCAGCCCGTCGGCCCGTTCGCACAGTCCGGGAGCCGGCCGCCAGGAGGCGACCACCAGCGGGCCTGGCCGCTCGCGCAGCGCCCGCTCCATCGTGTCGGCGTCCACCACCCGGGCGGTGGGCAGGCTGTCGGCGAGCAGCCGCGTCACCCGCAGGCCGAACGCCCCGAGCCCGAGCAGTACGGGGGACGGTGGCGGTGTCGGTTCCACCATGTCGCGTCTTTCCTCTTCCCCGGGCACGGCCCGGACGGTGCGGCGCCACCGGACGGGCCGCCGCGGCGCGGCCACGCCTCCTGGAGCTGGAGACCTCAGTGGGGTCAGGGGCGGGGCTTCATGAAGCAGGCCGGCAACATGCAGGCGCCGCCGCAGCTGGAGCCCTGACAGGCCAGGTCCATCGGGGTCATGGGCCCGGACTCCTCGTAGTCCTCCGCCTCCAGCTCCAGGTCCAGATCCAGTCCGTTGTCGCTCACGGTGTTCTCCTTCCGACGGCACAGTGCTGTGCGGCGTGGCCGCCACATGGCGGCCACGCCGCACACTCTCGGAGGTCCTCCGGTCGTGCCCCGGTCCCGGGAAGACCGGCGCGGGACCGGGCCGCGACCGGGGGCGCGCGCAGGGTGGGTCCCGCTGGTCCCGTCGCGCGAGGAGTACGCCCCATGGAGCACGCCCCACAGGTACCGGCGGGGCTGCGCGCCCTGGACGCCCTGGTCTCCCCGTACGGCGTGGTCTCCGGCGTCAGCGAACCCCGGCGCTCTCCCCTGCTGCCGCACTCCTACCGCTGCTCCGCCGAGGTCGGGGAACCCGGTGTGGCGCGCGGTCTCGGCATCGGTACCCGGGCACAGGGCGGCGGGCGGGCGCCGCACTCCCCCGACCTGGCCCGTTTCCTCGCCGTCGCGGAAGCCGCCGAACGGTACGCGGGCTGCGACACCCTCGGTGAGGAACGCGTCGTGGCGAGTGCCGCCGAGCTCGCGGGCACGTGCCTGGAACCCGAGCGGTTCCCGCGCCTGTCGGCGGCCGAGTACGCCCATCCCAAGTGCCGGCTCGTGCCCTTCGATCCGCGGGCGCCGATCCGGTGGGTGCGCGGCACGGACCTGCGCACCCGGCGGGAGCTGTGGGTCCCGGCCGCCATGGCCTGCTACGGCCTCGCCGACCCGATGGACGCCGAACGCTTCTGCTACCTCATCTCCACCGGGTACGCCGTGCACACCGACCCGGTGGAGGCGGTGCTGCGCGGCGCGCTTGAGGTCATCGAGCGGGACGCCGTCGCGGTCCTGTGGCTCCAGCGGATGGCCCTGCCCTCGCTGGCCCCCGCCGCCCTCGGGGACACCGTGCGGCACCTCGCGCGGGAGCTGGAGCAGCGGTTCGTGGAGACCTGTCTCTTCGACGCCACGGGCGACCTGGGCGTCCCCACGGTGTACTGCGTCCTGGTGGCCCCGCACGATCCCGCCGTGCGCACCGCTGTCGCGGCGGGCACCGGCCGCGACCTCGCGGACGCGGCGGTCGGGGCCGTGCTCGAAGCGGTCTCCATCATCGAGTTCCTGCACGAGCACCAGGACGAGCGGCGGGAGGAGGGGGCGGGGCCGGTCGCCGTGGAGGACATGACGGCGCTCACCGCTGCCTCCCGGTACATGGCCGCGCCGGAACGCGCCGCCGCGTTCGGTTTCCTGCTCGACGGCGCCGGGGACCGTCCGAGCCCGGCGACCGCCGCGCTGCCCGCCGACCCGGCGCGGGCGCTGCGGCAGGTCATCGGCCGGCTGGCGGACATCGGCGCCCGCCCGGTCGTCGTGGACCGCACCACCCGGGAGCTGGCCGACTGCGGGCTGACCGCCGTCAACGTGGTGATCCCGGACCTCCAGCCGATGAGCGTGGACCCGCTGGCGCAGTTCAAGGGCCACCGGCGGCTGTACGAGGCGCCGGCCCGCGCGGGACATCCGGTGCGCGCCGAGGAGGAACTCAACCCGTGGCCGCAGCCGTTCGCCTGACCTGCGCCCGCGTCTGCCCCGGCGCCCCGTCCGGCCTCCGCATGACCGGCCGTCCGGGGCCGTCCTCAACCGCCGGGGCGATCCCATGACCCTGGCTCACCTGACTCGGCTGGGCTCACCTGGCTCGGCTGGCTCCGCGGGGGCACGTTCTCCGTGCCGCTCCTCCCGCACCGTCGGCACGGCGGGATGGTGTGCCCACCCACGCACCTGAACTGACCGCCGGTCAGGCGCGCTACAGCCGTGCGGCGCCCCCGTGCTGACCGCGAGCCAGCGGTGTCGCGCGACCGCGGGACAGGGTCGGCGCGGGGAGCGGTGGTGCCGGACCGGTGACGGCCGCGGCGGGGGCCCTGGCGAGCCGGTGGTCGCCGTCCTCCCGGGCGCCCGGGGTGTGGACGGCTCGGAAGAGAGCAGGAGTACTACCCCGGCCCCGCACACTACGGAGGTCCCCATGGACTTCGCCCCCGCCCCCGCGATCACCGCGTTCCACGTGCGGACGCTGCTCGACTCGCCGGCCGACGACCCCGTGCTCTACGTCGACACCAAGGAGGCGCCCCGCATCGAGGTGTGGACGTCGGGCGACATCCGGCGCGCCACGATCGTGGCCACCCGGCGACAGGTCACCGGCTGGATCGGCGAGGAGCCCGACGACGAGGCGATCCACGAACTCCTGCCCCGGTTGCAGGACATCGCCGACAGGATGGTCGGCGGCTCCTGAGGGCGCGGCAGCGCGTGCCTAGTCGCTCTCGCCGGCGGGGCGCTTCCCGGAGCGTCGCCGCCCTGGGCGCGGCGCGGCCAGGAGGAGACGATCATCCGCCGTTCACGGGCACGCAAGCCACCGTTCGCGGCGGAAAGAAACGGTTTTGGGCGGTCCCGGCGTTGAGGGCCGCCCTCCCACCCCCGGTGGCGCGGCCCGGCGTCCGAAGCACCGCCCCAGGCAGCCGAGCAGTGAAGAGGCATCATGTTTCGTTTCCGACGGCGTCGGAACCAGCGCGTCAGAGAGAGATCCGTCTCAGCGACCGTCGTCGCCGCCCTGGTGGCCGGACTCGGCGCGGTGGCGGCGGCACCGGGCTCCGCCGCCGGCGACCAGGGCGGCGACGCCTCGCGGCTCAGCCCGTTCGACGCGGTGGACCAGTTCATCGGCACCCGCCACGACACCACCCAGAACAAGGGCAACAGCGCCTACGGCAACACCTGGCCCGGTGCCACGCTGCCCTTCGGCATGGTCCAGTTCACCCCCACCACGCACCACACGCGCGGCGGCGACAACTGGGGCGGATACGAGTACGACGCCGACCAGCTGCGCGGCTTCGGCCTCACCCGGCTCTCCGGCACCGGCTGCGCCCACAACAACGGCGCCTTCGACGTGCCGATCCTGCCGTACACCGGCCGGCTGACCGCCGACCACGGGCTGCCGACCTCGCCGGCCGACGGCATCGGCGACTACTACCTGGACTTCTCCCACGACAACGAGCACGCCGAGCCGGGCCATTACGCGGTCGGCCTCGACAACGGCACCGACGTCAGCCTGACGGCGGCCCCCCGCACCGGCGTCGCCACCTTCGACTTCCCCGACGACCGGGACTCCGCCACCCTCGTGTTCGACGTGGCCGGCTCCAACAACGGCTCCAGCGCCAGCGCCGTGACCGTCGAGGGCGACACCGTCTCCGGCTGGACCGAGACGCGCACCGTCTGCGGCGGCGGCAGCTACCGCGTCCACTTCTCCGCCACCTTCGACACCCCCCTCGCCTCGCACGGCACCTGGAGCGGCTCCGACGTCACGCCGGGCGGCACCGAGGCCGAGTCGACGTTCTCCCACGGCTCGGGCGCCTTCGTCACCTTCCCGCGCGGCGCCGAGGTCACCGCCCGCGTCGGCGTCTCCTACGTCAGCGTGGAGAACGCCGCGCTCAACGCCTCCACCGAGGCCGGCGACCGCACCGCGGAGGAGCTGCGCGCGGAGGCCGCCGCGGCCTGGCGGGACGCCCTGTCCACCGTCGACGTCACGGGCGGCGACGACGCCCAGCGCACCGTCTTCTACACGGCGCTGTACCACGCGCTGCTGCACCCCAACCTCTACGACGACGTCAACGGCGAGTACCTCGGCTACGACGGCACCGTCCGGCGCGTCGCCGAGGGCCGCCACCAGTACGCCACCTACTCCGGCTGGGACAGCTACCGCGGCCACGCCCAGTTGATCGCGCTGCTCTTCCCCGACGTCGGCTCGGACATCAACCAGTCCCTGACCGACCTGGCGACCCAGACCGGGCGCTGGCCCAACTGGCCGCACAACGGCGTCTCGCAGCAGAAGATGAGCGGTGACGGCCTCCAGGTCATGCTGGCCTCGATCGACGCGTTCGGCAGCACCGACTACGACCGCGAGGCGGCGCTCGCCTCCATGGTCGCCACCCAGACGCTGCCCGCCGACGCCAGCAACCGCCCCCATCTGCACCAGTACGCCGGCCTGGGCTGGGTGGAGAGCCGCAACGGCGATGTCGCGACCTCCAAGACGCTGGAGTACGCGATCAACGACTTCGCGATCGCCCAACTCGCCGGCAGGCTCGGAGACGAGGACAACCACCGCCGGTTCATGACCAGGGCGCAGCACTGGCATAACGTCCTCGACCCGGAGAGCGACCACATCCGGCCCCGCGCGCGCGACGGCTTCGACCGGGACTTCGACCTCGGCGAGCGCGGCGACCAGTTCGAGCAGTCCACCGGCTACCAGTACGGCTGGCTCGTCCCGCACAACCTGGCGTCCCTGATCGAACGCCGGGGCGGCGCCGAGGCCGTCACCGAACAGCTCGACACGTTCTTCACCGAGCTGGACGCCGGCGTGTACGGCACCCCGTACTCCTACCTCAGCAACGAGGCCGTCTTCCACACGCCGTGGATCTACAACTGGCTGCGCCAGCCCGCCGGAACCACCGACGTGCTGTACCGCGCCGCCGACGAGATGTTCGACACCTCGCCGAGCGGCCTGCCCGGCAACGACGACCTCGGCGCCCTCTCCGCCTGGTACGTCTGGGCGTCGATCGGCCTGCACCCCTCGGTGTACGGCACCGCCGACCTGGCCGTCTCCTCGCCGATGTTCCCGCGCGTGCTCATCGACAGCGCCGGTGGCGACCGCGCCATCGCCATCGACGCGCCGGGCGCCGGAACGGACCAGCGCTACATCCAGTCCCTCGCCGTCAACGGCACCGACTCCACGGCCTCCTGGCTCCCGGAGTCGTTCTCCAGGACGGGCGGCACCCTGGACTTCACCATGGGCGCCACTCCCGGCAGTTGGGGCACGGGGGCCGACGACGTTCCCCCCTCGTACGACGCCCAGGAGGACGCGTACAACAACGTCGGCACCACGGCGGAAGGTCGCGGCGCCACCGGCATGTTGGACGCCTCAGGCAACAGCCTCTCCCGCGACCACCTGGCCGCCGCGGGAGCCACCCCGGGCGCCGCACTGACGGTGCCGGAGACCGGCACCGTCTTCCACTGGCCGGACACCCGGGCGGGCGAGCCCGACAACTGGGTGCCGCACGGCCAGCGCGTCGACCTGGGCGGACGGCGGGGCGCCTCGGTGTCCTTCCTCGGCCTGGCCACCAACGGCCCCGCCGAGGGCACGGCGACCGTCGTCTACGCGGACGGCTCCACGCAGGAGGTTCCCGTCCAGTTCACCGACTGGACGCCGGGCACCTCCTACCGCTTCGGCAACGTTCCGGTGGTCACCGTCCCCGGCCGCAACGGCGCGGACGGCGGGCAGGACACCACCGAGGCGAAGGTCTTCGCCACCGCGCCGGCCGCCGTGGACCCGGACCTGGCCGTCGAGGCGGTGCTGCTGCCGGAGGGCTCCGACCGGGGCGTCATGCACGTCTTCGACGTGGCGCTCGGCGACACGGCGCCCCCGGCCCCGGACGAGACCCCCGAACGCGTGGTCCTCACCCCGGCCGCCGACCCGGCCACCGAGCAGCGGGTCACCTGGCGCAGCCGGGCGGACTCGGGCGCGGTCCAACTCCGCGCGGACGACGCGGGTGAGGCGGAGGAGGTGCGCACCGTCGAGGCCGAGGTGCTGACGGAGGCCCATGTCGGCGACGCCTCGTTCACCGGCTACACGGCCGCCCTCACCGACCTCGCCCCCGACACCCGCTACTCCTACCGGGTCGGCCACGAGGGGGCGTGGAGCCCCTGGCACGCCTTCACCACGGCCGCCGCCGGCGCCGAACCGTTCACCTTCCTCTACTACGGCGACAACCAGCAGGGCCTGGACGACGTCTGGCCCGCCATCGCGGCGCGGGCGAACGAGGAGTACCCGGACGCCAGGGCCGCCCTGTACGCCGGGGATCTCATCGACAACTCCCACGAGGGCGAGTGGAACACCTGGTTCGCGGCCAACCCCGCCGCCCTCGCCACCCAGCAGAACCTGGTGACGGTCGGCAACCACGAGTTCAACTCCGGCAACGGTCTGCTCCAGACCAACCGAGCGAGCTTCGTCTACCCGGCCAACGGACCGCTGCCGTCCGACGCCGGAGCGGACGCCGACCGGTACGGGGAGCATCTCGCGACGGCGCTGCGGGACACCGTGTACCACGTGGACCATCAGGACGTCAGGTTCGTGGTGCTCAACGCCAACCGAGACGACATCTGCGAACTCGCCCGCCCGGCCGACCTCGCGGACTTCGACTGCGCCGAGGCCCGCGACATCTGGGTGCGGATGCAGGCCGTCTGGCTGGACCGGGTCCTGGAGGAGAACCCCAGCACCTGGACGGTGGTCCTGCACCACCAGCCGGTGTTCTCGGCCGGCGCGGGCCGCGACGAGCCGGACATCCGCGAGGCGTGGCTGCCCGTCTACCAGGAGCACAACGTCGACCTGGTGCTCGCGGGCCACGACCACACCTACGCGCGCGGCCATGTGGACGACGACGCGACGGACACCCCCGGCCTCACCACGGGCCCGGTGTACGTGGTGGCGGACGCCGGTGCGAAGTTCTACGACCTCCAGCCGGAGGACGACAACGTCTGGACCCGCAACGGCGCCACCCAGGTCGTCCGGGCGCAGCAGACGTCCACGTACCAGGCGATCACGGTGGAGGGCGAGACCCTGTCGTACCGCTCGGTGATCGCCCACAAGGGCGACGACCGGGCGGCTCCGGGAGCGATCGGGGACACGCTGGACAGCTTCACGGTGACCCGGTACGCGGACGGGTCGAAGTGGGTCACCGAGGAGGGGGTGACCCCGCCGGAGCGGCCGGACGACTCGGACGGCCCGGACGGCCCCGGTGAACCGGACGGCCCGGGCGACCCCACGGACCCCGACGGCGGGGCGGGTTCGGACGGCGGCGGTCACGCCGGCGGCCAGCTCACCCCGTCCCCCGGCACCGGTGGTCCCGGTGGCGGCGACGGCGGTCCCGGTGGCGGCGGTCCCGGTGGCGATGGCGGCGGCTCTCCGGACGGGGGGGCGGCTCCCCTGACGGGGGCGGAGGCAAGGGCCCGCTGGCCGTCACCGGCGGTGCCGTGCTTCCCGTGCTCGGCCTCACCCTCGCGGCACTGATCGCCGGCACCGCGCTCCTCCTCTGGCGCCGCCGCCTGACGGCGCGCTGAACCGGCACCACTCCCGGGTCCCCCTCACCCCCGGCGAGGGGGACCCGGTCAACAGGTCGGCACGGGCCGACCGTTGGCGCTACCGGCCGTCGCCGAGGTCGACGAGCTTCTCGAAGAAGAACTCGTGCTTCAGATAGGACACCTCGTACTCGTGTCCGGGGTAGGGCGGGATGAGCTGAGCGGCCTGGATCAGCCGCCAGCCGTCGCACAGGGCCGCCACGCCCGTGGCGTAGGGCGGTTCCTCGCTGTCGCCCGTGGTCGGCGAGGTGCGGCCGGTGCCGTCGTAGTGCGCCCAGCCGACGACTGCGGAGTCCAGCGCGGAGGTCGACAGGTACAGCACCAGGAGCCGCTGGCGGACGGTGGACGCGGGGACGGGACGCGGGGCGCTCATGCCGCGGCTCCCCGAGGCCGGTTGGAGACGCGGGTGACCCAGTGCTCCAGGTCGAAGTCCTCGTCGCCGGTCAGGGACCGCCACAGCAGAACGCGGTTGTACCGTTCCAGGCGGCCCGTGGCGTGCTCGTACCAGGGGAAGTCGGCGTCCAGTTCCGCCGCCACCCGCGGGTCGTGCAGGTCGGAGGTGTCCCAGAGCCGCCGCTGCCGCACCGTCGGGTTGAAGCGGATCTTGAACATGTAGCGCGGGGAGTCGCTGTCGTTGCGCCGGCCACCGTGCCACAGACCGTGGTGCATAAACACCACGGTCCCCGCCGGGCACACCAGCCGGCTCTGACCCCGCAGATTCTGGTAGCGGCCGGTGTCGCTCTCGTTCGTGCGCCGCAGATGGCTGCCGGGCACGCTGAGTGTGCCGCCCATCTCAAGCGTCACCTCGCTCGGGTAGTACATGAGCTGGACGTCGAACGCGTCCGACCGCACGTCGATGATGGCGTCCGCGTGGAGCGGCTGCGCCTGCCCCTCGCGTGGCTGACGCACGTGCACGGCGTGGTGGTCGATGTTCGGCTCCGGGCCGACGAGGCTGTGCAACACGCCCGCCAGCTCGTCGAGTTCGATGAGCCGCCGCACGAAGGACCCCTCGGGGTACGCCAGGGTGGCCGGCGTGCCGTGGGGCGCCGCCCGGACGCCGTCCCGCAGGACCTCCACGGCCTCGGCGTTGAGCTCCGGTGGCACCACGGCGTCCAGCCGCAGCGAGCCGTGCGAGACGAAGTGTGCCATCTGCACCGACGTGAGCAGCTTGGGTGCGATTGTCGTCGTCATGGCGCCACGGTAGGCGGGGCGCGCCCGTCCACGCGTGGGTCCGGCTCCCTCTCCACTGGTAATTTCTCACCATGAGGGAGACCGTCGTAAGCCTCGCCGAGCCCCCCGTGGTGACGAGCGTCGGGGTCGGCTTCCACGGCCCGGCCGGGCAGGTCGACGTCTTTCGGCTGCCCGACCTGTGGCAGCTCCACCTGTATCCGTACGAGGCCGATCTCACCGTGGACGGCACGCACCACGCCATCCGCCCCGGCCGGATCAGCCTCGTGCCGCCGGCCACGACTGTCCGTTACCGCTATCGCTCCCGGTGCCAGCACCTCTTCGCGCATCTGCGCCTGCCGGGCGCCGGCGAGCGTCGCACCGTGCCCGTCATGCAGGACGCGGGATCCGAACTGCCCCTGCTCTCCTCCCACATGAAGCAGGCCGTGGCCGCCTGGCCCGGCACTCCCGTCCGTGCCGCGGCGGAGATCTGGGCCGTCCTGTGGCGCGTCGCCCATCTCGCCCCGCCCGGCTCGCCCCAGGGGCGGGGGAAGACCCCGCACCCGGCCGTCGACACCGCGATCGCGTATATCGAGGCCCGCCTCGCCGAGGCCCTCACCGTGCCGGCCGTCGCCCACGCGGCCGGCGTCTCCCACAACCACCTGACCAGGCTCTTCGGCGCCGCCACCGGCGACACGGTCGTCGCCTACATCCGCCGGCGCCGGATCGCCCGCGCCCGGCATCTGCTGCGCGAGTCCACCCTCTCCATTCCCGCGATCGCCGCCCAGGTCGGCATCCCCGACCTCCAGGCGTTCAACAAGGCGTGCCGGCGGGAGCTCGGTGCCTCCCCCCGGGCCGTCCGGCACTTGGCGGACGAAGGCGTCCCGGGGCCAACTCCGTGAGCCCGGCGGCGGGGTGGCGACACAGGTCGGCCAGGGCGCCGTGGTCGAAGCCGCTTGCCGGCGACGGCCCGGTAAAGTACGCGGTCAACGTCAGCAACCAGGCCGGCTACGCCGAGCGGCTACGCGGCCTGGTGCGCGAGCACGGCAGGCCCGCCGTCATCACCGAGTTCGGCTGCGGCGCGTTCACCGGTGCCGACCGACGAGGAGCCGGCTCCTTCCAGATCGTCAACTGGTTCGCCGCCACCCCACGCGTCCGCGGCGACCACCCGCGCGACGAACTGGTCCAGGCGCGCTACCTTGGCGAGCTCATCGACCAGTACCACGCCGAAGGCGCCCACGAGCGAGTCCACGTCCGCGGCCGAGGAGATCGCTTCGCCCCCACGCGCGTCCCCGTCGCCGGCCTCCCTCTCTCCCCGTGGTCAGCGCGTCGACAATATCTGCCACCCGGCAGATATACAGCCGTTCATCGCGCTCTGCCGGCTCCTGCTCGCCGTCGGGGCCGCCGTTGAGTCCGGTCAGGGGAATTCGTCGCGGCATCGGAGAATGCAACTCCATGGGATGTCGGAATTGTTGCACCGAAATGAACAGGACATCGACGACCCATCAGGCATCTCAACAGCCACACCAGTCACTCAGTTTTTCAACCAAAAGAATCAGAAACCAGGCATCCACGGCCATCCGAGCGAAGACCCCCACACCACCAGACAAACCGCCCCTCCACTTTCTCACGCTAGGTGACCAACTCCGCAATGCAGATTCCACTTACAGAATCCCGAACCTTGCGTTCACGCCTCACGCGCATTCAGGGGATTCACACAAGTGACCGGCTGTGCTACCTTAATTCAGGCTCGGACCGATTGATCTTTCGGGGGGATCGTGTCACAGACAGCAGCCACCACTCGAATACTCGTAGTCAACGAGAAGACCGTGACCAGGGCTGGATACCGCTCACTTCTGGAAAGCAACGAGGACTTGAAAGTGGCCGGGGACGCGGCGGACATCGGCAAGGCCATCGACAGCATCGGCCAATTACAGCCGGACCTCGTCGTCCTGGACGCGACCACGGACTCGCTCGACACCGCCGGGATCCGCAGGCTGACCACCAACGGCTCCGGCAAGCCGCCTCCCGTGCTGGTCCTGGTGGACCAGGTCGACGAACGGGTGTACCGACTTCCCCAGTTCGGCGTACGCGGACTGCTCCTCAACCAGTCGAGCCCCGAGCAGATCGTCTCGGCGGTCCGACTGGTGGCCGCCGGCTACGCGCTCTTCCTGCCCCACGGGATGCCCGCCGACCACGGGCCCCCGGTGATGGGCGAGGAGCCGACCGTCGGGGTCTGTCTCGGGCACCTGACCAGGCGGGAGTCCGACGTCCTCCAGCTGATCGCCCGAGGCCTGAGCAACGCGGAGATCTCCGCCGCGCTCTTCGTGAGCGAGAGCACGGTCAAGTCCCATGTCCAGCGGATGCTCGACAAACTCGACCTGCGCAACCGGGTACACGCGGTGATCTACGCGTACGAGATCGGCATGGTGCGCGTCGGTGTGCCGGTGCTCGCCACGGCGGGAGCCTGACCTCCGAATTACCGGACCGACTGCCAGTGGGCCTCTTCCAGAACTCTGGAGGAGGCCCACTAAGGTTGATTTACGGCGCGTCAGAATCGGCCCGACTCTATCTTCTCCGCCATACCCATCCGGTCTTTCTTTCCGTTTTCCGTCCTCGGCAGTTCATCCACCGTATGCAGCACGTCAAGGAGCATATAGACGGGAAGCCTCTCGGCACACCATTGCTTGAGCAAAAGAAACGAAACCCTACTCCCCGGTTGCGGGACAATGACGGCATGCAACGCCGCCCGGAGCCCTTCACCGACGACGACCACCGCGGAGTCAGCCACCGAAGGGTGACTGTCGAGTACGCTCTCGATTTCACCGAGTTCGACCCGTTGCCCACGGATCTTCACCATGTGGTCCCTGCGCCCCGCGTATTCGAGATTCCCGTCGGGGGTCTCGCGCACGAGATCTCCGGTGGGATAGGCCCCGCGTTGCGGCTCACGTCCCCAGTAGCCGAGCATCACGGAGGGCCCGGAGACCCACAGCTCTCGTACGTCCTCCTCCTCGCCCCCGCGCAGTTCGAGGGTGTCGCCGGAGGCCGCCGTGCCGATGGGCAGCGGAGTGGAGCGGGCGAGGTCATCGGCCGTGACCTCGTAGGACGTGCAGACGTTGGTCTCGGTCGGCCCGTACCAGTTGAACATCCGCACGTCCGGCCAGTGGGCACGAAGCCGCTGCGCGTAGGGCAGCGGAAACGGTTCGCCGGCGAAGAGGCAGATCCTCAGGTGCCGCGGGGGGTCCTGGTCGAGGAGCCCGCCCTTGCTCATCATCAGGGTCAGTGCCGAGGGTACCGAGTACCAGACGGTGATCCGGCGCTCGAAGAGCAGGCGCACCAGCAACTCGGGCGCGTAGGCGACGCCCTGGGGGATCAGATGGACCTCGGCTCCGGCGGCGAAGGCCGCGTAGAGGTCGAAGACCGACAGGTCGAAGTTGAACGGCGCGTGGTTGGCCAGCCGGTCCCCGGGCCCCAGTCCGAGGTGGTCAACGGCCCACTCGACGAAGGCAAGGGCGTTGCGGTGACTGACGCAGACGCCCTTGGGGTCTCCCGTGGAGCCCGAGGTGTAGAGGAGGTAGGCGGGGTCGTCCGGGCCACCGACGGCGCGGACGGCCCCGGTCGGGGCATCTGACACCGGCTCGGCGAGCAGCTCGCCGAAGGAGAGCACCGGCGCCTTGACGGCCGACGCCTCGGGCACGCGCTCCAGGCCCTCGGCATCGGTGACCACCAGGGCCGCGGTGCAGCCGTCGGCGATCTTCGCCAGCCTGGTGGGCGGGTTGGACTCGGCGACGGGGGCGTAGACCGCGTTCACCCGCAGACAGCCCTGCATCAGCGCGACCGCGTGCAGGCTCTTCCCGGACCAGATCACCACCCGGTCGCCGGCCCCCACGCCCCGGGCGGCGAGTGCGGCGGCGTACCGCTCGGCCAGAGCGTCGAGTTGACGGTAGGTCAGTTCGCCGTCGGGCGCCCGGACAGCGGGGGAATCGGGAGCGACGCGGGCCGCCGAGGCGACCAGATCCTCCAGTCTCACAGCCCCAACTCCCTTGCCACCAGCTCCTTCTGGATTTCGTTCGTGCCGGAGAAGAGCACCGAGGGCATCGCGTCGCGCAGCGCCGCCTCGATCCCCTCGTCGGCGAGATAGCCCCGTCCGCCGAAGACCCGCACGGCGTCCATCGCGCTGGCGACGGTGCCCTCGGAGACGGCGAGCTTGGAGAGCGCGACGGGCAGCCTGGCCGGCCCGCCGCGGTCCATCTCCCAGCAGGCGCGGTAGAGGAGCAACCGACCGCTCTCCAGTCGGAGCTTCATGTCGACGATCCGGTGCGAGACGGCCTGGAACGCGCCGATGCGGCGGCCGGACTGGCGGCGTTCCCTCGCGTGTGCCACGGCGCGGTCCACCAGTCTGGCGGAGAGGCCCAGATAGCCGGCGAAGAGGCAGGCGCGTTCCCAGCCCATGGAGTGTTGGAAGATGGCGGCGCCCATCCCGGGGCGGCCGATCACCTGGTCGTCGGAGACGAAGCAGTCGGTGAAGCGGACGCCTCCGCCCGGACAGGAGCGCAGGCCCATCTTCTCGAACGGCTCGCTTCTGCTGACACCGTCGGCCGTCCCCTCGACGACGAACGCCGTCTGGCCGAGGTGTCCCGACTCGGGGTCGGTGGTGGCGTAGGTGACCAGCAGATCGGCGACGGGGCCGTTGCTCACAAACGTCTTCTGCCCGTTCAACACGTAACCCCCGCGCACACGCGTGGCGGTGACGGACAGTCGGGAGATGTCGGACCCGGCGTCGGCCTCCGTCATGGCGTTGCCCGCGATGGTGCTTCCGTCCACCAGGCCGGGCAGGTAGCGCTTCCTCAGCTCTTCGCTTCCGAAGTCGGACAGGGGCACCGCGCAGGCGAAGAGGTGGGCGCTGGCCGCGAAGACCAGGCCGGTGTCGGAACAGCCCTCGCCCAGCGCCTCGTAGAGCCGCGCGGTGTCCAGGGCGCCGAGGCCCGCGCCACCGTACTCCGTCGGAACGCAGGCGCCCAGCAGGCCCAGTTCGCCCAAGGCTCGCCAGTCAGAACGGCTGTAGGGCACCCGTGGCGCCCCGCTGGTCTCGGGGAAGCGCCTCCGGACCGCGTCCAGGGTCCTGGTGTGACGCTCCTGTTGTTCGGCACTCCAGCTGAACTCCATATGCACTCTCCGTGGTCGTAGCGTGAGAGGTGGTGAGCCGTGCCAGCGGGCGAAACGCCCAGGTCCGAGAGTGCTGCTGCCGAGTCGACGCAGCAGAGAAAGTAACGCCCCGTAACATCCTTCATCGGAGAATTAATTCTCCGGCTGCCATGTATAACAGCCCCTCTGCTGGCTAGCAAGGCTCGTTTTGCCGGTGCGGGGACCGCCGGGCCCCTCCCGGGCTCCCCGGCGGCGCCGGGTGCCGGCTCGACTGTTCGCACCGTTGTTCTCCGTCGAAGGTGCGGTCCGCGGGCCGCCCTGCTCATCACTTCGGCTCGCCGTCCTCCTTAAGTCCCCCCGCCCGTCACCGACGGCGCGGCGGGTTTCGCTCCCAAGGCCAATGGTGGTGCCCCCGACCGGCGGAGGAGACTGCCCACAGGCCGGCTGGGACGCCCCGCGCCGCCGTGCCTCCCCCTCTTCTCCCCCTCCCTGGAGGTCTGATGGCGAGCGCCGATGGTCTGCCCCTGGAGGCGGTGGTGGTCGCCGACGTGGCGATCGTGCTGCTGGCGGGGACCGCGATGGTGGCGCTCAGCCGCCGGCTGCGCCAACCCCCCGTGGTGGCCGAGATCGCCACCGGAATCATGCTCGGCCCCAGCCTGCTGGGCTTGCTCCCCGGCGATCTGCCCCAACGGATCTTCCCCGACGACGCCCGCCCGATGCTCTCGGCCATCGCCCAGATCGGGCTGCTGCTCTTCATGTTTCTCGCCGGCTGGGAACTGGACCTGAGCCGGCTGCGCGGCCGGGGGCGGGCGGTCGGGGGGATGGCCGGCTTCTCGATGGCCGTCCCGTTCCTGCTGGGGCTGGGCGCGGCAGGAGTGATGTTCTCCCAGCACGCGGGGGACGGAGTGGACGCCAGCACCTTCGCGCTCTACGTCGGAACGGCCTTCTCCATCACGGCGTTCCCGGTGCTCGCCCGGATCGTCAGGGACGGCCGGCTGTCGGAGACCCGGGTGGGCACCACCGCCATGGCCTGCGCGGCGATAGGTGACGTGGTGGCGTGGTGCGTTCTGGTCCTGGTGGTGGCGCTGGCCGAGGCCGGGGGGCACGGGCAGTTCGTGCGAGTGGTCCTGCTGTCGGTGGCGTACGGGGCGTTGATGGGGTTGCTGGTGCGACCGCTGCTGACGGCCCTGCTGAGGCGCTCGGGCCGGGACGGCGACTCGGCGAGCCTGCTGGTGGTGATCGCCTCGGGGGTCTTCCTCTCCTCGTATGCCACGTCCTGGATCGGCATCCACGCGATCTTCGGCGCGTTCGCCTTCGGCCTGGTGATGCCGCGCGGCACGGGGCCGGCGCTGGCACGGGCGGTCGCCGCGCCGATGGAGAAGGTGGCGGCGCTGCTGCTGCCGGTCTTCTTCATCGTCACGGGGCTCTCGGTGGATATCGGCGCACTCGGCTGGTCCGGGCTGTGGACGCTGCTGCTGATCGTGGTGACGGCGGTGGTCGGCAAGTTCTGCGGGGCCGCGCTGCCGGCACGGCTGTCCGGGATGGGCTGGCGTGAGGCGAGCGTCTTCGGCGCCCTGATGAACACCCGGGGCCTGACCGAGATCGTCATTCTCGACGTCGGCCGGCAACTCGGCATCATCGACGACCAGTTGTTCACCATGATGGTGCTGATGGCACTGGTCACGACCGCCATGGCCGGACCGTTCCTGCACCTGGCGCGAGCCGCCCCGGCGGGCGCCGACGGCTCGGCGGAGGAGGGCCCGTCCGGGGCGGTTTCCTCGGCGCCCGATCAGGTTCCGCCGTCCGGCACGGGTCGGCAGACCGCCGGCGGCCGACGATGACCTGGTGCGGCGTCCGGGTGCTGGCCACCCCCGAGTTGGAGGTCTGGTACGGCTCGGTCGCCGGGCGGGGCAGGCGCGGCGCCGCGCTCCCGCTTCCGACGCCCGCGGAGCGGGAACGCGCGGGGACCTTCGTGCACGCGGCGGAGGGCATCTGGTACCTGGTCCACCGGCTGGCCACGCGCCGCATCCTCGCCGACCGGCTGCGCTGCGGACCCGAGGACGTGGTGATCGGCCGCTCCTCCTGCCCCGGTTGCGGAAGCTTCGAGCACGGCCCGCCGCGGCTGTTCGCTCCCCGCACACCGCTGACCCTCAGCCTCTCGCGCAGCGGCCCGCACTGGCTGCTGGCCCTGGCGCCCGGCGGCGGACGCGTCGGTGCCGACATCGAGCTGCTCGGCGACCGCGATGTCACCGGGCTGGCCAAGGTCTGCCTGACCCCCGCCGAGCAGCGCCGGCTGAGGAGCACGGAGCCGGCCGCGCGCGGTGTGGTCTTCCACCGCTGCTGGACCCGGAAGGAGGCGGTCGCCAAGGCGCTGGGCACCGGTCTCGCCGCCGGACTGTCCAGGATCGAGACCGGGTTGGGTTCCTCCACAGCCGTCAGGAGCCGAGTCGCCGACCGGAGCACGACGGTGGTCGCGGTGGACGGACGCCCCGGCGGCCGGTTCGTCGTACGCGATCTTCGGCTGCCCGCGGGGCTCGCGGGCGCGGTCGCCTGGGAACCGCCGCCCGGCAGCCCACTGCGGGGAGGAGTCTCCCCCCTGAGTGCCGGACGTCCGGCCGCCCTTTCATCACAAAGCGCGAGTCCACGGTTCATCAAGTGAGAGGAAGAATTCGGCGGTGGCGCCTGGATACCGTGGAGTGAGCCTGCCAGACAGCAGTTCCATGCGCCCCCAGAAGCTCCCGGAGGTCATGCACCATGTCGGAAACAACTCCCGTTTCGGCCGGCGGGCACGACGCCGTCCTCAAGGAAGTGAAGGACTTCCTCGAAGCGCGCTTCCTACCGGAGGGCGAGACGGGCATAGAGGCGACCACCCCCCTGCTGGAATGGGGAATTCTCACCTCCATCAGCACGACGGAGCTGATCGCCTTCATCCAGGACCGTTACGGCCTCTTCGTGCCGCCGGAGATGATCGTCGGATCGAACTTCAAGAACCTGGAGAAGATCACCGAGCTCGTCCTTTCCCTTGAGAACGATCCGCTGGCCAGAGCCTGAGACAGGAAGACCGAGAGGAGCTGGAGATGTCCGAGGTCGACTACGACATTGGAATCATCGGGGGCGGCCCCGCGGGTTCGACCGCCGCCTCGTACCTCGCCAGGGCGGGGCTGAGCGTCGCGGTCTTCGAGGGAGAGAACTTCCCCCGGCCGCACGTCGGTGAGTCGCTGGTGCCGGCCACCACGCCGGTGCTGCGGGAGATCGGCGCGCTCGACCTGGTCGATCAGGCGGGCTTCCCCCGCAAGTTCGGCGCCGCCTGGACGTCGGCCGTCGAGGGCGACGTGCCCCACCTGGGCTTCCAGGGGCTGAACAACGGTCTGGGATTCGCCGAGATCGAGTTCAACGAGCGCGACCAGCCGGGCGTGGGGCAGGACTACACGTACCACGTGGACCGGGGCAAGTTCGACCTGATGCTGCTCCAGCACGCCAACGCCCAGGGGGCCAAGGTCTTCGAGGGCATCCGGGTGCGCCGGGTCGACTTCGACGGCGAACGGCCGGTGATCCAGCTGCCGTTGGGGAGCAACGAGGTCGGCGTGAAGGTCCGCATGGTGGTGGACGCCAGCGGGCGCAACACCTTCCTGGGCCGGCAGCTCAGGCTGAAGGTGCCCGACCCGGTGTTCAACCAGTACGCCATCCACGCCTGGTTCGAGGGACTGGACCGGACGGCGTTGGCGCCCACCGGCGAGAAGGCCGACTACATCTTCATCCACTTCCTGCCGATCACCGACACATGGGTGTGGCAGATCCCCATCACCGACACGATAACGAGCGTGGGAGTCGTCACTCAGAAGAGCCAGTTCTCCGCCTCGAAGGATGACCTGGAGGGATTCTTCTGGGAGTGCGTGGGAAGCCGTCCGGAGCTGCGGAAGGCGCTGGAGGATTCCGATCAGGTGCGCCCGTTCAAGGCGGAGGGCGACTACAGCTACGGAATGCGGCAGATCGTCGGCGACGGTTTCGCGCTGATCGGTGACGCGGCGCGTTTCGTGGACCCGATCTTCTCCAGCGGGGTGAGCGTCGCGCTGAACAGCGCGAGGATCGCCTGCAAGGACATCATCGCCGCCGCGGAGAAGGACGACTTTCGGCGGGAGAGTTTCTCGCAGTACGAGCGGACGCTCAGGCGCGGGGTCAACAACTGGTACGAGTTCATCTCCGTCTACTACCGGCTGAACATTCTCTTCACCGCCTTCGTGCAGGACCCCCGGTACCGGCTCGACGTCCTGAAAATGCTCCAGGGCGACGTCTACGACGATGACGAGCCCAAAGCCCTGGCGGCGATGCGGAGGATCGTCCGGGTGGTCGAGGAGAACCCCGACCACCTGTGGCACCGGCATCTGGGCAGCCTTTCCGCCCCCAGCTCGGCCCCGATGTTCTGATGGGGAGCCGACAGCCTCCCCTCGTCCCGCGGGAGGAACCCGGTGCGCGGGGTGCCGTGGCCATCGTGGGCGCCGGTTGCCGCTTCCCCGGCGGGGTCACCGACCCCGACGGTCTGTGGCGCCTCCTGGTGAGCGGCGGCGACGCCATCTCCGAGGTACCGCCGTCCCGTTGGGACGTGGAGCGGTACTACGACCCGGAGCCGGGCGCGCGCGGCGCGATGTACTCCCGCTGGGGCGGGTTCATCGAGGACGAGACCCGTTTCGACGCCGGCTTCTTCGGCATCGCCCGGCACGAGGCCCGCCAGATGGACCCGCGGCAGCGGATGCTGCTGGAGGTCAGCTGGGAGGCGCTGGAGAACGCGGGCATCGTCCCCGGGGAGCTGTCCGGCTCCAGGACGTCGGTGCTGATGGGCAGTCTGGGCGCGGACTACTTCCTGCTGCACGCGCAACAGGCGGGGGTCCGCGGGATCGACCCGTGGTACGCATCCGGCAAGGAGCAGAGCTTCACCTCGGGCCGCCTGTCCTATCTGCTCGGACTCAACGGGCCGAGCCTGTCCATCAGCACCGCCTGCTCCTCCTCGCTGGTGGCGGTCCATCTGGCCCGCCAGAGCCTGCTCACCGGCGAGTCCGACTACGCGCTGGCCGGCGGCGTCAGCCTGGTCCTCTCTCCCGAACTCTCCGTCTACATGTCGCAGATCGGCGCCCTGTCCAAGGAAGGACGGTGCAAGGTCTTCGACGCGTCGGCCGACGGCATTGTCCGCAGCGACGGCTGCGCCGTGCTGGTGATGCGCCGGCTGGCCGACGCCCTGGCCGACGGCGACGACATCCTCGCCGTCGTCCGGGGCACCGCCGTCAACCACGACGGGCACAGCGCCGGACTGACCGTGCCCAACGGCGGCGCGCAGGAATCGCTGATGCGGGACGCGCTGCGCACGGCCGGGCTCGCCCCGCACCGGGTCGGCTACGTCGAGGCACACGGCACCGGCACGCCGCTGGGCGACCCGATCGAGATGGGCGCGCTGGCCAAGGTGTACGGGGCCGAGCGGGCGGCGGGCGATCCCTTGCTGGTCGGCTCGGTGAAGACCAACATCGGCCACACCGACGCGGCGGCCGGCGCCGCCGGGCTGCTGAAGGCCGCCCTGGCGGTCCGGCACGGCGAGGTGCCGCCGCATCTGCACCTGAGCCGGCCCAACCCCATGATCCGGTGGGACCGTTGGGGCGTCGACGTGCCGACGGAGCGGACCGCCTTCCCCTCCGGCGGCGACGACGTCCGGCGCGTGGCAGGGGTGAGCGCCTTCGGACTCAGCGGCACCAACGCCCACGTCCTGGTGGAGCAGCCGCCCCCGCGGCCCCCGGCCGAGCGCCCCGAGGGCGCCAGGCCGGCGCTGCTGCTCCCGCTGTCCGCCCGCTCCGGCGGCGCGCTGCGTGCGCTGGCCGAGGCGCACCGGGAACGGCTGGACGCGCTGGCCTCCCCCGCCCCGCCGGCCCCGCCCCTCGAAGGGGCGGATACCGCGGCCGAGTTGTCGGCCTATGTGCGCACCGCGGCCGAGCGGCGCACCCACCACCGCGAGTGGCGGCTGGCGGTCGCTGGCCGCACCGCGCCGGAACTCTTCGCCGAGTTGGGCGCGTTCCTGGAACGCGGGTCCGAGGCGGAGCCGGAAGGCGACGCCCTCGACCCGGATGCCGAGGCGCCGACCGGGCCGTGCTTCGTCTTCTCCGGGCAGGGCGGCCAGTGGCCCGGCATGGCCCGCGAACTGGTCGAGGAACCGGGCGCGTTCGGCGAGACGCTGCGGCGCTGCGACGCGCTGATACGCGACACGGCCGGCTGGTCGGTGCTCGCCGAGCTGGACAGGGAGGAGGAGCACAGCCGGCTGGCCGACACCGCGATCGCCCAGCCCGTGATCTTCGCGGTGCAGGTCGCCTCGGCCGCGCTGTGGCGCTCCTGGGGCGTGCGGCCGGCGGCCGTGATCGGCCACAGCATGGGCGAGATCGCCGCCGCCCAGGTGGCGGGCGCGCTCAGCCTGCCGGACGCGGTCGACGTGGTGGTCCGGCGCGGGCGGCTGCTCGCCGAGGCCGCGGGGGCCGGCGGGATGGCGTCGGTGGCCCTGGGCGCCGAGGAGACCGAGGAACTGCTGGCCGGCTACGGCGACCGGCTGAGCGTGGCCGCCGTCAACAGCCCGACCAGCGTGGCCGTCTCCGGCGACGCCGACGCGCTGGCCGAGTTCACCGCGACGCTCACCGCACGGGAGGTGAACTGGCGTGCCATCCCGGGCGGTTACGCGTTCCACAGCCCCCGGATGGAACCGTTCCGCCGGCGGCTGACCCGTCAGCTGCGGGGCCTGGCCTGGCGCACGCCGGACGTGCCCGTCCTCGTCACCACCCGCCCGGAGCACCGACACGACGCGGAGCGGCGCTTCGACGCCGCCCACTGGGGGCGGAACGTGCGCCGTCCCGTCGCCTTCGCCGAAGCGGTGGCCGAGGCGCTCGCCGCCGGGCACCGCACCTTCGTCGAGCTGGGGCCGCACCCGGCGCTGACCCAGCCGCTGCACCAGTGCATGGGCGCCGCCGGCGTCGAGGGCACCGTGCTGCCGACGCTGCGGCGCGGCACCGACGGGGCGCTGACCGCCCGCTCCTCGCTGGCCGCCCTCTACCGGCTGGGCCACGCTCCCGCCTGGGAAGCGGCCAGCGGCGGTCGGGGGCGTTCGCACCGACTTCCGACCTACCCGTGGCAGGGCGAACGGCTGTGGTTCGAGACGGCGGACGGGGCCGAGGCGGCGGGCGCCGCGCCCGAGTCCGCGGCGCCCGTCGCCGACGTGGGTCACCTCAGTGCGGAGCTGCGTCTGTTCGACGCCGAGGGGCGCCTGGTGGCGGAGACCTCCGGGCTGAGGCTCGGCACGCCGGGGGCGACGCCTCCCCCGGTGGCCGCACCCGCCCCGGCGACCGCCTCCGTCCCCTCGGCCGGCGTTTCCGCGGCCCCCGACGCGGAAGCGCTGGCCGACCGGGTGGCGGAGGCGGTCGCCGGGGTGCTCGGCCGGCCGGACGGCCGGTCGGTGCGGCGCCAGCACGGCTTCACCGAGCTCGGCATGGACAGTCTGGGCGCGGTGCGGCTCTGCCAGGTGCTCCAGCAGGAGCTGGGTGTGAAGGTGCCCAAGACCGCCGCGTTCGACCATCCCACGGTGGAGCGGATGGCCGCGTTTCTCGCCACGCTGCGGCCCGCGCGCTCGGTGTCGCCGGAGTCCGTGCCCCGGCCGTCGGCTGAGGTGGCGGAGCGGGCTCCGCTCGCCGCGCCCGGGGCCGAGCCGATCGCGGTGATCGGGATCGGCTGCCGGTTCCCCGGCGGCGCCCACGGGCCCGACGGCTACTGGCGGCTGCTGCGGGAGGGGGTGGACGCCGTGCGGGCCGCGCCCGAGGGCCGCCTCGACGGTCCTGAGATCTGGCGCGGCGGCTTCCTCGACCAGGACGTGAGCCACTTCGACGCCGGATTCTTCCGGGTGGCCCCCCGCGAGGCGAGATCACTCGACCCCCAGCACCGGCTCTTCCTTGAGGTCGCCTGGGAGGCGTTGGAGGACGCGGGGCAGCGGGCCAACGCGCTCTCCGGCTCCCGCACCGGGGTCTTCGTCGGCATCAACTCGCAGGACTACAACCAGCTGGTGACGGGCCACCCGGAAAACCTGGACGCGAGCTACGGCACCGGCGTCTCGTTCTGCGCCGCGCCGGGCCGGCTCTCCTATCTGCTGGGTCTTCAGGGGCCCAGTCTGGCCGTGGACACCGCCTGCTCCTCCTCGCTGGTGGCCGTCCATCTGGCGGTGGCCAGCCTGCGGTCCGGGGAGAGCGACATGGCGATCGCCGCCGGGGTGAACCTGATGCTCAGGTCCACCATCCACGCGACCAGCGCCGCCGCCGGAGCGCTGTCGGCGGCCGGTCGCTGCGCCACCTTCGACGCCTCGGCCGACGGCTACATCCGGGGTGAGGGCTGCGGCGCGGTGGTGCTCAAGCCGCTCAGCCGGGCACGGGCCGACGGGGACGAGGTGCTGGCCGTCGTCCTGGGGTCGGCCGTCAACCAGGACGGGCCGAGCGGCGGCCTGACCGTACCCAACGGCCCGGCCCAGACGGCGCTGGTGCGCGCCGCGCTCGCCGACGCCCGGGTCTCCCCCGGCGACATCGGCTATGTGGAGGCGCACGGCACCGGCACCCCGTTGGGCGACCCCATCGAGCTGCGTGCCCTGGGCGAGGCGCTGGGGCGCGACGAGCGGGGCGAGCCGTGCGTGGTCGGCTCGGTGAAGACCAACATCGGCCATCTGGAGGCCGCTTCGGGCGTCGCCGGGATGATCAAGACGGTGCTCGCGCTCCGCCACGGCGTGATCCCGCGCCATCTGCACCACGCCGAGCCCAGTCCCGACATCCCGTGGGAGCGGCTGCCGTTCCGGGTGCCGACCGAACCGGTGGCCTGGCCTGCGGGGGGAGCACCCCGGTACGCCGGGGTGAGCGCCTTCGGGTTGAGCGGCACCAACGCACACGTGGTGCTGGGCGAGGCCCCGGCCGCCACGGCCCCGGCGGACGCGGCGGAGCCACCGGCGCGCGATGGTTCCGTGCCGCCGGCGGGGATGCTGCTGCTGCCGCTGTCGGCCGCCACCCGCCCGGCGCTCGCGGATCGGGCGGCGGCCCACCGCGACCTGCTGAGATCGGCGGACGCGCCGGCGGCCGTGGATGTCTGTCACACGGCGGCGCTGCGGCGCGGCGCGCTGGACCACCGGCTGGTGGTGACGGGCGGGAACGCCGCCGAACTGGCGGCGCGTCTGGACGCGTTCGTGAGCGACCCCGAGGCGGCTCCGGGGGCGGGCACCAGCGTGGGGCAGGTCGCCGGGGAACGGCGGCGCGGGCCGGTCTTCGTCTTCTCCGGGCACGGCTCCCAGTGGGTCGGCATGGCCAGGGACCTGCTTGCCGAGCACCCGGTGTTCGCCACGGCCGTGGCGCGCTGCGACGAGGCGCTCTCCTTCCACCTCGACTGGTCGGTGCGGGAGACCCTGGCCGCCGGCAGCCCGGTCTCCGACGCGCCGGGCGCGGAGGCCGACCAGCAGATCCTGCTCTTCGCCATCCAGTACGGGCTGGTGGAGATGTGGCGGGCGGTGGGCGTGCTGCCGGCCGCCGTCATCGGGCACAGCATGGGCGAGACGTCGGCGGCGCTGTGCGCCGGGGCGCTCGGCCTGGACCAGGCGGCGGAGGTGATCGCCCGCCGCAGCCGCCTGCTGAAGGACCTGGTGGGGCGCGGAGGCATGGCGGTGGTCGGCCTCGGGGCCGACGAGACGGAGGCCGAACTGGCCGACTACGGCGACCGGTTGTGCGTGGCCGTGGTGAACAGCCGCCAGTCCACGGTGGTCTCCGGGGCGAGCGACGCCCTGGAGGACTTCGGCACCCGGATGCGGGAGCGCAAGGTGTTCTTCCGCGTCGCCAACGTGGGCGGTCCCGCGCACAGTCCGCTGGTGGAGCCGATGCGGATGGCTCTGGTCGACGCGCTGGCCGGGCTGGCGCCGGGTTCGGCCCGGGTGCCGGTGTACTCCTCGGTGACCGGCGGCCCGCTGGACGGTGAGGAGCTGACGGCCGACTACTGGGGACAGAACCTGCGCCGGCCGGTGCGCTTCGCCGACGCGGTCAACGCGGCCGTTGCCGACGGCCACGACACGTTCGTCGAACTCTCCCCGCATCCGATCCAGTTGACCCCCGTGGAGCAGGAGGTGGCGGCGGCCGGCGGCACACCGCTGACCGTGCACTCGCTGCTGCGGGACACCGACGGTGCGCTGGCGTTCGCCACCGCGGTGGCCGCGCTGCACACCGGCGGCCAACCGGTCGACTGGCGGCGCGTGTTGCCGCGCGGCCGGCAGGTGAGCCTGCCGCGCTACCCGTGGCAGCACCGGTCCTACTGGGTACCCAACGAGCCGAGGTCGGCCGACCCGGGAGGCCCGACCGAGGCGGCGACGGGCGACCATCCGCTGCTGGGGCGCGCGCGGCGGCTGCCGGGGTCGGGCCGCGCCCGGCTGGCCACAGCCGCGCTGGCACCGGACGCGCTGGCCGGGGTCGGGGCCGCCGCGCTCCCCGAGCACCCCGACGCGCTGGCCGTACCCGCCGCGCTCTGGTTGGAGCTGGCGCTGGCCGCGGGCTCCGCCGAGTTCGGCGGGCGGCGGCGGGTGTGCCTGAACGACGTGCGGCTGCCCGTCGCGCAGCCGGTCGCGGCGGAAGGGGTGACCCGGGCCGGCGTGGTGCTGAACGCGTCCGGCGACGGCGGCAGGGAGTTCACCGCGACGGTCGGGTCGCCCTGGGAGCCGGGGCTCGAACTGACCGTGGCCACCGGCCGGTTGACGCCGGTGGCCGGCCCGGTGGAGCGCCACGTGGCACGGGCCCACGGACCGTTGACGGATCCGCTCGCCGCGTGGCTGGCCGAGCTGGGCCACGGCGAGAGCGCCGCGGTGGCGGTCTCGGCCGCCACGGGTGGCGACGCGGTGGAGATCGCCTTCGACCGGAGGCCGGCGGCACGCCGCTGGACGCTCCCGCCCGATCTGCTCGAACTGGCGCTGCGCGTTCCCACGTTGCTGGCCGGCACCGAGCGGGGCATCGGGGCGGGGTCGCCGTCGGCCCCTCGCTGGATCGGGTCGCTCGCGGTGCGCGGACCGGTCGGCGAGGGCCGGCTGCTGGTCGGCGCGCGGCGGACCGCCGCCCCCGTGGGGGCCGGCCCGCGTGAGATCGCGGCGGACGCGTGGATCGCGACGGAGGACGGCACGGTGGTGGCGGAGCTGCGGCAGGTGCTGCTCGGCCCGCCCGGCGGCCTGGTCCTCTCCGCCGACCAGCGGACCGCGCTGGCCGACCGCCGCTTCGGCCTCGCGTGGCGGGAACCGGCGGCGGCGACCGCGGAAGCCGGGGCGGCTGCCGAGGCCGGGGCCGCCGACGCGAACGGCACGGCCGGCGAGGCGGACGCCGACCGCCGGACCTGGCTGCTGCTCTCCGACCGTGGCGGCGTCGCCGCCGCGCTCGGCGCGCGGCTGTATGCCAGGGGCGACGCGCACCAGCTACTCGGTGGCGAACACCCCGCGACGCCGGATGAGGTGGCCGACGCGCTGCGCGCGCTGGCGCGGGGCGACGGCTGCCGTGGGGTGGTGCACCTGGGCGCGCTCGATCTGCCGACCGGTTCGCCCGACGAGGCCGGGCTGGCCCAACTGGCCGCGCTCTGTGGCGGGTTGCCGGCCCTGACCGCGCTCCTGGACGGGGCGGGCGCACCACCGCTGTGGCACGTCACGCGGGGCGCGGTCGCCGTCGACGAGAACGAACGACCCGCCGCGCTGGCCGCTGCCGTGCGCCGGCTCGCGCCGGTGGCCGGGATCGGCCGCCCCCCGGTGTGGGGTGGGGCGATCGACCTCGACCCGTTCTCCGAGGGGTCCGTGGCCGACGCCGCCGACGTGCTGGCCGACGTGCTGGCCGGCGACGGTGAGGATCAGGTAGCCCACCGCGCGGGGCGCCGCCTGGTGGCCAGGGCCGTGCGCCTCCCCCGGCCCGGTCCGGTGCGGGCCCGCGTGCGGCTGCGCGGCGACCGGACATACGTGGTGGCGGGCGCCGGCGGCGAGTTGGCCGGCCGGCTGACGGCCTGGCTGACCGAGTGCGGCGCGGGCCAGGTGCTGTCCGTGTCCGCGCCGGAGAGCCGGGCCGGGGCGCGACAGGTACTGGAGAAGGCGGCGGCCGGTGGCGCCCCCGTCGGCGGGGTGGTGTGGGCGGCGGTCGACTGGGACCTGCCGCAGGGCACCGCCCCCGACGCCGGGGAGCAGGCGCGGGCGCTGCGGGAGCGCGCCTGGGGCGCCTGGCTGCTGGACGCGGCCTGCGCCGAAGCCGCCCTGGACCTCGACGTGTTCGTGGTCTTCGGCTCCGCCGCCTCGTCCTGGGCCGCCGTCGGCGCCGAGGCGCAGGCGCCGGTGGACGGGCTGCTGGGCGCGCTGGTGGAGCGCCGTCTGGCGCTGGGCGATCCGGTGCACGGCATCGCCTGGGCGCCGTGGGACGGCGTCGGGATGCTGGACGGCGAGAGCAGGGCGCGGCTGGTGCGCGGCGGCCTGGAGCCGCTGGACCCGGCGCGGGCCGTCGACCTGTTGGACCAGGTGGTGGCCGGCGCGCCCGGTGCGGTGCTGATCGCCGACGCGGACCTCGGCCTGTTGCTGCCGCTCTACCGCCAGGCGCTGCGTTGGCCCCTCTTCGACGAGCTGGCCGACGACGGAGGGGAGTCGTTCGCCGGGTGCGATGAGGTTCTGGCGCGGCTCGGCTCGACGACCGGCGAGGAGCGGCGGGGGCTGCTGCTCGACCTGGTGATGGCCGAGGCGTCGACCGTGCTCGGTCTGGAGCGCCACGACGACCTGGACCCGGCGGGCGGCTTCTTCGAACTGGGCCTCAACTCCGTGACGTCGCTGGAGATGCGCATCCGGTTGGAGCGCCGGTTCGGCGTCACCCTGCCGGCGACGTTCGTCTTCGAGCACCCGACCTGTGAGGCGGTGGCCGCCCGGCTGGAGGAGGACCTGGCGCCACGCCTGGCTCCCGCCACGGCGGAGCACCCGGTCAGCGCGGCGTCCCCGCCCGAAGTGGGGCCGTCGGCGCCGGCACCGGTCGGGGACGACGACCTGCTCGCCCGACTGCGGGCGGAGACCGCCGCGGTCGAGGCACTGATCCGCGGGAGGGGCTGATGTCCCCCCGGCCTACGGCCGCCCGCCGGGACGAGCCGGCGCCGACCGTCCCCGAGGCGGCCCGCCCGAGTCCGCGGCTCGCGCCGGCCTGGCCCGGCTGGAGCACGCTCGCCCTGCTGCGCACGATCCTCACCCTCGACGACAGGCTCATCAACGGCAAGCCACCGACCCCCCGCCCGCTCCCCCGAGTGCCCCGGCGCGACCACGCGACCCTGCGCGACACAGACCGATCATCCACCGAGGGGTGTTAACGATGGACGCAACGACTTCCAGGCCGCCCACGGCGTACGGCGCCTCGTCGCCGGCTCCGACCACCATGCGGGAGGTGTGCGGGCTCTTCGCCACCGGGGTGACGGTGGTCACCAGCGCGACCGGGGACCGCCGGGTGGGCGCCACGGTGAACTCCTTCACCTCCGTCTCGCTCGACCCGCCGCTGGTGCTGTTCTGCCTGCGCCACGACTCCGGGCTGCTGCGCGCCATCCGGGACTCCGGGGTCTTCGCGGTCAGCATCCTCAGCCGTGAACAGGGCCAGGTGGCCCACTCGTTCGCCCGTCCAGGACCCAACGGGTTCGAGACCGCCCCCGCCACCGCGGGGGCCACCGGGGCGCCCGTGCTGGACGGCGCCGTCGGCCATCTTGAGTGCAAGGTCGCCGAGGAGTTCGGCGGCGGCGACCACCAGATCGTGCTGGGTGAGGTGGTGAGCCTGGCCGGGGACAAGGGCGCCGCGCCGCTCGCCTTCCACCGCGGCGCGCTGACCGAACTCGCCACCGGGAGCTGACCTTCATGACGACCCTCGGCACACCACCGGACCCAGCCGTGCGCCGGCGCGTGGTGGAGGCGGACAGCCTCCCCGAAGCGCTGCTGCTGCGCGCCCGGGAGCGGCCGGACGACACCGCCTATGTCTTCCTGGCCGACGGCGAACGTCCCGCCGACAGCACGACCTACCGCCAACTGGACCTGGCCGCCCGCTCCCGGGCCGGCCTGCTCGGCGACCATGCCGGCCGCGGGAGCAGCGCGCTGCTGATGTACCCGGCCGGGGTGGAGTTCGTCCGTGCCCTGCTGGGCTGCATGTACGCGGGCGTGGCCGGCGCCCCGGTGCCGGTGCCGACCAGGGAGCGCGGGCTGGAGCGGATCCGCCGGATCGCGGACGACGCCGGCACCAGTCTGGTGCTGACGGTCGCGGAGGTACGGGACGAGTTGCTGGCCAGGTTCGGCGACTCGCCGTTCCTCGCCGGGCTTCGCCTGGTAGCCACGGACGAGGCGCCCGCCGCGCGGCCGGCCGCACCGCCGACGGCGATCGACCCGGATGCCGTGGCGCTGCTCCAGTACACCTCGGGCTCCACCGGCGACCCCAAGGGGGTGGAGGTCACCCACGCCAACTTCCGCGCCAACGTGCTGGAGACGGACGGGCTCTGGCCGTGCGCGCCGGACGGCGTCCTGGTCTCCTGGCTGCCGCACTTCCACGACATGGGGATGATGTTCGGGGTGGTGCTGCCGTTGTGGGCGGGCGCGCCGTCCTACCTGATGGCGCCCGCCGCGTTCGTCCGCCGCCCCGGCCGCTGGCTGGAGGCGATCTCCCGTTACCGCGGCACGCACTCCGCCGCACCCAGCTTCGCCTACGAGCTGTGCGTGCGGGAAGCCCGACAGCAGGGGGCGGCGCCCGGGGTCGACCTGTCCTCGTGGCGGGTGGCGGCCAACGGGGCGGAACCGGTGCGCTGGTCGGTCGTCGACGAGTTCGTCCGGACGTTCGCCCCCTTCGGGTTCGCCGGCCGCGCCATGTGCCCGGGCTACGGGCTCGCCGAGAACACCCTCAAGGCCACGGGCAGTCGGCAGGAGGACGAGCCGACCGTGATCTGGCTGGACGACGACGCGCTGCGCGAGAACCGGGTGGAGACGCGCCGGGGGCCGGGCGGGGGCGCGGTGCCGCTGGTCGGCGCCGGCGTGCCGGTCGGCGAGACGCGGCTGCGCGTCGTGGACCCGGCCAGCGGCTGGGGGGTGCCCGACGGCACGGTCGGCGAGGTCTGGATCAACGGCCCCTGTGTGGCGAGCGGTTACCACGGCAGGCCGGAGGAGTCGCGGGAGGTCTTCCGCGCCCGGATCGTCGGGGAACCGAAGGCCGGAACGTTTCTGCGGACCGGGGACCTCGGGTTCCTGCGCCGGGGCGAGCTGTTTCTCACCGGACGGCTGAAGGACGTGATCATCCGCAAGGGCCGCAACTTCTACCCCCAGGACATCGAGTTGTCGGCGGAACGGTCCCACGAGGGCCTGCACCCGAACAGCGTCGCCGCGTTCTCCGTCGACGACGGGACGAGCGAGCGGCTGGTCGTGGTGGTCGAGGCCGACGGACGGGTGCTGCGGGACTGCGCCCCGGAGGCGCTGCGCGAGCGGGTGCGCCTGGCCGTGCACGAGGGGCAGCGGCTCCCCGTGGACGAGGTGGTCGTGGTGCGCCGCGGGGCGCTCCCCAAGACCTCCAGCGGCAAGGTGCAGCGCAGGGCGTGCCGGGCCAGATACCTGGAGGACGCGTGGAGTCCCGCCGGGATCGGGGGCGGCAGATGACGATCCTGCCCGCACCCACCCGGCTGCGCACCGCGCCGGCCGTCGACGGGGCCCGCATCCTGGGCCTGGGGACCTACCGGCCGAGCACCGTGGTGGACAACGCACAGGTGGCCGGCCCCATCGACTCCTCGGACGAGTGGATCCGGCGGCGAAGCGGCATCGCCAGCCGCCGCTTCGCCGGCCCGGACGAGACCGTGGTGTCGATGGCCTCGGAGTCCGCGGTCAAGGCACTGGCCGCCGCCGGGATCGCTCCCGAAGCGGTGGACGCGGTACTGGTGGCGTCGATGTCGCACCTGGAGCAGGCGCCGGCCGCCGCGCCGAGGATCGCGCACCTCATCGGCGCCGGGACGGCCGGGGCGGCCGACGTGGGAGCGGCCTGCGCCGGGTTCTGCTACGTGCTCGCGCTGGGCGACGCCCTGGTGCGCTCCGGCGCCGCCCGGCACGTGGTGGTGATCGGCGCGGAGAAGATGAGCGACATCGTCGATCCCACCGACCGGGGCACCGCCTTCCTGTTCGGGGACGGCGCGGGCGCGGTGGTGCTCGGGCCCTCGGACCGCCCCGGGATCGGCCCGCCGGTCTGGGGGGCGGAGGGCGACCGGCATCGGATGATCGCCCATGACCGCTCCTGGCTGGAGGCCAGGGACCGGCCGGCCCCCTGGCCCGCGCTGCGCATGGCGGGGCCCGAGGTCTTCCGCTGGGCGACCGGCAGCGTGCCGGGCATCGCCCGGAGGGCGCTGGAGGCCGCGGGACTCGAACCCGGCGACCTGGCGGCGTTCATACCGCACCAGGCCAACGCCCGGATCATCGACGCGGTCGCCCGCAGCCTGGGGCTGCCGCCGCACGTGGTGGTGGCCAGGGACGTGGTGACCTCGGCCAACACCTCGGCCGCCTCGATCCCGCTGGCCATGGACAGCCTGGCCAGCCGGGGCGAACTCCCCAGCGGAGGGAAGGCGTTGCTGGTCGGTTTCGGAGCCGGGCTGGTGTACGCGGCGCAGGTGGTGGAGCTGCCGTGACGTGCCGACCCGCCGGTCCCCGGCCGCGCCGGGGACCGGGACGGCGTCGACGGGCGAGGTGCCAGGAGTACGCGGTGCACGCGGTGCACCCCAGGAGAGGAGTGGGACCGTGTCGACAGAGCTGACGGCGGACGACGCCGGAGGCCGCACCGCCCTGCGACTGGCCGAACTGGCCGAGCGCAGGGCGGTGCTGGCGGAACAGTCGGGGCCCGAACGGGCGGCGCGGCAGCACGCCAAGGGCAAGCTGACCGCGCGGGAGAGGATCGAGGCGCTGCTGGACCCCGGCTCCTTCGTGGAGCTGGACGCGTTGGCCAGGCACCGCTGCCACGACTTCGGCATGGAGCGGCAACGCCCCTACGGGGACGGCGTGGTGACGGGTTACGGCACGGTCGACGGCCGTCGGGTCTGCGTCTTCGCGCAGGACTTCACCGTGCTGGGCGGCGCGCTGGGAGAGGTCTTCGGCGAGAAGATCATCAAGGTGATGGACCTGGCGCTGCGCACCGGCGTGCCCATTATCGGCATCAACGACTCGGGCGGCGCGCGTATCCAGGAGGGAGTGGTGTCGCTGGCGTATTACGCGGAGCTGGTGAAGCGCCATGTCGCCGCCTCCGGGGTGATCCCGCAGATCTCGCTGATCACCGGGCCGTGCGCCGGCGGCGCCGTCTACGCCCCGGCCATCACTGACCTCGTGGTGATGGTCGACGAGATCTCCCACATGTTCGTCACCGGGCCCGAGGTGCTGCGCGCGGTCACCGGCGAGACGGTCGACCGCGAGCAACTCGGCGGCGCGCGGCGACACAACACGATCAGCGGCGCCGCGCACTACCTGGCGCAGGACGAGAAGGACGCGTTCGACTACGTCCGCCTGGTGCTCGGCCACCTGCCGTCGAACAACATGTCGGAACCGCCGGCCTACGCGGCCCGGGCGGGGCTGGAGCGGGAGGAGACCACCGAGGCCGACCGCGCGTTGGACACCCTGATCCCGGACCGGCGCAACCAGCCCTACGACATGGCGCGGGTCGTGCACACCGTGGTCGACGACGGCGAACTGGTCGAGGTGCAGCCGCTGTTCGCGCCGAACATCATCTGCGGCTTCGCCCGGGTCGAGGGCCGCAGCGTCGGGGTGGTGGCCAACCAGCCGCTGCACGCCGCCGGCGCGCTGGACATCGACGCCAGCGAGAAGGCGGCCCGCTTCATCAGGCTCTGCGACGCGTTCGAGTTGCCGGTGCTGACCTTCGTCGACGTGCCGGGGTTCCTCACCTCGATGGCGCAGGAGAGCGGCGGCATCATACGGAAGGGCGCCAAGCTCATCTACGCCTACTGCGAGGCGACCGTGCCGATGGTCACGGTGATCACGCGGAAGGCGTACGGCGGCGGCTACGGCGTGATGGGGTCCAAGCACCTGGGCATCGACATCAACCTGGCGTGGCCCACCGCGGAGATCGCGGTCATGGGCGGCGAGGGCGCGGTCAACGTGATCCACCGCAGGGAGATCGAGCGGGCCGAGGACCCGGAGGCCGAGCGGGTGCGGCTGCGGACGACGTACGAGGAGACGCTCTGCACGCCCTATGTCGCGGCCGAGCGCGGCTATGTCGACGCGGTGATCATGCCGCACGAGACGCGGGCGCGCGTGGCCTCCTCGCTGGAGGCCCTGCGGGAGAAGCGGCAGGAACGGCTGCCGCGCAAGCACGGGAACATCCCGCTGTGAGCGGGGTGGTGGGCGGGCACCCGGCCGGCACCCGGCCGGCGCGGCCCGCGGCCGGGGACGACCGCGGTATCCGCGTGGTCCGGGGCAATCCGGCCGAGGACGAACTGGCCGCCGCCGTCACCGCCGTGCTGGCGGTACTGGCAGCGGCCGACCGGCGGTCCGGGGAACGGGGCGCGGCGCCCGGCGCCCGGCGCTGGTCCGCGCCGGCCGCGCGCATGACGCGCCGGCCGCCGCGGGCGGGTTGGCGGTAGCGCCTCCTCTCCCCGTACCGCACGCGCGAGACAGGAGAGGGCCCCGCCGAGCGGTCGGCGGGGCCCTCTCCTGTCTCGCGCGCGTCCGGCGGGGAATGCCGCTCAGAACTCGGTGATCTCCCGCATCTCGGCGAAGAGCGCCTGGTACTCCTTCGACTGCACGAGCGGGATCATGCCCATCAGCTTGCCCATGTTGCCCTTGGCCCGCATCTTGCCGGTGGTGAAGGCGACGGGCGGCGAGAGCTTCCCCGTCTGGAGCTTGACGCTGTTGGCGTAGCTGATGGTGATGACGAACGCGGCGTCCTCCGCGTCGCCGCGCCTGGCCCGCTTGATCTGCCCCTCGTCGAACTCCAGGAAGTAGTGGACCTCCTCCCTGCCCTCGGGCAGCTGGTTGACCACGTACTGGGCGGTCAGCGTGGGCTGGCCGCGGTGCGGCAGTTCCCTGCCACGCTCCTCGACCTGGGCGAAGAACTCGTCGGACAGGTAGGCGATCTTGCTCAAGGCAGGCTCCTTCTCTTCGGTTCGCGGGGCCGTCCATCGGGTCCCGACGGGGTGGGGGAACGCCTAGCGCGCGATGAGCCGGACGCGCAGCGACTCCATGCTGCGCAGCGTCATCCGAGGCCGGAAGACGGGCTGCTCCAGGAACTCGATCGCGGAGAAACGGTCGAGCAGCGCGTTGACCACGATCTCCAGCTCCATCTTGGCGAGCGACACGCCCAGGCAGTGGTGGATGCCGGCGCTGAACGACAGATGCGCGTTGTCGGTGCGCCGGATGTCGAAGCGGTCCGGGTCGGGGAAGCGCTCGGGGTCGCGGTTGGCGCTGGAGAGCATCGCGATCAGCACCTCGCCCTCGGGGATGGTGACACCGCCGTACTCGACCGGCTCGAAGGTCATCCGCGGCGAGAGGCCTGCGGGCGGCTCCATCCGCAGCACCTCCTCCACGGCGCCGGGGATCAGCTTGCGGTCCTCGGTGATGGCGGCCAGCACCTCGGGGTCGCGCCACAGGTACCAGACGACGCTGCTGATGGCGCTCGTCGTGGTCTCGAAGCCGGCGGCTATCACCGCGTTGCAGAAGGCCATCAGCTCGTCGAAGCTGAGCTTCCCGCCCTCCTCCTCCGCGGCGATGAGGTCGGTCAGCATGTCGTCCCGCGGGTTGGCGCGACGCTCCTCGATGAGCCGGGTGAAGTACTCCTGGGTCTGCTCGGTGCCCTCGTCGGCCTCCAGCAGGTCGTCCGCGGTCATGCCGAGTTCGAAGGTCTTCAGGAACTGCTCGATCGGCTCACGCAGCGCGGGCGCCTCGTCGCGGGGTACGCCCAGCATGGTGGCGACGACCAGCAGCGGCAGCGGGAAGGCGAACTCGTTGAGCAGGTCGCCCTCCCCCCGCTCGGCGATCGGGTCGAGCATCTCGGCGGTGAACCCCTCGATCGAGGAGTGCATCTCGTGCACCCTGCGGGGGGTGAAGGCGTGGCTGACCAGCTTCCGCAGCCGGCGGTGGTCCTCGCCGTTGGACCACAGCATGGTGGACTTCAGCCGCCGTAGCGCGGGGTGGTCCTCCCACTCGCCGCCGAAGCGGCCGGCCATGAACTTGTGGATGTCCCGGCCGATGCGCGGGCTGCGCAGGACGCTGTTGACGTCCTCGTAGCGGGAGACGATCCAGAAGCCCATCTGGCTCCGGTAGACCGGGGCGAGTTCCCGCAGCTGGCGCTGGAGGGGGTAGGGGTCGGCGTAGGACTCGGGGGTGAGGAGCAGCTGCGCCAGGATGGCGTCGGCCTCCTCGGTGCGGGCTGCGTCGTGCGCACCGGTGCCGGTGGGCGTCACGGTCACGAGGGGTTCCCCAATCTCGTTGTGTGTGGGCGGTGGTGGGGGCGCGGGGGTCGGTGGCGGGTCAGTCGTCCTCGATGCCTCCCCCGCCTCCGCCGCGCACGCCGTAGGACCGCACCAGGCGGCGCACGGCGGGTGCGGCGTCCTTGCGGACCCAGCGCAGCGTGCGCAGCCGGCGTCGGAGGCTGAGGCCGTAGTCGAGGTCGTCCGGTTCGCCGAAGCCGTAGATCGGCGGCGCGATCCGTTCCCTGCGGAGCCGTTGGAAGATCCGGTCGGAGGCCTGGCGGGAGGTCGCCTCACCGGAACGGACCAGCTCGCACTCGGCGAGCGTCCAGTCGAGCAGTTCCTCGTACTCGGTGAGCGTCTGGTGGCAGGCCCCGGTTTCGGGGGCGCGGGTGCGCAACGCGGCCGACGCCTGCTCGATCTGCCCGGCGTTCAGCAGCTTCAGCCCCCGTTTGAGGGTGAGCGCGTCCAGCATGGTGCCCAGCAACCACACCCGGCCCATCGCGTTCCACAGCGGGAACTGGCCGCCGGCCGCGTGGACGGCCGCCGTCAGCCGCCGCTGCCGGGCCGCCATCCCGTGCTGGAGAGCCTGGAGATAGCGGAAGCGGCCGACGCCGAAGTCGCCGTCGCGCGCGGCCCCCAGCAGGTCGGCGGCGGCCGTGTGCACCAGCTGAGCGGAGACGTAGAGGTCGCGGCCGAGCAACGGGGACCCGCCGAGTGCCGCCCGGTCCAACAGCAGCATCCGGTCGCCGGCGGTCACCGTCGCGTGCCACTCGGGCTGCTCGTCCGCCCAGGTGACCAGCGGCCTGGCCTCGGCGAACTGGGCGGCCAGGGAGGGAAAACGCTCCAGATGCGAGCGGATCTCCGCCCAACCGCCGTCGCCTGCCGGCGTCCCCTCGCCGGTGAGCGTGAGACAGACGCTGGTCAGCGCGGTGCGTTCGAGGGTCTTCCCCGCGTTCCCGAAGTGGCTGACCGCCAGCACCCCGCCGTCGAAGACGTGGTGCAGCGTGCCCTCGTGCCAGGGCGGCGAGCCGTCCAGGTGCGGACTGACCTCGTCGAACGGGCGGACACCGACCGCGTGGGCGCTCAGCACCCGGGTCGTGCCGCCCGCGCGTTCCACGGTGCCGCCCAGCGCCTGGGCGACCGCGGAGCCCGGACCTGAGGTGTCCACGACGCAGGCGGCCGTGATCTCCTCGCCCGCCGCGGTGACCAGGCGGACGCCGCCGTCCTCGGGAATGGCCTTCTCCACCCGGACCCGCTGCCTGACCTCGGCACCGTGCCGGACCGCGAGGGCCAGCAGCCAGGCGTCCACGTCCGGCCGGTAGAGATGGCTCTCGCCGTGCTCGGACGGCACGTTGAACTGGAGCGATTCGTAGCGGCGGTGGGCCCGCCCCTCGGTGTGGTGGGCGAACCCGAAGGTGCGGTGCACCCCGCCCGCCCCCGAGATCTCCTCGCGCACCTTGTCGGCAAAGGCGAGGAACGCGATCTCCGGCACCCGGTAGCGGGCGGCGATCAGCTCGTACAGGAAGGACGTGCAGGGCAGGGTCAGTTCGCCCGGCTCGTGCCGGGGGTGCTCGTCCGGGCCGAGGAGGAGGACCCGGACGCCGTTCCTCGCCAGCACGGCGCCGAGCATGGCGCCGGTGACCCCGGTGCCGATGACGGCGACCTGGTGGTCGGCGCCCGGGTCGATGGTCGATCGCATGGCGTGCTCCCTCGCGTCGGGTCGGTTGCGGTCAGGCGCCACGGCTGAGGTGCTCGCGGGCGAAGCCGCCGATCGCCTTCGTGACGGTCGCGGAGATGTCCGCCGGCGCCTTGGTGCGCGCCCACTTCAGGGTGCGGAGCATCCGGGGCGGCGTGGCGTTGAAGAAGTGGTTCCGCGGCTGGTCGAGACCGAGCGGCGGCGGTATGAAGTCGGCACCGCGCAACGCGCCGAACAGTTCGGCGGCCACGTCACCGGGCTTGGCCTCCCCGGCCTCCACCGCCAGGCACAACTCCGTCGACGTACGCAGCAGTTGGTTGCATCCCCGGTGGGTGGGGAACGGGGAGCCGAGGAACTCGGCGCTCTCCAGGTCGCGCAGCGCCCGGTCGCTGCCGGTCCGGCGCAGCGTGTCGTAGGCGCCCTGGAGGTGGAAGGTGCCGAGCACGGTGGAGATGGCCCAGACCCGGAAGACCGCGTTCCACATGTCGTAGTCGCGGAAGGCGATGAACGAGTTGTTGACCAGGTCGTCGTTGGCGTTGAGCAGCGCCTGCTCCAACTCCTCGACGAAGGAGAACCGCTCGCGCGAGAAGTCGTCGTCGCGCACCGCGTCCAGCAGCCGCCAGGCGAGGACGTTGATGACCTCCAGGGTGTTGGTCAGGCCGCGCGAGTACAGGGCGTCGATGAAGCCGGCCGCGTGGGCGGTGACGCAGTAGCGGTCGCCGACGGTGGAGGCGGCGGAGTACTGGAGACGGCCGGTGGAGACCCAGTTCCGCACCGGCCGGGCGTCGGCGAACTGCGGCGCGATGTCGGGGAACCGGCGCAGGAACGCGTCGAACTCCGCTGCGGGCGGCAGCGTTTTGGGGTACCGCCTGGGGTCCAGGGTCAGGCCCACGCTGCACAGCGGGTTGGTGCCCTCGGACTCGTTGTCGAAGGGGATCACCCACAGCCAGCCGCCGTCGAAGACGTGGTGCAGCGTGCCCTGGTGCCAGGGACTGGGGTTGCCGTACGCGGAGCGTGGGGTCATCACGTCGTCGTAGGGCCGCACGCCCACCATGTGGGTGAAGAGGGAACGGGAGTGGTGCTTGAAGCGCGTGGGCTCCTCGCGCAGCCCGAACTTGGTCGCGACGGGCGAGCGGTGTCCGCTGGCGTCCACCACGTAACGGGCGAGCAGCTCGTCTCCGGCGGCGGTGCCCAGCCGCACCCCGCTGTCGTCGATGTCGACGTGCTCGACCATGGTGCGCTGCATCAGCGTGGCCCCGTAGAGGACGGCGACGCGGACCATGTAGGCGTCGATGTCCTGCCGGAAGAAGTGGTTCTCCGTGTGCAGCATCTTGGGGATGACGAACTGGTTGATCTCGTCCGGTCGTTGGGGCATCCCCTCGCGCTGGTAGACGAAGCCGAAGTTCCGCTTGACGCCGCAGGAACGGGTGACGTTCCGCCGCACCGACTGGAAGCTGGCCAGGTTCTTCAGCTCCGGCACGCCGTAGCGGTCGCCGACCACCTTGGTCAGGACGGAGGTGTAGGGGATGGTGGACTCGCCGATGGCGAACCTCGGGTGTGTGCCGGCGTCGATCAGCAGCACCCTGGCGCCGTTGCGGGCCAGCACGGCGGCGAGCACGGAGCCGGCGATGCCCGCGCCGAGGATGGCGACGTCGTAGCGGGGCGCCTTCGGCCCGCCGGCGGGGCGCGGCCCGGCGGCGGGCGCGGGTGCCTCCGCCCGGTTCCCCCCGCCCTCGGTACCGGCCGCGGAGGCGTCCGCGGACTTCTGGGCCGTCGACGGGCCGTCACCGGCCTTCGGCGCCGCTCCCTCCGGTCGCTTCCCCGCCGGAGTGCCCGCCCGCCCCGCGGACCTCGACTTCCCGGACGGTGGCCTGGGGGCCGGTGTGGTCGGTTCCTGTCGCGGCTGCTCTTTCACTGGCCGTCTCCCTCTTCCTGCTGGTCTCGGTACTCGTCCACGTCCCCGGACGCACGCACGGGCGCCCCGGCATCGACGTGTTGTGCGGTGATCTCGTCGGCCAGCATCCGGGCCCAGTGGATGGCCGGTTCCTCGAAGAAGGGGCGTGCCTGGAGGCTCAGCCGCAGTTCGCGCCGGAAGCGCCCGATCAGCTGCATCACCCCGAGCGAGTCGAGCCCCATCTCCAGCAGGCTGATCTCGTCGGTGATCTCCTCCTGGGGCACACCGAGTTGTCCCGCCAGCCGACCGCGCACATACACGTCCGCGGCGGTGGTGCGGTCCTCGGCCGCGAGGGCGAGCAGGGCGTCCAGCTCGGGGGTCGGCTCGGCCGCGTCCCCGGTCACCGGCGCCTGGTCGCTGATCCCGGCGAGCAGGGGACGGCGGCGCCTGGTCTCCAACAGCGGCTTGAGCGTGGGCCAGTCGACGCCGGAGACCACGGCCTGGACGACCTCGGGCGAGGCCAGCAGCTCCCCCAGGTGCCGCAGCCCGGTTTCGGCCGGCAGGGCCCGCAGCCCGTTGGCCTCCAGCCGGCCGAGGAGTTCGTCACCGCCGAGGCCGCTGGTCACGCGCCAGGGGCCCCAGTTGACGCTGAGTCCGGCCCGGCCGCGTGCCCGCCGGTGGGCGGCGAGGGCGTCGAGGAACTGGTTCGCCGCGGCGTAGGCGCCCAGATGGGCAGAGCCCCAGACCGAGGCGATGGACGACATGCCCAGGAAGAAGTCCAGCGGGGTGTCGCCGAGCAGCGAGTGCAGCAGCCAGGCGCCGGTGACCTTCGGGCGGAGCACCTCGTGGAGGGTCTCGGGCGACAGCTCCGAGAGGAGTTCGGCCCCGGCGAGGCCGGCGGCGTGCACCACGCCCCGCAGCGGCACCTCGCCCGAGGTGACGCGCGCCACCAGTGAGGCCATCGCCTCGGAGTCGCTCACGTCGGCAGCGGCCACCGTCACCGTGACGCCGCGGTCCCGCAGCGCCCACACCGCGAGCAGCCGGTCACGGACGGCCGCCGGCAACGTCCGGACGTCACCGTCGGAGGGCTCGGGGAGCCCTCCCCTGCCGGTGAGCACGAGGTGGCGCGCGCCGTGGTCGACGAGCCAGCCGGCGATGGTCAGCCCCAGGCCGCCGAGCCCGCCGGTGATCAGATAGCTCGCGTCGGGCCGGACCGGCGGCGCCGGATCCGTCTCGCCCGCCCGCGTGTCGGGGACCAGACGCGGCACCCTGCGCACCGTGCCGCGCAGCGCGACCACGTCGTCCTCGCCCTCCGGGTCGGCGACGCGGGCGAGTTCGGCGGCGAGGGCGTCCAGTTCCGGCTCCGCGTCGCCGGCCGCCCCGCCGAGGTCGACGGCGCCGCCCCACACCTCGGCGTGCTCCAGGGCCATCACCTTGCCGAGTCCCAGCAGCGGGGCCCCGACGACCCCGTCGACGGGGTCGTCGGGGCCGGTGGCCTGGGCCTGGCGGGTGACCAGCCAGAGCCGGGCCCCTCCGGCCGACCGTGCCAGCTCCCGCAGCAGGTGGGTGACGGTCTCCGCTCCGCGCACCGGCTCGGCGGCGATGTCGGCCGCGGTGGCGCCGGAGGCGTCCGGGGCGTCCAGGCTCCACAGGTGGACCACCCGGTCGAGCGGTCCGACGCGGGCCAACAGGGTGCTCAGCGCGACCGGGTCGGCCGGCGCCACGCGGTGCACGAGGCCCGCCTCGTCAGCGCCGTCGGGACCGGCCGGAGCGTCCGCGGAGTCCCCCGCGGCATAGGCGAGATGGCACTCCTCGCCGTGAGCCGCCAGCCGCCGCGCGAGCCGCTCGGCGGTGCCGCCCGCGTCGGCCAGCAGCAGGGTGCGGCCGGGAGCGAGGGTCGGCTGGGGGGCGGGGGGAGTCTCGTTCCACTCCACCAGGTAGCGGGTCGCGTCGGAGGGGCGCGGCTCGGCCGCCTGCTCGGTCGGGGCGGCCGGCCCCGCACCGGCGACCGCGGGGAAGCCGAACTCGGCGCGCTGGAACGGGTAGGTGGGCAGCCCCGCGTGGGGGACGCCACGCGTCGGGGCCAGCCGGTCCCAGCGCACCGGGGCGCCCCGGGTGTAGAGGTCGCCGAGGCCCCCGCGGATCTCGACGGCCTCGGGGCGGCTCCGACGCAGCGAGGGGACCCACAGCAGGTCGGAGTCCGGCAGCGCCCGGCTGCCGAGCCCCAGCAGGCCGCGCCCGGGGCCGACCTCGACGAAGGCGGTGATCCCTGCCGCGCCCAGCGCGCGCACGCCCTGGTGGAAGCGCACGGTGCCCCTGGCGTGCCGGGACCAGTAGTCGGGTTGGGCCAGCAGCGTGTCCTCGGCGATCTCCCCCGTGAGGTTGGAGACCAGCGGAACGCGCGGTGCCGCATGGGTGAACCGCGCCGCGATTCTGTCGAGTTCGGGAAGCACCGGGTCCAACAGCGGCGAGTGGAAGGCGTGCGAGACGTCCAGCCGCCTGGCCGTGAGCCCTCGGGCGGCCAACTCCTCGACGATCTCGTCGAGTCGCGCTGCCGCGCCGGAGAGCACGGTGGCCTCGTCGCCGTTGACGGCGGCGACGGCCACCCGGTCGGCACGGCCACCGATCGCCTCGCGCGCCTCCTCCTCGGACAGCGGCACCGAGACCATGGCGCCGGCCTCGGAGACGGTCTCCATCAACCGGCCCCGGGCGACGACCAGTTCCAGCGCGTCCTCGAACGAGAGCACGCCGGCCACGCAGGCCGCGGTGTACTCGCCGACGCTGTGTCCCAGCACCGCGCCGGGGGTGATGCCCCAGGAGCGCCACAGCTCGGCGAGGGCGTACTCGACCGCGAAGAGCGCGGGCTGGGTCCAGGCGGTGCGGCCGAGCGCGTCGCCGACACCGCCGGCGGGGTGCAGTACGTCGACCAACGGCCGGTCCAGGTGCGGGGCGAGGCGCTCCGCGCACCGGTCGAGCGCCTCGCGGAAGACGGGCTCGGTGCGGTACAGCTCCGCGCCCATCCCCGCGTACTGGCTGCCCTGGCCGCTGAAGAGAAAGGCGACGCGCACCCGGTGGCGCGGGGCGGCCCTGCGGATCACGGCCTCCGGCGAGCCGTCGGCCAGGGCACGGAGCCCGGCGGCGGCCCGCGCGGTGTCCGTCGCGGCCACGGCGGCGCGCACCCGGTGGTGGCCGCGTCGGCTGCCGGCCTCGGCGGCGACGGCGGCCAACGGCAGCTGGGGCCGGGCGTCCAGGTGGTCCGCCCAGCGTCCGGCGAGGGCGCGCAGCGCGGCCTCGGAACGGGCCGAGACGGGCACCAACGCGGCTTCCGGCCGCGCCTGCCGCTCCGCGCCCCGCGCCGCGTCCGGGCCCGGGTCCGCAGGGGCGGGCGCCTCGGTGACGATGAGATGGACGTTGGTGCCGCTGGCCCCGAAGGAGCTGACGCCGGCGACGCGCGGTCCCTCGCCGGCCGGCCAGGGCGTGGGCTCGGTGGGAACGCGCAACCGGAGCGTGTCCCAGTCGACGTTGGGGTTGGGCGTGTCGAAGTGGAGGCTGGGCGGGATCTCGCCGTGCCGCAGCACGAGGATGGCCTTGCAGAGCGCGGCCACGCCGGCGGCGGCCTCCAGATGGCCGAAGTTGGTCTTCACCGAGCCGACCGGCAGGGACTGGTCCTCGTCCCTGGCCGCGCCCAGCACCGCGTCGGCGGCCCGCAGCTCGATGGGGTCGCCCAACGGCGTGCCGGTGCCGTGGGCCTCCAGGTAGCCGACCCGCGCCGGGGCGACCCCGGCGTCCCGCAGCGCGGCCCCGATCACCTGCTGCTGGGCGTCCCCGCTGGGCACGGAGATGCCGCTCGCCTGGCCGTCGTGGCCCGCGGCCGAGCCCTGGATCACGGCCATGATCCGGTCCCCGTCGGCGAGCGCGTCGGAGAGCAGCTTCAGGACGACCATGCCGCAGCCCTCGCCCCGGCCGTAGCCGTCGGCCGAGGCGTCGAACGCCTTGCAACGACCCCCGGGCGACAGCGCGGCGGCCTTGCTGACCAGTACGAAGCCGTAGGGCGAGAGCAGCACGTTGACTCCGCCCGCCAGGGCGAGGTCGACCTCGCCCTGGCGGAGCGCCTGGCACGCCTGGTGGACGGCGAGCAGCGAGGAGGAGCAGGCGGTGTCGAGCACCTGGGCCGGGCCGCGCAGCCCGAGGGTGTGCGCGATGCGGCCCGCGATGAAGCTGGACTCCCCCAGGATCTGGTAGGCGTCCACGCTGTCAGGTGTGCCGAACTGCTGCCGCAGCCGCACGTAGTCGTTGGTGCTGGCGCCCACATAGACGCCGGTCCTGGTGCCGGCCAGGCTCGTGTGCGGGATGCCGGCGCGCTCCAGCGCTTCCCAGGCGACCTCCAGGGCCATCCGCTGCTGCGGGTCCATGCCGGCGGCCTCGGCGGCCGAGATACCGAAGAACTGCGCGTCGAACGCGGCCGGCTGGTCGAGGAACCCGCCGTCGAGCACGTAGGCCTTCGCCGGCGCGTCGGGATCGGGGTCGAAATAGCCGGAGGTGTCCCAACGGCCCGGCGGGAAGGGCCCGATGGTGTCGACGCCCTCACGCAGCACCCGCCACATCTTCTCCGGGTCGTCCGCCCCGCCGGGAAACCGGCACCCCATTCCGATGACGGCGACCGGCTGCCGCGTTTCCCTTTCCCGTTCCTCCAACACCGCACGGAGTGTGGATATGGTGTCCAGAGCCTTTATCAGCTCGGCACGGTAATCCGGTGTATCGGCGGCTGCTACTGGTGCCGTCATTCGGCGTCCTCCCGCTGACAAAGGCATAACAGGGTTTCCCTGGGCGTCGCCTGGACACACGGTACTGAAGAAGCCGGGTACATGCCTCAGCCGAAGTCATGAACCAACAGGTCACCCAAGGTGGCGAACGGCGGTCGGTCGCGCTTCCCTTTTTGTGATGACAGTAGCCAGAAGGGAGGAGAAACGGATTCAACAGTTCGGTGGAAGACCCCTTGCCCGAGTGGCCGTTAATGTCCCCGGGAAACCGCTCCCGTCTCAAGGAGGTATCGGGTGGCAGGCTCCGTTGACCCCAGCCCACCGGGTGGGCGGGCCGAGCCGCGGCGCTCGGACGAGCGCTGCGACGTGGCCGTGCTGGGAACCGGCCTGCCGGCCTGCGTGCTGGCCGCGATCCTCGCCGCGCGCGGCGCCGACGTGGTGCTGGTCGGCACGGACGACGAGCCGGAGCCCTCGGCGCGCGGCGCGGTCACCGTTCCCTATCTGTCGCTGCTGCTGCGTCAACTCGCCGTGCGCTACCGGGTACCGGGACTGACCGGAGTGGCCGGCTTCGCCGCGCTGCGAGAGCACGCGGGTCCCTCGGCCGGGGTCGCCCGCAGCCTGGGCTTCGTCTACCACCGCGCGGGGCGGGGGCCGTCGCCCCGGGAGGTGGACCAGCTGGCCACGCCCAACGCGGCGCCGGCCGAGGCCATCCTCCACCGGCCGGAGACGGACGCCTATCTGCTGCGCCTGGCCCTGGCCTCCGGCGCCGGACTGCGCCGACACCCGTCCGTGGCCGAAGTGGCCACGGGGCCCGGGGGCGTGGAACTGACCACCTCGGACGGTGCCACGCTGCGCTGCCGCTACGTGGTCGACGCGGTGGGCCGCGACTCGCCACTGGCCCGCGCGTTCGGGCTGCGCGAGGGCGCGCCGGCGCCCCGACACGCCTCGCGCGCGATCCACGGCCAGCTGGTGGGCGTGCGGCCGTTCGACGAGGTCGTGCCGGGCGCGGAGTTCAAGCCGCCGGTGCCCTGGCACGCCGGTCCGCTGCACCATGTGTGCGCGGAGGGCGTGCTGACGGTGACGCCGTTCGGCAACCACCGCAAGGCGAGAAACCCGCTGACCGGTGTCGAACTCACCCTGGACGCCGGGGCGCCGCCGTCCGGCGCCGGCCCGGAGGAGGAGTTCCGGGCCGTCGTCGAGCGCTACCCGGGGATCGCCGCGCACCTGCGCGGCGCCCGCCGAGCCGGCCCCCTGACGGCCACGCCCGGTCCGCAGGGCTACCGGTCGGCCCGGATGCTGGGCGACCGCTGGTGTCTGCTCGGCGACTCGGCGGGGCACGTCGACCCGTTCCTGGCCCAGCCGTTGGTGGTCGCCCTGGAGGTGGTCGGGGCGCTGGCCTGGCGGCTGCTCGCCGCGCTGCGCGACGACGACTTCTCACCCGGCAGGTTCGCCGCCGTGGGCGAGGTCGGGCAGGCGCTGCTGGACAGCAACGAGGCGCTCGTCGCCCAGGTGGCCGCCGCCCGGGGCGAGTACCTGCTGTGGAAGGCGGTGTTGCGGGTCTGGGAGACGGGACTGCTCTACGGCACCTTCCAGATGCTGACCGCGCTGGGCGAGCTGCGCCGCACCGGTTCGGACGAGGCGCTGCGGAACAGGGAGGAACGCTCCTTCGCCGGCTACCCGTTCCCCGGCCACCGGGGCTACCGGCTGCTCCAGGACCGGACCTCCGCCGTGCTCGACGCGGTGGCGGCCGGCACCGCGGACGGCGCCCGAGCGGGCCTGGGCCTGCTCGACGACCTGGCGGCGACGGGCATCGCACCCCCGCCCTTCGGACTCACCGATCCCGCCGAACGCTTCTACTACCCGCGCCCGCCGGTCATCGCGAAGGTCGTGCGATGGACCTACCGGGGTGCGCCGCCCGGCGTCGGGCCGCTGGTACGCGCCGGACTGCGCAATCTCGTGCTTCAGCGCCTCACCCGATAACCCACGAGAGGAATCCCCATGAAGGACCAACCGGCGCAGACGAAAGCCCCGGCCCTGGTGAAGGGACCGGAATACGACGTGATCATCCTGGGGGCGGGGCTGGCCGGCTCCATCCTCGGGGCGATCATGGCCAGGCACGGGGCGCGCACCCTGATCGTCGACGCGGGCAGCCACCCCCGCTTCGCCGTCGGCGAGTCGATGATCCCCTACACCCTGCTCGCGCTGCGCAGCATCGCGGAGCGGTACGACGTGCCGGAGATCGCGACGCTCTCGTCATACGACAGCTGCAACAAGGAGATCAGCACGTCCTTCGGCTGGAAGAAGCACTTCGGCTTCATGCGGCACCAGGAGGACACCGAGCCCGACCCGAGGGAGAGCAACCAGTTCTCCACGCCCGGCATCTTCAACAAGACCGGCCACCTCTACCGCCAGGACACCGACACCTACCTCTTCAACGCCGCGGTGCGCTACGGCTGCGACCAGCGGTTGGGTATGCGGGTCAAGGAGGTGGAGATCGAGGACAAGGGCATCGCGGTCATCTCCACCAACGACGAGGTCTTCCGGGGCCGGTTCCTGGTGGACGCCAGCGGCTTCAGGTCGCCGCTCGCCGAGAAGCTGGAGCTGCGGGAGAAGCCGAGCCGGTTCAAGCACCACTCGCGCTCGCTGTTCACGCACATGATCGACGTGCCGATCACCGACGACGTCCTCCGCCACGCCAAGCGGGACCGCCCGCCGAAGCGCTGGTGGGAGGGGACGATGCACCACCTCTTCGACCGCGGCTGGTTCTGGGTCATCCCGTTCAACAACAATCCGCACTCGACCAATCCGCTGGTCAGCGTCGGCCTGACGATGGACCCGCGGAAGTACCCGAAGGACACCGCCCTCTCCCCCGAGGAGGAGTTCCACGCGTTCGCCGCCCGCTTCCCCGCGGTGGAGCGGCAGTTCACCGGGGCGCGTGCGGTGCGGCCCTGGGTCTCGACCGACCGGCTCCAGTACTCGTCCAAGGCCTCGGTCGGCGACCGCTGGTGCCTCATGTCGCACGCGGCCGGCTTCCTCGACCCGCTCTTCTCGCGCGGCCTGTCCAACACGGCCGAGGTCATCAACGCGCTGGCGCACCGGCTGATGGCGGCGTTGAAGGACGACGTGTTCACCCGGGAGCGCTTCGAGTACGTCGAACAGCTGGAGCAGGGCCTGCTCGACTACAACGACGAGCTGGTCAACAGCGCGTTCATCTCCTTCGACCACTACCAGCTGTGGAACGCGGTGTTCCGCGTCTGGGCGATGGGCTCCAACATGGGCGCGTTCCGCATCCTGCGGGCGCTCAACCAGTTCCGCAGGACAGGCAGCGACGCCTCGTTCCACGCCATGGAACAGGCGACGAACACCGGGCTGTGGTGGCCGGACCACGACGAGTACCGGAAGCTCTTCGACACCACGGTCGCCGAGTGCGAGGCGGTGGAGAAGGGGGTGACCACTCCCGAGCGGGCCAGCGACACCATCTTCGCCATGCTGGAGAGCGCCGACTACTTCCCGCCCGCCATGGGTTTCCAACGGCGTGACCTGCCCTTCATCAATCCGACGCCCAAGATGGTCGGGGCGGTCGCCCGCTGGGCGTTCACCAAGGCACCGCCCGACACGAGGGACCTGATGCTGGGCACCGTCAAGGACATCGCCAGGGCGGGGGTCCGCGTCAAGCGGGCCATCTGACCGACCGCTCCGCACCCTTCGGCCTCCCCTCCCCCGCGCGCCCCGAGTCGACCACGGCTCGGGGCGTCGCCGTAGGCGGCGCCGATCGCCCGCGGTCGGCCCGGTGTGCCGACGGACCGATCGTCAAGAGCCGCCGGCCGCAGGACTGTTGCGGGGCGCCGGGCCGCGCCCTTATATTAATTCCCTGATGAGTTAGTTCTTGTGACACACGATGAGCTGGAGATGACGCCATGGGACAGACACCCGTCGGCAGCGACGGCCAGGAGGAGCTGGCATCCGGGCCGGAGCGGCCCGACGCCGAGGACGACGGCTTGGACCAGGCCGCCCCCCGCAACCGCTGGCTGGCCCTGACCATCGTGTTGTCCGGCGTCTTCATGCAAATGCTGGACACCACCATCGTGATGGTGGCGGTGCCGCCCATCCAGGCGGACCTCGGCGCCAGTTCGGCCCAGCTGGAGCTGATCATCGCCGGCTACTCGCTGGCCTTCGCCTGTGTCCTGATCACCGGAGGCAGGCTCGGGGACCTCTACGGCCGCAAGCGGGTCTTCCTGATCGGGCTGACCGGCTTCACCTTGGCCTCGGCGCTCTGCGGCGCCGCCCCGGACGCGCCCTTCCTCGTGGCGTCCCGGATCTTCCAGGGCATCTGCGCGGGATTGATGTTCCCGCAGGCACTGTCCATCCTCCAGACCACCTTCCCGAAGAGGGAGCGCCCGAAGGCGCTGGCCATCTACGGCGCCTGCGTGGGCCTGGCCATGGTCTGCGGTCCCGTGCTGGGCGGCTCGCTGATCGAGCTTGACCTCTTCGGAACCGACTGGCGCATGATCTTCTACGTCAACGTTCCGATCGGGATCGCCGCCCTGCTCCTCGGCGTGGGGGTGATCGGCGAGTCCCGTGCGCTCGGCGCGCCACGCCTGGACGTGGTCGGCGCCCTGCTGGTCACCACCGGGCTGTTCCTGCTGGTGCTGCCGCTGGTGCTCGGCCAGGAGGAGGACTGGCCGGCCTGGACCTTCTGGATGATGGGCGGCAGCCTGCTGGTCCTCGGCCTGTTCTACCTCTACGAACGCCGGTTGACCGCGCGCTCGGTCGGCACCCCGCTGCTGCGCACCACGCTCTTCCGGCAGCGCGGCTTCACCATGGGCCTGCTGGTGAACCTGGTCGTCTTCATGGGTGTGCCGGCGTTCTTCTTCATCAGCGTCATGACGCTCCAGGTGGCCTTCGAGTACTCGGCCATCGGGGCGGGCGCCGCGCTGCTGTGGTTCGCCGCCATGGTGGGCGCGGGATCGGGGCGGTCGGCGCAGGTGGTGAAGAAACTCGGCACCTGGACGCTGACCCTCGGGCTGACGCTGATGACCCTCGGCATGGTGGGCGTGATCATCACCGTCAACATTGTGGAGACGGACCTGCGCGGCTGGCAGCTGGCGCCGGCGCTGATGGTGGCCGGCCTCGGCGGCGGCTTCTTCCTGGCCCCCGTGATCAGCGTGGTCATCGCGAGCATCAGGTCCGAGGACGCCGGCACGGCGTCCGGCGTGCTCGCCACCGCGCAGCAGGTCGGCTCGGCGATCGGCATCGCCGTGATCGGCGTGCTGTTCTTCGGGTTCATCGGCGACAACGCGCAGCGCTCACTGGAGGAGACCGAACCCGGGCTCCGGACCTCCCTGGTCGAGCAGGGGCTTCCCGAGCCGGCGGTCGAGGAGATCGTGGCCGGCTTCGGCCAGTGCTTCGACGACCGCGCGCAGTCCCAGGACCTCTCGGAGAGCCCGGAGAGCTGCGAGGCGATGCGGGAACGGCTGGCCGCCAGCCCCCTGCCCGACGAGGCCAAGCAGCTGACGGCGCAGGCGATCGAGGAGGAGGCGGCGCCGCTGGCGCTCAAGACCAACTTCGCACAGAGCTACCAGCAGGCTGTCTGGTGGCAGGTCGGCGTCTTCGGGGCCGGCCTGCTGCTGACACTCGCCCTCCCGAAGGTGAGGCCCAAGGGAGGTGTGACCCCCGGCGGCGTCGGCTGACCCCCGCGGCCAGATCCCGCCGGGACATCGAGGGGCCGCGGTCGCCTGAGCGACCGCGGCCCCTCCCCCGGGCTCGCGCCTCGGGAGTCGTGCCCCCTCACTCGCCGCCGGGCAGGTCCAACTCGGCCGTCAGATAGCGCTGGATCACCGGGGCGTAGGCGGCCACCAGCGTCTCCGTGTCGGCGGAGGCGATCGGGTTCACCCGGACGATGTAGCGGATCATGATCAGGCCGATCAGCTGGGAGCCGACCAGGGCCGCACGCATCGAGGCGTTGGGCCGCTCGATGGCCTCGGCGAGCCGGCCGATGACCTCGGTGCTGACGAACGCGCGCAGCATGCGCACCGCTTCGTCGTGCGAGGTGGCCGAACGGATGACGGCGACCATGGTCTCCCGTTTGTCCTGGGACTCCCAGAGCGTGAAGAAGGTGCGCAACAGTCTTTCGCCGATGCCGTCGAGACCGTCCGCCAATAGCGAGGGCATCACTTCGCCAATACGAAGGGCATCTTCCATCGCGGCGGCGAACACGCCTTCTTTCGATTTGAAGAAGTGGTGCACGAGAGCGGAGTCGACCTTGGCCTCCTCGGCAATGCCCCGCACTGTCGTACCGTCATATCCGCGCTCAGCGAACTTCATGCGAGCCGCTCTGAGAATTTCCTCTCGGCTGCCGCTGAAACCGCTTCGCCTTCCCGGGCGTCTGGACATGTCTTCCTCTCCAGCCGTACAGCCTCGCCGAGACGCTCGGAAAACGATGGCTTCGGCGCCCCACACAACGGGGGAAGATGACCTCCATCCAACCCCCAATTCCTGATAACTCGTTGAGCTTACAAAGAAGCCCCCGGGACTGGCAACCTATGACAGGTTTCACCGGATAACCCCTCCGACGGAGAGGAGTTGCCGGGTCCCACGCGGCACCGAGCCTCCACTACCGCACCGGCGAGACGCCGCCTTCGAAGGGACAACCCCCGTGACCACTCGTCCACTTCGGCTTTTCTGCCTGCCGCACGCGGGCGGTAGCGCGGTCGTGTACCACCCGTGGCGGCGCGGGCTCGCGCGGGTCGCCGAGGTCGTCCCCACGGAACTTCCGGGGCACGGCACCCGACGCGGCGAACCCCTGTCCACCGACCTGCGCCAGGTCGTCGCCGACCTCACCGCCCGGGTCCGACCGCTGGTCAACGACCCGTTCGCGCTCTTCGGCCACAGCTTCGGCGCGCTGCTCGCCTTCGAGCTGGCCCGGGAACTCACCGCCGCCGGCACCCCGCCGAGCGCGCTGCTGGTCTCGGGGCGGGACGGCCCCGCCGTCCCCGCGCCGGGGCCAGCCGTGCACGCGCTGCCCACCGCCCGGTTGCTCGACCGCCTGCGGCTCCTGGACGGCATCCCGCCGGCCCTCGCGCGGGACGGGGAGCTGCTGGAGCTTCTGCTGCCGCCGCTGCGCGCCGACATGAAGATGGTCGAGGAGTACGTGCGCGCCCCCGGCCCGTCCCTGACCTGTCCGATCTGGGTGGCCGTCGGGAGCCTCGACCCCATCGCCACCGCGGAGGGGCAGCGTCGCTGGGCCGAGGAGACCTCGGCCCCGTGCCGCCTCGTCTCCGTGGCGGCCGGTCACATGCTCCTCGACCACCCCGGGTTCCTTCGGGAATTGACCAGGGAACTGGCTTCCCACTCCGGCCGCTGACCCGGGCGGCCGACAACGGTCCCGGCCGCGGGACACCCGGCGGCATTCGGCGGGGCGCCGCCGAAGAGCCGCGTTCACCCGAGGAGGACCGTCGGGGTTCATGGCTCCGCGCACCGCCGGCTCCGCTCAGGTGAGGGCCCGCACCACCCAGCGGACCGCCGTCATAACGCCGCGCCAGATCCCGCCGAAGAGGCCCGCCGAAGCGGCCAGGTCGGTGGCGGTGGCCGCCGTGTCCGTGGCGTCGTCCCGGCGGCCGGCGCCATGGCGGCACTTGGGGCACGAACGGGGCCAACGGCGCTTGTCCGCACCGCACTTCACGCACTTCGCCATGGCCCCAGTGTCCCCCACCCCCACCGGGGCCCCGCAGCGCCGGGAACGGTGCGGGGGGCCACTCCCCTCGGCCGCGCCGGTCCCCTCTCGCCGGTCTCCCACACCCGGGCGACGGCGCGACGGAGCCGCCGGGGACCCGCCTGTAGTGCGTACGCACCAGACCCGCCGCGCCGCCGGTCCCCCCGCACCAGGGGAAGACGGCGACGACGCACGATGTCCCGCGGCGCCCCGGACGGAAGTGTGGACGGCACGCGCGAATCCCGCGTTCCCGCCCTCTCTCACGGTGTCTGGAGTGATCTACGGATGGCGAACTCTCTCTATCGGATCGGGCGGTGGGCCTTCCGGCGGCGCCGGCTCGTGGGCGGCCTCTGGCTGGGGGCCCTGCTGGTGGCCGTCCTCGCCGCCGCCGTGGCGCCGGCGGCTGAGGAGGAGGACCTCTCCATGCCCGGCACCGAGTCCCAGGAGGCGTTCGACCTGCTGGGCGAACGTTTCCCCGAGAGCAACGCGCAGGGCGCCGAGGCCCGCGTCGTCTTCCGCGCCCCCGACGGGCAGCGGGTGACGGCCGCCGAGCACCGGGCCGTCGTCGAGGAGACGCTGGGCGCACTGGGCACGGGCGAGCAGGTCGCCTCGGCCACGGACCCCTACGAGACGGGGGCCGTCAGCGAGGACGGCACCATCGCCTACTCCACCGTCGCCTACGACGTGGACGCCCTCGACCTGACCGACGCGTCCAGGGACGCCCTCGGCGAGGCCGCCGACCGGGCCGCGGACGCGGGGCTGACCGTCGAGGTCGGCGGCTCCGCCCTCGACTCGGAGGAGGAGCCGGGCGGCACGACGGAGATCATCGGCGTCGCGGTGGCGGCGGTCGTGCTGGTCGTCGCACTCGGCTCCGTGGTCGCGGCCGGGCTGTCGCTGCTGACCGCCCTGGTGGGCGTGGCCATCGCCTTCGGCCTGGTCTCCGCGCTGGCCGTTCCGCTGGGGCTGACGTCCACCGTCGCCATCCTGGCGTTGATGCTGGGGCTCGCCGTCGGCATCGACTACGCGCTGTTCATCACCTCCCGCTACCGCGACGAGCGGTCCCGGGGCCATGTGCCGGAGGAGGCCGCGGGGCGCGCGGTCGGCACGGCGGGGTCCGCCGTCGTCTTCGCCGGCGCGACGGTCTTCATCGCCCTCGTCGGGCTCGGCGTCGTCGGCATCCCCGAGCTGACCCGGATGGGTCTGGGCGGCGCCGGGGCCGTCGCGCTGGCGGTGCTGGTCGCGCTGACGCTGGTGCCGGCGCTCTTCGGGTCGTTCGGCGATCGGGTGCTCGCCCGCGCCGCCCGCCGGAGTGCCGCGGGGCCCGAGCGGAACGGGCACCCCGAGACCGTGGCCGTCCGCTCCGCCAGGCCGGGGCTCGGCGTCCGCTGGGCGGGCCTGGTGCTGCGCCGGCCGGTGGCCGTGCTGCTGGTCGCCGGGCTCGGCCTCGGCGCCGTCGCCCTGCCGGCGTTCCAGCTCCAACTCGGCCTGCCGGGCGACGAGTCCAAGTCCGTGGAGACCACCGAACGCCGCGCCTACGACCTGCTCTCCGAGGGCTTCGGCCCCGGCTTCAACGGCCCGCTGACGGTGGTCGTCGACACCGCCGAGTCCGGGGAGACCCGGGCCACGGCGGACCTGGTGGTCGAGACCGTGCGGGAGGTGGAGGGCGTCGCCTCCGTCGGGGAACCGGTCCTCGGCGAGGACGGGGACACCGCCCTGCTGACCGCCGTCCCGGAGACCGCGCCGAACAGCGGCGAGACCAAGGAACTGGTCGGCGCCCTCAGGGAGGCGCTCTCCGCCGTCGAGACCGACACGGGCTCACGCGTCCTGGTCACCGGCACGACCGCGATGAACATCGACATCTCCGAGGCGATGTCCGACGCACTCCTGCCCTATCTGACCGTCGTCATCGGCCTGGCGGTGCTGCTGCTCGCGGTCGTCTTCCGCTCGGTCCTGGTCCCGGTCAAGGCCGCGCTCGGCTTCCTGCTGTCGGTGGGCGCCGCGTTCGGGGTGCTCGTCGCCGTCTTCCAGTGGGGCTGGGCGGCCGACCTCGTCGGCATCGAGCAGACCGGGCCCGTGATGTCGCTGATGCCGATCCTGATCATCGGGATCGTCTTCGGCCTGGCCATGGACTACGAGGTCTTCCTGCTCAGCCGGATGCGCGAGGCGTATGTGCGCGGCGCCTCCCCCGACGAGGCGGTCGTGAGCGGCTTCCGGCACAGCGGACGCGTGGTCGCCGCGGCGGCGGTCATCATGGTCAGTGTCTTCGCCGGGTTCATCGGGATGAGCAGCCCGACGATCCAGACGATGGGCGTCGGGCTGGCCGCCGCCGTCGCGTTCGACGCCTTCGTCGTCCGCATGGCGATCGCCCCCGCCGTTCTGGCGCTGCTGGGCCACCGCGCCTGGTGGATGCCCCGTATCCTGGGCCGCGTGCTGCCCAGTGTGGACATCGAAGGTGAGGGCCTGGACCGGCGGGAGCCGGCCCCCGCCACCGGAACGGAGCCGGCCGCGGCGCCGCTCCCCGTCAGCCGGCACCGGCGCTGAGCCGGCCGTGACACGCGGCGAAGGCGGCGGCCCACGCGCGCGCGGCGCGCGGTGGCGGGAGGGCGCGGTCCTCGGAACGGCGTTCGTGCTCTGCCTCTTCGGCGGCGTGATCCACGTCGACGACACCCTGTCGGCGCCGCCGCCCGCCGCCTACCTCGTCGCCCTGGCGTCCTGTGCCGTGCTCCCCGCGCGGCACCGGGCGCCGCTGGCGACCCTGGCGGCCACGACGGCGATCGGGGTACTCGTCCCGTTCCTCGGGCTGCTGCTCAGCCCGCCGATCGTGGCGCCCGCCGTGGTCGCCGCGCACGCGTTCGCGCTCGCCGCGCCCGGCGAACGGCGCGCCGCGGGCGGGGTCTCGCTCAGCGCGGCGGCGCTGCTGCTCGCCTCCACCCCGCTCTTCGGCGAACTGTCGTGGCAGGACGCCAGCCGGATGGGAACGATGGCGGTGATCCCGTTGATGGCCGGCGTGCTCGGCCGCTCGACACGGAACCGGCGCGCCTATCTGACGGCCGTTCAGGAGCGCGCGGCGCGCGCCGAGGAGAGCAGGGAGAGCGAGGCGCGCCGCCGGGTGGACGAGGAACGGGTGCGCATCGCCCGGGAGTTGCACGATCTGGTGGCTCATCAGATCACCCTGGCCCACGCCCAGGCGTCGGTCGCGGCCCACCTGTTCGACACCCGGCCCGAGCAGACCCGCGCCAGCCTCGACGAGCTCGTCGAGACCACGAGCAACGCCCTCGACGAACTGCGCGCCACCGTCGGCCTGTTGCGCCGCACCGGGGACGTGGCCGGCCCCGAGGAACCGGCGCCCGGGCTCGCCCGGCTGCCCACCCTGCTGGAGTCCTTCCGCACGGCGGGTCTTGAGGTGACGGTGCGCCACGAGGGCACGGCGCGGCCCCTGCCTCCCGGGGTGGACCTCACGGCCTACCGCATCGCCCAGGAGGCGCTGACCAACGTGACCAAGCACGCCGGCACCGGGTCCGCCCGGCTCCGACTGTCCTGGGCGCGCGACCAGTTGACCCTCGCGGTCTCCGACGACGGCCCCGGCGTCACCCCGCCGGACCACACGCCCGGCTACGGCCTGATCGGGATGCGCGAACGCGCCACCGCGGCCGGCGGCCACCTCACCGCCACCCACCGCCCCGAGGGCGGCTTCCTCGTGACCGCCCGCCTCCCCCTCCCCCCGTCCAGGGACCCCCTCCGCTCCACGGGAACGCCCCCGGCGCCCGACCGGCCTCCGGACGGCGCTCGGTGACGCTCGGCGATCGGCCGCGCACCGCGGCGTAGTCGACGGAGTATCCTGCCTCCGGCGCTCGGGGGCGCGTCCCCCGTCTCTCACGACCAACCAGGGGAGCCCCGTTGCCCGTTCGGCACGACTACGACGCGGAACGCGAACTGTGGGATGCATACGCCGCGTCGGCGGTGAGGGACGCGGGCGACGTGGCCGAGCCGGGGTTCCGGTGGACGCAGTACGAAGGCCACGGTCCCGGCGTCGAGTTGCTCGGCGATCCGGGGAGCGTGCTGGAGATCGGGTGCGGAACGGGGCGGAACCTCGCGTGTCTGGCGCGGCGCGGGGTGGCGGCGACCGGCGTCGATCTCTCGCCCGTCATGGTCGCGCACTCCTCGGCGCGTTGGGGAGGGCTGGGGGCCCGGTTCGTCCGCGCCGAGGTGCTGGAGCACCTCGCCGGCGAGAGCGCGACCTTCGACGCCGTGTACTCGGTCTTCGGGGCGGCCTGGTTCTGCGCCCCCGAGCGGCTGCTCCCCCTGGTGCACGCCCGGTTGAACGAGGGCGGTCGTTATGTCTTCTCGCAACCGCCGGCCATTCCGGGGGCGTACGGGCCGCAGGGCATGTACAAGGGCGGCTTCGCCGGCCCGGCGAGGTACACGTACCGCTACAGCCACACCGCGGAGACGTGGGCGGCCATGCTGGAGGACGCCGGGTTCGCCGAGGTGCGCGCCTCGGTCCTGGACGCGCCGACGCCCGGTCACATCGGCACCCTGCTGGTGCGCGGCACGCGGCGCTGAGGCGGGGAACGGCGCGGGGCGGCCGGGCGCTCCGCCGTCGCGTCGGCGCCTACGATGTCCGGCATGACCTCGCAGCCTTCCGGGCGGTCCGAAGCCGGGCACGTCCGGGTCCTCCTCGCCGACGACCAGGCCCTGCTGCGCGGGGCGTTCCGGCTGCTGCTGGAGTCGGCGGAGGACATCGAGGTGGTCGGCGAGGCCGCCGACGGGCGGGAGGCGGTGCGGCTGACCCGTCGGCTGCGGCCCGACGTGGTGATCATGGACATCCGGATGCCGGAGATGGACGGGATCGCGGCCACCGCCGAGATCTGCGCCGACCCGGAGCTGCGCGGCAGCCGCATCCTGGTGCTCACCACCTACGAGACGGACGAGTACGTCGCGCAGGCGCTGCGCGCGGGCGCCGGCGGCTTCGTCGGCAAGGGCATCGGCGCCGAGGACCTGCTGGCCGCCGTGCGGACCATCGCCGACGGCGACACGCTGCTGTCGCCGTCGGCGACCCGTTCGCTCGTCGCCCGCTTCCTGGCCACGCCGGACCAGGCGCCGCCGCTCGGGGCGGACCGGCTGGCCGCGCTCACCCCGCGGGAGCGGGAGATGGTGGCACTGGTCGCGACGGGGTTGTCGAATCAGGAGATCGCGGAGCGGATGTTCCTCAGCCCGTTCACGGTCCGGGCCCATGTGCAGCGGGCCATGACGAAGCTGGAGGCCCGCGACCGGGCGCAGCTCGTGGTCATCGCCTACCGGACGGGCCTGGCCCGCGTCGCCCCCGACGAGGGCGCCGGGGGCCCGTCGCGGTAGGGCCGCGTCGTCAGCGCGAGGATCGGGCGGTGGCGCGCGCCAGCAGGAGCGCGGGCACCGCGGCGAGCGCGAAGAGGCCGCCCGCGAGGACGACATAGAGGTGGACGCCGGTCGCGGAGCTGACGGGCGCCCCGTCGGCGAGCGCGCCGGGCACCTGGGTCGCCTTGAGCACCTCTCCCCCGGCGAAGGTGAAGACGACCGAGCCGAGGGCGAGGACGACGGAGACCAGACCGGCGGCCGTGCCCTGCCGTTCGGGTGTGGCGACGCTGGTCACCATGTTGTAGCCGGAGGCGCCGATGGCGCCGGCGGCCATGCCGACCATGGCGCCGCAGGCGATCGCCGTCGGCAGCGTGGAGACACCGGACAGCATCGCGAGGGTCGCCGCCGTTCCGAGGGCGATGCCGCCGAGGAGCGGCAACGCGGGCCCGTGGCGGCCCGCGGCCCAGCCGGCGAGGACGCCGCCGAGGACGATTCCGGCGTTGGGCGTGGCCAGCAGCACGGCGACCGCCTCCCCCTCGCCGAGGCCGTAGCCGAGCCCCAGGCCGGCGGGAACCTGGGCGACGATGCTGGTCAGTTGGAGGATGGCGCGGAACGAGCCGGCCGCCAGCACCAGGGCGAGCAGCGTCAGCAGGATCGGGCGGGTGAGTGCCCGCGGGTCGATGACGGGTTCGTCGACGCGCAGCGCGTGGAACGCCCAGCCGGTCAGCGCGGCGGCGCCGGCGAGCAGCAGCGCGACCGTGCCGCCGTTCAGCCAGCCGAGGTCGCCGCCGAGGCTTACGTAGGCCAGCACCCCGCCGAGGCCGCAGCCGAGCAGCAGGGCACCGGCCAGGTCGATCCGCCCGGTGCCGCTGACGGGGGGTTCCGGGATGAACGCGCGCACGCACACCGCCGCGACGGCGGCGAGCAGCGCGGCCACCAGGAACACGCTGCGCGGGCCGAGGAGTTCGATCACCGGGTCCATCAGGAACGGTTCGACGACGCCCACCACGGAGGAGCCGGAGGTCACCAGCCCGACGAGGGCCATCGCCACGCGCGGGGCGCAGATCTGGCGGGCGAGGGCGACGGTGAGGAAGACGGCGCCGAAGGCGGCGCCCTGGAGGAAGCGGCCGGCCAGGAAGATCCAGAGGTTGGGCGCGGCGAGGCAGACCAGCGCGCCGGCGCAGGCCAGCACCAGCGTGCCGACGAGTGTGCGGCGCCTGCCGTGGAGGTCGGAGCACTTGGCGAGGAGCGGCGACCAGAGGGCGCCGGCGAGCATGGCGCTCGCGTTGATCCAGGCGGCCTGGTCGGTGTCGAAGTGGTCGAGTAACTGCGGCAGGACCATCATCGGGGAGCCGATCGCCACGTCGGCGAGGACGTTGGCGAGGGTGAGCACGACCGCCCACCCGACGAGCCGCCGGCTCCAGGCCGCCTCGGGGCGGTCGGGCCGGTCCGGGTGGTCTGGGCGGTCGGGGTGGTCGGGGGTGAGGGGGGCGGGGTCGCGCGAGGTCACTTTCACGGTGTGCACTCTCCAGCGCGTCGGGGTTCGGGGCCCGGCGGTCGGCCCGGGACGGGCGGCGCGCCGGGCAGGGCGGGGCGTTGCGTGGCGGGGTGGCGGGGTCAGGGCGCGCCGGCTCCGGCGGCCCGCAGCGCCTCGTCGCGGGCGGCGATGTCGGCCCAGGTGGCGGGCACGATGCGGTCCCGTCCGCCGTGGACGCTGTCCTGGGCGAAGTCCACGTAGGGCCGTTGCCGTCGCTCGTAACGCGGGAAGGCGTGGGTGTGGTCGCCGCCGGCGCGTTCCAGTTCCTCGGCGAGGAAGCGGGCGCCGGTGAGGGCGAGGGAGGTGCCGCGGCCGGAGAGGTAGGCCGCGCAGTGGCCGGCGTCGCCGACGAGCACGGCGCGCCCCCGGTGCCAGGCGGGCAGGTGGATCTGGGCCGCAGGGGTGAGGAAGAACTCGGGGTCGGCGCGGGCCGCTTCGAGGAGTTCCGGGATGCGCCACGAGCGGTGGCCGTCGAACGCGTCGAGCAGGGCCCGCTTCTGACCGTCCAGGTCGCGTCGGTCGAGGTCGGTGCTCTCGGAGCGGAACTGGAAGACGGCGACGGCCCCGCCCCCGTAGCGGAAGACGCCGGCCATCCGGCCGGGGACGTTGTGGATCGCGTTGGGGCCGCCGGCGTCGGGCTCGTCGGGGAGGGCGGCGAGGGCGAGGTAGACGCCGAGGTGGCGCGCGTGCTTCTCCTCGGGGCCGAACAACAGGCCGCGTACCGCCGAGTGTTGGCCGTCGGCGCCGATCACCAGGTCGTAGCGCCCGGTGTCGCCGGAGGCGAGGCGCGCGTCGACGCCCTCGTCGTCTCCGGCGTTCCCCAGGCTCTCGATCGCGTCGCCGAAGCGGATCGCCACGCCGGCCGGGAGGGCGCCGGCGAGGAGGCGTACCAGGTCGCCCCTGAGCAGCTCGATGTCGTCGTCCGAGTCGCTGACCTCGGACATCGGTATCCGGGCCACGGGTGTGCCCTCGGCGTCGACGAAGCGGACGGCCTCGGACATCCGCACGCGGTGCCGTCGCGCCTCGGCGAGCAGCCCCATCCGCTCGACGGCCTCGATCGCGTCGCCGCGGATGTCGATGGGGGTGCCGGTGACGCGGAGTCGGGGGGCGCGCTCGACGACGGTGATGTCGTGGCCCCTGACGGCGAGTTCGCGCGCGCAGGCGAGTCCGGCGACGCCGGCGCCGGAGACGAGGATCTTCACGGGTGCACTCCAGTGATCGAGGGGGCTTCGGGAGAGAAGGGGCGCGAGGAGGAGGGAGCGGTCCGCGGCGGCGCCGCGCGGGTGGGCAGGCGGGGACCGCGACCATCCACCCCTAAAAGAAACAACCTGTCGCTTTTAGCGAGCGTACTCACTACCCGGTTGCACCGCAACGCCGCCCCTGGCCACAATCAGCTCCGGGCAACGAGGAGAGGTGGAACGCGGCGATGGCCAACGGCACCGCTCACCGGCAGCCGGCGCGCCGCCCCGGCGGGCGCAACGCACGGGTGCGCACGAGGATCCTCGACGCGACCGTGGAGCTGGTGGCCCGCGACGGCATCGCCGGCTTCCGCTACGAGGAGGTCGCGGAGTGCGCCGGCGTGCACAAGACGAGCGTCTACCGCAACTGGCCCGACCGCGAGGAGCTGGTGGTCGAGGCGCTGCTCCGCTACGCGGAGGACCTCGCCTCGATCGCCGACACCGGCGACATCCACCGCGACCTGGTGGAATTCCTGCTCGCCCTCGCCGGCGGGCTGGAGACGCCGTTCGGCCAGACCCTCGAACGGGCGCTCCAGCCCGGGCGCCAGAGCCCCACCATCCGGACGCTGACCAGGGTCCTCGACCAGCGGGTCGCCGCCATGACGCGCCGGGTGGAGACCGCCGTCGAACGGGGTGAACTCCCGCCGGTGGACAGCGGGTTCCTCGGCGAGATGATCTCCGGTCCGGTGCATCTGATCGTCAACCGCGGGGTGCGCCGCTTCTCCCGCGAGGACGCGGAGCGCGTCGTCGGCGTCGTGCTCGCCGGCATCCGGGCCACCGCCCCCGAGCGCTGAGCGCGACCGGCGCCGCCGCCCTCCCCTACCGGTCGCCCGCCCCCGGAGAAGAGGAGAACCCACGATGGACGCCGTCGCCCCGCATCTGGTCGCCGAACCCGCCTTCGGCTCCTCGGTGTTCCTCATCCCCACCAACCGCGACTACTCCCGCGCCGCCGCCAGCTATCTGAGGGAGCTGGACTTCGCCAGGGAACGGGCGGGCAGGTCGATCCCGCTGGTGGTCTCCGAGACCGACCGGGGCCCGAGCGTGCCGGCCAACGCCGAGGCGCTCGCCGCCCTGGCCCGCGAGAACCCGGACCAGCCCGTCCACCACCTCACCCTGGACGCGCAGCACGCCTACTTCGACGAGCTGCTGCGGGGCGAACCCGCCGCCCTCGCCGAGGTGTTCCGCTCCCCGCGGCGCGACTACGGCACCGCGATGAACAAGCTGTTCCTGATGACCGCCTCGTTCGGCGCCGAGGCCCTGCACCGGCGCGACTCCGACACCCGGCTGCTGGACGAGGAGGTGCCGGAGGCCGCCGGCCGGTTCCCGATCGAGGTGGAACTGGCCTTCCTCGGCCGCCGCGTCGGGGACGTCGAGGCGGCCGGGAGGGAGGGCCGCGACCCGGCCGTCGAGGACGCGCCGGTCTGCGTGGTGGGCGGCAACTACTTCGGCGAGTGGAACCTCGACGTCAAGGACCTGGCCGAGCGCTCCTACGGCATCGTCCACCGGCTCTACGAGATCCTGGGCTTCGCCCCCGAGGACGTGCCCGCGCTGGTCTCCGAGGTCTTCCCCGCCGAGCAGGTCTACGACGGGCGGGACGCGCGCACCCTGCGCCTGGCACCCAACGAGGGCGCCGACCCCGACTGCGGCAACGTCGCCGTCACCCGCGTGCACGAACTGCTGCCGAGCGTGCCGAGCGACAACAGCCTGGCCGTCGACTACTTCGGCTTCGACCTGGCGATGGCGCTGGGCATCCCGGCGCTCCACCACACCAGGACGGTCTTCCACGAATACCACTCGGGGCGCTTCGTGCCCGAGGAGAAGCGGCTGTACTGGGAGGGCGTCGCCCGGTTCGCCGACTACTTCCACAGCTACGGGCCGCTGTTCGAGCCCGGTGCCCTGGGCCGCGCCGACCTGGCGGGCGAGGAGCTGATCCCGGCGGAGTCACGGGCGGCGATCGGCCGCGCGGTCGGCGCGCTGCCCGGCGCCGACCCGGCCGGCAGGGCGGCCAGGATCACGGCGCTCGCCGAGGAGATCCTGATCCCGTTCGACGAGCGGTACGCGCGCATCGGCCGGCATCTGGCGCGGAACGCGGAACGGTACGTGCGCGAGGCCGACGCGGGCTACGCGCACCACCGGCTGCTGCTGGAGCGCTGGCCGGGGCTGATCGAACGGGCCGGGAACCTCGATCTCCGGAAGTTCGCGCCCGCGCTGCGCGGCTGAGCACCCCGCACCCCGCACACGGACGCAGACGCGGCGCGGCCCCGGTCCTGGATTCGGACCGGGGCCGCGCCGGGGCCTGTCGTCGCGCGCGTCAGCTGGCGGCCGGCGGGGCGCCGACGACGTCGGCGTTGTCCTCCAGCCACGCCTCGACACCGGCGGCCGGGTCGTCCGCGTGCTCGTTCACGACGAGGTCCTCAAGGGAGCCGTACTCCTCGTCGGAGAGCTTGATGCCCTCGATCCACTCGGCGACCTCGGGGAACTCGTCCGCGAAGCCCTCCTTGCCGAGGAAGTGCAGGGCCTCGGGCTCGCCGAGCGCGCCCTCCGGGTCCTCCAGGTCACGCACGGGGTACTCGGCGTTGGCCCAGAACGGACGCCACAGCGTGACGACGATCTCCTCCTCCTGGTCGATCGCGTTGCCCAGCTCGGTGAGCATCGTGGAGGTGGAGGAGGTCGACAGCGAGTAGCCGGCCTCGTCCAGGCCGTAGGTCGGGATGACCTCGTTCTGGGTGACCTCGGTCAGGCCGGCGCCGGGCTCGATGCCGACGATCTGGCCGCCCAGCTCGTCGACGTGGTCGGGCAGCTGGTCGATCGAGGTGATCTCGCTGTACTCGGGAACGGCGAAGGTGAGCACCGCGTTGTCGTAGTAGGCGCCGATGTCCTCGATGCGGTCGCCGTACTGCTCCATGTAGGAGGCGTGGGTCACCTCGGGCCACGCCGAGGGGAACATGTCGACGTCGCCCTCGGAGAGCGCGGTGTAGAGGACACCGGCCTCGCTGATCTCCTCGTGCTCGACCGTGTAGCCGGCCTCTTCGAGGAGGTTCTCCAGCAGGTAGGCGGTGCTCAGACCGTCGGTCCAGGACGGGATGTAGCCGAGGGTGATGGACTTCCCATCGCCGCCGCCGTTGCTCTCGTCGTCGTCCGAGCCGCCGCAGGCGGCCAGCGAGAGGCCGAGCCCGGCGGCGACCGCCACGGCGGAGATCTGGCGAAGGCGAGGAGTCGGGGTTCTCATGGGGTCTCTTTCTCTTGACGACAGGGGAAGTGACGTTCTGGGGGATGTCGGCCGTCAGGCCGCGGAAACGGTCTCCGCGCCCTTCGGTCCCGTGCTCTCCGGCTCCGCGGCCCCGGTCTCGGTGGCCTTGGCGTCGGTGGCCCGCTCGCTCGCGGCCCGCGTCGCCGCCTGGCGGCGACGGCGCACGAAGGCACCGAGGGAACGCCCGGTGGGCTGCCCGATGGCTCCGGTGGTCCGGTCCAGGAAGATGGCGAGGATGACGATCGCCAGCCCGGCCTCGAAGCCCTGGGCGACGTTGACGCGGGAGAGCGACTCGACCACGATCTTGCCGAGGCCGTCGGCGCCCACGAAGCCGGCCATGACGGCCATGGACAGGGCGAGCATGATCACCTGGTTGATGCCGGCCATGATGGTCGGCAGCCCCAGCGGCAGCTGGATGCCCCGCAGGATCTGCCACGGCGTGCCGCCGAAGGCCTGGCCGGCCTCCACGGTCTCCTTGTCGACCTGCCGGATGCCCAGCTCGGTGAGCCGGACGCCGGGTGCCATCGAGAAGACGATGGTGGCCACCACGCCTGGCGCGTAGCCGATGCTGAAGAAGATGACCACGGGCACCAGGTACACCAGCGCCGGCATGGTCTGCATCAGGTCGAGCACCGGCCTGACGACGGCGCTGACCGTGTTGTTGCGGGCGGCGAGGATACCGACCGGGACGGCGATGATCACCGCGATGATCGTCGCGATGAGCACCATCGCGAGCGTCTGCATCGCCGGCTCCCACAGCTCCATGCTCACGATCAGCCCCGTGCCCAACAGCACGAAGATCGCGAAGCGCACGGACCTGATGGCCAGGCCGAGGAGCGCGAAGAGGATCACCAGCACCAGCGCGGGCGGCGACAGAAGCCAGTCGCTCAGCCCCTCGACCAGGAACTCCAACGAGTCCTTGATGCTGTCCAGCAGACCGGACATGTTGTCCTTGATCCACCGGATGCCGTCGTCGACGCGCTCCCCGAGGGGGATGTGCGGCAGCTCGTTCATCGGGTGCCTCCCGCGGTGGTCTCCAGGGCGGCCTCGGCACCGCTGTCACCGGGCTCGTCGAGGCTCGGCGGGGTCAACGCGCTGAGCAGCGTCACCCGGGGGATGATGCCGACCAGCGCGCCCGTCTCGTTGACCACGGCCAGCGGGGCGCGGGTCGCGGCGGCGTGCTGGAAGAGGTCGGCGAGGAAGTCGTCCGGGCTGACCCGGGCGATGCCCTCGCCGTCGCGCAGCGGCAGCTTCTCGGAGCCGTCGCGCACGGCCTCGGCGATGTCCTCCTCGTAGACCACGCCCCGCACCTGGCGGTCGTTGCTGACGACGAGGAGCGCCTGCGTCTGGTGCTCGCGCATCAGGCGGTGCGCGGCCTTGGGGCCGGTGTTCGGTCCGACGACGGCGACCGGGCGCTCCATCACGGCGCCCGCCGTGAGCACCCGGGTCCGGTCGACGTCGGCGACGAACTGGGAGACGTAGTCGTTGGCCGGCTCGTTGAGGATCTCCTCGGCGCTGCCGACCTGCACGATCCGCCCGTCGCGCATCATCGCGATCCGCTCGCCCAGGCGCATGGCCTCGTTGAGGTCGTGCGTGATGAACAGGATCGTCTTGCCCAGCTCGGACTGGAGCTCCAGCAGCTGGTCCTGCATCTCCTTGCGGATCAGCGGGTCCAGGGCGCTGAACGCCTCGTCCATCAGCATGATGTCGGTGCCGGCGGCCAGGGCGCGGGCCAGGCCGACGCGCTGGCGCATACCGCCGGAGAGCTCGGAGGGCATGTGGCCGCCCCAGCCTCCGAGGCCGACCATGCCGAGGGCCTCCTCGCCGGCCTTCTCCCGGTCGGCCTTGTTCACGCCGCGCAGCTGGAGCGCGTAGGCGGCGTTCTCCCCCACGGTGCGGTGCGGCAGCAGCGCGAAGTGCTGGAACACCATGCTCACCTTGTTGCGCCGCATCTCGCGCAGTCGGGCGGCGGAGAGGTGGGTGACGTCGTCGCCGTCGATCCGCAGGGTGCCGTCGGTCGGCTCCAACAGGCCGTTGATCATGCGGATCAACGTCGACTTGCCGGAGCCGGAGAGCCCCATCACGACGAAGATCTCGCCGGGTTTGACGTCGAAGGTGGCGTCGATGACCGCCGCGGTCAGTCCCTCACGGCGCAGCCTCTCTCTGTCGGCTCCCTCGGCCAACATGCGCACACCACGTTGTGGTTTACGGCCGAAAATCTTGGTCAGGCCTGTCGCTTCTATGGCCGGCACGATGCTCCAGGAGTCGGGGACGGGGGGCGGCCACACTCACGTATCACACGCGGGTGGCGGTGTCGGGGGCTCGCAAACCGGTGGCCGGTGGGCCCTGCGACGCCGTCTAGCCTTACACGAGCCGCGCACAAGATGCACACTGCAGGCATTCCGAGGCTGTAACGATCCACCTCAGACCCGTCCGACCTGCGAAAGCGTCATTTCCGCCCGCATCCGGAACCGGGGCATCGGTCGCCCAGGGGTGCCCGTCGACGACTCTCCGTGGTTTTCGGCTTCCGCCGACCGGAAGGCGCAGCTCAGGCCGGGTTCCGCCCGGTTACGCCCGGTGCGCGCGGGGTCGGGCGGCACGCGCGGGACCCGGGGGCCTCGGGCGCGTACCGAGGGGGCTCCCTCGCGCCGGATCGCGCGCCGGCGCGATACCTCCAGGTTCACCGCATGTATCGCGCGCCGGCGCACCCGCGAACCGAGCCGGAGAAACGTTCGCAGTCGCGAAGCCACAGCGCGGGCACCCGGGGTGGCGCCGGCCGTGGGCGCTGACACCCCGGCCGCCCACGCCTCGGTGCCAGGCGCCGCCTCCTGTGGCTTGATAGAGCGCAGGGGCATCCCGGGCCGGGTGGAGAGCAGCGCCGTCGGCCGGGGGCGCCGGGAGAGCGGGCGTCCGGCGGAAACGCCGGCCGCCGGAACCACCGAGGAAGGGACGGCACGATGACCCAGGACGATCGACAGGTTGGCAAGGACGATCAGGAGCGCGAGGCCCTGATCGCCCGGATCGACCAATCGGTGCCCCACTCCGCTCGTGTGTGGAACTACATGATCGGCGGCCAGGACTGGTACGAGGTGGACAAGGTCCTCGTCGACCAGTTGATGACCAACCACCCGGAGGCGAAGGGACTGGCGATCGCCTCGCGCGAGTTCCTCGTCCGCGCGGTGCGCTATCTGGTCCAGGAGGCCGGCATCGACCAGTTCCTCGACATCGGCACCGGCCTGCCGACCGCCGACAACACCCACCAGGTCGCGCAGCGTTACGACCCCGAGGCGCGGATCGTCTACGTCGACAACGACCCGCTGGTGCTCCTCCACGCCAGGGCACTGCTGACCTCGACGCCCGAGGGCGCCACGGACTACGCGGAGGGCGACGTGCGCGACCCGGGCGCGGTGCTCGCCGCCGCCGGCGCCACGTTGGACCTGGAGCGCCCCGTCGGCCTGATGCTGCTGTCGATGCTCGGCCACATCCGCCCCGACGCGGCGGCCGAGCTGGTCCAGGACTACATGCGCCGACTGCCGAGCGGCAGCTACCTGGTGACCTGCGACAGCATCGACGACCCGGTGATGATCGCGCTCAACAAGGACTACGCGGCCTCCGGCGCCGTTCCCTACTACCCGCGCAGCGAGGCCCAACTGGCGGCCACGGCCGATGGGTTGGAGATCGTGGAGCCGGGCGTGCTACCCATCGCCCGCTGGCGTCCCGCGACGTCCGCCGCTCCGCCCACCGACCAGCTCTTCCAGTGGGGCCTGGTCGCCCGCAAGCCCTGAACTCCCGCGCGGCGGGCGCGCGTCCCGTTCCTTCCGGGGAACGGGACGCGCGCCCGCCGTTCTTCGCCACGGCCGCCGGGTATGGAGTCGGCCCGCCGGGGGAAGCATGGGTACCACCCGCTTCCGTCCCTCACGACCGACGCAGCCTCCCCCGCACCATCCATCGCGACGATCGCTCCGCACGGCGTCCCACGCCGCGCGCATGAAACGATTCACGAGTGGAGGGTCCATGGCCGCCTCCCGCCCCAACCCCGAGGACCACGCGCCCGGCAGCCGCACCCCCGAGGGCCGCGCCGCCCCGGAGGAGCACGGTTCCGAAACCCCGCACGACGACCGACCGCCCCCACCCGTCGTCGCCCTGCGCGACGTGTGGAAGAGCTACGGCGCGGTCGCCGCCCTGCGCGGCGCGCGGATCGAGCTCCACGCCGGGGAGGCGCACGCCCTCGTCGGCGAGAACGGCGCCGGCAAGTCCACGCTGATCAAGGTGCTGGCCGGGGTCCGCCAGCCCGACCGCGGCGTGCTCGAACTGGACGGGGCGGCAACGGAGTTCAAGAGCCCGCAGGACGCCAGGGCGGCCGGCGTCGCGGTCATCCACCAGGAGCCGGCGCTCTTCCCCGACCTGAGCGTGGCGGAGAACGTCTTCGCCGGGCGCCAGCCGCGCGGCCGGTTCGGCCGGATCGACGAGCACGCCATGCGCGAGCGGGCGCGCGCCCTGCTCGCCCGGCTCGGTGTTCCGCTGGACCCGCGCCGCCCCGCGCGCGGCCTCTCCATCGCCGACCAGCAGATCGTGGAGATCGCCAAGGCCGTCTCCCTGGAGACCCGCGCGCTGGTGATGGACGAGCCGACCGCCGCCCTGTCGGGGCCCGAGGTGGACCGGCTCTTCTCCGTGGTGAACGCGCTGCGCGCCGAGGGCACAGCCGTGCTCTTCGTCTCCCACCGCTTCGCCGAGGTCACCGCCCTCTGCCAGCGCGTCACCGTGCTGCGCGACGGCGCCCATGTCTCCACCGGACCACTGGCCGAGACCACCGTCGACCAGCTGGTGGCGCGGATGGTGGGCCGCGAGCCGGACGCCCTCTTCGTGCGCCCCGGGAAGCAACGCCCGCCGGGCGAGGTGGTGTTGGAGGTCGAGGGGCTGAGCAGGGCCGGCGCGTTCCGGGACGTCGGCTTCCGGGTGCGCGCCGGGGAGATCGTCGCGCTCGCCGGGCTGGTCGGCGCCGGCCGCTCCGAGGTGGCGCGCGCCGTCTTCGGCGTCGACCGGCGCGACGCGGGCCGGGTCACGGTCGCCGGCCGCGCCCTGCCGAACGGCCGGCCGCGCGCCGCGATGGCGGCCGGCCTCGCGCTGGTCCCCGAGGACCGCCGCCAGCAGGGCCTGGTGCTCGCGGCCTCCGTGCAGCGCAACGCGACCCTGCCGCGCGCCCGCCAGCTCTCCCGCTTCGGCTTCCTCGTCGGCGGCGCCGAGCGCCGCGCCGCCAGGGAGTGGGCCACCCGGCTGCGCACCCGTTACGGCGACCTGGACGACCCGGTCGGCACGCTCTCCGGTGGCAACCAGCAGAAGGTGGTTCTCGCCAAGTGGTTGGCCACCGGCCCCCGGGTGTTGATCGTCGACGAGCCGACCCGGGGCATCGACATCGGCACCAAGGCGGAGGTGCACCGGCTGATCGCCCAGCTCGCCGCCGACGGCGTGGCGATCCTGCTGATCTCCTCCGAACTGCCGGAGGTGCTGGGCATGGCCGACCGGGTACTGGTCATGCGCGAGGGCCGACTGGTAGCCGACCTGCCGCGTGAGACGGCCGACGAGGAGCGCGTCATCCGCGCCGCGACCGGTCAGGAGGCCCCCGCATGACCGTCACCGCACGGCCGCCCGAGCCACCGAAGGAAGGTCGACGGCGCGGCGGCGCGGCCCTGTTGGACGCGGTGCTGCGGTTCCGCGCGCTGGGCCTGGTCGTCGCACTGGTCCTACTGGTCGCGACCACCTGGCTGGCCAACTCCCGTTTCCTCTCCGCCCAGTCCGTCCGCGACATCCTGCTGTCCACCGCGCTCACCCTGCTGCTGGCGTGCGGGATGACGATGGTGGTCGTCGGGCGCGGCATCGACCTGTCGGTCGCCTCCGTGCTCGGCCTGTCCGCGTTCGGCACGGCGACCGTGCTGGCCGACCACCCGGGGCTGCCCGTCCCGCTGGCCGCGCTCGTCGGCGTCGGCATCGGCGCTGCCTGCGGCGCGGTCAACGGGGTGGTCATCGCCTACGGCCGGGTGCCGGCGCTGGTGGCGACGCTCGGCACGCTCTACGTCTTCCGCGGCCTGGTCTACTTCCTGGCCGGCGGCTCCCGCATCAGCGCCGGGGAACTCCCGCGTGGCTTCCTGGACTTCGGCACCGCGCGGGTGCTCGGCGTCCCCTGGCTCTTCCTGATCGCGGTGGCCGCGCTGCTGGCCGTCGGCGAGTTCCTGCGCCGCCACCGCGCCGGCCGCGACCTGTACGCGATCGGCTCCCACGAGGAGGCCGCCCGGCTCGCGGGCATCCCCATCCCGTCCCGGCTGCTGCTGGCCTATGTCGTCTCCGGCACCCTCGCCGGGCTCGGCGGCGTCCTGTACGCCGCGCGCTACGGAACGGTCGACGCCTCCGCCGGCTACGGCATGGAACTGGACATCGTCGCGGCCGTGGTCGTCGGCGGCGTCGCCATCTTCGGCGGCAGCGGCAGCGTCTTCGGCGCCGCGCTGGGCGCGCTGCTGCTGACCGTGATCAACAACGCCCTGCCGGTGCTGGGCGTCGACCCGTTCTGGCAACGCGCGGTCGTCGGCGCGCTGATCATCGCGGCCATCGCCCTGGACCGGCTGGTCGCGCTGCGCGTCGCCGCCTCGCTCCGAGGGAGGGACGCCGATGTCCACTGAGGCCCCGTCCCGCGCCACCCGCGCCCCGCTGCGCGACACGCTCCGCCTCCCGCGCCGCCTCGCCGGCTGGGACGCGGCGGTCGTCGTCCTCACCGTGCTGACCCTGGTGGTGGCGTCCGGCACGGTGGAGGAGTTCGGCACGACCAGGAACGCGACGTTCCTCATCCTCGACCTGGCGCCCGTGCTGCTGCTGGCGCTGCCCATGACGCTGATCGTGGTCAGTGGTGAGATTGACCTGTCGGTGGCCAGTACGGTCGGCCTTACCAGTGCCCTGATGGGTGAACTCTGGGCGGCTGGAATGCCGTTGGAGACCATCATCCCGCTGGCGGTGCTGGCCGGCGCGGTGTTGGGCGCGTTCAACGGGCTGCTGGTCACCGTCCTCGGGCTGCCCTCGCTGGCCGTGACCATCGGCACACTCGCCCTCTACCGGGGCCTGGCCTATGTGCTGCTCGGTGACACGGCTGTCGCCGACTTCGCGCGGGAGTACACCCGTTGGACGATCGGCTCGCTCGGCGGCGGCTGGGTCCCGAACGTGGTGCCGCCGATCCTGCTGCTGGTGACGGTCTTCGCGGTGGTGCTGCACGCGACCCCGGTGGGCCGTTCCCTCTTCGCGATGGGCGCCAACGACACGGCCGCCGCGTTCTCCGGGATCCCCGTGGAGCGCACCAAGTTCTGGCTCTACGTGATCGCCGGCGCGGTCGCCGGACTGGTCGGCGCCTACTGGACGCTGCGCTACTCGACGGCCCGCGCCGACAACGCCGAGGGGCTCGAACTCACCGTCGTCGCGGCCGTGTTGCTGGGCGGCGTCTCCATCTACGGCGGCCGGGGCACGCTGCTCGGCGTCGTCGCCGGCGTCGTGCTGCTCAGCTCGCTCCAGAACGCGCTGCGGCTGGCGAAGGTGTCTGCCGACGCGCTGACCGTGGTCACCGGCACCCTGCTGATCCTCTCGGTGCTGCTGCCCAACGTCACCGCCGCGCTGCGCGCACGCCTCGCCCGCCGCGCGGCCCGCGCCGTTCCGCCGCCCCGGGGGCCCGAGCCGCCCCCGCCGGGCACCCGCAGCCCCGCCCCCGAGCCGACACGAAGGGATGGCACGCCATGAACCGCACGCCCCGCGGGAGGACCCGCGCCCGCACCGCATCGACGAGGGCGCTGGCCCTCGGCGTACTTCTCGCCACCCTGGCCGCCTGCGGCGGCACCACCAGGGACGACGAGGAGGAACGCGACGACTCCCCCGCCGGCGACGCGACCGCCGACCCCGACGCCGAGTACGCCTCGGACCTGAGCGTCGCGATGCTGCCGAAGTCGGTCAACAACCCCTACTTCGAGGCCAGTAGCGAGGGCGCCGAGCAGATCGCCGAGGAGCTGGGCGGCTCCTACGACTACACGGGACCCTCCGAGGCCTCGGCCTCGTCCCAGCTCTCCTATGTCAACACGCTCAGCCAACAGGCCACGGACGTCCTGCTGTTGTCCGCGAACGACCCCAACGCGCTGTGCTCGTCGCTGGAGCAGGCGCGCGCGCTGGAGACCGTGGTGGTGACGTTCGACTCCGACGTGGCGCCCGAGTGCCGCGACGTCTTCGTCAGCCAGGTCGACGGCGAGGAGGTCGGCCGTTCCCTGCTGGAGATGACCGCCGAACAGATCGGCGGCGAGGGCGAGATCGCCGTCCTCTCCGCGACGGCCAACGCCACCAACCAGAACGTCTGGATCGGCATCATGGAGACCGAGCTGGCGGAGAACCCCGACTACGCGGACATCGAACTGGTCGCCACCGCCTACGGGGACGACGAGGACGAGAAGTCCTTCCGCGAGACCCAGGGCCTTCTCCAGGCCCACCCCGACCTCAGGGCGATCGTCTCCCCCACCACGGTCGGCATCGCCGCCGCCGCGCGCTACCTCCAGGGCTCCGAGTACGGCGGCGAGGTGGCGCTCACCGGGCTCGGCACCCCCAACCAGATGCGGGAGTTCGTCGCCGACGGCACGGTCACCGAGTTCGCGCTGTGGGACCCGACCCAGCTCGGCCAACTCGCCGTCTACGCGGGCGCCGCCGTCTCCTCCGGCATCATCACCGGCGCGGAGGGCGAGACGTTCACCGCCGGCGAGCTGGGCGAGTACACGGTGGGCGCGGACGGGGTGATCACCCTCGGTCCGCCGACCCGCTTCGACGCGGAGAACATCGACGACTACGACTTCTGACGCGGCGGTACCCGCGCCGGACCGCCGTTCCCCTGCAGGCGGGCGGCGGTCCGGCGCGGGTACCGCAACCGCTGGTCCGGCAGCGCCCCGCCGCCCCCGGCCGCGGGGAACCGACTCAGTCCACGTCCTCGTCCTCGTCGTCGTCCTCCTCCATGCTCGCGTACCCGGAGTGGAACAGCGCGGAGAAGCTGGGGTACTCCGTGGTGTCGCCGTACTTCGGTGCGAACTCGTAGGCGGCCCACTCGCCGTCCGGCCCGACATCCGTCGGGTCGAGCAGCCAGTAGTCCTCGCCCCGGGCGATCTCGACGCACCGGCGGAACAACAGGACTTCGTCCTCATTGCCGGGTATCGAGTCGTACGTCGCGATCACGCGCCCGCCGGCCTCGCTGTCCCGCATCCACACGACACGGCCGCAGGAATGGACACCGTCCACGTAGCCTTCGAGGCGCGTCCACCCGTCGCTTGCCTGGAAGAACCCCCGCAGGCCGGGTGGGAACCGCACTCCGAGCCGCTCCTCGGCCGCCGCCAGGGCCTCCTCCCGAGCGGGGGTCTCGCCCAACCACGGCTGGACCCGCCCCCCTCGCTCCAGGACCTCCAGCTGATCGTCGTCCAGCAGATCGACCAGTTCGTCGCCGTCGGCACGAACCCTCGCGTACAGCTCGCCGTACCGCTCCAGAAAGGCACGCCACTCCTCCGGCGTGGTCGGAACCCCGGCAACTTCGTTCTCCGCGGACGTGGTTGTCTCACTCATGCCGATCATGGTGCCAGGCAGCCGTCCCGCTCCCGCCGCCGGTGGCCGCCGGCCGGCACGGGTCGATGCCCTTCATGGTCATCGCGGCGTAGCCGACCTCGATCAGCGGATAAGGTCACACCCCCGTGTTCGCCGGTTACGGGGGCGCCACGCCGACGCGCACCCTCGCGCACCCCCGTGACCGCTTACTACCGCGTCGCGTTTCCGCCGAGTACGACTCACCCCGCCCCGTTGAGGAGTCCCTCATGCCCGCTGTTCTCAGGCCCGTCCTCGATCTTCTGACCATACGCGGCACCGTCACCGAGGCGGAGCAACTCACCGCTCGGATGCGCCGGTTGCGCATCGAGAGCGGGCAACTGGCCGGCCTGGAGGTCCGGCCGGGCCAGCAGGTGCGCGTCCTGGTCGGCGGACTCACCCTCCGCACGTACTCGATCTGGCACCACGACCCGTCCGGCGTCGTCGAGTTGTGCGTACTGAACCACGCGGGAGGCGGACCGGGCGCCGGATGGGGCCGTGCCGTCGCGCCGGGCGAACAGGTGCGGCTGCGGCGCCCCGAGGGCACCTTCATGCTGCGCCCCGATGCCGCCCGCCACTTCTTCGTCGGCGACGAGACGGCCTCGGTCGCGTTCGGTGCGATGCTCGCGGCACTGCCCGGGGAAGCCGTCGTCTCCGGGTGTATCGAGACGGCGACAGCCGCGGACCGGCTGCCCCTGGCGGGCAGCGACCGGCTGGACTGGGTGGTCCGGGGCGAGACGTCACTGCCCGACGCGGTACGACGACTCGCTCCCGAGCCCGGTGGGATCGCGTATGTCGCGGGGGAGGCACGGGACGTGCAGGCAGTGCGGCAGGTGCTCGTCAGGGAGGCGGGCTGGGACCGGCGCGCGGTCCTGACCAAACCGTTCTGGACGCCGGGCAAGAAGGGCATGGAATGACGGCCGGGTCGTGCTCCTCCGTCCGCCACTCGCCTAACAGGCCGTGTCGACCCGTCGCGCGAGGCCGCTCGGGGCGAGTCCCCGCGCGACGCGGGAGACGTCCTCCGGGTGGTCGGTGTGCAGGACCCACGCGGCGCACCGGCTCCGCGCCAGGTAGTCGGCGGCCTGCGCGTCGATGATCGGCGGGGCCCCCGCGGCCTGCCAGCCCAGCGAGGCCGTCGCCAGCTGGCGCAGGCTCAACCGGCCCGGCAGGTCCAGGAGGTTGGGGCCCAGCGAGTTGAGCCGGGAGAAGTGCTTGAACGTGCAGGCGACGCGGGAGCGCGAGTGGTAGGTGGCGGCGGCCCACAGGGAGTCCGTGGTGGCGAAGTCGGTCGAGGGGAGCAGGGTGCAGACCCGATGGCCGGCCAGCGCGTCCGGCAACTCGGTGGGGTGGTCGACCAGGGTGGAGCGATGGGCGGAGTTCCGGCGGAGCCAGTGCTGGATGACCTTCGACTGGGCGGCGACGACCTGGGCGCCGATGTCGGCCACCGCCTCGTCGTCCACGTTCAGCCTGCGGGCCAGGTCGGTCAGCAGATAGGCGCCGGCGCCGCTGGGGACGAGCACGACCCTGACGTCGCGGGCCAGCGCGCCGACGGTGCGCAGCAGCCGGCCGAAGAGGTCCGGGTCGATGCCGAAGTCGCGGTAGGCGCAGGAGGAGTAGGACTCGATCCGCCCCATTCTTCTCGTCGTTCCGTATCCGGGGAATCTGACGCAGATGACCTGTTCGTCACAGGGCATCGACGCTCCGCAGCAGCATCGCGAAAGCGGGGGTCTTCTCCGTGAGTTCGTCAAGACCCGCGCGGTCCACCCATCGGTACTCCTCCAACTCGGAGCGTGCCAGCAGAATGCGCGGGATCTCCGGGGTGGTGTGGCGGAAAAGGAACCAGAGGTGGTCGGAGACCCCGTAGCGGCACTCCTGCCCCTCCCTCAGCATTCCTCGGAACATCAGTTGGAGGGCGGTCGTCTCGATGCCGACCTCCTCGTGGAGTTCGCGTCGGGCGGCGAGCAGTCCCGACTCCCCCCATTCGCAGTGGCCGGCCGGAATGCTCCACCGCCCCTCGTTCGGGGGCTTGGTCTTTCTGACCACCAGCACGCGGTCGCCGTGCCGCACCACGACGCCGGCGGAGACGTGGGCCGGGCGGTTTCCGTTGTCGATGACGACGTTCGGACCCGCGTGGTCGATCCGGGCCGGCCGGACGAAGATTCGGTGCTGGTTCATTCCGTCCCTCGTGCTGTTTCCGGTTCTGGTGGGAGCGACGTCGTTTCCCTCGATGGCCGCGAGACCGACCGAGAAGCGGTCGAGAACCTCCTGCGCCGTGTTTCTCGCGGCGGGTTCGGGGAGAAGGCTGAACAACTGCTCCCGGTGGTCGGAGATCTTCCGCGGGGCGTCGGGGACCGCGAGGAGCCAGCGGGCCAGTTCGCCGGTGCCACGCGCGGTCAAAGCGGCGACGGCCGCGCGGCTCGGGAACCGTTCCGACCGGTCCGCCATCCAGCTGTCCAGAAACCCGTTGATCCGTGCGACCAGCGGCGCGTCGGTCAGTTCGTACCCGAAGCGGTACAGGTTGTCCGCGTAGTCGAGTCGGCCGGGAAAGATCTGGAGATAGGTCAGCTTCCGCAGCCCGCGTATCTTCACTCCCGGGTGCGACTGGGTGAACGCCACCGTGCGGAGGGCGGTGTCGGCGGGGAGTTCCAGGGTGTTCCAGAGTTTGTCGAGACCGGTGAGGATGCGGACGCCCCGGCGCAGCATGTCCGTCTCGGGGTCCGCTATCTGCTGGCCCTCCGGCTTCACCGCCGTGGGAACGCGGGCCTCCCCGGCGGACTGCCGGCGCAGCGTGGGATGGGAGACGACGAGCGGCGAGACGTGCGCTATCTCGACCTTTTCCAGGTTCCTGCCGTTTCTCGCGATGATTCCGGCCAGGAAGTCGGAGGTCTGCGAGGTGGTGCTGACGATGGTCAGCCGGTCCTTTCGTGTCGCCCGGATCTTGTGTTCCAGCCGCACGTCGGCCTCGGAGAACCGGGAGGTGACCCGGAACCTGACCACCGCCCTCGCCTCGATCTCCGAGGCCAGCGAGTCGAGTTCCTCGCGGGGAACGAAAGCGGAGAGTGCGTGTGTCAGCACCAGCCGCCGGTAACTCTCGTCCTCCGCCGCCCTGCTGGCCAGCTCGGTGAGGCAGGAGGAGTCGAAGTCGAATATCTCGATCGCGTGCCCGTGGTACTGGTACCCGAGGACGAACACCCCGCACTCCGACGGCGTGGCGTCCACCTGGGTGCTCCAGCCGCTTCGGCGGAGTTCGGCGAGAAGCCGCAACCCGAGGAACGCCTCCCGGAGTTCCTCGCAGTCGAGTTCCTGGCCGCGGGTGACCCTCGCGTTCAGGATCTCGTAGATCTGCCCGATGCGCCGGTTGTGCCTGGCTCTCCGCACGGTCGCGGTCGTGATCTGACCGAAGGCAACCGTTGTGAGTATTCCCTGCGTGAAACTGCCCACGTAGCTGGTGGCGAACGCGCGCACGGCCCCCACGAAGAGGGACGACGCCTGGATGGTCAGGATCAGCGAAACGGCCATGAGGGGGATGGCGTTTCGGGCGGCGAAAGCGGTGAGGCTGCGCCAGGTCTTTCCCGGCCCAATGGTCACGGTGATGGGTCCGATCCGTCTCGGGAAGTGCCTCTCCGACGGGTTCCGTTCGGCCTGTTCGACGCGGCACCTGGCTCGGCACCCGCTGAACGGGCAAGACCTACCAGCCGCGTGCGGGTGCGCACAAGGGCGCGTGGGTGCGGGAGCGGGGGGTAGAGCTGCCGGTGTGCCGGAGGAGTACGCGTACCCCTATCGTCAGGGGCTTGTGTCATCGGGTCGCTTCCCCTCGTTGACGTCCGGGGTGTCCGAGGTGCTCGCCGACCGGCTGCCCTCCCGGGCCTGGGACGTGGTGGTGGATCTCGGCTGTGGGGACGGCGGGCTGAGCCGTCGGCTGGCCGACCGCCTGACGGTCTCGGCCGGCTGGATACTCCTCGACCGCGACCGGAGACTGCTGGACGAGGCCCGTCGCGTCCTCTCCGCGCGGGTCGAGCGGGTGGTGCCGGTGGTGGCCCATCTCGGCGCCACGCCGCTGGCGCGGGACCTCTCACCGGCGAGGTCGCTCGTTCTGGTGTCCCATGTGCTCTACTACCTGCACCCCTGGCAGCCCGTCATGCGGGGGCTGATCGAACGGGCGCGCGGGAGCCGACCGCCGGCCGTCATCGTGGTCGTCCTCCACAGTCACCGCTCCGACTCCTATGTGCTGCGCCACGGCGTCCGGGTCTCGCGCGGCGAGGCGGAGCCGAGGATGGCGCACGCCGAGGAGTTCGCGGCGTGGCTGGCGGAACGGGACGTTTCCTGGGCGCGGCACCGGGTCTCGGTGTCGTACCGGCCCACCACCCGCCCGATCGGCGTCGGGCTGCGGACGCTCGCCGAGGAGGACGGCGCACTCCGTTCGCTGCTGCGGATGTTGGGCCACGCCGATCCCCTCGCCGTGGAGCCGTCCGTCCTGGCGGCGTTCCAGCGCGTCGTGGCCCGGGACGGCCGCGGGCGACCGCCCGTGTTCGAGTTCCACGACGAGGTCTTCCTTCTGCACGGCGGGCGGGGTGCGTAGACGGCGGAGCCGCGGCGCGCCGTCAGGACGGGGTGCGGCAGCGGCGTTCCGTGCCGGGCGCACCGCCGCCCCCACTTCGGCGCGGGGCAACTCGACGGCTCCTCACGACCACGACTACGACTTCTGACGCGGCGGGACCGCGTCGGGCCGCCGCCTCCTGGCCCGGTAGGCGGCGGCCTTGACGCGGTTCCCGCAGCCGTCCATCCCGCACCACGCGCGCCGGGCCCCGCGCGACTGGTCGAGATACAGCCGGGTGCAGCTCTCGCGCCCGCACTCCTTGAGGCGGGCGCCGGGGTCGGCCAGCACGGCGATCCCGCTTCTGGCCAGGCCGGCCAGCACCGCGCCCAGGTCCCCCGTGATCCGCGCCCCCGCGTCGCTCAGGCGGAGCGCGGGGGGCGGCCCGGCGGCGGACACGTTGACCGTCTCCAGGGCGGCCGGGTGGAACGGGCGCTCCCGCACGCGGTCGAGCGCGAGCCGGTAGAGCGCCTCGCGCAGCGCCAACGCGCTCTCGAAGAGGCCGTCGCGCTCCGAGCCGCCCCCGGTGAGCCGGTCGGGAAGCCCCGGGCACTCCCCCACCCAGCGCTCCAGCGCCGCCGGGTCGGTCAGCAGGTCGACGGGCGCGTCCCGGCGGGAGAGCACGGTGCCGGTGAGGTCGAGCGACGGATCGCCGCTGACGAACGAGAACATCACGTCACCATCTTGACCGGTGACGGGCGACGGGGCAACATCGTCACCGGTTCAACCAGTTACGCGAAGGAGGCCGTTGATGGGCGGGGCCCCCGAGGAACCCCGGAGGGTCGTCACGGGCACCCGAGGGGTCGAGGGCGTGGAGGCCGTCGTGCTGGACGTCCTCGGCACGCTGGTCGACGAGCCCGGCGGGCTGCGGGCGGCGATCCGCGAGGTCGCGCCCTCGGTGGACGAGGCGTCCGTCGAGGCACTGCTCTCGCTCTGGCAGCGCCATGTGGCACACGAGCAGCGACGCATCGCGGCAGGTCGGCGCCCCTGGGCCACCACCACGACTCTCGACGGCGAGGCGGCGCGACGAGTCGCCGACGGACTCGGACTCGGCGACCCCCACACCCTCGCCCGCCTGGCCACGGCCAGCCGACGGCTGCCCCCCTGGCACGACTCCGTCGACGCCCTGGCCCGCCTCTCCCGGCGGTTCCCCGTGCTCGCCCTCTCCCACGCCGACCACACCGCGCTGCTCGGACTGAACGCCCACGCCGGCCTGCGATGGCACCAGGCCCTCTCCGCCGAGACCGTCCGGGCCTACAAGCCGGCCCCCGAGGTCTACCGACTCGCCGTCGACACCGCCGGGATGCCGCCCGCACGTGTGCTGATGGTCGCCGCCCACGCGTGGGACCTGCGCGGGGCGCGGGCGGTGGGCATGTCCACCGCCCATGTCAGCCGGCCGGTCGGCGATCCGCCGTGCCCGTCGGACGACTTCGACCTGCGCGTGGACGGCCTGCACGCGCTGGCCACCGCGCTGGGCGCCTGAGCCGCGCCTCAGGTGGCGGGGGCGTCCCGGACGGGGAGTTCCACCGCCAGCTCCATGCAGCGCAGGCGGGCCGGGGAGAAGTCGTAGGGCATCTTGCCGACGGCCTCGAACGCGCTCATGGAGCCGGCCTCCCGCCGGCCGGGGCCCAGGTCGCCCTCGCCGTCGTCGGCGGCAGCGGGGTGCAGGGCTTCCCAGGCGTCGAAGAGAGCATCCTCGTCCTCCTCCAGCCCCGACTCCTCGATGACGGCGTGCAGCGCGCTCTCGAAGGCGTGCCGCTCGGCGGCCACCTGAGCCACTCGTGGGTCGTCGACGGCGACACCGTCGTCGAGCGCCTCCTCGGCTTCGTCGACGCGGTCGGACTCCTCCCGGAGCGTGGGATGCGTGGCCAGTGCGAGGAAGCGGCTGGCCTGGACGGCCGCGCCGAGCGGGCCGAAGATCCGCTCGGTGACCAGCAGGGTGTCCAGGTCCTCCTGACGCAGGGAGCCCTCCGGCAGGTCCTTGAGGCGTGCGGTCACGAAGTCGGAGAGCAGGCCCAACCGGCTGCCCTCGGCGCGCATCCGCCGCACGGCGTCCCGTTGCCGCCGGGCCTCCGCCTCCCGCCCGGCGAGCGTTTCCTCCAGCCGCTCCAGCGTGCCCGCGACACCGTCCCCTCCGTCCGCGTCGGCGGGGCCCGTGCCGGTGGTGAGGGCGTCGCGGATGTCGTCCAGGGCGATCCCGGCGTCGGCCATCCTGCGGATCCACAGCAGGCGGATCATGTCCTCGTACCCGTAACGGCGGCGGTCGTCGCCGCCCCGCTCGGGCTCGGGGAGCAGACCGATCGCGTGGTAGTGGCGGATCGCCCGTGGCGTGGTGCCGACGAAGGCCGCCGCGTCCCCGATCCTGACCTGGCGGGGCGGCTGGGGAAACGGGTGCATGGGCGGGGACCTCTCCTCAGGGCATCGGAACGTGGACCCACCGCACCACATGCCGCTGCGGAAGGTGCAACCCACGGCGCCCCGCGGCGGCTTCCACGCGGTGAGGCCCGCCGTCAGCGCCGGTCCGCGGCGCAGGCGTTGTCGCTCTGCCGTCCGTCCTCGATCCGCGCCACGGGCGTGCCGACGAGCCGACGCAGCACGGTGCGCAACCCCTCCTGGGCGTCGGCGTCCAGGTCGGCGAGCAGGCTGGCCTCGATCGCCTCGACGTCCGCGCGTGCGGCGTCCAGGGTGCGCCGGCCCTCCTCGGTCGCCTCCACGATGCGGGCCCTGCGGTCGGCCGGGTCCGGACGGCGGCGCACCAGCCCGGCAGCTTCCAACTCGTCGAGAACCAGGACGAGTTTGCTCTTGTCGACGGAGACGGCCTGGGCCAGGGAGAGCTGACTCCGCACGGGAGCTTCGACGACGGCCATCAGGACCGTGTAGCCCCACAGGCTCATGCCGTGCTCGCGCACGACCGACACTTCCGCCGTGGCGAGGCCCTGCTTGAGGCGGGCGAACAGCCAGTGCAGATCGCCGTGGAGCCGGCCGGCCGACACCTGGTCGCCGGTGGGGGTGAGGGACATACCAGCAGGCTAGCAACGCGTCAAAATCGTCTTGGTTCACAACTATCTTGGATTACTCTGATTTCTACTTCAGATCATCTAGCCTGAAAGGAACTGCTGTGGCGCATCTGCTGCATCTGGATGCCAGCGCCCGCACCGACTCGTTCTCGCGGGAGCTTGGCGCGGCCTTCGTCACGCGCTGGCGGGCCGCTCGTCCGGAAGGCACCTACACCTACCGGGACCTGCTGGCGGAGCCGGTCGCGCCCATCGACGAGGCCCGGGTGAAGCTGGCCGCCCGGTCCTCCCTGGACGGCGTGAAGGACCTCGCGACCATGGACGAGGCGGTGGCCGCCGCCCCCGAACTGGCCGGGGCATGGGCGGCGACCCGCCCCCTCGTCACGCAACTCCTCGCGGCCGACGTGCTGCTCGTCGGCACGCCCATGTACAACTTCACCATCCCCGCCGCCCTCAAGGCCTGGATCGACCAGGTGACCCTGCGGTGGCTGCCGCTCGCGGGGAAGTCCGCCGTGATCCTCAGCGCCCGCGGCGGCGCCTACGGCCCCGGCACGCCCCGGCAGCCGTTCGACTTCCAGGAGCCCTATCTGCGCGCCTACTTCTCGGCACTCGGCCTGGAGGACGTGGAGTTCGTGCACACGGAACTCACCTCCGCCCCGGTCATGCCGTTCCTGAAGCCGTTCCGCGACGCCCACGAGGCGTCCCGGGCCGCCGCCCTGGAAGCGGTCGAAGCACTGGCCGCCGGCGTACCGGCCGAGGCCCGCGCGAACCGAACCGTTCCGTAGGGCGAGGCCCGGCCCCCGCCAGCTCACAGCCCCCTTCCCCCCACGAGAGAGGACATCACGCACGATGGACACCGCACTCAGGGACCGTGTGGTCCTGGTCAGCGGCGCGTCGACCGGTATCGGCGCCGCGACCGCCCGCGCCTACGGACGGGAGGGCGCCCGCGTCGCCCTCACCTACCGCGACAGCCGGGAGAAGGCGGAGAAGGTCGTCTCCGAGATCGAGGCCGGCGGCGGGCAGGCACTCGCCGTCCGGCTCGACCTGGAGGATCTCCCCACCGTCGAGGAGGCCGTGGCCACGGTCGTCGCAGCCTGGGGCGGGGTCGACGTGCTCGTGGCCAACGCCGTGCGCTGGGGCGGCGACGGCCCGCCGGACCCGAGCATCCGCTTCGAGGACGTGCCACTGGAGGAGTGGCAGGCCATGATCGGCGCCAACCTGGTCGGCGCCGCCGCCCAGGTCCGGGCGGTCCTGCCGGGCATGCGCTCGCGCGGCTGGGGCCGGATCGTGCTGATCTCCTCGGGCGTCGCCGAGGAGGGCGTGCCCGGCCCCGGACCGTACGGAACGGCCAAGTCGGGCCTCCACGGCCTCGCCCGCGGCCTCGCCTGGGAGGCCGGTCGCGACGGGATACTCGTCAACGTGGTGGCCCCGGGCTTCACGTTGACCGACAGCCGACCGCCCATCCCCCCGGCGATCGTCGAGCGGCTCGCCGCCGGCACGCCCACCCGCCGTCTCTCCGACGCGGACGACGTCGCCAAGCTGGTCCTGTTCCTCGGCTCGGGAGCCAACGGCAACCTCACGGGCGAGCTGGTCCGCGACGGCTCATCCGCCGCGCGCGCCCCCCACGTCGGCCCCTGACGCCGCACCGGCGCGGGGCCGGGCGGCCCCCATGACGACCACCTTGTTCCTGGAGGAGGACAGGGACCTCGGTCGGTACGAGACGAGCCTGAATCACCTCCGCAGCGAGGCGCTTGACGCGGCGGCGTCGCTCCGACTCATCCGCGATGTGGCAAAGGAACACTACAAATGATCAAAGAGGTCGACCTCAGCGAGGCCGTCTGGACCAAGAGTCACCGCAGCAGCGGCGGCGACAACTGTCTGGAGGTCGCCTTCGTCGACGGCGTGGTGGCCCTGAGGGACTCCAAGGACGTCGGCGATCCGCGAGCCAAGGTGTTGCTGTTGTCCGTTGACGACTACCGGGCGTTCATCGGCGGCGTCCAGGACGGCCAGTCCGACCTGCTCCCCTGACCGCGCCTGCCCCGGGCCCTCACGAAAACACGTGGGGGGCCCTTCTCGTATCCATGCCCCACCACCGACTCACCGGGCTACGGGGTTCACTCCATTCAGTGCGTCGTCACCGCCCCAGCAACTCCCGCGCCTGTCCGGCGAACGGCTCGAACCCGCTGCGCTCGGCGCGCCGCAACAGCGGCAACGCGGCCTCGCGTTCGCCCCGTTCGACCAGGATCTCGCCGACGCGGTAGCCGGCCTCGCCCACCAGCTCGGCGTCCTCGCTGGCTGCCAGCGTCCTGCGGTACCAGTCCACCGCCTCGTCCCGGCGTCCCAACCAGTAGCACAACTCCCCTATGTGCGCGGCGAACAGCGGCGCCTGCTCGTGGTCGGAGGCGGCCGTGCGCCCGAAGTGTTCCAGCAGCGCCGGCAGGTCCCGCTCCTCCTTGGCCGCCGCGCCGAGCTGAAGCACAGCGGTGAGGGCCATCCCGCTGTCGCCGCTGTTCTTCGCGCGCCGCCGCCACTCACGGGCCGCGTCCTGGTCGCCCTCGCGTTCCGCCTGGGTGGCCAGGGCGAGGGCGGCGCGAGCCGCCCATTGCCCCGTCCCCTCAGCCGCCGTCCTCAGCAGGGTCAGGCCCAACTCGCTCTCGTCCCCGTCGTGTAGGAACTCGCCATAGCGGAAGACCGCCTGGAAGTGTGGCTTGGACGACGCCTCGACCCGCCGTGCGAACGACATCCCTTCCGCCTCCAGCGCCGCGTTGAGCGCGTGCACCGCCTCCTCCGGGGCCCCGTGCTCCTTGAGAACCCTGAGCAGGGTGTGGAGGGCGCGAGCGGTCCCGCTGCCGCCCTCCCACCGGGAGAGCCGCACCACCGCGCGCCCCCAGTCGGCGAACGCCTCCGTCCGATCGCCTCGCGCGTGGGCAAGTACGGCCAACGCCCCGGTCGCCGCGACGGCTTGGCGCCCCAGACGGTGCTGGGCCCCGCAACGGTCCACCGCCTGACGCAACGCCTCCGCAGCCCGCTCCGGCTCGCCCAGGTCGCGCAGGGCGAGGCCGAGTCCGAGGGAGGAGAGCGCTCGGGTCTCCTCGTCGGCGGTGTCCGCCGAAGCGGCACGCTCCAGCCACTCGACGGCCTCCGCGAGATCGCCTCGCTCCCGCGACCTGGTGCCCACCGTCAGAAAGCCCCTGGCCGCCGCGGACGGGTCCCAGCACTCGGCAGCCGTGGCCATCACGAGGACGGCCGACGCGGAACCGTCCTGCTCCAGCAGCTCCAGCAACTTCCGCCCCACCCGCCGCGCGCCGAGGGTGGCCGGGCCGCCGGTCCCGGCGACGGCGGCCCGGTATCCCTCGGCGGGGCGCCCCGTCAACATGGCCAGCCGCAACGTGGCCGTCACCGCGCGCCGCCGCCGCCACTCGTCGGCCCAGGCGAGGGAGAGAGCGACGAGCAGGGTCGCGGCCGCGTCCAGGTCGCGGTCCTCGGTGATGGCCAGGAGCAGGGCTTCGGCCTCCGGGAAGTTTTCCGCGAGGAGGGGACCGGCCAACGCGCGTGCCGGCTCGCCGTAGTGCTCCTCCAACAGCGCCCGGGCGCCGGTCAGGTCACCGTCGCCGGCGAGTCGGTGAGCGTGGGCCGCCGGCGACTCGGTGCCGGTGCTTCGGCGTATCTCCGCGGCCAGGCCCTCATCACGTTGGGCGAATTCCGTTGCGAGGGCCCACCCGAACTCCGCATCGGCCTCCGTCTCCCGGCCGAGTCCGCGCAGCAGCACCCCGCGCCGTACGGCCGCCCGGGAGCGGTAGCGGTCCCCGTAGTGCGGATGGGGCGCGCTGTGCTCGGCGCGTTCATAACTGGCGCACGCCGCCTCGTACGCGCCCTCCCGCGCCCGGAGGTCCCCCAGCGCGAGCAGCGCCTTGCCCTCGGTCGCGGGGTCGGCCAGGTCGGCGGCTTGCGCGTAACGCTCCGCGGCTCCGGCCGTGTCGCCCCGCTCCTCGCGCAGCCAGCCGAGAAGGAAGTGGCCGTGCGCGCTGCCGCGTTCCGCCTGCCGGGCGTACCACGGCTCGATGTCCTCGCCCGTCGACGGCACGGCGTCCGAGGCGAAGTTCCCCGTGTCCCAGCAGTCCCCGACCCGCAGCGGCTCCAGCCAGCGGGGGTCCGTGACCCGGATGTCGAAGTCTCCCTGTACGAGCAGCTCCTCGTCCGGCCAGGCCCCGTCCTCGCACTCGCCGGAGTACTCCTCGAACTCTTCCGGGTCCACCTCCAGGTTGTGCGCGGCGACCCGCTCCACGGCGGTGACGAACCGGTGGGTGTGCCGGTCGATCCAGTCGGCGTCGAAGTACTCCCCGTGCGTCACCAGGTCGGTCAACGGCCCGTAGCGGAAACCGATCGTGTCGTCCGCGGCCTCGACCAGCACCCGGAAGAAGAAGCTGGGATCGTCCGGCAGCAGGGCGTCGCCGTCCTCGTCCAGCAGATCCTCGTAGCGGGTGACGAGAACCCGCAGACGCACCCGGCACCGCTCACGGTCGATGCTCAGAACCCGTACTCCGAAAAGGTTGTTGACAGACATGGGACCTTCCCCCGTCGAGACGTGGCCACTCGGCGGCAGCAACACCGCCGAGTGGTGACCCACCGTAGTGGGGGCCACTGACAACGGCGCTCAGTCCGTACGCGTCCAGCGGGACGGGGGCGGCTCGGTGCCGTTCTCCGTCTCGTCCTCGCGGTGGAGCCGGATCAACTCGTCGCGGAAACGGTGCTCGGCGCCCGGCAGTTCGTCGTGCACCCGGGCGCCGTTCTCCCACCACTGCGTCAGGCCCCTGCCCAACTCCTGGCCCGCCTTGGTGTGCACGCAGTGCGCGTGGTCGGGTACCTCCACCAGCGCGTCGCCGCGCTCGACCATCGTCGCGACCCAGTCGGCGTGTTCGGAGGCGGTGCGGTCCTTGGGTGCGGTGGCCAGCAGGCGGACGGCGTGGCAGGCCATCATCCAGTCGCCGCCAGGCCGGGCCTCGAAGTTCCTGTGCAGCGTCTCGATCAGGACCGGGGCGAGCGGCAGCCCCGTGCCGACGTCCTCGACGGCGATCAGCCGCAGCCGCCGCCACAGATGCTCCGCCACGTCGGGCGACGTCGTGCACATCTCGTAGGCGGCCAGGACGGCGTTGTCGACCTCGCTCCTGCGGATCGCCTTCTGGAGGACGGAGACGAGGTCGTCGACGGGGATTCCGTGCGGCGAGACGATCTGCGCGTAGGGATCCTCGGTGAAGTGGCCGGGGCCGTGACGGCGTGACATGCGCCCGTTTCCTTCCGTTCGACGAACAGGCGCGTCCGGAAGCCGGAAGGGGCCCAAGGCGAACGCGACGCTAGCACGCCGGGGAAGGGGCGGGGTAGCCCTCATCGCCGGCCGTGGGGCCGGCCGTTGTCAGTGGCGTGTTCTACGGTGAGACACCACTCGACATACCACGGCGTCCAATGGGAGTGGCCTCACGGAGGGGTGGCGTGTGAGCGACAGTGCGGAGCGAGAAAGGGACTTTCATGGGCTGGAGCATGGAGATGGCCGCCGTGCGGACCACCGATCTCGACGAGGCGGTGCCGCACCTCTTCTCTCCGGCGGGCGGTACGACGCGTTTCGAGGGCGCCACCTCGATGTCACGGCCCCCCGAGATGTGCGCGGCGCTGGTGGGCGGCTGGGCGGTCGTGATCGACGTGGAACACAGGCTCTCCGAAAACGCGGGCCATCTCCGGAAGGCTTCTCGGGCGACGGACGTGCACCTGGTGCGGGTCGACGAGGTCGAGCCCGCCGCGCTGCACTACCGGGCCGGCACGCTGGTGTCGGAAGCGGTGCCCGAGTCAGGGGAGGACGGTGAGAGTTGGGCGATGAGGACGTTGCGTGAGAGGACCGGTATCCACTTCGGCGAGGGGCCGAGTGGGTTGTGGGACGTGAACTTCCAGGTGCTCGCCGTGACGACGGGGCTTCGTATCGACGAGTCGACCCACATTCCCGAGGGGGCCCTGCGCTGGGAGCTGCCCGGCGACCCCTCCGACGGCCGGGCGGACCCCACGCTGGGCGGGTTCACCACCGAGCTGAGCGTCGACACCACTACGTGCCCGGGGTTGGACGCGGGGCAGCGGCAACGCATCCGTGAGCGCGTCGCCCGGCACCACCGCGACGGAGACGTCATCGTCGCCAACTCCGAGGGAACGATCACCGTGCTGGTCGACTGGATCGTCACGTACCCGGAGTCCGCCGACCTCGCGCGGGCGCGCGCGGTCGCCACCCTGCGGGAGGCGCTGATGCCGTGAGGGTGCCCTTCGACGGCGGTCGCCTCCCGGCAGGTGCGGGCGGCAACGACTCGAAACGCCTACCGGTCCGGGGCCCGCTCACACCGTCCACGCCTCCGTCTCGACCGTCACGTGGGGGGCCAGGGCCCGCAGGAAGTCGGCCGCGTCGAAGAGTTCGCCGGCGGAGACGACGCCCACCGCGCGGGTGCGGCCGGTCAGGACGCGGTCCAGCGCCTCGACGACCAGCGGCGCGGTGACGGCGTAGATGTCCCGGCCCTGGGCGACCGCGCGGCGTTCCGCGTCGCCGGCGCGGACGCGGACGTCGACGAGGAACGTCTGGTCGGAGCGGCCGTGCGCGTCGGTGGCCGCGGGCGCGGGGGTGTCGGGGTCGGCGATGTCGCGGGCCGCCTCGGTGGTCATGTAGGTGCGCACCTCCGGCACGTCCAGATGGCTGGGCACGGTCACGACGTCGGCCATGGTGAACTCCCCGATGACCGCGCGCGGTCCCAGCGGGGCGGGGAAGCGCCACTCCAGCGTCGGCGGGGCGTCGTCGCGGTGTTCCAGCCGGCCTCCGCTGTAGCGGATGCGGCGGCCTTCGCAGCGTTCCCGGGAGACCGTGCCGGAGACGCGGGTTCCGGCGGTGGGATGCCAGCCGCTCAGCCCGTAGGCGATGTGCGCCTCGTCGGCCCGGGCCCACTCCCCCATGGCCGCCGTGACCAGCAGGTCCCCGAGGCCGCCGAAGAACGCCATCGCGGGGACGACCACCGCGCCCGCCTGCCGCGCGCGGTCGGCGTAGTGGGCGAAGGTGTCGGCGTTGGCCTCGATCTCGGCGGCCACGTCCAGATAGGGGATGCCGGCGCGCAGGGCCGCCTCGATCAGGGGTGCGGCCGTCGCGGCGAACGGGCCGGCGGTGTTGATCACGGCGGCGGTGCCGACGAGCGCCGCGTCGAGCGCGGCCGGGTCGTCGACGGCCGCGGGGCGGGGCTCGCCGCCGCGCTCGTACGCCAGGGCCTTGAGCCGGTCGGCGTCGCGGCCGACGAGGACCGGCAGGTAGCCGCGGGAGCGCAGCTCGTCGACGACGAAGCGGCCGGTGTGCCCGTAGGCGCCGTAGACCGCGATCGGTCGGGCGGACGCGGGCCCGACCGGCTGCCGCTCTGTCGTCGTCATGGTGGACCTCCGTGGTGCGTGTTCCGTTGCTGGGGAAGATCCTGTCGGCGGGCTGCACCCGCCCGCGACCGTCTGGAACGACATGCCCCATACACTTTCGGACATGACGACTGTGGCGGTGGCGGCGACCGACGGGATGCTGCACCTGGAACTGGCGCTGGCCTGCGAGGTGTTCGGGGCCAACCCGGAGGAGCTGGCCGACCCCTGGTACACCCTGGCGATCTGCGGGCCGGGCAGCGTGCGGGTCGGCAGGTTCCTGATGGAGCCGGACCGGGGGCTGGAGGCGCTGGCGGAGGCGGACACGGTGATCGTGCCGGGGTGGGCGGACGTGGAGCGGGAGCCGCCGGCCGCCCTGGTCGACGCGGTGCGCGCCGCCCACGAGGCGGGGGCGCGGGTCGCCTCGCTCTGCACGGGCGCGTTCGTGCTGGCGGCGGCCGGCCTGCTGGACGGGCGGCGCGCGACCACGCACTGGGAGCACACCGCCGCGCTGGCGGCGCGCCATCCCCGGGTGACGGTCGACCCCGACGTGCTGTACGTGGACAACGGCACGGTGCTCACCTCGGCCGGCAAGGCCGCCGCGATGGACCTGTGCCTGCATCTGGTCCGCCTCGACCACGGCTCGGCGGTCGCCAACACGCTCGCACGCCGGCTGGTGGTCCCGCCGCAACGGGAGGGCGGGCAGGCCCAGTTCGTGACGACCCCGCTGCCCGCGCCGACGCACCACCCGCTGGAGGGCCTGTTCCCGTGGGTGCTGGCGCGGCTGGACCAGCCGTTGACCGTGGAGGACCTGGCCCGGCGCGCGGGCATGAGCGCGCGCCACCTCGGGCGCCACTTCCGCGCCGCGACGGGGACGACGCCGCTGAAGTGGCTGCTGATCCAACGGATACGCCGGGCGCAGGAGTTGCTGGAGACCACGGGCGAGACGGTGGACGCCGTCGCGACGGCCACCGGTATGGGAACGGCGACCACGTTGCGCCGCCACTTCCAGCGCACGGTGGGCGTTCCGCCGGACACCTACCGCCGCACGTTCCGGGCACGGACGCCGAGCGGGGCGAGCGGTGGTCCGGCCCGCGCCCGCCGCGCGTCCTTCGGGGCGTGAGCGGACCGGCGACCGGGTGCTCAGCCGGCGGCTCCGGGCTCAGGCGGCTCGGCGGGCCGCGAGCCGGTCGGCGGCGGTGCGGGGCTCTCGCCCCAGGAGTTCGGCCAGCAGCGGGCCGGCCTCGGCGAAGTGGCCGGCGCGGGCGGCCTGGTACCAGGTCAGCAGGAGCCGGGCCATTCGTTCCGGCACACCGCTCGCGACCTGGTCGGCGACCCACCGCGCGTCGTCCACGACGACGCGCCTGACGGCGGCGCCGGTGAGCCCGGAGGCGATGCCGGCGAGTTCTTCGAGGGTGACGGCGGTCGGCGCGGTGAGGGTCACGGGGCCGTCGAAGGCGCGGTCGCCGGCGAGTACGACCGCCGTGGCCTCGGCGATGTCGTCGCGGTCGGTGTACGGCACGGGGCCGTCCGCCGGCCGGGCGATGACGCCGGTCCGCCGCCACGGGCCGAGGACCTGGTCGAGCGGGCCGTAGGCGCCGTTGCGCAGCGCGGTCCAGGCGACGCCGGAGTCGTCGAGGACCGCCTCGGTGGCGCGGTGAATGTCCGACGGCGGGTACGGGTTGCCCGGGACGGCGCCCTGCTGGCTCGTGTAGACGATCCGTCGGACGCCGACCTCGACCGCGGCCCCGACGGCGTTCCGGTGCAGGGCGACCAGGTCGGCGGCCGGATCGTTGCCGGACACCAGGAGGACCTGTTCGGCGCCGGCGAAGGAGTCACGCAACGCGGCCGGGTCCTCGTAAGAGCCCTGCCGCACGCGCACGCCACGGTCGGCGAGGTGACGCGCCGCGGCGGCGTCGCGGACGCTGACCCCGATCCGGTCGGCGGGTACGCGCCGCAGGAGGTGCGCGACGGTGGCGCCGCCCAGTCCACCGGTGGCGCCGGTGACAACGATCATTTCCTCATCCTTCCTGAGCGCCCACGGCGTCTTCCGGCCGTTCACGGCGTCAACCGTGACCGTGGACCGGCCATAAGCTGACCATGCCAGTCAGTTTATCTTGCGTCTGCGACCGTAGGTAAACTGACTCGGCGAGTCAAGTCCCGCCCCGGGTGTGATGCGATGCCCGCGGTCGGAGCGTTCCGTGCGTTCCGTACGGTCCGCACGAGAAGGAGGCAGGTGAGGGCCATGGCCGGTGCGACGCCTTCGGGACCCCGGCTGCGCGCCGACGCCCGGCGCAACGCGGAGCAGATCCGCGCCGCCGCGATCGGCGCCTTCCAGGGGCAGGGCCTGACGGTGCCGCTGGAGGAGGTCGCCAGGGCGGCCGGGGTGAGCAAGGCCACCGTCTTCAACCGGTTCGGCGGGCGGATCGGCCTCATCGAGGCCGTCATCGAGGAGGTCGTGGCGAGTGAGCTGTCGGCCGTCATCGACCGCACGCGGACCATCGACGACGCCGGCGAGCGGATCACCCACTACCTCACCGCGCTCCGCGACCTCCAGTACCGGCAGCCCGCCTTCAACGACGTCCTGTTGCGGACGTATCCGGATTCACCGGGGCTCATGGAGATCTGCCGGGTCGGCGGCGAGGCCAACGAGGAGTTCGTCGCGGCGGCACGGGCATCCGGCGCGCTGCGGCCGGAGTTCACGGCGGGCGACCTCCAGGCGCTCGTCGTCGACAACGCCCTCGCCCTCCGGCACGGCGAGCGGCCAGGCCGGGACGACTACGACCGCCGCACCCGGTACCTGCTGGACGGGATCCGGGGGCACTCCCCCGCCCCCGGCGGCTGCTGACCGCGCGGCCGACCCGGCGGAGTCGGCGGAGTCGGCGGGCCGGCCGGTGCGAACCCCGGCCGTGCGCAACGGGCCCGCGGGGTCGGGGCGCGGCCCATGTCCACGCCCCGGCCCGACGCCCTGAGCGGGTACCAGGACGCGTCCGGCGGCCCGGGTTCACCGCGCTCTCTCGCGCCACCACGGCTCGACGGCGGTCAGGTCACGGAACGCGTTGGTGACGCAGTGGAGTTCGCCGCCGACCGTGCCCACGCCGTGCGCGTACTCCCAGTCCTCGACCCAGGCGACCCGGACACCCACCCGGGCGAGGGACTCCTCGGTGGCGCGCTGGAAGACGTCCGCGCCCGAGGCGTCGAGCGGGGCGTGCGTGTCGGGTGCCAGGAAGACCTCGGTGCCCGGCTGGACGCCGTTGGCCACCGCCGGCAGGTGGTTGGCGACGACGCCCTGCCGTGGGTGGCCCGGGATGTCCAGGCTCTCGAAGAGGGCCGGGACCCGGACGATGTCCTCGTCGGTGAGGGCCAGTTCCTCGGTCAGCACCGCGAGCGCCGCGTCCACGCCGGCGGACGCCAGCTCGGTGCCGGCCCGCAGCTGGGGGTGTTCCAGGGCGGCGGCCACGGTCAGCCCGGGGTAGGGCGTCAGCTCCGGATCCACGTCGCGGACCAGCGGCTGCTCGCCGCCGCCCGCCTCCGCCACCTCGGCGAGCAGGCGCAGGCCCCAGTCGGGGTCGGCGACCAGCGCGGCCCAGCCCCGCTCGTTGTCGGCGGGCACGAAGGACAGGAACTCGTCGATGTGCCCCACGCCCAGCCAGCTGGTGTCCACGGCCAGCGGGTCCTGCTCGCCCTGGGCCGCGAGCAGTCCCGTGAACGCCGGGTCCGGGGCGGCGAGTCCGCCGTCCGAGCCGTAGAGCACCCGGCCGGTCGGAAAGTCCGCGGCGGCTGTCCGGTAGGGCGGGGCGACCAGGAAGTTGCCGGTGGAGCTGAACGAGCCCCACAGCGCGCTGTGCTCGTCGTCCCCCACCCGGTCGGCGGTGAACTCCTGGAGCACGGCGGTGTCCGCACCGCGGAAGACGGTGAACGCCGTCCGGCCGCCGTCCCGCAGCGGGAAGTCGGCGCTGCTGCCCTCCGGCATCACGTCGGCCGAGCGGAGGAGGACGCTCAGCCGTCGTGGCTCCCCGTCGGGCCCCGGCGCCATGGCGTAGCCCGTGATGAACTGGTCGCGCGTCCACTGGTCGCCGCCCGTGGGGTAGTCGAGCAGCCGATCGTCGACCCCGGCCTCGGCCAGACCCTCGGCGAGCCCGGCGCGGAACTCCGCCTCGCCGGGCAGGTGGGGCTCGGCGGGTGTCCCGGGGTCGTAGCCCTCGCGCTCCGCCTGTTCGGGAGTAGTGCCGTTGTCCGAGACCAGCATCCGTTCCACCGGCAGCAGGTCGTGGGTGAGCAGCAGCGGCGCCACCCGCAGACGCACCCGGTCCCGATAGGTCTCGCCCCGGTCGTCGATGGTCAACGTGACGTCCACGAACCCGTTCCATCGCTCGGGGTCGCGCACGATGTCGCGCACCTCCAGCGCGAAGTCCGCCCCGTCCACCAGCTGTTCCCGCGTCAGCTCGCCGCCGTCCGGGAACGGTGTGTGGGTCGGTTCGCCGTCGGGGCCGGTGCCGCGCAGAAAGAGCCCGGCGTGCCGGGCCGACGCCTCGTCCAGACTGAGCGTCGCGCGGGCGGCAGGGCCGGGGTCGGCGCCGCCCGCCAGCCGGAGCGGGGCCAGGTCGGCGGCGTCCTCAACGTCGGCGACCACGTCGTCCGTCCCGTCGTGGCAGGCGGCGAGGCGCTCGTCGGTCAGGCGTCGGCCGTCGGGGGCGAGCGTCGGGCAGCGCCCGGCGTCGTCGTCGATGTTGGGCAGCACGAGGGCGCCCCGGTCGTCGTGCCACTCACCCTTGCCGGCCTCGTCTCGGTGGGTCGGCCGGCCGTCGCGGTCGGTGTCCGCCAGCAGACGGGGGCGGTCCGGCGCCTGCGACGAGCCGTGGGCGCTCACTCCGGCGGCCACCCCGGTGCCGAGCAGGGCCACGGCCAGCAGGCCGCCGGTGGTCCGGCGCCGCCGGGGCCAGGAGCGGAACGGGTTCGGGAACGGTCTCTTCGACATACCGCCAGCCTGTCCCGGGGGCGGGCGGCGGCACATCGGCGTTTCGGCGGAGACGGCGCCCGGCCGGCCGGGGAGCCTCCCCCTTTCGGCAGAGGCGGGGAACGGCGGCCCTAGGCTGGGCGGATGAGGTGGCGCGCGTGGCTCGGTCCTGCCCTTGTCTGCGGTGTGGCGGGCTGGGCCGGGCACGACGTCCGCGCCGTGGGCTGGTCGATCACGCTGCCGGCGGCGCTGGCGGTCGGCGCCGCGCTGCTGTGGCCGGCCCTGTCCGGCCGCCGGCCGGCGGGGGTGCCGGCCGGGCGGCTGACCGTGGCGGCGGTGGTCACCCTCTCGGCGGGGGCGACGCTCGGCTACGGCGGGTCGTCGCCGAACCGGGCCGGGGTGTGGTGGCTGGTCGAGACGGCTGGGCTGTTGGCGCTGCTGACGCTGGTCGTCCGGGCCGAGCCGGCTCGTTGGGCGGTGCCCGCGGCGGGCGGGCTGCTGCTGGCCCTCGGCGCGCTGCCGACGCGGCTCGGGCTGCGGATGGAACCACCCTCGCCGGCGGGCGAGTTGGCGGTGCTCTGCGCCGGCTGGGCGCTGGCCGGGCTCGCGGCGGCGGTGGGAGGCGCGGCGCTGCGGCGACTGGACCGCCACCGGGAGCTGGCGGTGGCGGAGGCCAGGCGGGCCCAACGGCTGGCGCTCGCGCGGCATCTCCACGACTTCGTGGCCCACGAGGTGAGCGGCATGTTGGTACGGGCGCAGGCCGGCGGGGTGGTGGGCGAGCGCGATCCCCGGGCGGCGCTGGCCGCGTTGGCGGAGGTCGAGGAAGCCGGGCAGCGGGCACTGGCCTCGCTGGACCACGCGGTGCTGCTGCTCGGCGCGGCGGACGGCGGGGCGCCGGCCGGTGCCCCGCCGTTCGAGGCGGGGCTGGCGGAGCTGGCCGCGCTGGTGGCGCGGTTCCACACGGCCGACGACGCCGAGGTGGTGCTGGAGCAGGACCCGGCGACCCGCGCGCCGGGCCTGTCGGTCGCCGTCTCCGGCGCCGCCTACCGCGTGGTGCTGGAGGCGCTGACCAACGTCCGGCGGCACGCGCGACACGTCGGCCGGGTGCGCGTGGTGGCCCGGCGGCGGGGCGCCGAGCTGGAGATCAGCGTCACCGACGACGGGGCGGGCGGCAGGGGCGCGGCCGGGGACGCCGTCGGCCGCCCACGGGCGGGTGGCGGCACGGGGCTCGCCGAACTGGCCCGGGAGGTCGGCGCGTTGGGCGGCACGCTGACCGCGGCGGCACGCGTCCCTGGGGGCTGGCGGGTCACGGCGAGATTCGTGGCAGCATGGCCGACGTGACGACGCGCATCGTGATCGCGGACGATCAGGCGGCCATCCGGCACGGCTTCCGGCTGGTCCTCGACGCGCAGCCCGACCTGTGCGTGGTCGGGGAGGCCGCCGACGGCGCCGGGGCGTTGGCGACCGCCCGACTGCTGCGGCCCGACATCCTGTTGGTCGATGTCCGGATGCCCGGACCGGACGGCCTGGAGGTGGTCCGGCAGTTGGCCGGCGACGGGCCAGGCGCCGTTCCGGAGACCCGGGTCATCGTGGTGACGACCTTCGACCTCGACGAGTACGTCTATCCGGCGCTGCGTGACGGGGCGGCCGGCTATCTGTTGAAGCGGTCGGGGCCGACCCTGCTGGTCGAGGCGATCCGGGCGGCGATGTCGGGCGAGGCGCTGGTCTCGCCGTCGATCACCGTCCGCCTGCTGCGCGGCCTGACCGCCTCCCCCGCGCCCGCCACGGCACGGGCCGCGCTGACCGAACGGGAGGCGGAGGTGGCCGGGTTGGTGGCCCAGGGGTGCACCAACGCGGAGATCGCCGCCGAGTTGCTGATCTCGCCGGGCACCGTGAAGACCCATGTGGCAAGCGCCCAGCGGAAGGTCGGCGCCCGGAACCGGGTCGGCGTCGCCGCCTGGGCCTGGCGCACCGGCCTGGCCCGCTGACCCGCGCCGCCCGCGTCGGGCGGGCGCTTGACGGCGTCGCCGACTTGGGGGTGTCGGGCGCTCTTCTCTCGCGGATTCTCTTCGCACGGAGGGAGCGTAGACATGCGTCAGGGGATCGTGCGCGGACGCGAATGATCATGGTTTCTTGCCCATGGAACCAGCCGTTCTCCGCACCTCGCCGCCCCCGGGAACACCGGCCCTCTCCTGCGTCTTTCACGGTCTGGACCGCCGCGAAACCGTCCTGAAATCGACGGCACGCGCCGTCAACGCGGCATCGCCGCTCCGTCACCTCCGCAAAGCACGGTGCCCGTGCGGAGAGGCGGAACGACGCGGGCCGGGTGGCGCCCCCGCGGCGGCGGACAGTTGACGTTTACCCGGCGCCGCCCCGCCGGGAAGCCTTGTCCGGCCTGCCGGACGGCCGCTACGGTGCTCACGTACCGGGCCGCGATCGCGGGGCCTGGGGGCTGCTTCGACGACATCAGCGCGGTTCGGCGCATCGACACCCTTCGTGCGTGCGCCGCCGAGCGAGCTTCTCCACCTCCCGCCCCACGGCGGGACGTTGGCGCCTCGACGGCGTGCCTTCCCCCGGGAGGTAGTACCCCCATGCGCTTGTCTCGTCATCGCCCCCGCCGCTGGCTGGCGGCCACGCTGCTGGCCGTCGCCGGATTGGCCGGCGGCACGCTCACCGCGCCCCCGGCCGCCGCCGCGCGCCCCCTCGCCGAGGAGGACGACGGCGCCGACTGCCAGGTCGAGCCGGGCTCCGGGCCGTCGAACGCGTTGCTGCCCGACCCGTTCACCCGGCTGGACGGAAGCCGGATCACCAGCCGCGAGGACTGGCGCTGCCGCCGCGCGGAGATCAGGGAGCTCGCGGAGCGGCACGTCTACGGCGACCGGCCGGCACCGCCGGAGAGCGTCTCCGGCACCGTCTCCCCGACCGGCGTCACGGTCAACGTCCAGGATCAGGGCCGGAGTGCGGGCTTCTCGGTCTCCGTCGACCTGCCGAGCGGCACCGGCCCGTTCCCCGCCGTGGTGGTCTACGGCGGCTTCGGCGCGGACACCGCCGCGATCAAGGCGGCGGGCGCGGCCGTCATCTCCAACGACCCGTACGCCGTCGGCGCCTAGGCCGTCTCGTTTGGATCTTCGCGGGGGCGCGACGCCAGCTACGGCACCTCGCTGCGTTACCGAATCGCGCGAATACGACCAAGTATGAGCTGCGATCCGGCGCCTTGCGATGCACCGCATCTGACGCCGCGCCCTGATCCACGAAGATCCAAACGAGACGACCTAGGGCACCCCGAGGAACGCCAAGCGCGGCGCGTTCTACGACCTCTACGGCGCGACCAGCCCCACCGGGCTGCTCCAGGCGTGGGGTTGGGGCGTCAGCCGGATCATCGACGTGATCGAGCAGTCGGACGGCACCGTGCTGCGGGCCGACGCGACCGGCGTCACGGGGTGTTCGCGGTTCGGCAAGGGGGCGCTGGTGGCGGGCGCGTTCGACCAGCGGATCGCGCTGACCATGCCGATCGAGTCCGGCACCGCCGGGGTGCCGATCTTCCGGGGGGTGGCGGCCGAGGGCGGCCAGCCGCCGGACAGCGCCTACGGTGAACAGCCCTGGCTGGGCGACGCGTTCGGCTCCTACACGGGCGACACGGCCGCGCTGCCGGTGGACACCCACCAGATCCTGGGGATGATCGCGCCGCGCGGGCTGCTGGTCATGGAGAACCCGCACGTGGACTGGCTTGGCGCGCGGTCCGGCAGCGTGGCGGCGCTGGGCGGCGCCGAGATCTACGAGGCGCTGGGCGCGGGCTCCCACCTCTCCTATGTCTCCGACGTCCAGGACGGCACCCACTGCGCGTCCCGCGCGGAGTGGAACGGCCCGCTGACGCGGTCGATCCAGGCGTTCCTGCTGGGCTCTGGGTCCCCGCCCGACGTGTTCCGGGTCTCCGGCGCGAAGTCGGGGAACCTGGCGGAGTGGCGCGACTGGCAGACGCCGGTGCTCACCGACTGAGCCCCCTCCGCGGTGCCGGGGCGCGCGGAGCGGGCGCGCGCCCCCATCCCGGCCGCGGCAACGCCGCGCCGCGGGCCGGCGGGAAGCGGACGGGCACGGGGAGTTGGCGGCCCCGGGGGATCGAGCGGCGGCGCCGCGTGGTCGTCGTGGACATCGCGCGCTCGGGGCCCCGAAGGTAGACGGCGGGGCGTGCGGAGGTGCACCCTTCCCCTGCCACCTGTATCGATAAAGAGATCCCGGCTCCACCCGCCCCGTCGCCCTCCCCCGCACCCCGCGGGCCGCCCCCCGCCCCCGAACACCCTTGCCCCGGCGGCCCGTTGGGGCGCGGCCCGGGGCGCTGACCTGCGCCGCCGAACCCGGAACCGGTCACGGAACCGGTGACGTGAAAGAGTTTGACGAGCATCGGACAATGCACACTGGGTGGGCACGACCGACCACAGAGACCGCACCGTATCGCCGCGCGATCCCCAGCGCGCGGCAGCACCGGAGGGACCGCAGATGTCGGAGCAGCCCGCGACCCAGCCGCGCGACGCGGACAAGCGGCCGACCATCTACGAGGTCGCCCGGCTCGCCGGGGTGTCCCACCAGACGGTCTCCCGGTTCCTGCGCAAGGACCCCACCATGCGGCCGGACACCGTGCGCCGGGTCTCACACGCGGTGGAGAAGTTGGACTACCGCCCCAACCTGGCGGCCCGTTCGATGCGCACCCGCAGGACCAACCGGATCGCGGTCATCCTCCCGGAGACCACCTCGTTCGTCCCGACCCGGCTGCTCAGCGGCGCCGCCGCCGCCGCGCACGACGCCGGCTACCTGGTGGACGTCGTCGGCCTGGAGGGCGACGCCGCCGCCCGCGCCGAGCGGATCGGCGCCCTGCTGCAACCGGCGAACGTGGACGGCATCCTGTCGTTCACCCCGCTCGCCGAGAACCTGGAGCGGCTGGCCCCCAGCGGGCCGCGGGTGCCGATCGTGGTGGACGGCGAGTACGACGACAACATGCGGGCCCGCGCGCTGCTCGCCGACGCCAAGGCGGCCGACGAGATCGTCGGCCACCTCGCGGACCTGGGCCATCGCACCTTCGTACATGTCGCGGGCCCGAAGACCTTCGCCTCCGCGCTGAACCGCCGCACCGAGTACGAGGCGTCCGTCGCCCGGCGCGGGCTGGTCTCGCACGCGGTGGTGGAAGGCGACTGGAGCACGGGCTCCGGCTGGAAGGCGGGGCGCGAGGTGATCGCCGGCTCTCCCGCGACGGCCGTCTTCGCGGCCAACGACCGGGTGGCCTTCGGGGTGATCCGCGGGTTGCAGAGCGTCGGGGTCGACGTGCCGGGGCGGGTCAGCGTCTTCGGCTGGGACGACGACGAGTTGGGACGGTACTTCCAGCCGCCGCTGTCCACTGTCCGCGTCAACCGGGAGAGCCAGGGCCGGGCGGCGTTCCAGCGGCTGCTGTCCCTGCTGCACGGGAAGCAGCCGGCGGCGCCGATGGACACGGCGGGACTCAACCAGCTGATCTTCCGCGACTCCACCGCCCCACCCCCCACCGTCTGAACACACCCCCGGGCTGAACGCCCCCGGGGGGCGTCGTGCACGCCCCCCCCGCGGACGGCGCGTGAACCCACGCGACCGCCCCCACCAACGACGGGGAACGCCCCGCCTCCGCACCGCCCAACGTCCCCCTCCCAGGCCCCCGTTGACCGGCGGCGGCGCGGCGACCACGGACTCGGCCGGCCGGGGAGCCGCGCTGACGGGGAGGCGACCCCGGCCCGGGCGCCCCCGCATGTCGTCGACCCGCGCCCCCGGTGGACGGTTGCCCGCGAGGTTCCCCACGCCCCTGGGGAACGCGTGGAACCCGGGCCGGCAACGGACTTCCCGAAACCCTTGCACCCCGTCGCCCGACACACCAAAATCGCACGCATACCCACCGACCCGCACATCGGTCGGAGCACCCACCCCCGCGGCTCCGCCTCTCCGCAAAGCTAAACGAGGGACTTGTGTGATCGATAACTCATCCCTAGAGTCCCCCTTGTTGAAAGCGCTTACTGACTGAGGAGCCCCTCGTATGTCCTCACCTCCCTCCCGTCTGCGCGTCGCGGTCGTCGGCACGGGTGGCATCGTCACGGGCAGCCATCTGCCCGCGCTCCGCGCCCACGCCGACCGCGTGGAACTCGTGGCCGCCGTCGACGTCGACCCCGCGCGACTCGCGACCTTCCGTGAGGCGGCCGGCTCGCTGTGGCAGGGGGCCGGCGAGTTCACCGACCTCCCGACCATGCTGGCCGAGGCCCGCCCCGACCTGGTGCTGATCGGCACCCCGCCCTCCCTCCACCGCGAGCAGACCGTCGCCGCGCTGAAGGCCGGCGCCTGGGTGCTCTGCGAGAAGCCGCTGACGCTCTCGCTCGCGGAGTACGACGAGATCGCCGCCGCCGAGGAGGAGTCCGGCGCCTACGCCTCCGTCGTCTTCCAACACCGGTACGGCTCCGGCGCGGTGCACGCCAAGGAGCTGATCGCCGGCGGCGAGCTGGGCGCCCCACTGGTCGCGCACTGCCAGACCACCTGGCACCGCGACACCGCCTACTACTCCGTGCCGTGGCGCGGCCGGTGGGAGACCGAGGGCGGCGGGCCCACGATGGGCCACGGGATCCACCAGTACGACCTGCTGCTCCACCTGCTCGGCGACTGGAGCGAGATCCGTGCGATGGCCGCGCGGCTGGTGCACGACGTGGAGAGCGAGGACGTCTCCACCGCCCTGGTCCGCTTCGCCGACGGCGCGGTCGCCACCGTGGTCAACAGCGTGCTCTCCCCCGACCAGGTCAGCGACATCCGCATCGACTGCGCCGAGGCCACCGTCGAGCTGAGCCACCTCTACGGGCACGGCAACGCGGACTGGAAGTACACCCCGCGCCCCGGTCTCGACGACGAGGAGCGGGTGACCCGCTGGCGCACGCCCAAGGACGACCTGCCCAGCTCGCACGCCGCGCAGCTCGGCGTGGTCCTGGACGCGCACGACGCGGGCGTGCGCCCTCCGGGCAGTGGCCCCGACGCGCGCCGCACCGTGGAGTTCGCCGCCGCGCTCTACAAGTCCGCGTTCACCGGCAAGCCGGTGTTCGCCGGGGAGATCGCCGAGGGCGACCCCTACTACACCGCCATGCACGGCGACCACCCCGACTGGAGGCCCCAGCGATGACGATCCAGGTCACCCACACCCACGGCGAGCGGATCGTCGTCTCCTCAGGCGACGTGGAGCTGCTCTCCTACGTCTACCGCCCCGACCCGGACCCGTTCGAGTCGCGCAAGCCGTACATCCACCCGCTGCGCACCCTCACCGGCAACCTGGTCAGCGGCTACCGGCCCAACGACCACCGCTGGCACAAGGGCCTGCAGATGACCGCCAGCCACCTCTCCGAGCAGAACTTCTGGGGCGGCAACTCCTACCTGGGCCCCGAGGTCGGCTACCAGCGCGTCGACGACCGGGTGGGCTCGATGCGGCACGACGGCTTCAGCGCGGTGGAGTCCACCGACGAGCGCCTGGACATCGCCGAGGAGCTGACCTGGGTCGAGAACGGCGGCGCCGAGTGGGCCAAGGAGCGGCGCGGGGTCTCCGTGCACTCGGTCGACGCGGCCTCCGGTTCCTACGCCATCGACTGGTCGATCGACCTGACCAACGTCCGCGACGCCCCGCTGGCCTTCGGCTCGCCGACCACGGCCGGTCGGGAGATGGCGGGCTACACCGGTCTCCAGTGGCGCGGCCCCAGGGACTTCACCGGCGGCGCGGTCCTCGGCCCCGAGGAGGGGCAGGAGGGCCAGGAGCTGATGGGCACCCAGGGCCCGTGGCTGGCGTTCTCCACCTCGCACGACGACGTGGACGCGCACTCCACCCTGGTCTTCGCGCACGCCCCCGAGAACCTGGACGAGGAGCGGGCGGTGCACGCCTCGCACTGGTTCGTGCGGTCGACGCCGATCCCGACGGTGGCGTTCTCCTGGGCGTTCTTCGAGGAGTTCGAGCTGGCGCCGGGCGAGTCGTTCGCCTTCCGCTACCGCGTGCTGGTCGCCGACGGCGCCTGGGACAGGGAGCGGATCGCGGCCCGGCTCGGTGAGCTCCCGTGGTGAGCCTGGAGCGCCCGCTGCCGGGCGCGATCGGCCTCTCCCATCTGAGCGCCTACGAGTGGGAGGCGGCGGACGGCGTCTGCGGCGGCAGCCCGCATCTGCACCTGGTCTGCACCGAGGCGTACGTGGTGACCGGCGGCAGGGGCGCGGTGCAGACGCTGGCCCCCGGAGGCTTCCGGGAGGTCCCGCTGGAGGCGGGGTCCGTCGCCTGGTTCGCGCCGGGCACGGTGCACCGGATGGTGCAGGGCGGTGATCTGCGGATCACCGTGCTGATGCAGAACAGCGGGCTGCCGGAGGCCGGGGACGCGGTCTTCACCTTCCCGCCCGAGGTGCTGGCCGATCCGGAGCGGTACGCGGAGGCGGCGGGGCTTCCCGCGAAGTCGGGTCCCGAGGCGGAGGCCGCGGCGCGGCGCCGCAGGGATCTGGCGATCGAGGGCTACCGGCCGCTGCGCGCGGCCCTTGAGGCCGGCGACCCCGGCCCGTACCGGGAGTTCCAACGGACCGCCGCCGAGCTGGTGCGCCACCGCGTGCCGGCCTGGCGTGAGCTGTGGCGGGCCGGCGCGCTGGCGACGGCCGAGCGGACGGGCCGGCAGCTCGACGCGCTGGAGGCCGGCGACCCGGCCTATCTGGCCGGGGCCGAGGCGTACGACGCCGTGCCCTCGCGGCTGGGCGGCTTCGGGATGTGCGGCAGGCGCGACGAGTACGAGGTACCGGGCGCCACGCTCCACCAGGACGGCTGAGGCCCCTCACCGGGGCGGGACCGATCGTTCCCGCCCCGGTTCGGAGAACCCGAATGTTCTCCATATTTTCTCTTATTTCAGACCATTGACCCCGCAGTAATCGATTACTAGGGTGGCCGCTCACCATCGGGTGATCGTTCACCTCCCGGCGGGAGAGCCGCACACCCTGTGTCCCGTCCGGGACCCGGTGCCGGCCGGGCCACGGAATCGCAGCTGAACAGTGCGACGGAGGACCCCGGTCCTCGGCAACGTCGACGGGATGACGCACTCAAGGAGGAGCGCCCGTGCATCCGATACAGGTGAAACCGCCGGCGGCAGCCGCCCCGGCACCCCGGTGCCGAGATAACGCGCCACGCGCCGGCGGGTCGGCGGCGCGGGCCACGGCCACGGGACGGGTGCGATGAGCGCGCTCGGCGAGCTGAGGTCGATGAGCCGGTCGCGCAAGCGCGGCGGGCAGCAGCTTGAGGGCACGACCCCCGACAAGAAGCCTGACAACAAGGCGGCGGCGATCTTCCTGGCCCCCTGGCTGCTGGGACTGATCGGCATCACCCTCGGTCCGATGCTGGCCTCGCTCTATCTGGCCTTCACGGACTACAACCTGCTCCAGGACCCGGAGTTCACCGGACTCGACAACATCCGCCGGATGCTGGACGACGACCGGCTGGCGAACTCGCTCCAGGTGACGTTCACCTACGTGCTGGTCTCCGTGCCGCTCCAGCTGGCCGTGGCCCTCGGCCTGGCGATGCTGCTCGACCGGGGGGTGCGCGGGCTGCCGCTGTACCGCTCGATCTTCTATCTGCCCTCGCTGCTGGGCGCCTCCGTGGCGATCGCCGTGCTGTGGCGGCTGGTCTTCGGCGCCGAGGGGCTGTTCAACTCCTTCCTCGACATCTTCGGCATCGAGGGCAGGGGCTGGGTGGCCGACCCGGACACCGCGCTGGGCACGCTGATCATCCTGCACGTCTGGACGTTCGGCGCCCCGATGGTGATCTTCCTGGCCGGGCTGCGGCAGATCCCCCGGGAGCTGTACGAGGCGGCGGCGACGGACGGCGCCAGCAAGAAGCGGCAGTTCCTGTCGATCACGCTGCCGCTGCTGAGCCCGATCATCTTCTTCAACCTGGTCCTCGGACTGATCGGCAGCTTCCAGTCGTTCACCCAGAGCTTCATCGTCTCCAACGGCACCGGCGGGCCGAACGACTCGACGCTGTTCTTCTCGCTCTACCTCTACCAGGAGGGCTTCACCAGCTTCCGGATGGGCTACGCATCGGCGCTCGCGTGGTTGCTGCTGCTCATCATCGGCGCCTTCACCGCCCTGAACTTCTGGGCCTCCAAGTATTGGGTCTTCTACAATGACTGACGCCGTAACGGAAAAGCAGCCAGCCCCGGTGGACGCGCGGCGCGCCGGCGCCGACCGGCGGCGCGGGGCGACCAGCGTTCTCAAGCACGTCGGGCTCATCCTGGTGGCCCTGCTGATGCTCTATCCGCTGCTGTGGATGGTGGTCAGCTCGTTCCGCCCCAACACCGACATCTTCACCGAGCCGGGTCTGCTGATCGACACGTTCGACTTCGACCACTACCCCAACGGCTGGGACGCGCTCGCGTATCCGTTCAACACCTATCTGTTGAACTCGTTCATCGTGGTGCTCGGCTCGGTGATCGGCAACCTCATATCGTGCTCGATGGCCGCCTACGCGTTCGCCCGGCTCAAGTTCCGTGGGAACAAGCTCGCCTTCGTGGCCATGCTGCTCACCATCATGCTGCCCATCCACGTACTGATCATTCCGCAGTACGTCTTCTACGCCCAACTCGGTTGGATCAACACCTATCTGCCGCTGATCGTGCCCAAGCTGCTGGCGACGGACGCCTTCTTCATCTTCCTGATGGTGCAGTTCATCAGGGGCATCCCCAGGGAGCTGGACGAGGCGGCCAGGATCGACGGCGCCGGACACGCGCGGATCTACGGGCAGATCATGCTGCCGCTGATGGTCCCGGCCCTGGCGACCACGGCGATCTTCACCTTCATCTGGACCTGGAACGACTTCTTCACCCAGCTGATCTTCGTGACCAAGCCCGACCTCCAGACCGTGCCGGTGGCGCTGCGCTCGTTCATCGACGCGCAGAGCCAGTCCGACTTCGGCGCGCTCTTCGCGATGAGTGTGGTCTCGCTGATCCCGGTGTTCCTGGTGTTCCTCTTCGGTCAACGGTTCCTCCTCAGAGGCATCGCCACCACCGGCGGCAAGTAGCCGCGCCACCACGGGAATCGACCAGAGATCAGGAGGCACAGCATGACCGGACACGTGCGAGGACGCGTGCGCGCGGGGATGGCCGTCGCCGCCGCCGGTGTCCTCATCACGTCCTGCGGCATCGGGGACGGGTTCGAGGGCGAACCGGAACTCTCCGACGGCGACGTCACGATCAGTTTCAACTGGTGGGGCGCCGACGCCCGCACCCAGATGACGATGGAGGCCATCGAGCTCTTCGAGGAGGAGTACCCGAACATCAACGTCGAGCCCCAGTTCGCCGACTGGAACGGCTACTGGGACCGGCTGGCCACCACCACGGCGGCCGGCGAGATGCCGGACGTCACCCAGTTCGACCAGCTGTATCTCGCCGCCTACGCGGACCGGGGCGCGCTGGTGGACCTGGAACGGGTCGACGAGTTCCTCGACACCTCGCAGATCCCGCCCGAGGTGCTGGAGTCCGGCGAGGTCAACGACGGTCTGTACGCGGTGCCCACCGGCGGCACCGCCAACGGCATCCTCGTCAACACCTCGCTCTTCGAGGAGTACGGCGTGCCGCTGCCGGACTTCGACACCTGGGACTGGGACGAGATGATCGACACCGCCGCCCAGTTGAGCGAGGCGTCGGGCGGCGAGGTGCACGGGCTCAGCCCGTGGGTCTCCGACTCGTTCAGCGTCACGGTCTGGGCGCGGCAGCACGGCAACGAGCTGTTCAACGACGAGGGCGAGCTGGTCCTCGAAGCGGACGTGCTCGCCGCCTACTGGGAGCGGATGCTGGAGTTCATCGACCGGGGCGCCGCCCCGTCGGTGGCCGAGGTGAGCGAGACCAAGGGCCTGCCGCTCGACCAGGGTGACCTGGTGACGCAGAAGACGGCGATGGGCTTCATCCCGGCCGGGCAGTTCAGCACCTTCCAGGCGGCGACGCCGGACGCGGAGCTGATGCTGGCGGACTGGCCGACCGACGAGGACACCCAGGAGGGTTACCAGTACCTCAAGCCCTCGATGTACTGGTCGATGTCGTCGACCACCAAGCATCCGGCCGAGTGCGCGCTGTTGATCGACTTCCTGATCAACGACCCGCGCGTGGGCAGCATCTTCGGCCTGGACCGGGGCGAGCCCGGCAACCCGGCGTTCAAGGAGGCCATCGAGCCCCAGCTGGACGACAGCGAGCGGCGGGCGTTGGAGTTCACCGAGCAGATCCAGCAGGAGGTCGGCCCGCAACCGCCGATCGTCCCGGCCGGCGCCAGCGACGTCGACCCGATGCTCGGTCGCTACAACGACCAGGTGCTCTTCGGGGAGTTGAGTCCCCAGGAGGCGGCCGAGGGCATCCTGGACGAGTTGAACGACGCGATCAGGGCCAACGGCTGACGGCACGTCAGGCGCGTGTCTCCGGAGCCGGGTTCCCGCCCGAAAAGGGCGGGGCCCGGCTCCCGCGCGTGGGCGGCGGGAAAGTTCGCGGCGTCCGGACCGGTGACAGTGCCGTGGGTGCTTGCTTGGATGGCGGCACGTTCCGCCCCGGCCAGGGAGTGTCTCGTGCCGCTGTCCCGCCGTACCCTGCTCGCCCTGCTGCCTGCCGCGACCGTCGCCGCCCAGGCCGCCAACTCCACGCCGGCCTCGGCCCGTTCGTCCCGGCGCGCGGCGGCGGACCCGGCCGTCGACCACGCGCGGCTGCTGGCCAACACGGTCGCCACCTTCGCCGGCACCCCCGAGGCCAACGCCGCGCCCGAGGTCGCGCCGAAGCTGGCCGCGATGGCCGACGCCGCGCGGCGGTGGCTGGCCGACTGGGACGCGGCGGGCGAGGGCGAGCTGTTCGCCGGGCTGCCGCTGGGCAGCGACGACTCGGCGTTGAACGCCTCCTACCAGCGCCTCTACGAGATCGCCCTGGCCACGGTCGCCCCCGGCGACGCCGCCCCCGACCTGGGCGGGAACGCGGCCGTGCGGCGCCGGGTGCTGGACGGGCTGGCCTGGCTGCACGAGCGCTACTACGGGGACCAGTCGGCGGGCTACTACGGCAACTGGTTCCACTGGGAGATCGGCATCTCCACCCACGTCACCCGCGTCCTGGTGCTGCTGGCGGCCGAAGCCGCCGAGCACGCACCGGAGTTGACCGAGACCTACCGTGCCTCGATGGACGCCTACCTGCGCAACGGGCGGGACGGCGACGTCGACCTGGACTCCCGCTTCCACACCGGCGCCAACCTGGCCGACATCACCGTCAACCGAGTCCTCCAGGGCGCGGTCACCGGAGACGAGGCGCGGATCGTGAAGGCCGTCGCCGACCTGGCGACGGTGCTCGACCCGATCGACCCGTACGCGCTGCGCCACGGCGTCACGGACGGCTTCTACGCCGACGGCTCGTTCCTCCAGCACGCCTCGGTGGCGTACACCGGCTCCTACGGCGTCAGCCTGCTGGGGCGGGTGACGCAGGCGTCCCGGGTGCTGGAGGGGACGGGGTACGTGGCGGGCGGCGAGCTGGTGGAGACGGCGCGCGGCTGGCTGGTCGACTCCTTCGCGCCCGTCGTCTTCGAGGGCTGGATGATGGAGACGGTCAGGGGCCGGGCCGTCTCCAGGACCACCGGTGGCTACCAGGCGGCGGCCCCGGTGGTGGAGGCCGCGGTCGACCTGTCGGCCGCCGTGGGGGACCCGGCGTCCGCCGCCGCGCTCCGCGGCTATGTGCGGTATCTGCGCGGCGCCTCTCCCGTCGCGCCGGACCCGGTCGCGTTCGTCTCGCCGGTGAGCGTGGCCCGTTACGCGGAGATCCTGGCCGACGAGGCGACCCCGCCGGCCGATCTCGGCCCCGAGTCCCGGCATCTGGCGTTCCACGCGATGGACCGCACGGTGCACCGCAGGCCCGGCTACGCGTTCGCGCTGGCCCGCAGCTCGCGGCGGATCAGCCGCTACGAGTACATGTCGGGCGAGAACCTGATGCCCTGGTTCCAGGGGGACGGCGCCCACCAGCTGTATCTGACCGGTCAGGACCAGTCGGCGGCGTTCGGCGTTGACCACCTGACCACCGTCTCCCCCTACCGGTTGGCCGGCGTCGTCGCCCCCGTCGAGGAGCGGGCGACGGTGCCCGAGCTGTACGGCGCCGCGTGGTACGACAACCCGGAGGCCGGCTTCACCGCCTCGTCCGAGGCGCAGAACACCTATGTCTACTTCCCGCGCTCCCTCAACTCCCACTCCGGCGGCGCCACCCTGGACGGCTACGGCGCGGTCGGCCTGGTACTCGCCGACGACGTGGCCTGGCGGGACGCGGAGGCGGGTCTGCTGCCGGAGGACTTCGTGGCCTACCGCAACGCGTCGGGGGTGCGTTCCTGGTTCCTCCTGGACGAGGAGGTGGTGATGCTGACCGCCGGGGTGCGGGACGCGGCGGGTCGCGCGGTGACCACGACGGTCGACAGCAGGATCGCCGCGCCGGACGCGGACGTCTCGCTGACCGGGCGGCTCGCCGACGGCCGGCCGTGGGAGGGGCCGGGTGGTGAACAGCCCCTGTCCTGGCTGCGGTTCGCCGACCGGGACGCGGGCGGGGCGGTCGGCTACGCCTTTCTGGAGCCGACCGGGGCGCACGTCGGCTGGCAGACGGTGACCCGCGACCGGCGCGCGGTGCGCACCGGCAACCCGGACACCCCGGTGACCCGGCGCGTCTTCACGCTCGGCACCGAACTCCCGGCCGGGGCGGCCGAGTCGGGGACGCTGGCGTGCGCGCTGGTGCCCGGCGCCACGGAGGAGGCACTGGCCCGTTACGCCGGGGGACCGGTGCGGGTCCTGGTCAACTCGGAACGCGTCCAGGCCGTGGAGCACCGGGGGTTGGGGCTGCTGGGCGTCAACTCCTTCGCGCCGGGGCGCCACCGGGTCGGCCCGGTCGAGGTGGAGGGGGCGGCCTCGTTGCTGCTGCGGCACGCGCCGGACGGCACCGTCGCCCTGGCCGTCGCCGACCCGACGACCGAACGGGACCGCGTCACCGTGACGTTGCGCGGGCGCCGGCTGCAGCCGGTCGAGGCGGACGAGGGCGTGGGGGTGCGGCGGATCCCGGGCGGGACGCGGGTGACGGTCACGACCCGCCGCGCCTACGGCGCCTCCCGCACGGTGCGGTTCGCGCGGTAGGCGCGTCGCCGCGCCGTGCGGAGACGGCCGAGGGGGCCGGCGGTGGGCCGGCCCCCTCGGGCGTGCGGTGCGGTGGCACCCGGTGCGCGTCAGCGGTAGGGCATCGGCTGCGGCGGAGGCATCGGGTACTTGGGGCCGGTGCCGCCGAGGAAGTACCCGGCGAAGAGGGCGGTGGCCGGGGCCAGCGCCATCAGCGGCCAGGTCATGCCGTGGGCGATGTCCGTCCACGCCTCCCAGACGTCCGAGAAGTCCTCGAAGAAGAGTGTGAAGGCGCTCTCGGCCCCGTCGGAGGCATCGGAGATCAGCACCGCCATGGCGAAGGTCTCCCCCAGCAGCATCGCCACCACGGCGCCACCGGCCGCCAGCCAGTAGAGGCCGATGTTCCCGCGGGCCATCAGGGCCGCCGGAAGGCCGATCGCCCCGCCGACCAGCGGTGCCAGCCAGGTGAGTTGGGCGATGTCGATCTCGGTGTCGCCGTTCTCCATGGCCTCCTTCATCAGGTCCTCGAAGTCGACGACCATGCCGGTGAGGAAGCCGTAGAGGAGGAACATCCCGACCGCCACCGCGATTGTCAGACCGAGCGCGGCAGTCGTCCTGTTGGCGGAGCCCGGAGGCGGCGGGGGCGGGAACGGCGCCGGCGCGGGGCCCTGCGGGTAGCCGTAGCCGGGCTGGGGCCCCGGCGGCGGCTGCTGCGGGTAGCCGTAGCCCGGGCCTCCCTGGCCCGGCGGCCCGGCAGGGCCGGGCGGCGGGGCGGCGGGGCCGGGCGGCGGGGCGGCGGGGCCGGGCGGCGGGGCGGCCTGGGGAGCTCCCGCGGGGGCTCCCGGTGGCGGCTGCGGAGGCCCGCCCGGCGGCGGCGCGGTGGGCCGGAAGTCCGGCTGCGTGGCCGCGTGCGGATAGCCGTACCCGGGCCCGCTCGGCTGGCCGGGCGCGCCCGGCGGTGGCGGCGGCTGACTCATGTTTCCCCCTCGTTCCTACCCGGCCGCCCGGCGCGCGCGCCGGGGAGCACGGCCCCCATCAGTTCATCTCCAACGCGCACAGCAACGTCGAGTTCCCGTCCATCGACCAGTAGTAGTACTCCCGGTTGCCCGCGTCCGCGGCGCACTCGTCGCCCGTGTTGTTGCTGGTCGCGTAGACGGCCAGCACGTTGAACTTCCTGTCGTACGGCGAGGGCACGGAGCCGCTCTCGCAGTCGACCCAGCTCATCAGGTTGGCGTTGGTGCCGGAGCCGAGGAAGCACTGACCGATCTCGAACTGGCGGGTCAGGCAGAGCGCCACGGTCTCGGCGCCGGCGGTGTAGTAGATGTACGAACGTCCGGCGTCCGTCGGGCAGTCGCTCAGCGAACCGGTCGTGGCCGAGACCCAGACGCCCGCGTTGTCCGCCGAGCAGTCGACGACCTCGGGCGTGCTGCTGCTCCACTCGGTGTCGCTGGTCATCCAGGTGGCCAGGCAGTCGCCGGCGCTCACCGAGCGGTAGAGGTCCAGCGTCGGGTCGGACGGCTCCTCGGTGGGGGTCGAACCGCTGTCCCCGCCCCAGTCGTCGTCGCCGCCCAGGTCCCCGCTGTCGCCCCCGAGGTCGCCGCTGTCCCCGCCGAGGTCGCCGCTGTCGCCCCCGATGTCGGACTCCAGGTCGTCGAGGTCCTCCAGCCCCTCCAGCTCCGGCATGTCCTCCGGGTTCAAGCCCTCCACGTCCCCCATGCCGGGCGCGGGGCCCATCGCGCCGTTGTCCCTGGCGTCGGCCCCGGTGGCGGCGGCCAGCCCGAAGGCGAGCCCCGTCACCAGCACGACGACCAGCGCGAGAATGCCCAGGCGCCGCCCCTGATCGGCCTTCTGCGGCCCGCCCCCCGGACCCGGCGCACCCGCCGGACCGGGCCAGCCCTGTATGTGGCTCATCGCACTCCCCCGTGTCCCCGTGTCGTGCACTTGTTCACCAGCGGCAGGTTAGCAACTCGCGCGCGTTCGCACACACTCGCGGGCCATTCTGTTGCGAATCGGGAACACGCCCTCGGGCGCCCACGCGGAATAACACGCCAACTCCCCTGTGCGCAAAGCGAGAAGGCCCCGTGAGGACCCGCGCGGCTAGTACACCCGTGCCGCCCGTCGCCCGTGCGGACCTATTTCCCCCGCCGTGGCGCGAGAGGCGCCCGGGATCCGAAATAATCTCCTCAGTCCAACCAATTCCCGGGAGTTGATCCATGCGCCCCTCAGTTCGCACCACCTTCGGCACCGTCGCCGGCGCCTTCTTTCTGGCCGCCACCGCCTTTTCGATTCCGGCCCACGCGGCCGAGGGCGAGGTCTCGGTCTTCAGCACCGAATTCGGCCCGCTGACGACCTACGACAACCCGGTCGGCTGCCACAAGCTCCCGCTCGACGCGCATGTGCTGTCCAACCAGACCGAGCGGCCGGTGACCATCTACGCCGACCCGTTCTGCGTCACCCCCGGCCTGACCGTGCAGCCCGGCTACGGCTCGCACGTCGCGCCGGGCAGCGGCTCGTTCCGCGCCTGACCCGGGCGCCCGCCGGGTGGCCGCCGCGTGCGCACGCGCCCCGAGACGGGCCATCGACACGTGACGACGACGAGACGTGGGAGAGGGAGAACCGGTGAGCGACACGGTCCTGGCGGTGGTCGGCCTGGGGTACGTGGGGCTGCCGCTGGCGGCGCGGGCCTGCGAGGCGGGCCTGGCCGTGGTGGGCTTCGACGTGGAGCCCTCGGTGGTGGAGGGGCTCAACGCGGGCCGCTCACACGTGGGCGACATCCCCGACGCGACCGTGGCCGCCATGCGGGCGAGCGGGTTCGTCGCCCGTGACGATCCCGCGGTGCTGGCCGGCCGGGACACGGTGGTGATCTGCGTGCCGACGGGACTGGACGCGGCGGGCCGCCCCGACCTCTCGGCGCTGCGGGCGGCCGGCCACACGGTCGGCCGCCACCTCGGGCCCGGCACACTCGTGGTGCTGGAATCGACCAGCCATCCGGGCACCACCGACACGTTGTTGCGTGAAATCCTGGAAAAGGAAAGCGGCCTGCGTGCCGGCGAGGATTTCCATCTCGCCTACTCCCCCGAACGCATCGACCCGGGAAACCCGCACTTCGGGCTGAGAAACACCCCGAAAATCGTGAGCGGATACACCCCGCTCTGCCTGAAACACGCCACCGCGTTCTATCACCGACTCGTCGATCGTCTGGTCCTTTCCGCCGGCACACGCGAGGCCGAAATGGCGAAGCTTCTTGAGAACACCCACCGCTATGTGAACATCGCGTTGGTGAACGAGGTGGCACGCTACTGTGAACGGGTCGGTATCGACGTGTGGGACGTGTTGCACTGCGCCGGCACCAAACCCTTCGGCTACACCGCCTTCCAGCCGGGGCCGGGCGTCGGCGGGCACTGCGTGCCGGTCGATCCCCGCTACCTGGACACCCACGCGGCCGAACAGGGCTTCACCTTCGAACTGCTGACAGCGGCCCGCCGGGTCATATCCGCGATGCCGACGCGGGTGGTGGAACGCGCGACCGTCGTACTGCGCCGCGAGGGCCGGGAGTTGGCCGGCAGCCGGGTGCTGCTGCTGGGCGTCTCCTACAAGCCCGACGTGGCCGACGTCCGGGAGTCCCCCGCCTTCCCCATCGCCTCGCTGCTGCGCTCGGCCGGCGCCGAGGTGGCCTACCACGACCCGCTGGTCACGGAGTTCGCCACCGACGGCCTACCGGTGCGACGCGAGACCGAGCTGCCGGCGGCGCTCGGCCGGGCCGACCTCGCGATCCTGCTCCAGGACCACTCCTGCTACCCGGCGCGCCAACTCGCCCAGGCGCCCTGCGCGTTGCTCGACACCCGCGGCAAGACCGCCGGGGCGCGCGTGACGCTGCTGTAGCGCCGCCCCCTCCCCCGCGCCGCACGGAGACCGCTCCGTCCGGCCACTCCAAGCTGGCACCGGCACGCCCCTCGGGCCGCGCCCGGTCGCCGGGCGGCACGGGCACGCCCCGCGCCGCTCCGCTCGCGAGAGCACCATCCAACCCGCAACCATCAAGGAGATCGAGCCATGCCCAACCCCGTGATCGACGCCCGACTGAGCAAGCGCTTCGACAAGTGGGACTTCGACCGCAACGGCGTGCTGGAGCGGGAGGACTTCCACCAGGAGGCCTCGCGGATCGCCCGGTCCTTCGGGAAGCCCGCGGACTCGGCCGAGGCGGACGCGCTCCGGGACGCCTTCTTCGGGCTCTTCGACTACCTCTCGACGCAGAGCGGCGACAAGCCGACGATCTCCCGCGACGAGTTCCTGCGGTCCGCCGGTGACCTGGTGTACACCCAGGGCGAGGCGGCCTTCAACAGGGCGCTCGGCCCGGTGGTCTCCGGCCTCGTCGGCCTGGCCGACCAGAACGCGGACGGCCTGATCAACGGCGACGAGTTCGCCTCCTGGCTGACCGCCCTCGGCCTGGACGCGTCCTCCGCCAAGGAGGCCTTCCAGCAGGTCGACACCGACGGCAACGGTCAGCTGACCGAGGAGGAGCTGCTGGCGGCCGTCCGCCAGTACCACTTCGGCCAGCTGGACGTCGAGCTGCTCGGCTGAGCGAGCCGCCCTCGCACGGCGGCCGGGCCGGCGGTCACCCCGCCGGCCCGGCCGTCCCCGTCTGCGCGGAACGGGTCACGGCGGAAGCGGAACGGGTCACGGGGGAACGGGTCACGTCGGCCAGCAGCCGGACCCTGTCGACCAGCAGGCTCCTGGCCTCGTCACGTTCGAGCTGCCCCAGCAGCACCTGCACGGTCAGCCCGTCGGCCAACGCCAGCAGCGCCCGCGCCTCGGCCGCGGCGTTCACGCGCGCCCCCGACTCCTCCGTGACGTCGGCGACCAGCCGGGTCAGCAGCGACGCGACCTCCGGATGCCCGCCCCGCAGCGTGAGCGCCAGCGGCGGCGTGACCGCGGCGCGCGCCACGAACGCCAACCACACCTGGGCCTCGGCCCGTTGCTCCTCGCCCAACAGCGCCACGTCGAGCAGCACCCGTTCCAGCGCGCCGGGGCCCGGCTCCGCGGCGGCGGCGCGCGCCCGTTCCACGAAGCGTGCGCTCACCCGGGCGAGGGCGACCGCCAGCATCTCGTCCTTGTCGCGGAAGCCGCGCTGCACCGCGCCCATCGAGAGACCCGCCTCGCGCGCCACGTCACGCAGGGTGACCCCCTCGATGCCGTGCCGGTCGGCGAGCCGGTGCACGGCGTCGATGACCCGCTCCCTGCGCTCCACGTAGTCCACCTGCTTCGGCATCCGCGCCCTCCCTGGTCCCGGGTTCTCGCCACCACCCCGGGAGTTTATTCGATGCACTCGCATCGCTTCTCGGGTACGCTCCGATACAACCGCATCGGAACGAGGAATGCACCCATGGACAACACTCTCTGGCAGCGCACTGCCGACGAGCTGGGGGCCGCCGTCGGCAGGGGCGAGCTGAGCGCCGTCGAGGTCGTCGAGAGTCATCTGGCCCGCATCGCCGAGGTCAACCCTCAGGTCAACGCCGTGACACAGTCGATGGCCGAGACCGCGCGCACCGAGGCCGCCGCCCTGGACGCCCGCCGCGACGCCGGCGAGCGCCTCGGCCCGCTCGCCGGGGTCCCGTTCACCGTGAAGGAGAACATCAACGTCGCCGGCGTGCCCACCACCCACGGCATCGCGCGGTTCCGCGAGTTCACGGCGCGGCGCGACGCGCCGCCGGTGGCGCGGCTGCGGGCGGCGGGCGCGATCCCCGTGGGGCACAGCAACATGCCGGACCTGGCGCTCGGCGGGCTGCACTCGCGCAGCGAGCTGTTCGGCGACACCCGCAACCCCTGGAACGCCGGCGTCACCCCCGGCGGCAGCAGCGGCGGCGACGGGGCGGCGGTCGCCAGCGGGATGGCGCCGCTGGGGCTCGGCAACGACTCGGGCGGCTCCGTGCGGCTGCCCGCCGCCTTCTGCGGCGTGACCGGGCTCAAGCCGAGCGCCGGCCGCTTCCCCTCCGACCACCGCATGGGGCCGGACGACCCCTCGCTGGCCTCCCAACTGATCCCCGTCGACGGTCCGTTGGCCCGAACGGTGGGCGATCTGCGGTTGGCGTACGAGACGTTGGCCGGCGCCGACCCGGTCGACCCGCGTGCCGTCGCGATGCCCCTGAACGGTCTGGCGCCGCGGGCGCCGTGGCGGGTCGCCGTGGTGCGCGACCCGGGCGGGCAGGGGACGCACCCGGCCGTGCGGACGGCGGTGGCAGCGGCTGCCGACGCGCTCTCGGACGCCGGGTACGAGGTCGAGGAGATCGAGGACGTCCCGCGGCTGGCCGAGACGCTGGAGGTGTACGGGCGGCTCATCATGACCGAGTTCTCCCTGGCCTGGCCGCACATCGGCCCGGTGATCCCGGAGAACAGCCGCGCCTACATCGAGATGTCGATGGAACGGGCCAAGCCGGCCGATCTGGCCGAGTATCTGCGGCTGACCGGCGTGTGGTTGGGGCTCCGCCGCTCCTGGGCCGAGCTGATGACCCGTCACGAGCTGGTGCTGGGACCGGTCTTCACCGAGCCGCCGGTCGAGCCCGGGCTTGAGTCCTCGGGACCCGAGGGGTTCGAACGGGTCACGGGCGCGATGCGGCTGTGCTCGGCGACCTCGCTGGTCGGCCTGCCGGCCGTCTCGGTGCCCGGCGCGGTGGTGGACGGTCTGCCGCAGGGCGTGCAGCTGATCGGCCCGATGTTCCGCGAGGACCTGTGCCTGACGGCCGCGGAGGCGGTCGAACGCCGCACCGGCGTGCTGACCCCGATCAGCCCTGCCGGGGGCTGAGCCCAACCGTCGTGGCGGGTGCGGGAGCGACTGCCGTCGTGGCGGGTACTGGTGGGTCGTCGGGTGCGGGCCCGTGGACGGTTGCTCGCGCAGTTCCCCGCGCCCCTTCACGCCCCGTGGGCGGCTCGGGGGCGCGGGGAACTGCGCGCGTGCTGGGTGCCGAGCCGCACACGACAACGAAACCGGACCGGGCAGACCGGTGGTCGCCCCCCGGTACCCCTCACGGCGTGAAGGTCACCGCCGACTCCGGGGCCAGGGCGAGGTCGGCGCCGGTGACCAGGCGGGGGGCGTGGACCAGGATGTTGTAGTGGTTGGGGAAGTGGCAGGCGTCGAAGCCCAGCAGCGTCCCGATCCGCCGCCCCCCGACGTGCAGGACGTCGCCCCGGTCGAGGACTCCCGCCGCCTCGATCTCGGCGAAGCCGAGAAAGCCGACGCGGTCGATCCTGGCGCCCGGGGCCTCGTCGCGCTGGTCGGTGACCACCAGTTCGTGGACCTCGCCCCGGCGGACGCAGCGGCTCGCGAACGGTTCGAGCCGCATCCCGCGTTCGGTCCTGGCGTGCAGCAGCACCTTCACCAGCACCCCGGCGACCGGCCGCTTGGCGCCGTTCTCCGTGGCCGCGTTCGCGCCGTTCTCCGTGGCCGCGTTCACCGCACGCCCTCGACGACCGCGCAGGAGGCATACACGTCGGCGACCAGTTCCAGGGCGCGCAGACCGTCCGCGTGGGCGGGCCGGCCCTCGGCCACGATGCCGGCGAAGTCGGCCAGCAGATGGCGGTACTCGTGCCACAGCGAGGACTTGAAGCCGGCGTAGCCGGCGAGCAGGTCGGCGCGCAGTTCGGTGCCGTCTACCAGACGGACCATCACGTCCTTGGTCTCGCCCGGATGTGACCAGTCCAGCTCGACGCGGGCCGAGGCGCCGGAGGCGGCGGACAGCCGCACCGAGGCGCGCCGGTCGACGCCGGCCGCGTCGCGTTCGACCCGCGCTTCCACCACCCGTACCTCGCCGAGGAGTTGGCGGACCAGGTCGAACGCGTTGGGACCGTTGTCGGCGACGCAGCCGCCGCCGCAGCGGGCGGGGTCGAGGTACCAGGTGTCGTCGCCGATGTGCTCCTCGATCCGCTCCAGATAGCGCACGGTCACCGAGTCCACCGGAACGCCGGCGGGCACCCGTCTCACCAGGGCCGCCAGTTGGTCGTTGTAGCGGCGGTGGAACGCGGTGTGCAACGGCAGTTGGGTGGCGTGGGCCAGTGCGGCCAGCGCGCGGCCGGACGCGACGTCCAGCGTCAGCGGCTTCTCCACGAGCACCGGGACGCCGGCGCGCAGCGCGTCGCCGGCGATCGCGGCGTGCAGGTGGTTGGGGGCGGCCACCACCAGGGCGTCCGGCCGGGCCTCGGCGAGCAGCGCCCGGTGGTCGGGGTGGTGCGCGACGCCGGCCGGAAGGTGGTCGGCGACGCCCAGGGGGGCGTCGGGGCGGGGGTCGCAGACGCCGACCAGCTCCCAGTCGGGGCTGTCGGCGATCGCGGCCAGGTAGTAGCGGGAGATGACGCCGAGGCCGGCGAGGCCGAGGCGGCGTGGGGTCGGGTGGGTCATCGACGGGCCTCCAGTGCGGGCAACTCAAGCCCCAGTGCGGTCAGTTCGCTGTGGAGTGCGACGGGCAGCGGAACGCCCCCGGCGCGGCGTTCCGCGGCGCGTTCGGCCTCCCACCAGCCGGGGTAGCGCACCGGTTCGTCGCCCAGCGGCGGGCAGTCCCGCACGGTGGCGAAGACGGAGCGGCTGGCCTCGGCGAAGGCGCCGGGGACGGCGCGCAGCATGTCGGGGTCGATCGCCAGCAGCAGCAGGCCGATGTCGTCGTCGGTGCCGTGTGGGCGGCCGTCGCCGGCGAGCGCCTCGGGGGCGGGGCCGACGGCGGCCCCGGGGAGCAGCGCGGCGAGCAGCTCGACGGCGAGGCCGAGGCCGAAGCCCTTGTGCGCGCCGGTCTCGGGGGTGCCGCCGAGCCAGCGCAGCCGGGCGTCCCCCCGGTCGAAGGCGGCCGGGTCGGTGACGGGCGTGCCGTCGGCGTCCTCCAGCCAACCGGCGGGCACGGCCCGCCCGTTGGCGGCGGCGGTCCGCACCCGGCCGGTGGGCACCACCGTGGTGGACATGTCCAGCACGAAGGGACGTTTCGGCAGGGCGGGGGCGGCGACGCTCAGCGGGTTGGTGCCCAGCAGCGCGGGCCGTCCGCCGGGCGGTCCCGCGATCCGCTGGCCGCCGCAGTTGCTGGCGACGACGCCGACGAGGCCCGCCTCGGCGGCGCGCGCGGCGTGGAAGCCGGCGCAGCCCAGATGGGTGGCGCCGCGCACGGACACGAGGCCGACGCCGTGGCGGCGGGCGCGGGCCACGGCCAGGTCCATGGACTCCGCGGCGGCCCACAGCCCGAGGGCGCGCCTGTGGTCCAGCAGCACGCACGCGCCGAGGTCGTTGGCGATCCGCGGCTCGGCGTCCGGCCGTGCCCTGCCGGAGGCGAGCAGCGGGTGGTAGAGGCGCGGCAGGTTGAACACGCCGTGGGAGTCCATCCCGGTGAGGTCGCCGTGGACCAGCGCCTCGGCGGCGAGCAGCGCGCGTTCCTCCGGCACGCCGTGGTCGGCGAGGAACGCGCCGACGGCTGAGTGGAGTCGGGCGTGTTCAACGGTGACTGTCGGTCCGGCTATCGCGGTCAACGGCGGCTCTCCTCGTGGGTCGGGGTCGCCGCCGCGCGGTCTCGGGCGAAGGCGACCAGGGTGTGGGCGATGGTCTCGGCGAACTCGTCCAGGTCGGCGACGTCGACGAACTCCCCCGCCGCGTGGGCGTGGTTGGCGTCGAGTGAGCCGGGGCCTAGCACGGCGGTGAAGGTGTCGGGGTGGTCGGCGAGCCAGAGGGCGTCGCAGGTGAACGGGGGCTCTTCGACCGGCCACGGCCGCGCGCCGGCGCCGGACAGCAGCGCCTCGGCCCAGGGGTCGGCGCTCTCCAGGGTCGGCAGGCCCCGCTTGTCCCAGTCGAGCCGGGTGAGCGCGGCGGCGTCCCGCGCGGTGCGACCGAACTCGGCGGTGCCGGCGAAGCGTTGGTGGAACGCGGCGAGTCCGGCGGCCAGTTCGTCGGCGAGCCGTCGCTCCAGCGCGGCGCCCTCGGAGGCGTGCCGGTAGGGGAGGTTGAGCAGCAGGGTGCCTCCGCCGTGGACCCGGTTGTGGAGGTGGCCGGTGTGCAGCCCGGCGACGCAGGGTGAGGGGGCGCCGGGTCGGTGTCCCGAGTCCAGGGCGTGGGCGAGGTGTTGGGCGAGGAAGCCGAGCAGCACGGTGGCGTTGTGCCCCGCGCCCGGCCGGTCGTCGACGGCGTCCTGGCCGCGCACGGTGATGCGGGCGGTGGCCGCGGCGCCGACCCGGGTGAGCAGCCGGCCGCCGGTCGGCTCGCAGAAGAGGTTGATCCGCCCGAGGTGTCCGGCGGCGACGAGGGGGCGGGTCCCGATCGTGCCCAGGGCGCCGCCCTCCTCGCCGGCCACGGCCTGGACCAGCACGGCGGCGGAGCGGCCGACGGCCGGCTCGCGCGCGAGGGCCGCCCGCACCCCGGCCAGCAGGGCGACGGCCGGCCCCTTGGCGTCCACGGCGCCCCGGCCGGTGAAGCGGGAGCCGTCGAAGCCGACGGGCTCGACGCCGGCCACGGTGTCCAGGTGGACGTTGCACATCACGGTGGCGGCGCGCGGCAGCGCGGGTCCCAGCCGCATCAGCAGGCTGGGCTGCCCGGCGAGGAAGGCGGGGTCGGCGAGCCGGGCGGCGACGGGCGCGGGCAGCGGTCCCGAGCGCACCGCCTCAGGCGCGGGCGGGGCGTGGCCGAGCACGGTGAGTCCCAGCGCCTCGGCGGCGCGGGCGTAGCGGCGGCCGGCGGCCCACAGCTCGGCGGGCGGGTCGCCGTCGCCGGCCTCCAGCGGGCCGGCGGTGGGCAGCCGCAACAGGTCGAGCAGCAGGGCGTGTTCGCCGGGGGTCAGGGCGGCGTCGGCGGCGTTCACCGGCCGCCCCGCGCGGTGGGCGGGGTGAGGCGGGCCAGCAGCCCGGCCAGGGCGTGGCCGGCGGCGACGAACGGGGCGGAGCCGGCGGTGCGGCGCGCGCCGCTGTGCGGCTGGTGTGCCAGGTGGGGTTCGAGGGACAGCGGCCCCTGGTAGCCGCCGGCCCACAGCAGGGCCAGCATCTCGCGGAGTCGGGCGTCCCCCTGTCCCGGCAAGGTGTAGTGGACCTGGCCTCCCACCTGGTGCGCGTCCTTGACCTGGACGTGTCGGACCCAGGGCAGCAGCCGGCCCAGCATGGCGAGTCCGTCGTAGCCGTGGGGAACGCCGTTGCCGGTGTCGAAGACCACGGCGAGGGCGGGGCTGTCGATCTCCTCCAGCAGCCAGGCGATGCGTTCCGCGCTGGTGCCGGCCCAGCCGGAGCAGTTCTCCAGCAGCAGGGTGAGGTCGAGCTTCTCGGCGCGTTCGGCGAGCCGGGCGAGTCGTTCCAGGACCAGCGCGCGCCAGCGGTCGGCAGCCAGCCCGCCGCCGGGGTAGGTCATCACCCGCACCCAGCGGCAGCGCAGCACCTCGGCGCGGCGGGCGAGGGCGTCCAGGGTGGCCAGGTCGGCGGAGAGCGGGTCCGTGACGTGGCTGGCCCAGTTGCCCAGGGCGGAGTCCAGGCAGACGACGGCGAGGTCGGACTCGTGGAGGCGCGCGGCGAGGTCGGCGCAGGCGCGGGCGGGGAGTTCGGCGACGCCGACGCCGTCGACGGACCTGATCTCGATGGCGTGCCAGCCGAGTTGGCGGAGCGCGGCGCACTGTCCCGGGGCGTCGGGCGCCGCCTCGTCGCCGATGCCGGCCAGCGGGGCACCCCAGGGGGTGCTGCCCACGCAGGGCTCGGACGTCATGAGAGGGCCTCCAGGGAGGGTGAGCCGGTGGGGATGGCGGCGCGTTCCTTCGCCTCGCACAGCAGGCGCACCACCGCGTGGTGGACGGGGTAGGTGACCCGGCGGCCGGTGGCGAAGTTCCGGTAGGCGTCGCGCAGGAACGCGGCCAGCGCGTCGTCGCGGAAGATCGCCGGCTCGCGGCCGGTCACGGTCAGCCGGGCATGGTCGTCGCGTTCGCTGATCGGGTAGTGGCCGACGGCCTCGCCGTCGGCGAACCGCAGCCGGACGCTGCGGCGTTGGATGGGCGCGGTCAGGTCGGAGCGCAACTCGCTGACCACGCCGCCCTCGTGTCGGAGCGTCAGCCAGGCCCCGCCCATCAGGGGGCGGCTGGCGGTCTCGGTGCGCAGGTCCTGGCAGCCGGCGCGGGTGACGGTCGCGGGCCCGGCCAGCCGGAGCACCACGCCCAGGGCGTGCGGTATCTCCACGTCGAACGCGCTGGGGTGTCCGTCGTCGCTCTGGCCGCGCAGCAGGCGCGGCTTGTCCTGGTGGAAGCTGACGGAGCGCAGCAGCCCCCACTCCCCCGCGTCGACCAACTCGGCGAGTTCGTGGGTGAGTCGGGCGGAGAGCCAGTGCGAGACGACCTCGATGTGCAGGTCGTGGCGGCGGCGCAGCGCGTCGAGCCGGTCGAGCTGGGCGCGGTCGGCGGCGAGCGGCTTCTCCACGAGCACGCGGGTGAAGCCGAGCGCGGCGAGCTCGCCGAGGACCGCGACCCGTCGGGACGGCGGGGTGCAGAGGTGCACCACGGTGGCGGCGGGGTCGCTGAGGCTGGCGGCGTGCTCCGGTGAGTCGACACGGACCACCCCGTCGAGCCGGGCGCCGGCCTCGGGGCGCGGGTCGAGGGCCAGGGGTGGGCCGGCGAACCAGGTGTCTCCCACGGCGCCGGCGCGCAGCAGGGACGCCACGTGCAGTCCGGCGCCCGAGCGACCGAGCCCGACGACAAAGGGCCGCACATTTCCTCCATGGGGATGCGGAAGGGCGCGAAGAAAAGGGACGGGAGGGGGACGGGGAATACACGCGTTCGGATCGCTCGGCGCCGTACGGAAAACGGCTCGAAGCGTTTCGAACGAGGCTTCGAACGAGTTCCCGGTGACGCTTTCGACGGGACGCGGGAGGCCCACCGGGGAAAGCACGGGGGTGACTTTCACAGCAGCCCCCGCAGGGTGTCAAGTAATGCCAACAGCTGATACCTCAAAGGGTGAATCACACCGGAGGCGGCACGAGAGAGGCGGCGCCGGGCTATACGTTGGGGCGGCCCCGGCGGGTCCGAGCGCCCCGCGCCGCACGCCCGGGCCCCCCGTTGCCCCTCCCATCTCCGGTTGGCTTCCCTTGGTTTCGAGGAATTCCTCGCGCGCAATACCCGAAGAGGTCGCGTTCTTCTCGCAGGCCGCCACCTTCGACCGGCTCTGGCCCGCGATAACGGACCGTCTGCACGAGGTCTTCGACGACGGAAAGTTCTCGCACGGCGCGCAGGTCGCCGCGCTTGAAAGGGAGTTGGCCGACTACACGGGAGCCGGCCACGTGCTCGGGGTCAACAGCGGGACCGACGCGCTGGTGCTGCTGCTGCGGGCGTGCGGGCTGCGCCCCGGGGACGGGGTGCTGGTGCCGGCCTACTCCTTCGTCGCCACCGCGTCCTCCGTCGTACTGGCCGGCGGCAGGCCGCAGTTCGTCGACATCGACCCGGTCGGCTACGCCATGGCCCCGGAAGCGCTGCGCGCCGCGATCACGCCGGAGAGCCGCTTCGTCATGCCCACCCATCTCTTCCATCGGCAGGCCGACATGGCGGCGCTCGGCGCGATCGCGCGGGAACACGGGCTGGTCGTGGTGGAGGACAGCGCCGAGGCGATCGGGATGCGGCAGGCCGGCACGCACGCCGGGCTGCACGGGCGCGGCGGCGTGCTGTCGTTCTTCCCCAGCAAGACCCTGGGCGCCATCGGCGACGCCGGGGCGGTACTCACCGACGACCCGGAGCTGGCCGAGACCGTCGGCGCGCTGCGCCACCACGGCCGGCTCGGCCGCACCCTCGCGCACTTCCCCGGGATCGCGCACGAGACGGCGCTGCCCGGGATCAACAGCAAGATGGACGACATCCAGGCGGCGGTGCTGCGCGCCAAGCTGCCGGAGCTGGAGGCGGCGATCGCCCGCCGCGCCGAACTGGCCGCCGCCTACGGCGAGCGGCTGCGCGGCCTGCCCGGCGTGCGGCGGCTGCCCGAGCCGCATCCCGAGGGCCCGGGCGAGCGCGGGGTGTTCTACGTCTATCTCGTCGAGGTGGAGGAACGCGACGCCCTCGCCGCGCATCTCGCCGGGCGGGGCATCGGCACCGAGACCTACTACCCCGTGCCGCTGCACCGGCAGCCGTGCTTCGCCGAACTCGCCACGGGCCAGGGCGCGTTCCCCGTCGCCGAGAGGGCCAGCCGGCACGCCCTGGCGCTGCCGCTCTACCCGGACCTGACGTCCGACCAGCTGGACCGGGTCTGCGACGCGATCGCCGCCTTTCCCCTCGGGGGTGGGCGATGAGCGGGTGGACCGTGCCGTTCTTCTCGCCGCGCCTCTTCGAGGAGGAGCGCGCGCGGATCCTGGAGCTGATCCACGAGGTCGGCACCGCGCCGGAGCAGCGTTTCCTTCTCGGCGCGCACACCCGCGCCCTGGAGGACGCCCTCTCCCGGGAACTCTCCGGCGCCCACGTGGTGGCCTGCGGCAGCGGCACCGGCGCGCTGGTCATGGCGCTGTCCGCGCTCGGCGTGGGCCGGGGCGACGAGGTGGTGGTGCCCGCGCTGGGCTGCGCCCCGCTGGCCGCTGCCCCGGTCGCGCTGGGCGCCGTCCCCGTCTTCGCCGACGTCGACCCGGTCACGCTGACCATGGACCCGGAGGACGCCGAGCGCCGGGTGACCGGCCGCACGCGGGCGGTGGTGCCGGCCCATCTGTTCTCGACGATGGCCGACATGCCACGCCTGCGCGCGCTGACGGACCGTCATAGGCTGCGGCTGCTGGAGGACTCGGCGGTCGCCCAGGGCGCGGTGCTCGACGGCGTGCCCGCCGGGCTGTGGGGCGACGTCGGCCTCTACTCCTTCGTCCAGGTGAAGACGTTCGGGATGCCGGGCGAGGGCGGCGTCGTGGTGACGCGCGACCCCGAACTGGCCGCGCGGGTACGGCTGTCGCGCAACCACGGGCAGGCCGAGGGCGAACGCTTCCGGCACCGCGCGGTCGGCCACAACAGCCGCTTCGACGAGGTGCAGGCCCGCGTGCAGCTCGCCCGACTCCCCGACCTGGCCGCACGGTTGGCGCGACGGGCCCAACTCGTCGACCGCTACGACGCGTCGCTCGCGCCGCTCGCCGGGCGTGGCGTCCTCGCCCCGCCGTCCGGCCGCGACGGCCGGTTCGGCTACGTGTACACGGTGCTCGCCGACGACCGCGAGGGCCTGGCCCGAGCGCTGCGCGAGGACGGGGTGGACAGCCATGTCTACTACCCGCGCGCGCTGCCGCGGCACGCCGCGTTCCGCCCGTTCGCCCCCGAGGGGGCGCGCTGGCCGCGAGCGGAGTCGGCCGCGGACCGGATGCTCTCGCTGCCGCTCCACCCGGACCTCACCGACGCCCAGCTGGCCCGGGTCGTCGACGCCGTGCGGCGCTTCGCCGAGCGGCCGGCCACCGCCGTTCCCGCCCCTTCCCGCGACCCGGAGTCCACCCACCGATGACACAGTCCCTGACCGGAACGCCCTCCCCGGCTCAGCCATCCCCCGCACGGCCCGCCGAGAGCCGGCTGCGCGCCTTCGCCCGGCTCGGCAAGCTGGACGTCTACGACTACTACCCGAGCATCGCCGTCGCCCTGTCGGCCGTGCTGCTGCCCTGGGACGACCTCCCGGCCGGCGCGGTGGCGGCGTTCGCGCTCTTCCTGCTCGGCGAGGTGTGCGTGGTCATGGCGATGGTCGCGCTCGACGACATCACCGGCTACCACGACGGCAGCGACGCGGCGAACTACGGCCCCGACCATCCGCTGCGCAACATCCTGCGCAAGCCGCTGGTGGCCGGCACGCTGACGCTCCGTCAGGCGCACCTGTTCGCCTGGGGAAGCGCCACGGCCGGAGCCGCGCTGTGGGGGGCGGCGGCGCTCGCGGCGCCGCACCGCCCCGGGTGGGCGCTGGGGCTGACGGCCGCGCTGCTGGTGGTCTCGCTCCAGTACTCCTACGGGCTGAAGGTCAGCTACCACGGCTTCCAGGAGGTCTTTCTCTGCGGCCTCGGCGCCGGCCTCGTGGTCGCGCCGCACGCGCTGGTCACCGGCTCGTTCTCGGGGTTCCTGCTGGTCCAGGGCGTGCTCTTCGGCGCGGGGCCGCTGCTCTTCGGGGTCTACTCCAACACCAACGACATCGCGGGGGACCGCGCCGTCGGCCGGCGCACCGTGGCGGCGCTGGCCTCGCCCCGGGGCAACGCGCGGTTCGTACTGGCCCTGTCCGTAGGCGAGTTCGCGGTCGCCGCCGGCGCCTCGCTCACCGGGATCGCGCCCTGGTGGTTCGTGCTGGCGATGCTGCCGGTCACGGCGGTCCGGGCCCGGCAGTACCGCACCGGCTTCGTCCACGGGGACATCATGCGCGCCCGCCGGATGGGCTTCGCGGCCCACCGGCTGGCGACCGTGCTGCTGATCGGCGTCAACCTGGCGCTGGGCGCCGGGGTGCTCGCGTGAGCGCGACCGGCTCCGGCGCGGAGCTGGACGTGGCCGTCGTCGGCGCGGGGATCGCCGGGCTGAGCGTGGCCGCGGAGCTGCGCAGGGCGGGGCGTTCGGTGCGGGTCTTCGAGTCGCTGGACCGGGTCGGCGGCCGGATGCGGACGCTGCGCCGCGCCGGCTTCACCGTGGACGAGGGCGCGGAGCAGATCTCGGCGCACGGATACCGGGCGACCTGGCAGCTGGTGCGGCGACTCGGGCTGCGCCCGCCGGAGGTGCCGGTGATCGGCCGGGCGGTCGGGGTCTGGCGCGGCGGGCGCGCCCACCCGGGAGTGGGCTCGCCGCTGGCGCCGCTGACCGGCGCCGGGCTCTCGCCGAGGGCGCGGCTGGACCTGGTGCGCTTTCTGGCCTGGGCGGCCCGGCACAGCCGGGAGTTGGACCCGGACCGCCCCGAGCACGGGCCGCTGGGCGCGCTGACCGTGACCGAGTTCGCCCGGCGCTACCACCCGGAGCTGCACTCCCATCTCTTTCAGCCGTTGACCGGCGCGTTCTTCGGCTGGGACCCGGACAGGTCGTGCGCGGCGCCCGCCGTCGGGCTGCTGCGGGAGGTGGGGCCGGTGTCGGCGTGGCGCACCTACCGGGGCGGCATGGACCTGGTGGCCCGCCGGCTGGCCGCCGGGCTCGACGTGACGACGGGAACGCCGGTGCGCCGGGTGGCGGTCGACGGCGAACTGGCCCGGCTGGAGGTCGGCGAGCGGAGCTGGACGGCGCGGGCCGTCGTGCTGGCGGTGCCGGCCCCGGTGGCGGCGCGGCTGCACGCCAACCCCCGTGCGGAGGAACGCGCGTTCCTCCAGGCGTGCACCTTCTCCCCCATGCTGAAGGTGAGTTGCGCGCTGAGCCGCCCGCTGACGCCGCGCGGCGGCCGTTCGCTCTACGCGCTGCTCACCCCGCGCGTCGAGGAGGAGACGCTGGCGGGCCTCGTGCTCGACCACGCCAAGCACCCGGGTCGGGTGCCGCCGGGCCGGGGACTGGTCAGCCTGATCGCCAGCCCCCGGCAGCTGCCGGCGCTGCTGGAGGCGCCGCCGCAGGAGGCCGTGGAACGGCTGACCGAGGCGGGCGAACGGTTTCTGCCCGGGCTGCGCGCGGCCCGCACCGACGCGTGGGTGCACGCCTTCCCGCACGGGCTGCCAGAGGCGACGCCGACGGCGCTGCGGCGGCGCGGCGCCTTCCATCAACGGCCGCCGGGGCCGGTCGAGTACGCCGGGGACTGGGTGCTGCTGCGCCCGGCGAGCGAGGGCGCGGTGCGCTCGGCGGCGCTGGCCGCCGCCCGGGTGCTGGCCCGGCTCGACGGCGCGCCGCCCCCGGTCCCTTACCACCAGAGCTGAGGAGTTCACCGTTGCGACCCGACGACATGGGGACGCTCTTCGAGACGTGCGCCAGCAGGGGCGCGGCCACGCTGGTCCATCTGGACCGGCCGTTCGACCTGCCGGGAGCCGGCGCCGTCACCCACGACCTGGCACAGCTGGCGGCGCTGGTCGAGGAGACGTCAGGCTGGTTGGCCGCCGCCGGTCTTGGCCGGGGCGACCGGCTGGCCATCGTCAAGGACAACCACTGGGACTACGACCTGCTGGCCTGCGCCGCGATCCGGCTGGGCGCGGTGCCTGCCCAGCTCTCGGCACACCTGGACACTGGTCAACTGATCCCTCTACTGGTCAGGTTGACACCCCGGCTGCTGGTCACCACGGCGGCGCTGCTGGAGCGGCACCGCGCCGCGGGCGAGGACCCGGCGCTCCACGCCGGGCGCACCGTGGTGCTCGACGCCCCGGCGGAGGGCGCCGTCGCCGTGGACGAGGTGCGCGGCGCGCGGGCCCCGGGGCCGCGCCGCAGGGACCCGGGCGCCATGCTGGTCATCAACCACACCTCGGGAACCACCGGGGTGCCGAAGCTGGTCGGCCACTCCACGCGGACCATCATCCACAAGCTGGCCAGGTTCGAGTCGTTCCGCTACCCGAGGATCGGGGTGCGGCGCGACGACACGGTGGTCAACGCCAGTTCCTACGCGCACGGCCGCACCTTCTGCTGGACGGCCAGCGTGCTCTGCCTGGCGCCGCGCGAGATCGCGGTGGTCACCTCCCGGTCCCCCCAGGAAACCGACCTCTTCCTACGAGATCACCCGCCGACGGTGTTCGAGGCGTTGCCCGACGTCTTCAACCGGCTGCGGTCGCTGACCGGTCGACTCGACCACCCGTTCCGGCGGACACGGCTCTTCGTCTCCACCTACGACGCGGTCCACCCGCCGACGCTGCGCGCGTTCCTCGGCGGGACCGGGCGGCGGGACGCGGTGTGGATGCAGGGCTGGGGCCAGACCGAGACCGGGCCGCTCACCTTCCGCTTCCACACCCGCCGTTCGCTGCGCGGCGGCAGGGACGGCGACGCGCGCGACCTCGGCCACCCCGTGCCCTTCAAGACCCGGCTGCGGGTCGTGGACCCCGGCACCATGGCGCCGCTGCCCGCCGGGCGGCCCGGGCTGCTGCTGGCCCGCACCGGCGCCCGGTCGCCGGGCTACGTAGGCGAGGAGGAACGCTGGCAGGCCAAGGAGCGCGACGGCTGGTGGAACACCGGTGACATCGGGGTCCGCGACCGCCTGGGCGCGGTGCGGCTGCTGGACCGGGAGGTGGACCACGCGCCCGGGCTGAGCTGTCTGGCGCTGGAGGACGTCCTGGAGGACCGGCTGCCCTGGCTGCTGGAGTGCGTGGTGCTCACCCCGCCGGGCCGCGACCCGCTGCCGGTGCTGGTGACGGCCGACGGCGGCTTCGACGCCGAGGCGTTCAAGCGGGCGACCGTCGACCTGCCGCCGCTGGCCGAGCCGGTGGCGCGCGCCGACGACACGATCCCCCGCACCGGGACCGGCAAGGTGCGCCGGCACGCGCTGCTGGAGCAGCTGACCGGCAGTTCCGAGGCCGCCGGCACGGGGCGGTGGACCTGATGGGCCGACTCCCCGCGCCCGGCTACGCGTTCGCCCCGGACCCGAGACGGGTCGGGCACCAGATGCGCTGGTTGGCCGCCGCCTGCGACGGGATGTCGCTGCCCCGGCTGGCCGCCACCGGTGTCACCCGGGGCTGGCGCTGCCTGGAGATCGGCACGGGTGGCGGCTCGCTGGCCCGCTGGCTGGCCGAGCGGGTCGCGCCGGAGGGCGAGGTGATCGCCACCGATCTGCGGCCCCCGGACGCGCCGCCCACGGCCGGGCTGCGGTACCTGGCCCACGACGTGGTCCACGACCCGCTGCCGGAGGGCGAGTTCGACCTGATCGTCTCCCGGCTGGTGCTCCAGCACCTGCCGGAGCGGGAGAAGGTGCTGGCCCGGCTGGCCGGGGCGCTGGCGCCCGGCGGCTGGCTCCAGATCGACGAGTACGACATCTCGGCCGAGGCGCCGCTGCTGCTTCCCGACCCGGAGGCGGAGCGGCTCTACCGGCGCTTTCTGGCCGCCAAGGACGAGGCGCTGCGCGCCGCCGGCGCCGATCCGCGCTGGGGGCGGGAGGTCGCGGCGTCGATGCGGGCGGTCGGGCTGGTGGGGATCGACCCCCGCCCGCACGTCGAGCTGCGCACTCCGGAGACGGCCAGCCTGCGGCTCCAGATCCACCACACCTACCACCTGGTGGACCGGCTGGTGGCCGCCGGAATGACGGAGGCGGAGGTGACGGCGGTGCGGGAGCTGATGTGCGACCCGTCGTTCCGCGCCTGCTCCAGCCTCTTCTACTCGGTGCACGGCCGCCGACCGCCGGTCTGAGCCCGGCGGCCGGCCGCCCGGCGGACCTACCAGCCGTCTGACCAGCCGTCCGTTGGCCAGTTGGCCAGTCGCCCCGCTGACCAGTTGACCCGCTGACCAGTCGCCCCGCTGGTCCGCTGGTCCGCTGACCAATTGACCAGTCTCGTCCCGTTGCCCCGCTGGCCCGTTGACCAGTCGACCAGTTGGCACGTGGCAAGCCGACCACTGGTCAACGGGTCGGCTGACCGGTCGCCTCGGGAGATCACCCCGGCTGTCGTGGGGCAGGGCCTTCTCGACGGCGGCCGGCTGAGCCGCTCCGGGCGTGTTGTTGCCCGGTCACTCGGTCAGTCCCGGGGCCGCGCCGCCGTCTTGGGGCGACAGCCCCTGGCGCGGGCGGATCGCGGCCTCGATGTGGGTGAGATGGGCGGCGAGGATCTCCTCGAACGCGGTGTGGCGGTCCGCACCGAGGGGGCGGACGTCGCGGGCGAAGTGGGCCAGGGCGGGGAAGCGTTCGGGGTCGGCGCCGAACACCGCGACGCGGAACAGCTCCATGCCCTGCTCGTGCTCCTCGCGGGTGAGGGTGTCGACTCCGGCCTCGGAGGTGATCAACGCCACGATGAGGACGGCGAGCCGGTGGTAGCGCGCCGGGACCTCCTCGTCGGGCAACCCGGACGCGCGCAGCGCCTCCAGCACCTCCTCCATCACCAGCCGGGAACCGGCGCCTCCCGACGCGTAGCGTCCCCAGACCGCGGCGAGCTGGGGCTGCCGCCCGAACGCCTCTCGCACGCGCAGGGCCAGCGCGGTGATGCGCTGCTTCCAGTCGCCCTCGGCGCGGTAGCCGTCCATGGACGCCAGCAGGATCCGGTCGGCGACCGCGCGCAGCAGTTCGGTCCTGCTGCGGAAGTGGCGGTAGAGGCTGGAGGAGTCGGTCCCGAGGGTCGCGGCGAGCTTGCGCACGCTGAACGACTCCGCGTCGTCCGTGCGCAGCAACTCCGCTGCCGCGTCCAGGATCTCCTCGCTCGTCCAGCGCCTTCGAGCTGCCATCTCGCCCCTCTCGTCGGCCCCACCCTACCCTTTGCACGCGCCATCGCACGCACCATTGCACGCGGTGCGTGCATAATGAGGGCGAACGAGCGTGCCGCACGCCCCCGCCACCCCGGGCCGGGCGGCCGTCGCGGAGCTGCCCGGGGAAAGACGAGAGGACGCATGACGTGAGGAACCCACTGGATCCGGCGGCGCTGGACGCCGCCATCGAGGACGTCCACCGCGCCGGTGTGCCGGGCCTGTTCGCCGAGGTGCGGGACGGCGAAGAGGTCTGGCGGGGCGCCGCCGGGGTCGCCGACGTCGCCACCGGCCGCCCCGTCACCGCGGACATGCGGCACCGGGTCGGCAGCGTCACCAAGACCTTCGTGGCCGCGGCGGTCCTCCGGCTGGTCGAGGGCGGCCGGATCGCTCTGGACGCACCGATCGGCCGGTACCTGCCGGAGCTGGTCCCCGGAGCACGCGGGGAGGCGATCACGGTCCGGATGCTGATCAACCACACCAGCGGCCTCGCGGAGTTCCTCCCCTACGCCTACCCGTCCCTGAAGGGGATGCCCGTCGTCGCTGACACCGGGCCCCAGAGCCTGGAGGACCACCGGTTCACCCGGTTCGACCCCGTCGAACTGATCGGGATGGGGGTCGCCGCGCCCGCCGTCGGCACACCGGGCGGCGCCCCCGGGGTGTACTCCAACACCAACTACCTGCTCCTGGCCCGACTCCTGGAGGAGGTGACGGGCACCGAGGCCGAGCGCCACATCACCCGCGAGGTCATCGAGCGCGCCGGGCTCCGGGACACCACGTTCCCCACCGGCCCCCACATCGAAGGACCGCACTCGCGGCTCTACGAGGCGTGGTTCGGCATGATCGACCCACCGCGCGACCACAGCGTCTGCGACATGTCCTACGCGGGGCCGGCGGCCTCCCTGATATCGACCGTCGCCGACCTCAACCGCTTCTACCGCCTGCTGCTGGCGGGGGAGATCGTCAGCCCGTCGTCACTGGCGCGGATGCGCCGCGTCGGCCCGGTCATCTCCCAGGACGGCAGGCCGATCGACTACGGCCTCGGCCTGCACCCGATGGAGGGCGCGGAACCGGGCGCCTTCTGGGGCCACGGCGGCACGGTCTGGGGCGGGGGAACACTGGCCATGATCCGGGCGGACGGCGAGCGGCAGATGGCCGTCGCCGTGAACCTCCAGCGGTGGAACCGGATCGACTCCTCCGGCAGGCCGACGCCCCACCCCGTCGACGACGCGCTCGCGCGCTTCCACCGCCTGGCGTTGTACGGCTGACCGGGCCGGTGGGCGAACCGGCGCTGTCGGCTCACCAGTAGCCGACGCGCCCGTCGAGCAGTTCGCGGACGGCGTCCAGGTGGCCGGCGTGCCGGGCGGTCTCCTCCAGCATGTGCAGCAGCATCCAGCGCAGCGTGGCCGCGGAGCTGGAGACGTCGGGGTGGCGGCCGGTCTCGTCCAGGGAGTGCTCGGCCACGATGGCGTTGGAGACCGCGCACTGCGCGCGGTACTCCTCCACCAGCCGCTCCAGGGGGACGCCCTCGGCCCGCATGTCGGCGTCCTCCGGCTCGTCGACGAACTGCGGGTTCCCCTCGGTCGAGCCGCCGAGGAAGAGCACCTCGAACCAGGTGCGCTCGACCCATCGCAGATGGGAGAGGATCCCGGCGACGGTCATCAGCGGCGAGGCGGGCAGCACCGGCTGGCGGGCCTGCTCCTCGGTCAGTCCCTCCGCCTTCCAGCGGACGATGTCCCGCTGGAGGTCGAGCCAGCCGAGCAGTTGGGTGCGTTCGTCCGCGACGAAGGGCGGACGGCTACGGGGTGAGGTCATGCGCGAGGACGCTAACGGGCGGCGGGCCGCCGCGCACCGGGTTTTCCCCCGTGCGCGGCGGCACTTCGCCGGAAACGAGCCCGCCGTCAGATCAGCCCGAGCGCGAGCATCGCGTCGGCGACCTTGGTGTAGGCGGCGATGTTGGCGCCGGCCACGTAGTTGCCCGGCATCCCGTACTCCTCGGCGGTCCGCGCGCAGCTGGCGTGGATGCCGCGCATGATGTCCTGGAGCCGCTGCTCGGAGTACTCGAAGCTCCAGGAGTCGCGGGAGGCGTTCTGCTGCATCTCCAGCGCGGAGGTGGCGACGCCGCCCGCGTTGGCCGCCTTGCCGGGGCCGTAGGCGAGCCCCGCGTCCTGGAAGACCCTGATGCCCTCCGGGGTGGTGGGCATGTTGGCGCCCTCGCCGACCGCGACGCAGCCGTTCTCGACCAGGGCCTTGGCCTCCCGGCCGGTGATCTCGTTCTGGGTGGCGCACGGCATCGCCACGTCGCACGGCACCTCCCACACGCTCCGGTCGGGGACGTAGCGCGCGTCCGGCACGGCCTCCGCGTAGGCGGTCAGCCGCTCCCTGCGGACCTCCTTGATCTCCTTCAGGAGCGCGACGTCGATGCCCTTGGGGTCGTGGACATAGCCGCCCGAGTCGGAGCAGGCGACGACCCGGGCGCCGAGCTGGTGCGCCTTCTCGGTGGCGTAGATCGCGACGTTGCCGGAGCCGGAGACGGCGACGGTCTTGCCCTCCAGGGAGTCGCCCCTGGCCAGCAGCATCTCCTGGACGAAGAACACGCAGCCGTAGCCGGTCGCCTCGGAGCGCACCTGGGCGCCGCCGTAGGTCAGGCCCTTGCCGGTGAGCACGCCCGACTCGTAGCGGTTGGTGATCCGCTTGTACTGCCCGAAGAGATAGCCGATCTCCCGGCCGCCGACGCCCACGTCACCGGCCGGCACGTCGGTGTACTCCCCCACGTGGCGGTGGAGTTCGGTCATGAAGCTCTGGCAGAACCGCATCACCTCGCGGTCCGAGCGGCCCTTGGGGTCGAAGTCCGCGCCGCCCTTGCCGCCGCCGATGGGCAGCCCGGTGAGGGCGTTCTTGAAGATCTGCTCGAAGCCGAGGAACTTGACGGTGCCCAGCCGCACGGAGGGGTGGAAGCGCAGCCCGCCCTTGTAGGGGCCGAGCGTGCTGTTGAACTCGACGCGGAAGCCCCGGTTGATGTGGATCTCGCCCCGGTCGTCCTCCCACGGCACCCGGAAGATGATCTGGCGCTCGGGCTCGCAGAGCCGGGCGACGATCTTGGCGTCGGTGTAGCGGGGGTGCTTGCCGAGTACCGGGCCGATGCTCTCCAGCACCTCGCGCACCGCCTGGTGGAACTCCTCCTCCCCGGGGTTGCGGGCGAGCACCTCGGCGTAGACGGCCTCCGACTTCTCGTGCAACGGCATGACGAACCCACTCCTGTCCTGGCAATCACGTGCCCCGCCGCGCGGGCGGCCGGAAACGACCGTGCGGACCCGCGCCCGCCACGGTGCGCCCAACGGTGCCTGCCAGGCGCCGTTGCCTGGACGAGCTCACAACATCGGCCACTGTATACAGCCAGGTGGAGGCCGAGAAGGGGCGCCGCACGGGGCGCGTTCCCCCGTCTCGCGGCACGCCCGCCGCGGCCGGCTCCCGCCCCGGCGGACCCTGGGGCAGAGACCGCCGCGGCCGGAACGCGACGCCCCGCCCGGCCTGGTGCGGCCGGGCGGGGCGGAGGGGCGGTGCCGTCAGTCGAGGGGGCGGTAGTGGACGCCCAGGGCGTCCAGCAGCGGCAGATGGCCGCGGAGCCTGCGGTCGAAGTCCGCGGGATCCCGCTCGTCCTCGGCCGACCAGCCGGTCTCCGCGATCGCCGCCAGCCGGGGGAAGGCGCGCCACTCGACGGCCTCGGGGGTGGGCAGGTACTCGCTCCACAGCTGGCCCTGGACGCCGAGCGCCGACTTCGGCGGGCGGTAGGCGTGGACCTTCGACAGCGGCAGCCCGCCGCCGATGGCCAGGGGCTCGTCGGGCCCCTCGGCCTCCGCGTAGTCCAGATAGGTGTGCTGCTGGGGAACGGCCACCAGCTCGTGTCCGGCGCGCTCGGCGAGCGCGACCCGCTCCTCGTTCTGCCAGGCGAAGACGATCGCGCCCTCCGGAACGCCCTGCTCCAGCAGCTCGTCCCAGACGGCGACCCGGCGCCCGTGCCCGGCCAGGTGCGAGGCGAGCCTGCGGGCCCACCAGCCCAGCAACTCCTCGGGGCCGCCGAGCCGTTCGGCCGCCGCCCGCTCCCTCGCCTCGGGGCTGGCCAGCCACTCGTCGGTCGGCACCTCGTCGCCGCCGATGTGGACGAACTCGCACGGGAAGACGTCCACCAGCTCGTCCAGCACGTCGCGGACGAACTCCACCGTGCGCTCGCGGGCGTTGAGCACATGGCGGGAGATGCCCCACTCCACGCGCACCGGCAGCCGCGCGTCGGGGCGGTTGCCGAGCCACGGGTACGCGGAGATCGCCGCCTGCATGTGCCCCGGCGCATCGATCTCCGGCATGATCCGCACCCCGCGCCGCGCCGCGTAGGCCACCAGCTCGCGCAGCTCCGCCTGGGTGTAACTGCCGCCGTGCGGCACGTCGTTGGTGCGCCCGTCACGGTTGTGCCCGACGACCGAGCCACGGCGGAACCCGCCGATCTCGGTCAGCTTCGGGTAGCGGGTGACCTCGAAACGCCAGCCCTGGTCGTCGGTGAGGTGGAGGTGCAGGGTGTTCAGCTTGTGCAACGACAGCAGGTCCACGAAGCGGTACAGGAACGACAGCGGCTGCATGTGGCGGGCCACGTCCAGGTGCGCGCCGCGCCAGCCGTAGCGTGGCCGGTCCACGATCTCCACGAACGGCAGCCGCCGCCCGCGCAGCAGCTGCCGCAGGGTCTGGACGGCCCAGACCAGCCCGGTGGCGGTGCCTGCGTGCGCGCGGGCACCGCTCTCGTCGACGGTCAGCCGGTAGCCCTCCTGGCCGAGGCCCGGCTCGTCCACCAGCGTCAGCTCCACCCGGGGCCCGGAGCCGGTGGGGTCACCGGACAGGTCAAGCGACTCCCGCGCCAGCGCGGTCACCTCGTCAGGTCCCGTGACCCCGGTCTCGGGGCCGAGGGTCCAGTACTTCCCCGGACGCGTCCGCAGCGTCTGGGGGCGCGGCACCAGGGCCGGCGTCTCCTCGTGGGTCGGCGGCGTGGTCTGCGGCTCATCGGTCACGTGTCGCACTCCCGTCGATCTCTGGCAGGGCCGCATCGACGCTAACCGTCCGTTCTCCCGGTGCCAAGGTGCCCCGACGCGGCCCGTGCGGGCACGGGCACGGGCACGGGCACGGGCACGGGCACGGACTTTTGGTGACGCGGACGGAACTTTCTCTTGACTGTGCGCAAAGCCGTTTCTACGTTGTCGGCCGAGGCGAACGCGGTGCAGGCGTCCCGCCCGTCGTGTACGACGAAGGATTCGCACCTCGCAAGAACGGCAGGACTTCGCCCATGTGCTACGGACTCGACGACCGAAAAGCCCTCGCGATGGCGCGTGCCGGACGCGCCCCCAGCCGGCGCGCGATGCTGCGCGGCGCCGCCCTCGGCGCGTTGGGCGCCGGCGCCCTCGCCGCCACCGGCGTCGCCGCGGCGCCGGCCGCCCAGGCCCGGCCCGGCGGCGGCTGGGGCCGGGTACGGATACCGAGGAACCGCATCAGCATCCAGCTCTACACCGTGCGGGACGCGCTCAACGGCGACCCGGGCTACGACGAGTCGCTGCGCCACATCGCCGGGCTCGGCTACCCCAGGGTCGAGCAGGCGCTCGGCTTCTTCGGCCGCACCGCCGAGGAACTGCGCGACTTCTACCGCGAGTTGGGCATCCGCGCCACCTCAAGCCACAACGAGGTCAGCGAGGACGACGAGGCGCTGGAGACCAAGCTGCGGGACGCCCGCACGCTGGGCCAGTCCTACATCAACGTCCCCTACCTGGACTCGGACGACGCCGACGAGTGGCGCGGGTTCGCCGAGCGGATGAACCACGAGGCGTCCAGGGCCCGCCGCTACGGGCTGCGCTACGGCTACCACAACCACGCGCACGAGTTCACCAGGGACCTCGGCGGCGGGCTGACGCCGTGGGACATCCTCACCGGCGAGCTGGACCCGCGCCTGGTGCACCTGGAGATCGACATCCACTGGACGGTCACCGCCGGCATCGAGAGCGGCGACGGCGTGGACGACCCCGAGCAGTACACGATCGACGTCATCAGGTCGGCGCCGCAGCGGGTGCTCCAGTTCCACGTCAAGGACCGCGACCCGGAGACCGGCGACACCTCGGACCCCGGCACCGGCATGATCGACTTCCCCCGGATCTTCCGCGCGCACACGGTGCGGGAGTACATCGTGGAGAACGACACCCCGGACGTGACCCCGCTGCACAGCGCGGACGTCGGCTGGGCCTACCTCCGCGGCCTGCGCTGACCGGCTGACCGGCTGGCCGCCGGGGCGTGGGCGACCGCTCCGCCCCGCCGTGGCCCCGCGCGCGACGGCGCGCGGGGCCCGCCGGCCGGCGACCCGGCCGGCCCGGCCGGGTTCAGGCGCGCAGGGACTCCAGTGCCTCGGACACCGCGTCGAAGAAGCGGGCCTGGGCCAGCGCGCTCGGGGGGAGTTCCGGGTTCCAGGGCAGCACCCGTGCGCCGCGCGAGAGGCGCAGCCAGCCCTCGTTGTCGCGGAACTCCGCCGGCCTGGCCGCGTTCCCACGGACGTCGCCGAGGACGATCGCCGGGTCGAGGGCGGCGGCGTCCGACCAGGCGCCGGTGGCCCAGTTGGCGCCCGGGCCCTCGGGCGGGGTGGCCAGCGTCACCCCGTGCTCGGCCAGGGCCCGCAGGTCGGGCCAGGCCGTGGCGCGCGCCAGATAGGCCGCGTCGGGACCGGCGGGCGAGAGCGCCAGCACCCGCGCCCCGCGCGCGCCGGCGGCAGCCGCGCGGAGCCGTTCCCGCGCGCCGTCCAGCCGCCGCGCCAGTTCGCCGGCCGGCACCGCCGTCCGCGCGCCCAACGCGCCGGCCAGCGCGGTCAGTCGGGCCGAGACCTCGTCCAGGCTCCGGCCGGGGCCGACGTCCAGGGCCACCAGGGGCAGCCGGGCCTCCAACTCCTCCGCGACCGGCTCCTCCACGCCGTAGAGCCGCTTGCCGTCGTAGGTGACGCCGACGAGCAGGTCGGGGCTGGTGGCGACCAGTTCCTCGACCCGCAGCCCGCCGCCGGGACCGTGGTAGGGGACCTCGTCGAGGGGCAGCAGCCCCGACTTGGCCGGGTCCGGCGCGTCGCCGTCGTGCAGCGAGCCGAAGTGGCCCAACGGGCGCACCCCCTCGTCCCAGAGGGCGGCGGCGATCTGGGTGTAGGCGACGACCCTCCGGGGCGTCCGGTCCAGCGCCACCCGTGCCCCCCGGTCGTCCTCGAACTCCCAGCGCCCTTCCCCCCGGTCCGCGTTCCCGGTACCCGAGGTGTGCTCCTTCGTCATCGGTCCGCGCCTCCTGGTCGTGGTGTCCGCGCCAACGGGTCGCGGGGCGCCGACGGCCTCGGCCGCGCGCCCCCGTGCCACCGCATCCGCTATACCTGCCCACCGCGGTGCCCGTTGTCCCCCCGGAACCCGCCCGGCCCGGACGGGACCCGCCGGGTCAGGCGTTGGCCGGCGTGATCACCAGCACCTCCGACTCGTCGTGCGGCAGGTACTGGGCGCGGACCACCATGCCCGGCTGCACGTGCGGAACGACGCTGGGCGGCAGCGGCTTCTCCTGCGTGATGTCGAACGTGGAGCCGTCGGGGCGGGAGACCCGCAGGGTGTAGGCGATCACCGCGTGTTCGCCCCTGATCTCGCCGGTGGGGCGCGTCTGGAGGACCACGGCGCGGGTCTCGTAGCCGTTCTCGGCGATCCGCAGCTGCTTGGGTGTGATCTCGCCCCTGGCGAGCCGGACCCGGTTCATGGCGTCCTGCGTGTCCTCGGGCGGCGCGTCGGTGGCGATCACGACGCGCCCGTCGTCGCTGCCCGGCAGGTAGCGCACGGGAAGCATCGTGCCGGGACGGATCAGGCTCAGCTCGCTGAGATCGACCAGCTGCCGGGCCACGCCGCGGAAGGACTGGCCGTCGAGGGTGCCGACGTCCATCAGGATGTCCATCTGCGGCGCGTCGTTGACCGTCAGCCCCGTGCGTTCCATGCTCACCACGGTGCCGATGCCGACGGGCGCGTCGCGGAACTCCCTCGGGGGGCCCGAGCCCAGCGCGCCGTCCAGCATCCGGCTGGTGGAGAAGAGCACGGGAACGACGCTGACCAGCAGGATCGGCCCGACCATCCAGCCGTTGAGCCACGGCATCGGGGTGTCGGCCTCCAGGCCGGTCAGGACGTAGGGGATGGTCAGGCCGACGCCGACGGCGATGAACAGCCAGTTCAGATACCTCATGGTGGGTTCCTCTCGTTCCGTTCGTGGGGTTCGTGGCCGCGCGGCGGTCAGTCGACGTTGCCGAAGAAGTCGGTCTCGCCGACGGTGACGTCGGTCAACGTGCCGTCGGGGGCGACCAGCAGCAGCCCGTCGTGCGCGGGGAACTGGGCGTCCTCGTCCGTCACCGGCAGGACGGTGACGCCCTCGGGGGAGGTCAGGGCGGGTCCGGCCTGGGACCGCATGGTGCGGCTGGCCAGCACCTCGCCGGTCTCCAGGGAGACCACGACCAGGCGGTAGCGGTCGCCGACCGCGTCCGCCGCCTCCTGCACCAGGACGTGACCCCGCTCGGCGCCGAGCGCCAGCGGCACCGGCTCGGTCCCGGGGCCGTCGTCGTTCAACGGCCATGGCAGCGGGGGGAGTTCGGCGAGTCCGCCGTTCAGGGCGCGGACCAGCTGCTCGTCCAGCCGCTCCTCCAACTGCCCGGCGTTCCCGGGGTCGACGCCGACGCCGACGGGCGCGGCGGTGGCCACCCGGGTGCCGTCGGCCAGCAGGATCTCCGGCTCGCGGAAGGCCCGTCCGCCGAGTTCCCTGCCGCCGTCCGGCCCGTCGAGGAGCAGCGCCCCGCTGGGCCGGGCGGCGGTGGTGGGCTCCAGCGTCAGATGGCCCGCCTCGCCCGCGCAGGCGTCCTCGGCGGTGAGCGCCCGGCTCTCGACGGACATCGGCCCGTCGGAGAGCCGGCCGGCCCAGGCGTCGGTGGTCGCCTCGTCGGCCGGCGAGGCGGCCAACTCCCCGACGGGGAGGGTGTGGAAGGCCCCCCGCACGTCCATGGCGACGACCGCGCCCCGCGCGCTGTCGTAGCCGTAGGCCGCGCCGGAGGCGATGTGGTCGGCGCCGATGCCGGGGATCTCGTCCGGCGCCACGGCCAGGGAGCCGTCGGTCAGGTCGACGATCATCAGTCCGTCGTCGGTGGCGAGATAGGCGTGGGTGTCGCCGGCGACCAACACCCGGGCCTGCCAGATCAGTTCGCTGGAGAGCCGGACGTCCCACGCCCGTTCGCCGGTGGTCAGGTCGACGGCGGCGAGCCGCTTCTGCCAGGGGTCGCCGCCGAACGGTCCGAACGGGCCCGCCTCGCCGTCGCGTTCGTAGGGCACCAGCGCCAACTGGCGTGCGGGGGTGACCGCCAGGCCGATCCCGGGCTGGACGGAGATGTCCGGGTCGGGATGGCCGGCGATCACGCCGCCGATCACCGCGGCGCCGATGCCCAGCGGCAGCACCACCGTGGGCAGCGCCAGCAGCCCCCAGCGCGGCCCGCGCCGCCCGGTCGCCGGCCACCGGGGCTGGTCCGGGGTGCCCCAGGGCGAGGTGATCCGCCCCTGGTCACCACCCGCGCCGTTCGTGTTCCGCATCTCCCCGCTCCTCCCGTTCGGCTGTGGGAGTCACACCGTCTCCGGACGCTCGGCGCTACCGATCACAGAAACGTGCGGGCGGGCCACCGGCCGGCGCCCCGACGGGCGTTCGGGGTCCGGCGTTTCGGATCACCGCGCAGATCCGGCCGGTTACCATGCGGGCATGTGCCCGGGTGAAGCGTTGACCGCCGAAGCGCCGGCCACCATGCCCAGGGCACTGCTGATCGCCGAGGTCTGGGCCGAGCTGGGCGCCGAACTGGCGCCGTTGAGCAACGGGTTGGGGCAGCCGCTGGCCCGCACGGTGAAACTGCTGCTCGATCCGCTGGTGCTGCGGCCGGTGCTCAACCCGCGGTTCGCCGCGGGCCAGGTGCGGGGCGAGGACGTCGACGAGCTGCGTGCCACGCTGCGCGCGGCCGGGCCCCGACTGGCCGCGACCGCCGCCTGGTTCACCCGGCTGAAGCGGGCGCGCCGCACGCTGCGGATCGCCGAGGGCAACCCGCAGGACCTGTACTTCCAGCGGTGCTTCGAGCTGGCGGGGACGCTCGGCCCGCCGGGGGCGGACGCGGAGCGGGTGGCGCGCGAGGTGGTCGCCGAGATACGCGAGTCCGCCGGCGAGTTGACCGTGGCGGCGCTGCGGAGCCACATCACGGAGCCGGCGCGCGCGGCGGAGCTGCGGGCCCTGCTGGCCCGCGCGTGGGAACGGGCGCCGGCGGCCCGCCCCGCCCCGGACCGGGGCGCGTTGACGGCGGCGTTGGACGGGGTGCTGGACGGGGTGGCCGGCGGCGCCGACCGGGCGGCGCTGGACGCGCTGGTGGCCGGGGGTGCGGGCGCGGCGGACGCCGCCTCGCTGCTGCCGCCGGGGGCGGCGCTGGCCTGCGGGTTGACGCTGCGGGAGCGGATCGAGCCGCCGGAGCTGGGTGAGAGCGCGTCGAAACGGAGCCTGCCGCCGCCGTTCGACCGTTCCGTCTTCGAGCGGCTCTTCGCCGGCTTCACCTCGGCGTTCCACCGCGAGTCGATGCCGGGGCTGTCCGAGCTGGTGGTCCAGGAGGTGCGACGCACGGCGGAGCCCTGGCAGTTGGCGGAGGAGTCGACGCGGGTGACGATGGCGCTGGGCCGGCGCGCCAGCACGGCGCTGGCGCCGGGCGGTGAGGCCGGCAGCGACGCGGGCGCGCGGCTGGCGGCGCGGTGGCGGCGGGAGCCGTTCGTGCACCGGGCGCTGCGGCTGCCGCGCGGGGAGGGCGGGGGCCCCGGCGAGGCGGTGGGCCGGGTGCGGGAGGCGTATCTGCGGCGGCTGTGGGTGCGGGTACACGGCCGGGAGCTGCGCGGCGAGCCGGTGGCGGCCGGGGACCTGTGGGATCTGCTGGACGGGGTGCTGCGTTCGGTCATCATGGACCAACGCGACCGGGTGCGCGCGGAGTTGGACCGCGCGGGCGGCGTCGTCGCGGACGGCGTCGTCGCGGACGGCGGTGAGCGATGAGCGGGACGCGGGTGCGGCGCGAGGCGGGGACGCTGCGGGTGGGGCGGGCGCCGGAGCATCCGGAGTGGACCGCGCTGGTGGAGGCCGGGGGCGCGGTGTTGACCTGGGACGTTCCGGCCGGGCAGCGGCTGCCTTCGGCCGAGGTGCACCATCCAAGGCGGGCCGCCGACTGGCTGTGGCAGGTCTACGGGGCGGCGGCCGACGCGCTGCTGGCGGTGCCGGAAGGCGCCGAGCGGGAGGTGGAACTCCCGCCGGGGGGTGGCCCGTTGGCCGAGCCGCTGGCGAGGCTCGCGCGGCTGGGCTGGCTCGCGGCGTGGTGGCCGGCCTCGCATGTGGCCCGGGTGCCGGCGCTGTCGGGGGCGCTGCTGGCGGCGGAGGCGGCCGTGGTCGCCGCCGACGTGGAGGCGGTGCTGGACGACCCGGAGGCGGTGGCGCGGCTGCTGGGGCGGGCGGCGCCCGCGGTGCACGCGTTGGCCGCGCTCGCCTCCCATCGTGAACTGGGCGCGGAGGCGCGGGAGTTGTCCGAGCGGCTGGCGGAGGTCGCCGACGACTTCGGCGCCGAGCTGCCGGCGCCGGTACCGCTGGCCGCGGACCGGGGCGGCTGGGCCCTGGCGGCCGGCGGCGAGCCGGCGGGCGGGGTGACCGCGATGAGCGGCGGCGGGCCGCTGGACTGGCGGCGGCTGCCGCCGGGGGTGGTGGACGCGGCGGCCGAGCTGCGCTGGGCGCTGGTGCGGCGCGAGGGGCGGTTGCTGCTGGACGTGGCGGTGGCCAGGGCGCCGCTGGCCTTCGCCGAACGGGCGGGCCGCGCGACGCTGCGGGCGCGCGCGGACGCGGTGGAGTTTCCGCTGGACGCCGGCGAGGACGGTGGCGAGTTCGGGGGCGCGGCCGAGGTGCCGCCTTCGGCGCTGCTGGTGCCGGCGCCCCGGCGCACGGTCACCGTGTGGGCGCCGGGCTACGCGCCGGCGGACGAGGCGCCGCCGGACGGCGCCTGGTTGGCGGAGCGGCAGGAGCCGGTGCTGCTGCACGCGGAGGAGCGACTGACGGCCGGGGGCGACTCGTTCGCCGAACGGGTCGCCGCGCTGGTCGATCCGGAGGTGGCATGAGCGGGGGCGGCATGGGCGGGGACGGCGGCGAGGTCCCCGACGGGGGCGGCGACGGGGACGAGCCCTTGGGGTTGAAGCCGACCGTGCCGTCGTCGCCCCGCTGGCACCGCTGGCGCGACCTGCACCGCGAGGGCACCGACCTGATCGGGGCGGGGCGGTTGGCCGAGGCGGGCGCCCGGCTGCGGGAGGCGGAGGCGGAGACCCGGGTGGCGGACGTGGACGCCGAGGGGCTGCTGCACCGGGCCCGCAGCCTCGCCAACCTGGCGGGGGTGGCGGAGGGCGCGGGTGAGGCGGCGGAGGCGGAACGGCTGTGCGGGGAGGCGATCGGGCTGTGCCGTTCGCTGCTGCCCGACGCCGGGGAGACCGTCCGGACGGGGCTCGCCGTGCCCCAAGCGGTGCGTACGGACGCCGCGTTGACGCTGGTCAACACGCTGACGGCGCGGGCGCAGGCGTGGACGCTCGCCGGGCGGCCCGAGCGTGTCGAGGCCGACCTGGACGAGGCGTTCGCGCGCGCCGGGGCGCTGGCCGAGCCGCCGCCGGCGCTGCTGGTCTTCTCGCTGCACGGCGCGCGCACCGGGCAGTTCATGCTCACCGGGCAGCTGGAGGAGGCGGAGCAGGAGGCGCTGATCGCGTTGGACATCGCGCTGGCCCACCATCCCGAGCTGGCCGCCTACCCGTGTGACAACCTGGCCAGGATGGCGCTGGCCTGCGGAAATCCGGAGAGCGCCGAGCAGTTCCGGGCGATCGCCGCCGATCCGCGGGCGTTCAGCGAGGAGTTGAGCGAGGAGGCGCCGCACGTCGAGCGGTTCGCCGTCGGGTCGGCCGAGACGATGAGGGCCGGCCCCACCGCGGTGGTGTGGCCGCTCTCCCCACGCTGGCGGCGTTGCACCCTGCTCAACGCGGAGGGTGTCCGGCTGGCACTCGGCGGGCGGCTGGAGGAGGCCGACCAGCTGCTGGCGGCGGCCGAGCGGGCGACGCGGACCGTGGGCGGCGGCCTGGACACCCTGGTCTGCCGGGCCGGGGTGCTGCTCAACCGCGTCGGCGTCGCCGAGTCGACCGGCGCCCTCGGGCCGGCGCTGGACCTCGCCGACGAGGCGATCGCGCTGCTGGAACGCGTCGTGGCCGAGACGCCGGACGACGACCGGGGCGACGGCGACCAGGGCGGCGGGGGCCCCGGCGACGGCGACCGGGGCGGTGGGGGCGGCGGGCAGCTCGGCCAGCTGCTCGGGGCGCGGAATCTGCGCGCCGCGCTGCTCCGCGAGTCCGGCCGGCACGGGGAGGCGCTCGCCGAGCTGGACCGGGTGGACGCCGCGTCGCCCTCGCTCGGCGCGGCGGAGCGGCCGACCGTCGAGGTGTGGGCGCGGCTGGTGCGGGCCACCGTGGCCGCAGCGCTGGGCCGGCTCGCCGAGGCCGACGCGGCCGGGCGTTCCGCCCTGGCGCTGGCCCAGGAGCGCGTGCCGGCGCTGACGCCCCGGATCCATGTGCTGCTCGCGGACCTGGCCGGCACCCTCGGGGACGCCTCGACCAGCGAGGAACGCTTCGCGCTCGCCGGCGAGTTGTTCGCGGTGCTCGGCGACGCCGGGGGCGAGGCCGCCACGTTGGCGAGCCTGGGCCGCAGCGCCTATCTGGCCGGGGACTGGGAGACGGCGGACGTCCGGTTCGCCCGGGCGGAGGCGCTGCTGCCGGGCGAGGGGCACGCCGCCCAGCGCGCGGCCTGCCGCCTCGGCAGGGCGGCCGTCGCGGTGAGCGCGGGGCGCGCCGCCGAGGGCCTGGCGCTGCTGGACACCGCGCGCGCCGCGCTCGGCACCGAGGCGACGCCGCTGTCCCGGATCGCGTTCCACCAGGTGCGGGGCGGCGCGCTCGACGCGCTGGGGCGCTTCCCCGAGGCCGACGACGAGGTGCTGGCGGCGCGGGCCTTGGCCGAGGAGTCGCAGGGGTGGCACGTGGCGCTCACCCTCGACTGGTGGCGCGCCGACGCGCACGCCCGCTGGGCCGCGGCGCTGCCGCCGGAGGAGCGCGGCCCGGTGCTGGAGCGCGCGCTGGCGACGGCCGTGCCGGCGGCCCTGGCGGCCGAGGCGGCGCGGCAGTTCTTCGCCGCCGGCGGGGACCGGGAGCGCTGGGTGGCGCTCGCCGCGGCGCCCGCGCTGCGCGCGGCGCTGCTGGCGACGCGCAACGCCGGCCGGCCGGCCCTGGCCGTGGCCCTGCTGGACCATCTGACGGCGACCGCCTCGCTCAGCGCGGGGGCGCCGGGGGGCGCGGTCCCGCCGCCTGGCACGAAGGCGCCGCCCGACGTGGCGGACGTGCCGCTGCCGCGTCGCGGGCCGTTGACCGAGGAGCGCCTCTCCTACACGGCGGCGGCGATCGGCCTGGCCACGGGCGGTGACCCGGCGTTTCCGGCGCCCCGGCTGGCACTGCCGCCCCGGGTCCGGGTGGCGCCCGGGACGCCGTCGGAGCTGGAGCCGTGGATGGAACGGGCGGAGCGGATCTACGGCTTCCCCGTCCGGGCGCCCGAGGCGGTCCGCGCGTGGTGAGCGGGCCGCTGCCCCGGCGCGGCGGCGAACGGGAGCCGGACGCCGAGGAGCTGCTGGGGGTGCGCACCGGTACCAGCTACGGTCCGCGCTGGTCGGGGCACGCCTCGCTGGTCAACGAGGCGGCCGGCGCCGTGGCCGGGGGCCGTTACCGCGAGGGCGTGCGGCTGCTGGAGCGGGTGGTGGCCGCCACGGAGGACGTCGACGGCGACGTCGAGGGGCTCGACGTGCGCTGCCGCGCGCTGGCGAACCTCGCCGGGCTCGCCGGGGAACGCGGCGCCCCCGAGGAGTCGCTGCGGCTGGCCGGGCTGGCGCTGGCCTGCTGCGACCGCGTCGAGGAGCTGGCGGGCGCGGACCGCGGCACCCCGAAGGTCCGGGCGAGCGTGCTGGTCAACCGCGCGCAGACGCTCCAGCTGCTGGGGCGGAACGTGGAGGCGCTGGCCGACTGCGACGCCGCGGTCGCGCTGCCGACGGCGGGGCCGGGCAACGCGGTGCTGGACTTCACCCTGCGCAACACGCGTGGCTGCGCGCTGATCGCGCTGGGCCGCTACGCGGAGGCGGAGACGGAGGTGCGGGCGGCGCTGGCGGTCGCGGAGGAGCGCGAGCCCCGGCTGGCGGGCCACGCGCACACCAATCTCGCGGTGCTCGCCCAGCGCGCCGGCGACGCCGAGACCATGGCGCGCCATCTGGCGCTGGCCAAGGACTTCCACGCGCTCGGCGGCGACGCCTCGGCCCGGGCGCTGACCGAGGAGAACCTGGCCCGGTTGGCGCTCGGCCGGCGGCGGCTCGCCGAGGCCAGGCGGCATCTGCGCCGGGCGGAGCGTGCCCACGTCGCGCTCGGCGCCGAACACCGGGTCGCGGCCTGCCGGTTCGGGCTCGCGCTGGCGTGGTTCCTGAGCGGCAGGGTCGGGCGGGCCCGGCGGGTGCTGCGCGGCGCGAGCCGGGTGCTGGAGCGGACGGGGGATGTCGCGGGGCTGATCGAGTGCGAGCTGCTGGCGGGCGACCTGGCGGCCTGCCGGCTGCGTTTCCGTGCCTCCGACCGCCACTATCTGGCCGCCCGCGCGCTGTGCCTCGACTCGGGGGCGCCGCACGAGGCGGCGCGGGTGGATGCCAGGCGGGCGCGGGTGGCGTTGGCCCTGCTGCGCTTCGCGTGGCTGCCGCCGCTGCGGCGCCAGTGGCTGGCGTCGGCGCTGGACGTGGGGCTGCCGGCGGCGCTGGCGACCGACGCGCTGCGGCACTCGTTCCCGCCGGGACCGACCAGGGAACGGTGGACCACCGAGGTGGCGCGGCCCGCCGTGGCGACGGCGCTCCGGCTGCTCACGATGGCCGAACAGCCCCGTCTGGCACTGGAGTTGGTGGAGCATTTGGCCGCCTCCGCGACGCTGGACGCGGAACGGCCGCCGGCCGGCGCGGGCGGCGCCCCGTTCGTCGAGGAGCTGCGCGCCAGGATCGGCGCGCGGGCCCCCGTCGGCGCCGAGCTTCCCGAGCCGTTCCCGGCCCCGGCCGAGCCGGCCGTCGCCGGCGCGTTCACCGCCTCGGCGCTGGCCGCCGGCGGCGAGGACCCGGCCGACGGCTTCCCGGCGCCGAGGCTGGCACTGCCGCCGAGGCTGCGGGTCTTCGCCAGCGCCGCCCCCGGCCTCGGCGATTGGATCGCGGCCGGCGAGCGGCGCTACGGCCGGCCGATCCGGTCGACCGTCGAACTCGACGCGTGGTGAACGGAGTGGGCAACGGTGGGGAGGACACGATGACGGCGAGGACCGGGCCGCCGGAGGTGGATCTCGGGGTGGTCGAGGGGTGCGACGGCTCCTTCCAGCCGACCGTGCAGCTGAAGTACGTGGACGCCGACGACCTGTATCTGACGTGGCGCTGGGAGCACGCGCCCGACGAGCCGAGGGTGCTGTACTTCGAACGGGCCGCCGTCGCCGGGGTGTTGGCCGAGCTGGCCGCCGCACTGCCGACGCCGCTGCCGGGCGAGTCGATCGAGCGGGCGCTGACCAGGTCGCTGGGCGAGGGCCCGCTGACCGCCCCGGAGCGGGAGGCGGCGCTGCTCGGCCGGCTGGCGACCGCGTTGATCCCCTACCACCTGGGACGGGAACTCGACCTGCTGCTGGAGCGCGGCATCCGCCCGAGGCTGCGGGTGCAGCCCTCGCCCTCCACCGGGCAGGTGCCCTGGGAGGCGCTGCGGGTGGATGTCACGGAACGCCTGGTGGAGCATCTGGACGTCGCGGCGCTGCCGCCGGCGACGGTGCGCCACTCCCCCGAGCGCGTCGTCTCGCCGTGGGACCCGGCCGGCCCCGTGGTGGCCGCGCTCGACCCGAGGGTGCCGGGGCCGGCCGCGCGCACCGGTCTGGGCTCGGTGCTCGGCCCGGTCGGCGAGGACTCGCCGCTGGTCGCGATGGTCGCCGCGCTGGGCGACCGGCTGCGCCCCGAGGTCCCGCCGGCGGAGGCGTTCCGCCGTTCCGGGCTCACCAGGGACGTGCTCCAGCCGCTGCTGGCCGACGCCGCCAGGTTTCTCTATGTGGGCCATGTCACCACCGGCGAGCACGGTCTGGACGCGCGGCTCCACCTGGGGTGCGGGCCTGACACCACGGGCCGCGCGGCGCCGCTCGGCGGGCACCGGCCGCTGACGGCCGCCGACCTGGTCCTCGGCCACCGGCCCGAGGCGCCCACGCCGTGGCGGATGCCGAACCGGGTGGCGCTGGTGGCCTGCGAGAGCGGCGGGGAGGTGCGGTTCGCCGAGCCGACCGGGCTGGTCGCCGCCGCGATCCACGCCGGCGCCGAGTACGTGGTCTCCACGCGCTGGACGCTGCCGACGGACGCCGGCGTGCGCCGGTTCGCGCCGGGCGCGGACGCGGAGACCTCGGTGATCGCCCGCGCGGTCCTGGCGGTGGACGCGGCGGGCGACGCGCCCGATCCGGTGGTGGCCCTCAACGACTGGCAGCGCGGCGAGTTGGCGCGCTGGCGGGAAACGGGGGCGGTGGCGCACGCGCCGTTCACCTGGGGTGCGTTCACCACCGCCCACGGCTGAGAGGACGGGAGCGGCTTCGGGACCGGAGGGGGCACGGGATATCTTGATGTCGAGCAATGTTGCAGACGTGGAGTGGAGAGCGCCCGGTGACTGACTCGACCGTCATCTACACACAAACCGACGAGGCCCCCGCCCTGGCGACGTTTTCGCTGTTGCCGGTGATCGAGGCGTACGCGGCGACCGCCGGCGTCCGGGTGGAGCAGCGGGACATCTCGCTGGCCGGTCGGATCATCGCCAGCTTCCCCGAGCGGCTGGAAGCCGACCAGCGCATCGACGACGCACTCGCCGAGCTGGGCGACGCCGCCCAGACGCCCGAGGCGAACATCATCAAGCTGCCCAACATCTCCGCCTCCATCCCGCAGCTGAAGGCGGCCATCGCCGAGCTGCGCGAGCGCGGCTACGACCTGCCGGAGTACCCGGACGAGCCGCGCACCGACGAGGAGCGCGAGGTACGGGCCCGCTACGACCGGGTCAAGGGCAGCGCGGTCAACCCCGTGCTGCGCGAGGGCAACTCCGACCGCCGCGCCCCCGCCTCGGTCAAGAACTACGCCCGCGGCAACCCGCACCGCATGGGCGCGTGGTCCTCGGACTCCCGGACCAATGTCGCGCACATGACCGCCGACGACTTCCGTTCCACGGAGCTCTCCGCGATCCTGCCGAACGCCGGTGAGCTGCGCATCGAACTCGCGGGCGAGGACGGCACCACCACCGTGCTGCGCGAGTCGGTGCCGGTGCTGGAGGGCGAGATCGTCGACGCCTCGGTGCTGCGGGTCGCGGCGCTGCGGACGTTCCTCGGCGAGCAGATCGCCCGCGCCAAGGCGGAGGGCGTGCTGTTCTCCGTGCACCTCAAGGCCACCATGATGAAGGTCTCCGACCCGATCATCTTCGGCCACGTGGTGCGCGCCTTCTTCCCGAAGACCTTCGCCGCCCACGGCGAGACCCTGGCCGCCGCCGGGCTCAGCCCCAACGACGGGCTCGGCAGCATCCTCAAGGGCCTGGAGAGCCACCCGGAGGGCGAGACGATCCGCGCGTCCTTCGAGGCCGAGCTGGCCGACGGGCCCGAGCTGGCCATGGTCGACTCCGACCGGGGCATCACCAACCTGCACGTGCCGAGCGACGTGATCGTCGACGCCTCGATGCCCGCGATGATCCGCACCTCGGGCCACATGTGGGACCCGGCGGGCGAGGAGGCCGACACCCTGGCCGTCATCCCGGACAGCAGCTACGCCGGGATCTACCAGGCCGTGATCGACGACTGCCGCGCCCACGGCGCCTTCGACCCGGCGACCATGGGCTCCGTGCCCAACGTGGGCCTGATGGCGCAGAAGGCCGAGGAGTACGGCAGCCACGACAAGACGTTCGAGATCCCGGCCGCCGGGACCGTTCGCGTCGTGTACGCCGCCTCGGGCGACGTGGTGCTGGAGCACCCCGTCCAGCCGGGCGACATCTGGCGGATGTGCCAGACCAAGGACGTGCCGGTGCGCGACTGGGTCAAGCTCGCCGTCAACCGCGCCCGCGCCACCGGCGACCCGGCCGTCTTCTGGCTGGACGCGACCCGCGCGCACGACGCGAGCCTGATCGAGAAGGTCAACACCTACCTGCCGGAGCACGACACCGAAGGCCTGACCATCGAGATCCTGGCGCCGGTCGAGGCCATCGCCTACTCGCTGGAGCGCATCCGCAGGGGCGAGGACACCATCTCCGTCACGGGCAACGTGCTGCGCGACTACCTGACCGACCTCTTCCCGATCCTGGAGCTGGGCACCAGCGCCAAGATGCTCTCGGTGGTGCCGCTGATCAACGGCGGCGGCCTCTTCGAGACCGGGGCCGGCGGCTCGGCGCCCAAGCACGTGCAGCAGCTGGTCAAGGAGAACTACCTGCGCTGGGACAGCCTGGGCGAGTTCCTGGCGCTGGCCGTCAGCTTCGAGCACCTGGCGCAGCGGACGGGCAACGCCCGGGCGCAGGTACTGGCCGACACGCTGGACCGGGCGACCGCGACGTTCCTCAACGAGAACAAGTCGCCCAGCCGGCGGCTCGGCGGCATCGACAACCGGGGCAGCCACTTCTACCTGGCGCTGTACTGGGCGCGGGAGCTGGCCGGGCAGTCCGACGACGCGGCGCTGGCCGAGGCGTTCGGCCCGCTGGCCAAGACGCTGGGCGAGCAGGAGGAGACCATCGTCGGCGAGCTGATCGCCGTCCAGGGCTCCCCCGCCGACATCGGCGGCTACTACCTCCCCGACCCGGAGAAGGCGGCGGCCGTGATGCGCCCCTCGGCGACGTTCAACGAGGCCCTGGCCACGCTGAACTGACCCGGCCCGGCGCCCACCCGCTCCGCGCGGTTCCCCCGCCCCCCACGAAGGGGCGCGGGGAACCGCGCGAGCAATCCCCACAGGGGCGCGGGGAACCGTGCGAGCGACCACCCACCGGGCCGAGGACAACGACGAAACGCCGCCCCCTACCGCCAATCCACGTCCGCGTCCGCGTCGGCGCCGGCGTCCGCCGCCCGCATCTGCTCGATGTGCGCGCGCATCAGCGCCCGCGCCGCGTCGCGGTCGCGGAGGGCGACCAGCTCGACCAGCCGCAGATGTTCCTCCGCCGCCGCGCCGAGCCGCCCTCGCCTCGCCACCGAGGCGAGCCCCAACAACCGTGTTCTGGCGTGGAGTTGCGAGACCGTCTGGACGAGCGCCGGGTTGCCGCCGTAGGCCAGCAGCGCCAGGTGGAAACGGCGGTCGGCCTCGCTGTAGGAGAGCAGATCGCCCGCCGCCGCGTGGTCCATGATCCGCTGGGCCATCGCCCGCAGCGTGGCGAGATGCTCCTCGGGAACGTCGGGGACTATCCGCCAGACGGTGGCCGGCTCGATCAGCAGCCGCAGCTCCACGATGTGGTCGAGGTCGGCGGGAGAGATCTCGGTGACCCGGAACCCCTTGTTGGGCACGGAGTCCACCATGCCCTCCCTGACCAGGTCCAGCATCGCCTCCCGCACCGGGGTCGCGGAGACGCCGAAGCGGGCGGCGAGCGCGGGAGCCGAGTAGACCACCCCCGGCTCCATCTCGCCGGAGACGACGGCGGCGCGCAGCGCGTCGGCCACCGCCTCGCGCAGGATCTCGCGTCTCCTGACGGGTTGTCGGCCATGCTCGGCACCGGTCATGTCGTTCCTCTTGGCGTTCCCTCGTCACCCACCCCCCGGCGGGTCGCCGGCGGGTGCCCGGCCCCGCGGGCGGGTCAAGCGCCCCTGGCTGGTCGGGACGATCTTGCCGCCAACGTGCGGTCCAGGTCGAACAGGAAAGCTACCTTCCGTTCGCGCGAGCGAAACTGACACCCCCTCAGAAAGCCTCGACCGCCCCCGCCTCACGGAGCGCGCCGCGCAGCGCCGACTCCAGCGTCGCCATCGTGGGAAGCTCCCAGGTGGCCTCGGCCGCCGCCAGGCAGACGGGCCGCCCGAGCCCTGGGGACAGCGGGCGGGAGACCACCCCGGGGTGGGGGGTGCCCAGCGCGAGCGACGGGATGACGGCGACCCCGAGGCCGGCCGCCACGAACCCCTGGGCGGTCGGGTAGTCCTCGCTCTCGACCGCCAGATCGGGGCTGAAACCGGCGGCGGCGCAGGCGTCGAGGACGCGTCGCAGGCACGGGCCGACCGGCCACTCCCCGGTCACCCAGGGCTCGCCCGCGAGTTCGGTCAACGCCAACTCGGCCTGTCCGGCGAGCCGATGGCCGCGCGGCAGCACCACCCGGAACGGGTCCTCCGCCACCGGCCGCGACACCACGCCCGGCGCCGTGTCGCCCGCGTCGCGCACGACGAGGGCGGCGTCGACCGTTCCCCTCGCCACCTCGTCGAGCGACTCCCCCGGGGCTTCGAGCCGCAGGGTCAGGCGCACGCCCGGATGCTCGGCGCGGAAGGCCGCCAGCGCCGGGGCGACCACGGGACCGCCGGCACTGGCGAAGTAACGCAGCGTCAGCCGACCGGAGCGGCCGGCGCGCAGCTCGGCCAACGCCGTCTCGGCAGCCGCGACCTGACGGGCGATCAACTCCGCGTGCTCGGCGAGCAGTCGGCCGGCGGCTGTCGGACGGACCCCGCGCCCGACCCGGGCCAGCAGCCGGGTCCCGGCCTGCCGTTCCAGCACGCCGAGCTGCTGGCTCACGGCGGAGGGGGTGTAGCCGAGGTGTTGGGCGGCGGCCGTCACGGAGCCGCTGGTCACCACGGCACGGAGTACCTGGAGTCGTCGCACGTCAAGCATGTAGGACAGCTTAACGATAACCCGTGAATCCTTCGCTTGTCCTTGGCTGTCCGCGCTGCGATCGTCGTCCTGTTCCTGTTCCCGTTCTCACTCCCGCTCCCGCTTCGCCGCGCCCGGCACGGCCCGGCCTCAGGAGGCTCGCGTTGTCCTCGCTCACCGCCCGCCACCGCACCACCGCCAGGATGGCTCTGCTGGCACTGCTGTGGGGCTCGGCCTTCCTCTGGATCGACGTCTGTCTGGACCACGGCCTCTCCCCCGCCCAGATCGCCTTCGGCCGCTGCCTGTTGGGGGCGGCGGTCCTGTGGGTCGCCGCGCGGGTGGCCGGGCAGGCGCTGCCCTCGTCGGCGGCGGTGTGGGGCAGGCTGCTGGTGGCCGCGCTGTTCTGCAACGCGCTGCCGTTTCTGCTCTTCGGCCTCGGCCAGCGGACGGTGGACTCCGGCGTGGCCGGGGTGATCCACGCGACCACCCCGCTGTGGTCGCTGCTGCTCGGCCTGGCGCTGGGCGCCGAACGGCGCCTCGGCGGCGCCCGGTTGGGCGGGCTGCTGCTCGGCCTGGCGGGAACGGCGCTGCTCTTCGCCCCGTGGCGCGGTGCGGGCGGGCTGATGGGCTGGGGGGCGCTGGCGCTGCTGGGCGCCGCCGTCAGCTACGCGTTGGCCTTCGCCTACATGGCCCGGCGGCTGACGGGCACCGGGACCGGCCCCCTGGCCCTCTCCGCCGCCCAACTCACCGCAGCCACGGCGCTGTCGGCGCCGGGGTTGCTGACGGGCGGCGCGGCGGCGGGCCAGGGGCCGGACGCCACGGGCCTGTGGGCGCTCCTGGTGCTGGGGACGCTCGGCACGGGGGTGACGTTTCTTCTCAACTTCCGGCTGATCGCCGACGAGGGGCCGACCACGGCCGCCACCGTGGGCTATCTGCTGCCGGTGGTCTCGCTCGGCCTGGGCGCGTGGCTGCTGGCCGAGCCGCTGAGCCCCCGGGTGGTGCTGGGCATGGCGGTGGTGCTGGCGGGGGTGGGGCTGACGAGGGCGGCCTCGGGGAACATCGGTACAGCGGTTGACGCTAAGCCCGCGATCATGGCGCCTAGCACAGGTGACAGGCCCGGCGACGAGGTTCGACGGAAGATCCCTGAGCGGCTCCGGGCGCCGATAGCTTCGCGCTCATGCCGGTGGCGTTCCTGACCGACGAACAGGCGGCGCCGTACGGCAAGTTCAATGAGGAGCCGACCCGGCCGGAGCTGGAGCGGTTCTTCTTCCTGGACGACGAGGACCGCAAGCTGAGCGCGAAGCGGCGCGGGGACCACAGTCGGCTCGGGTTCGCTCTCCAGATGTGCGCGGTGCGCTACATCGGCCGGTTCCTCCCGGGCGACCCGCTGGACGTGCCGTGGGGCGTGATCGAGCACCTGGCCGCGCAGCTCGGCATCGCGGACGTCTCGTGCGTGAAGCGGTACACCGAGCGCAAGCCGACGGCGTACGAGCACGCGTGGGAGATCCGGGACGCCTACGAGTACCACGAGTACGAGGATGGGGAGTGGTCGCGTCGGTGTGGAAACAGCTCGCCGAGCGTCTTCGGGAGGCGGGGCCGGCGGCGAAGGTGTCCATCGAGGTGCAGGACGACGGGCGGGCGAAGCTGAACGTCGACAAGCTCGGCGCGCTCGGTGAGCCGAAGTCCCTGACCTGGCTGCGGGGGCGGGTCGAGCGGATGCTCCCGAAGATCGACCTGCCGGACCTGTTGTTCGAGGTGAATGCCTGGACCGGCTTCCTGGACGCCTTCGTGCACCTGGGGGACGGCACGACCCGGATGAAGGACCTGTCCACGTCGGTGGTCGCGCTGCTCGTGTCGGAGGCGTGCGACATCGGCCTGGCCCCGGTGGTCAACCCCGCTCATGAGGCGCTGACCCGGGCCCGGCTCGTGCACGTCGACCAGTACTACCTCCGCGCCGACACCATCGCCGCCGCGAACGGGCGGCTGATCGCCGCCCAGGCCGAAGTGCCGATCGTGAAGTTCTGGGGCGAGGGCCTGCTCGCCTCGGTGGACGGGCTGCGGTTCGTCGTTCCCGTCCGCACGGTCAGCGCGGCGCCATCACCGAAGTACTTCGGGTTCAAGCGGGGCATCACCTGGCTCAACGCCGTCAACGACCAGGTCGCGGGCATCGGACAGATGGTCGTCCCAGGCACCCCGCGCGGCGTTCTCACTGCGGTGATCAGCCTGTCAGACCCTTTGGAGGTGGCGGCGGGCGTTGGCGACGGGTCACCGGTCACCCGATTCGGCAGTGTGGCCGGCGGTCTGATGTGCCGGTCCGTCGCGATCCACCACGACGGACGCCAGCAAGGTGTGAAGGTGGCGCTGACACCGCTCGGGGCTCGGGCCATCTACGGCATGCCCGCCGCTGTGCTCGCCCACCGACTGGTCCCCCTGGACGAGCTTCTCGGAGCGCTTGGCGTCGAACTGGCCGACCGGCTCCGAGCGGCATCGACATGGGCAGCGCCGTTCGCCCTACTGGACGAGTTGCTCCTGCGAGCTGTCGGTCGTGGCGCCGGCAGCGACCGTGTGCGCCGGATGCGCCCCGAGGTGGCCGAGGCCTGGCGCCGCCTCGTCGCCGCGCGGGGCCGCGTCCAGGTCGGTGCAGTCGCCGCGGAACTGGGCTGGAGCCGCCGGCACCTCACCGAACGGTTCCGCGGCGAGCTGGGCCCGTCGCCGAAAACCTTCGCCCGCGTTCTCCGCTTCGAGCACGCGCACGACCTGGCGACGGCGCGGGACCCGGTCCCGTGGGCCGATGTGGCGACCATTTCCGGCTACGCCGACCAGGCCCACCTCGTGCGGGACCGGACCGAGTTCACGTGCCGAACGCCGACGGCCTGGCGGCACAGCGAGGTCCTCCTCGGGACCGGGTAGTCGCCGACCGACCGCCCGTCGCGTCGGCTTGTGTTCCCATTCTTTCAAGACCACCCGATCGCTGCGGTGTGACGATCGTCGGCATGAGACTCGTCAACGAACACAACGCCATCGACCTGCGGACCGCCCCCGTGCACCTCGGACTGGGATCGACAGCGAAACCCGTCGAGGGCTTCGCCTGGGACCCGGAGGCGCTCCAGGCCTACAGCGCCGCGGTTGCGGCAGACGGCGCCGAGGGCCGGATGGTGATGATCTTCGACGGCTACGGCCCCGGCGACCATTGGGAGAGCCACCCCGCCGGCGACGAACTGGTCGTCTGCCTCAGCGGGTCGGTGACGGTCACCCGCGACCTGGACGGAGTGCCCGACCGCGTTCTGCTCGGGCCCGGCGAGGCCACCATCAACCCGGCCGGGGTATGGCACGCGGTCGACATGACCGGGCCGACGTCCATCCTGACCATCACCGCCGGCCTCGGCACCGACCACCGTCCTCGCACCGACACCCACCCGACCGAACGCGTCGGCGTGCCGGGACCGGAAGCACCATGACGACACGCATCGCCTGCCTCGGCGACAGCCTCACCCGCGCGCTGATCAGCGTCGACTACCTGGACCTCCTCGGACGACGCCACCCTCCCGGTGATCTGCAGCTTGCCCGCTTCGGCGCCAACGGTGACTTCGCCTACAACCTCTTGCGGAGCCTCGACGCCGTCATCGCGAACCCGCCCGACGTCATCACCGTGTTGATCGGGACCAACGACGCCCGAGCGAGCCTTGCCGGCTACCGCGTAGACAAGGCCATGAAGCGCAAACAGCTCCCCGAACGCCCGTCAGCCGGCTGGTTCCAGCAGTGCCTGGGAGCCGTCGTCGAACGACTGCGAGCGGAAACCGACGCGACGATCGGTCTGCTGTCGCTCCCGGTTCTCGGCCAACAACTCGACGGAGCAGCGGCGCAGGCATCGCAGCGGTACAGCCGGATGATCGCCGAAGTCGCCACCACCAACGAGGTGACTTACCTTCCACTCCACGAACGCCAGATCGAGGAACTGCGCCAAGCGGACCCACCGCCGATTCCCTACCGGGAGGTGACGCCCGCAGCGGGCCTCGGCGTCCTCGTCCAACACGCCGTGCTCCGCCGCAACCTCGACACGATCTCGCGGCGCCGAAACCTCGTGCTCACGACCGACCACATCCACCAGAACAGCCGCGGCGCCACCCTGATCGCTGAGGTCATCGACGCCGGTCTCCTGCCCCAGAACGCGTAGCTGGTTCCGGAGCCGCGACCAGATGGCGCTGCGCATCCACGACGGCGCGTTCTCCGCCATGGACCTCACCGCTCGCCACCCGCGCACCGGAGAGCTGCTGTCCACCGTGAAGTTCATGGTGCAGACCCTCGCCGCCGCCGGCGAACTCCAGCGCGACCTCCAGCGCGAGCTGACCTACGACGGACTGCGCGCGGCAGACGCCAAGGGCAACAAGGGCGGACGCCGCCCCGCCGTCCCGGCCGACAAGACCGCCGGCGTGCGCACCTCCTACCTGGAGGGCCGCTCGATCGCCGCCCTCGCCCGTGACCATGGCGTCAGCCGCGGCGCGATCCGCACAGCCGTCGCGGACCTCATGCCCGACCACACCGCCATCGAGGAGGACGTCCCGGCCCCGGAGCTGCCGGTCACCCTCGACATGCCGGGCAGGGTCGCCGACTTCCTCCGCACCACCGAGCTGGAGCCCGCCGAGCGGGCCGCGCTCCACCACGGCCTGACCGTACGGCACGGCCAGGGCTACACCCTGCGCATCACGGCCGTGCCAGCGGTCCACCGCCGACTTCTCGACCTCTCCCAGCCTCTCGACGGCGCCCCTGGGACCGCTGTGATCCCGGCCCAGCGCAAGGCCCGCCGCGAGTACAAGAACCGCGTCACCGCTCTCGGAGCCCCCGCCTGACCGTGAGCACCGGCTTAGCGTTAACCGCTGTACCGATGTTCCAAGCGCCGCCAATCGCATCCGATGCGAACTCGCGACGGTTCGCGAATCGTCGTGGCTAACGGCGCCCACCAGCGTACTGACCATGGAAGTTGGCCCAGCCTGCTGGTGGCGACGGTAGCCACGGACGTGCGGGCGACGCCAGCTGGTGTCACTCGTCCGGCTGACTGACCTGCGGTTTGTCCGCCGACTCGCATCAGATGCGGTTTTCTCGCATACGACGCGAGTGACGGAGGGTGGTGGACCAGTGGGGTTCGACGGGTCGATCCCAGGTGCGGCACGGCTGCACCTGGTGGACGGGCGGCCTGTCCTGGCTCGACATGCGCCGCGGCCAACCCGGGAACGCCTCCCAGATGCTGCGGAGGCTCGGCCTCGGACAGATCCCCCTGACCCACGACGCCTTCCACAAACTCCAGCCCTGGCGGGCAGCGGCCCATCTGGAAGAACTCTCGACGGCCAGCGGAGTCCTACCCGTCGTGGACAAGCACATCTGCTCCTTCCAACGATGGCTGCCCGGCCACCTGGCCGGCATCGCAGAACCCGAACACTTGAAGACGATCGAGCTCTTCGCGGCCGAGCAGATCACCTGCGCGACGGCCTTCCTGCAGTGGCTCAGCGCCCGGAACAGTACCCTCGCGTCCCTGGGCCAGCTCGACATCGACGCCTGGTTCGCCGAGAACACCGAACGCCGCCGCACCTCCCTGAGGCCCTTCCTCAACTGGGCCATGCAGAGCCGCCGATGCCCACGCCCCCTCTCCATCCCTGCCCAGAGGATCTCCCGGTGACCCGCCCTGAGCGAGGACGAACGCCTGGCCGCACTCGGCCGGCTGCTGATCGACGCGGACGCACCGACGCGCCTCCGCGTCGCCGGCGTCATCGTCCTTCTCTACGCGCAACCTCTCACCCGGATCGTCCGGCTGACGATCGACGACGTGCTCCACAACGGAGAGGCCACACTGCTGCGGCTCGGGGAGCCCGCCTCGCCCGTCCCCGCACCGGTCGCGGCCCTGCCGCTGGCGTACAACGCGGACCGCGGCAACATGAACACCGCCACCAACCAGGCGTCCCGCTGGCTCTTCCCCGGCCGCCGAGCCGGCCAGCCAGCCCGCCCCGACCACCTGTCCGCACTCCTGGGCGAGATCGGCATTCCGGTCGCCGCTGCCCGCGGCGCCGCCATCCGACAGCAACTCCTCGAACTGCCCGCCCCCGTCCTCGCGGACGCCCTCGGCTACCACGACAAGACCACCAGCCGACTCCTCCGGGAGAACGGCGGAGCCTGGAGCCGATACGCCGCAGGCGACCACACCCGGTCACCGGCGGGCTGGGCTCCCCATCCGCTCACCGACGGTTGAAGCTCAGGTCGCGTCCCGGAGCGGCTGCGGGTAGCCGATCTCGGCGATGTCCTCGCCCAGGTCTACGAGGGTGACCTCCGGGTTCAGCGATGACACGAGCTCATGGCTCAGCGGTAGCAAGGCATACACATCGCGCACCGCTTCCAGGTCCACGGAAACCTCGTGGTAGTCCTCGGCGAAGCGCTGGAACGCCTCCGGCGAGCGGTCGACCAGGAGCTCGAACAGGCCCGTTGCACCGTCTGGGTCGGAACTCCCGGTGGGGAAGTCGATCACGCCGTGCCGCCACCGATCGTCCGTCGCCTCCCGCCACAGACAGGCCGTCACGACGGGCACGTCGTCCTCATCGGTGAACGCGGGCTCCGCGACGAAGGACTTGAAGGCTTCCGGAACCTCGTCGATCACTCCCGGCCAGGGCTCGCCGTCGTTGCCGTAGGGGCTCATCGGTGCTTCGTGGTCGAAGCCACGGATATAGGCCCCGGCCGCCGAGAACACGATGGAGTACTCGTATCCCGAGCCGTTGCGCATCGACGCCATCTCCTCGCCGTCAGCCCAGCTGGCGTTGAAGGAGTAGTACCGACCCTCCCAGTCCGGGCTCAAGATCGCATCGAGCATCGCCAGTGAGCGGCACAGGTTCCGCAGGTCAGCGATCGAAGGGAACTGGCGAGCTACGTCATAGACAGTCACGTGTTTATCCAACCGGATGCCCCTGACACCCAGAATCTCCCCCACTCTGTCACGCTCAGTAGCAGTGCCGGAGTCAGGTGGGCCAACTCGCGACGGTTGAATACGCGAGCCCACCAGTACCGAGGCCGGAGGGCGGGCCGCGACGCCCCCTCGGCGCCGACGCCCCCACCCGGCGCCGAAGACGGCGAGTGCGGAGGCGGCGCCGCCGGGGCCCGGTCAGTCGGGCGGCAGCAGCCCGGCGGCCTCCCGGGCGCAGGCCCAGGAGACGGTCACCCCGCAGCCACCGTGCCCGTAGTTGTGCACGACCAGGCCGCCGTGCGCGCGTTCCGCCTCCAGTCGCACGGCGGGCCTGGCCGGCCGCAGCCCGACGCGGTGGCCCAGGACCCGGGCGGCGGCGATCTCCGGGTGGATCTCGGCGCAGCGCGCCACGACGCGCGCGGCCAACTCGGGGTCGGGCTCGGTCTCCCAGCGGTCGCGCAGCGCGGTGCCGCCGAGGACCAGTCCGAAGGGCTGCGGGAAGAGATAGACGTTCTCCTCGCCGTCCGACGGCTCGGCGACCAGCCACCGCTCGACGCCCGGGTTCTCCACCACCACCAACTGGCCCTGGACGGGCCGGACCCGTTCGTCCGGGACCAGCTCCCTGGCGCCCAGCCCCGAGCAGTTGACCACCAGCGGGGCGCCGGCCTCGGCGAGCGAGGCCAGCCGCCGCCGTTCGATCCTGCCGCCGGCGGCGACCAACCGCCGCTCCAGATAGGCCAGATAGGCGGGCATGTCGAGCAGCGGCCTGGTCGCCGCATAGCCGGAACGGTAGCCGCGCGGCAGCTCGTCGGGGCGCAACGGACGGAGGGCGTCCGGGAGTCGGGGCAGCCACCAGGGCGGCACCGGCTCGGCCGTCCGCTGGGCCTTGACCCCCTCGACCATCCGCACCCCGGTCTCCGCCGGCCGGCACGCCAGCTCGGTCAGCGTGGGCAGCGTCGCGAACGCCCAGTCGGCGACGCGTTCCCTCGGCTCGGCCAGATAGGGCTCCCAGAGCGCCCCGGCCACCGCCGAGGTGGTGTGCTCCGGCGCCCGGTCGCTGACCAGCCGGACCGGCCTGCCCGCCTCGGCGAGCACCACCGCCGTGGTGAGCCCGCTGACCCCGCCACCGACGACCAGCACCTCGGCCCGCGCCATTCCCGCCGCCCCCTTCGTTCGCCCCTCGTCGCGTACGCGTCGTCGCGCGCCCACGGAACCGTCCGGGCCATGGTGCCGTGCGCGCCCTCGTTCTGTCTCCCCCGCCGGCACCGGCTGGGCGAAGCGGGCGCCGCCGGCCTCAGTTGACGTGCCGCGCCCGCCCCCCGGCGGCGCGGGTGTGCGCGTTGAGCAGCGCCATGCCGAGCGGGGTCAGGGTGTGCAGCGCGCTGTTCAGCCGGCGGTGGGTGGTGATGAGGCCGGCGCTTCTGAGTACGGCGGCGTGCTGGCTGGCTGCCGCGGGCGAGACGCCGACGCGGCGGCCGAGTTCGGTGGTGTTGCAGGCGTCGGTGAGGGTCTGCATGATCGCGGCGCGGGTGCGGCCGACGAGCGCGCCCAGCGCCTCGACCTGGCACTCCTCGTTCTCCGTCCACAGCGCGGCGATCTCGGCCGGCGCCAGGACGACCGGGTAGACGAGCGTGGGCGCCGCCGCGCGCCCCGGAGGGTCGACCAGCAGTGGCGGGCCGCTGAGGAAGAGCGAGGGCGTCAGCAGCAGGCCGCGCCCGTCCAGCCTGGCCTCGCCGCCGGGGCCCCGGCCGTCGATCCGCAGCCCCCCGGACGACCAGGTGACGGCGGGGTGCAGCGTGGAGAGCAGCAGCTCGACCCCGCCGCGCTGGAGAAGCCGGCCGCGCGCCGAACAGTCGGCCTCAAGACAGGCGGCGATCCGGGGCCAGTAGGGCGTCACCGCCACCCCCCGGAACTCCCGCAGCGCGGCGGCGACCCCGTCGCGCCGCCCGGCGGTCTCCAGGGGGTCCGCCTCCGCGGCGGCCAGCAGGTCGGGCAGCGACCGCAGCGCGGGTGGCAGCCCCGACAGGCCGCGAGCGCGCGGGCCCATCCGCGCCAGCGTGCGCTGGCGCCACTCGGCGAAGGGGCCGCCACCCCCGCGTCTCACGAGCGCGTCGAAGGCGAACACGGACTCCAGCACCGGTCTCGCTCGTGTGCCCACGGTCGTCAACGCCAGATCACGATTGTCGAAACGGACACTAATCCGCTGACGCTCCATGCGAAATCCCCCATCCGCACCGATTCAGTTCGACGAGAGATTACCTCGTTGTTCAGGCGTTTGGTATGGCACGAAACGAACGCCTTATCAGAAGGAACGGTAGATAAGCGCGAAAGCTGCAACCCGACTTCCCGAAACGGGAATTCCTTGATAGGAACGCCCGCTCACCCCTCGCTCACGCCAGGGCCCTGACCTGGACCGACGTCGGCGTCGCGCGTAGGATGCATCAGCGGGGGCGCGTGGGGCCGACGACACCCGTGTTTCCCAGGAAACGACCAAGTGGCGCCGGAGAAGCGGAATACCGGCACCCGGAAACAAGACGCGCGCTGCCGCTCGGGAATCACCGCGTGCGGCCACCGGGGAACGACCGCGACGGAGATCCTTCCGTTGATGGGATCGCGGCGGGAGCGGACCGCGGCGGAGAGTTCAGCCGGCGGGCCAGACGGCGTACCGGCGACGGCCGTAGAGCAGCGGGGCCCGCTCGGGTTCCTCGGCGGTCACGGCGGTGACCTTGCCGAAGACGGCCTCGTGGTCACCGATCGCGTTGTACTGGCTGATCTCGCAGTCCGCCGTCACATGGCTGTCCGCCGGCAGGTGCGGGCCGCCGAAGCCCGCCCCCGACCGCCAGGCGACCCGGTCGAAGCGGTCGGGGTCGCCGGAGGCGAAGAGTTCGGCGGTGGCACGCCCGCCCTCGTGGAGCAGGTTGAGCGCGAAGGTGCCGGCGCTCAGCAGCGCGGCCAGTGTGGGACTGCCCTTGCGCAGGCAGACCAGCAGCGTGGGCGAGGGCGTCAGGGAGACGCTGCATATCGACGAGCAGGTCATCCCGATCGGCCGGCCGTCGGGCTGAAAGGCCGTCACGATGCCCACGCCGGTGGGGAACCCGGCCATCAGGGCACGGAAGTCGTGGGGCGCGACACCCTGGGCCGGCCGATCGCTGGACAGGGGCACCGTCATCGTCATCTCCGGGTCCTGGGTCGGGCGCGCGGTCACGGTCCGTGCGGCGGCGCCGGAAGGGCGGCCGTGCCCGGCGGAGCCCCGGCCCGCGGCCCGGCCCCCACCCGGCCTGGTCAGGAAGGTAACGAGCGCGCCCGCCTCCCCGCGACCTCCTTAAGCGGCCGTTGAAACTCCCTGGTGGAAGGGCGAGTTGGCGGCGCGTGGCGCCGGCGCCTGGTCGGGTGATTCGGGCTGTGCTTAAGGGCGTCGATGAGGGAGCCGCCAGCGGCCAGAATCGGGCTGTTGGGCCGGCACCGGCCCGCCGTCCCCCCGCTCTGGAGGTGCGATGTCCCTCGCCGAGAGTCTGCCGACCGAGTCGGTCGTCATGGCCGATCTGGCGATCGTGCTGCTCCTCTCGGCCGCCGTGGTGCCGTTGGCCCGCCGCCTCCGCCAGCCGCCGGTGGTCGGCGAGATCGCCGTCGGGATCGCGCTGGGCCCGAGCGTACTGGGGCTGCTGCCGGGCGACCTGCCCGGCCTGCTCTTCCCCGACGACGCGCGCCCGCTGCTCTCCGCCATCGCCCAACTCGGCCTGCTTCTCTTCATGTTCCTCGCCGGGTGGGAGCTGGACCTGGCTCGGCTGCGCGGCCGGGGGCGCGCGGTGGGCACGATGGCCGGGCTGTCGATGGTGGTGCCCTTTCTGCTGGGGCTCGGCGTGGCGGGCTGGCTGCACTCCTCGTACGCGGGTGACGGAGTCTCCCCTGGCACGTTCGCGCTCTACCTGGGAACGGCGTTCGCCATCACGGCCTTTCCCGTGCTGGCCCGCGTGATCCGGGACGGCGGGCTGTCCAGGACGCGGGTCGGCGGCACGGCGATGGCGTGCGCGGCGATCGGTGACGTGATCGCCTGGTGTGTGCTGGCCCTGGTGGTGGCGCTGGTGGAGTCGGGCGGCGGCCGGGGCGGGGCCGAGACGCTCCGGGTGGTGGGGCTGACGGCGCTCTACGGGCTGCTGCTCGGCGCGTTGGTGCGCCCGCTGCTGCGGCGGGCCGCCGCCCGCGGCTGGTTCGCCGCGCGCGGCACGGTGTTGGCGCTGGTGGTGGCCGGTGTGCTGCTCTCCTCCGTGGCGACGACCTGGATCGGTGTCCACGCGATCTTCGGGGCGTTCGCCTTCGGCCTGGTGATGCCGAGGGATCTCGCGCCCTCGCAGCGGGAGTTGCTGGAACCCCCGCTGGAACGCGTCTCGGGGCTGCTGCTGCCGGTGTTCTTCGTGGTGACCGGACTCACCGTCGACATCGGCGCGTTGGGGCCCGCCGACACCGCGGTGCTGGCGCTGGTCGTCGCCGTCGCCGTGGTCGGCAAACTCGTCGGCGCCGCGCTCCCCGCGCGCGCCCTCGGCATGGGCTGGCGCGAGGCGACGGTCTTCGGCGCGCTGATGAACACCCGGGGGCTGACGGAGCTGGTGGTCCTGGAGATCGGTCGCCAGCTGGGGGTGATCAGCTCCGAACTCTTCACGATGATGGTGCTGATGGCGCTCCTCACCACGGCGATGGCCGGCCCGGTCATCCACCGCCTCGCGCCCCCCGAGGCCCCCGGTGCCGCCCCCGGGCGCCCGCTCACGGCCGCCCCGGCGGGGGAATAGCCGTTCCCTCCGGGGGCGGTGGAAGCCGCCGCCCGGTCGGAAAGCCCCCTCCCGGGGCCCCGGTCAGGGCCGCCGCCGCGCCGCAGCGCCGCCGGCAGGCCCACGGTTGTACGGCGGGCGTCGGGCCGAAACGGTCAGCGACCGGTCTCCCTGGGGGGCGGGAACTCCCGCGCCAGTTCGCCGCCCCTCGGCTCGTAGCACGTCATGCCGACGTTCCAGCCGAACCCGGTGAGCAGTGCGTGAAGCTCCTCCCAACGCTCCGGGGCCACCTGTCCCGCGAAGCGGATGAGGCCGCGGCTGGAGAGCGTGCTGAGTCGGGCCCACTCGGTGGAGAAGGCGAGCTCTCCACGGAACCGGTCGGACGCTCCGGTCTCCCAGCCGGCCTCGGCCAGCGCGGCGGCGCACTCGCCCAGGGAGGGCCTCGGGACGCCGTCCGGTCCGTCGGGCTCCGTGTACACGCCCCCGTAGACGTTGGGGAGCCCGTCCAGCTTCTCTCGCAGCCAGTCCGGGACGTTTTCCTCGGCGCGGGGGAAGTAGGCCAGGTCCTGGGCGTAGTTCTCGGGTGTGAAGGACGGTCCCTCCGGCTCCTCTTCGTACTCGAAGCGGACCGAGTGACGCCCCGGGACCAGCGTGTAGACCAACGTGAACCAGGTGCCGTCGGTCTCCCTGTACATCCCCGCTCGCAGCCGCCCGCACAGCTCTGCGACGCCCCCCGGGACACCCGCCGCGGCAAGGCTGCGGCCGTCCTCCGCCACGACGGACAGGGAGGCCGACGAGCCGCCGCCGGCCAGCCCGGACCACCTCAGGGTCGCCCTCGCCCAGCCGTCGGGCAGGCCGGCGCCGAGCAGCGCGCCGATCTCGGCGCATATCTCGGCCTGTTCGGTGGCGTCCAGGGGGCGTGGCGGCACGGTGTCACCTTTCCTCGTCAGGATGGACTTCCCTGATTGGACGCCTCGGCGGAGCCGTCCGGTTGCGACCGCGGCCGGCGGATTCCGCGCCCTCGCCGCCGACCTCGCCGCCGACCTCCGCCACGACGGCCGCCGCTGACGGGCGCCCTCCCCGCCGGCGACCGACGGAACGGCGGGAGCGGTCACCGCGCTCCCCTCTCCCACTCCCTCCCGTCCGCCCCCCTTACCGGCTTCTTTGCGACAGCGGAGACGGTCGACGGCGAGGGAAGGAAAACGATCGGAACCCAGAATTACCCGAACAACTTCCGTCGAAATGCCTTCACTTCTCCCACACACACGGCGACCCCGAGACGGAAAGGCGTACGAGCGTGTGCGGGAGTGCCGGAACCGCGCGTTCCGGCTTTGCCCGCCCTCCGGCGAAAAAGAATCGTAAACACTTTCCCCCGTTCGCCTGTTCGTGAGGTGGCGCGCGCACGCACGCCCCCCGGCGCTCACCACCGAAACCGACATCGCCGCACGTCAGAAGCGTGGCACCGGGGAAATGCGCCGGCGAATTACGCGCGCGCCGGCGCGTGTTAATGCCTCCGTTCATCTCACCACGGAAACACCGCGCCTTTACGATGAGGGCACACGATCACATCACCTCACGACCAGAGGAAAGTCCCGTCGGACAATTCCGGTTCTCTTGGCGTGTTGTCGTCGCGTGTCGCACCGCGTGAAGACAAGCGGTCCCCCCTCCTCCGGCTGACCCACCTCCGCGTCATCCCCGAAGGATCACCATGAAGAACTCGCTCCCCGTCCCCTCGTCCCCCGAGCCCGAACACGACCCCGAATCCGACAGATTCGCCATCGTCGGCATCGGCTGCCGCTTCCCCGGTGGAGCCAACGACCACCGCTCCTACTGGCGCAACCTCCTCGAAGGGCGCGACTGCCTGACCCCCACGCCACGCGACCGCTACGACGTGGCCACCCTGGGCAGCGCCGACCGCTCCAAGCCCGGCCGGCTGGTCGGCGGGCGCGGCGGGTACATCGACGGCTTCGACGCCTTCGACCCCGCGTTCTTCGGCATCAGCCCCCGCGAGGCCGCCCAGCTCGACCCGCAGCAGCGCAAGCTGCTCGAAGTGGCCTGGGAGGCACTGGAGGACGGCGGCCAGCTCCCCGGGCGGCTCGCCGGCTCCGAGGTCGGCGTCTTCGTCGGCGCGTTCACGCTCGACTACAAGATCCTCCAGTTCGCCGACCTGGACTTCGAGACCCTGGCGGCCCACACCGCCACCGGGACCATGATGACGATGGTCTCCAACCGGATCTCCTACTGCTTCGACTTCCGGGGCCCCAGCCTCTCGCTCGACACCGCGTGCAGCTCCTCGCTGGTCGCGGTGCATCTGGCCTGCGAGAGCCTGCGCCGGGGCGAGACCGGACTGGCGCTCGCCGGCGGCACGCTGCTGCACTCGGCGCCGCAGTACACCATCGCCGAGACCAAGGGCGGCTTCCTCTCCCCCGCCGGACTCTCCCGCCCCTGGGACGCGTCGGCGGACGGCTATGTGCGGGCCGAGGGCGTGGCGTTGGTGGCGATCCGCCGGCTGGCCGACGCGCTGGCCGACGGCGACCCGATCCACTCCGTGATCATCGGCAGCGGGGTCAACCAGGACGGGCACACCCCGGGCATCACCGTTCCCAGCGCCGATGCCCAGGTGCGGCTCATCGAACGGGTCTGCGCCCGCGCGGGGATATCTCCCGGCGACCTCCAGTACGTGGAGGCGCACAGCACCTCGACGGCGGTCGGCGACCCGATCGAGGCCTCGGCGCTGGCCCGCGCCCTGGCGGTCGGCCGCCCGCCGGCCGGGTCGGGGGAGCCGGGGGCCGAGCCGCCGTACGTCGGCTCGGTCAAGGCCAACATCGGGCACACCGAGTCGGCCGCCGGAGTCGCCGGGCTGATCAAGACGGCGCTCGCGCTGAAGAACGGCGTCATACCCCCGCAGATCAACCTCGACCGGCTCAACCCCGAGATCGACGGCGCCTCCCTCCCCTTCCGCATCCCGACCGAGCCCACCGCCTGGCCGGACCACGACGGGCCCGCCAGGGCCGGGGTCAACGCCTTCGGCTTCGGCGGGACCAACGCCCACGTGCTGCTGGAGGAACCCCCGCGCCGGACGCCGCCCCCTCCCGCCGAGGAAGGCCGACCGGCCTACTCCGTACTGCCGTTGACCGCGCGCGCCGACGAGGCGCTGCCCGAGCTGGCCGGCGCCGTGCGCACCGAGCTGACGGGCGGTCAGCCACACGACGTCGCCTGGACGTTGGCGCACCGCAGGGAGCATCTGGACCGTCGGATGGCGGTCGCCTACTCCTCCCCCGAGGAGTTGGACGAGGCGCTGGCCGCCGCCGAGCGTGGCGAGCCGCACCCGCTGGTGGCGACCGGCCAGCGGCGCGAGGGGCTGCGCGGGCGGCTGGTCTGGGTGTTCACCGGCATGGGACCGCAGTGGTGGGCCATGGGACGCCGGCTCTACGCCGAGGAGCCGGTCTACCGGGAGGCGATCGACCGCTGCGACCGCGCGTTCTCCCGGCTCGTCGACTGGTCGCTGCGCGACGAGCTGCTGGCCGACGAGGACGCCTCCCGGATGGCGGAGACCTGGCTGGCGCAGCCGGCCAACTTCGCGCTCCAGACGGCGCTCGCCGCGCTGTGGCGGTCACGTGGCGTCACCCCCGACGCGATCGTCGGGCACAGCACGGGCGAGATCGCCGCGTTCCACGAGGCCGGTGTCTACGACCTCGCCGACGCCGTCACCGTCGCCGTGCACCGCAGCAGGCTCCAGCACCGGCTCGTCGGCACCGGCCGGATGCTGGCGGTCGGGCTGCCGCAGGCCGAGGCCGCGCGCCGCGCCCGGCGGTACGGCGGCCGGATCGACCTGGCCGCCGTCAACAGCCCCGGCTCCGTGACCCTCGCCGGCGAGGCCGAGGCGCTCGCCGAACTCGCCGGGGAGCTGGAGGAAGAACGCGTCTTCGCCCGCTTCCTCGACGTGGAAGTGCCCTACCACAGCGCCCAGATGGCCGCCATCGAGGGCGAGTTGCGGGAGACGCTGGCCGACCTCAAGCCGCGCAGGGCGCGGGTGCCGCTGTATCTCACGGCGCTGCCCGGCACCGTGGCGCGCGGCGAGGAGCTGGACGCCGACTACTGGTGGCACAACGTGCGGGACACCGTCTGGTTCCAGGCCGCGGTGGACCGGCTGGTGGACGACGGGTTCGAACTCTTCCTGGAGATCGGCCCGCACCCCGTGCTCGGTCACTCGGTGCGGGAGTGCCTGGCGCGCCGCGAGGTGAAGGGGCAGGCGCTGCCCTCCATCCGTCGCGGCGAGAACGAGCCGGAACGGTTCGCCCGCTCGCTCGCCCAACTCTTCACGCTCGGCGTGGACATCGACTGGCAGGCACTCCACCCGACGGGCCGGCCCGTCGCGTTGCCGACCTACCCGTGGCGGCACGAGCGGTACTGGACGGAGCCGCCCTCGGTCGCCGGGGTGCGGCTCGGGGAGCTGGACCATCCGCTGCTGGGCCGCCGGCTGGCGGGCGCCGCGCCCGCCTGGGAGGCCGCGCTCGATCTGGAGCGGGCGCCCTATCTGCGGGACCACCGCATCGAGGGCAGGGCGCTCTTCCCGGCCGCCGGCTATCTGGAGATGGCGGCGCAGGCGGTGCGGGCGCTGACCGGCGGCACCCACACCACCATCGCCGATCTGGAGCTGCGCAAGGCGCTCTTCCTCCCGGAGGAGCGGTCCACCCGCGCCCGGCTGACGTTCGCGCCCGACTCGCCGACGTTCCATGTCGTCTCCACGGGCGGCGCCGAGCCGACCACGCACGCGACCGGCACGGTGCGCGGCGGCCAACCCCGGCCGTTCGGACCGCCGTTGGACACCGAGCGGGTCCGCGGCTTCCGCCGGGAGGCGGGGTCGGAGGTCTACGCGCGGCTGGCCGGGCACGGATACCACTACGGTCCGGCGTTCCAGGGCATCGAGGAGCTGTGGCTCGGTCCCGGCGAGGCGCTGGCCCGGCTGCGGCTGCCCGAGGCGGCCGTCGACGAGGGAGTGAGCGGCGGGACGGACCACCAGCTGCATCCCGTGCTGCTGGACTCGTGCTTCCAGACGCTGCTCGCGCACGCGCTCGCCGACGAGCCGCCGCGGGAGGGCGGCGCCGTCCGCCTGCCGGTGGCCATCGACGAGGTGCGGCTGACGCCGGCCGGCGACCGGCCGCTGTGGGTGCGCGCGGTGGTCACCGAGGCCACGGACGAGCTGCTGGTGGGCGACCTGACCGTGTACGCGGACGACGGCACCCCGCTGGGCGCGGTGACCGGCTTCCGCGCCGCCGACGTGGAACGGGCGGCCGGCGCCGTCGGCACCGCGACCGTCGACGGCTGGCTCTGCGCCCCGCAGTGGGACGAACTCCCGCCGCTGAACGCCGAGTCGGTGGGCAGCCCGGGGCGGCTGCTGGTCTTCGCCGACGCCCAGGGCGGGGTCGGCGACGCGCTGGCCAAGCTGGTCGCCGAGCGCGGCGGCCACTGCCATCTGGTCCGCCCCGGGCAGGTGGGGCGCACGGACCTGATGGCCGGCGAGTCGACGCTGGTGCCCGGGTCGGCGGACGGTCTGGCGCGGCTGCTGGCCGAGGCGGGAGACGCGTTCGACGCGGTGGTCGACCTGTGGGCGTTGGACCAGCGCGGTCCCGAGGCCGGCGCGGCGGTCGCTCCCGGCGCTGCCGAGGGGCCGTTCGCGCTGGTGGCGCTGGCGCGTGCCCTGCTCGACGAGGGGCGCGCGGGACGGCTGCACGTGGTGACCAGGGGCAGCCAGGCGGTGCGCGCCGGTGACCCGGTGGCGCCCCTGGGGGCGCGTGCCTGGGGCGTGACCCGGGTGCTGCGCTACCAGGAGCTGACGGAGTGGCCCGGGCTGCTGGTGGACCTGGACGGGTCGGGGGCGGTCGGCCCCGGCGAGGAGGCCGAGGCGCTGCTGGCCGAGCTGCTGGCGGGCCCCGAGCAGCGCGCCGGGGACGAGGTGGCGCTGCGCGGCGGGAGGCGGTTCGGCTGCCGGCTGCGGCCGGCCGAGCTGACCCGGCCGTTGCCGCTGCGGCTGCGGGCCGACGGCTGCTACGTGGTGACGGGCGCCTTCGGCGCGCTGGGCCGGCTGCTGTGCCGGACGCTCGCCGAGCGCGGGGCGCGGCAGCTGGTGCTGCTGGGCCGTTCGCCGCTGCCGGAGCGGTCGCGTTGGCAGGACCCGGGTCTCGACCGGCGGACCGCCGAACGGGTGCGGTTCCTGCGCGAGTTGGAGGCGCTGGGGGTGCAGGCGACGCCGGTGACGCTGGACCTGACCGACGAGTCGGCGCTCGGCGCGTGGCTGGAGGGGCACCGCGCGGCGGCGCTGCCGCCGGTGCGGGGCGTCTTCCATCTGGCGGGCGAGGTGCGCGACACCCTGCTGCCGGGGATGGACCGGGAGACGTTCGGCGCGGTGCACGACCCGAAGGTGCTGGGCGCGTGGGCGCTGCACCGGCGGCTGGCCGACGAGCCGCTGGAGCACTTCGTGCTCTTCGCCTCCGTCGCGGCCTGGCTGCCGACGGCCGGCCAGACCAACTACGCGGCGGGCAACGCGTTCCTGGACGCGCTGGCCCACCACCGCAGGGCGCTGGGGCTGCCGGCGCTGAGCGTGGACTGGGGGCCGTGGGCGACCGGCATGATCGAGGAGCTGGGGCTGGTCGAGCACTACCGGCAGGCCAGGGGCATGACCTCGCTCTCGCCGACGGCCGGGATGGCGGTGCTGGAGCGGATCATCGGCCAGGACGTGGCGCAGCTGCTGGTGGCGACGGTCGCGGACTGGCCGACGTTCCTGTCCTGGTACACGGCGCCGCCGCCGCTGGTCGAGGAGCTGGCGGCGGACGCGACGCCGGTGGACGGCGCGTCGGCCGAGGGTCAACCCGGTGCGTTTGTCGCGGAGTTCGGCGCCGCCGACGAGGCGGGGCGGGAACGGCTGCTGACCGAGCGGTTCAGGGCGGTGGTCGGCGCCGTGCTGCGGGTGCCGGGCGAACGGCTCGACGCGGAGACGGGGTTGAACCTGCTGGGCCTCGACTCGCTGCTGGCGATGGAGCTGCGGGCGCGGCTGGGCGCCGAGTTGGGTGTGACGCTGCCGGTGGTGGCGCTGCTCAGCGGCTCCACGGTCGGCGAGCTGGTCGGCCAGCTGCGCGAGGAGCTGCTGACCCGGCTGACCGAGGGCGCGGACGGCGGGGGCGGGGCGGCCGTCGAGGTCTTCACCGACCCGGAGTGCTATCCGCTGACGCAGAACCAGAAGGCGCTGTGGTTTCTCAAGCAGCTCGACCCGGACGGCTTCGCTTACAACATCGGCGGCGCCGTCGAGGTGCGGGCCGAGCTGGACCCGGCGCTGATGCGGGAGGCGTACCGCCGGCTGCTGGAGCGCCACCCGTTGCTCCGGGCCAACTTCGTGGTGGAGGACGGCGGTCCCGTGCAGCGGATCGCGCCGTCGGCGCGGGAGGACAGCGCGGTCTTCGACGTGGCCGACCAGCCCTGGGAGGCGATCTACCGGCTGATCATCCGCGAGTACCGCAAGCCCTACGACCTGGAGCGGGACCCGCTGGTGCGGTTCCGGCTGCTGCGGCGGGCCGACGACCGGTGGATCATCACCAAGGCGGTCCACCACATCATCTCGGACGCGATCTCCACGTTCACCTTCATCGAGGAGCTGCTGGCCCTCTACGAGGACCTGCGGCGCGGCGGCCCCGGCACGCTGCCCGAAACGACCACCCGGTACCTGGACTTCCTCAACTGGCAGAACGCGTTTCTGGCCAGCCCGGAGGCGGAGCGGATGTACCGGTACTGGCGGGAGCGGCTGCCGGCGGGGACGCCCGAGCTGGCGCTGCCGACCGACCGGCCGCGGCCCGCGGTGCGCACCCACAACGGCGCCTCGGAGTTCTTCGAGCTGGACGAGGAGCTGAGTGCCCGGGTGCACCAGCTGGCGCGGGAGCACAACACCACCGTGTTCATGGTGCTGTTGGCCGGCTACTACCTGCTGCTGCACCGCTACGCGGGTCAGGAGCGGATCGTGGTGGGCAGCCCGGTGACGGGGCGGACCCAGGAGGAGTTCGGCTCGGTCTACGGCTACTTCGTCAACCCGCTGCCGCTGGCGCTCGACCTGTCGGGTGAGCCGACGGTCGCGGAGCTGCTGGATCGGGTGCGCACGGTGGTGCTCGGCGGCCTGGACCACCAGGAGTACCCGTTCGTGCTGCTGGTGGAGCGGCTGGGGCTGCGGCACGACCCGAGCCGTTCGGCGGTCTTCCAGGCGATGTTCATCCTGCTGCACCACAAGGTGGCGACGGAGAAGTACGGCTACCGGCTGGAGTACATCGAACTCCCCGAGGAGGAAGGCCAGTTCGACCTCACCCTGTCGGCGTACGAGGAGGCGGCCGACGGCCGGTTCCACTGCGTGCTGAAGTACAACTCGGACCTGTTCCTGCCGGAGACGGTGGCGCGGATGGCGGGCCACTACACGCGGCTGGTCGAGGAGCTGACATCGGCCGGCGCTGAGCGCTGCGCGACCTCGCTGCCGATGCTGGAGCCGGCCGAACGGCTGCGGCTGCTGGGTGAGTTCAGCGGCGCGGACGCCGCGACCGCGACCCCGGGCAGGGCGGTGCCCGAGCTGGTGCGCGAGTGGGCGGTGCGGGAGCCGGACCGGGTGGCGGTCACGCTGCCGGACGGCTTCGGCGCGGCGCGCGCGTTGAGCTACGGGGAGCTGACCCGGCGGGCGGACGCCCTGGCGCCCCGGCTGCGGGAGCTGGGCGTCGGGCGCGGCTCGGCGGTCGGCCTCTGCCTGCCCAAGTCTCCCGAGCTGCTGGTGGCGTTGCTCGCCGTGTGGCGCGCCGGCGGTGCCTGCGTGCCGCTGGACCCCGGCTATCCGGCGGGACGGTTGGCGACCATGGTGGCGACGGCGAACGTCGACGTGACGCTGGTCGGCGAGGCGGTCCCCGAGGGGCTGCCCGGCGTCACGGCCGTGCTGGCGACGCTGGAGTCGGGGGCCGCGGCGGACGTCGAGCAGCCGGGGGGCGCGGACGAGGGGCACGATCCGGAGGATCTGGCCTATGTCGTCTTCACCTCCGGTTCCACCGGCCGCCCCCGCGCGGTGGCGGTCACCCACGGCAACCTGGCGTCGGCCTACGCGGGTTGGCGCGACGCCTACCGGCTGGAGAGCGAGGTCTCGACCCATCTCCAGCTGGCCTCGCCCTCGTTCGACGTGTTCTTCGGGGACGTCGTCCGCGCGCTGGGCTCCGGGGGGCGGCTGGTGCTGGTCGAGCGGGAGCTGCTCTTCCAGACCGAGGCGCTCTACCGGACGATGCGTCAGGAGAACGTGGACTGCGCCGAGTTCGTGCCGGCCGTGGTGCGGACCCTGGCCGGCTACTGCGAGTCGACCGGTCAACGGCTGGACTTCCTGCGGCTGCTGGTGGTGGGCTCCGACTCCTGGAAGATCCGCGAGTACCGCAGGCTGCTGGCACTGGCCGGCCCCGGGACCCGGGTGGTCAACTCCTACGGCCTGAGCGAGGCCACCGTCGACAGCTGCTGGTTCGAGGGCACGACCGACGGGATGGACGAGCACCGCATGGTGCCGATCGGGCGGCCGTTCCCCGGCTCCACGCTGTGGGTGCTGGACGAGCGCGGCGAGCCCGTGCCGCCCGGCGTCACCGGCGAGCTGTGGGTCGGCGGCGGCGGGGTCTCACTCGGCTATGTGGGCGAACCGGAGCTGACCGCCGAGCGGTTCAGGACCGACCTGCTGGGCGACGGCCGGCGGCGCTACCGCACCGGGGACCTGGCGACCTGGGACGCGGACGGGCTGGTGTGGCTGCTCGGGCGCGCCGACGCGCAGCTGAAGGTGCGCGGCCACCGCATCGAACCGGGCGAGATCGAGGCCGAGTTGCTGTCCGCGCCCGGCGTCGCCCAGGCGGTGGTGACGGTCCGCGCCGACGCGGCCGGCGAGTCGGCGCTGTGCGCCTACTGGTCGGCGACCGCGCCCGACGGGGAGCGGGAGGCGGAGGCCGCGCCGGACGAGGCGGCGCTGCGCCGCCGACTCGCCGCCGCGCTGCCCACCCAGCTGATCCCCGACCACCTGGTGGAGGTGGAGCGGCTGCCGCTGACGCCGAACGGCAAGGTGGACCTGGCCGCGCTGCCCGCCCCGGCGGCCGGCGGGGACGCCGTGCCGTACGAGGCGCCCGAGACGCTCTACGAGGAGCGGATGGCGGCGCACTGGCGGCGGCTGCTGGGCGTGGAACGCGCCGGGCTGCACCACGACTTCTTCGCCGTGGGCGGCAGTTCGGTGCGGCTGATCGAGCTGATCCACGCGCTCCAGGTCGAGTTCCGGGTGACGATCCCGGTCAGCCAGCTGTTCAAGGTGACCACGCTGCACGGCATGGCCGAGACCCTGGAGGCGGTGGTCACCGGCCGGTTGGGCGAGTCGCACCCGTGGCTGGCGTTCAACGCCGAGCGGGAGCCGACGCTCTTCTGCTTCCCGCCGGCCGGCGGCCACGGGCTGGTCTACCGGCGGTTGGCGGAAGCGCTGCCGGAGTGGCGGCTGGTCGGCTTCAACTACCTGGCCGGCGACGACAAGGTGGCGCGCTACGCCGACCGCGTGGTCGAGCTGTCGCCGGACGGCCCGCTCGACCTGCTGGGCTACTCGCTGGGCGGCAACCTCGCCTTCGAGGTGGCCGGGGAGCTCGCGGCGCGCGGACGGGCGGTGCGGCGGATCGTGATCGTGGACTCGCCCCGGCAGGCGGCGGCGTTCCCGATGACCGAGCAGGTGCTCGACGCGTTCGACGTCGAGCTGCACGACCATCTGCGGCGCCACACCGGCTCCCGCGAGGTGGCCGAGGAGACACGTCAGCAGGCGCGCGACTACCTGGAGTTCGCCAGTCGCACGCCCAACACCGGGACGGTGGACGCCGCGTTGACGGTGATCAGCGAACGCGACAACGAGGAGCTGTACGCGCCGGGAGGCAGCGGCAGTTGGCACGGCGCGACCACGGCCACGACGGTCGTGCTGCGCGGCTCCGGCAGTCACGCGGAGCTGCTGGACGCCGGCTGGGTGGAGCACACCGCCGCGCTGGTGCGGTCCTCGTTGACCGACACGCCGACCGACGCGCCGACCGACCCGGGCACCGACGCGAGGACCGACGCGCTGACCGGCTCCGAGCAGGCGCCCGCCTGACCGGCGGGGCGCGGCAGAGCGAGAAGAGGGGAAAGCAGCAGGATGCCACAGCGCAAGCGGCGCGAGACCATGATCATCATCGGTGGCGGCCTGGGCGGCCTGGCCACCGGCGCCTACGCCCGAATGAACGGCTACCGCACCCACGTCCTGGAGATGCACGAGATCCCGGGCGGCTCGTGCACCTCCTGGGACCGGGGCGACTTCACCTTCGACTGGTGCGTCTCCTGGCTGCTGGGCAGCGGCCCCGGCAACGAGATGCACCAGATCTGGCTGGAGCTGGGCGCCATCCAGGGCAAGGAGATCCGGCAGTTCGACGTCTTCAACATCGTGCGCGGTCGCGACGGGCAGGCCGTCTACTTCTACTCCGACCCGGACCGGCTGGAGCGGCACCTGACGGAGATCTCGCCGGCCGACGCCCGGCAGGTGCGGCACTTCTGCCGCAACCTGCGGACGTTCCAACGAGCCCTGGCCGTCTACCCGTTCCTCAAGCCGGTCGGCATGATGGGCCGGTGGGAGCGGTGGCGGATGCTGGCCTCGTTCCTGCCGTACTTCAACTCCATCCGGCGGTCCATCACCGAGCTGATGACCGACTACTCGCAGCGGTTCCAACACCCGCTGCTGCGTGAGGCGTTCAACCACGTCCTCTACGAGAAGCACCCCGAGTTCCCGGTGCTGCCGTTCTACTTCCAGCTCGCCTCGCACGCCAACCACTCGGCGGGCGTGCCCGAGGGCGGCTCGCTGGGGCTCGCCCGCTCCATCGAGCGGCGGTATCTCGGGCTCGGCGGCGAGATCACCTACAACGCCAGGGTCGAGGAGATCCTGGTCGAGAACGACCACGCGGTGGGCGTGCGGCTCAGCGACGGCCGGGAGTTCCGGGCCGACATCGTCGTCGCCGCCTGCGACATGCGCAGCGCGGTGGTCGACATGCTCGGCGGGCGCTACCTCAACGACACCTACCGCCGGCTGTACACGGAGACCATCGACGAGCCCGGGATGCTCTCGCCCGGCTATGTCTCCCTCTTCCTCGGGCTGCGCCGCCGCTTCCCCGAGGCCGACCCCTGCACCACCTATCTGCTGGAGCCCGAGGTCGCCGAGAAGCTGACCGGGATGCGGCACCCGAGCGTCAACATCCAGTTCCGCGACCGCCACTACCCGGAGCTGTCGCCCGAGGAGACCAGCGTGGTGTACGCCACCTACTTCTCCGAGGCGGCCCCCTGGCGCGAACTGCGCGAGGGGCCCGAGCAGTCCAGCCGGGTGCGCCGCGGGCAGGTGCTGCACACGCTGCCCGTGCGGCACGGCAAGCCGTATCTGGCGGCCAAGCGGCGGGCGCGGACCACGCTGGAGGCGTTCCTTGAGGAGCGCTTCCCCGGGCTGCGCGAGTCGATCGCGGTGCGGGACGTCTCCACGCCGCTGACGCAGGTGCGCTACACCGCCTCGCACAACGGGGCGTTCCCCGGCTGGCAGCCGTTCATGGACGACGGCGGGGAGACCCTGGAACGCGAGATCAACCGGCTGGGCCCGGTGCTGCCGGGACTGGCCGACTTCTACATGTCCGGCGTGTGGGTCACCGTCGGTGGCCTGATCCGCGCCGTGGCCGCCGGGCGGCAGGTCACGCAGTTCATCTGCCGGGACGACGGGCGGGAGTTCACCGCCGAGATCGACCGGAGCCTGCCGCCGCCACGTCAGCTCGTCGTGCCGGTCGGCCCGCCCGACCGGCACGCCACCGTTCCCCCAGCCCGGCGGCCGGCAGCCGCCACCAGAGCACCGAGGAGCGTCTGAGTGAAGAACGAGAAGTGGGTCGTCCGCGAGCACGTCCCCGGCATCCCCGAGGCGGACCGGATCTACGAGAAGGTCACCGAGGAGCTGGACGTCTCCGCGCTGCGCGACGACGAGATGCTGCTGCGCACCCGCTGGGTCTCCGTCGACCCCTACCTGGTGGGCCTGTCGCAGGAGACGCCGCTCGGCGAGCACGTCGGCGGCGACTCGATCATGGAGGTGGTGGAGGCCGGGCCCGACGCGTCGTTCGCCGTCGGCGACCTGGTGGCGGGCTTCGGCGGGTGGCGCACCCATCTGATCAGCGACGGACGCGGCTGGGTCTGGCGCCACGGCCGCTTCCCGCTGCGGCTGCCCGCGATGCGCCGGCTGGACCCGGCCGACCACGACGCCTCGCTGCCGCCGACCACCGCGCTCGGCGTGCTCGGCACCCCCGGCATCACGGCGTGGGGCACCATGACGAAGTTCCTCGACGTGCGGCCGGGGTCCACGGTGCTGATCAGCGGAGCCAGTGGCGCGATCGGCACGCTGGCCGCGCAGTTGGCCAAGCGTGCCGGGGCGGGCCGGGTGATCGGCACCACCAGCTCCGAGGAGAAGGTCGACTACCTGGAACGCTTCGGCTTCGACGCGGTGGTGCGCTACCGGCAGGGCGACGACGTGGACGACACCCACCGGGCGCTGCTGGCCGCCACCGAGGGCATCGACCGCTACTTCGACAACCTGGGCGGCTCCATCACGGACGCCGCGTTCCGGATGCTCCGCCCGTACAGCAGGGTCGCGGTCTGCTGGCAGTGGTCGACGACGGTCAACGGCGACTGGGCGGGCCCCCGGCTGCTGCCGTACATCATGTTCCCGCGCACCACGATCCGGGGCATCTTCGCCGAGGAGTGGTTCACCGAGGAGAACCTGGCCGAGCTGCGGCGCGACGTCGGCGGCGCGGTCAGGCGCGGGGAGATCGTCTTCGACCAGACGGTGCACCACGGCTTCGACAGCTTCCCGACCGCCTACCAGAACCTGTACACCAACCGGGCGGCCAACCGGGGCAAGCTGATCGTCGAGTTCTGACCCGTCCCGCCCTCGCCCCCGCGTCCGCGTCCGCGCTCCGGCGCGGGGGCGGGGGCGCGCTCACTCCGGGCGGGGCGCGCTCACTCCCGGCGGGCACTCACTCCGGGCGGCGCTCGGCCGCGCGCAGCGCCTCACGGGCCGCGGTGATGAACGCGAACCTGGCCCGTTCCAGCTCGTCCGGCCCGCGCTCGCGGCGTAACGCCTCCAGCAGCGCACCCGCCTCCGCCGCCGCCGGCCCCTCCAACTGCACGGCGCCCATGGCCCGTTGGAGCGCGGCACGGTCCTCGGCCGTGGAGCCGCCCGTCCTGCGGGCCAGCAGCACCGTCTCCGCGGCGTCCAGGAAACGGAGATAGGTCGCCCGGCGGGCGGCCAGCGCCCGCTCCTGCCGCTGCTGCTCGACGGTGATCCGCACCGTCTCCAGCATCGCGGCGGCCTGCCGCCGCCCCGCCGAGCGCGCGAAGACCCCGCTGATCAGGCTGGCCAACAGCGCCGCCCCGGCAGCGATCAGCGCCACTCCCCACTCCGTCATGCCGACAATCCTTCCCTGCCGGGCTGACCGTCCCACCCTCGACGAGTACGATCGAGCCATGCCGTCGGACAACCCACGCAACCGCCGGTGACCAGCGGCGACAGCCCCCGGTCCGCCGTCGGCACGGCCACGGCCGACAACCGCCGCACGGCCCGCACGGTGCTCTTCGCCGCCCGCTCGGCGACGGCGCTCCACCGGCTGCTGGACGTCCTGCCGGCCTTCGCGGGGGACGACCGGATCGCCCGCCGCTTCACACTGGTGCCCGGCTCCGACTTCGACGCCGAGGCCCTGACCGCCGTCGAGCGGGCCGGCGCGCGGACCGTGCCGTGGGAGAGCGCGGGCCGCGGCAGGTTTGACCTGATCGTGGCGGCCAGCCCCAAGGGCGACCTGCGCGAACTCGACGGCGTCCTGGCGCTGCTGCCGCACGGCGCCGGCTTCGGAAAGTCACTCCCCGGCGAGGGCACGCCCGGCGCCCCCTCCGGGCTCGACCCGCGTTTCTGCTGGCCGACGGCGTGCCGGTGGCCGACCGGCAGCTGCTCGCCCACCCCGACCAGCTCACCAGGCTGGCGCGGGCGAGCGCCGAGGCCGCCGGGCGCGCGGTGGTCGTCGGCGACCCCACGCTGGAGCGGCTGCTGGCCTCGGCCGCCCACCGGGACCGGTTCCGCGCGGCGCTGGGCACGGGCGCGCGCCGCCTGGTGGTGCTGCTCTCCACCTGGGGCCCCGAGGCGCTGCTGGCCCGCCGCCCCGGGCTGGCCACCGAGCTGGCCGGGCTGCTGCCGCACGACGCCTACCAGGTGGCGCTGGTGCCCCACCCCAACGAACGCAGCCGCCTCGGCTCCTTCGACCTGGCGCAGGCCCTGGCGCCCGCGCTCGACGCCGGGCTGCTGCTGCCCGGGCCACGAGACGAGTGGGCGTCGCTGCTGGTGGCGGCGGACGCGGTGGTCACCGACCACGGGTCGACAGCGCTCTACGCCGCCGCCCTCGGGCGGCGGGTGCTCGCCGCCTACGACGGCGGACACGAACTGATCGCCGGCAGTCCCACGGCGCGGCTGCTGGCCGCCGCGCCCCGGTTGGAGTCCGCCGAGGCGCTGCCGGAGCTGTTGCCCGCGCTGCTGTCGGAGCCGGTCGCGCCGGGCGTGACGGCGGCGGCCGGCGCGGCCTTCGCGCGGCGCGGCGGGGCGCTGGCGGCGCTGCGGCGCGAGCTGTACGCGCTGCTGGGGCTGGCCCCCGTGGGGCCGCCGCCCGAACCGGAGACACTGCCCGTTCCCTCCGCGCCGCCGCGCGGGCGGGGCGCGCCGGGCGCGTTCGCGGTGCGCGCGGCGCGGGAGGGGGCGCGGGTCACGGTCGAACGGCACCCGACGTGGTGGCCGGGGCCGGTGCGGCTGGTCGCGGCCGAGTGGGGCGTGGCGGGTCAACGGCAGGTGCAGAGCGCGGGGCTGCTCTACCGGCGCTGCCGGCCCGCGGAACGCGACGCGGCGACGCACCGGGTCGCGTGGACGGTCGAGGGATGGATCGAGGCGGCGCTCCGGGACCATCCGGGGTGCGCCACGGCGGGCGTGGTGCTCTCCGCCGAGCTGGCGCTCGTCAGGGCCAGGGGCGGGCCGACACTCGCCCTCGAAGTCCCGCCCCTCGCGGCCGAAGGCCGCCTGCTGCACACCGACCCGGCCGCCGCGCTGGCCGCGGCCCACGCGTTGCTCTCCGAACGCCCGGACGCCGGGGGCCCGTTCACGGCGGTCATCGGCGACCGTCCGTTTCCGTGCGTGCTGCGGGAGGCGGGGGCCGAGGAGCGGTCTCGGCTGGTTTAGGGGCGACGGCGGGGGTGGGGGGCGGGGGTGGGTTGTCGACTGCGGATCGTGGGGGTTGCTCGCGCAGTTCCCCGCGCCCCTCCTGCGGGGCCGCATCGCCTGGTGAGGACGGCCGGTGGTAGGGGCGACAACCGAGCCGGGAGCGGGGGTGGGTTGTCGACCGTCGGGCCGTCGATGGTTGCTCGCGCAGTTCCCCGCGCCCCTCCTGCGGGGCCGCATCGCCTGGTGAGGACGGCCGGTGGTGGGGGCGACAACCGAGCCGGGAGCGGGGGTCGGTTGTCGACTGCGGATCGTGGGGGTTGGTCGCGCAGTTCCCCGCGCCCCTGCTGCGGGGCCGCATCGCCTGGTGAGGACGGCCGGTGGTGGGGGCGACAGCCGAGCCGGGAGCGGGGGCCCGCTTGTCGGCCGGCAGGCCGTCAATGGTTGCTCGCGCAGTTCCCCGCGCCCCTGCCGGCCGTCGTCGGTGCTGTTACGCCCCCCTGCGCTGTTCGATCGTCTTCGCCGCCGCGCGGTGGCGGGCCGACTCCTCGTGCTCGCCTCGTTCCTCCGCCAGGTCGGCGAGGGCGTGCAGCACCCGCGCCTCGTCGAAGTCGGCGCCGCGGGCGCGCGCCGCGGCCAGCGCCGAGGCGTACAGCGGCGCGGCCTCCGCCGGGCGGCCTCGGCGGCGCAGCACGCCGCCGAGGGCGAACGCCGCGCGGGAGGCGATGCGCTCCCGCCGCAGCTCCCGCGCCGTGCGGCACGCCTGCGTCAGCAGCTCCTCCGCGCGTTCCAGCTCACCGAGGGCGGCGAGCGCCTCGCCCAGCCGGTAGGTGCCGAGCAGCACGCCGTAGGCGTTGTCGATGGCGCGGTGCGCCTTCCGGGCCTCGGCGAAGTCGGCTGCCGCCGACTGCCAGTCGCCGCGCCTTCCGTGCAGCGTTCCCCTGAACTCGACGACGGAGGCCGCGAGTTTGCGGTGGACCGTGCTGCCGTCGAGCAGCTCGGCCGCCGCCTGAGCCAGCGTCAGCTCCTCGGCGGCGGCGTCGAACTCGCCCTGCTCCCAACGGACTCGGGCCAGCTGGCTGCGCATCCGCACCAGCGCCGGCGGGTGTTCGGCGCGTTGGGCCGCCTGGACGCCGAGGGTGAAGGAGTCGGCCGTGTCGGCGTGGTGCGGGTGGTCGAGGAAGTGGGTCCACAGCGCCTCGCAGAGCGCCCACGCCTCGTCGTACAGTTCGAGCCGCGCGGCCTGGGCCACCGCGCCGTGCAGCGCGTGCCGTTCGGCCTCCAGCCAGCGGTAGGCGTCGGCGGGCGTCCCCTCGCCGAGCGAGGCGTCGGGCGCTCCCTCCACCGGTTCCGCCCGCGCGGCCAGGGTGAGGCGCTCGCCGGCCGCCAGCACGTCGGCGCGCTGCGCCTGCCGCAGATACCAGCGCACGACCCGGGTCGCCGCCGCGCGGCGTTCCGCCTCGTCGCCGTCCTCCCGGGAGCGGCGCTCCGCGTGACCGCGCAACAGGTCGGGCAGCCTGGTCCGTTCGCCCCTGGGGTCGAGCAGGCCGGCCGTCTCCAGCGCGTCCAGGGCGTCGTCGGCTGCGTCCCTGCCCCGGCCCAGCAGCGCCGCCGCGCCCTCGCCGGTCAGCGAGCCGCCGGGGTGCAGCGGCACCAGCCGGTAGAGCAGCGCGGCGTTCTCGTCGAGGGAGCGGTAGGCCGCGTCCCAGACGGCTTCGACCATCGGGAGCCCCTTGTCCGTGAGTTCGTCCTCCAGCTCGGCGAGCAGCCGGGCCAGGGGGCGCCTGCGGTGGCGGCGCATCCACTGCCCGGCGACCCGCAGCGCCGCCGGCAGCCCGGAGCACAGCCGCAGCAGCCCGCCCACCGCCTCCGGCTCCTTCGCCAGGCGCGGGTCGTCCACGATCAGCCGCAGCAGCTCGGTGGCGTCCCGGTCGCCGAGCGGCTCCAGCGGCAGCTCGACGGCCGAGCCGCTCTCCAGGTCGGGCAGCGGCCCGTGGCTGGCCACGATGACCAGGCTCTCGCCGGAGGCGGGCAGCAGCGGCACCACCTCGGCCGCGGTCCGCGCGTTGTCGATCAGCACGATCAGCCGGCGGCCGTCGGTGCGGTCCCAGTACTGGCGGCTGCGGTCGCGCAGCGTCTGGTCAAGCCAGCGGCCCTCGATGTCGAGCGCGCCGAGCAACTGGCCCAGCGCGTCGGTGACTTCGATGACCCCGCCGCGTCGCAAATCGTCCAGGTCGACGTGGAGGACGCCGTCGGGGTAACGCTCCCGCAGCCCGCGCGCCAGCCGGTAGGCCAGCTCCGTCTTCCCGGTGCCGCCCAGGCCGCTGAGCGCCAGGCACAGCGGCCTGGCCGTGCCCTTCCACTCGGCGACGGCCCGGAACGCCAGAGCCTGCTCGTCCTCCCGGTCGACGAAGTGCGCTGTCTCCGGTGGAACCTGGTACACCATTCCCGGCCGACTCCCCGTCCGCTGGCGCCGGCGGTGCCCCTCGGGCACGCCGCACGGCGACGCCCCGCGCGAGGCGTCCCCTCACTCTAGGTGCATCACCCGTACCCGAACCAGCGAACCTCCGTGTCTCCCGGCCTCGTTCGCCCCACGCGCCGCCGTGCCGTCAAATCGCTGGCGCCGCCGGCCGCCCCGGGTACGCTGCCCGGTGGGAACGCCCGCCACGGGCGGCCCGGCACGAGACGGAACGGACCTTCCGGCGGACAGGAGAGGCAGATGCGGCGTCACTTCGGAGCAGTAGAAGCGCCCTCTCGTCCCTTCCTGATCTCCGAGGACATCCGTGCCCTTCTCCACTCTGAACATCGGCGTGCTGGCCCATGTTGACGCCGGAAAGACCAGCCTGACCGAACGCCTCCTCTTCGACAACGGCGCCGTCGCCCGCCTGGGCAGCGTCGACGCGGGCAGCACCCGCACCGACACCGGCGAGCTGGAACGCGAGCGAGGCATCACCATCCGCAGCGCGGTGGCCTCCTTCCGCGTCGGGCGGCACCAGGTCAACCTGGTGGACACGCCGGGCCACCCGGACTTCGTCGCCGAGGTGGAACGCGCCTTCTCCGTGCTGGACGCGGCCGTGCTGGTGGTCTCCGCCGTCGAGGGCGTGCAGGCCCACACGCGGGTGCTGATGCGCTCGCTGCGCGCGGCGGGGCTGCCGACGCTGCTGTTCGTCAACAAGATCGACCGCTCCGGCGCCCGCCCCGAGGCTCTGCTGGCCGACATCCGGGCGCGACTGACGCCGGCGGCCTTCCCGTTGACCGCGGTCACCGACCCGGGGACGCGCGGCGCCAGGGCGTGCGCGCGTGCGTTGACCGATCCCGCCGTGCGGGACGAGGTCGCCGAGGCGCTGGCCGAGCGGGACGACACGCTGCTGGCCCGGCTGGTCGAGGGCCGGCCGCCGTCGGTCGGGGAGCTTCGCGCGCTGCTCGCGGAGGCGGTCGCGGCCGGGCGCGCGCACCCGGTGCTGGCAGGCTCGGCGCTCACCGGGGAGGGGGTCGGGGCGCTGACCGAGGCGTTGACCGCGTGGCCGCTCGTCCCCGACGCGGCGGACTCGGCCCCGCCGGCCGGCACCGTCTTCGCCGTGGAGCGCTCCGGGGAAGGCGAAAAGGTGGCCTATCTGCGGCTGTTCCAGGGCCGGTTGCACGCCAGGCGGCGGGTCACCTTCCGGCGGCGCGAACCGGACGGCGCGCGGGGCGAGTTCACCGGCCGGATCAGTCGTCTTGAGGTCGTCACGCCCGACGAGCGGCCCGGCGGGCACGGCGAAGTGCCGCTGCGCGCGGGGGAGATCGGCCGGCTGCACGGGCTGCCCGGGGTGCGCATCGGTGACCGGCTGGGGCACCCGCCGCGTGCCGACGGGCCGGCGCGCTTCGCGCCGCCGAGCCTGGAGACGGTGGTCGAGCCGGTGTCGCCGGAGCGGAAGGTGGCGCTGCACGCGGCGCTGTCCGCGCTGGCCGACGAGGACCCGCTGATCAGGACGCGCACCGCGCTCGACGGCACGCTGAGCGTGCTGCTCTACGGGGAGGTGCAGCGCGAGGTGCTGGGGGAACGGCTGCGCCGCGACTTCGGGGTGGAGGCCGTCTTCGCTCCGGCCACCCCGGTCTACTTCGAGCGGCCGGCGGGCGTCGGCACGTCCTCGACCGAGCTGCGCAAGCGAGGGCCGAACGACTACTGGGCGACCGTCGGGCTGCGGGTCGAGCCGCTGGCGCCCGGCGAGGGGCGGCGGTTCGAGCGGCGGGTGGAGTGGGGGGCGCTGCCCCGCGCGTTCCACCAGGCCGTCGAGGACGCGGTCGGGCACACGCTGCGCCAGGGCCTCCACGGCTGGGAGGTGACGGACTGCCTGGTCACGCTGGTCCGGGTGGGCTGGCACTCTCCCAACAGCGTCGTCGCCGACTTCCGGCGCCTGACGCCGATCGTGCTGATGCGGGCGCTGCGCGCGGCCGGGACGCGGGTGTACGAGCCGTGTCAGTCGATGGAGCTGGAGATCCCGTCGGACACGTTGCCCATGGTGGTCGGCCGGCTGACGTCGGTCGGCGGGCGGGTGCTGGACTCGGTGGAACGCGGCGGCAACTGGTTGCTGACCACCGAGGTGCCGACCCGGCTGGCTCCCGAAGTGATCGCGGCGCTGCCGGGGTTGACCAGGGGCGAGGGCACGCACTGGTCACGTCCGGAGGGCGACCGACTGGTCAGGGGAACCCCGCCGAGCCGGCCGCGGTCCCTCGACGATCCGCGTGACCGGCCCCTGGACCTGGCGGACCGCGAGGAGGGGTGACCCGACGCCGGTGGACCGGCCGCAGCAGGTCGCGCCGGTTCCCGGCCTTCCCGCTCGGCCCGGGCGGGTGGGTCGACGCGCCCGCGCGGTGGACGCGTGCGGGCGCGTCGTCCCGGGTACCCGAGGACTCCAGGCCGCGGGGAACCCCGTGGCACCGGGCACTCGGGAGAGGAGCGGCGTCATGGTCGACGGACGTGTCTACGGACCCAACGGCGAACGGGAGTTCGGCGAGGTGCAGATCGGCAAGGGGGTTCGGCCGATGGCCCAGCACGGCCAACTGCACGTCGCCACCGGAACGTTGACCCTCCGCGACAGCGGCGGAGGCCTGATCGACGAGGCGCCGGTCAGCGAGGTCAGCGCCAACCGGGTGCGTTTCACCGGTGGGCGCACGGTCGCCCTGCGGATGGGCGGCGACCGCTACCACGTCTCGCCCGGCTGGGGCGATCGCGGCGATCTGCTGACCCGTAGGCCGGAGCGGGTCGCGAAGGCCGCCGACGACTTACTCAACCTCATCGAGACCGGGGGCGGCACCGTGCGCTGACCGCCCCCACCGACCGGCCGCCCCCTCCCCCGGGGCGGCCGGTCGGCTGTCCGCCGTTCCCCGTTCCCCGTTCCCTCCGTCCTCGGGCTTCGGGGAGCCCGTGCGTAGGGAATACCGCGGCCCGGGAATAACGAGCGGTCCCCCCACCGCTGGACCCGATCTGCCGGCCGCGAGGTCGGCTCTGGCGCCTGAGAGGGTGAACGTGAGACCGAGGTGAGGGGAGGGCCGTGCGATGGCGGTCGAGGAGGCCGGCGGAAGAGCCGGGACGCGCGAGTGGGTGGGGCTGGGGGTGCTGGCCCTGCCGACGCTGCTGCTCGCCCTGGACATCAGCGTGCTGCACCTGGCGGCACCGCATCTGAGCGCGGACCTGGGGACGAGCAGCAGCGAGCTGCTGTGGATCCTGGACGTCTACGGGTTCATGATCGCGGGCTTTCTGGTGACGATGGGCACGCTGGGCGACCGGATCGGCCGCAGAAAGCTGCTGATGATAGGGGCCACCGCGTTCGGCGTGGCGTCGGTGGCGGCGGCTTACGCCTCGTCGCCGCTGATGCTGATCGTGGTGCGCGCGCTGCTGGGCGTGGCGGGGGCGACGCTGATGCCCAGCACGCTGGCGCTGATCAGCAACATGTTCAAGGACGCGCGCCAGCGTTCGATGGCGATCGGCGTGTGGATCATCTGCTTCTCGGCGGGGGCGGCCGTGGGGCCGGTGCTGGGCGGGGTGATGCTGGAGCACTTCTGGTGGGGCTCCGTCTTTCTGCTGGGGGTCCCGGTGATGGTGGTGCTGTTGGTCGCCGCGCCGCTGCTGCTGCCCGAGTACCGCGACGACAGCCCGGGGCGCCTGGACCCGGTCAGCGTCGGCCAGTCGCTGGCCGCGATGATCCCGCTGATCTACGGGATCAAGGAGCTGGCCAAGGAGGGTCTCGCGACGCTGCCGCTGGCCTCGTTGGTCCTCGGATCGTTCATGGGGCTGCTCTTCGTACGGCGGCAGCGGTCGCTGCCGGCGCCGCTGATGGACCTCCGGCTCTTCGCGAACCGCTCGTTCACCGCGGCGCTGACGATGCTGCTGGTCGCCGCGTTCACCTCGGGCGGCGTGATGCTCTTCTTCATCCAGGGGCTCCAGATGGTCCAGGGGATGTCGACGCTGCGGGCCGGGCTGTGGATGCTGCCGATGACGGCGGGCATGATCGTCGGGTCGGTACTGGCCCCGACGCTGGCCAGGCGCGTGCCGCCGGGACACGTCGTGGCCGGTGGCTTTCTGCTGGCGGCCGGGGGCTACGCGCTGATGTCGGTGGACGCCGGCTCGCTGGCGTGGTCGGTGACCGGGCTGCTGATCGGCACGCTCGGGCTGTCGCCCGCCATGGTGCTCGGCACGGACCTGGTGCTCGGCTCAGCCCCGCCGGAGCGCGCCGGGTCGGCGTCCTCGCTCTCCGAGACGGCCACGGAGCTGGGCATGGCGCTGGGCATCGCGGTGCTCGGCAGCGTCGGGGCCACCGTCTACCGGACCAGGATGGAGGGCGAGAGCCCCGAGCAACTGCCGGACGAGGCGGCGAGGTTCGCCGAGGACAGCCTTCCGGGGGCGGTCGCGGTGGCCGAGGAGCTGCCCGGCGACACCGGGCGGGGGCTGCTCGACACGGCGCGGGACGCGTTCAGTTCGGGCGCCGGTGTCACCACGGTGGTCAGCGGGACGCTGATGGTCGTCTGCGCTTGGCTGGCGCTGCGCGGGCTGAGCCAGGTGCGGCCGATCGGGTCCGAGGAGCGCGCGGAGCCGCCGGCCGGGGCGCCGGCGGATGAACGGCCCACGGACGAGGGCACGTTGACGGCTGCGGGCTGACGTCCGTCCGTGCGCCTCGGCCTCCTGGACCGGCCTCAGGCGCGTTCGAAGGCGTGGATCCGGCCGACGGTGGTGAACCCCAGCCGCGCGTACCAGAGTCGGGGCCAGTCGTCGGCCTCCGCGACCAGGAAGCGGGTGGCGCAGCCGGCCGCCTCCGCCAGCCGCAGGGCCTCGGCCACCACCGCGTGGCCGTGGCCCCGGCCCAGGTGCTCCTCGGCGGTGAGCAGGTCCTCGATCTGGGCGAGGCCGGCGGCCGGTGCGAGATAGAGGTCGACCCACGCGGCGATCTCGCCGCCCCCGGTCGGGGACCCCACGAAGTGGACGGTCTCGGCCCCGCCCCGGCGCACGTCTCGCCGCTCGACGAGCTGCCGGACGGCCTCCTCGTCGGCGTCCGGCAGAAAGCCGCGCCAGCGGCGGGCCAACGGCCCGCGCAGCGCGGCCAGTTCGACCGTCCCCGCGCGCGGCCCGCCCGGCCGGGGCGCGGGAACGGGGCCCCGGTGGACCATCAGCAGCTCGGCGGTGTGCTCGTAGCCGGCGGCGGTGAACGGCCCGATCGCCGCCTCGCCCGTGCCCTCGTCGAACACGGTGACCAGCCGGTACGGCAGCCCCGCGAGCGCCCGGTCGGCGAGCGCGGGCAGCGCGGCCGGGTCGGGCAGCGGGCGTTCGACGAAGAGCTGGTTGTCCACGCGCGAGTGCGGCAGCGCGTCGTTCGTCGCCGCGAAGCCGCAGGGGAACTCCTCGACGCGGCGCGCCTGGCGGCGGGCGAAGTCGGCGAGGAAGGCCCGCAGGGGCGACGAGGCGGCGGCTGAGGTGGTCACGCCTCCCGAGCGTAGCCGCCCTCCACGGTCCGTGCAGCACCACCCGCCCGACCGCTCGGGCCAGGGCCCCGCACCGCGCGACCGCCTCAACTCATTTGCTATAGCTATGATTTGATGGGGTGCGGAAAGCCCTTCCCACAGCGAGGAGATGATGCATGAGAAGGACCACGGGGTGGCTGGCTTCGGCGGCGGTGCTGGCCGGGGCGACCACCGCCTGGGGTGCGGTCGCGAGTGCCGCCCAGGCCCAGGACCAGGACATCGCGGAGCGCATCGCCGCGATTCCCGGGATGACCCTGATCGAGGAGAAGCCGGCCGAGAACGGCGACCGGTTCCTGTTGCTGAGCTTCGAGCAGCCGCTCGACCATCGCAGGCCCGGCCTGGGAAGTTTCGATCAGCGAATATCCGTGCTGCACACGGACGAGGACCGGCCCACGGTGTTCCACACCAACGGCTACTGGCTCAACCCCGAGCCGGCCTACAGCGAGCCCACCCAGCTGCTGGACGCCAACGAGGTCGGCCTCGAACACCGCTTCTTCGGCGAGTCGGTCCCCGAGGGCGGCGACTGGAGCACGCTGGACATCTACCAGGCGGCCAGCGACCAGCACCGCGTCCACGAGGCGCTGGCGGAGATCTACGACCGGAACTGGATCTCCACCGGGCGCAGCAAGGGCGGGATGACGGCCGCGTTCTACCGCTACCACTACCCGGACGACATGGACGGGACGGTCGCCTACGTCGCGCCGAGCAACACCGACCGCGAGGACACCGGTCCCTACGACGAGGCGCTGGCCACCGTCGGCACCGCCGAGTGCCGCTCCGCCCTGGAGGCGGTGGAGCGCGAGGTGCTGCTGCGGCGCGAGGAGATGGTGCCGCTGCACGAGGAGTGGGCCGAGGAGGTGGGCGCCACCTTCACCACCGTCGGCGGCGCGGAGCAGTCCTTCGAGGTCGGCCCGCTGAACCTGCGGTGGACGTTCTGGCAGTACTACGGAACGGAGGAGGACTGCGCCGCCGTGCCGGAGCCGACCGCGTCCACCCAGGAGCTGTACGACTACGTGGACGCCATGGTCGGCTGGGGGGCCGACCATGAGCTGACCGCCATGGCGCCGTACTACTACCAGGCCGCGACCCAGCTGGGGAACCCGCTGTTCTCCACCGCGCACATCGACGACCTGCTGGAGTATCCGGAGCTGAAGTACTCCGCGGCCTTCGTGCCGCCGGAGGTCGAGCTGCCCGCCTTCGACGACCGGCCGATGACGTGGGTCGACGGCTGGGCGACCCACATGGGCACGGAGCTGCTCTTCGTCAACGGCGGTGCCGACCCGTGGGCCGGCAAGCCGTTCCACGCCGACTCCGAGGACCGGCGGGCGCACACCCTGGTGGCCCCCGGGGCCAACCACGGCGCCGACATCAGCCAGCTCACCGAGGAGGACCGCGCCCTCGCGGTCGAGTCGGTGCGCGCCTGGGCGGGTCTCCCGGCCGACACCCGGTCCCCTGCCGCAGCCGGCGGCAGCACCTACGACCCGGCGCTCGACCACCCGGCGCCGCACGCGCTGCCACGTCCGTGAGTCACGGGGCGCCGCCGCGGCGGCGCCCCGTGCCAGCCCCGACGCTCTCCGGGGGACAAGCCCCCGGGGCTGGCCGACCAGTGGTGGCGACCAGTGGTAGCGACCGGGCTCCCCCAGCGGTGGAACCTGACCACCGGCACCAACCACCGGCACCGACCAGCCGAACTCCGCCGCGCCGGGGGCCCGTTCACCCCGTCGTCGCGCCCGGCAGCAGATGGCCGCTGATGGTGGCGGCGGCGCGGTGCATCCGTTGGGCGACGAGCGGGATGCGGGCCGGGAGCAGCCGCTCGGCAGGGGCGGCGAGCGCGAGGGCGCCCACGGGGTGGCGGGCCTGGTCGCGGATGACCACGCCGACGGCGACGACGTCGTCGGCGCTCTCGCCGTGGTTGGTGGCGTGGCCGGCCTGGGCGACCGTGGTCAGATGGCGCTGGATCTCCTCCAGGCTGGCCAGCGTGCGGTCGGTGAGGGTCTGCACGCCGCGCGGGTAGAGGTCGGTGACCCGCTCCGGGGGCAGCGCGGCCAGGATCGACTTGCCGGCGGCGGTCGCGTGCGCCGGCAGCACCATGCCGACGCGCAGCCCGACCCGCAGCGGCTGGGTGGACTCGACGCCGTCCACGAAACGCGCGCCGTTGCCCTCCAGCACCACCAGGTGCACGGTCTCGCCCGTCTCGTCGGCCAGCGCCCGCAGCGGCGGCCCCGCGACCTGGCGCAGGTCGAGGCGGGAGAGCGCCCGCAACCCCGCGTCGGCGAGCGCGGGGCCCGGCAGATAGACGTGGCTGTCGCCGCGCTGGGTGGCGAAGCCGCGGAAGCAGAGCGTGGACAGCAGCCGGTGCGCGGTGGAGCGGGCGACGCCCAGCAGTTCGGACGCCTCGTAGACGCGCAGCTCGCCGCGTTCGTCCAGCGCGTGGATCAGGCGCAGCGCGTTGTCCACCGAGCCGAGGCTGTAGGGCGGGGGCGTGGTGGACCAGTTGGCGCCCGCGCTCCGCCCGGCCGGGCTCCGGCCCGGCGTCCGGCGGGCCGGAGCCCCCGAGGGGTCATCCCCCGCGGTTGACGAGATCCTTGTCATAAGCGGCGACTCTCTTGTAGTGGTCGGAGATCGCGGCCATCTCCTCGTGGCTGATGACGTCCTCGATCCGTTCGAACGGACGGTCCCCGGTGCGGTCGTGGACCTCCTTGAGGATGGTGTCCGGCGGGTGGACCCGGTTGGTCATGACCACCCGGGTGGTGGCCGGGCGGCGCTCCTCCTCGTAGACGGCCAGGGCGCGGCGCGGGTCGCCCGGGTGTCCGGCCAGGGCGAGCCGCAGCGCGTGTGCGTCGAGGATGGCCTGGCCTGCGCCGTTGGAGCCGCGCGGCACCATGGGGTGGGCGGCGTCGCCGAGCAGCGTGACCCCGCCGAACGTCCAGCGCGGCAGCGGGTCCTGGTCGACCATGGGGTACTCCAGCACGGACTCCGCCCCCCGGATCAGCTCCGGGACGTCCAACCAGTCGAAGTGCCAGTCGGCGAAGACGTCAAGGAAGTCCTCCAGCCGCCCGGCCCGGGTCCAGTCGCGGGTGGCTTCGCGGGGGCGTTCCACCTCGGCCACCCAGTTGACCAGTTGGTCACCCGCCGGGTTGATCTCCTCGCGCACGGGATAGATCACCATCTTGCCCGTGGCCAACCAGCCGGCGCGGACCATGCTGGCGCCGCTGAGGAAGGGCCGGCAGGGGGTGACGCCGCGCCACATCGTGATGCCCGAGTACTTCGGCTCGCCCTCGTCCGGGTAGAGCTGGGCGCGGACGGCGGAGTGGATGCCGTCGCAGGCGATCACGACGTCGGCGGACTCGGTGGTGCGCCGGCCGGTGGTGGCGTCCTCGACGGTGACGGTGACCCGCTCGCCGTCGTCGTCGCACGCGACCACGCGGCAGCCGAGCCGCACCGCGTCGGGGCCGAGCCGCTCCTCCACCGCGGCGAGCAGGCCGAGCTGCGCGTCGCCCCGGTGCAGCGAGAGCTGCGGGTGGTCGTAGCCGGCGCGGCGGCCGAGCGGTTCGCGGTAGCAGAGCTGACCGAAGCGGTTGAAGAAGACGGACTCCGCCGTCTCCACCCCGGAGGCGGCGAGCCGCTCGGCGACGCCGAGCCGCTCCAACACCCGGACGGCGTGCGGCAGCAGGTTCACCCCGGCGCCGATCGGCGCCAGCCGGGGCACGGCTTCCAGCACCCGGCAGGCCACACCGGCCTGGTGCAGCTCCAGGGCGAGGGTGAGACCACCGATCCCCGCGCCGACGACGAGAACGTTCATGTGCCGTGCCTTTCCTCCGGCCGCCTCCGCCCGTCGGCCGGGGGCGGCCGGCGGGCGTTGATGAGCGTGGCCCGCTCACGGCCTCGCACCCTAGGAACCGCGGTGGGTGGTGCGGGCTTCTCCTCGACAGCGATTCTGCTATGCGGGACGGGCAGCCGGCAAGGGCGGTGCCGCTGATCACGAGTCCGCGTCGCCACACGCTCGCGTGAACGGCCGCACCGCCAGGGAGCGCGTTCGCCATAGCAGAATCAGCGACCGGCGGCCGTTCCCCGCTCCGCCCGCGCTCCTACCGTGGCGCCCCGAGCGCCGTGGCGGCGGCGCGAGAGAGGGAAGGGCACATGACCGTGGAGGAACGGCCCACCGACCACGCGTCGGTCGACAACGCGATGAGCGGCGAGGACTCACCCGAACTGCGACGGCTCTACGACGACTTCGAGTCGGAGCACCTGATCCCGCTGTGGACGCAGCTCGGCGACCTGATGCCGATGACGCCGGCGCCCCGGGCCAGGCCGCACGTGTGGCGGTGGTCCACGCTGCACCCGTTGGCCGAACGGGCCGGCGACCTGGTCCCCGTCGGGCGGGGCGGGGAGCGGCGGGCGATCGCGCTGGCCAACCCCGGCCTCGCGGGGAACGCCTACGCCGCGCCGACGCTCTGGGCGGCGATCCAGTACCTCGGCCCGCGGGAGACGGCGCCGGAGCACCGGCACTCGCAGAACGCGTTCCGCTTCGTCGTCGAGGGCGAGGGCGTGTGGACGGTGGTGGACGGCGACCCGGTGCGGATGAGCCGGGGCGACTTCCTGCTCACTCCGGGATGGCGCTTCCACGGCCACCACAACGAGACCGACCGGCCGATGGCCTGGCTCGACGGGCTGGACATCCCGTTGGCGCACCAGACCGACGTGGGGTTCTTCGAGTTCGGCTCGGACCGGGTCACCGACTACGCGACGCCCCGCTACTCGCGCGGCGAACGCCTCTGGTCCCACCCGGGGTTGCGCCCGCTGACGGGGCTCGCCGACACCGTCTCCTCCCCCATCGCCGCCTACCGCTGGGAGCACACCGACCGGGCGCTCACCGAGCAGTTGCTGCTGGAGGAGGAGGGGCAGCCGGCCACCGTGGAGCAGGGGCACGCGGCCGTCCGCTACGTGAACCCGACCACGGGTGGCGACGTGATGCCGACCCTCAGGGCCGAGTTCCACCGGCTGCGGACCGGCGCCAGGACCGCCACCCGCAGGGAGGTCGGCGCCAGCGTCTTCCAGGTGTTCGAGGGGCGGGGCCGTATCGCGCTGGGCGGCGTCGAGCACGCCGTCGAGAAGGGCGACCTGTTCGTGGTGCCCTCCTGGGTGCCGTGGTGGGCCGGGGCCGAGGGCGGCCGGCCGCTGGACCTGTTCCGTTTCTCCGACGCGCCGGTGATGGAACGACTTGGCTTCGCGCGCACGCATATCGAGGGAGAAGAACGATGAGGCTGGCGACGATCCGGCTGCCCGAGGGCGGCACCAGGGCGGTGCGGGTGACGGGCGAGACCGTCACCGAGCTGGAGTACGAGGATGTCGGCGCGCTGCTGGCGGCCGGCGGGCTGGAGCGGGCCGCGACCGCCGAGGGGCGTCAACGGCTCCGCGCCGAGGTGGAGTTGGCCCCTGTGGTGCCCCGGCCGGGGAAGATCCTGTGCGTCGGGCTGAACTACCGCACCCACATCCTGGAGATGGGCCGCGAACTCCCGACCGCTCCCACGGTGTTCACCAAGTATCCGGAGGCGCTGGTCGGCCCCGAGGACCCGGTGCTGCTGCCGCCGGAGTCCGAACAGGTCGACTGGGAAGGCGAGTTGGCCGTGATCGTGGGCGCCACGGTGCGGCGCGCCAGCCTGGCGACGGCCGAGGCGGCGATCGCCGGCTACGCGGTGCTCAACGACGTGACGATGCGGGACTGGCAGTACCGGACGCTCCAGTGGCTGCCGGGCAAGTCCTTCGAGGCGAGCACGCCGTTCGGGCCCGAGCTGGTCACCCCCGACGAGTTCTCCCCCGGCCCCGAGCTGGTGACGGCGGTGGACGGCGAGGAGGTGCAGCGGGCGGGGACCGACGACCTGGTCTTCGGGCCGGCCGAGTTGATCGCCTACCTGTCGACCGTGCTGACCCTGCGCCCGGGCGACGTGATCGCGACCGGCACCCCGGGCGGGGTGGGGCACGCCAGGAAGCCGGCGCGCTATCTGACGCCCGGCCAGACGTTGACCACCACGGTCGAGGGTCTCGGCACGCTGCGCAACCCGACCGTGGCCGAGACCGCGACGGCGACCGGCGCGGCATGAACGGGCACGCGGCACGGGAGGCCGGCCGGCATCAGCGGGCGCGCGGCGTGAGCGGGGAGCCGGCGTGAGCGCGGACGAGCTGGCCGGGGCCAGGGAGGAGCTGCGGCGGCGGCAGGGCGCGGGCCTGCGCGAGGACGCGCCGGGCGCGCCGGCAGCCGAGCTGGCGCTGGCCCGGCTGGGCACCGCGTTCTTCGCCCGCCGGCTGACGCTGCTGGACGACGGGGAGCTGGCCGGGCCGAGCCTGCTGCCGGGATGGAGCAGGGCGGCGCTGGTGGCCCATGTCGGTTACAACGCACGGGCGTTGACCCGGCTGGTCGCCTGGGCCGCGACCGGCGTGGAGACCCCGATGTACGCCTCGTCCGAGCAGCGCGCCCGGGAGATCGAGCGGGGCGCGAGCCAGCCGCCGCGCGCGCTGCGCGCGCTGTTCGCGCACAGCGAGGTCCATCTCAACGTGGCCTGGCGCGACCTGCCGTCGGCCGCCTGGGACGCGGAGGTGGTCACCGCCCAGGGGCGCACGGTGCCCGCGCGCGAGACCGCGTGGATGCGGACCAGGGAGGTGTGGGTGCACGCCGTGGACCTGGCGAACGGCGCCGGCTTCGGTGACCTTCCGCCCGCGCTGCTGGACCGGCTGGCGGCCGACGTGGTGGCGGGCTGGCGGCGTCGGGGGGAGGCGGTCTCGCTGACCCTGCGGCCTGAGGACCGGGACGAGCCGCTGGTGCTCGGCGACGGCTCGGGCCCCGAGGTCGCCGGCACCCAGGCCGATCTGGTGCGTTGGCTCACCGGCAGGGGCGCGCGTCGACTCACGCACGCCGGTGACACACCACCGGCGCTTCCTCGCTGGCTCTGACCGCTCCACCTCGCGCCGGCGCGCACCGTTCTCACCCGAGGACAACGCGCGCCGGCGCTCACTCATGCGCGCCTCCACATCGAGGCGACAACTCCCCCACACGACCGCCATAATCCTCAGCAGCCCCCTGAGAAATGGATCACAGTCGACAACCTCTTGACGAGACAGGGCCACACCACCACCATCTGTAAACGATTCCAGCGCCTGGAAACGTTTACCCGAACTCCCCGATACCGGCGGAAGAGGGTTACTGCCAGGCGAAGCACCACCAGGACGACGAACACACCGCAAGGGGGCGGGACATGCCGAACGGCGGTCAGCCGACCATCGTGTCCATAGCCGAGCGCGCCGGCGTCTCCATCGCCTCCGTCTCCCGGGTGCTCAACGGGCAGGGCGCACGCCGGGACACGACCGAGCGCGTGCGCCGGGCGGCGGCCGAGCTGGGCTACGTCCCCAACGCGGTGGCGCGTTCCCTCAAGGGGGGCCGCACCCGCCAACTGACCTTCGCGGTGCCCGACATCGGCAACCCGGTCTATGTGGCGATGGTCCGCGCCATCCAGGCCGTGGCCAAGGCCGCCGGCTACCGCCTGCTGCTGCACTCCACGGACGCCGTCGCCGAGGACGAGCTGGCGGTGCTGCGCAGCCTGCGGGACCGCACCAGCGACGGGCTGATCCTGGTGCCCATCCGGATCACCGAGGCCCACATCGAGGCGCTCGTCGAGGCCGCGAGGCCCGTGGTCGTCATCGGCTCGCTGCCGCCGGGGGTCCCGGTGGACAGCGTGCGCGCCGACTCGGTCGCCGGCGCCGCCCTGGCGGTGCGCCATCTGCACGCCACGGGGCGCCGCAGGATCGCCTTCGTCAACGGCCCCTCCGACACCGTGCCCGGCCACAACAGGGAGCGCGGCTACCGTTCCGCGCTCGCCGAGTGCGGCCTGCCGCACGACCCGGAGCTGGTCGCGCACACCGACTTCGGCGTGGACGCGGGCGCGCGCGCCATGGAACGGCTGCTGCCGGCCGGGCCCGACGCGGTGTTCTGCGCCAACGACCAGCTGGCGCTCGGCGCCTCGCACGCGCTGCTCGGCCGGGGCCTGCGGATACCGGAGGACCTGGCGGTGGTGGGGATGGACGACAGCGAGCTGGCCAAGCTCGGCTGGCCGCCGCTGACCAGCGTGGACCTCGGCTCCTCCGAACGCGGCCGGCGCGCGGTCGAGTTGTTGCTCGACCGGCTGGAGGGCCACCGCGCGGCCTCGGTCGAGCCGCACGCCGGCCCCGAGGCCGAGACCGAGGCCGGGGAGGCCGCCGGCGCGCCCGAGGCGCCCCGCGCCCCCGCCGGGGCCGGGGCCGAGCGCGCCCCGACCCGCACCAGCACCGCCCGCCCCCGTCTCGTCGTGCGCGCGTCCACCGCGCCGACGGGCGCCACCGAAGCGATGAGGTTCGCATGACTCTGCTGCCCTCCCGGGCCAAGGCCGTCCCGGGACAGGGAAACCGGGGCACCCCGCCCCCCAGGACCCCGGCGCAGCGCAAGCGCGCCCTGGGTCTTGACCGGGGTGCCTGGTTCCTGCTGCTGCCCGCCCTGATACCCATCCTGGTGCTGAGCGTGGGCCCGCTGCTCTACGCGGTCTCCCTCGCCTTCACCGACGCACAGGCGGGGCGGACCGAGTCGACCCAGTTCGTGGGCCTGCTGAACTTCACCGACCTGCGGCACGACACGCTCTTCTGGGACAGCTTCCGGATCGGCCTGGTCTGGGCGCTGTGCGTGACCTCGCTCCAGTTCCTGCTGGCCCTGGGGCTGGCGCTGCTCCTCAACCAGAACCTCAGGCTGCGCTGGCTGGCGCGGACGCTGGCGCTGGTGCCGTGGGCGATGCCGGAGGTGGTCGTCGGCATCATGTGGCGGCTGGTCTACCACCAGGACGCGGGCATCCTCAACCAGACGCTGGGCCAGCTGGGCATCATCGACTCGAACGTGGACTGGTTGACCAGTCTGTCGCTGGCCCTGCCCTCGGTGATCGCGGTCGGCGTCTGGGCGGGGATGCCGCAGACCACCGTCGTGCTGCTGGCCGGTCTGCAGAACGTGCCGACCGAGCTGCGGGAGGCCGCCGCGCTCGACGGGGCGGGCGCCTGGCGGCGGTTTACCACCGTCACCTGGCCCGCGATCCGGCCGGTGGTCCTGGCGATCACCGCGCTCAACTTCATCTGGAACTTCAACTCGTTCGGTCTGGTCTACGTGCTGACCCAGGGCGGTCCCGGCGGTCGGACGCGGCTGCCGATGCTCTTCGCCTACGAGGAGGCGTTCAAGTACGGGCAGTACGGCTACGCGGCGGCGATGGGGCTGGCGATGGTCGCCCTGATCGCCGTGCTGCTGGTGCTGTTCCTGCGCCGCAGGCTCAAGGAGGACTCCCGGTGACCACCACCCCGCATGTCTCCCGGCCGCCGACCAGGCGGCGGCTGGCCCGTGGCGCCGGGCGCGCCGGGCAGTATCTGGCACTGGTCTGCTATCTGGTCTTCCTGGGCTTTCCACTGGTCTGGCTGCTGTCCACGGCGTTGAAATCGCCCCAGGAGCTGGGCTCCATCGACCCGACGTGGATACCCGAGCACCCCACGCTGGAGAACTTCAGGGCCGCGTTCGACGCCCAGCCGCTGCTGCGTTCCGCGCTCAACAGCGCGCTGGTGGCGACCAGTTCGGCGGTGATCGCGGTGGCCATCGCGGTGCCGGCCGCCTATGTGATGGTGCGCTACCGCTCCCGGATCAGCCAGGCGGGCACGGTCTGGGTACTGGTCAGCCAGATGTTCCCGTTCGTGCTGGTGATCATCCCGCTCTTCCTGGTGCTGCGGAACCTGCATCTGATCAACTCGCTGCCCGGCCTCGTCGTGGTCTACGTGGTGTGGAACCTGCCGTTCTCGCTGTGGATGCTGCGGGGCTACGTGCAGGCGGTGCCGCTCTCGTTGGAGGAGGCGGCGGCGATGGACGGCGCCAGCCGGGCGCGCACCCTCACGCACGTCGTCCTGCCGCTGCTGACGCCGGGGCTGGTCGCGACGCTGATGTTCTCCTTCGTCACCGCGTGGAACGAGTTCTTCTTCGCCCTGGTCCTGCTCAAGTCTCCGGAGAAGCAGACGATGTCCGTGATCCTCACCCACTTCATCGGCGCCGAGGGCGTCGCCGACCTGGGCCCGCTGGCCGCCGCCGCGCTGCTGGCGACGCTGCCCAGCCTGCTGTTCTTCGCGCTGCTCCAGCGCCGGCTGGTCAGCGGGATGCTGGCCGGGGCGGTGAAGGCGTGAGGACGGCGGGGCGGGTCAGGGCGCTGGGCGCCGCGCTGGCCCTGACGCTGCTGGGCGCCGTCGGCTGCTCGGACGGCGGGGACGGGGACGACGGGCGGATCACGCTCGACTTCCTCAGCCTCGCCTGGCAGACCGAGTCGGTCGAGGCCAACAAGGCGCTGGTCGAGGAGTGGAACGCGGCCAACCCCGACGTCCGGGTCCGCTATGTGCAGGGCTCCTGGGACAACATCCACGACCACCTGCTGACCTCGTTCGAAGGCGGCGAGGCGCCGGACATCATCCACAACGACGCCTCGGACCTGACCGACTTCGCCAACGGCGGCTATCTCGCCGACCTGACCGGGCTGCTCCCCGACGAGCTGCGCGCCGACGTGCCGGAGGCCGCCTGGTCGACGACCGAGTACGACGGCGGGATCTACGGGGTGCCGTTCCTCCAGGAGCCGCGGGTGCTGGTGGTCAACAGCGCGCTGCTTGAGGAGTCGGGCGCCAGGGTGCCGACGCCCGAGGACCCGTGGAGCTGGGCGGAGTTCGAGGAGGCCAGCGCGGCGATGACCCGCGACTCCGACGGCGACGGCGAGGCCGAGACCTACGGCGTCGCCTGGTCGATGAAGGAGCCGGTGACCCAGACGGTGAACCTGGCGCTCTCCACCGGGGGCGAGGTCTTCACCCGCGAGGACGGCAAGAACGTGGTGCGCTACGACGCGGCGGACTCCTCCGTCGCCGCGCTGATCAACCGGCAGGTGCACGAGGACGGCACGGCGGCCTCCAGCAGCCTGGGCATGTCCGGCTCCGACACGCTGCCCGGCTTCTACGACGGCCGGTACGCCATGCTGCCGCTGAACTTCTCCTTCCGGCAGCAGGTCGCGCAGCAGGCCCCGGACGGCTTCGACTGGACGGTGCTGCCGATGCCGAGCGGCGGCGAGGAGCACGGTCTGGCGCAGGGCGTGGCGCCCCAGACCCTCTCCGTCGCCGAGGACAGCGACCACCAGCAGGCGGCGGCCGACTTCGTCTCGTTCGTCACCGAACCGGCGCACCAGGTGGACCTGGCGCTGGGCGACTGGATGCTGCCGACCAGTGAACGGGCCCTGGCCGACCCGGCGTTGGCCACCGAGGAGTACGGCTGGCGCACCGGGACCCGAATAGCCGGCGAGCTGCGTCCCTCCCCGGTGCTCGGGGTGCGCGGCTATCCCGAGTGGAAGGACAAGATCGCCACCCCCGCGCTCCAGGAGTACTACAGCGGGGCCATCGATCTGGACAAGCTCCGCGGGAAGCTCACCGGCGACGGCCAACGAATCCTCGACCGCTACCAGCGCTGACCCTGGCCCGCCAGGGCGTCGCCGGTGGCCGGACCCGTCGCCGGGCGGTACCCGCACGACCGAAGAAATGAGCACGACACACATGAGCGTCAGCCTCGACCCCGTTTCCGAGCCGAGCCCGGCGGCCGAAGTCGCCGGGCACCAGGACGGGCCACGCAGGCTCAAGGCCGTGCCCCCGCCCGGGCCGCACTCCCCCGAGGGCCCGAGGGACCGGGCGAGGGGGGCGATGCTGGGCCTGGCGGTGGGCGACGCGTTGGGCGCGCCGGCGGAGAACCTGACCCCCTCGCAGATCAGGGAGCGCTGGGGCCGCATCGACGGCTTCGTCCGCGAGGAGCCGGCCGGCACCGACGACACCGAGTACGCGATCTTCTCCGGGCTGCTGCTGGCCGAGCACGGCTCGGGGCTGACCGTCGCGCAGGTCGAGTCGGCCTGGCACGTGTGGATCGCCGACCGGGACGAGGGCTCGTTCCGGGGCGCCGGGTTCAGCGAGCGCGGCACGCTGGAGAACCTGCGCCGGGGCCTGGCAGCGCCGATCTCGGCGCAGCACCGGCACGCCTGGAGCGACGGGTTGGCGATGCGGGCGGCGCCGTTCGGGGTCTTCGCCGCCGGGCGGCCGGGCGAGGCGGCGCGGCTGGTGGCGATCGACGGCACCGTCTCACACGACGGCGAGGGGATCTACGGCGGCCGGGCGGTGGCGGCCGGCGTGGCGGCGGCGATGGTCGGGCACGGGCCGGACGTGGTGGTGCAGGCCGCGCTGTCGGTGGTGCCGGAGGACTCGTGGACGGCGCGTTCGCTGCACCGGGCGGTGTCGGCGGCGCGGCGGGCGCGGCGGGACCCGCTGGCCACCGCGCTGTCGGTGGAACGGGCGGTGCGTTCGGCGACGGTCATCGGCGGCTATCCGTGGACGGATCTGGCGCCGGAGGCGGTGGGGTTGGCGTTCGGCGCGTTCGCGGCGGCGCGCGGCGACTTCCGGGAGGCGGTGGTCACGGCGGTCAACATGGGCCGGGACGCCGACACCACGGCGGCCGTGGCGGGGGCGCTGGCCGGCGCGCTGGGCGGCGAGTCGGCGATCCCCGCCGAGTGGGCGGGCGCGATCGGGCCGGTGCGCGGCAGCTGTCTGCCGTCGATGGCGGGGCGGCATGTGCTGGACGTGGCCGAGCGGTTGACGCCGCCGTCCGGCGGCGACGCGGGGGCCGTCGCGTGAGCGCGCGCACCGCGGCGGGCGCGCCGCGCCGGATCGAGGGGCTGCTGCTGGGCATCGCCGCGGGCGACGCGGCCGGCTGGCCGTCCGGGCGGCACCGCGCGACCCGGCTGCCGGACTGGACCCGCAGACTGACCCGGGAGTTGGACACGTTCGCCGAGCAGAACGCGACGACGACGCTGCCGGTGCCGATCGCGTTGAACCAGCCGCCGGACCCGCTGCGTCTGGGGCCCTCGGACGACGCGGAGTGGGCCGCGTTCACCGCGCAGGCGGTGCTCTCGGCGACGTCGGCCGGCGGCAGCGACCTGTCGGCGGACCAACGGGTGCGCTCCGCGCTGGCGTTGGCGTGGAACGCGCTGGCGGACGAGGTGGCGGCGGCGGCCGAGCAGGCCGACGAGATCGAGGCGGCGCACATTCCGCTGCGGGCGCGGATCTCGGTCCGCGCCGGGCTGGGGAACCTGGCGGCCGGGCTGCGCCCGCCGGCGACCGGCCACGACAACCCGCACTACTTCGACGACGCGGCCTGCGTGCGCGCGGCCGTGCTGGCGGTGGTCCACCCGGGCCGGCCGGAGGCGGCGGCCGACCTGGCCGAGTTCGACGCCCGCTACACCCAGGACGGCGACGGGGTGCACGGGGCGCGGGCGGTGGCCGCCGCGGTGGCGGTGGCGCTGGGCGGCGGCGGGATGGAGAGCTGTGTGGCCGCCGCGCTGCGGCAGCTGCCGGAGGAGACGGAGATCCGGCGGAACGCGCTGCGCGCCGTCGAGCTGGGGCAGGCAGCGGCGGCGGCCAGACCGGGGCTGCCGGGGAACGCGTTCGCGCTGGTCCCGGTCCTGGAGCACGAGATCGTCGACCACGTCTACAGCTACGGCATCGCGGCGGCCGAGACCGTTCCGGTGGCGCTCGCGGTGGCCACGGCGGCGGCCGGGGCGGTCACCGAGGCGGTGCCCAGCGCGGCCTGTCTCTCCCGGGTCGCCGACTCGGCGCCGGCGCTGGCGGGCGCGCTGACCGGGGTGGTGGGCGGCGCCGAGGCGCTGCCGGCCAGCTGGCGCGACGCCTGCCGCTCGCTGGCCGGGTGCGCGCTGCCGCGGCTGGCCGGCACCGACCTGGTGGAGCTGGCCGCCCTCCTGGAGCGCGCGACCGGTCAGGCGCCGCGCCCCGACACCCCGGCCGGCGACCGGCGCCCGGTCGACCACGAGCACGACGAGCACGACGCCTCACCATCGGAAGGACTCCGCGCATGAACCAGCACGAGCCGGTCACCCCGCTCCCGTCCCTGGCCGAGCGCTCGACGGGGGTGCTGGTGGGCGCCGCCGTCGGCGACGCCCTGGGCGGGCCCGTCGAGGGATGGACGCCGGAGGCGATCGTCGAGCGCCACGGCGGCCGGGTCAGGGGCATCGTCGAGCCGTTCCACCGGGACGACTGGCGCACCGCCCGGCCGATCGCCCCATACCACAAGGGCGACGGGCACGTCACCGACGACACCCTGATGACCCATGCGCTGGTGCGGGTCTACGAGCGGGTCCGCGACCACCTGGACGCCTACGCGGTGGCCGACCACCTGGTGCCCGACCTGATGGGCACGCCTCGTTGGATCCCCGAACTGGAGGCGGAGGCGCTGCCGTTGCAGCGGATCTTCCTGGCGGAGAAGTGGATCGTGGCGCGGCTGCACTACGGCCATGTCGACCCGCGCGAGGCCGGTGTGGGGAACATCGTCAACTGCGGCGCGGCGATGTACATGGCGCCGGTCGGCGTGGTCAACGCGGCCAACCCGGCGGCCGCCTACGCGGAGGCGCTGGACGTCGCCGGGGCGCACCAGTCGAGCTACGGGCGGGAGGCGGCGGGGGTCTTCGCCGCCGCCGTCGCCGCCGCCTGCCGGCCGGGTGCCACGCCCGGGTCGGTGGTGGAGGCGGCGCTGGCGCTGGCCAAGGACGGCACGCGGGCGGCGATCGAGGCGGTCTGCGAGGTGGCGGCCGGCTTCGACGACTGGGAGGAGGCGCTGGCGCCGCTGCGCGCGGCGGTCGCCCCGTTCGACACCGTGGGCCCGGAGTACCGCAAGCCCTCGCTGGGCGCGCGGCGGCCGTCGCGGCTGCACGCCATCGAGGAGCTGCCGGTCGCGCTGGGCATGGTGCTGGTCGGCGGCGGCGACTTCCGGCGCACGGTGCTCGGCGCGGTCAACTACGGGCGGGACTGCGACTCGATCGCGACCATGGGGGGCGCGATCGTGGGCGCGCTGCGCGGGGAGCGCGCGGTGCCGAAGGAGTGGAGCGCCGAGGTGGGCCGGGCCAGCCGGCTCGATCTGCACGCGCCTGCCGTCGCGCTGGCCGAGGTGGCGCGCGAGGTGTTCGCGCGTGACCTGGAGCGCCGCCGGGCGCACGAGGAGTTCTTCCGCGCGATCGAGGCGGCCTGATGGCGGGCGCGCCCGAGGCGGCGCTGCGGCTGACCTGGGTGCAGCCGGAGGACCTGGTCGGGCACGAGCTGGCGCAGGCCGCCCAGGACGGGCGGGAGTACGGCGCGGTGGAGCGGCGTTGGCTGGCGGCGGGCGGGCACCGCGCGCCGGCGCGGGCCGGCGCCTCGGCGGAGCCGGCGCCGCCGGCGCTGCGCGCGCTGGCCGGCGAGCTGCTGGACGAACTGGCCGCGCTGCCCTCGCCGTTGGCGGAACGGGAGCCGACCGGGTGGGCGGCGATCCGGGCGGCCTGCCCGGACTGGCCCGCGCCGCCCGCGCGTGCGGTACCGCCGGCCCGGGAACGGCTGACGGCGGCGTGGCTGGGGCGGGCCGCGGGGTGTGTGCTGGGCAAGCCGGTGGAGAAGCTTCCGCTGGCGGCGATCAGGGAGTTGGCGCGGGCGGCGGGTAACTGGCCGTTGAACGACTGGTTCACCGCCCGCGGGGTGCCGGCGGCGCTGCTGGCGGCGCACCCGTGGAACCGCCGCTCGGCCCCCACCTCGCTGGCCGAGAACATCGACGGGGCGCCGGAGGACGACGACCTCAACTACCCGTTGCTGAACCTGCTGTTGCTGCGTCGGTACGGCACCGGGTTCAGGACGGCCGATGTCGCCTCGCTCTGGCTGGACGAGCTGCCGGCCGGGCGGACGTTCACCGCCGAGCGCGTCGCCTACCGCAACCTGCTGGCCGGTGTCGAGCCGCCGGGGACGGCGACCCGCCGCAACCCGTTCCGGGAGTGGATCGGCGCCCAGATCCGGGCGGACGTCTTCGGCTGGACCCATCCGGGCGACCCGGGCCGCGCCGCCGAACTCGCCCACCGCGACGCGGTGTTGACCCACACGGCCAACGGGGTCTACGGCGCGATGTTCGTGGCGGCGGCGGTCGCGGTCGCCATGACCGGGACCGCGGACGTGCACGCCTGCCTGGCGGCCGGGCTGAACGTCGTGCCGCCGGAGTCCCGTTACGCGGACGCCGTCCGGCTGGGCGTCGAAGTGGCCCACGCGCACGAGGAGTTCGACGCGGCGGTGGACGCGCTGCACGCGCGCTTCGCCGACCACCACTGGGTGCACGTGCTGCCCAACGCGGCGCTGCTGGCCGCCGCGCTCACCCACGCCGACGGCGACTTCACCGGCTCCATCTGCCGCGCGGTCGCCGCCGGCCTGGACACCGACTCCAACGGGGCGACCGCCGGCTCGGTCGCCGGCGCACTGGCCGGCTCCCCCGGGGCGCTGCCGGCGCGCTGGACGGCGCCGCTGCGCAATCGGCTGGCCAGCTCCGTCGCCGACTTCGACGGCGTCGGCTTCGACCGGCTCGCCGCCCTGACCCGCGAGGTCGCCACGGCGTCCGACGCGGCAACGAACGCCACGCCCCAGGAGGCGCCATGACCGAACACCGTGCCACCGCCGTCGCGGTCCTCGGCTCCACCAACATGGACCTGGTCGCCTACACGGCCGTCGCCCCGCGCCGCGGGGAGACCGTCTCCGGCCGGGAGTTCCGCACCCTGCCCGGCGGCAAGGGCGCCAACCAGGCGATCGCCGCCGCCCGCGCCGGGGGCGCGGTCTCCATGATCGGCGCGGTCGGGGACGACGCGTTCGCGCCCCGGCTGCGTGCCGCGCTCGCCGAGGCGGGCGTGGACGTGGAGGGGCTGCGCACGGTGCCGGGCGCCAGCGGCGTCGCCCACATCGTGGTCGACGACGAGGGCGGCAACTCGATCGTCGTGGTGCCCGGCGCCAACGGCGCCGTGACCGGCCTGGCGGCGGGCGACGAGGCCAGGATCGCGGCGGCCGACGCGCTGCTGATGCAGCTGGAGCTGCCGCCCGAGGCCGTGCTCGCCGGGGCGCGCGCCGCCCGCGCGCACGGGGTGCGCACGGTGCTCACCCCGGCGCCGGCCCGTCCCCTGTCCGACGAACTGCTCTCGCTCGTCGACCTGTTGGTGCCCAACGAGCACGAGGCCGCCGCGCTGGCCGGCACCTCGGAGCCGCTGGCCGCCGCCCGGGCGCTGCTGGAGCTGGTGCCCGAGGTGGTGATCACCCTGGGCGCCGCCGGCAGCCTGTACGCCTCCCGCACCTCCGAGCCGGTCAGCGTGCCGGCGGTGCGGGTGCGGGCGGTGGACAGCACGGCGGCCGGCGACACGTTCGTCGGCGCGCTGGCGGTGGCCGCCGGCGAGGGCCGGCCCATGCCGGGGGCCATGGCCTGGGCGTCGGCCGCCGCCGCGCTCTCCGTCAGCCGCCCCGGCGCCTCGGCCTCGATGCCGGGGCGCGCCGAGATCGACCTCCTGCACAGCACCGCGCCGAACTCCTGGACCAGCTCGTGAACGTTTCCCGCAACTCCCCCCCGACCACCGCGCCCGCCTCCGCCTCCGACCGCGATCAGGCCCCCGGCGAGGGGCCGCGCCCCGGGCCGCTTGAGGGGCTGCGGGTGTTGGACCTGGCCACCCTCTTCGCCGGCCCGCTGGCCGCCACCCTGCTGGGCGACTTCGGCGCCGAGGTGGTCAAGGTCGAGCATCCCCGCAGGCCGGACCCGTCCCGCGGGCACGGCCCCGACAAGGACGGCGTCGGCCTGTGGTGGAAGCTCCTGGGCCGCAACAAGCGCAACGTGACGCTCGACCTCTCCACGCCCGAGGGCCGCGAGCTGCTGCTGCGGCTCGCCGCCGACGCGGACGTGGTGATCGAGAACTTCCGCCCCGGCACCCTGGAGCGCTGGGGCCTGGGCCCGGACGAACTGCACGCCGTCAACCCGCGGTTGGTGCTGGCCAGGGTCACCGGCTTCGGCCAGTTCGGGCCCTACGCGCGCCGGCCGGGGTTCGGCACGCTGGCCGAGGCGATGAGCGGCTTCGCCGCGATCACCGGGGAGCCGGACGGGCCGCCGACGCTGCCGCCGTTCGGGCTGGCCGACTCGATCGCGGCGCTGACCACGGCGTACGCGGTGATGACGGCGCTGGCCGGGCGGGCGACCACCGGCCAGGGCCAGGTCGTGGACATGGCGATCATCGAGCCGCTGCTGACCGTGCTCGGCCCCCAGCCGCTCTGGTACGACCAGCTCGGCTACGTGCAGCCCCGCACGGGCAACCGTTCCACCAACAACGCGCCGCGCAACACCTATCGGACGGCCGACGGCCACTGGGTGGCGGTCTCCACCTCGGCCCAGTCGATCGCCGAGCGCGTGATGCGGCTGGTCGGCAGGCCCGAGCTGATCGAGGAGGAGTGGTTCGCGACCGGCTCGGGCCGCGCCGCGCACGCCGACGAGCTGGACGCGGCCGTCGGCTCCTGGATCGGCCGCCACGAACGGGACGCGGTCGTCGCCGCGTTCGAGGAGGCGCAGGCGGCGATCGCCCCGATCCACGACGTGCGGGATGTCCTCGCCGACCCGCAGTACCGGGCGCTGGGCACGATCACCGAGGTCGAGGACGAGGAACTGGGCACGGTGCGGATGCAGAACGTGCTCTTCCGACTCTCCGAGACGCCCGGCGCGATCCGCTGGGCCGGCCGGCCGCACGGCGCCGACACCGACGCGGTCCTGGGTGAACTCGGTGTCCCCGCCGAGGAGATCGCCCGGCTGCGGGCCGAGGGCACGCTGTGAACGGCGCCGAGGTCCACGAGTCGACGCCGGCGGCGGCGCTGACCTGGCTCTACGCGCCGGGCGACCGGCCCGAGGTGGTCGCGAAGGCGCTGCGCTCCGGCGCGGACGTGGTGATCGTCGACCTGGAGGACGCGGTCGCCCCCGCGCGCAAGGGCCACGCCCTGGACGCCACCGCCGAGCTGCTGACGGAGCGTCAGCCGGTGCCGGTGCAGGTCCGGGTCAACGCGCTGGACGGGCCGTTGGCCAGGCGCGAGGTCGAACGGCTGGCGGGCCTGCCGGGGCTGGCCGGGCTGCGGCTGCCCAAGACCCGTTCGCCGGCGGAGCTGGCGGCGGTCGCGGAGTGGGCGGGGCCCGCCGGAGCGGTGCCGGAGCTCTGGCCGCTGTTGGAGAGCGCGGTGGGGCTTGAGCGGGCGTTCGCCATCGCCGAGGGGCATCCGGCGGTCGCCGGGCTGGCCCTCGGCGAGGCCGACCTGCGGGCCGAGCTGGGCGTGGCCGACGAGGCGGGCCTGGCCTGGGCCAGGGGCCGGGCGGTGGTCGCGGCGCGCGCCGCCGGCCTGGAGCCGCCGGCCCAGTCCGTCTACCCGGACGTGCGCGACCTGGCGGGGCTCGCGGCCTCCTGCGCGCGGGGCCGCGCCCTCGGCCTCCTCGGCCGCGCGGCCATCCATCCCCGTCAACTCCCGGTGATCGAGGAGGCGTTCGCCCCCACCGCCGAGGAGGTCGCGGCGGCCGGCGAGATCACGGCGGCGGCCGAGACGGACTCCGGCGCGCTCGCCCTGCCCGACGGCCGCTTCGTCGACGCTGCGGTCGTCGCCGGCGCCCGCCGCACGTTGGCGCTGGCCGCGCGGGCGAGGGGCGGGGGGTAGCGCGCCCGTCGGGGGGTGTCCGGGCGCGGGTCGGCGGCGCGGCCCGAACCGGCTTGACCTCATGTGCGGTTGAAGTTTCAGGATGGCATGGTGACTGACTACGGAAGCACCCTCATCGACGTCTGGGAACTGCCCGAGGAGCGGATCGACGCGTCCGTCGCGCGCTGGCGCGAGCGCGTCGGACTCATCCGCACCGCCCCCGGGTTCCGGGACGCGCGGCTGCATCGCCGGCTCTCCCCCGAGGCCCCGTTCGGCCTGGTCAACGTGGCGCACTGGGACAGCGTCGAGGCCAGGGACGAGGCCCTGGCGCACCCCGGCTTCACCGCTTCGGCGGCCACCGCGAACGGCTATGCCACCGTGCACGGCGGGTGGTACGACGTGGTGGCCGACCTCACCGCGCCGGGCGGCGGCGACGCCGGGGCGGGGGCGGGTATCACCTTCGTCAGCGTCTTCGAGCTGCCGGAGGAACAGGTCGACGCAATCCTGCCGCACTGGCTCGACCACGCGGAGTCGGTGAGCAAGGCGCCCGGCTTCCGGGACGGCCGGCTGCACCGCGCGGTGGCCCCGGACGCCCGTTTCCCGCTGGTGCTGGTGGCGCGCTGGGACAGCGTCGACGCCTGGCGCGCGGCGGACGACGACGTGCACCGGCGGGGCCTTCCGCCCCTACCCGAGCACGGCGCCGCCCATCCCGCGCTGTTCAGGACCGTCGCCGCGTTCTGAACGCGCGGCGGCGCGCCCCGAGCCGCCGGCGGATCACCCCTGGCCACCGTCCGGCTCGCCGCCCTCCCCGCCCGGCTCCGGACGCCCGCCGCGCAGGAGGACGGCGGGCGAGGCGCGGGCCCGCGCCTCGCGCCAGGCTCCCTCGTCGAACGTGTCTCAACGCGGGCTGAGATAAGGCGTGGTGACGGTCAGTGGGTGGAAGCCGAGGCGTCGCAGGATGGGGCGGCTCTCGGCGGAGGCGTCGACGTGGAGCCAGCGGGTGCCGGCCCGCTCCGCCCGCGCCGCGCGGTGGGCCACCAGGGCGCGGTAGATGCCCCTGCCGCGCCACTCGGGGAGGGTGCCGCCGCCCCAGAGCCCGGCGAAACCGGACTCCGAGTTCAGCTCCAACCGGGCCGCGCAGACCGGGAGTTCACCCGCGAGGACCAGCGAGAGCCGGACCGTGTCGGGCGCCTCGGCGAGCTGGGCGGCGAGCCTTCGGCGCAGCGGCTCCTGGTCGCCCCCGAACACCCGGCGGTGCGCGTCGAGCACGCCCGCCAGGTCCCCCGGGTCGGTGATCTCCCGCACGGTGACGCCCTCGGGCCAGACCGGTGTCCGGTCCAGCGCCCTCACCTCGGCGACCATCACGGTCTCCGGCTCCTCGGCGAGGAAGCCGGCGGCGGTCAACCGGTCGCCGAGGTCGGCCGGTTGGTCGTGCCCGTAGAGCTTCCACTCGAAGGGCATCCCCAACGCGCCGTAGTGCGCGAGCTGTTCGGCGATCGCCGCGTCCGCCTCGGCCGCCGAGGCGAACCCCGACCAGACCACCCCGCTCCAGCCTCCGCGTCCGCTGGTCTGGCGCACCACGGCGCCGTCGCGTTCCACCCGCGCGCCCGGCTCGTCGGGGGCGGCGTCGCGGCGCAGCGCCCGGTCGTAGCGCGCACGCAGCGCGTCGAGGTCCGTGTCGTCCATCCCGCCATCCCAGCGCCTCGGCGCCGGGCGCACCAACCCGTTTTCCGCCGGCCGCCCGAACGAGGGCACCAACTCGGCGCGGTCGCCCGGCCGTTCGCCCTCTGGTGCGGACCAACGCCCGGCGGGTAGCGTCCGCACCGTCGCGCGCGGCGTTCCCGGGGTCCCCACGGCCCCGGCGGGTCCGTCGCCCCCGTGCGGCGCCCACGTCGCGAGGAAAGTCCCCCGTCCCCCACGTTCAGGGAGTTCCGCCATGCCACGACGTCACCCCACCCAGCACGGCCAGGGCTCGCGCGCCCGGCGCCGGGCCGGTCGGCTGCTGGCCGCCGGCACACTGGTGGCCGTCGCGCCGCTGGGCGCGCTGGCCTGGTCGGCCGGCGCGGCCGAGGAGTCGCCGGAGCCGGCGGCGGTGCCGCTGGAGAACCTCACCGTCTCGACCGAGCAGGTCGCCGAGGGGCTCACCCGCCCCACCGCCGTGGCCGCGCCGGACGACGGCACCGACCGGCTGTTCATCACGGAGAAGGAGGGCGTGGTCCGGGCCTACGAGCCCGGAACCGGCCTCGCCGAGGAGCCGTTGGTCGACCTGACCGACGTGGTCGACGGGTCGGGCAACGAACGCGGGCTGCTCGGCATCGAGGTGGCCCCCGACTTCGCCGACAGCCAGGAGCTGTATCTCGCCTACACCTCGCTGCCGGACGGCGACGTGACGCTGGCCCGCTACGGGGTGGCCGACGAGGGGCTGGAGGTGCTGCTGAGCGAGGAGCACCCGCAGACCAACCACAACGGCGGCCAGTTGGCGTTCGGCCCCGACGGCCTCCTCTACTGGGGCCTGGGCGACGGCGGCGGCGCCGGCGACCCGGACGGCAACGGGCAGCGCCTGGACACGCTCGCCGGCACCATCCTGCGGCTGGACGTGAGCCAGTCCTGCGGTGAACTCGCCTACTGCGTACCGGAGGACAACCCGTTCGTCGACGAGGCCGAGGCGCGCGGCGAGATCTGGTCGTACGGGCTGCGCAACCCGTGGCGGTTCTCGTTCGACCCGGCCGACGGCTCGCTGTGGATCGGCGATGTCGGGCAGGGCGCCTGGGAGGAGGTCAACCACCTGGCGGCCGACGAGGGCGGCGCCAACCTCGGCTGGGCCTGCCGCGAGGGCGGCGAGGAGTTCGACCCGGGTCAGTGCGAGGACGGCGCGAGCTTCACGGAGCCGGTCTTCACCTACGCCACCTCCGTCGACGGCTGCGCCGTGATCGGCGGACACGTCTACCGGGGCGCCGAGTTCGCCGACCTGGCCGAGGGCACCTATGTGGCGACTGACTACTGCTCCAACACCGTCTGGGGCCTGCGCGCCGACGGCTCGGGCGGCTACGAGGACGCGGTGATAGGCGAGTTCCCGACCCAGGTGTCCGCGTTCGGCGAGACCGTGGACGGCGAGCTGTATGTCGTCAACGACCTGCCGGGGCAGCTGCACCGGGTGACCTTCGCCGAGTCCGGGGCCGAGTGACGGTTCACCTCCCGGGTGACTGAAAGCCGTGGAACGGCCCGGTGCGTCCCCGTGGGGCGCGCCGGGCCGTTCGGTCTTCTCCGGCGCCTGGCCGGGCACGCGTTCCCAGGGTGGTCAGATGAACGCTTTTTCTCTACTCTTGGGGAGATTCCGTCAACGACGGATGGACAATTGAGCGCGACTGGTCCGGGGGAAGTCCGGTGGGATTCCGGCACTGACCTGCAACCGTGTGCGGCGAGCCCCGTGGGGCGCCGTGAGTCGGATCGCCCGGCCGCCGCGTGGTTTCCACTTCTCACTGTCATGGTTCGCAGCGTGGAGTCCACAGCCCCCGGCTGGCCGACCCCCGCCGCTCGCGTCGCGCGTGCGCCGGGGTTTCTCATGTCCGGGCGTGCGTCGGGGCTTCGTGCCTCGGGCCTGGGAAAGGTCAGGTCCCTCGATGGCACGCCGTTCGGTCGGCTCGGCCGCGCTCGGTGCGCTGCTGGCGCTGCTGGCCGCCCTGTTGGCCCCGCTCTCGCCCGCCTCCGCCGCCCCCGGGCTGGCCAGGCCGGCCGCCGGCTCCGCCGGTTTCTGCCCGGACGCCTCGGGCGTGACCGTCGTCGTCGACTTCCGTGAGCTGGGCGGCGGACGGGTGGTGCGCTGCGCGCACGGGCCGCAGGCGGACGGGCTCGCGGCACTGCGCAACGCGGGCTTCACCGTGGCCGGGACCAACCGTTGGGGCGACGCGTTCATCTGCCGCATCAACGGCCGCCCCGGCGTGGACAGCGAGCCGTGCGTGGACACCCCGCCGTCGACGGCCTACTGGTCGTACTGGCACGCGGGCGACGGCGAGAACTGGACCTACAGCCAGCGCGGCGCGACCTACCGCACCCCGCCGGAGGGCAGCTTCGACGGCTGGTCGTTCTCGTTGAACCAGGAGGAGGGCTCGGCCCCCGCCCCGGGGCTGGCCGCGCGGCGGCCCTCGGACGGCGGGGGTTCCGACGGCCCCGGAGGCGCGGGTGGCGACCAGGGCGGCGCGGGCGGCGACAGCGGCGGGCCGGGCGCGGGCGCGGATCCCGGCGGCGCGGCGGGCGGCGGCTCCTCGCCCGGCGGCCCGGGGGACGCGGGCGAGCTGCCTCCGGACGCGGAGAGCGACGTGGAGGACGAGGAACGCGAGGAGGAGGCCGAGGAGGAGCCGGACGAGGAGCCGGACGAGGACGTCGACGACGACCGGTCGGCCGAGGCGGCGCCGCTGCCGACCGAGGACGCCGAATGGAGCGGCACCGACGAGGAGTTCGAGGAGCAGTCGGCCGCGCGCGACGACTCGGGCGGCCCCTCCGCCGGCACCGTCGCCACCCTGGGTCTGCTGGTGGCGCTGCTGGGCGCCGGCGGACTGACCGCCTGGCGGCGGCGTCGCGCCGCCGCCGCGAGCACCGCCGGCGCGGGCGCCGACGAGCGACCGGCCGATGAACGGTGACGGCGACCGTGCCGGGCGTCCGGCGCGGCGCCGGGCCGCTGCCCCGGGCGCTGCACCCGGGCGCCTGGTGGCTGTGGGCGCTCTGCCTTGCCGTGGTCGCCAGCCGCACCACCAACCCGCTGCTGCTGGCCTGTCTGATCGCGGTGGCCGGACTTGTGGTGGCGCGCCGCAGGGGGGACGCGCCGTGGGCGCTGTCGTTCCGGATGTATCTGCTGTTCGGCGCGGTGATCGTGGTGGTGCGCGTCCTCTTCCGGATCGTCTTCGGCGGCGGGGGCGGCGAGACGGTGTTGGTGAACCTGCCGGAGATCCCGCTGCCCGAAGCGGCGGCCGGCATCCGGCTGCTGGGCCCGGTGGCGGCCGAGGAGGTGCTCGGTGGCGCGTATGACGGGCTGCGGCTGGCGGCCATGGTGATCTGCGTCGGCGCGGCCAACGCGCTGGCCAACCCGAAGCGGCTGCTGAAGACCCTGCCGGGCGCGCTGCACGAGATCGGCACCTCGGTGGTGGTGGCGCTGAGCGTGGCGCCCCAACTGGTGGAGAGCGTCGGCCGGGTGCGCCGCGCCCGGCGGCTGCGCGGCGGCGTCGGCAGGGGGCGGCGCGCGGTGCGCGGCATCCTGATCCCGGTGCTGGAGGACGCGTTGAGCCGTTCGCTGGCGCTGGCCGCGGCGATGTCCTCGCGCGGCTACGGGCGCACCGGCGCGGTGGCCGGCGGACGGCGCGCGCTGGTGGGGACGCTGGTGATCGGCGGGCTGCTGGGGGTGTGCGCGGGGCTCTACGGGCTGCTGGACGGCTCGGCGCCGCCGGCCCTGGGGCTGCCGCTGCTACTGGGCGGGCTTGCCGTCGCGGTGGCCGGACTGGCGGCCGGCGGCCGGCGGGTGCGGCGCACCGGCTACCGGCCCGACCGCTGGCGCGGCGCCGAACTCCTCACCGTGGGCAGCGGGTTGGCCGCGGCCCTGGTGATGCACCTGGCGACGGAGATCGACCCGGCGGACATCTACCCGTCGTTGACGCCGCTGAGCTGGCCCGAGGTCTCCGCGCTGCCGCTGGCGGCGATCCTGCTGGGCCTGCTGCCCGGCTATCTCACCCCGCCCCCGCCGACCTCGGAGGTGCCGGCGTGATCGAGTTCGACGAGGTCACCTTCCACTACCCGGACACGCCCCGGCCCGCGCTGCGCGACGTGCGGCTGTCTCTGCCCGAGGGCGAGCTGTGCCTGGTCGCCGGGCGCACCGGTGTCGGCAAGTCGACGCTGCTGGGCGCGGTCAACGGGCTGGTGCCCCGGTTCACCGGCGGCCGGCTGGCGGGGCGGGTGACGGTGGCGGGCCAGTCGACGGAGGAACGCCCGCCGCAGGAGTTCGCCTCGCTCGTCGGCGTGGTGGGGCAGGACCCGCTCGCCGGCTTTGTCACCGACACCGTCGAGGAGGAACTGGCCTACGCGATGGAGCAGTTGGCCGTTCCGCCCGAGGTGATGCGCAAGCGGGTGGAGGAGACCCTGGACCTGCTGGGCATCGCCGAGCTGCGGCACCGGGCGCTGCGCACCCTCTCCGGCGGTCAGCAGCAGCGGGTCGCGATCGGCTCGGTGTTCACCACCCACCCGCAGGTGCTGGTGCTGGACGAGCCGACCTCGGCGCTGGACCCCACGGCCGCCGAGGAGGTGCTGTCCGCCGTGCTGCGGCTGGTGCACGACCTGGGCACCACGGTGCTGATCGCCGAGCACCGGATGGAGCGGGTCCTCCAGTACGCGGACCGGCTGCTGTATCTCCCGGGCGACGGCACGGTCCGCGACGGCCCCCCGCGGGAGCTGCTGCCGGAGATGGATGTCGCGCCGCCCGTCGTGGAGTTGGGCCGGGTCGCCGGGTGGAGCCCGCCGCCGCTGTCGGTGCGGGACGCGCGGCGGCACGCGCCCGCGCTGCGCCGCCGGCTCGCCGAGCGCCCGCCGCCCCCGCCCGCCGCGCGGCCCGCCGCGCCGGCGGCGCTGGTGGCGAAGGGCGTCAGCGTCGCCTACGGCCGGAAGGTCGCGGTGCGCGAGGTGGACCTCGACCTGTTCGGCGGCGAGGTGACCGCGCTGATGGGGCGGAACGGCGCCGGCAAGTCCTCGCTGCTGTGGGCGCTCCAGGGATCGGGCCCCCGCCGCGCGGGCACCCTGCGCGTGGGGGGCGAGGACCCGGGCGAACGGGAGCCGGCGGAGGCCAGAAAGCTGGTCGGACTCGTTCCGCAGAGCGCCGCCGACCTGCTCTACCTCCAGACGGTCGCCGCCGAGTGCGCGCAGGCGGACACCGAGTCCTCCGCCGAACCGGGGCGCTGCCGCGCCCTGTTGGACCGGATGGCGCCCGGCATCGGAGACGCCGCCCATCCGCGCGACCTCTCCGAGGGGCAGCGTCTCGCGCTGGTGCTCGCCATCCAACTCACCTCCGAGCCCGAGGTGTTGCTGCTGGACGAGCCGACCAGGGGACTGGACTACGACGCCAAGCGGGCGTTCGGCGCGCTGGTGCGCGAGCTGACCGCCGACGGCCGCCGCACGGTGATGATCGCCACCCACGACGTGGAGTTCGTCGCCGCCACCGCTGACCGGGTGGTGGTGCTGGCCGACGGCGACCTGGTGGCGGACGGCCCGACGGCCGAAGTGGTCTGCTCCTCCCCCTCGTTCGCCCCCCAGGTCGCCAAGGTGCTGCGGCCCGAGCCGTGGCTGACGGCCGATCAGGTGAGGCGCTCGTTGGCCGGATCGGCGGTGGCGCCGTGAGCCGTCTCGAACTCCCGGGCCACGCCACGGCGTTGCGGGTCGGCCCGCGCGCCGCCCTGGTGCTGGCGCTGGCCAGCCTGATCGGGCTCGCCATGTTCTGCTGGCCGCTGCTGGTGCCACCGGACCCGCAGCCCGTGGCCCACGCCGACCAGGCGCCGCTGCTCTTCGTGCTGCTGCTGCCGGTGATCCTCGCCGTGGTGCTGGCGGAGATCTCCGAGGGCGGCATCGACCCCAAGACCCTCGCGCTGCTCGGCGTGCTGGCCGCCGTCAACGCGGCGCTGCGCCCGCTGGGCGCCGGCACGGCCGGCATCGAGACGGTCTTCTTCCTGCTGGTGCTCGCCGGGCGGGTCTTCGGGCCGGGCTTCGGCTTCGCCCTGGGCACCGTCTCGCTCTTCGCCTCCGCGCTGCTGACCGCCGGCATCGGACCCTGGCTGCCGTTCCAGATGATGGCGGCCGGCTGGGTCGGCCTGGGCGCCGGGCTGCTGCCCCGCCGGGTCACCGGCCGCGCCGAGATCGCGCTGCTCGCCGGGTACGGGGTGGTCAGCGCCTACGCGTTCGGCTTCTTCATGAACCTGTGGTTCTGGCCGTTCGCCGTCGACGACGGCACGCAGCTGTCGATGGACCCCGAGGCCGGGCCGCTGACCAACCTCCGCACGTTCGCCCTCTACACGCTCGCCACCTCCAGCCTCGGCTGGGACACCGGCCGCGCCCTGACCAACGCGGCGGCGATCGCCGTGCTGGGCCCGGCGGTCCTGGTGACGCTGCGCCGGGCCGCGCGGCGCGCCGCGTTCGACGCGCCCGTCTCGTTCGTCCCACCGAAGCCCGCCCGGGGGCCCGCCCCCGCGCACACTCCGAAGACCGTCGCCCGGCCGGTCCCCGACCGGGCGCCGAGTACCGCATCCCCGCAGAAGGAACGTGAACGCCCATGACCCACACCGTCGTTGACCAGGAGACCGGGAGCCGGCGCGGCAGACCGTGGCGCCGCGCCGCGGCGCTGGCCTCCGGGGCCGTGCTGACGGGCGCGCTGCTGGCGCCCGTCGCCGCCGTGGCCGACGCGCCGCCCGAGCTGAACGCACCCGCCGAGGCGGCGGCGGCCTGGTCGGTCGAGCAGCTCACCGACGGCACCCACGCCTCGGAGGACCACGGGCTGACCGCCGACCTGGTGATGGGCTTCGCCGCCAGCGGCACCGCGGGCGACGCGGCCGACCGCGCCACCGACTGGCTCGCCGCCCACGCCGCCGACTACGCCCGGCGCGGCGGCGCCGACGCGGTCAACGCGGGCGGCACCGCCAAGCTGGCGCTGGTCGCCTCCATCCAGCACCGCGACCCGGGCGACTTCGGCGGCCTGGACCTCACCGGGATGCTGCGGGAGCGGATGAACGAGGACGGCCGCTTCACCGACGCGGCACCCACCGGCGACATGTCCAACCAGTTCAGCCAGTCCCTCGCGGTGCTGGCGCTGCGCCGCAGCGGCGAACTCCCCGACCTGGCGGTCGACTTCCTGGCCTCGACCCGCTGCGAGACCGGCGGCTTCCCGCTGTCGCTCAGCCGCAACCCGGACCGCTGCAACGCCGACACCGACTCCACCGGCATGGCCGTGCAGGCCCTGGTGGACGCCGGCCAGGGCGCCGAAGCGAAGCCCGCGCTGGACTGGCTGGAGGGCCAGCAGCAGGAGAACGGCGGCTTCGGCTACAACACCAGCAGCGCGCCCAACTCCAACTCCACCGCGCTGGCCGTGCAGGCCCTGCTCGCCGGCGGTCGCGACCAGGCGGCGGCCGACGGCCTGGCCTGGCTGCGCACCCTCCAGGCCGGCTGCGCCGCGCCCGCCGCCGACCGGGGCGGCGTCGGCTACATGGACCCGGTCATCGACGGGATGGCGCTGCGCGCCACCGCCCAGGTCATACCGGCGCTGGCCGAGGTGCCGCTGGGCGAGATCGACGGCGCGAACGCCTCCCCCGCGCCCGGCGTGATCGACTGCGCCCCCGACGACGGCTCGGGCGGCGGCACCCAGGGCTCGGCAGAGGGCACGGACGCCGGCGCGGACGCCGGCGCCGACGCCGGCGGTTCCAGCGGCGGCCCGTCGGGCGGCGACTCCGGAGGCTCCGACGGAGGCGCCGACGGGAGCACGGACGGCGGCGCCGGCGGCGACGCGGACGGCGACCTGCCCCCGGGCGGCGACCCCAACGAGCCGGGCCCGGCGTCCACCTCGGGCGACCTCTCGGACGGCGGCAGCACCTTCGGCGACTCCGACGGCTCCGACGGCGGCCTCGCCACCGGCGGCGCGGGCGGCGGCAACCTGGCCAGCACCGGCACCTCGGCGCTGCCGCTCGCCGGCTGGGCCGCCGCGCTGCTGGCCGGCGGCGCCGCGCTGTGGGCGGTGGCCCGCCACCGGCGCAGCCGCGCGAGCTGAGCGCTCCCGCCCCACCCGAGCACCCCCCTTCCCGCCTTCCTGTTCCACGGCTTCCTGTTCCACGCCTTCCGCGCACGAGGAGAGATCACCCATGTCCCGTTCCCACACCGCCCGCAGACGCACGCTCGCCGTCACCGCCGCCCTGGGCCTGGCCCTGCTCGCGACGGCGCCCGCCGCTCAGGCCGACGGCGGGGTGTCCGCCGCGGCGGAGATCGCCGTCTCGCTGACCGTCACCGGCCCGGACGGCGTGCTCTTCGACGGCGACGTCTCCACCGACGGCCATGTCGTCAGCCCGGCCACCGGCGGCGCCCAGCTCTGCGACGGCACCAACAACGGCGCCAACGCCACCCCCGGCGCGACGCCGACGGCCGCGCTGGACGACGCGGCGACGGCCAACGGCTTCGACTGGGACGGCGTCTGGTACACGTCCTTCGACGACTACCTGGTGACCACGATCGACGGCCAGAGCCAGACCGCCGACGACTTCTGGCTGATCTCCGTCAACGGAACGGCGACCCCGGTCGGCGGCTGCCAGTTCCAGCTGAGCGCGGGCGACCAGGTGGACTTCGCCTGGACCCCCATCGGCTGACCACCCGCCCGGACCAGCCGGTCCCGTGGTCGACCACGTTCCCCGCACCCCCGAGCCGCCCACCGGCGTCGATGGGGCGCGGGGAACGGCGCGAGCGACCGGCCACCGGGCTCACGCCGACAACCCACCCAGGCCACGCACGTGAGCTGTCGACGCACCCTCGCCACGGATGCACCGCGCAGTTCCCCGCGCCCCTCAGGCCGCCACCGACCTCGCGTGAACCCACACCTGACCGACCACGCCCACCCCCACCAGGGGCGCGGGGAACGGCGCGAGCGACCCAATGCCGGGCTCACGCCGACAACCCACCCAGGCCACGCACGTGCATAGTCGGCCAACCCCCGCCACCCAGCATTCGCGCAGTTCCCCGCGCCCCCAAGCAGGCCGCCACCTGCCGAAGCTGAACCCACACCTGACCGACCACGCCCACCCCCACCAGGGGCGCGGGGAACTGCGCGAGCGACCCAATGCCGGGCTCACGCCGACAACCCACCCAGGCCACGCACGTGCATAGTCGGCCAACCCCCGCCACCCAGCATTCGCGCAGTTCCCCGGGCCCCCAAGCAGGCCGCCACCTGCCGAAGCTGAACCCACACCTGACCGACCACGCCCACCACACCAGGGGCGCGGGGAACTGCGCGAGCAACCACCCACCGGGCCGGGGACGACACCCCAGCCCGGCCGGCAAGGCCGGTGGTGGATGGGGCGTCGCCCGCGTGTACTGGAGGGGTGACCAAGGAAACCGAGCCGCCCCCCGCCGTGCCCGACGCCGTCGCGCCGATGCTGGCGGTCGACGGCCGGCCGCCGGCCGGCGCGCGGTGGGCCTACGAGTGGAAGTGGGACGGCTACCGCTGCTGCCTGCGGGTCGCGGCCGACGGGCAGACGCGGCTGACCAGCCGCAACGGCAACGACCTCACCCCGACCTACCCCGAGCTGACCCAGGCGGGCCCCGGCCCGCTGGCCGGCCGCAGCGCCGTGCTCGACGGCGAGATCGTGGCGCTCGGCCCGAACGGCGGCCCCGACTTCGGCCGGCTGCAACGCCGCCACCAGCGGCGCCACCCGGGCCGCGCGCTGCTGGCCGAGGTGCCGGTGGTCTTCTTCGCGTTCGACCTGCTGCTCCTCGACGGCGAGCGGCTGCTGGACCTGCCCTACCGCCGGCGCCGCGCGGCGCTGGAGGCGCTGCCGACCGACCCGGCGGGGCGGATCGCGGTGCCGCCCTCGCACCCGGGCGCCGAGGCCGACCCCGAGGAGCTGCTGCGGGTCGCGGAGGCGCACGGGCTGGAGGGGCTGATGTCCAAGCGGCTCGACGCCCCCTACCAGCCGGGCCGCCGCTCCCCCCGCTGGGTGAAGACGCCGCTGGTGCGCACGGTCGAGGTGGTCGTCGGCGGCTGGCAGCCGGGCTCCGGTCACCGTGCGGGAACCGTCGGGTCACTGCTGGTCGGCGCGTTCGACGAGGACGGGCTGCTGCGTTACGTCGGTCACGTGGGCAGCGGCTTCAGCGAGGCGGTGCTGGCCGATCTGGGCGTCAGGCTGGCGGGGCTGTCCCGCGCGGACAGCCCGTTCGCCGAACGGCTGCCGACCGCGCGGACCCGGGTGGCGCGCTGGGTGGAGCCCCGGCTGGTCGGCGAGGTGGCCTTCCGCGCCTGGACACGCGAGGGGCGCCTGCGGCAGCCCTCGTGGCGCGGGGCGCGCCCCGACCGCGATCCGGCCGCCGCGAGGTTGCCCGAAAGACCGTACTGACGAGCGAACGCTCATTAACTTACGCTGATGCCCATGGATTCCACCTCACTGGCCGAGGAGACCCGGGCGCTCGTGCCGGAGCGCGGCCGGGCCGTGCTCGGCCTGGCCGGCCCGCCGGCGGCCGGGAAGTCGACGCTGGCCAGATCGCTGGTGGCGGCGCTCGGCAACGTGGCGGCCTATGTGCCGTTGGACGGTTTCCATCTCTCCAACGCCCAGCTCGACCGGCTCGGGCTGCGCTCCCGCAAGGGCTCCGAGCCCAGCTTCGACGCGTACGGCTACGCGGCACTGCTGGCCAGGCTGGTGGCGGCGGCCGGCCGGGAGGCGGTCTACGTGCCGGACTTCGACCGCGCGCTGGACGAGCCGGTGGCGGCCCGCCACGTGGTACCGGCCGAGGCGCGGCTGGTGGTGACCGAGGGGAACTACCTGGCGCTGGACGCCCCCGGCTGGCGCGAGGCGCGGGCGTGGATGGACCGGCTCTGGTACGTGGACGCCCCGGAGGCGCTGCGCGACGCGCGGCTGGTGGACCGTCACCGCCACCACGGCCGTTCCTCGGTGGCGACCCGCGCCTGGATCGACGACAACGACCTGCCCAACTCCCTGCTGGTGGCCGCCTCGCGAGCCCGCTGCGACCGCGAGGTGCCGCCCGAGGCCCTCGGCCTGGCGCCCCCGTGACCCGACGAAGACCGCGCCGGGGCATCCTCGTACCGGCCCGAGAAGCCCGTTCAGGAACTCTTTAGGCCACTGGTCTGAACTCTGCGAGTGGACGCCCGTTCCCGTACCTCTCACACGAAAGCACGAAGCGATGGAGCTGACGGTACCTTCCGAGGACGACCTGACCCTGGCCGCCGGCTTCCCCGCCGGCGACCGTGAGCGGTGGCGTTCCCTCGCGGCCGGCGTGCTGAAGAAGGCCGGCGCGGGCGAACTCTCCGGTGAGGAGGCCGAGTCGAGGCTGTCGACACGGCTGGAGGAGGGCGTGCGCACCCTGCCGCTGTACACGGCGGAGAACGCGCCCCCCGGCGGGACCGGCTTCCCCGGCGCCGCGCCGTTCCTGCGCGGCGGACGGCCCGAGGGGCCGCTGATGGGCGGCTGGGAGATCCGGCAGCACCACGCGCAGCCGGTGGCCGCGAAGTTGAACGAGGCTCTCCGCACCGACCTGGAACTCGGTGTGGCGGCGCTGTGGGTGGCGGTCGGCGACGGCGGGGTGCCGGTGGCGGAGCTGCCCGAGGCGCTGGACGGGGTGCTGCTGGACCTGGCGCCGGTGGTGCTGGACGCGGGCGCGGGGTACGCGGAGGCGGCGCGCGCCTTCCTCGCGCTGCTCGACGCGCGCGGCGTGGCGCCCGAGGCGGCGCTCGGGGTGCTGGGTGCCGACCCGTTGGGCGTGCGGGCGCGCACGGGCGCACGCGTGGCGCTGGACGACGCGGTGGCGCTGGCCGTGGAGTGCGCCCGCGGGTATCCGCGGATGCGGGCGCTGGTGGTGGACGGCACCCCGTTCCACGAGGCGGGCGGCTCGGCCGGGCAGGAGTTGGGGTGTTCGCTGGCGGTCGGGGTGGCGTACGTGCGGGCGCTGGTGGACGGCGGGCTGCCCGTCGAGGAGGCGCTGCGGCAGCTGGAGTTCCGTTACGCGGTGGACGCTGACCAGTTCCTGGGGATCGCGAAGCTCAGGGCGGCCCGGTGGTTGTGGGGCCGGGTGGCCGAGGTGTGCGGCGCCACGGGCGAGGCGGGGGCGCAGCGGCAGCACGCGGTGACGTCGCGGGTGATGATGGCGCGCCGCGACCCGTGGGTGAACATGCTGCGCACCACGGTGGCCGGGCTGGCCGCTGGGGTGGGCGGCGCGGACGCGGTGACGGTGCTGCCGTTCGACGAGGGGCTGGGGCAGTCGGTCGGGTTCTCGCGGCGGATCGCGCGCAACACGTCGGTGATCCTGGTCGAGGAGTCGCATCTGGGGCGGGTGGTCGATCCGGCGGGCGGCTCCTGGTATGTGGAGTCGCTGACGCGGGAGTTGGCCGAGGCGGGCTGGGCGTGGTTCCGGGAGATCGAGGCGGCCGGCGGGATGGCCGCCGCGCTGGACTCGGGGCTGGTGGAGGAACGGGTCGCCGCCACCTGGCGGGAACGGTCGCGGCGGCTGGCGACCCGGCGGGAGCCGGTCACCGGCGTCAGCGAGTTCCCCGCCCTGGACGAGGAGCCGCTGGCGCGGGAGCCGGGCCCGGAACGGCCGGGCGGCGGGCTGCCGTCGGTGCGGCGGGACGACGCGTTCGAGGCGCTGCGGGCGCGCGCGGACGCGCACCTGGCGGCGGAGGGGCGGCGGCCGAGAGTCTTCCTCGCCACGCTGGGGCCGGTCGCGGCGCACACCGGGCGGGCGACGTTCGCGGCCAACCTGTTCCAGGCCGGCGGGATCGAGCCGGTCCGCCCGGAAGGACCGGTCGACGCCGCCACGGTGGCCGGGGCGTTCGCCGAGAGCGGGGCCTCGGTGGCGTGTCTGTGCGGCGCGGACGCCGGTTACGCGGAGAGCGCGGCGGAGGTCGCCGGCGCCTTGGTGGCGGCGGGCGCGCGGCGGGTCTATCTGGCCGGGCGGCTACCGGAACCACCGGACGGCGTGGACGAGTTGGTCTTCGCCGGCGGCGACGCGGTCGCGGTGCTCCAGGCGGCGCTGGAAACGATGGGAGTGGCGTGATGAGCGAGATCCCCGACTTCTCCACCGTCGAGCTGGGCGACCCGCCGCCGGCGGGCCCCGGTCAGGATGAGGTGTGGGCGGCGACCGTCAAGGAGCGGACCGGGCACGGGGTGAACGACCTGACCTGGCACACCCCCGAGGGCATCGACGTCCAACCGCTGTACACCGACGAGGACCTGGCGGGCCTGGACTTCCTCGCCACCTACCCGGGCACCGCGCCGTTCCTGCGCGGCCCGTACCCGACGATGTACGTCAACCAGCCGTGGACCATCCGGCAGTACGCGGGCTTCTCCACGGCGCAGGAGTCCAACGCGTTCTACCGGCGCAACCTGGCGGCCGGGCAGAAGGGCCTGTCCGTCGCGTTCGACCTGCCGACCCACCGCGGCTACGACTCCGACCACCCGCGGGTGACGGGCGACGTCGGCATGGCGGGGGTGGCGATCGACTCGATCCTGGACATGCGGCAGCTCTTCGACGGCATCCCGCTGGACCGCATGTCGGTGTCGATGACCATGAACGGCGCGGTGCTGCCGGTGCTGGCGCTGTACATCGTGGCCGCCGAGGAGCAGGGCGTTCCCCGCGAGAAGCTGGCGGGGACCATCCAGAACGACATCCTCAAGGAGTTCATGGTCCGCAACACCTACATCTACCCGCCGGGCCCCTCGATGCGGATCATCTCCGACATCTTCGCGTTCACCTCCCGGCACATGCCGCGCTACAACTCGATCTCCATCTCCGGCTACCACATCCAGGAGGCCGGAGCGACCGCCGACCTGGAGCTGGCGTACACGCTGGCCGACGGCGTCGAGTATCTGCGCGCCGGTCAGGAGGCGGGTCTGGGCGTGGACACGTTCGCGCCGAGGCTGTCGTTCTTCTGGGGCATCGGCATGAACTTCTTCATGGAGATCGCCAAGCTCCGCGCGGCCCGGCTGCTGTGGGCCAGGCTGGTCGACCAGTTCGGGCCCGAGAATCCGAAGTCCCTGTCGCTGCGCACCCATTCGCAGACCTCGGGCTGGTCGTTGACCGCGCAGGACGTCTTCAACAACGTCACCCGCACGTGTGTGGAGGCGATGGCCGCCACCCAGGGCCACACCCAGTCGCTGCACACCAACGCCCTCGACGAGGCGCTGGCGTTGCCCACCGACTTCTCCGCCCGCATCGCCCGCAACACGCAGATCCTGCTGCAGCAGGAGTCCGGCACCACGCGGGTCATCGACCCGTGGGGCGGCTCGGCCTACGTGGAACGCCTCACCGCCGACCTGGCGCGCCGCGCCTGGGGCCACATCCAGGAGATCGAGCAGGCCGGCGGCATGGCCAGGGCGATCGACGCCGGCATCCCCAAGCTGCGCGTCGAGGAGGCCGCGGCCCGCACCCAGGCGCGCATCGACTCCGGGCGGCAGCCCGTCATCGGCGTCAACAAGTACCAGGTCGCCGAGGACCAGGCCATCGACGTGCTCAAGGTCGACAACACCTCGGTGCGCGCGCAACAGATCGAGAAGCTGCGGAAGTTGCGCGCCGACCGCGACGAGGCCGCCTGCCAGGACGCGCTGCGTGCCCTCACCCGCGCCGCCGAGGGCGAGGGCAACCTCCTGGAACACGCCGTCGCCGCCGCCCGCGCGCACGCCTCCGTCGGCGAGATCTCCGACGCCCTGGAGAAGGTGTACGGCCGCCACACCGGGGATGTCCGTACGATCTCCGGGGTGTACCGACACGAGGCAGGAGCCTCCTCCGCCATCGAGACCGCGCGCACCCGGGTCGACGCCTTCGCCGAGGCCGAGGGGCGCCGTCCACGCATCCTGATCGCCAAGATGGGCCAGGACGGCCACGACCGGGGACAGAAGGTCATCGCGACGGCCTTCGCCGACCTCGGCTTCGACGTCGACGTCGGCCCGCTCTTCCAGACGCCGGCCGAGGTCGCCCGGCAGGCCGTCGAGGCCGACACCCACCTCGTCGGCGTCTCCTCGCTCGCCGCCGGCCATCTGACGCTGGTGCCGGCGCTGCGCGAGGAGTTGGACGCGGCCGGCCGCGACGACATCGGCATCGTCGTCGGCGGCGTCATCCCGCCGGCCGACATCCCCGCCCTCCACGAGGCGGGCGCCGTCGCGGTCTTCCCCCCGGGAACGGTCATCCCCGAGGCGGCGCTGCGGCTGCTGGACCACCTGTCGGAGATCCTGGGCCACGAAGTGGCCTAGCGGCCGGCCCGCACCCGACCACCCGCCTTGCCGGCGCGGCACCGCAGTCGACCAACCCCCGCCACCCAGCATTCGCGCAGTTCCCCGCGCCCCCTCAGGCCGCCACCGACCAGCAGCACGGATACCAACCACACCAGCCCAAACCAACCCAGGGGCGCGGGGAACTGCGCGAGCAACCCACCACCGGGCCGCACCCGACCACCCACCTCACCAACGCGGCACCGCAGTCGACCAACCCCCGCCACCCAGCATTCACGCAGTTCCCCGCGCCCCCTCAGGCCGCCACCGACCAGCAGCACAGATACCAACCACACCAGCCCAAACCAACCCAGGGGCGCGGGGAACTGCGCGAGCAACCCACCACCGGCCCGCACCCGACCACCCGCCTTGCCGGCGCGGCACCGCAGTCGACCAACCCCCGTCGCCACGCTGTCCGTCAGGACAGCACCGCCTCGGGTCCGCGCTCCGCGCGGACATACGCGGGGAACTGGTCGATGCCGCACCGCACTTCGTGCCAGCCGGGACCGACCAGCGTCGGGCAGCCGACCAGCCCGGTCCACTCCCCCTCCGGCACCCACAGCCGCCGCGCGCCGCCCGGTTCGAGCAGCGGGGCGACCAGCACGTCCCTGCCCAGCAGATACTGGTCCCAGGCGTCCCGCGCGATCCGGTCACCGGGGTACGCCAACGGCATCGGCCACACCAGCGGCAGCCCGCCGACCGCCGACTCGGCGGAGGCCACCAGATAGCGCCGCATCCGCTGCCGCAGCCGGCAGGCGGCGATCGCGGCGGACGCGAACGGCTCGGGGTAGGCGAAGGGCTCCCGCCGCCCCATCCCGTGAAAGCGGGTCAGGGCCGAGAACGACGCCCACTGCGCCCAGCGCGCGTACAGTTCCGGGTCCACGTCGGCCTCCACCGCGTCCGGCGTCATCGTGGCACGCAGCTCCCCGGCCCTCCGGTACGACGCGGGTGTCCAGAAACCACCCGCGTCATGGGTGATGACAGAGCATCCGCTCAGCGCCATGGAGAGCACGGCACGCAGCGTGGAGACCATCCCCGACCAGGTGGACGGCAGGTCGCCGGCCCAGTGGGCCGGGTCGCGCTGCGAGCCGGCGGTCCCCGAGCGGGAGACCGCGACGAAGTCCCCGCCGCGCGCCCTGCGGCCCGCCTCGTGCACGGTGTCCTGGTAGATCAGCCCGTAGGTGTTGTGCCAGTCGGCGCCCAGATAGCCGGCGGCGAAGACCGCGTCGTCGGGGATCTCCTCTCCGAAGTCGGCGAGCACCGCCGCGTTGTGCTCGGTGCGCAGCGTGGCGGCGAGCCGTTCGCACCACCACTCGCGCGCCTCCGGGTGGGTGAAGTCGACCGGGGAGGCCGCCGCCTCGTCGGCCACGGCCACCGGCTCGCCGCGCGCGTCGCGCACCAGGTAGCCCCTGGCGGCGAGTTCCCGGCCCAGTGGGCTGTCCCGCCGCACATAGGGGTTGATCCACAGGCTGAGTCGCACCCCGCGTTCCGCGAGCCGCCGCGCCCAGCCCTCGGGGAAGCGGGAGCGGTCGGCCTCCGTCGACCAGGTGGGGTCGTCCAGCACCGACTGGTCCAGCCATTCGTCGACGTGGATCACGTCCACCGGGCAGTCGGCGCGGCGCAGTTCGTCGACGGTCTCCACCACCTCGTCGGCCGTGAAGTAGGAGCTGCGGCTCATCCACACCCCGAACGCCCACTCGGGGAGGGCGCGCGGCCGACCGGTGAGCGCCAGATAGCGGGCGAGCACGGTGGGCGCGTCGCCGGCGAGCAGGAAGAGGTCCAGGTCCTCGCCGTCGATCCGCAGCAGCAGCGCCTCCGAGTGGGTGGCGCCGATGTCGGCCACGACCTGGGCACCCGTGTGGGCGAAGAGGCCCCAGCCGGCGTCGGACCAGAGCAGCGGGATGTTGAGATAGGCCGAGTCCCGGCCGCCGTCCCGGTTCTGCTCGGTGTTGCGCAGCTCGCGCCGACGGCCGCGCAGGTTGATGCCCTGGTAGCTCTCGCCGCCGCCGTAGACCGCGGCGTCCGGCGCCAGGTGCACGGTCTCCAGCCATCCGGCGGGCTGCCCGTCGCCGGCCGGCCGGTAGCCCGCCGGATGCGGCACGGTGTCGGCCTCGGGCGTGGCGAACCGGGCGTACGTGCCGAACCGCAGCCCCTGCACCACCCCGTCCGCCACCCCCGCGTCCCAGTGGGCCCGCACCTCGGGTCCGCTGATCTCCACGCCGTCCGGCGTTCGGGTGAGGGTGGCCGGGTGTTCCTCCAGCGGCACCAGCATGGGGCTGTCGTCGTCCCGTCTCGCGGGCCTGGCCGACCGCAGCCGCAGCACGCCGGGCAGCGGAACGGTCGGCGTGACGCGCACCGTCCGCCCCGACCCGAGGGTCACCAGCAGTGCGTCGCCGTCGGCCGAGGGCTCGGCCGCGACGAAGGGGTCCACGTCCATCCGGGCGGCTCCTCGCTGCACGGGGCACGCCACGCGGTCCACCGCGCGTGGGCGCCGCGCCGAGTACCCGGGCGCGAAGCGGGCAAACGCGGAACATCCGACGGTGTGAGCCGGTCCGAGGAGAGGATGACCCGGTGACGGAAGTGGTGCTGTTGTGTGTGGCGCTGGCCCTGACGTTGGCCTGCGCGGTCTTCGTCGCCGCCGAGTTCTCGCTGACCACGGTGGAGCGTGGCCAGCTGGAGCGGGCGGCGCGCGAGGGGCAGAAGGGGGCCGCGGGCGCGGTGCGCGCCGTGCGCCAGCTGACGTTCCAGCTCTCCGGGGCGCAGCTGGGGATCACGGTGACCTCGGTGGTGATCGGGATGCTCGCCGAGCCGTCGGTGGCGCGGCTGCTGCGCGGCCCGCTGGAGGGCACCGGCCTGTCGCCTTCGCTGGCCTCCACGCTGGCCGTGGCGCTGGGCGTGGTCATCTCGACGGTGGTGCTGATGGTCGTCGGCGAGCTGGTGCCGAAGAACTGGGCGATCTCCAGGCCGGTGCCGGTCGCGCGGACCATCGCGGCCCCGCAGCGGCTCTTCACCGCCGCGTTCGCCCCGTTCATCCGGCATCTGAACGAGATGGCCAACCGGCTGGTGCGGGCGTTCGGCGTGGAGCCGACCGAGGAGCTGGCCTCGGCCCGCACCCCGCAGGAGCTGGTGGCGCTCGCCCGGCACTCGGCGGCCGAGGGCGTGCTGCCCAGGGACTCGGCCGAGCTGTTCGTGCGGACCCTGCACCTGGCGGAGCTGACGGCGGAGAACGTGATGACGCCCCGGGTCGACGTGCGGGCGCTGCCGGCGACGGCGACGGCGGCCGACGCGGCGGCGCTCACCCTGGAGACCGGCCTCTCGCGGTTCCCCGTCTACGAGAACGGCCTGGACGAGGTCGCGGGCAGCGTCCACATCAAGGACGTGCTGGCCGTCGAACGCGGCCGGCGGGCCGAGACCCCCGTGCTCGCGCTGCTGACGGACGCCGTTCTGGTGCCCGACTCCCTGCCGGTCGACCGGCTGCTGGAGCGGCTGCGCGGGACACGTTCGCTGGGCGTGGTGGTCGACGAGTACGGGGGGACGGCCGGCGTGGTCACGTTGGAGGACATCGTGGAGGAGGTCGTCGGCGAGGTGCGCGACGAGCACGACCCGGCGGAGACCCCCGACCTGGCGCGGACCGGCCCCGGCCGCTGGGAGGCGGGCGGCAGCGCCCGGCTGGACCAGTTGGCGGCGATCGGGCTGACCGTGCCCGACGGCCCCTACGAGACGGTCGCCGGGCTGCTGGCGACCGAGCTGGCGCGGATTCCGGAGGAGGGCGACACGGTGGAGGTCGACGGCTGGCGGCTGACGGTGCTGCTGACGGCCCGCCACCGCGCGGAGCGGGTGGCGGTCACCGCGCCCGAGGACGCGGCCAGGCCGCAGGGGGGTGAGCCGCGATGACCGTGCTGCAACTGACGCTGGGCGCGTTCTCCATCCTGGTCAACGCGTTCTTCGTGGGCGCCGAGTTCGCGTTGATCTCGGTCCGCAGGGACCAGATCGAGCCGCGCGCCGAGGCGGGCGAACGGGGCGCGGCGACGGTGCTGTGGGCGCTGCGCCACCTGTCGGCGATGATGGCGACGGCGCAGCTGGGGATCACGGCGATGTCGCTGGTGCTGGGCGCGGTGGCCGAGCCGGCGATGGCGCACCTGCTGGAGCCGCTCTTCGACGCGGCGCACGTGCCGCACGGGCTGGTGCACCCGATCTCGTTCGCCATCGCGCTGTCGGTGGCGACCTACGCGCACATGCTCTTCGGCGAGATGGTGCCGAAGAACATCGCGCTGGCAGCGCCGGAGCGCACGGCGCTGCTGCTGGGGCCGGCGCTGGTGGGGTTGACCCGGGCGCTGCGGCCGGTGATCTTCGGGATCAACTCGTTCGCGAACCTGCTGCTGCGGCTGCTGCGGGTGGAGCCGAGGGACGAGGTGACCTCGGTCTTCACCGAGATGGAGCTGGCCGAGATGGTCGCCGACTCCAACGCGGCCGGGCTGCTGGCCGCCGAGGAGAGCGAACGGCTGCGGGACGCACTGGAGTTGGGGAGCCGGACGGTCACCGAGATCATGGTGTCGACGGGGCGGATGGTGACGGTGGGGCACCGGGTGACCCCGCGTCAGCTGGAGTCGGCCTCGGCCACCTCCGGGTACTCGCGGATGCCGGTGACCGGTCCGGGACGCACGGTGCTGGGCTTCCTCCACGTCAAGGACGCGCTGGCCGCGCCGGACCGCGACCGGGACCGCCCGTTCCCGCGCCGCGCCCTGCACCCGGTGGTGCAGGTGCGGCTGGACACCAGGCTGGACGACGTCCTGACGGCGATGCGGGCGGCGGAGACGCATCTGGGGGCGGTGGTCAACGAACGCGGCACGCTGCTGGGCTTCGTGACGATGGAGGACGTCCTCGCGGAACTCGTCGGCCACACCTCCCGCGGCTGACCGCGAACGCCGACCCCCTCAAGGGGCGCGGGGAACTGCGCGAGCAACCCCGCGCCGGGGCGAGGACGACAACCCACCCGGGCCGGCAAGGACCGTAGTCGACCGCGCCCCGCCACCCATGCACCGCGCAGTTCCCCGCGCCCCCAAGGCCGTCACCGACCCAGCGTGTACCCGCAGCTGACCGCCGACGCCCACCACGACCAAACCAGGGGCGCGGGGAACTGCGCGAGCAACCACGCACCCGGGTGCACGCGACAACCACCCAAGCCACCCACCGGCAGAACGGGGCCGCGGGTCAGAGACCCCGAAAGCCAAGCGGCAGCGTCATTCGTCGGGGCGGTCGTCCATCCGCTCGCCCTCCGCCTGGGAGGGCGTCTGGCGGGGGTGGTCGTGGCCGCTGCGCTCCCGTTCGTCCTCGGGGTCGGCCCCGTCGGGGAGGTCCGGGTCGCGTTCCCCCTCGGCCTGGGAGGGCAGCTGATCGCTCATGGCGCGCGAGTATCCGCCCCGCCGGGGCGTAAACCAGCGCGCCCGCCACGCCCCGCGCGCCCCGGCAAGCCCCCACGCGCCGCGCTCGCACGGCCCGCGCGAGGGTAGGGAGTCAACGCGCGGGGCGCACACGAGCACGGCGAGTACGGCGAGTACGGCGAGAGCAACGGCGAGCATCGGGAGAACAGCATGAGCGAGGGCAACGAGTCGGCCGGCCGGGTCGCCGTGGTCACGGGGGCGAACTCGGGCATCGGCCGGGCGACGGCCGTCGCCCTGGCGCGGCAGGGGGTGGATGTCGGGATCGCGTGGTTCGGCGACGCGGCCGGCGCCGAGTCCGCCGCCGCCGAGGTGCGGGCCGAGGGGCGGCGGGCGGAGACCGCCGAGGTCGACCTCCGGCGGCCCGAGGAGGCCGCCGACGTCGTCGAGGAGCTGGCCGCGCGGTTCGACCGCTGGGACATCCTGGTCAACAACGCGGGCACCGGCGGCGCCCACCCGCTACTGGACGTCGAACTGCCCGAGGTCCAGCGGGTGTTGAACGTGAACCTGCTGGGTCCGCTGCTGCTCTCCCAGCGGGCGGCGCGCCGGATGATCGCCCAGGGCGAGGGCGGCGCGATCGTCAACGTCACCAGCGTGCACGAGACCCAGCCCAGGGTCGGCACGGGCCCCTACTGCGCCTCCAAGGGCGGCCTCGGGATGTTGACCTCCGTGATGGCGCTGGAGCTGGCCGAGCACGGCATCCGGGTCAACGCCGTCGCCCCCGGCGAGATCGCCACCCCGATGAACGGCTACCGGGACGTCGACGTGCACACCCTGGAGCGCCCCGGTATCCCGCTGCGGCGCCCCGGCGACGCGCGGGAGGTCGCCGAGGTGATCGCGTTCCTCGCCGGCGACCGTGCCAGCTATGTGACCGGGGCCTCCTGGCCGGTGGACGGCGGGATGCTGCGGATGGGCCCGATCGGCGCCTCCGCGCTGCCCACGGACGAGTGGCGCCACCCGTGAGCGCCCGGCCCGGTCGGGCCGGCGCCCGGCCGGGTCAGCTCAGCTCCACGTGGCCGAAGAGGTCGGCGTAGCCGGCCGGCAGCTGGCTGATCAGCTTGTTCATCTCACCGCCTGAGATCTGGTCGGCGATCACCGAGAACACGACCCTGGTGTCCTGTTCCGCGCTCTCCTCGTCCTGCTCGGTCTCCTCCGCGACCTGGACGACGAACTCCGAGACGCCCCAGGTGCGGGGCGCCGCTCCGGCACCGTCGATGATGTCGGCCAGCGGCGTCGGCAGCTGGTCGGCCAGGTGCCCGGCCGAGGCGGGCGGCAGCCGTTCGCCGAGGGTGGCGATCACGGCGTCCACGATCTGTTCGGCCTCGTCGGCGGCGTAGTCGCCGCGTTCCCTGACGGTGGCCATGAAGTCGCCATAGGTCACGGCCTTCTCCTCTCTCGCTGGGTGGTCTCCCCGGTGTTCGGATCGCTCGGCCGGGTAACCGGTAGGCGTGCCGGATAACCACCCGCCGGCCGTTTTCCCCGCGTTCCCCGCGTTCCCCGCGTTCCCTCGCGTTCTCCGGCTTTTCCCCGTGCGGGCACCGCGCTCCCCCCGCCTCCGCTTTCCCGAGATGTGGCTCGGCGTTTTCGCGTGCAGACTGAGAAACAGCGGTCTCTTCCCGTGGCGAGTTTCAGAGCGGAATCGCACGCCCACCCTCACCTGGGAGAGCATGGAATGAATACGCCAGCACGCCCCCGTAGAAAACGCCATCCGCACGACGACGCACCGGATACCAGCCGGCAGTTCCAACGCATCGCGGAACTGCCGCCCTGCCCCGAACGCGAGGCGCTGTACCGGGAAGTCGTCTGCGCCTGGATTCCGATGGCCGACCGCCTGGCCCGCACGTTCAGGGACCGGGGCGAGGCGCTTGAGGACCTGGAACAGGTGGCGGCGCTCGGACTGGTCAAGGCGGTCCACCGCTACGACCCGGGCCGGGGACGCCCGTTCGAGAGCTATGCCGTGCCCACCATCGTGGGCGAGGTGAAGCGTCACTTCAGGGACCACATGTGGGGGCTGCACGTGCCCCGCAGGACCCAGGAGTTGCGCAACCGGGTGCGGGCCTCGGCGCGGCAGCTCAGCTTCCGGCTGGACGACCGGGGGCCAAGCGTGGCGCAGCTGGCCGAGCACAGCGGCCTGACCGAGGACGAGGTCAAGACCGGCCTGGAGGCGTTGGACAGCTACAGCACGCTGTCCCTCAACGCCGAACTGCCGGGCGCCGACGGCGACTACTCGCTGCTGGACACCCTGGGCAGCCCGGAACCCGGCTTCGACCGGGTGGTGGACCGGGAGGCGGTGCGCAGCCCGCTGCGCGCGCTGCCGGAACGGGAACGGCACATTCTCTATCTGCGGTACTTCCACGGCATGACGCAGAGCAGGATCGCGGCCCAGCTGGGCATCTCGCAGATGCATGTGTCGCGGCTGCTCAACCGCGCCTGCGAGCGGGTGCGCGCGGAGATCGGCGAGACCGTTCCACCGGACACGGCGGCCACCGCCACCACGCGGCGCGAGCCGCAGACCGCCGAGGCCCGCGGGTAACGGGCCGGCGAGACCGTCGGCCGAGCGGCCGGTCACCCCCCGGAGGGGCGGCCGGCCGCTCGGTGTGGGACGGTCCGCGCCGCGCCCGTTTGCGCCGGCCCGATCGGGCAACTCGGGCGGCCATGAGCGCAGCCCCCCGCACCCTGCTGGTGCGGCTCGACGGCGCCGGCGACGTGCTGTTGACGGGCCCGGCCGTCCGGGCGGTGGCGGCCGGCTCCTCGCACACCACGCTGCTGTGCGGCCCGCGCGGCGCGGCGGCCGGCCGGCTGCTGCCCGGCGTGGACGAGGTGTGCGTCTACGACGCGCCCGAGATCTGCCTCTCGCCGCCGGGCGTGCGACGTTCCACGGTGAACGAGCTGGTGGAACGGCTGGCCGCCCGGCGCTTCGAGCGGGCCCTGGTCTTCGCCTCGCACGGGCGGAGCCCGCTGCCGGCCGCCCTGCTGCCGCGGCTGGCCGGGGTGCCGTGGGTGGCCGCCGACTGCGAGCCGGGGCCCGACCGGCTGCTCCAGCTGCGCCATCGCAGGGCGGAGCGCCGCCACGAGGCGGAGGCCGCCCTCGACCTGGCGCGGGTGGCCGGCTTCCCCCCGCCCCCGAGCGACGACGGCGCGCTCGCCGTCACCGGCCACGAGCCGGCCGAGGAACTGACCGGGCCGGCTCCGTACCTGGTGGTCCACCCCGGCGGCTCCTGGTCCTCGGCCGACGCGGAGCGGGTCGTCGCCGCGCTCGCCGAGGCCGGGCACCGGGTGATGGTGACGGGCGACGCCGACGAACGGGAGCTGACCCGGCGGGTCGCCGGCCGCCACGGCTGCGACCTGGGCGGACGCACCGGGCTGCCGCGCCTCGCCGGGGTGCTGGCCGGCGCCACCGCGCTCGTCGCCCGCTCGACCGGCCCGACCCAACTGGCGGCGGCGCTGGGCACCCCGGTGGTCTGCCTGGACACCGGCCGAAGCCTGCCCTACCGCTCGCCCCACGTGACGCTGCACGAGTCGGCGCCCCCGACGGAGCTGCTGGCGGCGCTGGCCGCGCTGCGCGATCCCCCCGGTCAGGCGGGTCCCCGCCAGGCGGATCCCGGTCAGGCGGATCCCGGTCAGGCGGATCCCGGTGAGGCGGGTCGCCGGGTGCGGCACGGCGGTGGGTGAGCCCCGGGGTGCCCCGCGCCCCGGGCGGGGGTGTGGGCGTGGTCGGTCAGGCGCCGGCCGACGCCGGCGGTAGCGGCCCTGTGAGGGGCGCGGGAACGGCCCGCCGTGCCCGGGGAACGGCCGCCGTCAGGGATGGTCGGCGCGGAAGACGCGGGCCAGCTCCGGCGAGGCCGTGTCCAGCGGGACGGAACCGGAGCGGACCATGCCCAGCTGCACCGTCTGCCGGGTCAGCACCGCGTCCAGCAGCCAGTCCGCGCCGACCCGCACGCGGTTCCCCGGCATCGACATCAGGTGGTACCCGCGGGTCACCGCCCCGGCCAGCGGGCCGGAGAGCGCCGCGCCCAGCGGGTTGGCCGCGCCCTGCACTCCGCCGAGGTCGACGGCGAAGCCCAGGTCGTGGTGCTCGTAGGGGCGTCGTTCGGCGAGGCCGAGCCGGGCCGCCACGTTGCGGGCCGCCGTCTTCCCCTGTCGCCAGGCGTGCTGCGCGGTCATGGGGGTGAACTGGCCCTCCCTGGTCAGGTCGGGCACGGCCGCCGCGTCACCGGCGGCGAAGACCTCGGGGTGGTCCGGCACGTTCAGATGGCTGTCCACCACCAGCCGGCCGCGTTCGGTGTCCAGGCCCAGGTCGGCCACGAGCGGGTCGGGGCGCACCCCGACGCACCACACCAGCGTCCTGGAGGGGACGAACTCGCCGTCGTCGAGCAGCACCCCGTCGCGGGTGGCCTCCTTGATCGACATGCCCATGCGCACGTCGACGCCTCGGCGGCGCAGCACCCGGTCCGCTGTCCCGCCGAGCCGTTCGTCCAGCTCGGGCAGGACCCGGTCGGCGATGTCCAGCAGCAGCCACCGGGGCTTGACCCACTCCCCCGGGCGTTCGGCGCGCATCACCGCGTCGGCGAACATCGCGCCCTGCGCGGCGACCTCGGTACCCGTGTAGCCGGCGCCGACGACGACGAACGTCGCCCGTGCCCTTCGCTCCTCCGGGTCGGGCTCGTGGGCCGCCATCTCCAGCTGCCGCACCACGTGGTCACGCAGGTAGAGCGCCTCCGGCAGGCCCCGGAAGCCGTGGGCGTGCTCGGCGACGCCGGGGATGGGCAACAGCCGGTTCACGCTGCCGACGGAGAGGATCAGCATGTCGTAGCCCAGCTCGCCGGGCCGGTCCTCGGGGTCGCGGTAGTGCACGGTGCGGGCGTCGAGGTCCACCCGCGTCGCCTCGCCCAGCACCAGCCGGGAGTGCGGCAGGGTCCCGGTCAGCGAGACGCTGACCCGCCGCGGCTCCAGGACCCCGGCGGCCACCTGGGGCAGCAGCGGGAGGTAGAGAAAGTAGTCGGTGGGGTTGAGCAGGACCACCTCGACGTGTCGTCGCGCGGTCCGGTTCAGGGCCCGGGCGGCCCGGTATCCGGCGAATCCCGCTCCGACGATCACCACTCGGGTCCGCTTCATGCTCCACCTCCAGGGGGCACCGACAGATGTGCCGCCGCCGAGTACCCGCCCGAGGGGCCGCCCATGCGGCCGGCGGGCGACCGAAACGCCCGGGCCGGCGGGGCCGGCCGCCACCGCGCCCGACCGGCGCGCGCCCCCGTGCGCACACGGCCGTGTGCGCGCCCGCCAACGCGCCTGGCCGCTCCGCACGTTGGCCCACTCCTCACGGAGGAGGCGCGCGTCCGGGGGTCGATCGACCCGTGCAGCCGGCTCGGGGTCCGAATCCCCCTCCGGCAGGAGGAAATTCACTCCGCGAACTGGGCAGAATGGACCAGCTCAAGCCACACGACCGCCCCCGACAAGAGGAAGGAGCAGGCGTGACCGCCTCCTCCCGACGCCCGCGGCGCACCACATGGACGGCGGGCGCGGCCTCCGCCGCGCTCTGCCTGGGCGCCCTGACCGTTCCCACCGCCTCGGCCCAGTCCGCCGCGGAGCCCGACGCGTCGCGCCTGGACGGCGCGCTCGCCGGGATACCCGCCGCCGGCGCGCCCGGCGCCTACGGCGCCGCCCAGGACGGCGACGGCCGGTGGACCGGCGCGGCCGGCGTCGCCGACGTGGCCGAGGAGATCCCGGCCGAGGCCGACTCCCGGCACCGCATCGGCAGCATCACCAAGAGCTTCGTCTCGATCGCGGTGCTCCAGCAGGTCGCCGAGGGCACCGTGGAGCTGGACGGGCTCGCGGCCGACTACCTGCCGGCCGGCACCCTGCCCGACTCGCTGAGCGAGGGGGTCACGGTACGGATGCTGCTGAACCACACCAGCGGCATCGGCGACTACGTGCACGTGGCCTTCCCCTCGCTGCGGAACCCCTCGCCGGAGAGCCTGGAGGAGCACCGCTACCGCGAGCTGGCGCCGGAGGACCTGGTGGAGATGGGGCTCTCCGCCCCCCGCACCGGCGATCCGGGGGAGCGCAACTCCTACTCCAACACCAACTACATCCTCGCCGGGCTGCTGCTGAGCGAGGTCACCGGCGTCTCCGTCGAGGAGTACGTCACCGAGCACGTGATCGAACGCGCCGGTCTCGACGAGACCTTCTTCCCCGACTCGCCCGAGCTGCCGGCCCCGCACGCCCGGCTCTACGACCCGCTGCACGGCACCGAGGAGCCGCCCGGCGGCGACTACACGGAGTACGACATGTCGTGGGCCGGCGCCGCCGGTGCGCTGGTCTCCACGATGACGGACCTCAACGAGTACCAACGAGCGCTCTTCAGCGGCGAGTTGCTGCCCGACGAGCAGCTGGCCGAGATGCTGGAGACGGTCCCGATGCTCGACGGGAACGGCAACGCGGTCGGCTCCTACGGCCTCGGCGTGTACGAGGTCGAACTCCCCTGCGGCACCTTCTGGGGGCACGACGGTGTCGTCTGGGGCGCGAGCACCCTCGCGTTCTCCAGCGAGGACGGCGAGCGTCAGGCGTCGATCGGCTACAACGTGACGCACTACCAGACCATCGCCGAGGACGGCACGCTCAACCCCCATCCGGTGGACGCCGCCGTGGTCCGCTACTTCGACGAGGCGCTCTGCGGCACCGACAGCGAGCCGCTGTCGGACGAGAAGCTGCGCCAGGTCCAACTGTCGCTTGAGAACGTCGGCTTGAGCCGCTCGCTCGGCTGACGCCGCGTCAGTTCTGATCGGCACCACCCGGGAGGGGTGGCGCGGTCGGGCCCCGTGCCCCGGCCGCGCCACCCCTCCCGGCGTGTCGGGCGGCATGTCGGCACCGATCACTCCATGCCACCGTCAATCACGGTAAATCACCGACAGTCGCCCGTTGCACGACTCTTGACACCCCGACCGCGGCGGCAGCAAGCTGCTCGACATGTGTTAACGATAACACTCAGCCCGGGAGCCGCTTATGCCCGCACGCAGCCACGCCCTCCACCGCCCCCCGCCGCTGGCCCGACGGACCCTGCTGACGGCCGCGACCGCCGGTCTGCTCGCCACGGCCTGCGGCTCCGCGATGAGCCAGCCGGCGGGAAAGGTCGCCCTGCACGGCGACAACAACGACTGGCGCGAACCGCTCGTCCGGGCCGGGGACGCGATGCGCTCGGTGGCCGGCGTCGAACTGGTCCCCGAGGTGATCCCCTCCATGGAGTCGTTCGAGCAGATCGTCAAGTCCTCGCTACGCACCCGCAAGACGCCCGACATGCTCAAGTACTGGTCCGGCTACCGGCTGATGGACCTGGCCCGCACGGGAGGGATCGAGGAGCTGACCGGCGCCTGGGACACCGCCGAGTCCGCGGGGTGGGTCGACCCGACGCTGCGGCCGGCCTTCACCTACCGGGACCGGGTGTACGGGCTGCCGATGAACCTGACCTACTGGGTCTTCTTCCACAACACCGAGGTCTTCGCCGACCTCGGCCTGCGCGCCCCCACCACCTGGCCGGAGTTCCTGGACGCCTGCGCCGCGCTCAAGGCCGCCGGGATCACCCCACTGCACGCCACCACGGACGGCCGATGGCCCGCGTTCATCTGGTTCATGGAGGTGCTCAGCCGCCAGGACCCCGACTTCTACGAGGGGTTGATGAACGGACGCGAGCGCTACACCGACCCGCGCGCCGAGCGGGCGCTGACCACGATCGCGGAGTTCGCCGACAACGACTGGTTCACCGCGCTGGACACCAACCACGTGGACGCCGCCGCCTCCGTGGTCCGCGGCAGCCTCGGCATGATGCCGGGCGGCACCTTCATGACGCCGAACCTGATCAACGCCGGCGGCGAACCGGGCCGCGACATCGACGCGTTCGTGCTGCCGATGGCCCGGGCGGAGACACCGCCCGCCGTGATCTTCGAGTCCAGCGCGCTGGTGTGCACCGTCAAGGGGCCCGACCGCGAGGAGGCGTTGGAGGCCGCGGCGGCATGGCTGCACCCCGAGGTGGCCGGCGCGTTCAGCTCCACCCTCCAGGACGGCTCGCCCAACCCCGGGGTGGCGCCCGCCAATCCGCTGCTGGACGGCGTCGTGAGCACCGTGCGGGAGCGGGGGGCGCGCATGCTCAACCGCTTCTGGGAGCTGGGCCCGCCGGAGCTGGTCGAGGCCACCGTCGACGACCTGGCGGGCTTTCTGCTCAACCCGTCGTCGGCCCGTTCCACGCTCGCCACGATGCAGGAACGCGCCGACGACGCCTGGCAGGTCTGGCGGGAGGCGGAGAAGTCGTGAGCGAGACCCTGAGCGCCCCGCGCGCGACTCCGCCACGCCCCCGGGTGCGGGTGCCGGTGCGCTCCCCCCGCACCGGGAGGAAGCAGGGGCGGGCGCTGGGCGGACCGTTGACCCCGATCCCCTGGTTGCTGCCGGCGCTGGCACTGGTCGGGGTGCTGCTGGTCTACCCGTTTCTGCGCAGCGTCTACGGCAGCCTCTTCGAGGACAACGGCTTCGAGCGGAGCTTCGTCGGGCTGGACAACTACGCCCGGCTCGCCGAGGACCCGATCTTCTCCCGCTCGCTGCTGAACACCCTGATGTGGGTGGTGGGCACGCTGCTGCTGCCGGTGCTGCTGGGCCTGCTGATCGCGGTGGCCACCCACCGGATGCGGCTGGGCGGGGTGATCCAGCTGCTGGTGGTGCTGCCCTACGCCATCTCCGGCGCGGCGACGGCGGTGCTGTGGAACTTCATGCTGACCAGTGACGGCGCGATCAACCAGGTGCTGCGCGCCGTCGGTCTCGACTCGCTGGCGCACCCGTGGCTGCTGGAGTGGCCGCACAACACGATCGCGATGATCGTGGCCAGCACCTGGCAGGGCACCGGGCTCAACGTGGTGCTCTTCGCCATCGGGCTGCGCGCCATCCCGCGGGAGACGCTGGAGGCCGCCGCGCTGGACGGCGCCACGGGCTGGCGGCTCTTCCGGCACGTCACCTTTCCGCAGCTGAAGGCGGTGACGGTGGTGGTCGTCGGCATGGCCATCGTCAACAGCCTCAAGGCGTTCGACATGATCTGGGTCCTCACCAAGGGCGGCCCCTCGCGCTCCTCGGAGACGCTCGCGCTGACCATGTACCGCGAGACGTTCCGCCTCTTCCACGTCGGCTACGGCTCGGCCATCGCACTGGTGCTGACGGTGGTCGTGGTCGCCTCCGCCTGGATCTATCTCCGCCGCCAGATGCCCGAGTCGGCCAGGTCCTGAGGGGTGACGACAGCGATGAGAGCACGCACGAACGTGGCGCGTACCCTGCGCACGGTACTGCTGTTGACCTGTGGACTGCTGTGGTTGGTACCGCTTTACCTGCTACTGGTCAACGCGATGATCCCGGCCGAGTCCTACCCGGGTGAGCCCAGCTGGGTGCCGAGTGACCTGGCCCTCTGGGACAACATGGCGATCGCCTGGCGGGACGCCGCCATCGGCGACAGCTTCCTCAACTCCCTGTTCTACGCCGTGGTCTGCGGCGCCGCCGGGGTGGTGGTGGCCGCGATGGCCGCGTTCGCCGTGGTGGTGCTGCCCGTCCCGAGGCCGGCGCTGTGGTTCTGGGTGATCTACTCCGGCACGGTCTTCCCGCTCCAGATGTTCCTCGCGCCGCTCTTCGGCCTCTACGCCGACGCCAACCTCTACGACACCCGGCTCGGCCTGATGCTGATCTATGCGGCCTGGGCGGTGCCGTTCGCGTTCTTCCTGATCCGCAACCAGATGGCGACGCTGCCCGCCGAGGTCACCGAGGCGGCGATGCTGGACGGCGCCAGCTTCCGGCGGCTGTTCTGGCAGATCCATGTGCCGCTGCTGCTGCCCGGGTTGGGGGCGGCGTTCATCTTCCAGTTCACCTCCGTCTGGAACGACCTGCTCTTCGGCATCACGCTCAGCCGCAGCCCCGAGGTGCAGCCGGTGATGGCGGCCCTCACCAGTCTCAACAGCGCCTACGCCTCCTCGGGGCCGCCGGTGATCCTGGCCGGCGCCCTGATCGTCTCGGTGCCCACGCTCCTGGTCTTCCTGATCTTCCGCGGGCTCTTCCTGCGCGGCATCACCGCCAGCGCCCGCTGAGAACCACCGCCCCGCTCCCCCTCACTCTGGAGAGTGCCATGACCACCCGTGCCCTGGTCCGCGCCACCGCGTGGGACAACGACCGGATACGCGAGAGCCTGCGCACGCGGGTCGTCTCCGCCGAGGGCGACCTCGGCGGCGTCCCCGTGCGGCTGACCGTGGAACCCCTGCTGAAGCGCGCCGAGGACGGCGGGCTGCTCCAGTCGCTGCGCGTCACCCCGACCGCGGGCGCCCCCGACCTCGGCCCGCTCGCGGTGCGCACGCCGGGCGGCGCCGCGCTGCCGGTGGTGCGGGAGCCGGGCCCCGGCGGCTCGGTGCGGCTGCTGCTGCCTGCCGTCGACGCCGACCAGCGCGTCACCGTCGGCCGGCCCGACGCCCCCGGCGGCGTCGAGGTCACCCTGACCCGGCAGCGGCGGTGGACCGTCCACCTGATCCACCACTCGCACCTGGACATCGGCTACACCGACCCGCAGGGCCGGGTGCTGGCCGAGCACCTGTCGTTCCTCGACTCCTGCCTGGAGCTGACCGGGCAGACCGACGACTGGCCGGAGGAGTCGCGGTTCCGCTGGTGCGTGGAGTCGCTGTGGTCGTTCCGGCAGTGGGCCGAGGCGCGGCCGGCCGAGCAGGTCGAGGAGTTCGTGCGGCGGGTGCGGCAGGGCCGGATCGAGCTGACGGCCATGCCGTTCAACCTGCACAGCGAGACCTGCTCGACGGACGAGCTGCACGAGCTGCTGCGGCTGTCCCGCGACGTGACGCGGCGCCACGGGGTGCGCTTCACCTCGGCGATGCAGACCGACGTGCCCGGCCATGTGGTGGGCATGATCGACGCGTTGACCTCGGCGGGGGTGCGCTACCTGTCGGTGGCGCACAACTGGGCGGGGCGCTCCGTCCCCCACCTGGTCGGCGGCGAGCACCTGCCGCGGCTCTTCCGCTGGCGCGCGCCCAGCGGGCGGAGCCTGCTGGTGTGGATGACGGACACCCCGCACGGGCTGGCCTACATGGAGGGCCCGCTGCTCGGCTTCGACAGCGACTACCGCAGCGTGGACGACCTGCTGCCGGCGTATCTGACCTCGCTCGCCGAGAACCCGTACCCCTACCCGGGCGGGATCTTCGGCTGGGCGATGGACGAGGCGACCATCAGCCGCGAGCCGTACCCGTGGGACGTGCTCCACCTGCGGGTGCAGGGCAAGTTCGGGGACAACGCGCCGCCGCGCCGGATCATCGCCGACACCGTGCGCCGCTGGAACGAGACCTGGGCTTACCCGAAGCTGCGGCTCTCCCGCAACGAGGACTTCTTCGCCGACGCCGAGGAGCGGCTGGGCGACGGGATCCAGACCTACGAGGGCGACTGGACCGACTGGTGGGTCGACGGCGTCGGCTCCGGCGCGATGCCGCTGTCGCTGGCCCGCACCGCGCAGGGCGAGGTGGCCGACGCCCAGACGCTGGGCACCTTCGCCGGGCTGCTCGGCGCGGCCGACGCGGCCGACGACACGAGGGGCGCCGAACCGGTCTACGAGGCGGTCTCCCTCTTCGACGAGCACACCTGGGGCGCGGGCGACCCGTGGACCCACGGCCACGACCACGGGCACTCGGGCGAGGACCAGTGGCACTGGAAGTACGGGCAGGCCAGGCGCGGACACGACGAGGGCAGGGCGCTGCTGAACCGCGCCGGCGCCCGGCTCGGGCAGCGGCTGGCGCCGCCGACGGGGGTGGCCGCCGCGTTCCACGTGGTCAACACCTGCTCGTTCCCGCGCACCGAGGTCGCCGAGCTGTTCCTGCCGGAGTCGACGGTCGACCTGGACCGTCCGGTGGAGATCCGCGACGCCCGCACCGGCGCGCGGCTCGCGCACCAGGAGCGGCCACAGGTCAACGACACGCACCGGGACGCGGGCCGCTTCCTGCGGACGCGGGTGGCGGACGTGCCGGCCGCCGGGTCGGTGCGGCTGGACGTGCGGGTGCGCGACGAGACGGCGGACGGGGGCGGGGAGTCGGAGACCGTGAAGTCGGCCACCGGCTGGAACCCGACCGGCGGCACCGACCGCGAGGACCCGGCCGCCACCGCGGCCAGGGCGCTGGCCAGGCCGGACGCCACGGTGCTGGAGAACGAGGCGCTGCGGGTGACGGTCGACCTGGCGCGGGCCGCCGTCGCCTCCGTGGTGGACCTGGCGACGGGGCGTGAACTCGTCGACCAGGACGCGCTGGTCGGCTTCAACGGCTATCTGCACGACAGCTACACGACGGCCGGGGCGTTCAACCACAACTCCAGCCGCACCACGGCCTCCGACCGGCTGGAGCACCTCGGCACGCGGGCGGTGGCCCCGCCGGCCGCGCTGATCGACCGGCGCACGACGGAGGTCGCCGAGGTGCTGGTCTACGAGACCCGCCCGGCCGGCGCCCACACGGTGCGCACCACGCTGACGCTGCCGCACGGCGTCGCCAGGCTGGACATCGAGAACACCGTCGACAAGGACGCCACCCTCGGCAAGGAGTCCGCCTACTTCGCCTTCCCGTTCGCGCTGGACGCGCCGCGGGTGCGGATGGAGGCGTCCGGCGGGCTGACGGGCGACGGGCTGCCGGTGGTCCCGGGGTCGGCGCCGCACATGAGGGCGGTGCGGCGCTGGGTGACGCTGGCCGACGAGGAGCTGACGGTCGCCTGGTCGACGCAGGACGCGCCGCTGGTGCAGTTCGGCAACATCGCGCTGCCCTACGCGCCGTTCCCGAAGACGCTGGAGGAGGACGAGCCGGCGACGGTCTTCTCCTGGATCCACAACAACCTGTGGGACACCAACTTCCCCAGCGCGCAGGCGTTCACGCTGCCGTTCCGCTACAGCGTGGCGTGCGCCCCGACCGCGCGCGCCGCCGACCTGGGGCCGCGTACCGCCGCCGCCACCAGCAGGCCGCTGCACGCGGTGCGGGCGCGCGCCGCCGCCTCGGACGCGGCGGCGGTCGCCTCGCTCGGCTTCGTCGAGGTCGGCGAGGCGCGCGTCCGGCTGGTCGGGGCCGTCACCGAGGGGGACGGCGCGGTGCTGCTGCGGCTCCAGTCGTTCGCCGAGGAGCCGCTGGAGTGCCCGGTCACGCCGCTCTTCCCCGTCGCCGGGGCCTGGACGGCCACCTATCTGGGCGAGACCACGGGGGAGTTGGCCCCGGACGGCGAGGGGCGGCTGACCGTGCCCGTCCCGACGCTGGGCACCGTCGGCGTGCTGCTGCGACCCGCCTGAGCCACGCCCCGCACCACCACCGCGTGGGGCCGGCCCGACCGGCCGGCCCCCAGGAGCTTCTAGGAGAAACCGTGTACCGCCTCGATCCGCGCTACTCCCCGGCACCGAAGGCCCACCTGGTCACCGGCTGGCGCGCGGTGAGCGAACGCCTGCCCGACGCCACGTCCGTGGTCGCCCTGGACGGCCCGCCCACCGTCGACTGGACCGCCGTCGTCGACCGTCTCACCACGGAACTCCACGCGGCGGGACGCGCCGTGACCGCCAGGGACGTGCGCGCACGCTACGCGCCGCCCGAGGTGGTGCGGGCGCGCACCGTGCCGCCCGAGGCCGACGACCCCTACTTCCCCCGGCTCGCCGAGGCGACGCTCGACGCGCTCTTCGACGCGCCCCCGGAGTGCGCCCCCGCCGACGAGGGGCTGACGCTGGTCTACGGTCCCGGCGCCGCGCTGGTCGCGCACCGGGTGCTCTGGTACGTCGACCTGCCCAAGCGGCACGCCGAGGCCGCGGTCGGCGCCGGCGTCGGCGCCCATCTCGGGCTGCCGAAGGGCGAACCCGCCGACTCGCGGCGGCTGTTCTACGCCGACTGGCCGATGCTCGACCGGCACCGGGACGCGCTGGTCGACCGGATCGACGGCTGGCTGGACGTCCAGGACCCGGCCTCCCCCGGCTGGCTGGACGGCGACGGGCTGCGCGCCACCCTCGCCGTCCTGGCGCGCCGGCCGGTGCGCACCCGGCCGTACTTCAACTCCACGCCGTGGGGCGGCCACTGGGCGCAGCGCGAGCTGGGCTTCCGCCCCGGCGCGCGGAACACCGCCCTCGGCTACGAGCTGATCGCCCCCGAGTCGGGGGTGCTGGTCGGCGAGGGGCCGGGGCACGAGGTGGAGGTTCCGTTCCAACTGCTGTGCGTGCGCCACCCGGAGGAGATGCTGGGCGCGCGGGCGCACGCCGTCTTCGGCACGTCGTTCCCCGTCCGCTTCGACTACCTGGACACGGAGGGCGGCGGCGACCTGTCGCTGCACTGCCATCCGCGCGAGGAGGCGATGCGGGAGCGGTTCGGCTGGTCCTACACCCAGCACGAGACCTACTACGTGACGCGCGGCGCGCCGGGCGCGCGGGTGTTCCTCGGCGTGCGGGAGGACTTCGACGGCGAACGGTTCCGCGACGAGGTGACGGCGTCCGCGCGCGACGGGGTGCCGATGCGGCCCGAGGACCACGTGCTGACGTTCCCCGCCGAGCCCGGACAGCTGTACCTGATCCCCGCCGGCACCCCGCACGCCAGCGGCGCGGGCAACGTGGTGCTGGAGATCAGCGCCACGCCCTACCTCTACAGCCTGCGGTTCTACGACTGGCTGCGGCCGGACGCCGACGGCCGCCCGCGCCCGCTGCCGTACCGGCACGCCCTGGACAACCTGGAGTCGGGGCGGCGCGGCGCGCGGGTCGCCGACGAACTGGTGCCGGCGCCCCGGCGGCTGCGGGAGGGGCCCGGCTGGTACGAGGAGCTGCTGGGCGCGCTGGACGAGGTCTTCTACGAGGTGCGGCGGGTGACGCTGGACGGCGACGCGGTGGCGGACGACCACACGGAGGGGGGTTTCCACGTGCTGAACGTGGTGGACGGCGAGGGCGTCACCGTGGTCACCGAGTCGGGCGACACCCATCCGCTGGCGCGTTCCGAGACGTTGACGGTGCCGGCCGCCGTGGGCGGGTACCGGCTGCGGCCGGCGCCGGGCGGGGCGCGGGTGGTGAAGGCGCTGGTCCGTTGAGTCCGGTCGGCGGCGACCGGCCGGTCCCTGTGCTGGAGATCGGGGGCACCCATGTGACGGCGGCGCTGGTGGCGCCCGGCGCCGCCCGGGTCGCCGCCAGGCGGCGCGCGCCGCTGGACGGGCGGGGGCCGGCCGGGGAGATCCTGGCGGCGGTCACCGGCTGCGCGTGGGCGCTGGCCGCGGTCCACCCGACCGCGGCGGGCGCGGCGTGGGGGGTCGCGATCCCCGGGCCCTTCGACTACGCGCGGGGCGTGGGCGAGTTCACCGGCGTCGGCAAGTTCGACAGCCTGCGGGGCGTCGCGGTGGGCCGGGCGTTGACCGAGGGGCTGCCCGGCCCGCCGGGGCGGGTCGCCTTCGTCAACGACGCGCGGGCGTTCCTGCTCGGCGAGTGGCACGCCGGCGCGGCCCGGCACCACCGGCGGTGCGTGGGGATCACCCTGGGCACGGGCGTCGGCTCGGCGTTCCTCGCGGACGGCGCGCTCGTCACCTCGGGCCCCGGGGTGCCGCCCGAGGGGCGGGTCGACCTGCTGACGATCGGGGGCCGCCCGTTGGAGGAGACCGTCTCGCGCCGCGCGCTGCTGGCCCGCTACGGCGGGGAGCCGGGTCTTGACGTGCGGGCGCTCGCCGCGCGGGCCAGGGCGGGCGAGGAAAGGTCCCGGCGGGTGGTGCGCGAGGGCTTCGCCGCGTTGGGGCGCGCGCTGGCGCCCGTGCTGACCTCGTTCGGGGCGACGGGCCTGGTGGTCGGGGGTTCGATGGCCGGCTCCTGGGACCTGGTGGGCCCGGCGCTGCGCGCGGGTCTGGGGGACGCGGCGCGGGTGGTTACCATCGGCCCGAGCGAACGGGATGCGGACGCGCCGCTGTTGGGCGCGGCGCTGGTCGCGGCCGGGGGGTGACCCGGCGGCGGGAGAAAGGACGGCGGACCCCATGCCGGAGACGGCCAACTCCCCGGGCACGCGACCGACGTTGCGGGACGTCGCGCGGCACGCCGGGGTGAGCGCGATGACGGTCACCCGCGTGCTGCGGGACGACGACCGCGTCTCGGCCGCCACCAGGGAACGGGTGCTGGCCTCGGTCGCCGCGCTGGGCTACCGGCCCAACACCGTCGCCCGCAGCCTGCGGCTGGGGCACGGCAGCGGCCTGGTCGGGCTGGTCGTGACCAACCTGGCCAACCCGTTCTACTCCCGGCTCGCGCTCGGCGTCGACGGCGTGGTCGGCGCGCACGGCCTGAAGACGGTGATAGGGAACACGCGGCAGAGCGTGGAGAACGAACGCGACCTGGTCGCCGACCTGGTGGCGCGCCGCGTCGACGGAATCGTGGTGGTGCCGGCGGGCGGGGACCAGCGGCACCTGGCGCAGGCCGCGGCGCAGGGCGTGCCGGTGGTCTGCGCCAGCCGCCCGCCGATGGGGTTCGCCGCCGACCATGTGCTGGTGGACGACCACGGCGGCGCGGTGGAGGCGACGGAACGGCTGCTGGCGCTGGGGCACCGCGCCGTCGGCTACCTCGGGCCGCCGGCGAGCGTGCACACCAGCGTGGAACGGCTGCGCGGCTACCGGGAGACGCTGGCGGCGGCCGGCGTCACGGTGGACGAGCGCTATGTGCGGCAGGGGCCGGTGGACGTGGCGGGCGCCGAGGAGGCCGCCGGCGAGCTGCTGGCGCTGCCGGAGCCGCCGACGGCGCTGTTCTGCTCCAACAACCGCAACACCATCGGCGCGTTCCGGGCGGTGCGCCGGGCCGGCCGCGGGGTGGCGCTGGCCGGGTTCGACGACTTCGAGCTGGCGGACATGCTGGGGCTGCCGCTCTCGGTGCAGTCCTACGACAGCGACGAACTGGGCCGGGAGGCCGGCCGGTTGCTCCTGGACCGCCTGCGCGGGCCGGCGACCGGGGCCCCCGGCCCGCGCCGGGTGGTGCTGCCGACCCGCGCGATCCAGTACGGCGAACCGGGCCCGCCGGGCCCCGCCGGCCCCGCCGGCTAGGCGGCGTCCGCCGCGGCGCGGAGGCCCGCGATGTCGAGCTTGCCCATGCCGAGCATGGCCCGGGTGACGCGGGCGGACTTCGCCCGGTCCGGGTCGGCGATCAGCTCGTCGAGCACCGTGGGCGCGATCTGCCAGGAGACGCCGAACCGGTCCTTCAGCCAGCCGCAGGGGCCCTCCTGACCGCCGTCGGCGGTCAGCCCCGACCAGTAGCGGTCGATCTCCTCCTGGGTCTCGCAGGAGACGTAGAGGGACATCGCCTCGTTGAAGTGGAACTCGGGCCCCCCGTTGAGCGCGACACAGCTCTGGCCGGCCAGCTCGAACTCGATGGTCATCACCAGTCCCTCCTCCCGGGGGCCGGCCTCGCCGTAGCGCTCGACGTGCACGACGCGCGAGTCGTCGAAGACCGACAGATACAGGTCGACGGCCTCCTCGGCCTGCCGGTCGAACCAGAGACACGGGCGGATCTTGGGCATGAGGGCTCCTCGCCATCCTTCTCGACGGACTGACGACGGGTAGACCGCGGAGGCCCCCGGAACTCATCGCCGCGCGGGACAGCGGGTGACCGCGTCGCGGGGACCGCGCGCGGGCGGAGCGGCGCGCCGCGGACGACGGCCCGGCCGGACCGGCCGGTTGAGCGGTCGTCCGCGGCGCCGGGAGGGTCAGGCGACCTCGGCCGTGTACGGGTCCCACTCCGCCGGCAGCGGCGGGGGCGCGGCGAGCGGGGTCTCCTCGTGTGCGCCGGCGAAGGTGTGGTCCTCCGCCGAGTCCAGCACCGCGGCCATCGTGCGGAGCACGTGGAGGCCCAACTCGCCGGACGCCCGGTGCGGTTGGCCGGTCCGCAGGGCGCGGGCCATCTCCAGGACGCCGATGCCCCGGCCGGCGGTGGTGCCGGTGACGGGGAGTTCGGACCAGTCGTCGGAGCCGTGGGACCGGACCCGCACGGGCCCGGTGAACGTGTTGGGGTCCGGCACGGCCAGCGCGCCCTCGCTGCCGATGACCTCGAACATGATGCGGGGCGCCGCCGAGTCGAAGCTGAACACGGACGCCGCGCTGGGCCCGGAGTGGAACTCCAGCAGCGCGCTCACGTGCGTGGCCACGTCGACGGGGAACTCCTCGCCCGCCCTGGGGCCCGAGCCGGTGGTCCTGTTGGCGCGCCCGGTGCGGGCGGTGGCGGCGACCCGGGAGACGCCGCCGAAGAGGGCGATCAGGGTGGTCAGGTAGTAGGGGCCGACGTCGTAGAGCGGGCCGGCGCCCGGCTGGTAGAAGAAGGCCGGGTCGGGGTGCCATCCCTCGGGGCCGAGGCTCTGGACGGCGGTGTGCGCCGCTATCGGGGTGCCGATGTGCCCGGCCCGCACGGCGCGCAGCGCGGACTGGATGCCCGCGCCGAGGAAGGTGTCCGGCGCGTTGCCCACCAGCAGTCCGCGCGCGGCAGCGGCGGCCAGCAGGCGTTCGCCGTCCGCGAGTTCGATGGTCAGCGGCTTCTCGCCGTAGACGTGCTTGCCGGCCTCGACGGCGGCCGTCGCCACCTGGGCGTGGGCCGCGGGCACGGTGAGGTTGACGACGATCTCGACCTCGGGCAGCGCCAGCACGGTGTCGAGGTCGCCGGCGACGGGGATGCCGTGCTCGGCGGCGACCCGGGTGGCGCGTTCGGTGTCGAGGTCGGCGACGGCCAGCACGCGGACGTCGGGGAAGCTGGTGAGGGCCTCCAGGTAGGCGCCGCTGATGACTCCGGCGCCGACGATCGCGACGCCCACGGGTCCGGTGGTCATGCGGGCTCCAGGGCGGTGACGTAGGCGCGGCTGGCGGCCAGGGCCTCGAAGAGGTCGGTGTCGCAGCTGTCCAGTTCGACGATGCGCAGCGCCTCGGGCGCCGCGGCGAGCACCTCGGGCACCGGCATCGCCCCGGCGCCGACAGCGAGGTGGGCGCCGTCCCTGGTGAGGGGTCCGTCCTTGACGTGCAGGGCGCGCACCCGGTCGCCGAGGCCGGTCAGCAGCGCGGGGACGTCGGCTCCGCCGAGGGCGGCCCAGTAGGTGTCGACCTCCAGGAAGACGGCGGGGTCGAGGAGTTCGGCGAGGTGTTCCAGGGCGTGCCGGCCGTCGATCACGGGCTCCAGTTCCCACCAGTGGTTGTGGTAGCCCAGCCGGACGCCGTGGCCGGCGGCGGTCTCGGCGAGCCCGTTGAGGAGGTCGGCGGCGCGGGCTATGCCGTCGCGGGTGGTGAAGTCCTCCTCGGGTATGCCGGCGGGGATGATGGCCAGCTCGGTGCCGATGGTGTTGACGGCGTCCAGCACGCGCCCCGGCTCGTCCTCGCGGAGCAGGGCGACCGCGTGGATGGCGGGCACGGTGAGGCCCAGCGCGTCGGCGAGGGCGCGAAAGCCCTCGGGGTCGTCGGTGGGGTCGTAGGGTTCGACGGCGGTGTACCCGATGTCGGCGATCCGGCGGAGTGTGGCGTCGCGGTCGGCGGTGAGCGCCTCGCGCACCGTGTAGAGCTGAACGCCCAGCGGTTCGGGCATGGTCGGGGCCTCCCGGGAGTGAACCTGCAATACGGCCAGAGAGGACGATAATGCGCTTTTCGCCTCGGGCACAGGGGCCCCGGCGTATGGAACCGACCAGACCGGAACGTGCCCTCCCGGCGGCGCGACCAACCCCCCGGTGCGCGGCTCCGGTGCGGACACCGCGGCGCGCGGTCCGCTCCGTGGACGCCGTCACACCGATTTAACCCACCGGCACCGCCGCCGCCCTCCACCCTCGACCCCCTGGTGAGGGCGGTGCGTTGGGCGTCACAGTGTTGCCCCGCGTTGCTCCGGCGTGACCACCGCGCGACGGGCGTCGGAACGGCGTCCCGGCGCCGTTCCCGACGCCTTGACCCTTCGCTCAGGCGTTCGCTACGTTCCCCGACATGCGGACCTCCGAGCAGTTCACCGAGCGCCGCGCCGTCGATCTGATGCGCGTGAGCACCGCCATCTGTCGCTGACCGCCGACCCCTCGGCCGTCCCGGCCGTCCCGGCCTCCCCGCGCGCCCTCGCCTCAGGGCCGCGCCCCGCGTCTCGCGCTCCCCGCCTCGCGCCCGGCACCGCTGTCGCGCGCCGCGAGGCGGACGCCTCCGCCCCCTCCCCTCCTCGACTCCTCGACGCCAGCCCGGCGTGCCGCCGCCTCGTGGCGCCCCCTCACCCCTGGAACACCTATGCCTCGACCTGGCCTGCCACCCCGCTCCCCCGCCGCGCGCCGGCGCACCGCGCTCGTCGCGGCGCTGCTGCTCGGCCCCCTGCTGCTCGCGACCGGCTGCGCCGAGGACCCGGCGACCGCCGACGCCGCCGAGCTCGCCGACACGCCCATCCCCGAGACGGTCTCCCCCGGCACCAAGCTCACCATCGGCGCCCCGGAGGCCGAGGTGGCCCTCGAACTCTCGGGGCTGGTCGACGAGATCCCCTTCGAGGTGGAGTGGGCCAACCTCAGCGGCGGCCCCCAGTGCTCCGAGGCGTTCCGCGCCGACTCGCTGGACGTCTGCTCGGCCGCCGAGATCCCCTCGATCCACGCGCACTGGACCGGTCTCGACACCAGGCTGGTGGCGGCCCAGTTCCGCCAGGACCCCATCGCCAACCCGATCTACCAGCTGGGGATCGCGCCGGGCGCCGACGTCGAGGAACTGTCGGACCTGCGCGGCCGGAAGATCGCCTTCAGCCCGGGGCAGGCCCAGGGCGCCCTGATCCTGCGGGTGTTGGCGGCCGGCGGGCTCACGCCCGAGGACGTGGAGCTGGTCGAGCTGCCCAGCACCGGCGACGTCTACCCGACCGCGCTCGGCAGCGGACAGGTCGAGGTGGCCCCGCTGGGCTCCGTCCACATCCGGCGCTATGTCGAGCAGTACGGGGCGGAGGGCGGCACCCTCCTGCCGCACGGCCTGCGGGACGACCCTGGCCATCTGTGGGTTCCGACCTCGTCGGTGAGCGACCCCGAGAAGGCGGCGGCGATCCGGGAGTTCGTGCGGATCTGGGCCCGCGCCCAGATCTGGATCGACGAGCACCCCGAGGAGTGGATCGCCGGCTACTACGTCGCCGACCAGGGCCTCACCCCGGAGGACGGCGCCTATCTGGTGGAGCAGAACGGCCACCCCGACCTGCCGGCCGACTGGAGCGGCGCCATCGAACGCCAGCAGCAGACCATCGACCTGCTCGCCGAGGAGCTGGGCAACGAGCCGTTCGACGCGGAACTCCTCTTCGACCGGCGGTTCGAGACCGTCGCCGCCGAGGCGGTCGCGGCGGAGACCGGCGAGGACCAGGAGGGCGGTTCCCGATGAGCACCGAGGTGTCAGGCCGCGCGGCGCCCGCCGCCGAGGCGGCGCCCAGGCCCCCGGGCGCCGGCGACGGCCGCCCGCGGCAGGCCCCGCCGAGGCGGCGGCGCGGCAGGAGGCTCGGCCCTGGCCGGCCCATCCCGTTCGCCTGGGCGATCGGGCCGCTGCTGCTGCTGGCGATCTGGTCGGTCGGCTCGGCCGCCGGCTGGATCGACGAGCGGAACCTCTCCGCCCCCTGGGACGTGCTCGCCACCGCCCGCGAACTGATCGAGGACGGCCGACTCCAGGAGCATCTGGCGGCCTCCACCGAACGCGCCCTCACGGGGCTGGTGTTCGGCGTCGGCATCGGCCTGCTGCTGGCGCTGGTCGCCGGACTCAGCCGGCTGGGCGAGGGGATCATCGACGGCCCCGTCCAGATCAAGCGCTCCATCCCGTCCCTCGCCCTGATCCCGCTGCTGATCCTGTGGTTCGGCATCGGTGAGTCCATGAAGGTCATCACCATCACGCTGGGCGTGCTGGTCCCCATCTACATCCACACCCACCACGGGCTGCGTTCCATCGACAGCCGCTACGTCGAGCTGGCCGAGACGCTGCGGCTCAGCCGCCGGGGCTTTCTGCGGCACGTGGTGCTGCCCGGCGCGCTGCCCGGGTTCCTGCTGGGGCTGCGGTTCGCCGTGACCTCGGCCTGGCTCTCGCTGGTGGTGGTCGAGCAGGTCAACGCCACCAGCGGCATCGGCTACATGATGGAACTGGCCCGCACCTACGGCCAGACGGACGTCATCCTCGTCGGCCTGGTGGTCTACGGACTGCTCGGGCTGATCTCCGACGGCCTGGTCAGGCTGGCCCAACGAAAGGCGCTGACATGGCAACGCACCCTGGCGGACTGACCGCCGCGCCCGCCGTCCGGATCACCTCGCTGGTCCGGGAGTTCGCCGGCCGCCGGGTACTGGACGAGCTGGACCTGGAGATCGCGCCCGACGAGTTCGTGGCGCTGATCGGCCGCAGCGGCTCCGGCAAGAGCACCCTGCTGCGGGTGCTCGCCGACATCGACCGCGAGGTCACCGGGTACGCCGAGCTGACCGCGCCGGAGAACGTCTCGGTGGTCTTCCAGGACGCCAGGCTGCTGCCCTGGAAGCGGGTCGTGGACAACGTCGCGCTCGGGCTGCCGGGCCCCGGCGCGGTGGAACGTGCCAGGACGGCGCTGGCCGAGGTCGGCCTCGCCGGGCGGGAGGCCGCCTGGCCGGTGGAGCTGTCCGGCGGCGAACAGCAGCGGGTCGCGCTGGCCCGCTCCCTGGTGCGCGAGCCGGAACTCCTGCTGGCGGACGAGCCGTTCGGCGCGTTGGACGCCCTCACCCGGCTGCGGATGCACGCGCTGCTGCGGCGGCTGTGCGCCCGGCACCGTCCGGCCGTGCTGCTGGTCACCCACGACGTGGACGAGGCCATCGCGCTGGCCGACCGCGTCGTGGTGCTCGACGACGGCCGGATCGCGGCCGACCTGCGCGTCGAGCTGCCGGCCCCACGCCGCCCCGGCACCGCCAGCTACGCGGCGCTGCGCGACCGGCTGCTGACCCTCCTGGGCCTCGACCCCGCGCTCGACGGCCTCCCGGAGGAGGACGGCTTCCCCGAACCGCCCGACGGCCGGGGCGGGTCCACCGAGGCGTCCGCGACCCGCCCGGAACCGGCACGGGAGGCCCGCGCATGACGCCGCGTCAGCTCCGGCTCAACCTCTTCGTCTACCCGGGCGGCCACCACGAGGCGGCCTGGCGCTACCGGGGCTCGGCACCCGAACGGATGCTGGACGCCCACTACTACCAGAAGATCGCCCGCCGCGCCGAGAGCGAGAAGTTCGACGCGGTCTTCCTGGCCGACGGCCCGGCGCTGGCCGACAACGTGCGCTACGCCAGCAGGTTCCGGCTGGAGCCCTTCACCTCGCTGGCGAGCCTCGCGGCCGTCACCGAACGCATCGGGCTGATCGCCACGGCCTCCACCACCTACTTCGAGCCGTACAACCTGGCGCGGCTCTTCGCCTCCCTCGACCACCTCAGCGGCGGCAGGGCCGGCTGGAACATCGTCACCACCGGAGCGCCCCAGGCGGCCGGCAACTTCGGCCTCGACGCGCACCCGGTGCACGCCGAACGCTACGACCGGGCGCGGGAGTTCGTCGAGGTGGTGACGAAGCTCTGGGACAGCTGGGAGGACGAGGCGCTGGTCGCCGACCCGGTCTCCGGGCTCTTCGCCGACACCGATCGGGTGCATCCGGTCGAGCACCACGGCAGGCACTTCCGCGTGCGCGGCCCGCTCAACATCCCCCGCAGCCCGCAGGGACGCCCCGTCTACGTGCAGGCCGGCTCCTCGGAGGACGGCCGCGCGTTCGCCGCCCGGCACGCCGAGGCGATCTTCACTGCCCATCAGACCCTGGCCAGCGGACAGGAGTTCTACGCCGACGTCAAGCGAAGGTCCGCCGCCGTGGGCCGCGACCCCGGCCGGCTGCTGGTGCTGCCCGGCATCAGCCCGTTCATCGGCGCGACCGAGGCCGAGGCGCGGGCGCTGCACGACGAGTTCAACGAGCTGACGCAGCCCGAGTACTCGCTCCAGATGCTGCACCGCATCCTCGGACTGCGCCTGACCACCGCCCAGTTGGACGGCCCTGTGCCGCGCGAGCTGATCGAGACCGGCGGGGAGCGCGGCAACGGCAGCAGGTTCCAGGTGATCCTGGACATCATCGACCGCGAACAGCCCACCGTGCGACAGCTGTTGCACCGGCTGGCCGGCGCCAGGGGCCACCGCGTCGTGGTGGGCACCCCCGAGCAGGTGGCCGACCAGATACAGGAGTGGTTCGAGAACGGCGCCGCCGACGGCTTCAACATCATGCCGCCGTGGCTGACCGGCGGCTTCGACGTCTTCGCGGAGCAGGTGGTGCCGCTGCTGCGCGCCCGCGGCCTGTTCCGCGAGGAGTACGAGGGCCGCACCCTGCGCGAGCACTACGGCCTCCCCCGCCCGGAGGCCGTCCGGCCCGTGCCCACCACCGCGGGCCACGGCGCCGGCTGAGCCCCGACCCCGCCACCACACCGTGCCGCCCACCGCGAAAGGGGTCCCGTGTCCCGAAAGACCGTGCCGCTGTCCGTCCTCGACCTGGCGCCGATCAGCTCAGGCGCCGACGCCGGCACCGCGCTGCGCAACACCGTCGATCTCGCCCGCCACGCCGAGGAGTGGGGTTACCACCGCTACTGGCTGGCCGAGCACCATCTGGCGACCGGGGTCGCCAGCTCCCAGCCCGCGCTGGTGATCGGGCTGGTCGCCGGCGCGACCCGCACCATCAGGGTGGGTTCGGGCGCGGTCCAACTCGGCTTTCCCACGGCGCTGTCCGTGGTGGAGCAGTTCGGCACCCTGGACGCGATCGCTCCGGGCCGCGTCGACCTCGGCCTGGGCCGGGCCGGTCAACGCGTCGCCCGGGACGGCGGGTTGCCGGTTCCGCTGCCCGAACCCCGGCCGACGCGGACGGTGGACGGGGTGGTGGTCCCGCCGCCGTTCGCTCCGGGGAAGCTGCTGGGCCTGCCCGGTTTCGCGGCGCGCCAGGAGCTGCTGCGCCCGCCGGGCGCCCAGCCGCGCGACTACGCGGAGCAGGTGGACGAGATCCGCGCCCTGCTCGCCGGCACGTTCCGCACCCCCGACGGCCACCCCGTCCAGGCGGTGCCGGGCGAGGGCGCCGCGCTCCAGCTGTGGGTGCTGGGCTCCAGCGGCGGCGAGAGCGCCCGGGTCGCCGGGGCACGCGGCCTGCCGTTCACCGCCAACTACCACGTGAGTCCGGGGACGATCCTGGAGACGGTGGCCGCCTACCGCGCGGCGTTCGTCCCCACCGCCGAGCACCCCGCGCCGCGGGTGCAGGTCTCCGCCGACGTGCTGGTCGCCGAGGACGAGCCCACCGCGCGACGGCTGGCGGCCGGCTACGGCCCCTGGGTGCGGGCGATCCGCACCGGACAGGGGGCCATCCCCTACCCGACGCCGGAGGAGGCCGCCGACCTCGAGCTCGACGACGAGGAACTGGCCCTGGTCGACGACCGTCTGGCCACCCGCTTCGTGGGGACGCCCGACCGGGTCGCTGAAGGGCTGGCCCGGCTGCGCGACCTCACCGAAGCGGACGAGCTGCTGATCACCACCATCGCCCACGACCACGCGGCCCGGCTGCGTTCCTACCGGCTGCTGGCCGAGACCTGGGGCATCGGCGGGGGCTGAGCCCCGGGCGCCTTCCCGCGCCCCGGGACTTCCGGGGCGCGGGGAGCCGCGCGGGGACACGCCTCCCGGCTCGGAGCAACGCCGCTCGGCTCGGAGCAACGCCGCTCGGCTCGGGGTGGGTAACGCCGCTCGGCTCAGAGGGCCGCGCCCGACAGCCCGGCCACCGCCGCCGACCGCGCCCCGCGCGCGGCCAACTCGGTGGAGAACAGGTCGACCAGCTGCTCCAGCGGCTCGGCGGCCGTCGGCGCCAGGGTCACCGCACCGCCCGCGTCGCTCTGGATGTCCCGGTCGAGCACGAACCAGCCGGGGGTGACATGCCGGGCGCCCATCGCGGAGAGCACCGGGCGCAACGCGTAGTCCACGGCCAGCACATGGGCCGAGCTGCCGCCGGTGGCCAGGGGCAGCACCGTCTTCCCGGTCAGCGCGTACTGCGGCAGCAGGTCCAGCAGGCACTTCAGCAGCCCGGAGTAGGCCGCCTTGTAGACGGGCGTGCCGACCACCACCCCCTGGGCGCCGGCCAGCAGCTGGTTGACCTCGACGAGCGCCGGGTGGCGCGGGTCGGCGCCGAGCAGGGCGTCGGCCGGCAGGGCGCGGACGTCGAGCGGTATCACCTCGTGGCCCTGGAGTTCGAGCCTGGCGTCGAGGTGGCGCAGCAGCCTGGCGGTGCGCGAGGTGGGCGAGGGACTTCCGGACAGGGACAGGACAACGGCCATCAGTACTCCTCGGATCGGGTGGCGGTGGACTCCGTCGCCGTGGCGGCGGACTCCGGTGCGGTGGCGGACTCCGGTGCGGTGGCGGACTCCGGTGCGGTGGCGGCCAACTCCGTTGCCCCGCAGGGGTGTCGAGCCGGGGCGGGGCCGCGCCCGGTCATCGGGCGCCGACCGGGGTGGCCGGTGCCGCGGCCGGTTCCGGCGCGGGGTGGCCCGGGCGGGCCCACAGGCCGCGGGCGGCGAGGCGGGGCAGGACGCCCTCCCCGAACCAGTACGCCTCCTCCAGGTGCGGATAGCCGGAGAGCACGAACTCCTCGATGCCGACCGCCCGGTACTCGTCGATCAGCGCGGCGACCTCGTCGTGGCTGCCGACCAGCGCGGTGCCGGCGCCGCCGCGCACCAGGCCGATGCCGGCCCACAGGCCCGGGTGGATCTCCAGGTTGTCGCGGGTGCCGTTGTGCAGGTCCAGCATCCGCCGCTGGCCCTCCGACTCGCTCAGCCGCAGGGTCTGCTGGGCCGCGGCGACCTCCGCGGCGCCGAAGCCGGAGAGCAGCCGCCGGGCCTCGGCCCACGCCTGGTCGGAGGTGTCGCGGGTGATGACGTGGAGCCGCACCCCGAAGCGGAGTTCCCGCCCCTCCGCCTCGGCGAGGCCGCGCACCCAGGCGATCTTCTCGGCGACCTGGGCCGGCGGCTCGCCCCAGGTGAGATAGACGTCGGCGTGCCGGGCGGCGACGGGCCCCGCGGCGGCCGACGAGCCACCGAAGTAGACCTCGGGGACCGGGTCCGGCAGCCGGGTCAACCGCGCCCGCTCGATCCGCAGATGGTCTCCCGCGTGGTCCACGGTCTCGCCGCGCCACAGCCCCCGTACCACGCCGAGGAACTCGTCGGTGCGGGCGTAGCGCGCGTCCTTGTCCAACGTGTCGCCGTAGGCGCGCTGTTCGCGGCTCTCGCCGCCGGTGACCACGTTAAGCAGCAGCCGGCCGCCGGTCTGGCGCTGGTAGGTGGTGGCCATCTGCGCGGCCAGGGTCGGAGAGATCAGCCCCGGCCTGAAGGCGACGAGGAACTTGAGCCGCTCGGTGTGCTGGGCGATCATCGCCGTGGTCAGCCAGGCGTCCTCGCACCAGGCGCCGGTGGGGGTCAACGCGCCGGCGAAGCCGACGTGTTCCGCCGCCCTGGCGATCTGGCCGAGGTAGTCGACGGTGGGCGGCCGGTCGGCGCCGGCGGCGTTGACCGGGGTGCCGTGGCCGCCGCCGACGACATGGCGGCTGTCGCCGCTGGTGGGCAGGAACCAGTGGAAGGTCAGGGACATGAAGGCGTCGCTCCTCACGGCGGGCGGCCGACCGGCAGCGCACACGCCCCGGCGCGCGGCGATCGCCATGCGAGCGGGGGGCGCGCGGGGGTCGACCGCGCGATGAGCGGCCTCGGTGAGGCCGTGAGTAGAGGGGAACCGCCGGCCACGGGCCGGTCGGGCGGCAGCGGGAGGGGGCCGGGGCCTCAGGAGCGCGCGAGGACGTCACCCGCCGGGGAGCGGGAGGAACGGGGAACGCGCGGCCCGGGCCGGTGAGTCGGCGGGATCAGCGGCAGACGGGACACATCGCGGCGGCCACGCGGAGCAGGTCCACGCAGCGGCGGCGGGTCAGGGTCCGGGCACCGGGCATGGTTCGATGCAAGCACGGCCCCCCGGGAGCGTCAATGGCGCGCTCGCCATGCGAGACGGGGCGCGCGCCCGGGGCGTGGTGAACCGCGGTGGCGCACGCTCCCTCGGCCGACGTAGGGCGTCCGCCGGACACCCGCCGCCAGAATCCTCCCCAGGGCCACTACTCTCGGTGGCCGGTTTCGTATTACGGTCGATCCATGCGGACAAGCGAGGCTCGGACACGGAACTGGGCGGGCAACATCACCTTCGGCGCCGCGCGGCTCCATCGACCGAGCTCGCTCGACGAGCTGCGCGAGATCGTCGCCGGTGCTCAGCGGGCCCATGTGCTGGGCAGCGGACACTCGTTCAACCGGATAGCGGACACCGAGGGCGACCTACTGCGGGTGGACGGGCTGCCGCGCCGGGTGGAGATCGACCGCGACGCCGGGCTGGTGACGCTCAGTGCCGGGATGCGCTATGGCGAGCTGACCGCCGCGCTGCACGCGGAGGGCCTCGCCCTGGCCAACCTCGCCTCGCTGCCGCACATCTCCGTCGCCGGTTCGGTGGCGACCGGCACCCACGGCTCGGGCAACGGGCTGCGCGGGCTGGCCTCGGCGGTCACCGCGATGGAGTTCGTCGGCGCCGACGGCGAGCTGTTCACGCTCAGCCGCGCGGCCGACCCGGAGCGCTTCCCCGGCGCCGTGGTGCATCTGGGCGCGCTGGGCGTGGTCACGGCGCTCACCCTGGAGGTGGAGCCGGCGTTCGAGGTGGCGCAGTGGGTCACCACGGACGTGCCGCTGGAGGCGGTCGTCGCCGGGTATCCGGAGATCGCCGCCAGCGCCTACAGCGTGAGTGTCTTCTCCGACTTCCACGGCGAGAGGGCCACCGTCCTGCTCAAGCGCCGGCTCGACCGCGAGGAGGCGCGCCACCCGGGCGAGCGGTGGCTGGGCGGCTCGGCGGCCTCCGGCCCCTGGCACCCCATACCGGGGATGCCGGCCACCTTCTGCACCGAGCAGGGCGGGGTCCCGGGCCCCTGGCACGAGCGGCTGCCGCATTTTCGGGCCGAGTTCATGCCGAGCCGCGGCGAGGAGTTGCAGTCGGAGCTGTTCCTGCCCAGGGAGCGGGCGGTCGAGGCGGTGCGGGAGCTGCGCGGGATGGCGGCCCGGTTCGCCGGGGTGCTCCAGACCGCGGAGATACGCACCATCGCCGCCGACGACCTGTGGCTGAGCCCCACCGGGGGCCGGGACTCGACGGCGGTCCACTTCACCTGGGTGAAGGACGTCGAGACCGTGCTCCCCGTCCTGGCGGAGGTGGAGTCCCGGCTGCTGCCGCTGGGCGCCCGCCCGCACTGGGGGAAGGTCACCGCCGCGACACCGGCGGCGGTCGCCGCCTGCTACCCCCGGCTGGCGGACTTCCGGCGCCTCGCCGAGTCACTGGACCCGGAGGGCCGCTTCCGCAACGCCTACCTGGACGGCGTGCTGGCCGCCGCCGGCTGACCCCGGGGAACCGGCCGAATGGCCGACCCCGGCGGGCCGACCTACGCTGATGCCATGGACGACAAGGACATCCTCGCCCGCGTCGACGAGCTGGTCGCCGAGGAGCGGGCCCTCAGGGACCGCTCCACGGGACACGGCCTCGGCACGGACGAGCGGGTGCGCCTGAACGACCTGGAGGCCCGGCTCGACCAGTGCTGGGACCTGCTGCGCCAGCGGCGGGCCCGCGACGAGTTCGGCACCGACCCGAACACGGCGACCACCCGTCCCGCCCGCGAGGTCGAGGGCTACGAGTCGTAGGGCGCCACGACCGGCGTCCCGCCCTGCCGACGAGGCATGGAATCATGGGTGACCAGGCAGTTCCGGGTGAGCACGGAAGGGAACCCACATGTTCGGAGCCTTCAAGAACCTCAAGGGCAAGGCCGCCGAGATCGCCGGGCAGCACGGCGACAAGATCGCCGACGGCGTGGAGAAGGTCGGCGACTTCGTCGACAACAAGACCGGCGGCAAGCACAGCGACAAGATCGACTCCGCCGTCGACAAGACGCAGGACGCGGTGGAGAAGCTCGGCGACGACAAGAAGAAGTGACCCCGCGCCGGGGGCGGCGGGCGGCGGGCGGGGCGGTCGTGCCGCCGTGTAGCCTCGGCCCCCGGCAGGGCGGACTCTTCGAGGGCGGGACCAGGTGGCGGTGCGGCGGATCACGACCAGGAACGCGGCGTTCCAGCAGTGGCAGGCGCAGCTGACCAACCGCACCAAGCGGCAGCGCGCCGGCGAGTTCCTGGTGCAGGGCGTGCGCCCCATCTCCCTCGCGGTGGAGCGCGGCTGGCGTGTCAGGACCCTGCTCCACGACGCCGACCGCCCCCCGACCGGCTGGGCGGGCCGGCTGCTGGCCGAGGTGCCGGCCGAGCGCGTGGCCATGGCACCCGAGCTGCTCGCCGAGCTGGGCGAGAAGGACGAGGGCCCGCCCGAGTTGATCGCCGTCGCAGAGCTGCCGCCGGACGACCTCTCCCGCATCCCGTTCGCGGGCCCCGACGCGGGTTCCTTTCTCGGCGTGGTCTTCGACCGCCCCACCAGCCCCGGGAACATCGGCAGCCTGATCCGTTCGGCGGACGCCTTCGGCGCCTCCGGGCTGGTGGTGACCGGCCATGCCGCCGACGTCTACGACCCCAAGTCGGTGCGGGCGAGCACGGGTTCGCTCTTCGCCCTCCCCGTCGTGCGCGCCCCGGGCCACCGCGAGGTGCTCGACTGGCTCGCCGGGACCGCGCCGAAGGACCGGCCGGTGACCGTGGTCGGCACCGACGAGAGCGGCACGGTCCCGGTCGACGACTGCGACCTGACCGGCCCCGTGCTGATGCTCGTCGGCAACGAGACCCGCGGCCTCAGCGCCGCCTGGCGTGACCGCTGCGACGTGCTGGTCTCCATCCCGATGACGGGCTCGGCCAGTTCGCTCAACGCGGCCAACGCCGCCAGCGTGGTCCTCTACGAGGCCGCCCGCCAGCGCCGCGCGGCGCGCTGACCGGGGCCGCCCGGCGGGCGGCCCCGTCGTTCACCGCGACTGCCCGGCCTGGAGCGCGGCATAGGGGCCGTCGCGCTCCAGCAGCTCCTCGTGGGTGCCGGTCTCCACGATCTCCCCGCCGTCCATCACCACGATCCGGTCGGCGCCCCTGATCGTCGAGAGCCGGTGCGCCACCACGAAGGTGGTGCGCCCGGCGACCAACCGCCCCAGGGCCTCCTGCACCAGCGCCTCCGAGCGGGTGTCGAGCGCGGAGGTCGCCTCGTCGAGGATCAGCACGCGCGGGTCGCGGATCAACGCCCTGGCGATCGCGAGCCGTTGGCGCTGCCCGCCGGAGAGCCGCGCGCCGTGCTCGCCCACCACGGCGTCCAGCCCGCCGGGCAGCCGGTCGACGAACTCCAGCGCGTTGGCCGCCGCCAGCGCCTCCCGCACCACCGTCTCGTCGGCGTCCTCCATGCCGTAGGCGACGTTCTCGCTGACGGTGCCCTCGAAGAGGATCGACTCCTGCGGCACCACCGAGACGAAGCGGCGGTAGGTCCGCAGGTCGAGCCCGCTCATGTCGACGCCGTCCAGGAGCAGTCGGCCGCTGCTGGGGCGGTGGAAGCCGATGAGCAGGTTCAGCACCGTCGACTTGCCCGCGCCGGAGGCGCCGACCAGCGCGATGGTCTCACCGGGCGCGACGGCCAGGTCCATCCCCCGCACCGCGGTCCGTTCGCCGTCGTCCTCGTAGCCGAAGGAGACGTCGTCGAAGGTGAAGGCGCCCCGCACGTCGGTGACCTCGGCCTTGCCCTGGTTCTCCTCAAGCGCCGGCGCCTGGAGCACCTCCCCGACCGAACGGACCGACTCCAGCCCCTTGGTGATCACCGGCACCAGCGAGAGCAGCGTGGTCGTCGAGTTGGTCAGGGTGGTGAGAAACGCGCTGAGCATCACCACGTCGCCCGGGGTCACGTCCCACACCTCGTAGTAGGCGACCAGCGCGGCGCCGGTGAGGAAGGACAGGCCCAGGATGTTCAGAAAGACCCAGGAGGCCGAGGCGACACGGCCGTTGATCAGGTCGAGGCGGAGCGCCGAGTCCAGCACCCGCCGCAGGGTGCCGTTCATGCGGCGCATCGCGTTGTCCTCCAGGCCGTGCGCCCGGGTGACCGAGATCAGCCGGGTCATCTCGGCGACACGCGAGGAGAGTTGCTCCACGTCGCGCCGGAAGTGCTCGTTGCGGCTGCGCAGTCGCAGCCGCATCCGCATCACCAGCAGCGCGGCGCACGGGACCACGACCAGGAAGATCGGCAGGAACTCGGGCGCCCGCAGGCCGATGATGATCAGCCCGCCGATCAGCACCGTCGAGGCGCCGAGCCCCATCTCGGTGGTCTGCTGCACCATCTGCTCGATGGTCTCGACGTCGCGCACGACCTTCGCCTGGAGCACACCCGCGCTGACGCGGTTGTGGTAGCCGATGGACAACTGCTGCATCCGGGTGCAGAGCGCGGAGCGCAGCCCGGTACCCATGCGCCGCACGCTGCCGAACATGAGGCGCACCCAGAGCAGGTGAAGTGGAAAGTTGACCAGCAGGATTACCAGTACGACGCCCACGCTTGACCAGAGGTTGCCGATCGGCAGGTGGTCCACCACGGTGTCCACGATGGCGGCGGTGGTCAACGGCAGCAGCCAGATCGGGCTGTGCTTCACGGTGAAGACCACGCAGGCGAGGGCGATCCTCCAACGGTCGGGGCGGAGTAGCCAGACGAGGGTACGGACCGGGTGCTCGCCCCGGTATCGGTGTTCGAGCGGGGCTACCGGCGGAGCCACGGTGGATCGCCTCCAGAGAAAGCGCTTTCGGCCTCCCAGACCCTACCCTCGGCACCCCCGCGCCACCCCGCCCTCCCCGGCCACGCGACCTGGCCGAGCGCGGGCGCCGGCTGGCCGGCGCCCACACCTCCGAGCCGCACCACCCGGCGCCGCGGCCGGCGGACCCCGAAGCCGCTCGCGCCCCTCGATCCCGCGCGGCCAGACCGACGGCGGAGACGGCGCACCAACTCCGCGCCCGGCGGGCCACGTTGGCCACCTCAGTCGCCGACCGGATCCGCGCCCCGAAGAACACCCGCGCACCACAAACGTTTCAACAACGACGACCCTCGTCGGAGTCATTGACCGACCCCCACCCCGTTGCCATACTGCCAAGCCGCGAGGGCCTCCAAGGCACTCGCGTCGAGCACACACCCCCCAGCACCCCTCACCGGAGTACCAGCGGCGTCGCATCGACTGAATCGATTCACCGTATTCGGTTCCACCGCGGCGCCCTGGGACTCCCCTCCCCCACTCAGGAGCTAGCGATGGGAAGCAGAGCCGCACGCCCCCGCAGGCGCGGATTCGCGCTGTGGGCCGCCGGGTTGGCGGTCTTACTCGCCTCCGGCGGTGCCGCCACCGCACTGGCCGGCGAGGCCGACGGCACCCCACGGGCCGCCGACCCCTCCCCGTTGGCCTGCGGCGACGGCGCTTACGACGCCGAGGTGACGCGGGACGGCGACACCTGGAACGCCCCCGGCTACAGCGGGGGTTCGATGCTGGAGGCCATGCGCGCCGGCGTCGCCAGCCTCACCGAGGGCCGCACCGACATCGAGTCCGTGGTCGTGCGCGGCTCCGGAGAGGTGCCGGCCGACCAGTCGCTCGACCTGCCGAGCCACACCTCGCTTGAGGTCTGCGGCACGCTCGACGTCACCGGCCAGATGGCCGCCACCCACGCCCCGATCCGGGTGCGCGACGCGCGCGACGTGGCGATCCCGTTCGTCGAGAACATGCACGGCGCCCCGTACTTCGGCATCTTCGTGCAGAACTCGCACGACGTGGCGATGGGCGACATCACCATGGAACTCGACGGCGGCCTCGGCATCCGCGTGGACAACCACCGCGACACCGGCCAGCGCACCACCAACGTCAGCCTGGGATCGGCCACCATCTCGGGCGCCGGCAGCCACGCCGTGGAGACCTACGGCGTGGACGGCTTCACCGCCGGCACCATCACCGCCTCCTCCGTCGGCGAGTCCGCGCTGCTGCTGAACGACACGGTCAACGCCGACATCGGCACGATCAACGCCACCGACGTCGCGACCGGCACCGGCTACGCCGCGTTCCGGATGGCCAACCGCAACGGCGCCCTCAACGGCTACCAGACCAACATCCACGTCGGCGAGGTGATCGCCAGGGGCGGCGGGCGCGGGATCTTCTGCGTCTCGGAGAGCGGCGGCGCGGTCATCGACCGGGTCGACATCGCCGACACCGGCAACAACGCCATCCTCATCGAGAACTGCTACAACGTGACCGTCGCCAGCCAGGGAGGCACCGTCTCCGGCGGCGGGGAGGTGCGGCTCGCGGCCCGCACCGAGTTCGCCAACAACCGCGACATCACCCTCAGCAACTTCACCCTGATCGACTCCGCGCTCACCGAGAACCCCTGCGGCGAGAACGTGTCGATCAGCGTCACCTTCCAGAACAGCGCCGACAACAGCTGTTGAACCACCGCCGACGCCGTTGCTCGACGGGCGTCCGTGACGGCGACCCCACAACCGCGATCCAGGCATGAGGGAGCCCCCGAACGAGATGGCTGTTCGGGGGCTCGGCCACGGACGGAATTCCCTGAAGAGCAGGGGCCGCGTGGTCTACATCGCTTCCCTGGCCCGCCGCAAGGCGCTCTTGTGCTCCTGTGACCAAGGAGCGTTCTGGAACTCTGAGGGGAGGCCGGCCAGTCCGGATCGGAGATGGTCGACAGCTTCGCTGTACCGCCCGAGTTCCAGCGTGCAAAGCCCCATATTGATCCGGTTGAACGCGGGGGTCAGCCAGTAGGCGGTATCAGGTGGGGGGAGAGCGGCAGCTCTGTCTGTCAGCCTTTCCGCGTCCTCCACCAGGCGCAGGGACGCGCCCGTCTCACCCATGGTGGCCATTCCCGCCGCTGCCTGGAGGTAGTCCCCGATCCGTTGGGCCGGATGCGCGCCCGGTGTGCTCGCCGCGGCTGCGAACCAGCGGGCGATCCCATGCGGCTTGCCCTGTTGTCGGGCGATGTAGCCCTTGAAGTTCAGGGCTTGCGCTGCCAGAGTGCCATTCCCGATCTCATCGGCGATTTCCAGCGCGTCGTTGAGCAACGTGACCGCCTCGCCGTCCTTCCGGGACTGGGCGAGCATCCATCCCGCGAACTGCACCCACTCCGAAACGACTTCGGCCAGCCTTTCCCGGTGGGGCCCCCGCGCCTCCCTCAGCAGTCGGGTCACCTGTCGCATCTGCGCCATGGTCGCGGGGGTGACCGACTTCGGCTGGGCCACATCGTCGAGCCGCCGGTATGCGGCCAGCACGTCAGCGAGAGCGTCAACCGTTCGCGCGTCCAGGCGAGACGGCGTGGCCGCGCTTCTCCTCACTCGCTCACTGTCGTCCGCGTCAAGGACCGTGGCGGCCAAGGCGCCATCCGCCTGGACAAGCTTGTCGATAGCCAGCGCCATCCGACGGGAGGGGCGTTGCTTCCCGTTGAGAACCCTGGACAGATAGGCGGAGTCGTAGTTCATGGCGCGAGAGGCGGCCTTCTCGGAGTAGCCGCTGTCCCGTAGAGCCCTACGGGCAAGATCAGCGAAGTCGCTCATGGTGAACCTCTACGGATTGACTGTCGGCCCTTCGACGGTAGTCACCCCCAGTCAACTTCCGCGTGACGAGCGGGATCGGAAGCATGACTCGGTGACAAGAGCCCCGCGACCGTGGCGTTACGGCCCGGGGATTGGACCACCTGTGAAGCGGAGGAGGCAGGCAGTCATGAGTGACACTACCCGTGAACTGCCGACTGCGGGAACGCGAGTTGCCGATACCGCCCCGGGGGCGCCCCGGTGTCTTCATGGGCACCGTCCTTCCCGGCGGAGGAGGTGCGTTGGTCCACCCGGAAGGCGGGGGTCGCGAGTGGTCCGTTACCCCGGAACACCTTCGCTCCGTCCGCGTCACGGCTCGCTGAACCACAAGGAAGTAACCCGATGATGCTCTATCTGCGCGACGACGAGATCCACCTGAAGTTCGACGCGGAGGACCCTCTTCAGTTGGTCGCCGAGTTGGAGAAGGCCGTTCGCCGCCACAGTATTCGACTGCTCGATATCGGCGTGGACTCCCGGTACATGGAAATGTACTTGACCAACACCGACTCGGTGGTGGTCAGCCTCGGATCACTCCGGGGTGACGAGGTGAAGAAGCTCGTCAACGTCCTCAACGCCGCGCCCGTCCAAGACGTGCGGGCTCACGGCTTCCAGGGCAAAGACGTGACCGACTGACGCGGCTCCTCAAGACCCCCGCCGTGTCAGGACGGTCCCGCGAGTTCCCACGCGGAGGACACGGCGGGCTTCCCGCCTCCTGCCCGGGCCGCTTCTCTCCCAGGTCCTGGCAGGAGGCTCACGCCTGCGGACCCTCGGGGTGGGCGAAGTCCGGCGCGAGAGGCTACCGCACCGGGCGGTGTGAGACCAGTGCTGTCGCAGCAGCCGGGGCCTCCCTCCCCGTCCGCCGACGTCGACCGCCACAGCCGCCAGGAGATCGTCCATTGCGCCGCCCCCTCGACCACGACGGCCAACTCCTCTACGGCTCCCAGGCATCGACGCCGTCCCAGCGCGACGCCCCCGGCACGGCCGCACGGGACGTCCGGCCCACGGAGAGGAAACACTCCGGGTCGACCGCGGCGGCGGGGCCGCTCAGTAGCAGATGAAGAGCCGCGCCGGGGTGTCGCGCAGCAGCGGCCACGGGTAGCCGTGGGGGCAGCGACGCCCGTGGTGCGGGTGCCAGAACCGCCCCTCGGGTGTGCCGCAGAACGGGCAGGCCCACACCGGCGGCCGGCCGGGCACGGTGACGTCGGGCCACAGCGCCCGACCGCACCGGCCGCAGGCCGGCTGCCGGAGGGTCAGCGGGGGAACGGCCCGGTGGCGGGGGAAGAACGGGAAGGCGTTGAGCACGTCGTCTGGCACGACCGTATCCTTCTGGTCGCCGCCCTCCCGACTCCCCCGCTACGCCGGCCGTTCCACCGAACGAATGACAAACGCCGCCCCCTCGCGGCATATTGTTGCCCCCCGCCCCGGGTGCGGAGCGTTCAGCCGTCGCCGCACGGGCCGTCGTGGTCGACCGCGCCGACGAAGGCGCTCCAGGCCGCCATCGACACCGCGACGACCGGTCCGCCCGCCCGTTTGCTGTCCCGAAGCGGGACCAGCCCCCCTCGGACCCGGGCGACCTCAAGGCAGTCCCCGCCGGAAGCACCGCTGTAACTGCTCTTGCGCCAGGCCAGGGTGTCCGTGCCGTGCTCAGCCATGCCGAATGTCCTTCGCACGCAATCAATCACCGTCAGGGGCACCTCCGGGACAGTGCGTGAGCCCCGGCCGAATGTTAGGCCATAACAGCGACCGCGTCAGGGCGTCAACTGGTCTGTTCATCAACCCACTTCAGACTCGACCAGGACTCGGCGCAAACGGAACGAGTGCCCCCGCCGTGGAGGCGGCGAGGGGAACCCTTGCCCGACGGGGAACAGTTCCCCACACTTCCCGCACAGCGACGGGGGGTGGGGAAGCGGCTTCGGGAGGAGAGGCCCGTTCAGGAGTAGAGCGCCTCGATCTCCTCCGCGTAGGCGGCGGCCACCGCCTGCCTGCGGATCTTCAGCGAGGGCGTCAGCATCCCGTTCTCCTCGGTGAACTCGCCGTCGACCACGACGAACCTGCGGATCGACTCGGCCCGCGAGACCGCCTCGTTGGCGTAGTCCACGGAACGTTGCAGGTCCGCCAGGATCTCGGGGTCCTTGGCCAGTTCGGCGACCGGGGTGTCCAGCGGGCGTTTGCGGACGGACAGCCAGTGCTCCCTGGCCTCCGGTTCGAGGGTGATCAGCGCGGCGACGTAGGAGCGGCCGTCGCCGACCGCCATGCACTGGCCGACCAGGGGGCGCCCGCGCAGCCGGTCCTCCAGGACGCTGGGCGAGACGTTCTTGCCGCCGCTGGTGATCAGCAGGTCCTTCTTGCGGCCGGTGATGGTCAGATAGCCGTCGCGGTCCAGCCGGCCCAGGTCGCCGGTGTGGAACCAGCCGTCGTTCAGCGCCTCTCCGGTCGCGTCCTCGTTGCCCCAGTAGGAGCCGAAGACGATGCCGCCGGAGATCCGGACCTCGCCGTCGTCGTCGATGCGGACGGCGGTGCCGGGGACGGGTTGGCCGACGGTGCCGAAGCGCGGGGTGAGGGGCGGGTTGAGGGTGGCGGCCGAGGTGGTCTCGGTGAGGCCGTAGCCCTCGTAGATCAGCACGCCGCAGCCGAAGAAGAACAGGCTCATCCGCTCGTCGAGCGGCGAGCCGCCGCTGATCGCGTACCGCAGCCGGCCGCCGAGCGCGGTCCTGACGCGGCGGTAGACCAGCAGGTCGTAGAGGGCCTTGGCGGCGCGCAGCCCGAGCCCGGGCCCCGGGCCGCGCCCGAAGTAGGCGTCCAGCTCGGCCCGCGCCCAGGCGACGGCGATGCGGTCGGCGCGTTCGAACGAGGCGCCCCGGCCCATGCGTTCGGCGGTGGCCCGGCCCGTCTCGTGGATCTTCTCGAAGAGATAGGGCACCCCCACGACGAACGTCGGCTGGAACGAGGCCAGTTCGGGGCGCAGCTCGTCCGGTTTCACGCTGGGACAGTGGCCGATGACCACCCGCCCCCGCACGCAGGCGATCTGGATGGTGCGGCCGAGGATGTGGGCCAGCGGCAGGAAGATCAGGGTGGTGGGCCGCTCGCGGGTGACCTCCTCGAAGACCGGGATCAGCAGCTCGGTGAGGTTGGCGGTCTCCGCGTCCAGGTTGGCGTGGGTGAGCACGCAGCCCTTGGGCCGCCCCGTGGTGCCGGAGGTGTAGGTGAGGGTGGCCGGGGTGTCGGGGGTGAGCGCGGCGCGGCGCGCGGTGATCTCCGACTCGGGTGTGGCGCGGCCGAGTTCGGTCAGCTCCTCCAGCGCCCCCTCGTCCAGCCGCCAGACGCGCGGGCGTTCGGGGAGGTCGGCGGTGGCGCGTTCGGCGGTCTCGACGTGCTCGGCTGACTCCAGCACCAGCTGGGTGGCGCCGGAGTCGGCGAGCTGCCAGGCGAGTTGGTCGGCGGACGCGGTCGGGTAGACCGGGACGCTCTGGCCGCCGGCCGCCCAGACGGCGAAGTCGAGGACGGCCCACTCGTAGCGGGTGCGGGACATCAGCGCGACCCGGCCGCCTTCCGGCAGGCCGGCCGCGACCAGGCCCCTGGCCACGGCGCTGACCTCGGCGGCGAACGCGGCGGCCGTCACCGGCACCCACCGCCCCTCGACCTTGCGGCGCATGACCTCCGCCTCGGGGTCCCGTGCCGCGTTGAGGAACGGTATGTCCGCGATCGACCCCTCGGTGGGCGGCTCCACCAGCGGTGGTGTCCTGGCCTCGCGCACCCCGCCCTCGGCGTCGGTGACCAGTTCGGGCACCGCGCGGTCGGCCCAACGGCCGTGCGCCCGCACGCGTTTCATGTCCCGCCTGACGCTCATGTGTGCTCCCGCTTCCCGCTTCGCCTCGTCACTGCCCGGCACCGCCCGGCACCGCCCGGCACCTGCTCCGGTCTCTTCTCTGTCGGCCGCCCGCCCGGCGCGCGGCCGGGGGTCTCAGCTCTCCAGCAACGCGGTCACCCCCAGGCCGCCGGCCGCGCAGACGGAGACCAGCCCGCGCACCGGCTCGCCGCCCTCGGGGCGCTCGGCCGCCGCGCGGTGCAGGATCTTGGCCAGGGTGGGCACGATCCGGGCGCCGGTGGCCGCGAAGGGGTGGCCGGTGGCGAGCGAGGAGCCGTGGACGTTGAGCCGTTCCCTGTCCACCGTGCCCAGCGGGCCCTCGCGTTCCAGCCTGCGCCTGCCGAAGTCGGCGTCCTCCCAGGCGGCGAGCGTGGCCAGCACCTGGGAGGCGAACGCCTCGTGCATCTCGACGTAGTCGACGTCGGCCAGGTCCAGCGCGGCGGCCTCCAGCAGCCGGGGCACCACCTGCGCGGGCGCCGACAGCAGCCCGTCGGGCCCGTCGACGAAGTCGACCGCGCCGGTGCGGGCGTGGGTGAGGTAGGCCAGCACCGGGAGGTCGCGCTCCCTGGCCCACTCCTCGCTGGCCAGCAGGACGGTGGCCGCGCCGTCGGTGAGCGGGGTGGAGTTGCCCGCGGTCATGGTGGGTGCGGGCCCGTCGAGGCCGAAGACCGGGCGGAGCCTGGCGAGCCGCTCGGGCGTGCTGTCCGGGCGCAGGTTCTGGTCGCGCGCCAGCCCCTGGAACGGGGTCACCAGGTCGCCGAAGAAGCCGTCGTCCCAGGCGGCGGCGAGCCGCTGGTGGCTGGTGGCGGCGAGCAGGTCCTGCGCCTCGCGGGTCACGTTCCACTCGGCGGCGGTGCGGGCCGCCTGTTCGCCCATGGACAGCCCGGTGCGCGGCTCGGCGTTGCGCGGGATCTCCGGCACCAGTTGCCCGGGGCGCAGTCCGGCGAGCGAACGGGCCCTGCCGCCCAGGCCCTTGGCCCTGCGGGTGCGCAACAGCACCTGCCGCAGCCGGTCGTTGAGCGCCAGCGGCACGTCGCTCGCGGTGTCCACGCCGCCGGCGACGCCGACGTCGATCTGGCCGAGGGCGATCTTGTTGGCGACGAGGATGACCGCCTCCAGGCCGGTGCCGCACGCCTGCTGCACGTCGAAGGCGGGCGTGCGCCGGTCGAGCGCGCTGCCGAGCACCGTCTCCCTGGCGAGGTTGAAGTCCCTGCTGTGCTTGATCACCGCGCCCGCCACGAACTCCCCCAGCAGCGCGCCCCGCAGTCCGAACCGCTCGACGAGGCCGCCGAGCGCGGCGGAGAGCATCTCCTGGTTGGAGGCGGCGGCGTAGGGGCCGTCGGAGCGGGCGAACGGGATGCGGTTTCCGCCGATGACGGCCACCCTGCGCCCTGTCGGGGTCATGCTGGTAGCTCCTTCGCGCTGCTGTCCTGTGCCGGTCGACCGCGCCGGGAGGCACGGTCGGGCGACGATGACGCCCTCGGCGCCTCCCCTTGTGGTGGACGCCTCCGGCCGTTTAACGTGCCAGTAGACTTACCCGGGAGTAGGGAGGAAATCAATGGCCGATCGCTATCTCGCCTTCGCCACCGGCCGGGTGGGCGCCCGGGTGGTCCGCCGACTGGGACTGCCGCGCCCCGTCGTACTGCCCCGTCACCGCCCCGGCGCCCCCGTGGCCGCGGGACCCGTGGTGCTGGGCAGAGCCGAGGGCGGCCACGCGGAGAAGGCGCTGCGCGCCGCGCTCGAATCCTGCGACGCCCGGGTGGAGGAGAACGCCGAGCGGCCGGCCGCGCTGGTCTTCGACGCCACCGGCATCGCCTCGGCCGCCGAACTCGACCAGCTGCACGCCTTCTTCCACCCCCGCGTCCGCGCGCTGGCCACCGGCGGCCGGGCCGTGATCGTCGGCGCGGCGCCCGAGGACGCGACCACGGTCGGGGAGGCGGCGGCCCGGCGGGCGTTGGACGGCTTCGTCCGTTCCCTCGGCAAGGAGCTGCGCGGCGGGGCCACCGCGCAGCTGGTGCTGCTGGCGCCCGGCGCCGAGCGCGCCGAGTCGCTGGAGTCCACGCTGCGCTTCCTGCTGTCGGCCAGGTCCGCCTACGTCTCAGGGCAGACCATCCGGCTGGCCGCGCACGACCCCGGCGCGCACCCGGCGGACTGGGAACGCCCGTTGGCCGGCCGCACGGCGCTGGTCACCGGCGCGGCCAGGGGCATCGGGGCCGCCATCGCGGAGACCCTGGCCAGGGACGGCGCCCGGGTCCTGGCGCTGGACACCCCCGGGCAGCTGGACCCGCTGCGCGCGCTGGCGACCCGACTGGGCGGCGCCGCCGTCCCGTTGGACATCACCGCGCCCGACGCGGGCGAGCGGCTGCGCGAGCAGCTGACGGAGGAGACCGGCGGCGTTCCCGACATCGTGGTGCACAACGCGGGCATCACCAGGGACCGGACGCTGGCCCGGATGGACGCCGACCGCTGGCGGAGCGTCCTCGACGTGAACCTGATCGCCGTCGAGCGGCTGACCGACGCCCTGCTGCCCGACCTCGGCGCGGGCGCCCGGATCGTCTGCACCTCCTCGATCAGCGGGCTGGCCGGCAACGTGGGGCAGACCAACTACGCGGCGAGCAAGGCCGGTCTGGTCGGGCTGGTCGGCGCGCTGGGGCCCCGGGTCGCCGAGCGCGGCATCACCGTCAACGCGGTGGCGCCCGGCTTCATCGAGACCCGGATGACGGCGGCGGTGCCGACCTTCGTGCGGCAGGCGGGCCGTCGGATGAACAGCCTCGCCCAGGGCGGGCTCCCGATCGACGTGGCCGAGACGGTCGCCTATCTGTCGTCGCCGGCCAGCGGCGCGGTCAACGGCCAGGTGCTGCGGGTCTGCGGCCAGGCCCTGCTGGGGGCGTGAGCGCGTCACGATGCCGACCACCGACCTGACCCACCTCAACCCGCCCGGGCTGCTCCCCTCCTACGCCAGGGCGCTGCTCCCCCGCCGCAGGAACCCCGAACGGCCGCTGCCGGTACGGACGTTGCGGCTGACCTCGGTGCCGCGCGAACCGGAGCGGCTGCGGGAGTACGCGCGGGTCTGCGGCTTCCCCGCCCCCGCCACGGCGGGGCGGCTGCCGGCGACCTATCCGCACCTGTTCGCGTTCCCGCTGGCCATGCGGCTGCTGACGGCGAGTGACTTCCCGCACCCGCCGCTCGGGCTGGTCCATCTGGCCAACGAGATCACCCAGCTGCGCCCGCTCACCGTCGACGAGCGGCTGAGCGTGGCGGTGCGCGCGAAGCCGGGCGCGCCGCACCCGAAGGGCACGGCGTTCGACATCTCCGCCACCGTCAGCGACGAGGCGGGCGGCGAGGTCTGGCGCTCGACCAGCACCTATCTCCACCGGCACGGCCGCGCGGATGGTACGGGCGGCACCGGCGGCGAGGCCCGTCCGGGGTCGAGCGATCCGGAGCTGAAGGCGCCCCTTCGCGAGGAGAGTTGGCCGCTGGCGGCCGACCTGGGCCGGCGCTACGCGCGCGTGTCAGGCGACCGCAACCCGATCCATCTGCACCCGCTGACCGCCCGCCCGTTCGGCTTCCGCCGGCCCATCGCGCACGGCATGTGGTCCACGGCCCGGGCGCTGGCCACCCTGGACGAGGCGCTGCCCGAGGCGTTCACCGCGCGGGTCCGCTTCCGCGCCCCGGCGCCGCTGCCGTCCCGGCCGACGTTCAGGGCCGCCGCGAGCGACGACGGCCAGGCGTTCCAACTGGTCGGCGGGAACGGGCGGTTGCTGCTGGCCGGCGAGATCACCCCGCCGTAGCGCGGTCCCGTCGTCGCACGGTCCGGCCGCGAGCGCGGCCGGGCCTGCGGCTCACTCCGCCGGCCCATCCGGCGGCTCACTCCTGCGGCTCACTCCTGCGGCGGGGACCACATCTCGCCGCCGAGCACGTCCCGCATCCCGATCCAGATCATGTTCATCAGCCGCAGCGCGACCCGTTCGGGAGCCTCCTGCGGGTGCTGCTCCATCCAGTCCGTGAGCGAGTCCGCGGCGCCGACCAGCGCCTGGGCGACGAAGTCCACGTCCACCTCGCCCAGTCGGTCGTCGGCCCCGCCCTCGTCGATGCCGCGCCGCACCAGGTCGGCGACCTCGCGCATCACCGACTCCCGCGCCTGCTCCAGCTCGGCGGTGATCGCCTCGCTCTGCTCGGGCGCCTGGCGGTGCAGCATCACCCAGCTGTCCCTGTCCTCGGCGACGAACGCGAAGAACGCCGAGAGGCCGCGCCACAGCCGGAGTTCGGGCGCGTCGCCGCTGTCGGCCGCCTCCCGGAAGGCCGTCACCAGCGCCTGGGAGGAGCGCCTGACGCAGGCCACGAAGAGGTTCTCCTTGGAACCCAGGTAGAGATAGACCATCGGCTTGGAGATCCCCGCGTGGTCGGCGATCTCGTCCACCACGGCGGCGTGGTAGCCGCGTTGCGCGAACACCCGCAGCGCGGCGTCGACGATCTCGCGCTCGCGCACGCTCCTCGGGAGCCTTCTCCGCCCGGTCTTCTCAGTGGTCACTCTTGTCAGCCTACCCACGCCGCGACTAATCTTACTTTCCAGTAAGTCTACTTCAGAGTAGATACCAAGCTGTGACAGCAAGTGAGGTCGCGCCAGCGGCGCCTGGCGACTTCGGTAAGGACGGACGAACCATGGCCGACAGCGGTTCCGAACTCGGCGAGCTCGACTTCGAGCAGGTCACCCCCGAAGAGTTTGCGAAGCTGGTGAAGCGGACGCCGGCCAAGGAGATCACCGCGCTGATGCGCGGGGAGCTGCGCGCCCGGGTGCTGGGCGAGATCTTCAGCCGGATGGAGCGGCAGTTCCGCCCGGAGAACGCGGGCTCGCTCAACGCCGTGATCCGCTGGGAGATCACCGGCGAGTCGACGGCCACCTGGGAGACCAGCATCGCCGACGGCACCTGCACCGCGCGCGAGGGCGCCCACGCCGCGAACCCCCGGGTCACCCTGACGATGGGCGACGCCGAGTTCCTCAAGCTGGTCTCCGGCAACGGCAGCCCGGTCACGATGTTCATGACCCGCAAGGTGCGGATCGCCGGTGACATCGGCGTCGCCTCCGGGCTCACCCGCCTCTTCGACATCCCGAAGGGCTGAGCGCTGATGAGCGGTTTCTCCCTCGACCTGACCGAGGAACAGCGCGACCTGCGCGAGTGGGTCCACGGATTCGCCTCCGGCGTGGTCCGCCCGGCCGCCGCCGAGTGGGACGAACGCGAGGACACCCCCTGGCCGGTGATCCAGGAGGCCGCCAAGATCGGCCTCTACGGCTTCGAGTCCCTGGCCGAGATGTTCGGCGACCCCTCGGGGCTCTCCCTCCAGATCGCCAACGAGGAGCTGTTCTGGGGTGACGCCGGCATCGGCATGGCCCTCTTCGGCACCTCCCTCGCGGTCGCCGGCATCTTCGCCGCCGGCACCTCGGAACAGCTGGTGGAGTGGGTGCCCCAGTGCTTCGGCGACGCCGACGACCCGAAGGTGGCGGCCTTCTGCGTCTCCGAGCCCGAGGCCGGCTCCGACGTGGCGTCCATGCGCACCCGGGCCCGCTACGACGAGGCCAAGGACGAGTGGGTGATCAGCGGCCAGAAGGCGTGGATCACCAACGGCGGCATCGCCAACGTCCACGTCGTGGTGGCCTCCGTCGACCCCGACCTGGGCTCCCGTGGGCAGGCCGCGTTCGTCGTGCCGCCCGGCACCAAGGGACTTGAGGGCAACCGCAAGATCAAGAAGCTGGGCCTGCGGGCCTCGCACACCGCCGACGTCTTCCTGGACGAGGTGCGGGTGCCGGGCTCCTGCCTGCTGGGCGGGAAGGAACGGCTGGACCGCCGGCTGGCCAAGGCCCACGAGGGCGGCCGGGGCAAGGGCCAGGCCGCGATGGCCACCTTCGAGGTCTCGCGCCCCACGGTGGGCGCCCAGGCACTGGGCATCGCGCGGGCGGCGTACGAGTACGCGCTCGACTACGCGGGCGAACGCGTCGCGTTCGGCCGCCCGATCGTCGAAAACCAGTCCATCGCCTTCGCCCTGGCCGACATGCGCACCGAGATCGACGCGGTCCGCCTCCTCATCTGGCGCGCGGCCTGGATGGGCCGCAACGAGAAGCCGTTCACGGCGGGCGAGGGCTCGATGTCCAAGCTCCGCGCCGGCGAACTGGCGGTCTCCGCCACCGAGAAGGCCGTCCAGATCCTCGGCGGCGCCGGCTACAGCCGCGAGCACCCGGTGGAACGGATGTACCGGGACGCGAAGATCTACACCATCTTCGAGGGCACCAGCGAGATCCAACGCCTGGTGATCGCCCGCTCGATCACGGGCCGACACATTCGGTAGGACACGTTCCCCACGGGCCCCCGCCGGCGCCACCTCGCCGGCGGGGGCCCTTCGCGGTCGAAGGCCAGTCGCGCACGCGATCGGCGACCGAGCCAAGCCCCTGCCCCGGAACCCCGGGCACTGGTCGGCCACAGGGTGACAACACCGTGCGGCACCGGAGCCGTTGACAGTGCCGTCTGGTTCACTGGGCTGCGGACAGAGGGGAGTGCGGATGCCGGCGGTAATACGTCGAACCCGAAAGCAGCTTGAGAACCAACGCTCGCGCCTTCTCGAAGAGATACGCATGGACTATGAAGAGCTGCGCGAGCGTGCCGCCTCGTACACGCTCAGCATGAACGAGCTAGGGCGTTTCGTTTGGATCATCTGATCGTTGGATTGGGTGTGCCATTAACGGATGCGCAGTGGGCGCGGGTTGAGCCGTTGTTGCCGGACCGGACGCCGAAGCGGGGTGGCCGCTGGCGGGATCA
>NZ_VDGT01000008.1 GCF_006335015.1 Streptomyces sedi
CGGCTCAGCGACGCGAGAAGGCGCGGCGCGGCGGATCGACCACGGAGCCGGGTGGCTCGGGTGCGTCGTCGACCGACGGGCCGGTGGACGGTTACCCGCGCAGTTCCCCGCGCCCCTGGGAACGTGGACGGCTCAGCGACGCGAGAAGGCGCGGCGCGGCGGATCGACCACGGAGCCGGGTGGCTCGGGTGCGTCGTCGACCGACGGGCCGGTGGACGGTTACCCGCGCAGTTCCCCGCGCCCCTGGGAACGTGGGCGCCTCAGCAACGCGAGAAGGCGCGGCGCGGCGGATCGACCACGGAGCCGGGTGGCTCGGGTGCGTCGTCGACCGACGGGCCGGTGGACGGTTGCCCGCGCAGTTCCCCGCGCCCCTGGGAGCGTGGGCGGCTCAGCGACGCGAGAAGGCGCGGTGGGTCGTGGGCGACCACGGAGCCGGGTGGCTCGGGTGCGTGGTCGACCGACGGGCCGGTGGACGGTTGCCCGCGCAGTTCCCCGCGCCCCTGGGAGCGCGGGGAACTGCGCGGTGCATAAGTGACGGGCCGCGGACGACAACCAAGCCAGACCACCCAGATGTGAAGTCGCCCCGAAGAATCACGACGCGCGGAGGAGTGCCGCGTCCTCGCGCCATTTGAGGATCTTGTCGAACGTCACGACCGCCCCGCCGCTGCCCGGTTGGTTGCCGAAGCGGACGCGGTCGGAGAGGGCCTCGATCAGCAGCAGGCCGCGGCCACCGGGGAGCAGGCCGGTCAGCTCCCCGGAAACCGGGGAAGCGGGGGAGGGAACGGATCCGGTCGGATGGGCGAAGCCGGGGCCGCAGTCGGTGACCTCGATGCGGCACATGTCGCCGTGGATCGAGGCGGTGACCCGGTAGACCTCGGAGAGCCCGCCGCCGTGCTGGACCGCGTTGGCGCAGGCCTCGGAGAGGGCCACCGACAGTTCGTGCGAGATGTCGCCGTCCACACCCGCCGTGTCCATCGCGCCGAGAAGCAGCCGCCGGGCCAGCGGAACGCTGGCCGCGTCACGGCGGAGTTGCAGAGACCACCAGATGCTCATGCTCCAGCCTCCTGGCCACGGCTCGACATATCCTTAGGTATTGCCTACCCGCCCGTCCTGTAAGCGTGTGATTGACCCAACACACCCCATTCGGCGGATGCCTCAGGGAGACGGCGGCCGATATGGCGGGCCACCGCCCCGGATGACGGGTGGTACTTCTGTACGAGGCGCCTCCCCTCCCGGCGGGCGGTCGGGGCCCGGTGAGATGATGGCGCCGCCATGCGTGCCGGAGCCGATCTGCGACTGCTGCGGGCCGCGGTCTTCGCCGCGGCCTGTTCCGCGTTGGCCGCCGCCGGGCACGTGCTGGGTGGTGGCGCGGGGGTGCCGCTCTGGGCCGTGGCCGCCGGCGCCCTGTTGACCTGGGCGTTCGCGTTGGCGTTGACCGGCAGGGAGCGGCGCTCCTGGCCGGGGATCGCGCTGGCGCTGGCGCTGACGCAGTTGGCGCTGCACCTCTTCTTCTGTCTCGCCGAGCATGTCGGGGCCTCCGGTGGACACGGCGGGCACGGCCCGGCCGACGGTCCGGCCGACCTGGCCGCGCGGCTGCTGTGCGGGGACCACGGCGCGATCTCCCCGGAGCGCGCTGCCGCCCTGCTCGACGACGCCGGGCTTCCGCCGGCCCCGTCGGGCGCCGGCGCGGTGGCGCACGGAGGGGGCGGTTGGGGTGCGGCCCTGCTCGACGGCGTGGCCACCCTGGGCTCCTGGCCGATGCTGCTCGGCCATCTGCTGGCCGCGCTGACGGCCGGCTGGCTGCTGCGGCAGGGCGAGGCCGCGCTGTGGCTCGCGGTGCGGCTCGCCGTCGAGCTGCCCGCCGCCCCGCGCTGGGCGCGCCGGCTGCTCACCGCGCTGCGGCTGCTGCTGCGGCTGCCGCCGCTGGCCGGCGCCGCGCCGCGCGCGCTGCCGGGGGCGCGGCACCGTTGGCCGCACCCGACGCCGGCGACGCTGGGCACGGTGCTGCCCGACGCGGTCGTGCGGCGGGGGCCGCCGGCCGGCGGCGAGGTCCGTTCGTTCACCCTGGCGGCCTGACCCGTTCCGTTCCGCTCGGCGATGCCGGGGGGCGGGGCGTGGGCGTCCGGCCGTCTCCCCTTCCCTTTGGCATCGGCCCCGAACGGGGCCCGCGTGGGCGGCTCGACGCGCGCCCGCGCCTCACCGTGGAGTGGACAACAACCATGAACAACACCCGCAGGGTCGCCTCCGCCACCGCCGTGGTCACCGGCACCCTCGCCCTGCTCGCCGTCGCCGGGCCCGCCCAGGCGCACGTCGGGATCGACCCGTCCGAGGTCGAGGCGGGCAGCTACCAGGTGCTCAACGTCAAGGTCCCCAACGAGCGGGACGACGCCTCGACCGTCGAGGTCGAGCTGCACCTGGACGCCGAGCACCCGCTGTCCACCGCGATGCCGCAGCCGGTGCCCGGCTGGGAGATCGACGTGGAGACCGCGGAGCTGGACGAGCCGGTGGAGGTGCACGGCAACGAGCTGACCGAGGTTCCGAGCGTGATCACCTGGTCGGGCGGGGAGATCGCGCCCGGCACGTTCCAGCAGTTCCCGCTCTCCGTGGGGCCGCTGCCCGAGGACGCCGACCATCTGGTCCTGAAGGCGATCCAGACCTATGACAGCGGTGAGGTCGTCCGCTGGATCGAGGAGCCGACCGAGGACGGCGAGGAGGCCGCGGAGGACCCGGCTGCCGTGCTGCGGCTGACGCCCGCCTCGGGCGAGGGGCACGGCGCCGACGAGGTGTCGGCGTCCGAGACGGACGACGCCCCCGGCGAGGAGCGGGCGTCGGCCGACGAGGGCGGCGGGTCCGACACCACGGCCAGGGTGCTGGCCGGCGTCGGGATCGCGGTCGGCGTCGCCGGCCTGGTCTTCGGCGTGCTGGGCCACCGCCGCCGCGCCTGATCCCCCCACCCACCACGCCGTGGGGCGGGTCGTCCCGCCCCACGGCCCCCAACGCACGGAAACGTTGAGCACATGCGCACACGCACCAGCATCCGTTCCGGTCTGCTCGGGGCCGCCGTCGTCCTCGCCCTCGCGGGCTGCGGCGGCGGCGAAGGCGACGACGACGGCGGGGACAACCCGCCGGCGGAGGTCTCCGAGACCCGCGCCGAGGACGAGGGAACCGTCCTCGACAACCCCTTCGAGAAGCCCGAACTGGTCCTCACCGACACCGAGGGCCAGCCCTACGACCTGGTCGCCGAGACGGCGGGCAAGCCGACGCTGCTGTACTTCGGCTACACCAACTGCCCCGACATCTGCCCGTTGACCATGGGCAACATCGCCGTGGCCGCGAGCGGCCTGACGCCCGAGCAGCGCGAGGAGCTGCGGGTCGTCTTCGTCACCAGTGACCCGGAGCGGGACACCCCCGAGTCGCTGGGCCCCTGGCTGGACTCGTTGGACCCGGAGTTCATCGGTCTGACCGGGGACTTCGACCAGATCCAGACGGCCGCCAGGTCGGTCGGGGTCGCCATCGAGCCCTCCGTCGAGGAGGAGGACGGCTCGATCGTCTCCACGCACGGCACCCAGGTGGTGGCCTTCCTGCCCGACGACGACCTCGGCCATGTCCTCTATCTGGAGGGCGTCACGGCGGAGACCTTCGAGCGCGACCTGCCGAAGCTGATCGAGGGAGAGCTGCCGTGACCGGCGCCAGGCGCCTGCCGTGGGCGCTCGTGCTGGCGGGTGCGCTCCTCGCCGGCTGCGGCGGCGGGGAAGGCGACGACGAGGGGAGCGGCGAGGGGGGCGCGCCGGAGCTGAGCGTCACCGGCGCCTATCTGCCGGAGCCGGTCAACCCGGAGGTCGCCGGCGGCTTTCTGACGGTGCACAACGCGGGCGGCACCGATGACGCGCTGGTCTCCGTCAGCAGCGACCTGACGGGCTCCGTGGAGATGCACGAGACGGTGGAGAACGCGATGCGGCGGGTCGGGGAGCTGCCGGTGCCGGCCGGCGGCGCCCTCGCGCTGGAGCGCGGCGGCAGCCATCTGATGTTCGTCGATCTGGCGGAGCCGCCGGTCGAGGGCGACGTGGTCACGGTCGAGCTGCGGTTCGAGGTCTCCGAGCCGCTCACCGTCGAGGTCCCGGTCGAGTCCGCCACCCACACCGGTGGCGAGCACGAGGACCACGGCGGGCACGGCGGGCACGAGGGCCACGGCGAGGACGGGGAAGCGGGGGAGGAGCACTCACCATGATCGCCGCCGTCTCCCGTCCCCTGGGCGCGCTGCTGCTGGTCGTCGGCACGCTGGCGGCGCTGCTTGTCGGGGCGCGTCCGGCCGCCGCGCACGCCTCGTTGACCGGCACGAGCCCGGGGGACGGCGAGGTGGTGGCGAGCGCTCCCGCCGAGGTCGTCCTCACCTTCTCCGAGCCGGTCTCCGTCGGGGAGGACGCCCTGCGGGTGCTCGACCCGGACGGTGAACGCGTCGACACCGGCGAGGTGACCCGCGGGGCCGGCGGCGCCGAGCAGACGCTGGGCCTGGTCGAGGGGGTGGGTGACGGCACCCACACCGTCGCCTGGCAGGCGATCTCGAACGACGGGCACCCCATCAGCGGCGCGTTCACCTTCTCCGTCGGGGCGCCGTCGGAGACCAGCGTCGACGTCTCGGGCGGCAGCCCCGACGGGGGCGCGGTGGGGCTGCTCCACGACGCGCTGCGGTACGTCGCGTACGCCGGCTTCCTGCTGCTGCTCGGCCCGGCGGTCTTCGCCCTGGTCTGCTGGCCGGGGGCGGCCGGGCGGCGCGCGGTGCGGCGGACCACGGTCGTCGGCTGGCTGACGCTCGCCGTGGCCACGGCCGCGCTGCTGCTGGTGCGGGTGCCGTACACGACGACGGGCCGGCTGGGGGACGCGTTCGACCTGGACGGCCTGGCCGACGTGGTGGACTCGCGCGCCGGGACCGCGCTGCTGACCCGGCTGGTGCTGCTGTCGGCGGCGGCGCTGCCGGTGGCGCTGCTGCACGGGCGGTACGCCCGCGCGGTGGCGGCCGGCGACGCGCGGCTGGCGCGTGACCTGCGGTTCGGCGTCGGGGTCGGCGGCGGGGCGCTGGCGGTGGGGCTGGCGGCGACGTGGGCGACGGCCGAGCACGCGGCGACCGGTATCCAGACCGGGGTGGCGATCCCGGTCGCCATGGTCCATCTGCTGGCGACGGCCTGCTGGTTGGGTGGGCTGGTGACGCTGCTGGTGCTGCTGCGCGGGGCGGAGGGGCCGCCGCCCGCCGCGGCGGTGCGCCGCTACTCGGCGGTGGCCCTCGCGGGCGTGGCGACCCTGGCGGCGACCGGCCTGTACCAGAGCTGGCGGCAGGTCGGCTCGTTCTCCGCGCTGACGGGGACGGACTACGGCCGGCTGCTGATCGTCAAGGTCGTGGTGGTGGTGGTGCTGCTCGCCGTCGCCAGGGGCTCGCGCCGCTGGACCGGTGCGCTGCGGGACGGCGACGTCGCCGTTCCCGGGGAACGGGAGCCGGCGGAGGAGACCGTTCCGGAGGACCCGGAGCGCGCGCGGCAGTTGGCGCGGCAGCGGGTGGCGGTGGAGCGGGCCAGGCGGCGGCGCGAGGAGGGGCGGGAACGGGCGGGGCTGCGGCGTACCGTGCTGGTGGAGACGGGGATAGCCGTGGTGCTGCTCGCCGTCACCACCGCGCTGACCGGCACCCCGCCCGCCCGGAGCGAGGGCGGGGCCTCGACGGCCGCGCCGGACTCCGGCGGCGGGGCGTCGGGGGAGGGCGCTCCGTGGGAGCTCGACTACGACACCGGGGGCGCCGAGGGCACGGCGACGCTGGAGCTGGCGCCGGGGGCCGTCGGGGAGAACACCCTGGACGTCGCGCTGGTCGACGCCGAGGGGCGGCCGGCCGAGGTGGAGGAGCTGAGGGTCAGCCTCACCCTGCCCGAGGAGTCCATCGGCCCGCTGCGCGTGGAGACCGAGCGGGTGGCCGAGGGGCGTTGGCGTGCGGCCGACGTTCCGTTGCCGCGCCCCGGCGAGTGGGAGATGGACCTGACCATCCGCACCTCGGAGGTCGACCAGGCCACCGAGACGACCACGCTGACCGTGCCGTGACCGGGGCCGGGGCCGCGACCGGGGCCGCGACCGGGGCCGTGAGCGGGGAAGAGCACGAGGACGAGAACGGACGCACCATGACCGAAGGCACCTTCTCCCGCCGCCGGCTGCTGGGCACGGCGACGGCCACCGGCGTCGCCGGCCTCGCCGCCGGGGCGACCAGCGGCGCGCTCGGGCACGCCGCCGCCTCCGAGGGCGGACCCGCGCTGAGCACCCTGGGCAGCGCGACGGTTCCGTTTCACGGCACGCACCAGCCGGGCATCACCACGCCGCTTCAGTCGCGTTCCCATCTGCTCGCCTTCGACCTGGCCGAGGACGCGGGCAGGCGCGGGGCGGCGGCGTTGCTGCGTCGCTGGTCGACGCTGGCGGCGGAGCTGATGGCCGGCCGGCTCGACGAGACGGGGACGGGCATCGCCGACGACGCGGGGCCCGCGTCGTTGACGTTGACCTTCGGCTTCGGGCACAGCTTCTTCGATGCCACGGGGCTGACCGCACTGCGCCCCGAGGCACTGCGACCGCTGCCCGCGTTCTCCCAGGACGCGCTGGACGAGGGGCGTTCGCACGGTGACCTGTGGGTGCAGATCGGGGCCGACGACCCGCTGGTGGCGTTCGGCGCGCTGCGCGCGGTGCGGCGGGCGGCGGAGGGCAGCGCGCGGACGCGGTGGCAGATGAACGGCTTCCACCGCAGCCCGGGGGCGACCGCGCGGCCGATGACGGGCCGGAACCTGATGGGGCAGGTCGACGGCACCAACAACCCGACGCCCGACGACCCGGACTTCGAGCGGCACGTCTTCGTGCCGTCGGACGGCGAGCCGGCGTGGATGGCGGGCGGCTCCTACGCGGTGGTGCGGCGCATCCGGATGCTGCTGGACGACTGGGAGGGGGCGACGGAGGAGGAGCGCGCGCGGGTCCTCGGCCGGCGGCGCTCCGACGGCGCGCCGCTGACCGGCGGGGACGAGCGGACGCCGGTGGACCTGGAGGCGACGGAGACGGACGGCTCGCCGGTGATCGCGGCCAACGCCCATGTCCGGGTGACGGCGCCGGAGTCCAACGGGGGCGCCACGATGCTGCGGCGTTCGTTCTCCTACCACGACGGGGAGCGGGAGGACGGGAGCCAGGACGCGGGGCTGCTCTTCGTCTGCTGGCAGGCGGACCCGCTGCGGTCGTTCGTGACGGTGCAGCGGAAGCTGGACCGGGGCGACGCGCTGAGCGCCTTTCTGCGGCACGAGGCGAGCGGTCTCTTCGCCGTACCGGGCGGCGCCGCGGAAGGCGAGTACGTGGGGCAACGACTTGTCGAAAGCTGAAGCGGCGTCCCTGGCCGTGTCCCGGCGGGACTACCGTGACGCCATGACTTCTGCGAGCCGCTACACCTATCTCGGCCCCGAGGGGACGTTCACCGAGGCCGCCCTGCGCACGCTTCCCGAGGCGGCGACCCGTGCGCTGGTGCCGATGATCTCGGTGCCGGCGGCGTTGGACGCGGTGCGGGTGGGGGAGGCCGCCGGCTCGCTGGTGCCGATCGAGAACTCGGTGGAGGGCGGCGTCACCTCGACGGTGGACGAGCTGGCCACCGGGCGGCCGTTGATGATCTACCGCGAGGTGCTGCTGCCGATCGCGTTCGCGCTGCTGGTGCGCCCGGGCACGGCGTTGGACGACGTGAAGACGGTGACCGGGCACCCGGTGGCGCAGCCGCAGGTGCGCGGCTGGCTCGGGGAGCATCTGCCGGAGGCCGTCTGGGAGTCGGCGGCGTCCAACGCGGACGGCGCGCGGCTGGTGCAGGAGGGGCGGTACGACGCGGCGTTCGCCGGTGAGTTCGCGGCGGCGACATACGGGTTGACGCCGCTGGTCACCGGCATTCACGACGCGGACAACGCGACGACGCGGTTCGTGCTGGTCGGCCGGCCGGCGCGGCCGGCGGCGCCGACGGGGGCGGACAAGACGTCGGTGGTGCTGTGGCTGCGGGACGACCACCCGGGGGCGCTGCTCGACGTGCTCCAGGAGTTCGCGACCTGCGGGGTCAACCTGTCGCGGATCGAGTCGCGGCCCACGGGGCGGGGCATCGGCCAGTACTGCTTCTCCGTGGACTGCGAGGGGCACGTGTCGGACCGCCGGGTCGGCGAGGCGCTGATGGGGTTGAAGCGGCTCTGCTCGGACGTGCGCTTCCTCGGCTCGTATCCGAGGGCGGACCAGCTGCGGCCCGTGGTCGGGGAGGGGACGCGGGACGAGGACTTCCTGACGGCGGCCGACTGGCTGACCCGCTGCCTGGACGGCCGCCCGGGGCCGCTCTGACGCCGGCGGTGAGCCGCACCGGCGCCGTTCGCCGCGCCCCTGGCCGGTCGTGGCGGGCGTGGCCGGCCGGGTGGGGTTCACGCGGGGAGGCGCTGGCCTGTGGACTGTTCGGCAGGTTATCCACAGGCCACCGACCGTGGCTGTGTATAAGTCGGTGGACAAGCGGCCGGAGAGAAACGGGCATTAGCCCCATATGCGGATACTGTGCACGATGGAACCCATCACACAATGAGCCGCTTTTCGTCACCCGAATCACTCCGAATAACCCCTGAGAGCGAGCGAGTTTCCCAGGGATTCTCTCAGATTCCCCCGGAAGTGCGAATGAGCGCGGTTTGCGTGGGGAATTATCCGCCGCGCACCGAAGGGCCCGGAAGGCGCCACGCCGTTCATCCACAACCCCGCCCCCCAGCCTGTGGATAACTCGGTCGAGCCGGTGGACGGACGGGGGGCGAAGGGCCCCCGAAACGCCGCCGAGCAGGGCCGAGAGGGGGCGCGGCCGAGTTTCCCGAGCTCGACCGACTCTTCCGGCAAAACGGGCTTATCGCCCTCCGGGGCCTTTTCGTTTCACCGCCCCGAGACGGCCCGGTAGCCTGTCGGACGTGATTGACCTCCGACAGCTCCGCGAGAACCCGGACCTGGTGCGCGCCTCGCAGCGCGCCCGTGGTGAAGACGTCGACCTGGTGGACAGGCTACTCTCCGCCGACGAGCGGCGGAGGTCGTCCGGATCGCGCTTCGACGAGCTGCGCGCCGAGCAGAAGCGCCTGGGCAAGCTCATCCCCCGCGCCGAGGGCGAGGAGAAGGCCGAGCTGCTGGCCCGCGCCGGCACCCTCTCCACCGAGGTGAAGGCCGCCGACGCCGAGCGCGACGAGGCGTCCGCCGAGGCCGAGGCGCTGCTCCTCCAGCTCTCCAACGTGATCCACCCCGCCGTCCCCGTGGGCGGCGAGGACGACTACACCGTGCGCGAGACCGTCGGCGAGATCAGGGACTTCGCCGCCGAGGGCATCACCCCGCGCGACCACATGGACCTCGGCCAGGCGCTGGGCGCCATCGACACCGAGCGCGCCGCGAAGGTCTCCGGCTCCCGCTTCGCCTATCTGCGCGGCCAGGGCGCACTGTTGGAGCTGGCCCTGGTCAACGCGGCGGTCGCGCAGGCCACCGCCGCCGGCTTCGTGCCGATGGTCACGCCGGCCCTGGTGCGTCCGCGCGCCATGGAGGGCACCGGCTTCCTCGGCCAGGCGGCGCAGGACGTCTACCGGCTGGAGCAGGACGACGCCTATCTGGTGGGCACCTCCGAAGTGCCGCTGGCCGCCTACCACATGGACGAGATCATCGACGCCGACCAGCTGCCGCTGCGCTACGCGGGCGTCTCCCCGTGCTACCGGCGCGAGGCCGGCTCCTACGGCAAGGACACCAAGGGCATCTTCCGGGTGCACCAGTTCACCAAGGTCGAGATGTTCTCGTTCGTCACGCCCGAGGAGGCCGAGGACGAGCTGGAGCGGCTGCTGGGCTGGGAGAAGCAGTGGCTGACCTCCCTTGAGCTGCCGTTCCGGGTGATCGACGTCGCCAGCGGCGACCTCGGCGCCTCCGCCAGCCGCAAGTACGACTGCGAGGCGTGGTTCCCCACCCAGGGCAGGTACCGCGAGCTGACGTCGACCTCCAACTGCACCGAGTTCCAGGCGCGTCGACTCCAGGTGCGGATGCGCGAGAGTGGCCGCACCCGGCCGCTGGCCACGTTGAACGGCACGCTCTGCGCGGTCTCCAGGACCATCGTCGCGCTCCTGGAGTACCACCAGCAGGCCGACGGCTCGGTCCACGTGCCGGAGGTGCTGCGCCCCTACCTCGGCGGTCGTGAGCGGCTGGAGCCGGTCGCTCGATGAGCCAGCCGCGTTCCGAGCCGGCAGCCGTCCCCTCCGCCCCGGCGGAGGGGACCGTGCCGGCCCAACCGGCGGGCGTCGCCGCGCCGTTCCCCTACCGGCTGATCGCCACCGACCTCGACGGGACGCTGCTGCGCTCCGACGAGACCATCTCGCCCCGCACCCGCCGCGCGCTGCGCGCGGCGGTCGCCGCCGGCGCCCGGCACCTCGTCGCGACCGGGCGCAGCGTCGCCTGGACCCGGCACATCCTGCGCGACCTGGGATACGAGGGGCTGGCCGTCTGCGGGCAGGGCGCGCAGCTCTACCACGCGGGCGAGGACCGGCTGGTGACGTCGGTGACCCTGGACCGCGCGCTGGCGCGCGCCGTGGTGGAACGGCTGGAGTCCCGCCTCGGCACGCTGGGTGTCGCGGCCAACCGCGACGGGCTCGACGGGCAGGTCGTCGCGGACGAACGCTTCCCCATCGGCCCCGGCAGCGGCTTCGGCGAGGAGCCGGGGTCGGAGGAGCTGTGGCGGTCGCGTGACCGGGCGGCGCTCTTCGAGGAGCCGCTCATCAAGCTCTATCTGCGCCATCCCACGCTGGACGACGACGCGTTGGCCGCCGCCGCGCTGGCCGAGGTCGGCGACGCGGTGGGCGTGATCGTCTCCGGCGAGGGCCTGGTCGAGGTCGTGCCGGCCGGGCTGAGCAAGGCCACCGGCCTCTCGCTCGCCGCCCGGCGGATGAAGGTGCGGGCCGCCGAGACCATCGCCTTCGGCGACATGCCCAACGACCTGGCGATGTTCGCCTGGGCGCGGCACGCGGTGGCGATGGCCGACGCCCACCCCACGGTGAAGGCCGCGGCCGACGAGGTCACCGGCGGCAACGACGCGGACGGCATCGCCGTGGTGCTGGAGAGGCTGCTCGCCGCGGGGCGTTGAGCGCCAGCGTGCGCGCCCTGAAGCGCACGCCGGGGAACCGCGGGACGCGACGCTCCGTCGAACCCCCAGTAGCGGCGCGGTGACCGAAGCCGGGGGGCCTCGTGAAGATCGTCTTTCTCCTCAACAACGCCTACGGCGTGGGCGGCACGATCCGTTCCGTCGCCAACCTCTCCGCGGCGCTCGCCGAACGCCACGACGTGCGGATCGCGAGCCTCTACCGCTCCAGGACCACGCCGAGCCTCGCCTTCGCCCCCGGCGTGCGGATCACCCCGCTGATCGACCTGCGCCCCGACGCCGCCGACGCGGCCGGCCAGGGCCCCGAACCGGCCGAGCCGAGCGCCGTCTTCGCCGACCTGCCGATGAACTACGGGCGGATCGCGCCCTCCGGGCTCAGCGACCGGCGCATGGGCGACTTCCTCGCCAAGGTCGACGCCGACGTGGTGATCTCCACCCGCCCCGTGCTCAACGTCTATCTCGCCCGCCTCGGCCAGCCGCGCTATCTGCGGATCGCCCAGGAGCACCTCACCCACGACGCGCGCTCCCGGCGCGCCAGGGCCGTGCAGCTGGCGGCGGCACGGGAGCTGGACGCCCTGGTCTGCGTCTCCAGGAGGGACGCCGAACGCTACGCCGAGGCCCTGCGCGGCTCCCCCGTGCGGGTCGTCAACGTCCCCAACTGCTCCCCCGCGCCCAGCGTCCCGCCGGCCGCCGGCGACTCACGGATCATCGTGGCGGCCGGCCGGCTGGCGCCGGTCAAGCGCTACGACCGGCTGATCGACGCGTTCGCCGAGCTGGCGCCCGAGTTCCCCGACTGGCAGCTGCGGATCTACGGCCGGGGCGCGGAACGCGACGCCCTGCGCCGGCGCATCGGCGCACACGGCCTGCACAACCGCGCGCGGCTGATGGGCGCCGCCTCGCCGATCGAGACCGAGTGGGTCAAGGGCGCGGTGGCCGCGGTCTCCTCGGACGCCGAGTCGTTCGGGCTGACCCTGGTGGAGGCGATGCGCTGCGGACTGCCTGTGGTCGCGACCGACTGCCCGCACGGGCCGGGAGAGATCATCACGCACGGCGAGAACGGCGTGCTGTCGCCGCTGCCGGGCGGCAGCGCCGCCCTCGCCGCGGCGCTGCGGCCACTGCTGGCGGACGAGGCGTTGCGCCGCGGGCTGGCGGCGCGGGGGCGCGCCTCGGCGGCGGCGTACGCGCCGGGCGTGATCGCCGCGCGGTACGAGGAGCTGTTCCACGCGTGGGCGCCCGACGCCTCGACCGGCGGGTCCCGCAGGGGACTTGGCGCGCTGTGGCGCCTGCGGCGGCCAACCGGGATCCGGCCCGGCGGCCGGCCCCGCGGCCTCGCGGAGAGCGCGGCGGACGGCGGGCTGCGGGTCTCCCTCGACGGCCGCTCGCTCCCGAAGGGCGCGGGCACGCTGCTGCTGCGGCTGCGCCACGACCCGGGGGGTCGGGAGCTGGCGCTTCCGCTGCCGCGCGTGCGCGGCTCGCGGCGGGTGGAGCTGACGCTCGACCGCGAGACGCTCGAACTGGCCGAGGGCCGCTGGGACCTCTTCGTTGCGACCGGCCTCCCGGAGGCGCCGGGGCGGGCGCGGCGGGTGGCCGCCGACCAGGTGCGCCAGGCCGCCCTGGTCCACGCGCCGCCCCGGGTGGACGGGCGCGGGGTGAGCGCGTGGATCCCCTACCGCACGAAGGACGGCAACCTCACGGTCCGCGCGTGGCTGCGCCCCGCCCACGCGGAGGTCGACGAGGTGCTCCTCGGCGACGACGCGTTCACGGTGCGGGTGACGCCGGCCGGCGCGGTGGGCGGCCCTTCGGGCGCCGGGTGGCGGGCGGTGGGGGAGAACGGCGGGTCCGTGTGCGACCTCGGATGTGCCGTGGACGGCGACCAGTTGGTGGTGACGATCCCGTTCGACGCGGTGGCGGCGACGCCCGGCGACTGGCGGCTGGCGCTGCGCGCCCCCGACGGTACGGCGGTCGCCGCGGCCCGCATCGGCGGCGACGTCGCGGACCGCCGCGCGACGGACGTCTTCCCCCCGCGCGACGGTGCCGGGGCCGCCCTGCGGCTCCGCTTCACCCTCGACCACGACCTGGTCCTGACGGTCGACGCGTAGCCCGCGTCGCGGACAGCGGCGGACGACCACCGAGCCGCCCCCACCGGGCGCGTTGTCGAGCGCACCCCGGCGCGAGGTCACCCGCGCCCCACGGGGTGTCAGGGGCGCGGGGAACTGCGCGAAGCATCCGTGACGGGCCGCGGACGACCACCGAGCCGGACCGGCCAGGTCCGTTGTCGACCACACCCCGGCACGGGGTCACCCGCGCAGTTCCCCGCGCCCCCGGACCGCGCCGGCGAAGCACCACGAAAACCACCGGCAGCATGCCCACCCCCACACACCCCCACGAACCCCGGGGGCGCGGGGAACCGCGCGAAGCACCCGTGACCGGCCGCAGACGACCACCGAGCCGGACCGGCCAGGTCCGTTGCCGACCACACCCCGGCACGGGGTCACCCGCGCAGTTCCCCGCGCCCCCGGACCGCGCCGGCGAAGCACCACGAAAACCACCGGCAGCATGCCCACCCCCACACACCCCCACGAACCCCAGGGGCGCGGGGAACTGCGCGAAGCATCCGTGACCGGCCGCGGACGACCACCGAGCCGGACCGGCCAGGTCCGTTGTCGAGCGCACCGACCGGCGAGGGGCTCAGTCCCCGGTCACGGTCAACGCCGTCAGGCGGCGCGTCGCGTACCAGGCGCCCAGCACCGTGGCCGCCGTCAGCAGGATCAGCGCCAACGGCAGCGCCACGTCCGACGTGACGTCGGAGCCCGAGGCGGCGATGCCCTCGGCCAGGGACAGCGACCACTGCTGCACGCTGAGCGTGCGCACCCCGGCCAGCGTGCTGCCCAGCAGCGCCTCCCAGACCAGCGCGTAGACCAGCCCGAAGACCACCGCGTTCCGCGAGACCGTGCCCAGCAGCAGGAAGATCGCGCTGTAGGCGACGGCGGCGACGGCCGCCGCCACGGTGTAGGCGGAGGCGATGCCCTGGCTGTTGCCGTTGAGGATCAGCCCGGACACCAGGATCGGCGCGGTGGTGAACGCGATCGTGACGGCGATCGCCACGATCAGCTTGGTCATGATGATCGTGCGCCGGGGCAGCGGCTTCGCCAGGAGGTAGACGATCGAACCGTCGTCGATCTCCGGGGCGATGGCGCCCGTGCCGGCGACCACGCCGATCAGCGGGACCATGGAGGCGAGGGCGAAGCCGCCCAGCACCTCGACGGCCGCGCTGTCGTCGGCGCCGCCGATGAGCCGCACGGCCAGCGAGATCGACAGCAGCAGCGCGGGCAGGGCGATCAGTATCAGCACCCGGCGACGGCCGAGCAGGGCCCGGTACGTGAGCCGGGCGACGGTGTGGTTGTACATCGCGGTGTGGCTCCTTAGCGGCGGTGCGCCGATTCGTCGTGGCAGGGGCGGAGTTGACGCATCGTCGTCACGCCCCCACCAGGTAGGAGAAGACGTTCTCCAGGGACTCGTCGGACGGCGCGACCGTCAGCAGCCTGATGTCCCGTTCCCTGGCCAGCGAGGGCAGCCGTTCGGTGAAGCGCGCGAAGTCCACGGCCTCGACCCGCAGCGCGTCCTCGGCCCCGTCCACCTCGATGCCGGTCGTGGAGGCGTCGGCGATCAGCGCGGCGGCCAGCGCCCGGTTGTCGCTGGAGCGGATCAGATAGCGGTGCGGCCGGTCGGTCATCAGCCGGCGGATCTTGCGGAAGTCGCCCGAGGCGGCGTGCCGGCCGGCGACGATCACCTCGATGTGGCTGGCGAGCTGCTCGACCTCCTCCAGGATGTGCGAGGAGAACAGGACCGTGCGCCCCTCCTCCCCCATCTTGGCCAGCAGGTCCATCAGTTGGAGCCGCTGCCTGGGGTCCATCCCGTTGAACGGCTCGTCGAGCAGCAGCACCGACGGCTGGTGGACCAGCGCGGAGGCCATCTTGACCCGCTGCCGCATCCCCTTGCTGTAGGTGTCGATGCGGCGGTCGGCGGCGTGCGTCATCTCGACCGTGGCCAGCGCCTCGGCCGCCGCCGCCTTCGGGTCGGGCAGACCGTGCAGCTCGGCGTTGGCCAGCACGAACTCGCCACCGGTGAGGTAGTCGTACATCCCCTCGCGCTCGGGCACCAGGCCGATGTGGCGGTAGCTCTCCGCGTTCCGCCAGATCGGGCGCTCGTCGAGGGTGACGGTGCCGGCGGAGGGGGCGAGGAAGCCGCTCATCATGTTGATCAACGTGGACTTGCCGGCGCCGTTGGGGCCGAGCAGGCCGGTGACCCCGGGGCCGATCGTCATCGTGACGTCGTTGACCGCGACCACGTTCCCGAACCAGCGGGAGGTGTTGTCGATGTGGAGGGTGGTCACAGCCCGGCCTTTCGGTAGCGGCGTCCCAGCAGCAGGTAGCAGGCGACGGTGACGAGGACCGCGGTGGCCAGCAGGGCGACCCCGGCGATGTCGGTGGGCGGCTCCTCGAACGGGTAACCCGAGGTGCCGCCGAGGAAGGCCGACTGGATGCCGTCGATCACGGAGCCGGGGGAGAAGATCCCGATCCAGCCGAGCGTTTCCTCGCTGCCGGCGTCGTAGGCGACGGCCTGGATGGCGGTGACCGCGAAGTACGGGATGGTCAGCACCCCGATGACGGCGGCCACGCCGAACCCGCGGCGCGGGGTGAGGCTCGCGACCCACAGCGCGATCGCCGCGTGCATCAGCGAGAAGACGACGGAGATCACCAGGCCCTGGGCGAAGCCCTTGGTCTGGTCGGCGAAGCCCAGCTCGGCGAGGAGCCCGCCGACGTACGCGATCACCAGCGGCAGCGCCACGAAGAGGAAGATCGCGGAGCTGAGCGCCGCGTACTTGGCGGCCACGTAGTCGCCGCGCTCGATGGGGCGCGAGAAGTACAGCGGGGTGACCTTGTAGCGCAGGTCGAGCGAGACCATCTGCGGGGCGGCCAGCGCGATGTAGAGGCCGACGATCGGCTGCATGAACAGCGCGTAGCTCGTGTACTCGATCGGCAGCTCGTCCAGGCCGACGAACGCGGCGATCGCCACCATCACCAGCGCGGGCGCCATCATGATGGCGAACAGGCCCATCGGCAGGACCTTGGAGCGTGCCGAGCGGCCGAGACCGAACGAGCCGCGCAGCGAGTGCGTGAAGAGCGCCCGCCTGGCGTGGGAGACCCCCAGCCGCTCGCCCGAGTAGGAGCGGTAGCCGATGTTGTGGATACGGGCATCGGTGCCGGTGCTCATCGGTTGACCTCCGCGCTGGTGACCTCGGCCGTCGGGTCGGCGCCGGCCTCGGGGCCGCGCCGGAACACCTCGGCTATCTCGTGCCGGCCGCGCTCCATCCGGACCAGGCCCAGGCCCAGCTCGACGACGGCGTCCCTGACCTTGTCGTAGACGCCGTCGTCGGTGATCTCCAGATGCAGCTGGCGCCCCGGTGCCGTCACCGCCTCGATCCCGACGGCGGAGAGCGCCGAACGCAGCGCGGCGGCACCGTCCGGGTGCGCGTCGCTGTCGGTCACCTCGACGGCGAGGGCCGCGGTGGCCTCGACGAAGCTGGCCGTGGTCTGCGAACGCAGCAGCTTGCCGCCGTCGATCACCACGATGTGGTCGCTGGTGCGCTCCAGCTCGCGCAACAGGTGCGAGGTGACCAGCACGGAGATGCCGAAGTCGCTGTGGACGCGCCGGATCAGGCCCAGCATCTCGTCCCTGCCGACCGGGTCGAGGCCGTTGGTCGGCTCGTCGAGCAGCACCAGCTTCGGGTCGTGCACCAGCGCCTGGGCCAGCTTCACCCGCTGCTTCATGCCCGTCGAGTAGCCGCCCATCGGGCGGTAGCGCTCCTCGTAGAGCCCGACGTGGCGCAGGGTGTCGGCCGTCCGCTCGCGGGCGGCGGTGCGGGGCAGCCCGGACATGGCGGCCATGTGCACCACGAACTCGGTGGCGCTCACGTCGGGCGGCAGGCAGTCGTGCTCGGGCATGTAGCCCACCTGTGCCCTGATGGCCGAACCCTCGGCGGCGGATTCGAGGCCCAGCACGCGGGCGGTGCCCTCGGTCGCGGGAGCCAACCCCAACAGGATCTTGATCAGGGTTGACTTGCCCGCGCCGTTGGACCCCACCAGGCCTGTCACGCCGGGCTGGATGTCGATGGTCAGGCCGTCCAACGCGGTCACCCGGGGGTACCGCTTGGTCAAGCCGTTGGTTTGAATGACGCTCACGTCGACGACGGTAGTCGCGACCATCGTCACGCGCGTCAGCCTTCGGTAGCTGGTCCCGCGCCGGGGCCCCTAGGGGCCCGCGATGGCCTGGCGGCCGGCGGCGGGCGCCGCGGCTCCGGTGGCGCCCGCTGTGACCTGGGCCATCCCCTCCGACGCGATCTTCTCGAACGTCTCAGGGTCGGTGGCGAAGACCGAGTCCTCGATCGGCCAGTGCACCACGAGCTCGTCGAAACCCAGCTCGGTCACGCGCCCGACGTGGTCGACGAACGCGTCCACCGAGTCCAACGTCGCCACCCCCGCCGGCCGGTCGCCCGTGTCCAGCAGCACCCGCCGCAGGTCACCGGGGCGCCGGCCGCTGTCCTCGCAGACGCTGTCCAGCACCTCGACCTGCCGGGCGAGACCGGCCAGGTAGTCGGCGGGGCTGGCGTCGCTGCCCAGGGTCTTGAGGTCGCCCGTCGTCACCCAGCCCTGCCCGTGCCGCGCGGCCAGCCACATCCCGCGCCGCCCGGCGGCGGCCACCAGGAACGGCAGCCGGGGGCGTTGCAGACAGCCCGGCTCGTTGCGCACCTCGCGCGCCGAGTAGAAGTCGCCACGGTAGGAGACGCCGCCGACTCCGCCCTCCTCCTCGCCGCCCTGGCACAGCACCAGGTCGAGCAGCCGCAGGAACTCGGCGAACCGGTCCGCGCGCTCCCTCGGCGACCACGCCTCGTCGCCCAGGGCGGTCGCGTCGAAGCCGGTGCCGCCCGAGCCGATGCCGAGGGTGACCCGGCCGCCGGAGATGTCGTCGAGGCTCAGCAGGTCCTTCGCCAACGGCACCGGGTGGCGGAAGTTGGGCGAGGTGACCAGGGTGCCGAGCCTGATCCGCTCGGTGGCCACGGCCGCCGCCGTCAACGTGGGCAGGGCACCGAACCAGGGGCGGTCGCGGAAGCCACGCCAGGAGAGATGGTCGTAGGTGTAGGCGGCGTGGAAGCCCAACTCCTCTGCGCGCTCCCAGCGTTGACGCCCGCCCTGGTCCCAGCGGTGGACGGGCAGGATCACGGTGGAAAGCCGCAGCGCAGGCTCGGGAGGAACAGCCATGAGCAGCAAGCGTAGGGCCTTGCCGGCCGTTCCCATGCCGCTTCCCCACAATGCGCCGGTCAGCCGCTCGTCGCGCGCCCCCGAGCCCCCGCCGGCGGCCAGTCCCGCCCGCCGCCGGCGGGCATATGCTGGGTGACCGTGCCAGACACCGCGCCCCGACGCCCCCGACTGATCGCCTCCGACCTCGACGGCACCCTTCTCCGCGGCGACAAGACCGTCTCGCCCCGCACCGCCGCCGCCCTCGCCGCCGCCGGCGCCGCCGGTGTGCGGATCGTCTTCGTGACCGGCCGCCCGGCCCGGTGGATGGGCGTGGTCAGCGCGCACCTGGACGGCCACGGCCTGGCGATCTGCGGCAACGGCGCCGCCGTCGTCGACCTGCGGGACGGCGGCCGGCTCGTCGAGGTTCGGCCGCTGCCCAGGGAGAACGCCCTCTCCGTGGTCCACGCGCTGCGTTCCGCCGCCCCCGGCACCACGTTCGCCGCGGAGCGCAGCGTCGGCCTGGTCCAGGAGCCCGGCTACCCGCCGATGACCATGGACCCGGCGGTCGAGGTGGCGCCCGTCGAGAAGCTGCTCGCCGAGGGCGAAACGTACCGGGGCGCACCGGTGTTGAAGCTGCTGGCGCATCATCCGACGTTCGACCCCGACGCGTTCCTTGAGCTGGCCCGCCGGACGACCGGGCGGTGGGCCGAGTCGACCCGTTCCAGCCCCTCGGCGCTGCTGGAGATCAGCGCCCCCGGCGTCAGCAAGGCCACCACGCTGGCCCTGCGCTGCGCGCGGGACGGCATCGAGCCGGAGCGGGTCGTCGCGTTCGGTGACATGCCCAACGACCTGGAGATGCTGGGCTGGGCCGGCACCGGCTACGCGATGGCCAACGCGCATCCGGCCGTGCTGGCTGCCACCGAGCACCGCGCGGGCAGCAACGAGGACGACGGAGTGGCCCGGGTCATCGAACGGCTGCTGCTCCTCCCCGAGTGACCTCCCGAGTGACCTCCCGAGTGATCCGCGGTGGCCGGCGGGGCCGGCCGCGGGTCAGGGCTCCTCGGAGGGGCCGGTGAAGTCGGGCCCCGCGTAGCCGGGCCGCGCGTAGTCCGGGTGGTACCCGGGCGGGCGACCGTCCCCCTCGCCCGTTCGCCCGCCGCGCGCCTCGCCGCCGCTGGAGAACTCCGGGCTGCTGAAGTGCGGACTGCTGTAACGCAACCGGGGCGTGCGCCCCTCGGACGGCGGCGCGTCCCCCAACTCGCGCCGCAGCAACGGCGCGAAGCCCTCCTCCAGCAGCGCGCGCCGCCACGCCCCGCGCGCCGTCGCCACCTCCTCGGTCAGCGCGGCGCCCGGCGCCGGCGCGGAGGCCCGGATCGAGGTCGCACCGTTGCGCAACGCCGCGACCCACAGGGCGCCCGCGGCCACCAACGCGCCCCCGGATGCCAGCAGCGCGAACGCCCAGCCGACCGAGCGCATGGGCGCCGCGACCGAGGGCTCGGGGCTGGCCAGCCGAAGCGCGTAGCCGAGCAGCAGAAAGACCAGCGCGCTGGAGCCCGCCAGGACCGGGATCAGCGCGAACGTGACCAGCAGCCCGCCGGCACCGCGCCGGTTCGCCGTCCCGCCGCGTTCCCCCCGCCGGCCGGCGACGCCGCGTTCGCCCTGGTCGGCCTCGCGCTGCCGTTCGCGGAGCGCCGCGAATCTTCGGTACTGGGGCTCGGCGGTCGTGAGGATCTCCGGCAGCGCGGCGAGCGCGGACTCCCGCAGCGCCGCGAGGCGTTGGGAGTCGGCGCCGGTCGAAGCCCGCGCGGTGCGCAGCGCTTCGTCCAGCACCTGCTCGACTTCGGACCGGTCACCTGCCGGCAGTTCGACTGGGCTGTTCATGGACGCCCCCAGATCCACTCAGGCAGAGAGCTGTTGAGCGAGGGTCGTTCGCACGCGGGTCGTTCGAACGAAGGTCGTTGAGCCAGAAACCAAGATGGTAGAGCGCGGCAGGCGTTCGCGACAGGAGGAAAGCGCGAGTCGGCAGCGCCCCGGCTCGCCCGCGTCGAAACGTCCCCTGCCCACGTCCACGCCGTCCACACCTCCCGGGCGAAGCCCGGTGGGTCGTCGCGCGCCCCCGCCGACCGCCGGCGGGTCCGGCTCAGTCGGGCAGCGGCAGCCGCGCCACCAGCAACCGGCCGCCCATGGTGACCCCGCCGTCCATGGCGATGGCCAGCGACTCCGCGTAGACGTGCGGCCCCTCGACCCGCGGCGGCGCGTCCTCGCCGTCGCCGTCGGGGTCGGAGTCGGCGCCGCCGGTCTCCCCCGTCAGATACGGGATCGGGCTGTGCCCGTGGACCACGCGCTTGCCGCCGAAGGTGTCCAGCAGCTCGCGCACGGCGCCCGGCCCGTCCTCGTCGCGGAAGGCGAAGCGCTTGGTGAACTTGCGGAACAGCTCCCAGGTCTCGCCGACGTCGTTGCGCTGCAAAGCCTGCCAGATCGCGTCGTTGACGTCGTCGACCGCGCTGCCGTAGTCGAGGTAGGAGGAGGTGTCGGAGTGGACCAGCAGATAGCCGTCCTCCACCGCCATCGAGTCCAGCCGGGACATCCACTGGATGTGGTGGTCGCGCAGCCGCTCCATGTCGGTGCGCTGGCCGCCGTTGAGCATCCAGGCGGCCTGGAAGGACGCGGTGCCGGCGGCCGAGTCGACCGGGGTGTCGGCGAACCTGCTGGCGCCGAGGAGCAGCAGCTCGTGGTTGCCGAGCAGGGCCTTGCAGTAGCCGCCCGAGGCCGCGGCCTCGGCGGAGAGCCGCATCACCAGGTCCAGCACGCCGACGCCGTCGGGTCCCCGGTCGGTGAAGTCGCCGAGGAACCACAGCCGCGCGTTGCCGGCGGCCCAGCTGTCCTCGCTGTCCGTCAGTCCGGCCTCGCGCAGGGCGGCCTTCAGCTCGTCCAGATAGCCGTGGACGTCGCCCACCACGTAGAGCGGCCCGACGCCGCCGTCCAGGACGGGGATGTCCGGCAGAGTGGGCGTGTACAGGTCGGGAGCCGCCCCGTCGCCGCCTTTGGGCGTGCCGTCTCCCACCGCTGGTCCCTGGTCGGCCCCCTGAGTCATCGACCCCTCCACCACTGCGCGCCGCCTCCACCTGCGGGACCCGGACGATCGGGCCGGGTCCCCATGCCGTTCGCCCATCATAGGAATCCCGGTGGCCAGTTGTGACACACCTGGGGGAGACCGTTGCCAGGCCGCTAACTGTTTACCCGAAACTACCGTTCGACGGCAGGGGGCTTGCGGGGGGCTGCCACAGTCGCTCGTTCGGTGCGGCGCGCCCCCGGTTGGGAGGACGCGCGGACGAGGAGTTCGGTTGGCATCATTCCGCACCGGGGTCCGCGCGGCTCGGCGCCCTCGATCGCGTCGATGAGCAGCTGGATCACGGCCGTGCCGATGCGGGCCGGCTGGAGGGAGAGGGTGGTGACCGGCGGCTCGGTCGCCGCGTAGACGGTGGACTCGCTGCAGCACACCAGCAGCAGGTCCTCGGGAACACGCAGGCCGTAGCGGCGCGCGGCGGCCAGCAGGTCGGTGCCGTTGGGGTCGAAGAGCCCGTAGACGGCGTCGGGGCGGTCGGGGCGGGCCAGCAGCCGGTCGGCGGCGATGGCGCCGGCGCAGGGGTCGTGCGCGGGGTACGCCTCGTAGACGGGCTCCTGACCGGCGCGCTCGCACCAGTTGAGGTAGGCGGTGGTGGACAGTCGGGTGTAGGTGTCGGTGCTGGTCCCGGTGAGCAGGCCGATCCGGCGGGCGCCGGCGGCGGCGAGATGGTCGAGGAGTCCGGCGACGGCGGCCTGGTGGTCGTTGTCCACCCAGGCCGTCACGGGCAGGTCGCCGCCCGGCTGGCCGTCGGAGACGACCGGGATGCCCTGCCGCACCAGCTCGGTGACGACGGGGTCGTGGTCGGAGGGGTCGATCACGACGGTGCCGTCGAGGGCGACGTTGGACCAGACGTCGAAGTCCCGGTGCTGGGAGGCGGCCGGCAGGATCACCAGCGCGTAGCCGCGGGCCAGCGCGGCGGAGGTCGCTGCCCGCGCCATCTCGGCGAAGTAGGCGAACTCGGTGAAGGTGAACGGTTCTTCGCCGTAGGTGGTGACCGTGAGCCCGATCAGCCCCGACTTCCCGGTGCGCAGGGTGCGCGCCGCCGCCGACGGCCGGTAGCCGAGCCGGTCGGCGATGGCGCGGACGTGGCGGCGGGTGGTGTCGGGCAACCGCCCCTTGCCGTTGAGCGCGTCGGAGACAGTGGTGATCGAGACGCCGGCCGCTGCCGCCACCTCACGGATGCCCGCCCTGCCGCTGGTACGGCGGCCCTTGGCCCGTGGCGCCGGATGCTTCGCTGCTGTCATGGCGACCTGATCGTAGGCCCGGGCCGGACCGGCTCCCCGGGCCCGAAAGCCCTGGCGAGCAGACGTTTTTGCATGGTCAACACGGCGCCGGTGCCTGGGATCGAAAGACCCGCCAGGTCAGAGAGCGCGGGTTCAACGCCAGCCCTCCGGAGCCGCACGGTGGGCGCCGCTCTTTCAACGCGAGGCGGCTCACTCGATCGAGTGGAGCGCGCAGGGCAGCGCGGGGGCGCGCGGATGCCAGCGTGCGCTGGGCTGACAGGGGGGTGGCGGAAGCGGGACGCGCCCTTAGGGTGAGCGGGTGACCGCTCATTCTTCCTCCTCCCCGGGCGCAGGCCCCGAGCCCGCCACCGGCGGAAGCCCCCGGCTGCGCGCCGCGCTCGACGGCCTGCCGGCCTATGTGCCCGGCCGCGCCGGCGCCGCCACGGGACGCACGTTCAAGCTGTCGTCGAACGAGAACCCCTACCCGCCGCTGCCCGGGGTGCTGGAGACCGCGGTGGCCGCCGCCGGCGCGCTCAACCGCTACCCGGACCTGGCCAGTTCGGCGCTGATCGCCGAGCTGTCCGAGTACCTGTCGGTGCCGGCCGACCACCTGGCCGTGGGCACGGGGTCGGTGGGCGTGGCCCAGCAGCTGGTGCAGGCCACGGCCGGCCCGGGCGACGAGGTGATCTACGCCTGGCGGTCCTTCGAGGCGTACCCGATCGTCGTCCAGATCTCCGGCGCCCGCTCGGTGCGGGTCCCGCTGACCGCCGACGAGGAGCACGACCTGCCGGCGATGGCGGAGGCGATCACCGACCGCACCCGGCTGATCTTCCTGTGCAGCCCCAACAACCCGACGGGCCCCGCGCTGCGCCGCGACGCGCTGCTGGCCTTCCTGGACCGGGTGCCGTCCGACGTGCTGGTGGTGCTGGACGAGGCGTACCGCGAGTTCATCCGCGACCCCGAGGTACCGGACGGGGTCGAGGTCTACCGGGACCGGCCCAACGTCTGCGTGCTGCGCACCTTCTCCAAGGCGTACGGGCTGGCCGGGCTGCGGGTCGGCTACGCGGTGGCGCACCCGCCGGTCGCCGCCGCGCTGCGCAAGACGGCGGTGCCGTTCGGCGTCAGCCAGATCGCCCAGGACACGGCGATCGCCTCGCTGCGCGCGCGGGAGGCGCTGCTGGAGCGGGTGGAGTCGCTGGTCGCCGAGCGCTCCCGGGTGGCCGAGGCGCTGCGCGCCCAGGGGTGGACGGTGGCCGACTCGCAGGCCAACTTCGTCTGGCTGCGGCTGGGCGAGGCCACGGCCGACTTCGCCGCCCGCTGCGAGGCCCGGGGGGTGACCGTGCGGCCGTTCGCCGGAGAGGGCGTGCGCGTCACGGTCGCCGAGCCCGAGGCCAACGACCTGGTCCTCGCGGTGGCCGAGGAGTTCCTGGCGGAACGTTCCTGAGCGTCGCCGGATAGTTCTTCCGGGGAGCCTCGCCGGGCGACCCGAGGGTGGGGCGGGTGGCGGCCGACTACCGGCCTTGCCGGCCCGGACGGTGGTCGGGCGCGCCCGGCTGAGCGCTCGTCGTCGTCGTCGACGACCGCCACCGCCGGCAGCTCCATGGCCACCCCCTCACCCCTTCTCCCACCTGCGGCTTCACAGAAAACACACCCCCCTTTCGGGTCGGTGCGCGACGAGGAGCATAATGGCTTGTGAATGTGAATACGTTCACAAGCAACCTGGAGCGGCACCATGGAACTCGCGCTCGCGCCGGAGACCCTGGCCCGGTGGCAGTTCGGGATCACCACCGTCTACCACTTCCTCTTCGTCCCGCTGACCCTCTCGCTGGCCAGCCTCACCGCCGGTCTCCAGACCGCCTGGGTGCGCACCGGCAAGGAGAAGTACCTCAGGGCCACCAAGTTCTGGGGCAAGCTCTTCCTGATCAACATCGCCATGGGCGTGGTCACCGGCATCGTGCAGGAGTTCCAGTTCGGCATGAACTGGTCCGACTACTCCCGCTTCGTGGGCGACGTCTTCGGGGCGCCGCTGGCCTTCGAGGCGCTGATCGCGTTCTTCTTCGAGTCGACCTTCATCGGCCTGTGGATCTTCGGCTGGGACAAGCTCCCGCCCAAGCTGCACCTCGCCACCATCTGGGCGGTCGCCGCCGGCAGCGTGCTCTCCGCGTACTTCATCCTGGCCGCCAACTCCTGGATGCAGCACCCGGTCGGATACCGCATCGACGAGGAGACCGGACGGGCCGAGCTGACCGACATCGTGCGGGTGCTGACGCAGAACACCGCCGTCGCCCAGTTCGCGCACACCATCACGGCCGCCTTCCTGGTGGGCGGCGCGTTCCTGGTCGGGATCTCCGCCTACCACCTGCTGCGCCGCCGGCACATCGCCGTGATGCGCACCTCGCTGCGGCTGGGGCTGGTGACGATGGTGGTGGCGGGAGCGCTGACCGCGTTCAGCGGTGACCGGCTCGGCAAGATCATGTACGAGCAGCAGCCGATGAAGATGGCCGCCGCCGAGGCGCTCTGGGAGACGGAGGCGCCCGCGCCGTTCTCGCTCTTCGCCGTGGGCGACGTGGACGCCGGCCACAACGTGGTCAGCGTCGAGGTGCCGGGGCTGCTGTCCTTCCTGGCCCACGACAACTTCAGCGACCCGGTGCCCGGCATCAACGACACCAACGAACAGCTGCGGGAGGCATACGGGCCCGGCGACTACCGGCCCAACATCCCGCTGGCCTACTGGAGTTTCCGCTGGATGATCGGCTTCGGCATGGCCTCGGTCGCGGTCGGCGCGGCGGGGCTCTGGCTGACCCGGCGACGGTTCCTGTTGGCCGAGACGCTGCGCACCGGCGAGGAGGAGGTGCCGAGGCTGGCCCTCACCCGCCATCTGCCGCTGGGCCCCGCGCTGACCCGCTGGTACTGGCGGATCGCCACGCTGACCATGCTCTTCCCGCTGGTCGCCAACGCCTGGGGCTGGATCTTCACCGAGACCGGGCGTCAACCCTGGGTGGTGTACGGGGTGTTGAAGACCGCCGACGCGGTCTCCCCCGGCGTCTCGCAGGGCGAGGTGATCACCTCGATGGTCGTCTTCACCGCGCTCTACGGGCTGCTGGCCGTGATCGAGGTGCGGCTGATCGTCCGCTACGCCAAGGCGGGGCCGCCCGAGCTGACCGAGGCGGACCGCCATCCGCCAACCCGGATCGGCGGGCCGCCCTCGCTGCCGGGGCCCCGCCGGGACGACGAGTCCGAGGACCGGCCCATGGCCTTCTCCTACTGACCGCCCACGGACAACGCCACATCGACGCGCGAAGGAGCGTCCGGGATGGAACTTCACACCCTCTGGTTCGTCGTGATCGCCGTGCTGTGGGTCGGCTACTTCTTCCTCGAAGGGTTCGACTTCGGCATCGGCGTGCTCACCGGGACCCTGGCCAGGGACCGGGCCGAGCGACGGGTGCTGATCAACACCATCGGCCCGGTCTGGGACGGCAACGAGGTCTGGCTGCTGACCGCCGCCGGCGCCACGTTCGCCGCGTTCCCCGACTGGTACGCCACCCTCTTCTCCGGCTTCTATCTGCCGCTGCTGCTGATCCTGGTCTGCCTGATCGTGCGCGGGGTCGCGTTCGAGTACCGCGCCAAGCGGCCCGAGGAACGCTGGCAGCGGCGCTGGGAGCACGCGATCTTCTGGTCCTCGCTGACGGTCTCGGTGCTGTGGGGGGTGCTCTTCGCCAACATGGTGCGGGGGGTGCCGATCGACGCCCAGGGCGAGTTCGTCGGCGACCTCGGCGATCTGCTCTCGCCCTACGCGCTGCTCGGCGGCGCGGTGAGCCTGGCGCTCTTCACCCTGCACGGCGCGCTCTTCGCCGCGCTGAAGACGGTGGGCGAGATCCGGGAGCGGGCGCGGCGGCTGGCCGGCCGGCTGGGGTGGGGCGGCGGTGCGCTGACCTTGGGCTTCCTCGGCTGGACGCTGGCCGAGGCGGAGAACGGGCGCGGGGTGCCGGCGCTGGTCGTCGCCGTGCTGGCGCTGCTGGGCGCGCTGGCGGCCAACGCGCGGAAGCGGGAGGGCTGGGCGTTCCTCAGCTCGGGGGTGCTGGTGGTCGCGGTGGTCGCGCTGTGGTTCCTGACGCTCTTCCCCCAGCTGATGCCGTCCTCGCTCGACCCCGCCTGGTCGCTGACGGCGGCCGAGTCCGCTTCCTCGCCCTACACGCTGCGGATCATGACCTGGTGCGCGGCGTTCGCGACCCCGGTGGTGCTGCTCTACCAGGGCTGGACCTACTGGGTCTTCCGCAAGCGGATCGGCACCCACCATCTGGCGCCCGCCGCCCACGGCGCCGACACCCGGAGCCCGGCGTGAGGCCCGTCGACCCCCGGCTGCTGCGCCACGCGGGCGCGGCCAGGCGGCTGCTGGTCGCCTCGGTGCTGCTGGGCGTGGCGGAGGCCGGACTGCTCGTCGCCCAGGCGCTGTTGCTCGCGCGGCTGATCGCGGGCACGGTGACGGCCGGGCAGGGGCTGGACGCGTTGGGCGGCACACTCGGGTGGCTGGCTGCCACGGCGCTGGCGCGGGGGCTGGTCGGCTATCTCAGGGACTGGCTGGCGCACCGCACGGGCGCCTCCGTCACCTCGCGGCTGCGGCTGCTGCTGCTCGACCGGGCGGCGCTGCTGGCCCCGCACGGGCTCGCGGGGCGGCCGACGGGGGAGTTGACCACGCTGGCCACCCGGGGGATCGACGCGCTGGAGGAGTACTTCGGGCGCTATCTACCGCAGCTGGGGCTGGCGGCGGTGGTGCCGTTCGCGGTGCTCGGCTGGGTGGCGACCGAGGACCCGGTGGCGGCCGGGATCATGCTGGTGACGCTGCCGCTGATCCCGCTCTTCATGGTGCTGATCGGCTGGGCGACGCAGGCCCAGACGGACCGGCGCTGGCGACGGCTGGCGCGGCTCTCCGGGCACTTCCTCGACGTGGTGGCCGGACTGCCGACGTTGAAGGTCTTCGGCAGGGCCGGCGCGCAGGCGGAGAACATCCGCGCCATCACCGACTCCTACCGGCGGGGAACGCTGCGCACGCTGCGGATCGCCTTTCTCTCCTCGTTCGCGCTGGAGCTGCTGGCCACCCTCTCGGTGGCGCTGGTCGCGGTGAGCATCGGGATGCGACTGGTCCACGGGGATCTGGGGCTGGAGACGGCGCTGGTGGTACTGGTCCTGGCACCCGAGGTCTATCTGCCGCTGCGGCAGGTGGGGGCCAGGTTCCACGCGGCGCAGGAGGGGCTGGCAGCCGCCGCCGAGGTCTTCGAGGTGCTGGAGACCGAGCCGCCGACCGACGGCGGGGCCCCCGTTCCGACGCGTCCGGCGCTGCGGCTGGAGCGCGCGGTGGTGCGGTACCCCGGGCGTTCGGGCGAGGCGCTGGCGGCGACCAGCCTGAGCGTCGCGCCGGGGGAGACGGTCGTGCTCACCGGCCCCTCGGGCAGCGGCAAGTCGACCGCGCTGCGCGCCCTGCTGGGGCTGGTGCGGCCGGAGTCGGGGCGGGTGCTGGTGGGCGGGGTCGAGCTGGCCTCGTTGGACCTGGCGGCGTGGCACCGCGAGGTGGCGTGGGTGCCCCAGCGTCCGCTGCTCTTCGCCGGCACGGTCGGTGAGAACGTGCGGCTGGCCCGGCCGGAGGCCGGCGACGCCGAGGTGGCGGCGGCGCTCGCCGAGGCGGCGGCCGGGGAACTGGACCCGGGGCTGCCGTTGGGCCCGGGGGGCGCCGGACTCTCGGCCGGCCAGCGGCAACGGGTCGCGCTGGCCAGGGCGTTCCTCGCCGACCGGCCGATCCTGCTGCTGGACGAGCCGACGGCCGCGTTGGACGGCCCGACGGAGGCGGCGGTGGTGGCGGCGATCCGCCGCCACGGGGCGGGGCGGACGGTGGTACTGGTCTCGCACCGGCCGGCGTTGGGCGCCCTCGCCGACCGAATGATTCACGTGAAACATCGCCCGTCCGAGGCCGCGCCCCCGCCCACGCCCCGGCCCCCCGCCGTCGAGGCCGGGGAGCCGGCCGGGGCCGACGCCCCGGCGGCGCCGGGCGCGGCGGGGCCGGCGGCGGCCGAGGGGCCGGCGCTGCGCTGGGCGCGGCGGCTGGCGCGCGGGGGGCGGGTGCGGCTGGCGCTGGCCATGGTGTGGGGGGCGCTGGCGCTGGGCAGCGCGGTCGGACTGATGGCCACCTCGGGGTGGCTGATCTCCCGCGCCTGGGAACAGCCCCCGGTGCTCTATCTGCTGGTCGCGGTCACCGCGACCCGCGCCTTCGGCCTCGGGCGCGCCGCCTTCCGCTACGCGGAGCGGCTGCTCGGCCATGACGCGGTGCTGCGACTGCTGGCCGGCCTGCGGGTCGCGGTCTACCAACGGCTGGAACGGCTGGCCCCCGCGGGGCTGGGCCGGGCCGGGCGGGGCGATCTGCTCTCCCGGGTGGTGGCCGACGTGGACGCGCTCCAGGACTACTTCCTGCGCTGGCTGCTGCCGGTGACCGCCGCGGGCGGCGTCGGGGTCGCCGCCGTGGTCTTCACGGGCTGGCTGCTGCCCGTCGCCGGGCTCGCGCTGGCCGCGGGGCTGCTGCTGGCCGGCGTCGCGGTGCCCGCGCTGACCGCCGCGCTGGCCAGGCGGGCGGAGTCCCGGCTGGCGCCGGCGCGCGGGGCGCTGGCCGAACGGGTGGTCGACCTGATGACCGGCACCGACGAACTGCTGGTGGCCGGGGCGCTCCCCCGGCGCCGCGCCGCGCTGGCCGCGGCGGACCGGGAGCTGACCGGGCTGGCCAGGCGCTCGGCCGGGACCACCGCGCTGGCCGGCGGGCTGACCGCGGTGCTCACCGGGGCGACGGTCGCCGCGGCCGGCTGGGCCGGCGTACCGGCCGTGGCCGGGGGCGAGTTGGCGGGCGTCTGGCTGGCGACGGTGGTGCTGGTCCCGCTGGCCGCCTTCGAGGCGGTGGCGGGGCTGCCGGCGGCGGTGCAGCACCGGCAGCGCGCCCGCCGCGCCGCCGAACGGGTGCGGGAGGTGCTGACCGCGCCCGAGCCCGTGCGCGAGCCCGAACGGCCGGCGCCGACGCCGGACGGCCCGTTCCCCCTGCGGCTGCGCGGCCTGACCGCGCGCCACCCCGGGCGGCCGGCGCCGGCGCTGCGCGGGGTCGACCTGGAGCTGACGGCGGGCCGCCGGATCGCCGTCGTCGGCGCCTCGGGCGCCGGCAAGACGACGCTGGCCCACTGCCTGCTGCGCTTTCTCGACGCGGAGCGAGGCACCTACACCCTGGCCGGCACCGAGGCCACCGCCCTGCGCGGCGAGACGGTGCGGCGCTGGGTCGGGCTGTGCGCGCAGGACGCCCATGTCTTCGACAGCACGCTCCGGGAGAACCTGCTGCTGGCCCGCCCCTCGGCGGCGGAGGCCGAGCTGCGCGCCGCGCTGGGCCGCGCCCGGCTGCTGACCTGGGTCGACTCCCTGCCCGACGGGCTCGACACCCGGGTGGGCGAGGGCGGCGCCCGGATCTCCGGCGGGCAGCGGCAACGGCTGGCGCTCGCCAGGGCGTTGCTCGCCGACTTCCCGGTGCTGGTGCTGGACGAGCCGGCCGAGCACCTGGACCTGGAGACGGCCGACGCCCTCACCGACGACCTGCTGGCCGCCGCCGAGGGCCGGGCCGCCGTGCTGATCACCCACCGGCTGGCCGGCGTCGAAGCGGTGGACGAGGTGCTGGTGCTGGACGCCGGCCGGGTGGTGCAACGCGGCGCCCCCGCCGAACTGGCCGCGGTCGCCGGCCCCTACCGCGCGCTACTCGCCCGGGAGACCGCCGCCGCGCGCGTTCCCGAGCCGGCGGGAGGCCGCTGACATCGCCGGCGCGTCGCTGTCGCGCACCGCCCGGGGGCATTCCCGACTTTCGCTGACGAAGGGGACTCCTTACGCTGCTGCTATGCGGCAGGTGGCGGAGCCGCTGAGGGCCCTGGCCGCCCTCGGCGGCGACAACGAGCCAGACGCCGTGCCGGCCCGGGCAGTCCGGGCCGCCGCGGAGGCGACCGGCGCTGGCCACGCCGCACTCGCCGTGCTCAGCGACGACGGGGAACGCATCGACCGGCTGCTCACCCACGGCGAGGGGCCCGTGCACGACCCAGAGCCGCTGCTGCACGCGCTGCTCGACGGGCGGGGCGCCCGCCCCTCGCCCGACACCACGCTCTGGGCGCCCGTGCTGGTGCACGGCGCCAAGTCCGGCGCGCTGTGGCTCACCGACCCGCCGGGCGAGACGTTCACCGAGGCCGACCGCGAACTGGTGCGGGCGCTGGCCGCCCACGCCGGCCTCGCGGTCGGCAACGCCAGGCTCCACGAGGCGGTCCGCCAACAGGCACGCTGGCTGGACGGCAGCCTGGAACTGTCCACCTCGCTGCTCTCCGCCGAGCCGGAGGACAACGCCCTCGCCGTCGTCGCCGAGCAGGCCAGACGGCTGGCCAGGGCGGCGGTCGGCGCGGTGCTCGAACCGAACGGCGAGGGCGGTCTGACCGTCGTCGCCGTCTGCGCCGACGACCCCGGCGGGCTGCTGGGCTCCACGGTCCCCGCCGACTCCCCCGCGCTGCGGCAGGTCCTCACCGGCGACCCGGTCTTCCGCGACCGCCCCACTCCCGACGCCGCCCCGCTGCTCGGCCTCGGCTCCCCTGAGGGCCCCCACATGCTGCTGCCGCTGACCAGCGACGACACCACGCTGGGCGTGCTCTCGCTGGCCAGGACCCCCGACGCGCCCCCCTACTCGGTGCCGGAACGGGCCAACGCCACCCAGTTCGCCCAACAGGCGGCGCTCGCCCTGCTGTTGACGCGGGCGCGCCGCGACAGGGAGCTGCTGGCGGTACTGGAGGACCGCGACCGGATCGCCCGCGACCTGCACGACCTGGTGATCCAACGGCTCTTCGCCGTCGGCCTGATCATGGAGGGCGCCCGCCGTGTCACCTCGTCCCAGGACGTGCGGGACCGCGTCGACCAGGCGACCACCGAACTGGACGCCACCGTGCAGGAGATCCGCACCGCGATCTTCTCGCTCCAGCAGCACCCGGAGGACGCCCCCACCGGGCTGCGCACCCGCGTGCTGCGCGAGACCGGCGCGGCGGCCCAACTGCTGGGCTTCCGGCCGGCCGTCTCGTTCGTGGGCCCCGTCGACTCGGTGATCGAGGAGGGCGTCGCCCGCAACCTGCTGGCCGCGCTCCGCGAGGGCCTGTCCAACGCGGCGCGGCACGCGAACGCCTCCCGCGTCGAGGTGACGGTCAACGCGCGCGCCCACGGGGACGACGGTCAGGACGCGGTGCGGCTGACCGTCGCGGACGACGGCGTCGGGATGAACGCCGGCGGCCGGCGCAGCGGGCTGCGGAACCTGGCCCGAAGGGCCGAGTCCCTCGGCGGCACGGCCACGGTGGGACCCGGCATCGGCGGCTCCGGCACGGAGCTGACCTGGCAGACCCCCCGCTGAGCCCCTCCGGGGGGGGCGCACGCCGACAACCCACCCAGCCACGAAGCTCCGTAGTCGCGTGCGGCCCGCCACGAATGCACCGCGCAGTTCCCCGCGCCCCCAAGCAGGCCGCCACCTACCGCGCGTGAACCCACACCTGGCCGACCACGCCCACCACAACCAGGGGCGCGGGGAACTGCGCGAGCAACCCACCACCGGGGCGCGGACGACAACCCACCCAGCCACCAAGCCCCGTAGTCGACTGCGGCCCGCCACACAGCATTCGCGCAGTTCCCCGCGCCCCCAGACAGGCCGCCACCTGCCGCGCGTGAACCCACACCTGGCCGACCACGCCCACCACAACCAGGGGCGCGGGGAACTGCGCGAGCAACCCACCACCGGGGCGCGGACGACAACCCACCCAGCCACGAAGCCCCGTAGTCGCGTGCGGCCCGCCACGAATGCACCGCGCCCCCAAGCAGGCCGAGCGCCGGCCCGCGCCTACCCGACGCCCCGCCGCTGGCGGGCCGGGCCCGTCGGGAGGCACCGCGTGTAGACCGCGAGGCACTCGCCGGCCGCCCGTTCCGCCGAGCCGGCCTCGCGCATGTGGTCGCGGGCCGCGCGCCCCAGCGCGCCGCGCAGCTCCGCGTCGACCAGCAGCGTCTCGACCGCGCGGGCCAGCGCCGCCGGGTCGCCCGGCGGGACCAGGCAGTGCGCCGCCTGCCCGGGCGGCAGCAGCTCGCCGGCGCCGCCCACGTCGGTCACCACCGCCGGGCGGCCCACCGCCATCGCCTCCAACGGGGCGAGCCCGGACCCGCCGGACCGGTTGGGCGAGACCACCAGGTCGGCGGCGGCGAACCAGGGCGCCGTGTCCTCGGTGTGCCCGGTGAAGAGGACCTCGGGCCCGGCCGCCCGACGCAGCGCCGCCCGTTCCGGCCCGTCGCCGACCACCGCGAGCCGCGCCTCCGGCACCCGGGCCCGCACCCGGGGCCAGGCCCGCAGCAGTACGTCCCGGCCGCGTTCCGGCGTGAGCCGCCCGACGCACACCACCAGCGGCGCCCGCTGCGGCAGCCCGTGGACGGCGGCCAGCGCCGCCCGCGACTGGCGGCGGGCGACCTGGTCGCCGGCGGGGAGGCGTTCCGGATCGACGCCGGCCCGCACCACCGACATCGGCGCCGCGACGCCGGCCCGTTCGCCGGCCAGGCGCTGCTGGCCGGTGGCGCACAGCACCCGGTGCGTCCACGTGGCCGCCCGGCGCTCCCAGCGGCGGGCGGCCAGCGCGCCGACGCCGCCGGCCGCCTCGAACGACCAGACATGTGGCTGAAAGACGGTGGGCAGCCGCCCGCGCAGCGCCAACCGGCCGGCCAACCCGGCCTTGCCACCGTGGAGATGGACCACGTCGGGGGCGGCTCGCCGCAGCGCGCGACCCGCGCAGTAGACCTCCCACGGCAGGTTCCCCGTCGGGCCGCGTTCCGCGAGCCACAGTCCCACCCCGGCGCCGGCCGCGCCGGCCTCACGGGCGAGCGTCCCGCCGGAGGGGCAGAGCACCACGGGGCGCATCCCCAGAAGCCGCTGCGCGCGCACCAGGTCGGCGACGGCCCTGGCCACCCCGCCGTGCGTCGGCTGCACCAGATGCGCGACGGTCAGCACGCGCGCCCCGCACCCCACTCTTCACACCCCATGACGAGACCTCCACGCTGGGTAACCATCGGGCGGTGAGCAACCCTGGCAGAAACCCATGCGGAAATCACGAGAACGCGCAGAAAACAAGCAGAAAAGGCCATTCTGCGATGACCAGACCGGTTATCCCCCGAACGGCCCCCGCCGCCGGAGTCGAGAGCGTCGGTGACTTTGGTCACGACCCCCGGGGCACCCCGAGAACTCCGGCCCCCGGCCCCCACACGGCACCCCGCCGACCCCAGACACAGCGAAAGGACCCCAGCTACGCTGAGGCCCTTCTCCCGAGATCCGATGGATCTTCGAACTTCTGGTGCGCGAGGGGGGAGTTGAACCCCCACGCCCTTTCGGGCACTGGAACCTGAATCCAGCGCGTCTGCCTATTCCGCCACCCGCGCAAGCACCTTGTCCTCCGGCCTCTCCTCGTCCCGGTGGGGACCGGAGCGCCTTCCGACACCCAGAAGGCTAGCACGCCCACAAGGGTGCCCTCACACGCCTTTTCGCACCCCCGTCCGCACCCCGCGCCCCCGCCCTGACCCGCGCACCGCCCCCGTCCCTCCGCATCACCTCCGGAGATGCGCGACACTGTTGCAAGCTCCCCCCTACGATCCGGGAGGGAGCACCGGTGTCCAGGTGGGAACCACCTGGGCGTCTCGCGCGTGGATACGATCAGCTAGCCCTACCACTTCAGCCGCGTGCCGGGACAACGGAGAAGGAGGTGCACATGGGAGTACTGAAGCGCTTCGAGCAGCGGCTGGAGGGCCTCGTCAACGGCACCTTCGCCAAGGTCTTCAAGTCCGAGGTACAGCCGGTCGAGATCGCCGGCGCGCTCCAGCGTGAGTGCGACAACAACGCCACCATCTGGAACCGTGAGCGCACGGTCGTCCCCAACGACTTCATCGTCGAGCTGAGCACCGGCGACTACCAGCGGCTCAGCCCCTACGCCGGGCAGCTGGGCGACGAACTGGCCGGCATGGTCAAGGAGTACGCCAAGCAGCAGCGGTACACGTTCATGGGGGAGATCCGCGTCCACCTGGAGCAGGTCGAGTCGTTGGACACCGGCCTCTACCGGGTGCGCAGCCGCACGCTCGCCGCCTCGGCCTCGGGACAGGGCGCGCCCCCGCCGTCCTCGGCCCCGACCTATGGCGGACCGCCGCAGCAGCAGCCGTTCACCGGCTCCCCGGGCTACCCGCCCCCGGGAGCCCCGCCGCCACCGCCGAACGCCCCGCCCGGGGCGCCCCCGCGCCCGCCGTCCGCGCCCTCGGCGCCGTACGGCCAGGCCGCGCCGGGACGCACCCGCCGCTGGGTCGAGATCAACGGCACCCGCCACCAGATCTCCCGCGGCTCCCTGGTGCTCGGCCGCAGCACCGAGGCCGACGTGCGGATCGACGACCCCGGGGTCTCCCGCCGGCACTGTGAGATTCAGGCCACCGAACCGCCCTCCGTGCGCGACCTCGGGTCCACCAACGGCATCGTGGTGGACGGACAGCACACCAAACGCGCTACGCTCCGCGACGGCTCACGGATCGTCGTGGGCAACACCACAGTCATCTACCGGCAAGCCGAAGGGTAAGCGGGGGGCAATGTCAGAGCTGACCCTGACGGTCATGAGGTTGGGCTTCCTGGCCGTCCTGTGGCTGTTCGTCATCGTGGCGGTCCAGGTGATCCGCAGCGATCTGTTCGGCACCCGGGTCACCCAGCGCGCCGCCGTCCGGCGCCCGGACCAGGCGGCGCAGCGCCGACCGCAGCAACAGCAGCAGCCGCAGGGCCAGGCCAAGCCCGCCGGCCGCGGCAGGCAGCGGCGCGGCGCCCCGACCAAACTGGTCGTCACCGAAGGTTCCCTGACCGGAACCACTGTCGCCCTCCAGGGGCAGACCATTACGCTCGGCCGGGCACACGACTCGACCATCGTGCTCGACGACGACTACGCCTCAGGCCGCCACGCCCGGATCTATCCGGACCAGAACGGCCAGTGGATCGTCGAGGACCTCGGCTCGACGAACGGCACCTATCTCGACCGAGGCCGACTGACCACCCCGGTCCCCATTCCGCCCGGCGCGCCGATCCGGATCGGCAAGACGGTCATCGAGCTTCGGAAGTAGGTCCGATCACAATGACGACCGGAGGGTGGGAGAGGCGCGCATGAGTTTGTCACTGAGATTCGCGGCGGGCTCCCACGTCGGAATGATCCGGGCCCACAACGAGGACTCCGGCTACGCCGGTCCCCGTCTGTTGGCCATCGCCGACGGCATGGGCGGCCAGGCCGCGGGCGAGGTGGCCAGCTCCGAGGTCATCTCCACCCTGGTCCCGCTCGACGACGACATCCCCGGCTCGGACCTGCTGACCTCGTTGGACGCCTCCGTGCAGCGCGCCAACGAGCAGCTGCGCGGCATGGTCTCGGACGATCCCCGGCTGGACGGGATGGGCACCACGCTCACCGCGCTGCTGTGGACCGGCCAGCGGATGGGTGTCGTGCATGTCGGCGACTCCCGCGCCTATCTGCTGCGGGACGGCGAGTTGACGCAGATCACGCAGGACCACACCTGGGTCCAGCGGCTGGTCGACGAGGGGCGGATCACCGAGGAGGAGGCGACGACCCATCCGCAGCGTTCGCTGCTGATGCGGGCGTTGGGCAGCGCCGACCGGATCGAGGCCGACCTCTCCATCCGCGAGGTGCGCCCGGGGGACCGCTACCTGCTCTGCTCGGACGGCCTGTCCGGCGTGGTCAGCCTGGAGACCATGCGGGACGCGATGGTCACCAACGCGGCGCCGCAGGACACCGTGCGCGAGCTGATCGAGCTGGCGCTGCGCGGCGGCGGCCCGGACAACATCACCTGCATCATCGCCGACGTCGTCGACATGGACAGCCAGGTCAGCGACACCCTGACCATGCAGCTCTCGGACGCGCCGCAGATCGTGGGCGCGGTCGCCGAGACGCAGGCGCAGCGTTCGTCCGACACCCCGCGCACCCCGGCGGCCCGCGCCGCCGAGCTGGGCCGGCCGCAGCAGCAGCCGGCTGGCGGCGCCGCCGGCTCGCCCGACCCGCAGACCGGCGTCTTCGGCCAGCTCTACCCGGACGACGAGTACGTCCAGCAGCGGCCCAAGCGCCGCCCGGTGCGGAACTGGCTGCTGATCGGCCTCGCCGTCGCGGTGGTGGGCGGCGGGCTCTACGCCGGCTACCGCTGGACGCAGACCCAGTACTACGTCGGCGTCAACGGCGATCACCTCGCGCTCTACCAGGGGTTGAGCCAGAGCCTCGGCCCGCTGGACCTCAGCAGCGTCAAGGAGGACCACCCGGAGATCCGGGTGGACTCGCTGCCCGCCTACCAGCGCAGCCAGGTGGAGAACAACTTCTCTGCCGACAGCCTGGAGGACGCCAGGACGCACCTCGACAACCTGGGCGCGCAGGCGGAGGTCTGCGACCTGCTCGCCGAGCAGTCCGAGTCCCCCGAGCCGGAGCAGCCGGAGGAGGAGGCGCCGGACGGAGAGCGGTCGGACGAGCAGGCGACCGAGGGCGGGACCCCCGGCAAGGAGGACCCCGACGCGCCGACCGAGGAGCCGCAGGCCCCGGAGTTGACCGAGGAACAGCGCGAGTTGGCCAAGCAGTGCGGCACATAGTGCGCGTCTAGTGCGCTTCGCAGCGGACCGAGAGACCTGAAGGCATGAGCAGCAACAACAACACGACCGTCTCACCCGGCGGCCTGCCGAGCCGCCGGAACACCGAGCTGCTGATGCTGGTGTTCGCGGTGGTCATCCCGGTCTTCGCCTACGCCAACGTCGGCCTGGCCAAGGACGAGACGCTGCCCGCCGGGATGCTGGGCTACGGCCTGGGGCTCGGCCTGCTGGCCGGCGTCACCCACCTCGCGGTCCGCCGCTGGGCGCCCTACGCCGACCCGTTGATGCTGCCGCTCGCCACGTTGCTCAACGGGCTGGGCCTGGTGCTGATCTGGCGGCTCGACCAGGAGCCGACGATCACCACCGACGCGCTGGGCGGCCCGATGGCCCCCAACCAGCTGATGTGGTCGACGGTGGGCGTGGCGCTCTTCATAGGGGTGCTGCTGCTGCTGAAGGACCACCGGCTGCTCCAGCGCTACACCTACATCTCCATGGTGGTGGCCCTGGTCCTGCTGGCCTCGCCGATCTTCGTCGGCACGGAGATCAACGGCGCGCGGATCTGGGTGCAGATCCCGGGCGTCGGCTCCATCCAGCCGGGCGAGTTCGCCAAGATCGTGATCGCGATCTTCTTCGCCGGCTATCTGATGGTGAAGCGCGACGCGCTGGCGCTGGCCAGCCGCCGCTTCATGGGCCTGTACCTGCCGCGTGGCCGCGACCTGGGCCCGATCCTGGTGATCTGGGCGATCAGCCTGCTGATCCTGATCTTCGAGACCGACCTGGGCACCTCGCTGCTGTTCTTCGGCATCTTCGTCGTGATGCTCTACGTGGCGACGGAGCGCACGAGTTGGATCGTCTTCGGTCTGCTGCTCTCCGCCAGCGGCGCCGTCTTCGTGGCCAGCACCAACGCCCACGTCGGCGAGCGCGTCGACAACTGGCTCAACCCGCTGGACCGGGCCGCCAACGACGGGGTGACCGAGACGGCGCAGGCGATGTTCTCGTTCGGCTCCGGGGGGCTCTTCGGCTCCGGGCTCGGCCAGGGGTACTCGCGGCTGATCAGCGGCATCGCGCCGAAGAGCGACTACATCCTGGCCACGGTCGGCGAGGAGCTGGGCCTGGCGGGGCTGATGGCGATCATCATGCTCTACGCGCTGCTGATCGAACGCGGGATGCGCACGGCGCTGGCGGCCCGTGACCCGTTCGGCAAGCTGCTGGCGATCGGCCTGGCCGGGGTCTTCGCGATCCAGGTCTTCGTGGTCGCCGGCGGCGTCACCGCGCTGATCCCGCTGACCGGTATGACCATGCCGTTCCTGGCGCAGGGCGGCTCGTCCGTGATCGCCAACTGGGCGCTTATCGCGCTCCTACTGCGTATCAGCGACACTGCCCGCAGGCCCGCGCCCGCGCCGGCGCCCTCCCTCGACTCCGAAATGACGCAGGTGGTCCGTCCATGAACAAGCCGATGCGCAGAGTGGCCGTGTTCTGCGGGCTGTTGATGCTGGCGCTGCTGGTCCGGGTGAACTACATCCAGTTCGTCCAGGCCGACGAGTTGCAGAGCCACAAGGACAACCGCCGGGTCGCCATCGAGCGTTACTCCAACCCCCGCGGCGACATCATCGTCGACGGCGAGCCGATCACCGGTTCGGAGGAGACGGACGACCCGGACTTCCGCTACCAGCGGACCTGGATCGACGGCGAGATCTGGGCGCCGGTCACCGGCTACGCGTCGCAGGCGTTCGGCACCAACCAGCTGGAGAACGTCAACGACTCGATCCTCACCGGCGACGACGACCGGCTGTTCTTCAACAACACGATCGACATGCTCACCGGCAAGGACCAGCGCGGCGGCGACGTGATCACCACGCTCAACGGCGACGCGCAGCGCGCCGCGTTCGAGGGCCTGGGCAGCCGCAAGGGCGCGGTCGTGGCGTTGGACCCGCGCTCGGGCGCGATCCTGACGATGGTGTCCACCCCCTCCTACGACCCCTCCTCCTTCGCCGGGTACGGCGCGGAGGACGGGGAGGCGTGGACCGCGCTGGAGACCGACGAGGACAAGCCGATGCTCAACCGGGCGCTGCGGGAGACCTTCCCGCCCGGCTCCACCTTCAAGGTGGTCACCGCCGCGGCTGCCCTGGAGAACGGCCTGATCGACGACATCGACCAGGACACCGAGTACGAGGACCCGTACATCCTCCCGGACACGGACAACGTCCCGCTGGACAACCAGGTCCCCGGCGTCTGCGCCGACGCCAACGTCCGCGACGCCATGCGTTACTCGTGCAACAGCGTCTTCGCCGGCCTGAGCAACGACGTGGGCAACGAGGGCATGATCGAGATGGCCGAGCGCTTCGGCTTCAACGAGGAGCAGTTCGTCCCGGTCCGGAGCAACGCGAGCGTCTACCCCGAGGACAACCGCCCGCAGAACGCGATGGCCGGCATCGGCCAGGCGTCGAACCGGGCCACCCCGCTCCAGATGGCCATGGTGGCCAGCGCCGTCGCCAACAACGGTTCGCTGATGGCGCCGTACATGGTGGACCGGTTGGTCGCCCCGAATCTGAACGTCATAGAGCAGCACGACCCGGAGGAGCTGAGCGAGCCCGTCTCCGGGGACAACGCGCGCGAGCTCCAGGAGGCGATGGAGGAGGTCGTCGAGCAGAACTCCAGCATCGACCGGAGCTCCATCGACGACGACATCCGGATCGGCGGCAAGACGGGTACCGCCCAGCGCGGTGAGAACAACTCGGAGTCGCCCTACGCGTGGTTCATCTCCTACGCGATGACCGACGAGGGCTCCCCGGTCGCGGTGGCCGTGGTCGTGGAGGACGAAGAGGTCGACCGGGACGAGATCTCCGGCGGCGGTCTGGCCGCGCCCATCGCGATGGACGTCATGGCGGCCGTGCTCGCCGACGACCAGGAGTGACGCTCCCGGCCGCCCCGCGTGGGCGCCGGGCAGTCCCTCGCACGCCACCGGCGGGCAACCGGGAACCACCGAACACACGTCATATCTGGGACCGGCCTTGGGTCCGGTTGCGGTGTTGGGCGATACCGGTTGGATATCGGCCGCCCACCGCCACCCGGTGGGTTCATCCCCGCCGGGTACCGTAAGCCAGGGTCTGGCTCCCCGAGCCCGAGTAAGACGAGGGGGGCGCGGCCGGGACCACACGGAGAGGGCTGGAAACATGGATGAGCCGCGTCGCCTCGGCGGGCGGTACGAGCTGGGCCAGGTGCTGGGCCGGGGCGGAATGGCCGAGGTCTACCTGGCTCACGACACCCGGCTGGGTCGCACCGTCGCGGTCAAGACGCTCCGTGCCGACCTCGCCCGCGACCCCACGTTCCAGGCCAGGTTCCGAAGAGAGGCCCAGTCGGCCGCCTCGCTGAACCACCCGGCGATCGTCGCCGTCTACGACACCGGCGAGGACTACGTCGACGGGATCTCCATCCCCTACATCGTGATGGAGTACGTCGACGGCTCGACGCTGCGCGAGCTGCTGCACTCCGGGCGGAAGCTGCTGCCGGAGCGGGCGATGGAGATGTGCATCGGCATCCTCCAGGCGCTGGAGTACAGCCACCGCAACGGCATCGTCCACCGGGACATCAAGCCGGCGAACATCATGCTGAACCGCACCGGCCAGGTGAAGGTGATGGACTTCGGCATCGCCCGCGCCATGGGCGACTCCGGCATGACCATGACCCAGACCTCGGCCGTGATCGGCACCGCGCAGTACCTCTCCCCGGAGCAGGCCAAGGGCGAGACGGTCGACGCGCGGTCCGACCTGTACTCGACGGGCTGTCTGCTCTACGAGCTGCTGACCGTGCGGCCCCCGTTCCTGGGCGACTCGCCGGTCGCCGTGGCCTACCAGCATGTGCGGGAGGAGCCCCAGCCGCCCAGCAACTTCGATCCGGAGATCACTCCGGACACCGACGCCATCGTGTTGAAGGCGCTGGTCAAGGACCCGGACTACCGGTACCAGTCGGCGGACGAGATGCGCGCCGACATCGAGGCGGCGCTGGACGGGCGTCCGGTCGGCGCCGCCGCCGCGATGGGCGCGGCGGGCTACGGCTACGACGACCGCCCCACGACGATGCTGCGGCCGACCGACCCGGCGACGACGATGATGCCGCCGACCAGGGACGACGGGTACAACGACGACTACGGCCGCGCCGACCGCCGGCAGGGGAACCGCCACACGTCGACGATCCTGCTGGTGCTGGCCGCCATCCTGGTGCTGGTCGGCGCCGTGCTGATCGGCCGGGTGATGTTCTCCAACGATCCGCCCGAGGGCGCCCTGAAGGTGCCGGACCTGGCGGGTGAGTCCGTGGAGGCCGCGCAGGATCGGCTGGACGGCCTGGGCTTCTCGTCCACCGTCGGGGACCCCGAGCCCTGCGGCGAGGAGAAGGACACGGTCTGCCGGACCGACCCCGAGACCGGCACGGAGCTGGAGGAGGGCGACACCGTCACGGTGATCCCCTCGGACGGTCCGGAGCCGGTCGAGTTGCCCGATGTCGTCGGCGACGCCTACGAGGACGCGGAGGCCGAGCTGGAGGACCTGGGTCTGAGCGTGCGCCAGGAGACGGAGGAGGCTCCGGACTCCGAGCCGGGCACGGTGCTCTCGCAGGACCCGGAGGGCGGCAGCGAGGTCGAGGCGGAGAGCGAGGTCACCCTGACCGTCGCCACCGCCCCCGAGCTGGAGTCAGTGCCCGACGTGGTCGGCAAGCCGTTCGACCAGGCGCAGTCCGAGCTGACCGCCGCCGGGTTCACGGTGACCCGGCAGAACCAGACGGACGACTCCCGGGCGGAGGGCGAGGTCATCAGCCAGGACCCGGGCGCCGGCACGCAGCAGGAGCCTGGCGGTCTGGTGACGCTGACCGTCGCGATGCCCTCGCAGGAGACCGAGGACCCGCCGGACGAGGAGGAGGCGGAGGTGCCCAACGTCGTCGGCCAGAACGTGGAGCAGGCGCGGGGCGCTTTGAACGGCGCCGGCTTCCAGCAGGTCAACATCCAGGGACCCGACGTCCCGCACGCCCTGGTGGTGTCCATGGACCCGCCGGCCGGCCAGCGGGTCGCACCGGACACCCCGATCACCCTCACCGTGGTCGACCCGACCAACCCGGGTGACCAGGGCGGCCAGAACGGGGACCCGGGCGGCGGCCCGGGCGGCGGCGGCATCTTCGGGATGGGCGGCTGACGCTCACCGGGGCGGCCTGAGCCGGCCCTGACCGAAGAGAAGCGAACGGCGAGCGGGTGCGAGCCGAGGCGTGGAACGCCTCGGCCGTGCCCGCTCCGTCGTGTGAGGCCCCGGCGGGGCTCAGCCCAGCGCCTGCTCCTCGGGCTCGGTGGGGATCTCCGTCGCCGGGGAGGGCTCGACCAGCCAGTCCGGGTCGGTCTGGGCGCTCCACCACTTCCAGGCGACGAGCGCGCCGCCCGCCACCAGGCCCATCAGCCCGAGCCGCCTGACCAGCCGCCCGTTCCTCGCCTTGCGGCGCCGGCGGCGCGCGGTGTGCCGGATCTCCTCGGCCGTGAGGTCGCCGCGGAGCGCGGCGACGGCGGCGGCCGAACGCAGCGCCGCCTTCTCCCGCGCGGGCCCGGCGGCCTGCCTGGCCTGCTCCACGCGGGGGACCCACTGCTCCTCATACTGTCGACGAGCCTGGGTAGCAGCCCGAGAGGCGCGAGGGGCCACGTAGGCACGGGCCTGGTGCGCGTAGCGTGCGGCGTTCTCCTTGGCGGAGAGCGCGTAGGGAAGCACCGCGTCGCCCGCCTGTCGAACAGTTGCCTTCCCGTTCCGGGTCACTGTTTTCGCCTCCTTGGTAATCTTTCGTGGCGGTTTCCCGCTGACTACTCCTCTTGTCCACTCGTGCGCAAATCATGCCGGGTACGCGGGGATTCGGCACGCGAAAGGGCCATCCGGGGGCATGGCGTGTCGGCGTTCCGTGGCAGGATCGGTGACCGTCATTGAACGTAGACGGAAGGTAGATCGTGGCTGAGCAGCTCTATGCCACCCTGAAGACCAACCGAGGCGACATCGAGGTGCGGCTCTTCCCCAACCACGCGCCGAAGACGGTCGCGAACTTCGTCGAGCTCGCCGAGGGCAAGCGCGAGTGGGTCCACCCGGCCACCGGGCAGAAGTCCACCGAGAAGCTCTACGACGGCACGGTCTTCCACCGGGTGATCAGCGGCTTCATGATCCAGGGCGGCGACCCGCTGGGGAACGGCACCGGCGGCCCGGGATACAAGTTCCAGGACGAGATCCACCCGGATCTGTCCTTCGACCGCCCGTACCTGCTGGCCATGGCCAACGCGGGTCCCGGGACCAACGGCTCGCAGTTCTTCGTCACCGTGTCGCCGACCAGCTGGCTGACCGGCAAGCACACCATCTTCGGTGAGGTCACCGGCGAGGCGGGGCAGCAGGTCGTGGACGCGATCGCCACGACCGCGACCGACCGCAACACCGACCGTCCCGTCGAGGACGTGGTGATCGAGTCGGTGACGATCGAGAGCCGCTGACCGGAAGTTCGCACTCCGGGAACGAATCCGGCCCCCTGTCCGTAGGATCAGGGGGCCGGTCTCTCATCGGCTCCGGGCACGCCAGCGGGGAGGGGACACCATGGCCCAGCAGCATCCGCAGCCGGGGCTCGCCCGCTGCTACCAGCACCAGGACCAGGAGACCGGCGTCCGCTGCACCCGCTGCGACCGCCCGATCTGCCCGTCCTGCATGGTGGAGGCCGCCGTCGGCTACCAGTGCCCGCACTGTGTGCGCGGCGCCGCCGGCGCCACCAGGGCCGCCCGCCCCAGGACGCTGGCCGGCGGCCGGGTCACCGGAGACGCCGGGCTTGTCACCAAGGTGCTGCTCGCGTTGAACGCGGTGGTCTTCCTCGCCGTGCTGGCGCGCGGCGACGAGATGGTGATCGACCTCGGGATGCTCGGCTACGCGACGGACGGCGGCACGTTCCTCGACCCGAACTGGATCGGGGTGGCCGACGGCGAGTGGTACCGGCTGCTGACCTCGGCGTTCCTGCACCAGGAGATCTGGCACTTCGGGTTCAACATGCTGGGGCTGTGGCTGCTGGGGCCGGCGCTGGAGAGCGCACTGGGCCGGGGCCGCTATGTGGCGCTCTATCTGCTCTCGGCGCTGGCCGGCTCCACGCTGTCCTTCGTGCTGGCCGACCAGACGCAGCTCTCGCTGGGCGCCTCGGGCGCGATCTTCGGCCTCTTCGGCGCGACGGCGGTGCTCGCCCGCCGGCTCCGGTACGACATGCGGCCGATCCTGCTGCTGCTCGCGGTCAACCTGGTGATCACCTTCGCCTGGTCGGCGATCGCCTGGCAGGCGCACATAGGCGGACTGATCGCCGGAATCGTGATCGCCTCGGGACTGGTCTGGGCCCCGCGCCGGCTGCGCCTCCCGGTGCAGATCGCCGTCTGCGCGCTGGTCGCGCTCACCCTCCTGGTCACGTGTCTGATACGCGCACAGCAGCTGGTGGGCTGAGCCTAAGTTCAGACTTATCCACAGCCGGTGGAGGATCTTGTGCACCCTGTGGACGACTCGCGACCTCCGCCGTCACGACCGACGTTTCCGCAGGAGAACAGGGGTGCGGGAGGTTCGAACACGGGCGCGGCACCCCGCTGAACACACAGGGTTATCCACAGATCTTGCGATGTTAAAGCAACCTGTGGATAACCCTGGTGAGAACGAGCGAGGGACGAGCGGTCGGTCATTTCCACTGGGTGGAGACCACGAACCCCAGTGCGATGAAGCCGAAGCCGACCACGATGTTCCAGTCGCCGAGCGCGCCCACCGGCAGATCCGCCTTGGTCACGTAATAGACCACGATCCAGGCCAGTCCGATGCCGAACAGCGCCAGCATCAGGGGGGCGACCCAACTGCGCCCCGAACGCATGTCGAGCTTCGTCGTCGCCCGCTTCTCCGGGGGCGCGTAGCTGTCGTCCTTCTTCTTACGGACCCGAGACTTCGGCACGAGAGAGACTCCTGTCGATCGCGCTGCGCAAGGCGCTACCTGGTCGCGCTCCGAAGCGCGTAGCTGTGGGATCGTCGGCTAGCGTAGTCCTTCCGCGGCTGTTTAAGGAGACCAGGGTACGGTGAGGAATTTCCCCTTCCGCCGGGCCCGGCTCGGCACGGTCGCCGTCTTCGCCCTGGCGGGCCTCCTCTTCTGGGTGAGCTTCACCGTCTCGCGCGGCAACAACATCCGCACCGACGACTCCCTGCTCCAGATGTCCGACCTGATCAGGGAGCGGGAGCGCGGCAACGACGCCCTGGAGTCGACGGCGGCCCGGCTCCGTTCCGAGGTGGAGGCGCTCACCGAGCGCGACGCCGGCGCCGACCCCGAGCAGTCGCTGCGGCTGGACGCGACGGAGACCGCCGCCGGGCTGAACGAGCTGACCGGCCCGGGGCTGACCGTGACCCTCACCGACGCCCCGGCCGACGCCGAGCCGCTGGTCCCCGGCGCCCCCGAGCCGACCCCCAACGACCTGGTCATCCACCAGCAGGACCTCCAGGCCGTGGTGAACGCCCTGTGGGCGGGCGGCGCCGACGGGGTGCGCGTCATGGACCAGCGGCTGATCTCCACCAGCGCGGTGCGCTGCGTCGGCAACACCCTGATCCTCCAGGGCCGGCTCTACTCCCCGCCGTACACCATCACCGCGGTCGGCTCCACCGACCGACTGCGCTCCGCGCTCGACGACTCCCCCGCGCTGCGCAACTACCAGCAGTACGTGGACGCCTACGGCCTCGGCTGGGACGTCGCCGAACACGGCTCGGTCACCCTGCCCGGCTACGAGGGCGGCGTGGCGCTGCGGCACGCCGAGCCGCTGGAGCCCGGGGATTGACAGCGAGCCCCGCGCGCCCGAGCGCCGTCGTCGTACGCTTGGGGCACGCGGCGTCGCACGAGATGGGGACGGGAAGCCATGTACGGGTGGATCTGGCGACATCTGCCGGGCAACACGCTGGTCAGGGCGGTGCTCGCGCTGGCTCTGGCGCTCGGCGTGGTCTACCTGCTCTTCCAGTACGTCTTCCCGTGGGCCGAGCCGCTGTTGCCCTTCAACGACGTGACCGTGGACGACGCCCAAGGGGGGACCGACAGGTGAGCGCCACCCGCATCCTGGTCGTGGACAACTACGACAGCTTCGTCTACAACCTCGTCCAGTACCTCTACCAACTCGGCGCCGAGTGCGAGGTGTCGCGCAACGACGCGGTCGATACCGGTCACGTCGCCGAGGGCGGCTTCGACGGGGTGCTGATCTCCCCCGGCCCCGGCACCCCCGAGCGGGCCGGCGTCAGCGTCCCGATGGTGCGGCACTGCGCGGAGAACGGGGTGCCGGTCTTCGGCGTCTGCCTCGGGATGCAGGCCATGGCCGCCGCCTACGGCGGGGTCGTCGGCCGGGCGCCCGAGCTGCTGCACGGCAAGACCTCCGAGGTGGTCCACGACGGCTCGGGCGTCTTCGAGGGACTCCCCTCGCCGCTGACGGTCACCCGCTACCACTCGCTGGCCGCCGAGGAGCCGCGGCTGCCCCCCGAGTTGCTGGTCACCGCCCGCGCCGGAGACGTGGTGATGGGCCTGCGCCACCGCGAACTCGCGGTCGAGGGCGTGCAGTTCCACCCGGAGTCCGTGCTCACCGAGGGCGGCCACCGGATGCTCGCCAACTGGCTGGCGCGCTGCGGCGACGCCGGCGCGGTGACGCGTTCCCACGGGCTCGCCCCGATCGTGGGCCGGACGGGCCAGCAGGAGCCCGCGGCGTGAACACGTCGCGCCCGGGGGCGGGCGCGGAGTGGGACCCCGAGCGGGATCCCTACGCGGACGACCCGTATCCGGCGGGAGGGCCGGGCGGCTACCCGGCGGACCCGTACCAGGCGGCCGTCGACGCGCTCAACGACCCGCTGGGCGACCCCCTGCCCGGCCAACGGCCACCGCTTCCCACGGCCGACGACCTCGCCGGGGACTACCCGGCGCACGGGCAGGGGCGGCACGGGCAGACGGGCGGCCAGGGCGGCCAGGGCGGGCACGAGGCGTACGGGGGCTACCCGGGCGGCGAGGGCTACGCGCCGGGCCCGGGGGAGTACCACCACGAGAACCACTCCCCGGGGCACGAGTCCCACCCCCCGGGCAACCGGGCACCCGAGGGATACGACTACGAACCGCCGTTCGACGCCTACGGCGAGCAGCGTTCGGCCGTGCGGGAGCCCGACCCCGAGACCGTGGGGCTCCAGGTGCCGCCGCGCGGCGCCGGGGAGCACGACCCGGAGACGGTCGGGCTGCGGCGCCCCGACGACCTGCGCCCGCGCGCCGGGACGCCGGCCGAGGACGGCCCGGAGGCGCCGGAGGGCGGCGGCCGGGCGGCGCGCAGGCGCGCGGCGCAGCGCGCGGCGGAGCCCGAGCCGCCGGCCGCCGGCGGGCGAGCCGCCCGGCGCAGGGCCGCCAAGGGCGGCGGCGGGCGCCGGGGCGCGGCGGAGCCGGCGACCGCGACCGCCGAGGCGGAGCCGGAGGTGGGCGGGGGCCGCGCGGCGCGCCGCAAGGCGGCGAAGGCCGCGGCCAAGGCCGCCAAGCAGACCGGCACGGCGATCAGCAACGTGATCGGCGAACTCTTCATCACCACCGGTGTGTTGCTGCTGCTCTTCGTTGTCTACCAGCTCTGGTGGACCAACTTCGAGGCCAGGGCCCACGCCAACAAGCAGGCCTCCGAGCTGGAGGAGCGCTGGGACTCGGGGGGCGAGGGCGAGGAGAACCGCGACCCCGGTGTCTTCTCGGCGGGCGAGGGCTTCGCGATCCTCTACCTGCCGACGCTGGACGTGCGGGTCCCGGTGGCGGAGAGCGTCGACCCGGCGAGCGTGTTGGACAACGGCATGGTGGGGCACTACACGGAGGAGGACGGCCTTCCCACGGCGATGCCCTGGGACGAGGAGGGCAACTTCGGGCTGGCCGGCCACCGCAACACCCACGGCGAGCCGTTCCGTTACATCAACAACCTGGAGCCCGGCGACCCGATCGTCATCGAGACCGAGAGCACCTACTACACGTACGAGATGCGCAGCCGGCTCGACTCGACCTCGCCGTCCAACGTCGAGGTCCTCGACCCGGTGCCCGACCAGGGCGGTTTCACCGACCCCGGCCGCTACGTCACGCTCACCACCTGCACCCCGGAGTTCACCTCCACCTACCGGCTGATTGTCTGGGGAGAGCTGGCCGAGGAGAGCCCCCGTTCCGAGGGCAAGCCGGACGCCCTCGTCAACTGACCGAAGACGCAACGACAGCGGAGGACACCGGCGGTGCCGGAGGACAAAGAGAACCCGACCCCCGAGGGGGAGGCCAGCGCCTCCGCCGGTGCGTCGGACGACAGGACCGACCAGACCGACCAGACCGACCAGACCGACCAGAGCAACGAGACCGACGAGCCGCGTGCGACCGGCGAAGGGGACGACTCCCCGGAGAAGGAGACGCCGGACAAGGACGAGGACGGCCGGAACGACGAGGCCGACGCCCCCGACCCCACGCCCACGTCCGACGCGGAGCCGGACCCCGAAGACCCCGACGCCCCCGACGATGTCGCCGCCGCCGACGATGTCGCCGCCGCCGACCCCGACGCCGAACCGACGCCGCCCCCCGCCGGCCCGAGCCGCACCAGGCGGCGCGTCGCCGCCGCCGTCGGCGTCTTCGGCGAACTCTTGATCACCGCGGGCGTCGTCCTCGGTCTCTTCGTCGTCTACTCGCTGTGGTGGACCAACGTCATAGCCAACAAGGAAGCCTCCAGGGACAGCGACGCCGTGCGCGACAGCTGGGCAGCGCAGCCGGAGGAGGACGCCGACGACACCACGCCGCCCAGGGAGTTCGAGCCGGAGGACGGCATCGGCTTCCTGCACGTCCCGACCATGACCGGCAGCGAGATCCTGGTGAAGGAGGGCACCAACCCGAACACCCTCAACGGCGGCGTCGCCGGCTACTACACCGACCCCGTCGCGGCGGCCATGCCCTGGGACGAGGAGGGCAACTTCTCGATCGCCGCCCACCGGGACGGCCACGGCGCGAAGTTCCACGACATCCAGGACGTCGAGGAGGGCGACCCGATCGTCTTCGAGACGAAGAACACCTGGTACATCTACCGCACCTACGCCGTGCTGCCGGAGACCTCCAAGTACAACGTCGAGGTGCTGGACCCCATCCCCGAGGAGTCGGGCGCCACGGAGGCCAACCGCTACATCACGCTCACCACCTGCACCCCGGTCTTCACCTCCCGCCACCGCTACATCGTCTGGGGCGAGCTGGAGCGCACCGAGCACGTCAACGCGGACCGCACACCCCCCGAGGAACTGCTGGAGATCACGGGCGGCTGACAGGTACGGAGGGGGCGACGGCGGCTCCTCCCCTCAGCCCTCGTCCCACCCCCGACGACACCGCCGCGTTGGCACGTCACCACGGGAAACCGGGACAGAAGAACCCCCCTGACCGCGTCTCCGCAGGTCAGAGGGGTTCATTCGGGTGGAGCCTAGGAGAGTCGAACTCCTGACATCCGCCATGCAAAGACGGCGCTCTACCAACTGAGCTAAGGCCCCTGGTGTGCCTTCGGGAAGGCCGTAGCCAAGATTACCCAATCTTCTCCCGGGAGGCCGACCGGGTATCGCACCGGGGAAGACTCCCTCCGTAGGATGACGCGCAACTTCGCTCACGTGAAGCGATCAGGGGAGACAGGGGACACAGGATGGACGCGGTCCAACAAGAGTCGACCGAGAAGGCCAGGGAGCAGCAGACCACCTGGTACGGCGAGCCCCTGGGAACGCTCTTCCGGCGGCTCATCGCCGATCTGGGGCTCAACCAGGCGCGGCTCGCCGGTGTGCTCGGCCTCTCGGCGCCCATGCTCTCCCAGTTGATGAGCGGCCAACGCGCGAAGATCGGCAACCCGGCCGTGGTCCAGCGGGTGCGCGCCCTCCAGGACCTGGCCGCCGAGGTGCGGGCCGGCAGGGTGAGCGCCGCCGAGGCGACGGGCGCGATGGACGACATCCGCCGGACGGCGGGCGGCAACGTGCTCAGCCCCGCCTCGACGACGACCCGTTCCAGCGGGGCCTCCGCCGTTCCGGCCAACCCGAGCAAGCGCGTGGTGCGGGAGATCCAGGCGTTGCTGCGTTCGGTCTCCGACGCCGCCGAGATCCAGAGCGCGGCCCGGCTGCTGGGCGACAGCCACCCCGAACTCGCCGAGTTCCTGCGGGTGTACGGCGTCGCCAGGACGCGCGAGGCCATCGAGCACTACGAGAGCCACCAGGGCTGAACGCCGCCCTCGACGGGCGGTCCCCACGACGACGGACGGAAGCGACGGACACGAGGGCATGGGCGAGATCTTCGCGGGTCGGTACGAGCTGGTCGACCCGATAGGACGTGGCGGCGCCGGAGCGGTCTGGCGTGCCTTCGACCACCGGCGGCGCCGCTATGTGGCGGCCAAGGTGCTCCAACAGTCCGACGCCCACACGCTGTTGCGCTTCGTCAGGGAGCAGGCGCTGCGCATCGACCACCCCCATGTGCTCGCGCCGGCGAGCTGGGCTGCCGACGACGACCAGGTGCTGTTCACCATGGACCTGATGACCGGCGGCTCGCTCTCCCATCTGATCGGCGACTACGGGCCGCTGCCGCCGAGCCACGTCTGTCTCCTGCTCGACCAGCTGCTGGCCGGGCTTCAGGCGGTGCACGACGAGGGCGTGGTCCACCGCGACATCAAGCCGGCCAACATCCTGCTGGAGGCGACCGGCACCCACCGCCCCCATCTGCGCCTCTCCGACTTCGGCATCTCGATGCGGAAGGGTGAGCCGCGGCTCACCGAGACCAACTACGTGGTCGGCACGCCCGGTTACTTCGCGCCCGAACAGCTTGAGGGCGCGGAGCCGGACTTCCCGGCGGACCTGTACGCGGTGGGGCTGGTCGGCCTCTACCTGACGACCGGCGTGAAGCCCGACTCCCTGGCGCTGCTGGAACGTTACGCGGGCGGGATGCCGGCGGCACCGGACGGCGTGCCGGACGCGCTGTGGCAGGTGCTGGGCACGTTGTTGCAACCGAAGCCGGAGGCGCGCTTCCGGACGGCCACGGGCGTGCGCCGGGCGCTCGCCTCGGCGCGCGAGCTGCTGCCCGACTCCACGTTGGAGCGCGAGGTCGTCGAGGTCTTCGACCAACTCGGGCCGCTGCCTGCCGGGTTCGGCCCCGAGGGGCCGAAGCGCGGCGCGGGGGCCGGGTCCGTGGCCGGGGACGAGCCGGTCGACAACATCTCGGGGACGGGCAGCTACCGGATCGCGCCCCCCAGCTCCCAGGGACCGCGGGGCGGTTCCCTTCCGACGCCGCCGATGGGCGCCGGCCCCTCGGGGGAGACCCGGGGCGGCCAGGAGACCGCGGACGTCCCGCGCACGGCGGGCGTTCCCACGCCGACCACCGTCTCCCCGACCACGCCGCAGGGCACCACGGGCCCGATGCCGGTACGCCGGCGCCCGGGGCCGCCGCGCGCGGTGGCGATCCCGGTGCTGCTGGTGGCGGCGGTCTGCCTGGGCTACGGCGTCTGGTCGTTGCTGACGGCGTGAACTGAGCCGGCGGGCACCTCAGCCCCAGGGCGCCGGCCCGGCGGCTGCCAGGGCGCGGCGCCTGCCGACCAGGTACCAGGCGCCGAGGCAGAGCGCGAGCACCAGCCCGACGCCGACGGAGACATAGCCGCGCAGCCGCTTGTCGTCGCTGGCCCGCTCGGCCGCCACCTCCTCGTCCGTCTGCCCCTTGGCGGCCTGGGAGACCATCGCCTCGGTGACGCCGAAGCCGGCCTCCACCGGGTCGGAGGCGTAGGACGGCCCCGGCTGGGCGTCGCCGAGCACCGAGAGCCGCAGGGTCGCCCCCACCGGCTCGTCGGTGATGTCGGCCACGTCGGGGCTCAGCGTGACCAGCAGGTAGTACCAGCCGGCGAACGCCATCTCGTCGACGCCGTCGGTGTCCTCGAAGCGGTTGCCGTAGTGCACGCCGGCGGTGAGCGCCTCGATGCTCAGCTGCTCGCCGTAGTAGTTCTCGGAGATCGGGTCGCCGATCCGGCCCGCGGCCGGGTTGTACAGCTCGGCGCGTACGTGGCCGTACGCCATGGAGTACTCGTCGACGTCGGCGGCGTTGCCCAGGTCCAGTGTCAGCGCGAGCTGTTGGCCCCAGTCGAGCGGAACGCGGTAGGCGCGTGTGGTGCCGGCTTCCAGGTCGTCGCGCCAGACGCCCTCGCCTATGGGCTGGGCGTCGTTGAAGCCGGTGCCGCCCGGGACCCGGACGGCCTCGCCCCCGGGCGGGGCCGGCTGCTCGGTCTCCCAGCTGTCGACGGGCGGCGCCGACTCGGGGAGCTGGCTGAGCCGCGGCTCCTGCGCGAAGCGCAGCTCGATGGGCCACTCCGCGCGGTCCGTGCCGTCCACCCTGGTCACCGTGTACACATAGGTCCCCGCGCGCTGGCAGTCGGCACCCTGCGCCACGACTCGGCCGGCCCAGACGGTGATCGGCCGGGGCGGCGCGTTGGAACCGGTGCCGAACGACCGGTCGGCGTCGGAGCAGGTCTCGTTGTCGGTGGTCAGCAGCTCGACCTCGACGCCGTCGCTCGCGCTGATCTCGGAACCGAGCCGCGGGACGACGACCGTGGTCAGATAGGCGCTCGATCCCTCGTCGAGGTCGACCGCGTAGTGCAGCGTCTCGCCCCGCTCCAGCTGGTCGGTGTAGGTCCCGCCGGCCTCCAGCTTGGGCGCGTCCGCGCTGCTGGCCGCGCCCTCGACGGCCTCGGCGTCCGGCGCGAACGCGTAGGCCGTCGACGCCTGGGACTCGGCGGCTGCCTGGGCCGCGGGTGATCCCACGAGCAACAACGAGCAACCGACCGCCGCAACTCCGAGGCTGGCGCGCATCCTTCCCGTCCCCCGCTCTCCGGCACAAGCGCCGGGTCCCTCACCAACACCAACCAGCACCGTACGAGTTCGCGGTCGCACACAGAACAGCGTTCCGCGTCACGGTCTGGCCACAACACCGCGGGCCCGCCCGCGGCCCGCCCCCCAGGGGTGCCGAGACAGCGAACCGCCCCCGGGCCCACCGCCGTCAGGCGGCAGGGACACGGAGGCGGCAGGAGTCAAGTGTCAGTCCGTGGCGCGACGCCTCAGGCGCCGGTGGAGCCGGCCGGCACGGAGTCGGTCGCCTCCGTCCACAGATCCTGCTCGGCCTTGTCCGCTTGGATCTGGCGGTAGACCAGCAGCCCGCCGATGGCGGCCACCGCTACCAGGAGGAGCTTCTTCACCGCGCTACCTCGTCCTTCTTAACGTGATCGGACCATTGGCGCCCGATGATACCTTCGCGCTTCCCGGTGCCATCGGCCGCTACGTCAAACGGCCCCGGTCACTGGGGACCGGGGCCGTCATGACGGTGGGGCTAACAGGACTTGAACCTGTGGCCTCATCCTTATCAGGGATGCGCTCTAACCATCTGAGCTATAGCCCCGCGTGCTCCGCAAGGCTAGCGCATGGCCGCCCCCGCGCCCAAATCGGAAAGCGGGCCCTCGAACTGGGCGCCACGCGCCCGTCTCACTCGTCCTCGGCGAGCGTCACCTCGACTCCGCCGACGAAGCCGGCGGAGAGGTTGTAGAGGAACGCGCCCAACGTGGCCAGCGCGGTGGCCAGCACCACGTCGATCACGGCGATCACGGACGTGAAGATCAGCACGCGCGGCAACGAGAGGAAGGACTCCAGATCGAAGCCGCTCTCGTCGTCGGTCTCGGTGGCCTGGGTGATCGTTTCACCAATGGTGGAGAAGACCCCCATGCCGTCCATCACCATCCACAGCACGGAGACGGCGATCACGGTGCAGATGCCCAGGGCGATCGAGAGCAGGAAGCTGACCTTCATCACCGACCACGGGTCGGCCTTGGCCACGCGCAGGCGCGCCTTGCGGACCCGGGGGACGGTGCGCGCGCCCGTGCGCGGGCGGCGCACGCCGCCGCCCTGGGTGCTCGGCCCCTGGGCGCCGGGCCCGGGCCCCGAGTCGGGGCGGGAACGCTGCTGCGGGGACTGCTGCCCCACCGTCGGCGCGTTGCCCGGGGGCGCCGGGTACGCCTGGGGCGGGTGATAGTGCTGCTCTGCCGGGGTGCCGTATCCCTGGCCCTGCTGACCGCCCCGCGAGTGCGAGGAGTCCGCGGGTCTGGCACTGGTCATCGTCGTTCCCCCATGGGAAGGGTCGCTAGCGGATTCCTGGGCTCCGGGGGCACCGCCCCCGTGACCCGAGCCGTGGCCGCCCCCGGCGGGATGTCGGGGGGACGCGGCGTTCGATCACTCCGGCCGCCCCCGGGGGCTTCCACGGCTCCACTCACGTACTACTCCTCGTCGGTGACGGGCTCGGCGCCCGTGACCGACTCCGGCCCGGCCTCGGCGACGGGCTCGACGTCCGTGTCCACGGCGTCGACCTCCTCGGCCTCCCGACCCGCCTCGGCGTTCCGCGCGATGCCCACGACGGCGTCGCGCTTGCCCAGGTTGATCAGCTGGACGCCCATGGTGTCACGGCCCGTCTCCCTGACCTCGTTGACCCGCGTGCGGATCACCCCGCCGCCCAGCGTGATGGCGAGGATCTCGTCCGTCGGGTCGACCACCAGGGCACCCACCAGGGAGCCCCGGTCCTCCACGATCTTGGCCGCCTTGATGCCGAGACCACCGCGGCCCTGGACGCGGTACTCGTCCACGGGCGTCCGCTTGGCGTAGCCGCCGTCGGTCGCGGTGAAGACGAAGGTACCGGCCCGGACGACGTTCATCGAGAGCAGCTCGTCGCCCTCGCGGAAGCTCATCCCCTTCACGCCCGAGGTCGCGCGCCCCATGGGACGCAACGAGTCGTCGGTGGCGGTGAAACGGATCGACTGCGCCTTCTTGCTGATCAGCAGCAGATCGTCCTCGGGCGAGACCAGCTCGGCGCCGATCAGTTCGTCGTCACGTCCGTCCGGCATCTCGCGCAGGTTGATCGCGATGACGCCGCCGGAGCGGGGCGAGTCGTAGTCCTTGAGGACGGTCTTCTTCACCAGGCCGGACTTGGTGGCCAGCACCAGGTACGGCGCCGCCTCGTAGTCCCGGACCGCGAGGATCTCGGCGATCCGCTCGTCCGGCTGGAACGCCAGCAGGTTGGCCACGTGCTGCCCGCGCGCCTCCCGCCCGGCGTCCGGCAGCTCGTACGCCTTGGCGCGGTAGACCCGCCCCTTGTTGGTGAAGAAGAGCAGCCAGTGGTGAGTGGTGGAGACGAAGAAGTGGTCGACGATGTCGTCCTCGCGGAGCTTGGTGCCGCGCACGCCCTTGCCGCCGCGCTTCTGCGCCCGGTAGTCGTCGGTCTTGGTGCGCTTCACATAGCCGCCGCGGGTGATCGTGACGACGATGTCCTCCTCGGCGATCAGGTCCTCGATGGACATGTCGCCCTCGAAGGGCACCAGCTGGGTGCGCCGGTCGTCGCCGTACTTGTCGACGATCGCGGCCAGCTCCTCGCCGATGATCTCCCGCTGCCGCTCGGGCGAGGAGAGGATCGCGTTGTACTCGCGGATCCGCGCCTCCAGCTCGTTGCGCTCGGCGGTGATCTTCTGGTGCTCCAGGGCGGCCAGCCGGCGCAGCTGCATCTCCAGGATGGCGTTGGCCTGGATCTCGTCGATGCTCAGCAGGCCCATCAGCCCCTGGCGCGCCACGTCGACCGTCTCGCTGCGCCGGATCAGCGCGATGACCTCGTCGATCGCGTCCAGCGCGGCCAGCAGGCCGCGCAGGATGTGCGCGCGCTCCTCGGCCTTGCGCAGCCGGTAGCGGGTGCGCCGGACGATCACGTCGATCTGGTGGGCGACCCAGGAGCGGATGAACGCGTCCAGCGACAGGGTGCGCGGCACGCCGTCGACCAGCGCCAGCATGTTCGCGCCGAAGTTGGTCTGGAGGTCGGTGTGCTTGTACAGGTTGTTCAGCACGACCTTGGCGACGGCGTCCCGCTTCAGCACGATCACCAGGCGCTGCCCGGTGCGCGACGAGGTCTCGTCGCGGACGTCGGCGATGCCGTTGACCCGACCGTCCTTGACCAGTTCGGCGATCTTCTGCGCGAGGTTGTCCGGGTTGACCTGGTAGGGCAGCTCGGTGACGACCAGGCACTGCCGGCCCTGGATCTCCTCGACCTCGATGACGGCCCGCATGGTGATCGAGCCGCGCCCGGTGCGGTACGCCTCCTCGATGCCCTTGCGGCCGACGACCAGCGCGCCGGTCGGGAAGTCGGGGCCCTTGATCCGCTCGATCAACGCGTCCAGCAGCTCGTCGGGCTCCGCGTCCGGGTGCTCCAGGTACCACTGGGCGCCGGCGGCCACCTCCCGCAGGTTGTGCGAGGGGATGTTGGTCGCCATGCCGACCGCGATGCCGGCCGAGCCGTTGACCAGCAGGTTCGGGAAGCGCGACGGCAGCACCGTCGGCTCCTGGTTCCGGCCGTCGTAGTTGTCCTGGAAGTCGACGGTCTCCTCGTCGATGTCCCGGAGGGTCTCCATCGCCAGCGGTGCCAGCCGACACTCGGTGTACCGCATGGCGGCGGCCGGGTCGTTGCCGGGCGAGCCGAAGTTGCCGTTGGAGTCGACCAGCGGCATCCGCATCGACCAGGGCTGGGCCAGGCGCACCAGCGCGTCGTAGATGGAGGTGTCGCCGTGCGGGTGGTAGGTGCCCATCACGTCGCCGACGACGCGGGCGCACTTGTAGTAGCCGCGCTCCGGGCGGTAGCCGCCGTCGTACATGGCGTAGAGCACGCGCCGGTGGACGGGCTTGAGGCCGTCGCGCACGTCGGGGAGCGCCCGGGAGACGATCACGCTCATCGCGTAGTCGAGGTAGGAGCGCTGCATCTCGGTTTCGAGCGTCACCGGCTCGATCCGCAGCGCGCCCGGGTCGATGCCCTCGGGGGTCGGCGGGGTGGGGGGGGTCTCGTCGGCCATTGCTGTGGGTCCGATTCCTTTCAAGCGGCGGTGATGGGCCGGATGGCCGGCGTCAGATGTCCAGGAACCGGACGTCCTTGGCGTTGCGCTGGATGAACGAGCGCCTGGCCTCGACGTCCTCGCCCATCAGGATCGAGAAGAGGTCGTCGGCCGCCGCCGCGTCGTCCAGCGTGACCAGGCGCAGCACCCGGTGGGCCATGTCCATGGTGGTGATCCGCAGCTCCTCGGCGTTCATCTCGCCGAGGCCCTTGAACCGCTGGATCGAGTCCTCCTTGATCCGCTTGCCGCGCTCGCGGCCCAGCCGGATCAGGCTGTCGCGCTCGCGGTCGGAGTAGGCGTACTCGAACTCGTCGCGGCCCCACTTGATCTTGTAGAGCGGCGGCTGGGAGAGGTAGACGTGTCCTGCCTCGACCAGCGGGCGCATGAAGCGGAACAGCAGTGTGAGCAGCAGGGTGTTGATGTGCTGCCCGTCGACGTCGGCGTCCGCCATCAGAATGATCTTGTGATAGCGGAGCTTCGAGATGTCGAAGTCCTCGTGGATGCCGGTGCCGAACGCGGAGATCAGCGCCTGGACCTCGGTGTTCTGGAGGACCTTGTCGATCCGGGCCTTCTCCACGTTGAGGATCTTGCCGCGGATCGGGAGGATCGCCTGGTACTGCGGGTCACGGCCGGACTTGGCGCTGCCGCCGGCGGAGTCGCCCTCGACGATGAAGATCTCGCTCTTGGTGGCGTCGTTGGACTGGCAGTCGCTGAGCTTGCCCGGCAGCGAGGCCGTCTCCAGCAGGCCCTTGCGGCGCGTGAGGTCGCGGGCCTTGCGGGCGGCGACGCGGGCGGTGGCGGCCTGGATGCCCTTGCGGATGATGTCCGCGGCCTCGGTCGGGTTCCGGTCGAGCCAGTCGGTGAAGTGCTCGTAGACGATCCGCTGCACGAAGGTCTTGGCCTCCGTGTTGCCCAGCTTGGTCTTGGTCTGGCCCTCGAACTGGGGCTCGCCCAGCTTCACCGAGATGATCGCGGTGAGGCCCTCCCTGATGTCCTCGCCCGCGAGGTTGTCGTCCTTCTCACGCAGCAGCTTCTTCTCCCTGGCGTACTTGTTCACCAGGGCGGTGAGCGCCGCCCGGAAGCCCTCCTCGTGGGTGCCGCCCTCGTGGGTGTGGATGGTGTTGGCGAAGCTGTAGACACCCTCGCTGAACTGGGTGTTCCACTGCATCGCGATCTCCACGGAGATCTTGCGCTCCACGTCCTCGGACTCGATCTCGATCACCGAGGCGTGCACCGGCTCACCCTTGCGGGAGTTGAGGTGGCGCACGAAGTCGGAGATCCCGCCCTCGTAGTGGTAGGCGACCCGGCGCGGCTCGTCGTCGGCCGGGGCTGCCGAGTCGGCGCCCGAGGTCTGCTTGGCCGCGGCGCGCTCGTCGGTGAGGGTGATCGTGAGGCCGCGGTTGAGGAAGGCCATCTCCTGGAAGCGCCGGGAGAGCGTCTCGAAGGAGTAGTCCGTGGTCTCGAAGATGTCGCCGTCGGCCCAGAAGCTGACCGTGGTGCCGGTCTCCTCCGTCTCCTCGTGGCGCGCCAACGGTGCGGTGGGGACGCCCCGCACGTACTCCTGGGTCCACCGGTGGCCGTCGGTCCTGACCTCGACCTCCACCCGGGTGGAGAGCGCGTTGACGACGGAGACGCCGACGCCGTGCAGACCGCCGGAGACGGCGTAGCCGCCGCCCCCGAACTTGCCGCCCGCGTGCAGCACGGTGAGCACGACCTCCAGCGCGGGCTTGCCCTCCGAGGGCACCATGCCCACCGGGATACCGCGCCCGTTGTCGACCACGCGGATGCCGCCGTCGGACAGGATCGTCACGTCGATCCGGTCCGCGTGGCCGGCGAGCGCCTCGTCGACGGAGTTGTCCACGACCTCGGTGACCAGGTGGTGGAGCCCGCGTTCGCCGGTGGACCCGATGTACATGCCCGGCCGCTTACGGACCGCGTCCAACCCCTCCAGCACGGTGATCGCGCTGGCGTCGTAGGAGGGGGGAACGTCCGTCGAATCGGCGGAGGGGGAGGTGTTCTGGTTGGCATCGCCGGAATCGGCCACGAAGCGCCCTTTCTGGCACAGCACAAGCCGGCTCCGACTCTGGGGAGCGGCTGCGTCGTTCGACATGGTCCGCAACGGGGCGGTACTTCTCAGTCTACCGCTAGCGCGAACCGTAACGGCGGTTTGCCGGGCTCTCAGTCCGCATGTGCCGCCCTCAACCCGCCTCCGACGACTCCCCATATGTGACCGGGGCCCCTGATCCGTTCACAACGGCGCTCAGCGCTTCCACCTGTCAACCGCCGGGGACGTGACCGGGATCACTCCCGATGACCCGCGTCCGGCCCTACCCGTAGGTGTCTCCCGGCCCTCTGGACCCGGGAGCGCGCAGCCGTCCCGAGGGCCTCGCGGGGGCCGCCGGCCCCTTCACCTTGATCAACTTCACGGTGCCCTGGCCGAGATCGGCGTTGAGCCGCGCCAGCAGCTGGGGCGCGAGAAGACGCAGCTGGGTGGCCCACGCGGTCGCGTCGCAGCGCACCGCCAGCACCCGGCTCTCCTCGTCGTAGCTCTCCGGGGCGCAGTGCTGCGCCACCTCGGGACCCACCAACTCGGGCCAGCGGCCCAGCACTCCGCCGACCGCCAGCGGCATCTCCCAGCCCCGCTCCTCGGTCAGCCGCGCCACGGCGGCGCCCAGCGGCAACGGGTCACGCCCCCCGGCGCGCGCCCCGGAGCGCAACCCGCCCCTGCGCGCCTCCCGACGCTGCCGCACAAACGCGCCGCGCTCCCGCGCGCGTTCCTTCGCGGCGCGCAACGCGACCCGCGCCAGGTCGACACCGGTGGCCTCCGCCGGCTCGGGCTTCTCGGGGCCCCCCGCGGCGGGCGACTCCCCGCGCGCCGCCTCGCGTTGACCGTCCACAGCCGGTGGACGACCGCCCGCGTCCGGCCGCCGCCCCGGCTCAACCGGCCACGACACGGGTGACCTCCCCCTCGGCGACCTCGAAGCGCGCCCCGGCCAGGATCTCCGGCACGTCCTCCGGCACCGCGGCCGTCACCAGCACCTGCTCGGCGGAGGCGACCAACTCCGCCAACCGGTGGCGCCTGCGGGAGTCCAACTCGGCGAACACGTCGTCCAACACCAGGATCGGCTCGGGCCCCTCCTCGCGCAGCAGCCCGTACGACGCCAGCCGCAACGCCAGCGCCAACGACCAGGACTCGCCGTGGCTGGCGTACCCCTTGGCCGGCAACGAGCCCAGCCGCAGCAGCAGATCGTCCCTGTGCGGCCCGACCAGCGTCACCCCGCGCTCGATCTCCCGCTTCCGCGCCTCGGCCAACGCCCGGGCGAGCAGCGCCACATACCCCTCGCGGTCGTCCGGCCCCGGGCCGGAGGCCGCGCCCTCCCCGGCGTCCTCGCCGTCCGTCGAGGCCCGGTACTCCAGCACCACGGGACCGCCACCCGGCGCGACCTCCTCGTACGCCTTGTCGGCCAACGGCCGCAGCGCCTCCAGCAGCGTCAGCCTCGCCCGCACCAACTCGGCGCCCACCTGGGCCAGATGCTGGTCCCACACGTCCAACGTGGACAGGTCCATGCCACGCCCGCCGTGGCGCCTGGCCATCGCCGCGGACTTCAGCAGTGAGTTCCGCTGCTTCAACACCCGCTCGTACTCGGCGCGCACGCCCCCCAGCCGGGGCGCGCGCGCCGTCACCAGCTCGTCCAGGAACCGCCTGCGCTCCGCCGGGTCCCCCTTGACCAGCCGCAGGTCCTCGGGCGCGAAGAGCACGGTGCGCACGATGCCCAGCAGGTCGCGGGGGCGCACCTGGTTCGACCGGTTGAGCCGGGCGCGGTTGGCGCGGCCCGGGTTCACCTCAAGCTCGACCAGCTGCTGGCGCTCCCCCTCCCGCACCAGCGCGCGCAGCACGGCGCGCTCGGCGCCCATCCGCACCAGGGGCGCGTCGGAGGAGACGCGGTGGCTGCCGAGGGTCGCCAGGTAGCCGACGCCCTCGACCAGGTTGGTCTTGCCCTGGCCGTTGGGCCCGACGAAGCAGGTGACGCCGGGCCCCAGCTCGACCTCGGCCCGGGCGTAGGACCGGAAGTCGGCCAGCGACAGATGTGTCAGATGCACGACGGTGGCCCGACCCTCCCGCTCTCTCCGCCCGCAGGCACGTCCGTTACGAGGAGCTCCGCACGGCGTGACCGCCGAACTGGTTGCGCAGCGCGGCGACCATCTTCATCTGAGGCGAGTCCTCCTGCCGCGAGGAGAACCGCGCGAAGAGCGAGGCGGTGATCGCCGGCAGCGGCACCGCGTGGTCCACCGCGGCCTCGACCGTCCACCGGCCCTCGCCGGAGTCGGCGGCGTAACCGCGCAGCCGCTCCAGGTGCTCGTCGTCGTCGAGCGCGCGCACCGCCAGGTCCAGCAGCCAGGAACGGATCACCGTGCCCTCCTGCCAGGAACGGAAGACCTCGCGTACGTCCGTGACCTCCTCGGCCGCCTCCAGCAACTCCCAGCCCTCGGCGAACGCCTGCATCATCGCGTACTCGATGCCGTTGTGCACCATCTTGGCGAAGTGGCCGGCGCCGACGCTGCCCGCGTGGACCGCGCCCGCCTCGCCCGGGGGCTTCAACGCGTCGAAGACCGGCTGGACGCGGGAGACATGCTCCGCCTCGCCGCCGTACATCAGCGCGTAGCCGTTCTCCAGGCCCCAGACGCCGCCGGAGACACCGCAGTCGACGAAGCCGATCGACTTCGCGGCCAGCTCCTCCGCGTGCCGGGCGTCGTCGGTCCAGCGGGAGTTGCCCCCGTCGACCACCACGTCGCCGGGGGAGAGCAGCTCGCCCAGCTCGTTGACCACCGACTGGGTCGCCTCGCCCGCCGGCACCATCAGCCACACCACGCGGGGCGCGGCCAGCGCGTCCACCATCTCGCGCAGGCTGTGGACATCGGCGCTCTCCGAGTCGGGGGCGTACCCCACGACGGTGTGTCCGGCCCGGCGGATGCGCTCGCGCATGTTGCCGCCCATACGGCCGAGGCCGACGAGACCCAGCTCCATCAGGACTCCTTCGTAGCGTTGTTCCTGAGGCCGAGCCTACGCCCGCCCCCGCGCGCACACCTGCGGGGGCGGGCGCTCAAAAGCGCAGATCAGCGCGTCAGCCGCTGAGGCGGACGGGCATGATCAGGTACTTGTAGGCGTCGTCCGCCTCCGCGTCCACCGCGGGCCGGCCGCTGAGCAGCGCGGGCTTGGTGGAGGTGGTGAACGAGAGCTGGGCGACCGGGGAGTCGATCGCGCTGAGCCCCTCCAGCAGGAAGCCCGGGTTGAACGCGATGGAGATGTCGTCGCCCTCCAGCTGGGCGTCCACCCGCTCCACAGCCTGTGCGTCGTCGCTGGAGCCGGCCTCCAGGATCAGCACGCCCTGCTCGAAGTTGAGCCGGACCGGGGTGTTGCGCTCGGCGACCAGCGAGACGCGCTTGACCGCCTCGACGAACGGCGCGGTCTCGATCACGGCCACCGAGTTGAACTCGGTGGGGAAGAGCGTGCGGTACTTCGGGAGGTCGCCCTCCAGCAGCCGCGTGGTGGTCCGCCGGCCGGCGCCCTCGAAGCCGATCAGGCCCTCGCCCGCGCCGGAGCCGGAGAGCGCCAGGGCGACGGTGTCGCCGCCGCTGAGCGACTTGGCCGTGTCCAGCAGGGTCTTGGCGGGCACCAGGGCGACCGCGGAGATGTCGGCCACCTCGGGCTTCCACAGGAACTCCCGCACCGCGAAGCGGTATCGGTCCGTCGAGGCGAGCGTGACCGTGTCACCCTCGATCTCGACCCGGACGCCGGTGAGGACCGGCAGCGTGTCGTCCCGGCCGGCCGCGATGGCCACCTGGGAGACGGCGGAGGCGAAGACCTCGGCCGACACCGTGCCCGTGGCCGTGGGCATCTGGGGCAGCGCGGGGTACTCCTCGACCGGAAGGGTGTGGAGGGTGAACCGCGAGGAGCCGCAGACCACCGTGACCCGCACGCCGTCGGTGGAGATCTCCACCGGGCGGTTGGGCAGCGAACGGCAGATGTCGGCCAGCAGCCGGCCGGAGACCAGAACCGTCCCCTCGTCCTCCACGTCGACCTCGACGGAGACCCGTGCCGAGACCTCGTAGTCGAAGCCGGAGAGGCTCAGGGCGCCCTCCTCGGCCTTCAGCAGCAGCCCCGCGAGCACCGGCACCGGAGGCCGGGCCGGCAGGCTGCGGGCGGCCCACGCCACCGCCTCCGCGAGCACATCGCGTTCCACCCGGATCTTCACTTCAGCCGCCTCCCGCAGTTGCTGGCCGCTCGTCGCCTTCGACTTCCTGTTGGGCCACCAGTCTGACGCACGGCACTGACAGTAGGTGCTTCGGCGAGTCAAATCGAGGCGCGCCGGGTAGGACCTGCCCGGGCCAGGTTGTGCACAGCCCCCACTTCGAAACGAGTCTCCCGCCTTATAACCGTAGTCGTAGTAGTAGGGCCTGTGGAAACCGTGGATAACTCCGAATCCCCTGGTCAGTGCCGGTTTTTTGTGCACAGGCCCTGTGGGCGGAGCGGTGGATGAAGCAGGCCCTCCTGTGGACGGCGGCGCGTTGTGCACAGGCCATCCCCAGGTCGACCCGAGTTCTGCACAGCTCCGTCCCCAGTTTCGGAGCCCTTACCCACAGGCCCGTCGGCAGCTTCCTGTGACCTGATTCACTCGACCTGGTGAGGCGGCGCGTTAGGTTGCCGAACAGTGGATAAACCTGTGGATTGGCTGTGTACAACTGCCCGTTCCCTGTGGGTAGCTGGCCTCGACCGGTGGACAACGCCGAACGGCCCCGGCGGCCCCCGGCGTTCGTCCACAGGTTGTGGAAGTCCGTACTCCACACATCCACAGGCACCTGACCTGCACAGCTCCCGTTCTCCCGCTCCGCCTGTGGACGGAGTTCTGGACGACACGCCAACCTCACAGGGTGTGGACGGCGACAACTCGCCGAATCTGTGGGAAACCCGCGAGATCACGGTGGTCCAGCTCGCTAATCGAACAGGCCCCGGGAGACGAAGCCTCGGCGACGCCCCGATGAACCGCCGCCTCCTCCCCGCGCGTCGGCACGGAGAGCCACCACGAGACCGGTGCGACGGCCCCGGAGAGCGCGCGGAACCACCGCGCGGGCGGGCGTGGGCGTGCGCGGGTGGAAGGGGGACACATGCGGAAGGGGACGGCGGAACGCGCGCGGGCGCGCCGGAGGGGCGTCGTCAGCCGCCGGGTCAGCCGTTCTTGATGCGGTTGGTCAGCTCGGTGACCTGGTTGTAGATGGAGCGTCGCTCGGCCATCAGCGCCCGGATCTTGCGGTCCGCGTGCATCACCGTGGTGTGGTCACGCCCGCCGAAGTGCTGCCCGATCTTCGGCAGCGAGAGATCGGTCAGTTCCCGACAGAGATACATGGCGATCTGTCGGGCCGTGACCAGGATGCGGCTGCGTGAGGAACCCGCCAGATCCTCGATGGTCAGCCCGAAGTAGTCGGCGACGGCCGAGGTGATGGCGTCCGCCGTGATCTCCGGAGTGGCGTCCTCGCCGCCCGGGATCAGGTCCTTCAGGACGATCTCCGTCAACCCCAGGTCCACCGGCTGCCGGTTGAGGCTCGCGAAGGCGGTGACCCGGATCAGCGCGCCCTCAAGCTCCCTGATGTTGCGGGAGATCCGCGAGGCGATGAACTCCAGCACCTCGGGCGGCGCGTTCAACTGCTCCTGGACGGCCTTCTTCCGCAGGATCGCGATCCTGGTCTCCAGCTCGGGCGGCTGGACGTCCGTGATCAGTCCCCACTCGAAGCGGTTGCGGAGCCGGTCCTCCAGAGTGATCAGCTGCTTGGGCGGACGGTCGGAGGAGAGCACGATCTGCTTGTTGGCGTTGTGCAGGGTGTTGAAGGTGTGGAAGAACTCCTCCTGCGTGGACTCCTTGCTCGCCAGGAACTGCACGTCGTCCACCAGCAGGATGTCCATGTCCCGGTAGCGCTTGCGGAACGCGTCGGCCTTGCCGTCCCGGATCGAGTTGATGAACTCGTTGGTGAACTCCTCCGAGCTGACGTACCGCACCCGGGTGCCCGGGTAGAGGCTGCGGGCGTAGTGACCGATGGCGTGCAGCAGGTGGGTCTTGCCGAGCCCGGACTCGCCGTAGATGAAGAGCGGGTTGTACGCCTTGGCCGGCGCCTCGGCGACCGCGACCGCGGCGGCGTGGGCGAAGCGGTTGGAGGCGCCGATGACGAAGGTGTCGAAGAGGTACTTCGGGTTCAGCCGGGCGGTCGGCTCCCCCGGCCCGGTCGCGGGCGCCGGCTGCGCGGCCAACGGCCCGGGCGCGCCTCCCGCGGGCCCCGGCTGGCCGCCGCCCGCCTCGTAGCGGCCGTAGCGCTGCTGCTCGTTGTAGCGCGGCTCGGCGCCGTACGCGCGTTCGCCGTACCGCTGCTCCTGGTACGACTGCTCGCCGAACTGCCTCTCGCCGTACGTCTGTTCCCGGTAGGAGTCGCCGTAGGAGGAGCCGTCGTACCCCTCCGGCCTGCCGTATGAGGAGTAGTCACCGTGCGGCTGGCGCCAACGCGGGCTCTCCTGCGGCGGCTGGTGCCGCTCCGGGTAGGCGGGCCGCACGTCGGGCAGCGCGTGCCCCTGGTCCCCGTGGTATCCGTCGTCGGCGCGGGGCTCTCCCCGGTGCGCCTGCTGCTCGGGAACGGTGGGGGCGGCCGGCGCGGGCGCGGGCGGCGCGGGGTCGGCGGGCGGCGCGGTCACGGTGATCGCCAGCCGCACCGGCTGCCCGCACTCGCGGCTGAGCGCCTCGCTGATCAGCGGCGCGAGCCGCCCCTCCAGCACGTTCTTCGCGTACTCGTTGGGCACGCCGAGCAACGCGGTCCCGGAGACCAGCGCCAGCGGCTGGCAGTCCTGGAGCCAACGGTGGTCCTTGGACTCCAGCCGTTGGCCGTCCGAGAGCATCGTTGTCAGAGCCCGCGGCCAGACCGCTGCAAGGTCCGCTGGAAGGTCAGCCACGAGGCACGCTCTCTCACTCGCAGGGGTGGCGCAGGGGGTCGTGCTGGGTTGGCGGGCACCTGTGGGTGTGACGCCGGGGGCGATCGGGAAAGATTCGGAGTTCAGCCACGTTAGTCAGCGTGAGGCGCGCGCATCAAGTCGTTGTCCACAGGCTGTGTACAAGGATGCGCCGTCCGAGTTTGACCTGTGGCGCGCTGCGCGCGTACCGTTGCCAGGTCGAGTCGTCGATGGCTGCTGCCGCCTGCCTCCGATGGCCCGCCTCCGACCAGAGGTGTTGAGCGGCTGACTCGGGCGTTGCGATTGCCCTCGCGGGCGCACGGTGACAGCCAGCGACGGTCCACATATGTCTCGGCCTATCCATGCCGGTACACCGAAGATCTCTGGAGTCCCCGAGTGAGCAAGCGCACTTTCCAGCCGAACAACCGGCGCAGGGCCAAGACCCACGGCTTCCGGCTGCGGATGCGGACCCGTGCCGGCCGCGCCATCATGGCCAACCGTCGTGCCAAGGGCCGCGCCCGGCTCTCGGCCTGAGTCTGACGACCACAGGTCCCATGCGGTGCTGCCCTCCGAGAACCGGCTGAGGCGGCGCGAGGAGTTCGCGGCCGCGATGCGGCGAGGCCGAAGGGCCGGCCGCCCGCACCTCGTCGTCCATCTGACCGATGGATCGGACCCGCACGTGGCGGAGGGGACACCCCCTCCGCCACGTGCGGGTTTCGTCGTGAGCAAGGCCGTGGGAAACGCGGTGGCCCGCCACCGCGTGCAACGCCGCCTGCGCCACCTGGTCCGCGCGAGGCTCACCGACCTGCCCGCCGGTAGCCTGGTGGTAGTGCGGGCCCTGCCGGGCGCGGAGCGTGCCGCGTCCGACCAGCTGGCTCGGGAGCTGGACGCCGCACTGGAGCGGCTACTGGGAGGGGTACGCGGATGAAGTACCCGCTGCTGCTGCTGATCAAGCTGTATCAGTGGACGATCAGCCCCCTCCTCGGACCGGTCTGCCGTTACTATCCGTCGTGCTCTCACTACGGGTACGGCGCCATCGACCGGCATGGCGCGCTCAAGGGGACGGCCCTGACCGCCTGGCGCATTCTGCGCTGCAACCCCTGGTCTCCGGGCGGAGTCGATCACGTTCCGCCGCGTAGGCGGCCGGTCTGGCACCAGGCGCTGCGCGACCGCCTGCGGCACCGGCCGCTCAACCCCGCCGCCTCTCCCGGGGGTGCCCCCAACAATGCCCAAGGAGCCTGATCCGTGGACACGATCAATTCGATCCTCAGTCCTCTGTATATCGCCGTCTCGTGGATCGTCGTCCAGTTCCACAGCCTCTACAGCCTGATCTTCCACGAGGACAGCGGTTGGGCATGGGGGCTGTCGATCGTCTCCCTGGTGGTCGTGATCCGGATCGCCCTGATCCCGCTCTTCGTGAAGCAGATCAAGGCCACACGCAACATGCAGGCGCTCCAGCCGCGGATGAAGAAGATCCAGCAGCGCTACAAGAACGACCGGCAGCGTCAGTCCGAAGAGATGATGAAGCTGTACAAGGAGACGGGCACCAACCCGCTCGCCAGCTGCCTCCCGATCCTGGCGCAGTCTCCGTTCTTCATCGCGCTCTTCCAGGTGCTGAACCACATCGCCAGCAACAAGACCGTCGGCGTGCTCAACGCCGACCAGGTGCAGTCCGCCCGTGAGGCGACGATCTTCGGCGCCCCGATCGCGACCCGCTTCATGGACGGCGCCGAGAAGCTCGCCGAGCTGGACGCCTCGCAGGGCACCGTCCGCACCGTCACCATCATCATGATCGTGCTGATGTCGGCGTCGCAGTTCTACACGCAGCGCCAGCTCATGACGAAGAACGTCGACCTCACGGTCAAGTCGCCGTTCATGAGCCAGCAGAAGATCCTGATGTACGTCTTCCCGCTCATGTTCGCCGTCTTCGGTGTGAACTTCCCGGTCGGCGTGCTGATCTACTGGCTGACCACCAACGTCTGGTCGCTGGGTCAGCAGATGTACGTGATCACCAAGAACCCCACGCCCGGCAGCATCGCCTTCGAGCAGCGCCAGGAGCGGCTGCGCAAGAAGGGCAAGCTTCCCAAGGAGGACGAGGCCGAGACGAAGTCGGCCGAGGCCACCAGGACCGTCCGCAACCAGCGCAAGCGTCAGACCCGCTCCCAGCGCCAGAGCCCGGCCGGCCAGCAGCCGAAGAAGCAGGCGGCCTCCCCGACCTCGCTGGAGAAGCCCTCCTCCACCTCCCTGGAGAAGACCGAGTCGGGCGACGCGAGCCAGAACGGCAAGCCCGCGGCGAACGGCAAGCCCTCCTCGAACGGTCAGGCCGGGGCGTCCCAGCGCTCCCAGCCGCAGAAGAAGCAGCGGGGGCAGCAGGGGAAGAAGTCCTCCCAGTCGCGCAAGTCCAAGCCGTCGGCCAAGAGCAAGAAGTAGAGGAGCCCCACCCGTGACGGACACCACCGCAGCCCCCGCCGAGGAGACCGACGAGCTGACCCGCCTGGAGCAGGAGGGCGAGATCGCGGCGGACTACCTGGAGGGGCTGCTGGACATCGCCGACCTGGACGGCGACATCGACATGGACGTCGAGGGCGACCGCGCTTCGGTGTCGATCGTCTCCGAGGGCACCTCCCGCGATCTCCAGAAGCTGGTGGGCAGGGAGGGCGAGGTGATGGAGGCGCTCCAGGAGCTGACGCGGCTCGCGGTGCACCGGGAGACGGGCGAGCGGAGTCGGCTGATGCTGGACGTCTCCGGCTTCCGGGCGCGCAAGCGCGAGAAGCTGACCACGCTGGGCGAGGAGACCGCGCAGCAGGTGAAGGAGACGGGCGAGCCGGTGAAGCTCCAGCCGATGACGCCCTTCGAGCGCAAGGTGGTGCATGACGCGGTGGCGGCGGCCGGGCTGCGCAGCGAGTCCGAGGGCGAGGAGCCGCAGCGCCGCGTGGTCGTTCTGCCGTGAGCCAGGACCGTGCCCCGGGTGCCAGGCCCCCCGAGCCCCCGGAGATCGCGCGAAAGGTGTTCGGCGACCGGCTCGGAGACGCCGTGCGCTACGCCGAACTGCTCGCCGATGTCGGAGTGAGCCGGGGGCTGATCGGGCCCCGCGAGGTGCCCCGGCTCTGGGAGCGTCATCTCCTCAACTGCGCGGTGCTCTCCGAGGTGGTTCCCGAGGAGGTCACGGTCTGCGACGTGGGCTCGGGCGCCGGCCTCCCCGGCATCCCGCTGGCCCTGGTGCGGCCGGACCTCCAGATCACGCTGCTGGAGCCGTTGCTGCGCAGGATCAACTTCCTCAGCGAGGTCGTCGAGCTGCTGGGGCTGGAAGGACAGGTCTCCCTGGTCCGTGGCCGGGCCGAGGAGGTGCTGCCGACCTTCACCCCGGTCCATGTGGTGACGGCCCGCGCGGTCGCGCCGCTCGACCGGCTCGCCGGCTGGGGCGTGCCGTTGCTGAGGCCCTACGGCGAAATGCTGGCCATCAAGGGCGAGACGGCGGAGGAGGAGCTGAAGTCCGCCCGGGGCGCACTGGCGAAGCTGGGCATGGTGCGCAGCTCCGTGCTGCACGCCGGAGTGGGCGTGGTCGACCCGCCGTCCACGGTGGTGCGGGTCGAGGTCGGGGAGAGCCCGGGGGGCGTGCGGTTCGCCGCCAAGCGGGCCAAGGCGGCCCGGCGCGGAGGCTCGTCCCGGCGGCCCCGTCGCTGAACCGCGGTCGCCCGGGGTGCGCCGATTCAGCGGTGCATGTGGGGCGGTGCGGGTCTGACGTTCGTCCGAAGCGACGGTATTACGGGCTAATCCGTCGAGGGCGGAGTGTCCTGCCGGGCCAAGACAGTGAGCCTGGGCATCGTGTTTCACGTGAAACGCCGCTCGCTGCTCCAGGGAATCATCAGCCGTGGGCGCGCGACCGCCGAGCCGCGCGCCCGCCGTCCCCGAACTTCACCCCAAAGTGGGTCGCCCGTATCCACAGGGGGCCCTTCATCCACAGGTAAGCGGTCCTCGCTGGTTCACGACCCCCAGGACATGGCAGGCTTTGACTCCACAGAGGCTGTGCGTGTCGAGGAGAGTGAACCATTGCGGTCCGACGCCAACACTGCTGGGCCGACGGCCGATCCGGTCCCCGGCCCTCGGTCCGAACCGGCGGATGCCCCGGGCGGTGCCGTTGACATCGGGACGGCCGCCCCGCCGCAGGCCGACGGCGCCCCGGTCGCTCGCGCCGCGCAACAGGCCATCGCCGCCATGCATCTCTCCGGCGGTGTCCTTCCCCGGCCGGCCGAGACGCGCATCATGGTGGTCGCCAACCAGAAGGGCGGCGTGGGGAAGACCACCACCACGGTCAACCTCGCGGCCTCCCTCGCCCTCCACGGCGCCCGCGTCCTGGTGATCGACCTCGACCCGCAGGGCAACGCCTCCACCGCGCTCGGCATCGACCACCATGCCGAAGTGCCGTCGATCTACGACGTGTTGGTGGAGAGCAAGCCGCTCTCCGATGTCGTGCAGCCGGTTCGCGACGTGGAGGGGCTGTTCTGCGCGCCCGCCACGATCGACCTCGCCGGCGCCGAGATCGAGCTGGTCTCTCTGGTCGCCAGGGAGAGCAGGCTGCAACGAGCCATCAGCGCCTACGAGCAGCCGCTGGACTATGTGTTGATCGACTGTCCGCCCTCGCTGGGGCTGCTCACGGTCAACGCCTTGGTCGCCGGCGCCGAGGTGGTCATCCCCATCCAGTGCGAGTACTACGCCCTGGAGGGCCTCGGCCAGCTGCTGCGCAACGTGGAGCTGGTCCGCGGCCATCTCAACCCGAGGCTGCATGTGTCGACGATTCTGCTGACCATGTACGACGGCCGGACCCGGCTCGCCTCCCAGGTGGCGGAGGAGGTGCGCAGCCACTTCGGCAACGAGGTACTCCGCACCAACATCCCGCGGTCGGTCCGGATTTCCGAGGCCCCCAGCTATGGCCAGACGGTCCTCACCTATGACCCGGGATCAAGCGGCTCGCTCTCCTACCTGGAGGCGGCCCGGGAGATCGCGTTGCGTGGCGCGATCCCGCAGCAGGAGCAGCACAGCCCGGAGGGGACTCAGTGAGCGATCGACGTAGAGGACTGGGCCGAGGACTGGGCGCGCTGATCCCGGCGGCGCCCCAGAGTTCCGAGGACATCGAGAAGGACAAGGGCAGCGTTGTCTCGCCCAGCGCGGTTCCGCTGTTGACCGCCGAGCGCGGCATCGCGGTGCCGACCGGGCCGGCGGCCGAGCGTGAACGCCGGACCGTTGCCGAGCAGGCGCCCCCGGAGCCGGTCGCCGGCGGGGCGGAGCAGCAGCCCCAGGAGGTCTCGGGGGCGCACTTCGCCGAGCTGCCGCTGGACTCCATCACCTCGAACCCGCGTCAGCCCCGCGAGGTCTTCGACGAGGACGCGCTCTCCGAGCTGGTCACCTCCATCAAGGAGGTGGGTCTGCTGCAGCCGGTGGTGGTGCGCCGGCTCTCCGCGGACCGCTACGAGCTGATCATGGGGGAGCGCCGCTGGCGCGCCTGTCGTGAGGCCGGCCTGGAGGCGATCCCCGCGATCGTCCGGGCGACCGACGACGACAAGATGCTGCTGGACGCGCTCCTGGAGAACCTGCACCGCGCTCAGCTCAACCCGCTCGAAGAGGCAGCGGCCTACGACCAGTTGCTGCGGGACTTCAAGTGCACGCACGACGAGTTGGCCGACCGGATCGGGCGTTCGCGCCCCCAGGTCTCCAACACGCTGCGGCTGCTGAGGCTCTCCCCTGCGGTGCAGCGTCGGGTGGCCGCCGGGGTGCTCTCGGCGGGGCATGCCCGGGCGTTGCTCTCCGTGGAGGACGCGGAGGAGCAGAACAAGCTGGCGCTTCGGATCGTCGCCGAGGGGCTGTCGGTGCGGGCGGTCGAGGAGATCGTCACGCTCCAGAGCGACAGCAAGAAGAGCACGCGCGCGCGTGGCCCTCGGGCCGGCAAGCGCATCGCGCCCGCATTGGACACGTTGGCACACCGGCTCTCGGACCGCTTCGAGACCCGGGTGAAGGTGGACCTGGGGCAGAAGAAGGGGAAGATCGTCGTCGAGTTCGCCTCGATAGAGGATCTGGAGCGCATCCTGGGGCAGTTGGCCCCGGGCGAGGGGCCGGTGCTGGACTCCTCCGCATCCGCCGAGTCCGAGCAGCAGTCCGATGAGGGCGAGGGCGGCTCCTCCTCCGAGAGCTGACCGTCTCGACGTCGCGCATGACGAAGGGGCCGTCGCGTTTCACGTGAAACGCGACGGCCCCTTCGGCCGTTTTCTCGGGGGAGACTCAACCGATGAACTCGTTGAGGTCCCGCTCAAGGGCCGCCTTCGGCTTGGCGCCGACGATGGTCTTGACGATGTCCCCGCCCTTGTAGACGTTCATGGTCGGGATGGAGAGGATGCCGTACCGTGCGGCGATCTCCGGGTTCTCGTCGATGTTGACCTTCACGACGGTCAGCTTCTCCGCGTTCTCGGCGGCGATGGCCTCCAGCGCCGGGGCGACCTGAAGGCAGGGACCGCACCACTGCGCCCAGAAGTCGACCAGCACGGGCTTGTCGCTCTGGAGGACCTTCTCATCGAAGTCGGCGGTGGTGGCGGTGACGGTGGCGCCAGCCATGGTGCATCTCCTTTGTCTGGGAAAAACTTTGGTCGATGGTCTTGGACGTGGGCCGCTCAGACCCGAGCTTCCGACGTCACGGCCGCGGCATCGGCCAGCGCCGCGAGATAGCGTTCGGCGTCCAGCGCCGCCGAGCAGCCGGTGCCGGCGGCGGTGATCGCCTGGCGGTAGGTGTGGTCCACTACATCACCTGCGGCGAAGACCCCGGGGACATTGGTGCGGGTGCTGGGCGCGTCCACCGCGATGTAGCCCTCGTCGTCCAACTCCAGGACGCCCTTGAAGAGTTCGACACGCGGGTCGTGGCCGATCGCCACGAAGAGCCCGCTGACCGGGAGCTCGGACTTCTCGTCGGAGCTGGTGTTCCGCACCACGAGCCCGGAGAGCTTGCCGTCCGTGCCCTGGATCTCCGCGACCTCGCTGTCCCAGAGGAACTCGATCTTCGGGTCGGCGAAGGCCCGCTCCTGCATGGCCTTCGAGGCGCGAAGGGTGTCCCGGCGGTGGATGATGGTGACCTTGCGCGCGAAGCGGCTCAGGAAGGTGGCCTCCTCCATCGCCGTGTCGCCCCCGCCGACCACCGCGATGTCCTGCTCGCGGAAGAAGAAGCCGTCGCAGGTGGCGCAGTAGGAGACACCACGGCCGGAGAGCTCGTCCTCGGAGGGCAGCCCGAGCTTGCGGTGCTGTGAGCCGGTGGTCACGATGATCGCCTTGGCCCGGTGAACGGTGCCCGCGGAGTCGGTGACGCTCTTGATCTCCCCGCTGAGATCGACGGAGACGATGTCGTCGGGGATCAGCTCGGCCCCGAAGCGCTCGGACTGGGCGCGCATGTTGTCCATCAGGTCGGGACCCATGATCCCTTCCTGGAAGCCAGGGAAGTTCTCGACCTCGGTCGTGTTCATGAGTGCGCCGCCCGCGGTGACCGAGCCCTCGAAGACCAGCGGGTTGAGCGAGGCGCGTGCGGTGTAGAGCGCGGCGGTATAGCCCGCAGGTCCGGAGCCGATGATGATCACGTTTCGGACGTCGCTCACGGGTATCTTCCTTGTCTGGTGGTCTCTCACCCGGGACCCCGGCTGGGCCCTCAGTCGCTTAACGGTTCCCAGGGTCCCAGACATTCCCAGCCCGTCGGCCTTCGCGGGGGCGTTCACGCGAAGGTGATTCCCGAGCCCGCCCCGCCCAGGCGGGCCGGGCGGGGCGGAGCAGCCCTGACCGCTACTCGCGGGGGTAGCTCTCCTCAAGAAGGATCTCTCCGGGGACCGCCGACGGGGAGGAGACGCACTGGGCGTCCACCACATAGGCGGTCACCAGCGCGGGGTCCTCTACGTGCGGGAAGACCACCAGATAGGCGTCGGTGCCGTCGTAGTCCTCTTCGTTGACGGCCAACGGCTGCTCGGGGCGTCCGATCGCCTCGTCCACGCAGCTCGGGATCTCGCTGAGGGCGTGGAACTCGTCCTCCCCCGGCTCCTCCTCCGCACCCTCGGTGGGCTCCTCGGTCACCGCACCCGTGGGCACGGGGGGCTCGCTCGGAGGGTCGGGCTCGGGAAGCGGATCCTCTGTCGGGGGCTCCTGCTGCTCGCTGGGCTCCGGTCGCGCGGAGTCCGCCAGCAGCTCCCGCACCTGGCCCTCCAGCGCCTCGACCGGAAGCTCGGAGGAGAGCGGGGAGGTGTCGCGCCCGGGGCCCAGCTCGGCCGCCGTATCGGAGCCGTCTCCGGTGTGCTTGCCCAACGTTCCCAGCAGAACGCCGCCGATGCCGACGGCCAGGGCGGCGCCCGCGGCGGCGAGCGCGAAGGAGTGACGGGAGAACCGGCGGTTCTTGCGTGCTGTTTCACGTGAAACGACGACCGACGGCTCGCGAGGGCGGGATGCCTCTGCCGCGAGCGCCGCGTCGATGCGGAAGACGACGTCGTCCGGGATCGGCCCGGGGTCGGTCTCGTCGTGGAGCGTCTGTCGGAGCGAGGCCAGCTCGTCACGGGTCGTCGCGCAGGACGCGCAGTGCTCAAGGTGCTCGCGGAGCACGTCCGCCTCGGACGGTGACAGCAGATCCTCGTCCCATGCCGCCAACTCGGCGGGCTCGGGGTGCCTCTCACTCATGGGTGCCCACCTCCCTGTCGGTGGCGCCAGGTTTTTCCTCGCCTCTGGGAGATGGGACGGATGACCCTAGGGTCCGGTTCCTTGAACGGCTCTCATCGGGAGCGGCTTTGGGATGAAGATGGCGCAGCAGGGGAAGGAGTCTGGCCCGGCCCCGTGCGCAACGGCTCTTGATCGTGCCCACCGGCGTCTCCAGGATGCGGGCGGCCTCCGCCACCGGGTAGCCCTGCATGTCGACGAGCACGAGGGCGGCGCGCTGCTCCAGCGGTAGTTCGGAGAGGGCCGAGTTCAACTGACGACGCAGGTCCTGCCGCTCGGCGGGTGCCTCGGCGGACTCGTGGGGCTCCAGCAGATCCTCCAACCGCTCCGGCTCCGGCATGGGAGCGGTGCGCCGACTCTGGGCCCGGCGTACCCGGTCCAGGCAGGCGTTCACGGTGATGCGGTGCAGCCAGGTGGTGACGGCGGACTGGCCGCGGAAGGTGTGTGCCGAGCGATAGGCGGAGACCAGGGCGTCCTGGAGGGCGTCCGCCGCCTCCTCGCGGTCCCCCAGGGTGCGCATCGCGACCCGCCAGAGACGGTCCTGGTGGCGCCGCACCAGCTCGGTGAAGGCCTCCGGATCCCCGTCCACATGCCGCGCGAGCAGCTCCTTGTCGGTGGAGACCGCCGGTTCGCTGGGAGCCTGGCTACTCACGACGGGACCTCCCCTCTCCCCCTGGGCACTGCCCCGTCGGCGCGTCGTTTCCCGCACCTGCTACGGATTGACGCGGATATCGGTGATGCGGCCACGGTAGTTGCCGTCGTCCCCCTGCGGCAGTTCGGTGAGCCAGACGAGAACAAAACGTGTCTCCACCGGCTCGTCGCCCTGCAACGTGAGTGAGCTGCCGGTGGCGTCGTCCACCGTGGTGAAGCCGGCCGCGTCGACGGGGGGCGTGGTGGTCCCACCCGGAGCGACGCGGAACTCGACGCTGGTGTCGCCGAGGGCCTCCACATTAAGGGACTGGACCTCCTGCTCCTCGCCCAGGTCCAGGATGAGGCCGAGGCCGGCCTTGAGGTTGCCGAAGCCGGGACCGTAGTAGTTCTTGGTGTGCCAGAAGCTGCTGGGGTCGTCGTCGACGGCCAGCGGGGCGGACTCCGGGTTCTGCCCTGACCCCTCCGGGTCGAACTCGATGACGTCGCTGACGGCCAGTGGTTCGGCCGCCGGTTCGTCCGCGTTCTGCTCGCTGTCGGGCTCGGGGGGCGGGCTGGGCTCCTGCGAGTTGTCCCCCTTCAGCAGGGCGTCCGCCAGCTGCCAGCTGCCCAGGCCGAGCGCCGCGATCAGCAGCGCGGAGACCGCGACCTTCAGCGCCGTGCCCCAGCGACCCCCCAGCGGCGGCGGCACCGGGCCGGAAACGGCGGGAACGGCTGGACGGGCCGCTGACGGCGGCTGGCCGCCACCCATGCTGCCCCGCTGGTAGGTGGTGGGCTGGCGGAACTGCGGCAGCGCGGAAGGGGTCGGCTCCGGCGGCCTGATTCTGGGAAGCGCCGCGATCGCCGCGCTCAGCTCCTCGGGGGTGGTGAGCGCCGGCTTCTCGCTCGCGGCCGTGGCGCCGTCGTTGGTCAGGGCGCGCATCGCCACCTCGGAGAGCCCTCGATGCACCCTCGCGCGCACCTGGTCCGGGGTGAGCAGCGGCTCGCTCGCCCCCCGCCCCAGCCCGCCGACGCCGCTGAGCCCGTAGACGCCCTCGGGGTAGGGCCACCGCTGGGTGAGCGCCGCGTAGAGCAGTGCCCCGATCGCCTCGGTGTCCGCGCGCTGAGGATCGTCGGACTCGATTCCGCGCAGCGCGGCGTCGACGGCGAGCCCACGGATGCGGAACTGGCAGGGGCCCGTGCGCAACACGGTGGCCGGGTTGAGCCTGAGGTGGACCAGGTTCTCCCGGTGGGCGGCGGCCATCGCGTCGGCGACCTGGCCGGCCAGGGCCTGTGCCTCGTGCGGGTCCAGCGGGCCGGAGTTCAGCAGGGTGTGCAGCGGCACCGAGTCGGGCAGCCACTCGTGGATGACGTGGACGAGGCCCTTCTCCTCGACCGCGTCGAGCACCTGGACGAAGTGCGGGTCGCGCAGCAGGGCCGTCGCGCGGGCAGCGGCCAGCACCTTGGGCGCCCGCTCGTGGTCGGCCGGCAGCACATGGACGCCCACGGCGCGGCGCAGCTTCTCGTCGACCGCGCGCCAGCTGCTGAAGCCGTCCAGTCGGGTGATGCACTCCTCCAACCGGTAGCGGCCGGCGAGGCGGTGCCCGCTGTGCAGCTCTGCCGGTTCGGGGACGGGCGCGGGGCGCTCCTGCTCAGCCGCGTCTGTGGCCTCGCCCCGGGATCGCTGGGCGTCGGGCGCCTCCGCGGCGCTCGCCGGGTCCGTCGGAGGGCTCGTTGCCGTGCTCCGTTCCGCCACCGTCGCTTCCGCCTCCCCGTTTCGGGCTATCGGTCGTGGACTTCTGCCAGGTTCATTGTGCCGTTACTCCGTCACCCCGCACGACATGTGAGGGCGCCGGGAGGTTGTACGGAGGGTGGCCCGGGGGTGTCCCGGGCCACGGCGCTCGTGCGTGCGCCCAGCTCAGCGCCCCAGTCTGCTGCGCACCATGCCGACCAGAACCGTCATCTCCTGGATACGCATCCGACGCGCCGCCAGGTAGAAGACGACCAGCATCAGCAGCCCGCCGGCGCTGAGCGCCGCCAGGGAGCCGAGCGTGCCCTGCCCGAGGGCGTCCAGCAGGAACAGGCCGACGCTGCCGCCGACCAGCGCGGCCGGAAGGCAGGCCCCGCAGAGACGGATGTAGGTGCGCACCACCCGGGCGCCGTCGAGATCCACGCGCATCCTGCGGCGCAGCCGCCGCCAGGCGACGACCACGCCGAGCCCGTAGGCCAGGCCGTAGCCGAAGGCGATGCCCGCGACCACCCAGCGGTCGGGCAGCACCAGGAAGCTCACGGTGGAGAGCACGATCCAGGCCAGCGAGACCACCACCGTGTTGTAGAACGGCGTCTTGGTGTCCTCGTAGGCGTAGAACGCCCGCAGTACCACGTACTGCGCGGAGTAGGGGATCAGCCCGATGCCGAAGGCCATCAGGATGTAGCCGAAGGACCGCGCGGTCTCGGAGCCGGCGGAGTTGAAGAGCAGCGTGCAGATCGGAAGGCCCAGCGCGAGGAAGAGGAAGCCGATCGGGACGATGGCGACCGCCGAGGTGCGCAGCCCGTGCGAGAGGTCGTCGCGGACGGCCGCCGTGTCGTTGTCGGCCGCGGAGCGGGAGAGCCGGGGCAGCAGCGCGGCCATCACGGAGACCGTGATGATGGCCTGCGGCATCTGCCAGATCAGCAGCGTGCTGTTGTAGGCGGTGAAGCCGGTGCCGGGGAAGCCGGCGCGGTCGGCGTTGTCACCGGCCCAGGTGGCGAACTGGGTGACGACGATCAGCGCGGCCTGGTTGGCGAGGACGAACGCGACGGTCCACTTGGCCAGCCGGGCGGCCTTGCCGAGCCCGTGGCCGCGCCAGTCGAAGCGCGGCCTGATGCGGAAGCCGGCGGCCCGCAGATAGGGAAGCATGGCGCCGGCCTGGACGATCAACCCCAGCAGGGTGCCGATGCCGAGCAGCCGCACTCCCTCCGGGGTGATCGTGGTGACGTCCATCCCCGAGCTGCCCTGGTTGCCGTAGACCCAGAGGAACATGCCGAAGGTGAAGATCACGACGATGTTGTTGAGGACGGGAGTCCACATCATCGCGCCGAAGCGCTCGCGGGCGTTGAGGATCTGCCCCAGCACCGTGTAGACGCCGGTGAAGAAGATGGTGGGCAGGAAGTAGCGCGCGAAGGTGATGGTCAGCTCGTTGGCCGCCGGGTCGCTGGCGAACTTGGCGGTCTGCATCCGGACCAGCAGCGGCGCCGCCAGCATCCCGCCGACGACCAGCAGGGCCAGGGCGGCCATGACCAGGGTCAGCAGCCGGTTGGCGTAGGCGTCGCCGCCGTCCTCGTCGTCCTTCATCGCCCGCACCAGCTGGGGGACGAAGACGGAGTTGAGGCCGCCGCCGATGATCAGGAAGTAGATCATCGAGGGCAACGCCCAGGCGACGGTGTAGGTGTCACCGAGCACGGCGGCGCCGAGCGCCGCGACGATCACCAGCTGGCGCACGAACCCGGTGATCCGGGACACCAGCGTGCCGGCGGCCATTATGGCGCTGGATCTCAGGATGCCGCCGCCCTTGCCGCCGCCCCCGCCCGAGGTCTCGGCCGGCGCCGGGGTCGGGTCGGCCGCCGGCGCGGGCGCGGCGGCCGGCGCGGGAGGCGACGGTGGTGGGGCCGACTCCTGGGGCGCGTACTGCTCGTGCTGGGGGTGGCGCTGCTGCGGGTGGTGCGGGTGGTGCGCGTAGTGCGTCTGCGGTGGTTGCTGCGCGTGCTGGGGATAGGGCGCGGGGGCGGGCGCGGCTCCCGGGTGCTGCTGGTCGCGGAAGAGATACGCGAACGCGTCGTCCGGCTGCGCGGGGGGCTGCCGCTGTCCGCCCTGCGCCGGGTAACCGGCGGCGTTCCCCCCGTACTGGCCGGCGTCATAGGGCCCCGGGGGCTGCTGACCGTAGGGCCCCGCCTGCGGCTCCTGCTGGTAGCCGGACGCCCAGCGCGGGTCCTGGTACTGCTGCTGCCCGGGCTGCTGCGGATAGCCGCCGTACTGGCCCTGGGGCTGCTGAGGGCCCTGGGGGTGCTGGTACTGCTGGGCGTTGGGCTGCGGAGGATGGGCGGTGCGGTCGTAGAGCGCCTCGCCCACCGGGTCCTGCGCCAGCGGGTCGCGGTCGGCGTACGGGTCGTGCCCGTAGCTGTCCGCGAGATAGGGGTCGTAGGCGCCGGGCTGCTGGGGACCCTGGTGCTGCCCGGGCTGCTGGGCGTAGGGGGAGTAGCCGGCGTTCTGGTCGTAGCCGGGATGCGGGGGCTCAGCGTAGGGCTGGCCGCCGTGCTCGGGACCGTGCTCCGACCAACCGGACCGGTCGCCGCCGTCCGGCGCCTGGCCGCGTTCACGGTCATACGGCGCTTGCATCGCTACCCCACCTTAGGTTCACGGTCCGGACTCCGGCTCACTCGTCGGAGTCCAGAGTCTCACCCCGGGGCGGGGTACCGGTGTTGACGCTGCTGGTGTCGGCGGGGCTCTCACCCGCCGGGGCGTCGTCCTCGGAGGTGGCGTCCTCGCGGGCGGCTCGCTTGCGCTGCGTGTACATCCGGATTCCGGCGAGCACGACCAGCAGCAGACCACCGGCGATCACCATCAGCACGGCGGAGGTGATCGAGGTGACGTCGGCCTGGAAGCGCATCGGCTCGCCGTACGCCTTCTCGTCCTCGGTGCTGAAGAGCCGGGCCTCCAGGAAGGTGCGACCGTTGGCGCGCGCGGTGGTGGAGAACTTCACCGTCTGGCTGTGCCCGCCGCCGACGGCGATCTGCTGGGTCTCGCTGACCTCCAGGCCGAGCCTGCGGCTGGAGGTCAGCCGCAGCTCCAGACCCTTGACGTCCTGGACCAGGTTGTTCTCGACCGTCACGGGGATGGTCGCGCTGCGTCCGGAGAGGGTGATCGGCGACTTCTGGATGATCCGGACCCGGTCGGTGAGGTCCTCCAGGCCGTTCTGCACGGTGAAGCGGTAGGCGGCGGCGTCCGACTCGTGGCCGCGCCAGGAGGTGGACATCTCGCGGCGGATGGCGTTGCCGAACGGCGGCTCGACGCGGTCGGGCGCGGTGAGGATGACCGTGAAGTCCTCCAGCGTCCGCTGCGTCTCGCGCATGGTCTGGAAGGCGCTGGTGGGCAGCTCCTGCTGACGCAGCCGGGAGGGGTACTCGTCCGAGCCCGGCACCCGCTGGTTGGCGCCCGGGTCCGGCTGCGCGGAGGCGGTGGCGCTCAGGTTCTCGAACGAGAGCCAGTCGGCCTGCTCCTGAGCGGCCCGGACGGCGTCCGCCATCGCCTGCGCCTGGTCGCCGGTGGGCATCCGCTGGGGGGCCAGCAGCAGGTTCCGCTCGCCGGCGCCCGCCTCGCCCGCGATGGCGTGAGTCTGGGCGAGCAGTTGCTGGCGGGCCAGGGTCGCGTTGCTGGTGCCGCGCATGTCCTCGGTGAAGAGACCGGAGAGTACGGCGTCGGCGACGACCGCCGTGTTGCCGTCACCGATCGGGCGGGGGGCGGAGGGGGTGTGGGCGAGCCCTCCGTCGCGGAGGCTGTCGCTCCGGGCGATCACATGGTGGGCGCCGGCCGAGGTGGCGACGGAGACGATCGAGGGGTCGACGGCGCCTTCGACGGGCCACGCGAAGTCGGTGGTCGGCTCGACCTTCAGCACCGAGTCGATGGTGAGGGCGGCGGTCTCGGTCGCCGTGGCCAGCTGCCGCAGCGCGCCCTGGACCTCACGCCCCTGGTGGGCGAGGGAGGCGAGGTCGGGGTCGCCGAAGGGAAGGGCCACCACCTCGTCGTCGTGGACCGCCTCCTGGAGGGCGCCGAGCCACTCCCTGGCCTCCCGCTGGCCGTTGCCGGCGACCAACTCGTTGCCCTCGTAGACCTGGTACTCCTCCACCATCGCGTCCACGGAGGCGAGAAGGTCGGGGTCGATCACCCAGGTCACCGGGAGGTCGGCGCCCAACTCCACCAGCCGGTGGAGCCGGCCGCCGGGGGAGATCTCCTCCAGCAGCGAGCCGTCCCTGAACGTCGGGGTCTGCTCCTCGTCGGCGCCGGTCTGAGCGGTGAGGTGGGTCCGGGAGATCAACGGCCACAGCACGGTGAGGCTGGTCCCGTCTGCGGGGGAGTCGCCCCAGGGGAGCAGGGTGCGGCCGACGCCGAGGATCTGGTCCCACTGGCGGTCCTCGGTCTGTCCGGTCAGCGCGACGCCGACCTGGTAGACCCCGTCGGGGCCGAGGGAGAGCGCGGAGACCGGCACCTCAAGGGAGAAGGTGGCGGACATGCCCGGCCTGACCGTGCCGATGTCCTGGCCGTGGCCGAGCACTATGGGACCGTCGGCGTCGCTGTTGAACTCCGTGCGCGCCATGGCCTCGTCGATGGCACCTCGGCCCTCAAGCGCGACGCCCTGACGGGCCGCGACCGAGCTGTCGAGGATGTCGGTGCCGCCCTCGTTGGTGACCGTTCCCCGCAGGGTGAGGGTGTCGTCGGCGTCGGGGGCCTCGGGTGTGACCTCGGTGAGGGAGACCGTGGCGGTCAGCGAGCCGGTGCCGATTTCGGTCGGGGCGGCGCTCGCCGCCGGCAGTCCGGTCGACATGGCGGTGGCCAGCAGCGCGGCGAACAGTCCGAAAAGCCTGCGTCCGCGACGCCCCAAAAGCCCTCCGTGCCTGCCGGCACCGGAGCGGGACGATGGTGTCTCCGCCATCTCTGGCACGCGTCAGCCCCGTTCCTTCTCGTCCCCGGCTGCCCCGGGGTCCGTCCCCCAGCCCTCAACGCGCCTTCATGGTAACGATGATCGAGACGTGTGATCGCCACGGAGTGCGGTGCCCGATCGCCCCCCGGTCACGGTGGGCGGCGAGCCGGGGCACGTACCCTGTGCTGTTGTGCCGAACGACAGGAAAGACAGTAACGTCCGCCATGCCGCACCCGAGCTGAGCCAGGCGCAACGGCGGGCCGTGGGAGAGCTGCTGCGGGTCTCCCCCATCGCCGACGATCTCGCCACCCGCTTCGCGGATGCCGGGTACACGCTGGTTCTGGTGGGGGGTTCGGTACGCGACGCGCTTCTCGGGCGGCTCGGCAACGATCTCGACTTCACCACGGACGCGCGTCCCCAGGAGATCCTGCGGCTGGTCCGTCCCTGGGCCGACGCCGTCTGGGACGTGGGGATCGCGTTCGGCACCGTGGGCTGTCGCAAGCGCGCCCCCGAGGGGGGGAACGACGCGGAACACCGCGACTACCAGCTGGAGATCACCACCTACCGCTCCGAGGCGTACGACCGGGACTCCCGCAAGCCGGAGGTCGTCTACGGCGACTCGCTCGAAGAGGACCTGCGGCGCCGGGACTTCACCGTCAACGCGATGGCGGTGACGCTTCCGCGGAAGGAGTTCGTGGACCCGCACAACGGGTTGAACGATCTCGCCCAGCGGCAGCTGCGCACGCCCGGCACCCCGGAGGAGTCGTTCTCCGACGACCCGCTGCGGATGATGCGGGCGGCCAGGTTCTCCGCCCAGCTGGGCTTCACCGTGACCACGCCGGTGCGGCAGGCGATGAAGGACATGGCCGCCCGGATCGACATCGTCTCCGCGGAGCGGGTGCGCGACGAGCTGAACAAGCTGCTGCTCAGCGCCGACCCGCGGCGAGGGATCACGTTGCTGGTGGAGACCGGACTCGCGGAGCGGGTGCTGCCCGAGGTTCCCGCGCTGCGGCTGGAACGCGACGAGCACCACCGGCACAAGGACGTGTACGAGCACAGCCTGACCGTGCTGGAGCAGGCCATCGACCTGGAGGAGAACGGGCCCGACCTGGTGCTGCGGCTGGCGGCACTGCTCCACGACATCGGCAAGCCCAAGACGCGCCGCTTCGAGGGAGACGGGCGGGTCTCGTTCCACCACCACGAGATCGTCGGGGCCAAGCTGACCAAGCAGCGGATGACTCGGCTCAAGTACCCCAACGAGCTGGTCAAGGACGTCTCGCGGCTGGTCGAGCTGCATCTGAGGTTCCACGGCTACGGAACCGGTGAGTGGACCGACTCGGCCGTGCGGCGCTATGTGCGCGACGCGGGGCCGCTGCTGGACCGGCTGCACAAGCTCACGCGCTCCGACTGCACCACGAGGAACAAGAGGAAGGCCCAGGCGCTGTCCCGCGCCTACGACGGGCTGGAGGAGCGGATCGAGCGGCTCAAGGAGCAGGAGGAACTTGATGCCATTCGCCCCGATCTCAACGGCAATGACGTGATGGAGATCCTCGGTGTCCCGCCGGGGCCCGAGGTCGGTCGCGCCTACCGCTTCCTGTTGGAACTGCGGCTGGAGAAGGGCCCGCTGGGCCGCGAGGCCGCCGAGGCGGCGCTCCGTGAGTGGTGGGCCGAGCAGAACTAGTCGCGGCGCGGCGCGGGGTGCCCGCGCTCAGCTCGCCGCCGTGGCGTCGCCCGTCGCCGCTTCCCGCGAAGTCGATGTTTCCCGCGAAGTCGCCGTTCCCCGTGGAGGCGCTGTTTCACGTGAAACAGCGCGCCGCAGCCGATGGATCAGCGCGGCGGTCAGCAGATAGACGAGTGAGACCAGGCAGAGCAACGCCGGGGAACGGCCGTCCGACGGCAGTATCAGGGCGGCCACCCCGGCGGCGCCCACGAAAGCGATGTTGTAGAGCATGTCGTAGAGCGCGAAGACCCGTCCCCGGAAGGTGTCGGAGACCGACGACTGCACCACCGTGTCCGTGACGATCTTGGCGCTCTGCGAGACGAATCCCAGCACAAAGGCGGCCACCAGCATGGGGGCGGGCTGGAACGAGAGCCCGAGCGCCGGCACCAGCACGGACGCCGCCAGCGCGCAGCAGACATACCAGCCCAGCTGTCCCAGTCGGGTCACCAGCCACGGCGTCAGCACCGCCGCCACAAAGAAACCCGCGCCCGAGACGCCGACGGCTATGCCGAGCAGCGCCACGCCCTCGTCGCCGCCGTCGTCCCAGGAGTAGCGGCAGAGCATCAGCACGGTGACCAGCAGGGCGCCGTAGCTGAAACGCATCATGCCGACGCCGGCCAACGCTCCGGCGGCCGTGCGCCGTTGACCGAGATGCCGGAGACCGCCGAGCAGCCCCCGGCCGGTGGTCACGAGGGCCGCGCGCAGGTCGTGCGCGAGGGCGTCGTCGTCGGGGCCCAACTGGTCCCGGCCCATCCGCAGCGCGGAGAATCCGGCAAGGAGATAGATGGCGGCGGCCAGCAGCAGCGCCAGCGTGTCCTGGGCGCCCTGGGAGTTGGCGAGCAGCTGCACGAGGAACGCCCCGCCCCCGCCGACCGTGGCCGCCAGCGTGCCGGCCGTCGGGGAGAGGGAGTTGGCCACGACCAGCTGCTCGCGCTCGACCACCCGGGGGAGGGCGGCCGAGAGCCCGGCCAGGATGAAGCGGTTGACCGCCGTCACCAGGAGGGCCGACAGATAGAAGAGCCAGTCCGGGGCGCCGCCGAGGATCAGGGTGCAGGAGGCGGCGACCAGCCCGCAGCGCAGCAGGTTCCCGTAGAAGAGCACCTGTCGACGGCGCCAGCGATCCAGCAGCACCCCGGCGAACGGGCCCAGGAGCGAGTAGGGCAGCAGCAGTACCGCCATGGCCGCCGCGATGTCGCCGGGGCTGGTCTCCTGCTCGGGAGCGAAGACCACATAGGTGGCCAGGCCGATCTGGAAGACGCCGTCGGCGAACTGCGAGAGCAGCCGGACCGTCAGCAGTTGGCGGAAGCCGGTGCCACGTAGCAGCCCCCGTAGCTCGCGGAGGACGGGGGCGCGCTCGGGCTGGGAATCAAGTTTCACGTGAAACGTCGTCCGTGGTGGTCTGGGGCGGCCAGGGCTGGTCCGGCCGGGGCGGCGCCGGCGGTGGGGCTTCGGCCGGGCGGGAGACGCCCCAGGCTACATAGGCGCTCTGCGCGGTCGGCGGGGCATCCCTGCGGCGGAGCGTGAACACGTCCGGCGCGCCGTCCAGGACGCCGCCGCCCGGGTCGTCCGAGCCGTCCCTCCGTACGAGGTCGTGCTCGGGGCGCAGCGCGTCCCGCACCACCATCGCGCAGAGATAGGCGGTCCCGAGCAGATGGAGCAGGATGGCCAGCTGGTAGCCGCCCATGGAGAGCCCCTGCTGGTCCTCGCCGTGGCGGTAGGCGAGATACATCCAGATGCCGAAGTAGTAGAGCACCTCGCAGCTCTGCCAGATCAGGAAGTCCCGCCAGCGCGGCCGGGCGAGGGCGGCGAGCGGGATGAGCCACAGCACGTACTGCGGCGAGTAGACCTTGTTGGTGAGAACGAACAACGCCACGACGAGGAAGGCGAGTTGGGCCAGCCGCGGTCGTCGGGGCGCGGCCAGGGCGAGCAGCGCGATCCCCGCGCAGCCGAGCGCCATCAGCACCATCGCGTAGGTGTTGACCGACTCCAGCGCGTGGTTGGTCCGTTGGGAGATGACCAGCCAGAACGAGCCGACGTCCACCGGCCGGTCCTGGCTGAAGACATAGAACTTCGACCAGCCCTCCCAGGCCGGCAGCATCACCGGAAGGTTGACCGCCAGCCAGGTGACCACGGCCGCCGCCGTGGTCACCGCCAGCTCACGCCAGCGGCCGGCTCGCCAGCAGAGCACCAGCAGGGGGCCCAGCAGCAGCGCGGGATAGAGCTTGGCCGCCGTCGCCAGGCCGATCAGCACCCCGGCCCAGACCGTGCGGGAACGCGACCACATCAGCAGCGCGGCGCAGGTGAGTGCGCCGGCCAACAGGTCCCAGTTGATGGTGGCGTTGAGCGCCAACGCGGGGGCGAGTGCCACCAGCAGGCCGTCCCAGGGCCGGCCGCGGTGGATGCGCGCCACGCAGGCGGTGATCACCACGGCGCAGACCAGCAGCAGGCCCGCGTTGATCATCCAGTAGAGCTGTGCCTCGCGGATTCCGCCTCCGTCCGGGGTGAGCCAGGAGGCGACCTCCATGAAGAGGCCGGTGAGCACCGGGTACTCCAGGTACTCCATGCCGCCGGAGAGCGACTCGGGAAGCTTCTCGAAGTAGGGCACCCGCCCCTCGGCGAAGCCGCGGGACTCGTAGAGGTGCGGGATGTCGGAGTAGCAGGCGTGGGTGTACTGCCCGGTGGCGCCGAAGAACCAGTGCTCCTCGTAGCAGGCGGACTTCTGGGCCATGCCCAGCGCGAACATCCCGATCACGACGAGCACCACCACGCGCACCGGGCTCCACCAGCCCCCGCCCGGCACCGCCCGTCTCCCCGCCGGTCCGCCGATCAACTGGCTGCCGGCTGACGCCACTTCGTCCTGAGCGGTGGGGTGGACGACCGACGACTTGTGGGGATGCGCCATGCGCCCATCCTGCCGCACGGGTCGGCGCACCGCCGGGGGGCGGGGCGTGGTTGCCGGAAACGGCCAGGGGCCGGGACACGAGTCGTCGCTCGTGTCCCGGCCCCTGGAGGGGATCGGCCCTCGCGGGCGGATCGATCTCGGCCGGGCTCAGTAGCCCTCCCGGCCCCAGATCGCGCCGCCGCCCGGTCCGCCGTTGTCCTCTCCGCCGTCCTGGCCCTCGTCTTCACCGCCCTCGCTGCCGCCGTTGTCGGTGCCCGGGTCGGATCCCTCGTTCCCCCCGCCCTCGGAGGAGTCGTCGCAGTCGATCTCCCAGGGCTGGCAGGTCTCGGTGGGATCGGGTTCCGGCTCCTCGGGTTCCGTTGGTGGCGGAGGCTCCTCGGACTCCTCCGTCTCCTCGGTCTCCTCCGGCTCGTCGGGTTCCGTCGGCGGCGGGGGCTCCTCCGTCTCGACCGGGGGCGGGCTCTCGGCGCCGCCGCCCCAGATGGTCTCGCCGATCTCGCGCGCCTCCGGGAACTCCGTCGGCTCGTCGCCGGCGGTGGCCTCCTTCATGTAGGCGAGCCAGACGGAGAGCGGGAGGCTGGAGCCGTTGATCCGTTCGTTGCCGCCGGTGCCCCACATGGACATGAAGCCGGCTTCCTCGTCCTCGCGCAGATCCTCCGGGTCGTCGGCGATGCGCCACATCCCGATCGCGGTGGAGAGGTGCGGTGTGTAGCCGACGAACCAGGCGCTGTTGTTCTTGTCCGTGGTGCCGGTCTTGCCCGCCACGGGCTTGTCGAAGCCCTCCTCGACGATGCGGTGGCCGCTGCCCTGGTCGCTCTCGACCACGTCCTGGAGCACGTCGTTGACGTTGTCCGCGACGGCCGCGTCGATGGCGCGCTCGGTCTCGTTGGGGTGCTCCCACTTGCTGCCGTCGGGCATCTCGACCGAGGTGACCGAGTAGGGGTCGGCACGCTCGCCGCTGGCGGCGAAGGTGGCGTAGGCGGTGGCCATCCGGATCGGGCCGGGCGTGGAGACACCCAGGGCGAAGGAGGGCACCGAGTCGTTGGCCGGGCCGAGGCTGTCCTCCAGCAGGCCCGTCGCCTGGGCGACCTTGGAGACGGTGGCGGGGCCGATGTCCATGCCGAGCTGGACGAACGGGGAGTTCGCGGAGACCTCCATGGCCTCCCGCAGCGTCACCTCGCCGTGGTCCCCGCCCTCGAAGTTGGCCTGGTGCCACTCGCCGTCCTCGCCGGTCTCGGCGTCCTCGACGAGCAGCGTGTCCCCGTTGTACTTGTTGATCTTGAGGCCGTCCTCGCTGAGGTAGACGGCCTCCGGGGAGAGCTGGATGCGCTCGTCGCGCTCCTGCTCCGGGCCCCCCTCGGGGTCGCGGACGCCCTCCTGCATCGCCGCGGCGAGCACGAAGGGCTTGAACGTCGATCCGACCTGCGCGTTCGGCGAGTCCGCGTTGTTCACGTAGTGCTCGGGGTAGCCGGCGCCGCCGTAGATGGCGACGATCGCGCCGTCGCCGGGCACCACCGAGGCGCCGCCGAACTGCACGTGGCGGTCCTCGTCACGGGCCTCCGGGTCGATGTTCGCTTCCTCGACCTCGGTGACCGCGTCCGCCATCTGCTCCATCTTCTCGCGGTCGAAGGTGGTGTGGATCTGGTAGCCGCCCTTGGCCAGCTTGTCCTCGGGGACGATGTCCTGGGAGATCAGGTAGTTGTCGACGAGGGCCGTCAGATAACCGATCTGGCCCTCCTTCTCCATGGCGGGAGTCGGCTCCTGGACGTCCGGGAACTCGGTGATCTCGTCGTACTCCGCCTGGGAGAGGTTGCCGACCTCAAGCCGCCGGTCCAGGACGTACCGCCAGCGTTCCTCCGCGCGCTGCTGGTTGCCCTCGTCGAGCTCGCCGTTGAGGTTGTAGGGGTCGTACAGCGACGGCCCCTTGAGCACGTTGGTGAGGAAGGCGGCCTGGCTCGGGTCGAGGTCGGCCGCGTCGATGCCGAAGTACGCCTGGGCCGCGGCCTGGATGCCGTGGGCGCCCCGCCCGTAGTAGGACGAGTTGAGGTAGCCCGCCAGGATGTCCTGCTTGGAGTACTCGGCGCCCACCTTGATGGAGAGCAGCAGCTCGCGCCCCTTGCGCTCCAGCGTCTGCTCCTGGGTGAGGTACATGTTCTTGACGTACTGCTGGGTGATGGTCGAGCCCGACTGGACGTCGCCGCCGCGCGCCATGTTGAGTACGGCGCGGCCGATGCCCATCGGGTCGATGCCGGAGTCCTCCCAGAAGGTGGCGTTCTCGGCGGCCACCACGGAGTCCCGCATCGCCTCGGGGATCTCCTCGTAGGGGATCTCCTGGCGGTTGACCTCGCCACCGGAGACGACCATGCGCTCGTTGTCGGCCCAGTAGTAGACGTTGCTCTGCTGCTTGGCCAGCTCGTTGGGGTTGGGGATCTCGGTCATGGCGTAGGCCAGACCCACCAGGCCCACCAACAGGCCGAAGAACGCGACGGCCGAGCCCAGCACCTGTTTCCAGGAGGGCACCCAGCGGCGTACCCCGTGCTTGTTGGCGCGGGGATAGTCGATCAGTCGCTTGCGCCCGCTGGGCTCGGCCCTGCGGCGGCGACCGCCGCTCGCGCCCTCGGCGGCGCTCTCGGCGCCGGCCGCTCCCGCGGAGGCGTTGGCCGCGCGCCGGCGTCCGCCGCGCTGGGCGGCGCGTCTGGCCTCCGCACGGCTACCGAAGGCGCGCTCCTCCGACTCCCCGGAGGGAGCCTGGGGCGGGGGAGCGGGCGGCGGCTCGGCGCGGCGCCCGGATGACGCGGCGCGGCGGCCGCGTGACTGCGGCGGCTTGCGACGGTGCTCGCTCATGGGGCAGTTACTCCTAGGACAGACATCTCTGTCTGCGGACGGCGGGTACTTCTTGTGGCCCAGTCCCCCGGCGTGTGATCCGAATCCACTTCTGGGCGCACGTCACCTAGCACGAAGACGTCATCGCGCTCCGCAAGGTTCCCCGTTGGGCTGATCCGCACGGGCCCAGACTACGCAGCGCCAAAAACCATCTTTCTTGCCGGGGCGGGCAATTGGGACATTCCTTCGCGGGTGAAGTAAAGATGTGACCCCCTTCACCGCATCCTCGCTTGCCGAGTCTTCCTCCGCGTTCTATCTTTGCGATGTATCGAGCTGATACATCGACTCAATGCATCGGAGCGAGTAGCGCTCCGGAGGCGGAGGGTCCGGCCCCCTCGGGGGCCGCGCACGGGCAGGGCAGGACACGGCGGACGAGGGTGGAGGTGACCTCCGGGATGAGCAGGCGTTCAGGCGTTCTGGAGTTCGCCGTACTCGGCCTCCTGCGTGAGGCCCCGATGCACGGTTACGAGCTGCGCAAGCGGCTCAACACCTCGCTCGGCGTCTTCCGCGCGTTCAGCTACGGCTCCCTCTACCCCTGCCTCAAGGCGCTGGTCCAGCAGGGCTGGCTGGCCGAGGAGTCGGGTCGCGCCTCGGACGACCCGCGTGCCACGCCGCTGACCAACCGCCGGGCCAAGATCGTCTACCGCCTCACGGCCGAGGGCAAGGAGCGCTTCGAGGAGCTGCTCGCCCAGACCGGCCCTGACGCCTGGGAGGACGAGCACTTCGGTGTGCGCTTCGCCTTCTTCGGCCAGACCTCGCGGGACGTGCGGATGCGCGTCCTGGAGGGGCGCCGCAGTCGTCTGGAGGAGCGCCTCGCCAAGATGCGGGCCTCCATGGCCCGCACCAGGGAGAAGCTGGACGCTTACACCCTGGAGTTGCAGCGTCACGGCATGGAGTCCGTGGAGCGCGAGGTCCGCTGGCTCAACGAGCTGATCGAGAGCGAGCGGGAAGGGCAGGGCCAGCGCGAGCAGCGCGGTCCGAGCGGCGCGCACGAGCGTGCGGGCCCCGATCCTTCCGACGACAGCACCAACTAACCTCCCCGCGACGATGCGGGGTCACGTCGAGAACACACAACAGGGAGCAACCGGAATGGGTTCGGTTCGCGTAGCCATCGCTGGCGTGGGCAACTGCGCCGCCTCGCTGGTACAGGGCGTCGAGTACTACAAGGACGCCGCCCCGGACAGCCGCGTCCCGGGTCTGATGCACGTCCAGTTCGGCGACTACCACGTCTCGGACATCGAGTTCGTGGCCGCCTTCGACGTTGACGCCAAGAAGGTCGGCATCGACCTCAGCGATGCCATCGGCGCCAGCGAGAACAACACCGTCAAGATCTGCGACGTGCCCCCCACCGGCGTGAACGTGCAGCGCGGGCAGACCCTCGACGGTCTGGGCAAGTACTACCGGGAGACCATCGTCGAGTCCGACGACGAGCCGGTCGACGTGGTCCAGGTCCTCAAGGACACCCGGGCCGACGTGCTGATCTGCTACCTGCCGGTCGGCTCCGAGGACGCCGCCAAGTACTACGCGCAGGCCGCCATCGACGCCAAGGTCGCGTTCGTCAACGCCCTCCCGGTCTTCATCGCCGGCACCAAGGAGTGGGCCGACAAGTTCGTCGAGGCCGGCGTCCCGATCGTGGGCGACGACATCAAGTCCCAGGTGGGCGCCACCATCACGCACCGCGTGATGGCCAAGCTGTTCGAGGACCGGGGCGTCATCCTGGACCGCACCATGCAGCTGAACGTCGGCGGCAACATGGACTTCAAGAACATGTTGGAGCGCGACCGGCTGGAGTCGAAGAAGATCTCCAAGACCCAGGCCGTGACCTCCCAGATCCCCGACCGGGACCTCGGCGAGAAGAACGTGCACATCGGCCCGTCGGACTACGTGGCCTGGCTGGACGACCGCAAGTGGGCCTACGTGCGGCTTGAGGGGCGCGCCTTCGGCGACGTGCCGCTCAACCTGGAGTACAAGCTGGAGGTCTGGGACTCCCCGAACTCGGCCGGCGTGATCATCGACGCGCTGCGCGCCGCGAAGATCGCCAAGGACCGCGGTGTCGGCGGCCCGGTGCTCTCCGCCTCCTCGTACTTCATGAAGTCGCCGCCCGTGCAGTACTTCGACGACGTGGCGCGGGAGAACGTCGAGCAGTTCATCCGCGGCGAGGTCGACAGCTGAGCGACCTCAAGGGACCCACGCCCCAGGCGTGACCGAGCAGCGGCAGCCCCGGCCCGTTTCCGGGGCTGCCGCCGTCTGTGGGGCGGGCCTTCTCGGCCCGCCTCGTTCCCCGCGGCGGCCGTCCTCGCGACGGCCGCCGCCGTTCCGTCGGGGCGGTGACCGCCTCGGCTCAGCGGTCCGCGAGGCGGTCCACCTGGGTCGTCGTGTGCCGCAGGATCGCCTTCAGCTCGTCGCCCACCTTGGGCTCCTTGGCCTCCGCCGGCACGAACAGGATCGATACCTGCATGTGCGGCGGCTCCGCGAACCAGCGCTGCTTGCCGTCCCAGACGAACGGCGAGAGGTTGCGGTTGACCGTCGCCAGACCGGCCCTGGCCATTCCCTTGGCGCGCGAGGTCATCCCGTGCAGCGCCTTGGGCGCCTCAAGACCGACCCCGTGCGAGGTGCCGCCGGCCACCACGGCCAACCAGCCGTCGCCGGCCGCCTTCTGCTGCCGGTACCCGAAGCGGTCCCCCTTGGCCACCGGCGTGACGTCGAGCACCGCGCCGCGGTACTCCGTCGCCCCGTGGTCGCCCAGCCACAGCCGGGTGCCGATCCGCGCCCGGAAGGTGGTCTGCGGGAACTGCTGCCGCAGCCGCGCCAGTTCGCGCGAGCTGAGATGGCTGACGAACATCGTGTCCAGCGGCAGCCTGGCCGCCCGCAGCCGGTCCATCCAGCCGATGACCTCCTCGACGGCGTCGCTGCCGTCCGTGCGGTCCAGCGGCAGGTGGATGGCGAAGCCCTCCAGCCGCACGTCGTCGAGCGCGGCGTGCAGCTTGCCCAGGTCGCGCTCGGTCACCCCGTGGCGCTTCATGGAGCTCATCACCTCGACGACCACCCGCGAGCCGACCAGCCCGTAGACGCCGTCGACGGAGGAGGCGGAACGGATCACCCGGTCCGGCAGCGGCACCGGCTCCTCGCTGCGGCGGTAGGGCGTGAGCACCAGCAGGTCGCCGCTGAAGCGGTCCTTCATGGCCGCGGCCTCGTAGGTGGTCCCGACCGCCAGCGTGTCCAGCTCCAGCTGGGAGACCTCCTCGGCCAGGCGGTCATGGCCGAAGCCGTAACCGTTGCCCTTGCACACGGGAACCAGACCGGGGAAGTCGGCGAGCACCGACCGCTGGTGCGCCCGCCAGCGGTCCGTCTCGACGTACAGGGTGAGCGCCATGGCCGGGGGGTCCCTTTCTGCTGATGTTCTGCTGTCGGTGCGCCGGGAGTCCGCTCGGGTCCGGGGTGATGCGGCCGGGCGGTCGGTGGGTCGGGCGGTTGGTCCGTCGGGAGAACGAAGGCGGAGCCGGTCGGCGCCGGCGCGCGGTCAGCGCCGCGACATGTACATGTCGAGCGCCTTGTGGAGAAGCTTGTTGAGCGGGAAGTCCCACTCGCCGAGATACTCCGACGCCTCACCGCCCGTACCCACCTTGAACTGGATCAGGCCGAAGAGGTGGTCGGTGTCCTCCAACGAGTCGCCGATGCCCCGCAGGTCGTAGACGTGCGCCCCGAGTTGGTGCGCGTCCTGGAGCATCTGCCACTGCATCGCGTTGGAGGGGCGAACCTCGCGCTTGTGGTTGGCCGACGCTCCGTAGGAATACCACACGTGTCCGCCGACGATGAGCATCGTCGCGGCGGCGACCGGCTCGTTCTCGTGCATGGCGAAGTAGAGCCGCATACGGTCGGGCTCTTCCTCGTTCAGAACGCGCCACATCCGCTCGAAGTACATCAGCGGGCGCGGGCGGAACTTGTCGCGCTCGGCCGTCACCTCGTAGAGCCGCTGCCAGGCCGGAAGGTCCTCGAATCCGCCCCTGACGACCTGCACCCCGGCCTTGTCGGCCTTCTTGATGTTCCGTCGCCACAGCTGGTTGAAGCCCTTCTGGACCTCCTCCAACGTGCGGTCGCGCAGCGGGATCTGGAAGACGTAACGGGGCTGCACGTCGCCGAAGCCGGCGCCGCCGTCCTCGCCCTGCTGCCAGCCCATCCGCCGCAGTTGGTCGGCCACCTCGAACGCCTTGGGCTCCAGAACGGTCGGCTCGACCTCACGCAGCCGCTTGACCTCGGGGTTCTGAATGCCCGCCTTGATCGCCGCCGCGTTCCACCTGCGGATCACCACCGGCGGGCCCATCTTGACCGAGAACGCCCCCTGCTGCTTCAGGTGCGCCAGCATCGGGCGCAGCCACTCCTCCAGGTTGGGCGCGTGCCAGTTGATCACCGGGCCCTCGGGAAGGTACGCCAGATACCGCTTGAGCTTGGGGAGTTGACGGTAGAGCACCAGGCCGGCGCCGACGAGCCGCCCGCTGGCGTCGAACCAGCCCAGCGACTCCGAGCGCCATTCAGCCTTCACATCACCCCATGCCGGAACCTGCATATGGCTGGCTGACGGGAGCGAGCGGATGTATGCGAGGTGTTCGTCGCGGCTGATGGTCCTCAGGGTCAGGCTCATGCGGGCGCTCCTTGGGCGTCAAACGCAGCGTCTCGCCCGGAAGCCTAACGGCGCGACCACTTTCCGTGGACGGCGCGGTGGCGCTCGGCGCCCGCGTGGCGCCCCGATCCCGCGGCCGGCGCGACGCCCGGCGGCGGGGGCCGCCGCCGTCCGCCAGGTCCGGTGGGAGAGGAGTGCTCAGCCCGGCCAGGCGGGGAAGAAACCTCCGTGCGAGAGGCCGAGATAGAGCCCCACCCCCGCGCCGCCGAGTCCGACCACGGTGAGAGCGCGCTGCCCGGTGGTGGCGGAGACCAACTGGCTGACCGCGCCGATCAGAAGACCGACAAGACCGGTCCAGCTGCTGATCACGTGCAGTCCGTAGAAGGCCGAGGTGATCGCCGCGACCAGCCCCAACGCCAGGGTGATCGAGGCGAGGGTGTTCTCCCTGGGGTGTGCCCGGCCGTCGCTGTTCAGCAGGAGACCGACGGTGTGCGAGACCGGACCGCGGTGTGCTGCCTGAGTCATTACGGACCCTTCGTTGGCTTACATCCCTGTATATCCAGATTGCAGCGCTACCCGGGAGGATTTCAACCGGAAGGCGGGATGCGGGTACGGTGTACTGTCCGCGCCCGTCCAGACGGCCGGGTGTGGACCGCATCACGACCCTCCTGCCACGGAACGCCCGTGGCCGCCTGAGTCCAGAGGAGGTGGGTTCACGTATGCGTCACTACGAGGTGATGGTGATCCTCGACCCCGATCTTGAGGAGCGCTCCATCGCGCCCCTGATCGAGTCGTTCCTGTCGGTGGTCCGTGAGGCCAACGGCAAGGTCGAGAAGGTCGACACCTGGGGTCGCCGCCGTCTCTCCTACGAGATCAACAAGAAGCCCGAGGGCGTCTACTCGGTGATTGACCTCCAGGCCGAGCCTGACGTGGTCAAGGAGCTGGACCGGCAGATGAACCTCAACGAGTCGGTCATGCGGACCAAGGTCCTGAGGCCCCAGACGCGCTGATCCCCCGGATCGGCGCGTAACGCCAGGCAGCGGTCGAGCGCCGTCCCCCGCCCCTCACGGGGCGTCCCGGGCGGCGTGCGAACCGGCCGAGCGGCTACCGAGTCGGTACTCACAGTCACCACTGTCAGTGCCATGAGTCATCATCGCAGCAACAGCAGTTAACCCCCGCCGAGAGGTTCCCCCAATGGCAGGCGAGACCGTCATCACGGTCGTCGGCAACCTGGTCGACGACCCCGAGCTGCGCTTCACCCCATCCGGTGCGGCGGTCGCGAAGTTCCGTGTCGCGTCCACGCCGCGGATCTTCGACCGGCAGACCAGCGAGTGGCGGGACGGCGAGAGCCTCTTCCTCACCTGCTCGGTCTGGCGTCAGGCCGCGGAGAACGTCGCGGAGTCCCTCACCAAGGGGATGCGCGTCATCGTTCAGGGCCGGCTGAAGCAGCGGTCCTACGAGGACCGTGACGGCGTCAAGCGCACGGTCATCGACCTCGACGTCGACGAGGTCGGCGCCAGCCTGCGCAGCGCGACGGCCAAGGTCACCAGGACCACGGGCCGTGGCGGTCAGCAGGGCGGCGGCGGTGGCGGCGGCTGGGGCGGCGGTGGCGGCCAGGGCGGTCCGGCCGGCGGCGGCCAGCAGGGCGGCGGCGCGCCGGGGGGCGACCCCTGGGCGACCGGTGCTCCCGCGGGCGGCGGCCAGCAGGGCGGCGGCGGTGGCGGCTGGGGCGGCGGTGGCGGCGGCTACTCGGACGAGCCCCCGTTCTGACCTGGTGCGCTCGACACCCACTTCTTATTGAAATCACCGGAGAAACACGATGGCGAAGCCGCCCGCGCGCAAGCCCAAGAAGAAGGTTTGCGTGTTCTGCAAGGAGAAGATCTCCTACGTCGACTACAAGGACACGAACCTGCTGCGGAAGTTCATCTCCGACCGCGGCAAGATCCGTGCCCGCCGGGTCACCGGCAACTGCACCCAGCACCAGCGTGACGTCGCCACGGCCGTCAAGAACAGCCGTGAGATGGCGCTGCTGCCCTACACCTCGACCGCTCGCTGACCGGAAAGGATGGTATGACACATGAAGATCATCCTGACCAATGAGGTCTCCGGCCTGGGCATGGCCGGCGACGTCGTCGAGGTGAAGGACGGGTACGCCCGTAACTACCTGCTCCCCCGTGGTGTGGCGATCCGCTGGACCAAGGGTGGCGAGAAGGACGTCGAGCAGATCCGTCGCGGTCGCAAGATCCGCGAGATCGCCTCGATCGAGCAGGCCAACGACGTGAAGGCCCAGCTTGAGGGCGTCACGGTCCGACTGAAGGTCCGCGCCGGCGACGGCGGTCGGCTCTTCGGCTCGGTCACCCCGGCCGACATCGCCACGGCGGTGAAGAGCGCGGGTGGCCCGGACGTGGACAAGCGCCGCATCGAGCTGAGCACCCCGATCAAGAGCCTCGGCTCGCACCGGGTCTCGGTCCGGCTGCACGCGGACGTCGTGGCCAACGTCGGCATCACGGTCGACGCCGCCAAGTAACGCCTCTCGACGATCGACGAGGAGTTCGCGCGGCGGAGGGGGCCGCGCCCCGGAGCCTTCACGGGCCGGGGCGCGGCCCCCTCGTCATGTCCGGGGCCCTCGCGCCGGGTCCCTTGAGTCGTGCCTCTCCCGGGCACCACCGTCAGGCGGCGCCGGTCACCATCCAGCGCCCGGTCCTGGCCCGCAGTCCCAGGGTGAGCAGCCGGGTGCCCATCATCAGCCCGGCGACGGCCGCCCAGAGCGCCGTCACACCGCCGCCCAGCGCCGGCACCAGCAGCGCGACCGGCGCGAAGACCACCAGCGTCAACAGCATCGCGACCGCCAGATACCGCCCGTCGCCCGCGCCCATCAGCACCCCGTCCAGCACGAAGACCACCCCGGCCATCGGCTGGGTCACCGCGATCACCAGCAGCACGGGAAGCAGCTGGTCACGCACCTCCGGGTCGCCGGTGAAGAGCCGCAGCGCCAGCGGGATGGCCGCGACCAGCAGCACCGCGAGCCCGGCGCCGCCGACCACGCCCCACCACACCATCCGCCGGCAGGCCGCCCGGGCGCCCTCCCGGTCGGAGGCGCCGAGATAGCGGCCGATGATCGCCTGGCCGGCGATGGCGATCGCGTCCAGCGCGAACGCCAGCAGCGTCCAGAGGGTGAGGGCGATCTGGTGCGCGGCGATGTCGGCATCGCCGAGCCGGGCGGCGACGGCGGTCGCGATCAGCAGCACGGCGCGCAGCGAGAGCGTGCGCACCAGCAGCGGAACGCCGGCCCTGGCGTTGGCCCGCAGCCCGGCGACGCTGGGGCGCAGCACGGCCCCGTGTGCCCGGGCGCCTCTGACGACCACGCGCAGATAGACGGCGGCCATGCCCCACTGGGCGAGCACGCTGCCCCAGGCCGAGCCGGCGACGCCGCCGTCCAGGCCGTAGATGAAGAGCGCGTTGAGCACGATGTTGGCGCTGAAGCCGCCCACCGCGACCAGCAGCGGGGTCCTGGTGTCCTGGAGCCCGCGCAGCACGCCGGTCGCGGCCAGCACCATCAGCATGGCGGGGACGCCGAGGGCGCTGATCCGCAGATAGCTGACGGCGTGCGGGGCGGCGGTCTCGGAGGCGCCGAAGGCGTCGACGACGGCGGGGGTGGCGGGGATCAGCACCGTGATCAGCACGGCGCCGAGCAGCAGCGCGAGCCAGACGCCGTCCATGCCGCGCCGGATGGCGGTGGGGAGGTCCCCGGCGCCGACGCTTCTGGCCACCGAGGCGGTGGTGGCGTAGGCGAGGAAGACGAAGACGTTGACCACGGTGGTCAGCAGCGCGGCGGCGACGCCGAGGCCGGCCAGTTGGGCGGTGCCCAGATGGCCGATCATCGCGCTGTCGGCCATCAGGAAGAGCGGTTCGGCGACCAGGCTGCCGAACGCCGGCAGGGCGAGCGCGAGTATCTCCCGGTCGTGCCGCCGCATCCGTCGCCGGCGCTCTCGCGGGTCACTCTCCGGCGTTCGTTCGCCCATGGCGGACGGCGGCGGGACCTCCGCCCTGCTGCTGGATGACATGACACGATCCAAACATCCACAGGTAATGGACGCAATAGGTATCCAGCCCTTACCTTCGCTCGTGTGTCCGGTTGTTCGGCGGGCCGGGCGGGCCGGTTTTCAGGTAAGTCGACGGGGGCGGCAACCCGTTCCGCATCGCCCGTCACCCTGTGGGAAAGTCGCAGGTGGTGAGCGGTTTCGCCGTGAGGGTGTCCGTATGGCGGAAGGCGGGGTCCCCGGTTGGTCCACAGGAAGGGGTGAGTTATCCACAGGGTCTGATCTGAAATCCACATAGCCTGTGGATAACTCGGGTTGGTGGACCGCGATCCTGGCCGTACCGTAGGTCCGCCCGGCCCGGTTTCCGGGGTCGGCCGAGCCCGCTCGCGCCGCCCGTCAGCCGAACTGTCAGAGCCGTGCCGTAGACATGGGTGTGGGCGCGGTGCCCTGGCCGGGAGGAGGCGGGACGATGGCGGATCTGGAGCACGCGGGAGCTGCGTGGGACGAGGCCGACGCGGGTGACCGTTTCTCCGTCTCGCGTCCCCGCGCGAGCGCGGAGGAGGAGCCGCCGGACGAGCGCGCGGCCTTCGAGCGGCTGCCCCCGCAGGACCTCGCGGCCGAGCAGTCGGTGCTCGGCGGGATGCTGCTGTCGAAGGACGCCATCGCGGACGTCGTGGAGGTGCTGCGCGGACGGGACTTCTACAAGCCGGCGCACGAGACGATCTACGAGGCCATCCTCGACCTCTACGCCAAGGGCGAGCCCGCCGACCCGATCACGATCTCCGACGCGTTGACCAAGCGCGGCGAGCTGGCCAAGATCGGCGGCGCCGGCTATGTGCACTCGCTGGTGCAGATGGTGCCGACGGCGGCCAACGCCGAGTACTACGCGGAGATCGTGCACGACCGCGCGGTGCTTCGCCGCCTGGTGCAGGCCGGCACCCGGATCACCCAGATGGGGTACGCCGCCGACGGGGACGTCGACGACATCGTCAACTCCGCGCAGGCCGAGGTCTACCAGGTCACCGAGCAGCGCACCGCGGAGGACTACCTGCCGCTCGGCGACATCATGGAGGGCGCGCTCGACGAGATCGAGGCCATCAGCAACCGCAGCGGCGAGATGACCGGTGTGCCCACGGGCTTCACCGATCTCGACTCGTTGACCAACGGGCTGCACCCGGGCCAGATGGTCGTCATCGCCGCCCGCCCCGCGATGGGCAAGGCCCTGGCCCTCGACACCCCGCTGCCCACCCCGACGGGGTGGACCACGATGGGCGAGGTGCGGCCCGGCGACCGCCTGCTCGACGCCTCGGGCAGGCCGACGCGGGTGGTGGAGGCGACGGGGGTGATGACCGGACGCCCCTGCTACGAGGTGGCGTTCGACGACGGCACGACCGTGGTCGCCGACGCGGACCACCAGTGGCTGACGGAGAGGGACACCGTCGCCGTCAGGACCACCAAGGAGCTCGCCGAGACGTGGTACGACCCCCTCGACGAGGCCCTCCCGCCGCACACGGTGCGGAACGCGGCCCCGCTCGACCTGCCCCGAAGGGAGCTGCCGGTCCCGCCGTACGCGCTGGGTGCCTGGCTCGGGGGGGACGCGGCAGCCGCGGGTGAGGGGGAGCTGCTCGCCGGGTTGCGGGAGTTGGGCGTGGTGGAGGACAGGCGGGTGCCCTCGGGCTATCTGCGCGCGTCCCCCGCCCAGCGGGCGAAGCTGCTCGCCGGCCTGCTGGACGCGGCGTCGACGGACGCGGGGCCGGGCGCCGACGCCGGCTCCGTGCGGCTGGAGGTGGCCGGCGTGAGGTTGGCCGAGGACGTCCGTGAGCTGCTCGTCGGCCTCGGCCACCGCTGCGAGTCCCGGAGCGGGCCGGCCGGCAGCCACTTCCTGACGTTCACGCCCACGGGTGTGGACCCCGCTTCGGAGCGGCGGGTCGTCACGGGCGTCCGGGAGGTCCCCAGCGTGCCGGTCCGCTGTGTCCAGGTGGACAACCCGGACCATCTCTACCTCGCCACCCGCTCGATGGTGCCGACGCACAACTCGACGCTGGCGCTCGACTTCGCACGCAGCTGCTCGATCAAGCACAAGCTGCCGAGCGTGATCTTCTCGCTGGAGATGGGGCGCAACGAGATCGCGATGCGCCTGCTCTCCGCCGAGGCGAGGGTCGCGCTGCACCACATGCGTTCCGGCAGCATGACCGACGAGGACTGGAACCGCCTGGCCCGCCAGATGGCCGAGGTCAACGAGGCGCCCCTCTACATCGACGACTCGCCGAACCTCTCGATGATGGAGATCAGGGCCAAGTGCCGGCGGTTGAAGCAGCGCAACGACCTCCAGCTGGTCGTCATCGACTACCTCCAGCTGATGCAGACGGGCGGCAGCCGCCGGCCCGAGAGCCGGCAGCAGGAGGTCTCCGAGATGTCGCGAAACCTGAAGCTGCTGGCCAAGGAGCTGGAGGTGCCGGTGGTGGCGCTCTCCCAGCTGAACCGCGGCCCCGAGCAGCGCACGGACAAGAAGCCGATGGTCTCGGACCTCCGTGAGTCGGGTTCGATCGAGCAGGACGCCGACATGGTCATCCTCTTGCACAGGGAGGACGCGTACGAGAAGGAGTCGCCCCGCGCGGGCGAGGCCGACCTGATCGTCGCCAAGCACAGGAACGGCCCGACGGCCACCATCACGGTCGCCTTCCAGGGCCACTACTCCCGCTTCGTCAACATGGAGGGCGGGTTCTGAGCCTCCTCGACGGCTCTCCCCCGGGGCGCCCCGGCGTGTCGACCTGGGACGACGCGGGGAGGGCGTGGGGACGGCGGTCGGTGGGCAAACGGGGTGCCGGGCGCGAGGGTTGTTCATATAGTCGTGCGTGTTCGGGGAGCGGCGACGATGGCCGCACGAGAGGGGGAGCGATGAAGCTGGCCGAGGCACTGGCGGAGCGCGCGGAGGCCGCGCGTCGGGTGGAGCAGCTGAGGGCGCGGGTCGTCGGCAGCGCGCGCTATCAGGAGGGCGAGACCCCGGCCGAGGACGCGGCGGCGCTGCTGGCCGAGGCCGGCGAGGTGCTGGACACCCTCGAAACGCTGATCCGACGGATCAACAGGACCAACGCCGCGGTGCGCATGGGGCCCGGGGAGACGCTGACCGACGCGCTCGCGCGCCGGGACACCCTGCGGCTGCGCCACGCGGTGGTCACCGCCGCGGCGGACGCGGCGGCCGGCGCCGGCGGTCGCGGACGGCAGCTGCGCTCCGAGCTGAAGATGCTCTCGGCGCTCCCCGTCGCCGAACTGCGCGCCCAGGCGGACGCGTTGGCGCGGGAGATCCGGGAGACCGACGTGCGTATCCAGCGCGTCAACTGGGAGGCGGATCTGCTGGACTGACCCGGCGAGGCGGGGACGAGAGGAGCGGGTAGCCGCTCCGGAGGCGTGCACACGCCGCGGCCGGCGGTCATTCCGGCCCTCCTGGTGCGTGAGGAGCAACGCAGGGGTTCGACTCCCCGGCAACGGCGCAGCTCAGCACGGCACACAGGTAACGGTGCACCACGCACGGCACATCACCACGTGCAGATCCGGGGCGGTGAGGGCGGGTTCGGGGATTCCTCATCGTGGCGTGGCGTGGCGTGGCGTGCCGGGGCGGGCTGTGACCGTGCGGTTCCGGCGGACTCAGCCGCACTCACGCAGGGCGCGGGCGAGGACGGCCACGCCCGCGTCGATCAGCCCGGGCGCGGTCGCCGCGTAGCCGAGGACCAGTCCCGGGGGGCCGGGGAGTTGCCGGTGCCAGCTCAGCGGTTGGGTGCGCACACCGAGCGCGAGCGCGCGGGCGGCCAGCGCCGAGTCGTCGACCCCCTCGGGCAGCGTCACCGTCAGGTGCAGCCCCGCCGCGGTGCCGTGCACCACCGCGTGCGGCAGCCGCCACCGCAGCGCCGCGACCATCGCGTCCCTGCGGGCCCGGTGTCGGCGGCGGGTCAGCCGCAGATGGCGTTCCAGTTCGCCGCTCTCCATGAGGGCGGCGAGCACCAGTTGGGGAAGCACCGCGTTGCCGAGGTCGGCGAACCTCTTCGCCTCCACCAGGCGCTCGTGCCAGTGCGGCGGTGGGACCAGCCAGCCGACGCGGAGCGCGGGTGAGAGGGTTTTGGAGACGCTTCCCGCGTAGCAGACCCGTTCGGCCAGCAGGGAACGGACGGCGGCGACCGGCGGGCGGTCGTAGCGGTGCTCGGCGTCGTAGTCGTCCTCGACGATCAGCCCTTCGCGTTCCGCCGCCCAGCGCACCAACTCGCGCCGCCGTCGGCCGGAGAGCACCTGGCCGGTGGGGAACTGGTGCGCCGGGGTGAGCAGCACGGTCCGTGCGTCGAGTCGGGCGAGCGCCTCGACGCGCACGCCCTCCTCGTCGACGGGGACGGGTGGCGTGGCCAGGCCGCAGTCCGCGAGGTGCTGGCGCGCGCCGAGCGACCCCGGGTCCTCGACGGCGACCTCCCGCGAGCCCTCGCGGTGCAGCAGCCGTCCCAGCAGGCTGAGCGACTGGGCGGTGCCGGCGACGATCAGCACCTCGTCCGGGGTGACCAGGACCCCGCGGTTGCGGGCCAGCCAGTCGGCGACGGCCGCGCGCAGCGCCGGGGTGCCGCGCGGATCGCCGTAGCCCAACTCGGCGGCGGGCAGCCGGCTGAGCAGGGCACGTTCCGTGCGCAGCCAGGCGGCGCGGGGGAAGGCGGCGAGGTCGGGCAGCCCGGGCGAGAGGTCGATCCCGGCGGGGGCGGCGCGCAGTGCGTCAAACGCGTCCTTGCCGGGTTCCCCGTCGAACGGGTCCGCGAGTGCACGGGGTTGACCATTTCTGACCGACAGGTGTGGGGCGGCGACCACCACGGTTCCGTTGCGCCGTCGTCCGGCGATCTGGCCCTCCTCCATCAGTCGGCGGTAGGCCTCGGTCACCACGCCGCGCGACACGCGCAACTCGGCGGCGAGCGCGCGGGTGGCGGGCAGCCGGGCGCCGAGCGGGAGCCGGCCGTCGGCGATGGCCAGCCGCAGCTGTCCGGCGAGCCAGTCGGCCCGGCCGCCGGCGGGGGCCAGCGCCATGTCCAGCTGGAGGAAGTCCGACCCCGCTCTCTCCTCGTCCCTTTTGGACCTGTCATGACCGGAGTCTTTGGACCTGCTCACGGGGCCATCATCCCGGCCAGGGTGGGGCCATGGAAACGTTCATCCCTCACGCCCCCGTGGGCCCGGTCTCCCGCGAGGTCCCCGCCGTTGGCTATGTGCACGGCTACTCGGAGCGCGAGGCCGCGCGCCTCGGCGACCAGGCGGACGTGCTCGCCGAGCTGCTGCACTCCGGCACCCGCTACCCCGACGGCAGCCGGGTGCTGGAGGTCGGCTGCGGCGTCGGCGCGCAGACGAGGCATCTGGTCGGCCACAGCCCGGGGGCCCGGCTGGTCGCGGTCGACCGTTCGGCGCAGTCGCTGGCGATCGCGCGGGCGCGCGTCGCGGAACACGCGCCGGGGGCGCTCGTCGAGTGGCGCCAGGCCGATCTCTTCGCCCTCCCCTTCGACGAGGGCGCGTTCGACCATGTCTTCGTCTGCTTCGTGCTGGAGCATCTCGCCGACCCGGCGGACGCGTTGGAACGGCTGCGGCGCGTGCTGCGGCCCGGCGGCTCGCTCACCGTGATCGAGGGGGACCACGGCTCGGTCTTCTTCCACCCGGACAGTGCGCCGGCCAGGGCGGTCATCGACTGCCAGGCGCGGCTCCAGGCGGCGGCCGGAGGCGATGCCTCGCTGGGGCGGCGGCTGCTGCCGCTGCTGGAGGCGGCCGGATTCACCGACGCGCGCGTCCGGCCGCGCACCGTCTACGCGGACCGCACCCGCGAGTGGCTGCGGGCCGGCTTCACCCGCGACACGTTCGTCGCGGCGATCGCGTCGGTGCGCGACGAGGCGCTGGCGGCCGGGCTGGCCACGCCGGACGAGTGGGACCTGGGGATCGAGCAGCTCCGGCTGGCGGCGGCGGGCGAGGGCACGTTCCACTACACGTTCTTCAAGGCGGTGGCGCGCCGGCTGGAGCGATAGCGCGGGCGCCGACTCAGCGCTCGGGCTCCGGGTGGAACAGCGGGTGGGTGCAGACGGTGCGGAACAGCTCGGCCGGGTCGCCCCCCTCCAGCGTCGGCAGGTTGCCGGTGAGCAGCAGGGTGGCGAGGCCGTGCGCCAGCGACCACGCGGCGAGTCCGCCCAGCCGGGGGTCGTCGGGCTGCCGTGCGGCGATCCCGCGCTCCAGCCGCTCGCGGGTCTCGGCCCGGGCGGCGACGAGCGCGGGGGTGTCCCGGTCGAGCAGTTCCGGGCGGAACATGACCTGGAAGTGTGCCGGATGCGTCAGCGCGAAGGACACATAGCGACCGCCGAGGTCACGCAGATCGGTCGCCCGGTCCAGCTCGTCGACGAGCAGCCGGTATCCGTCGACCGCGACGGCCGTCAGCAGCCCGGCCCGGTCGCCGAAGTGGTGAGCGGGCGCCGCATGGGAGACGCCGACGCGCCGTGCCAGCTCCCGCAGGCTGACCGCGTTCGGCCCTTCGGCCGCGATGACCTCCAGCGCGGCGGTGATCAGGGCGCGCCGCAGATCGCCGTGGTGGTAAGGGCGTTGGCTGCGCATGGGGACACCCTAAGCGCATCTTGTCGTTGACAAGATCTGGTGCGGCGGGTCAGGCTGGCGCCGTTCTGTCGCGCAGTACCGGAGGTGGACCGAATGACCCGTGACCTGGGACAGGTGCGTCAGCTGTGGCACCTGCTGGAGCCACCGCACGCCGTGCTCTACTTCGCGCCCGAAACGGCCGAGGAGCTGGGTGCCCTGGGGTACCCGGCCGAGGATCGTTGGCGCGCCTACTTCGCCTGCCGGGCCGCGCCGCTGGGTCCGGTCGGGCCCAGGCCCGTGGCCTCCGCCTTCTACAGCTTCGCCCCCGCGATGGTGCGCCGGCACGCGACCGACCTCTGGTCGACGGCCGAGCCGGCCGCGGTGCTGGAGGCCAGGCTGCGGGTGGTCGACCGGGTCTACCGGCGGCTGTTGGGCGACCGGGTGGACAGCCCCGAGCTTGCCGAGGCGGCCGAGCTGGTCGAACGGGCGGCAGCGGCGGCGGAGTGCGCCGGCCGGCCGTTGGCCGCCGCCAACGCCGCGCTGCCCCTGCCGGAGGCGCCGCATCTGCGGCTGTGGCAGGCGGCTGCCGTGCTGCGGGAGCACCGGGGCGACGGGCATCTGGCGGCGCTGCTGGTCGCGGAGTTGGACCCGGTCGAGTCGCTGGTGTCGTTCGCCGCGTTCGGCGCGGCCTCCACCGAGGTCTTCGAGAGCCGGGGATGGGAGCCGGCCGAGTGGTCGGCGGCCGAGCGGCGGCTGACCGCCCGCGGACTGCTGGCGGCCGACGGCACGGCCACGGAGGAGGGGCGCGCGCTGCGCGCGAGGATCGAGCGGGAGACCGACATCCTGGCGGCCGGCCCCTGGGACGCGTTGAGCGGCGAGGAGAAGGCCCGACTCGTCGAGCTGCTGGGCGAGTTCTGGGTGGTCATGCTCAAGTCCGGGCTGCTGCCGCGGGAGAACACCCTGGGAATCGGCCGCATCTGAGACCGCCTTCGGCGCCCGTCCCTCCCCCGTCGCCCCGGAGGGGGGATGGACGGGCGCGCCCGTGCGTGTAAACATATGTTGCATGGCGAATAATGATGCGGACGGTGTGGGTGCGGGCGTCGAGTGGCCCCAGGGCTTCCTCGGGTACGCGGGACACGCCGGGGTGCGACGGAACGGGAACGACCTGTCGATCATCGCCTCGGAGCGACCGGCGGTCAGCGCCGCCGTCTTCACCCGTAGCCGCTTCGCCGGCCCCTCGGTGGTGCTCAGCCGCCGTCACGCGGCCGACCAGCGGATGAGCGCCATCGTCACGGTCGCCGCCAACGCCAATGTGGCCACCGGCGCCGAGGGCGAGCGGAACGCGGCGGAGTTGGCCGCCCTCGTCGGGGAGCTGCTGAGGATCCCGGCCGAGCGGGTGCTCGTCAGCTCCACCGGGGTGATCGGTCGCCAGCTGCCCATGGCGCCGCTGCGCGCGCATCTCGGCGGCGACGGGGCCGGTGAGGCCGGAGCGGGGGGAACGGTCGCCGGCGCGCGGGACTTCGATGCGAGCCCGTTGGCCGTGGCCGGGGCCATGATGACCACCGACACCCATGCCAAGGTCAGCAGCCGCACGGTGGGCGGCGCCCGCGTCGTCGGGGTGGCCAAGGGCGTCGGCATGATCGAGCCCGACATGGCGACCATGCTGGCCTATCTGGTGACGGACGCCGAGGTCGGTCCGATCGAGCTGGACAACGCCCTCCGCAGCGCGGTCGACCGCACCTTCAACTGCCTCAGCGTGGACACCGACACCTCCACGTCGGACACCGTGGCGCTGCTGGCCAACGGTGCCGCCGGGCCGGTCGACCCGGACGCGTTCGCCGAGGCCGTGCACGCCGTCTGCCTGGAGCTGACCGAGCAGTTGGCCAGGGACGGCGAGGGGGCGACCAAGCTGCTGCGGGTGGTGGTCGAGGGCGCCGCGAGCCCGGGGCAGGCGAAGCGGATCGCCAAGAGCGTCCTCAACTCACCGCTGGTGAAGACCGCGGTCCATGGCGCCGACCCCAACTGGGGCCGCGTCGTGATGGCCGTCGGCAAGAACACCGAACACGAGGAGGACCTCGCCATCACCCCGGAGAAGACGACCGTGCGCTTCGGGGCGATGGAGGTCTACCCGCGGGCCACCGGTGAGGAGGAGTTGGCCCGGCTGGTGGAGATCATGCGCCGGGACGAGGTGGAGATCGGCGTCACGCTCGGGCTCGGGGAGGACGCCGCCACGGTCTACGGCTGCGACCTCTCCGACGGCTATGTGCGGATCAACGCCGACTACACCACCTGACCCGCTCCACCTCGTGTCGATGTTTCACGTGGAACAAGAAGCTCATGTTTCACGTGGAACATCGTGGGCGAGCGGCCCGAGTCGCGCCCGGAGTCGGCGCAGCGCATCGGCGGAGTCGCTGCCCGGCAGCGCGGCATAGAGAACGAGTCGCTGCCCCGGGTCCTCCGGTAGCTCGGCGAGATGGTCGGTCAGCGTGAGCGCGCCCACCACGGGATGCTGATAGGTGAGGGTGTGGGTCGAGCAGACCTCCACCTGGTGCCCGGCCCAGAGCCGGCGGAACTCCTCGCTCTCCCGGATCAGCTCCTCCACCAGCTGTCGCAACACCCGATCGCCCGGGTGGAGGCTCGTCGCCCGTCGGAGGTCGGAGACCATGTCCCGACATCGGGAGGCCCACCCGACTCCGAAGAGTCGCCGCAGGCAGGGGTCGAGGAACAACAGCCGGATCACATTGGGCCGGGCGGCGTGCGGAAGATGCGGGGCCAGCAGCGTGTGGGCCAGCCGATTCCACACCAGCACGTCTCCCCGGCGGCCCAGCACCAGCGCCGGAGTCTCGTCCAGGGCGCGAACGAGCGCGACCAGCGCCGGTCGCAGCGCCTCGGCGGGGGCGGAGGCGACCTGGCGCGGCCTGGCCAACTGCCGCAGGTGACGCTGCTCGGCCTCGTCCAGGCCGAGGGCGCGAGCGAGCGAGTGCAACACCTGGTCGGAAACCCCGGGGCTCGCGCCCTGTTCCAGCCGGGTGTAGTAGCCGACGCTGATCCCGGCTATCTCGGCCAGCTCCTCGCGCCGCAACCCGGGTACCCGACGCCGCCCCAGCGTCGGCAGCCCGACGTCCTCTGGGCGCAGCTGGGCGCGCCGGGAGCGGAGGAAATCGCCGAGGTCGGGAGGGAGAGTTTTGCTCACCCGCTCATCCTGCACCGGTCGGAGGTGCCCTCCGTGCCGTGCTGGTCACGATCGCGCCAGGGACCGCGCTGTGCCGCGTTCGCCGGTCATGCCGCCCGGCCGCGTCGACCGGTCGCGAGCGCCGGCCGTGCGTGGTCGAGGAACGTCCTTCGGAAGGTCATGGCCCGGTGAAAACCGGTGGCCGACGGGTCAGGTTCCCCCGGTACGGTCCGCTCTCATGGAACGTGAGGAGCGGCGTCTCTCGCCGGAGTCGCGCGCGGTGCGCGAGATCGCCACCGCCCACGGGGTCGCCTGGGAGTCCGTCAGGCCGTCGCCGGTGCAGGGCGAGGCGGCCCGGGTCTGGCTGCTGGGTGGCGAGTGGGTACTCAAGGTCGCCCGGGAGGGGTTCGCGAACGACCTGCGCAAGGAGGCGCTGGTGATCCCGTTCGCGGTGCGCCGCGGGGTGCGGACGCCGGCGCTGCTGGACCGGGGCGAGCTGCCGCTCCCCTGGCTGCTGATGCGTCGCGTGCCCGGCGGGCCGGCCGACGAGGGCGAGCCGGGCGACGCCGGACTGCGGGCGCTCGGCCGGGAACTGGCGGCGCTGCACTCCGCCGAGGTCCCGGACGAGGTGCGGGCGGGGGTGCCCGCGGACGGGTCGGACGACCCGCGCGCCGGAATCGAGGGGCTGGCCGGCCGCGGCTATCTGAGCCCCGCGCTGGCCGACTGGCTGGGCCGCTGGCTCGACCGCCTCGACGGGGCCCGGGACAAGCCGGCGCGGGCGACGTTGATCCACGGCGACATCGCGGCGGGCAACCTGCTCTTCGCCGAGGACGGCTCGCTCACCGCGCTGCTGGACTGGGGCGACGCCGCATGGGCCGATCCGGCCATGGAGTTCGCCAAGGTGCCGCCGCGGAGGCTGCCCCCGGTGCTCACCGGCTATCTCGACGACGGCTCCCCCGAGGGGCCGAGGACGCTCGCCGAGCGGGGGCCGGGACTGGTGGCCGGCGTGCTGTGGCACCAGCTGAGCTGGGCGGTGCTGCGGCTCGCGGACCAGCCCCGGCCGGACGGCGCGCACTGGAGCGCCCAGCCCGCCAACCGACTCCTCGAACTGCTGCGTCTCTACGCCGAGGAGCTGCCCGAGCCGTGGGCCGGCTGGATGAGGTCCCAACGGTTGCCGTAACGGTCCACGAAGACCATCACCCGGCCGTAGCTCTCGGTCCTCGGCGGCTCTTCCAGGGTGACCCCGGCCGCCATCAGCCGGGCCAGGTCGGCGTCGAAGTCGTCCGTGTCGAGGAAGAACCCGACCCGGCCACCGGTCTGGTCCCCGACCCGCGCCCGCTGCCGTTCGCCGACCGCCCGCGCCAACAGCAGCCCGGTCTCCGCCGTCGGGCTCGGGGCGACGACCACCCAGCGTTTCCCGTCGGGCGCGAGCAGCCGGTCCTCGCGCAACGTGAAACCGAGCACCTCGGTGTAGTAGGCGATCGCCTCGTCGTACTCCGGTACCACCAGGGTTACCAGTCCCATACGGCGCATGGGGCTCAGCCTGCCATGCTGGGAGGCGTGTACAGCGAACGGCCTGCCGAGCGGCTGCCGGGGGCGGTGCTCTGGCGGAGCGTTCCCCGACCGGGAGACGCCCCGGGCCGGGTGCTGCCCGACGGCTGCATGGACCTGATCCTGATCGGCGACCGGCTGGTGGTCGCCGGGCCCGACACCCGTGCGCTGGTCGGCTACCAGGGCGCCGAGCTGCCCTGCGTGGGACTCCGCTTCGCGCCCGGGCAGGCGCCGCTGGTGCTCGGGGAGCCGGCGGACGCCTTCGTCGACGCCCGGGTGGCGCTGGCCGAGGCCTGGCCGGGGCGGGTGGTGCGCGAGCTGACCGAGCGCGTCGCGCTCGCCGAGCGCCCGGGCGCCGTGCTCCAGGAGGCGGCGCTCGCCAGGCTCGGCGAGCCGCCCACGCGGGAACGCTGGCGACCGGCGGCGGTGGCCGCCCTGGGGGCCGGGCGCTCGGTGGCGGAGACGGCGCGCGGGCTCGGGATCAGCGAACGGCAGCTGTACCGTCGCAGCCTGCGCGCCTTCGGATACGGCCCGAAGACGCTGGCCCGCGTGCTGCGGATGCGGCGCGCCCTGGCCCTGGCCAGGGGCGGGGCGCCGCTGGCGGCGGTGGCGGCCGAGGTCGGCTACGCCGACCAGGCCCATCTCGCGCGGGAGTTCAGAGCGCTGGCCGGGGTGCCGGTGGGGAGGCTGCTGACGCCCTGACGCGGACGATGGGGGCTCAGTGCTGCCAGGCGAAGAGGTCGACGGAGTTGCCGTCCGGGTCGAGCACCACGGCGTAGCGCTGCCCCCAGACCGCGTCCCAGGGCTCGTGCTCACCGGGGTGGCCGGCGTCGACCAGCTCGCGGAAGAGGGAGTCGACCTCGGCCGGGCTGTCGCAGCGGAAGGCCAACGAGACTCGTGCGCCCTCCGGCCTCGGCTGGTAGTCGGGGCGCATCGAGCGCACCGATTCCAGGGTGTCCCAGGCGAGCCGCACGCCGCCGTCGAGCACCGTCTCGGCGTGCGGCTCGGCGGCGTCCTCCGGCACGGTCACGCCGAGGCGGCGGTAGAAGGCGAGCGAGGCCGTCAGGTCGTCCGTGACCAGGCCGATCATGTCCATTCGCGGTGTCATGGGGCCAGCGTAGGAAGCGGCGACGGCGGGGGTCTTGAACGAATCGGCCGTGTCCTCCCGCGTACGGGCGACGGTGCCGTGGCCACGCGGACGGGGGTTCCCGCACCGCCGGGGCGGGGCTACCCGTGGGCCATGGAGAAGGGCGCGAAGCGGCGGGCGGGGGTGCCGGGGGGAGTGTGCGCGCCGTGGATCATCAGCTCCGTGTGTCCGGTCTCCTCAAGGCCGCGCGCGTGGAGCCAGCGGGCCAGTTCCGGCTGGTCGTCGCCGACGTCGAAGCGGGCCGGGGTCGGGGTGCCCAGCGCCAGCGGGGTCAGCAGCGCCCTGGCCACGGACGCGTCGTCGGCGACCAGCGGGCCGATCGAGGTGGTGGTGACGTTGGGCCAGGAGGCGCCGAAGCCGGCCAGGCGGCCCTCGGGGGTCCTGGCCACCAGGAAACGGTCGGCGAAGCGCGGCAGCCGGGCGAGGAGTTCGGTCCGGTCGGCGCCGAAGGCCACGAGGTCGTAGGCGAGGATCTCCGGCAGGTCCGCCGCCCGCGCCGGCCGCACCGCGACCCCGCCGTCGTCCCCACGGTTCTCCCCGCCCACGGGCGGCTCGGTGAGGGTGCCGCGCAGCGTGGTGATGCCGCCCATCGCCTTGAACCCCAGCCGTTCGTAGAGAGGCCGCCCCTGGTCCGTGGCGGTGAGCAGCAACGGGGCCCCCGCCGCGTCCTCGACCACCCGGCGCATCAGCCGCATCCCCAGGCCGCGCCGCTGGCGGCGGCCGGCCACCAGCATCATGCCGACGGCGTGCCACCGCTCCGCGTAGGAGGTGCGGATCACGGTCGCCAGCAGCCCGCCGGCCGGGTCGTCGGCGGGGGCGTCGATCCCGTACCCCGTTCCCGAGGCGAGCAGCAGGCGCCACTTGTGCTCCTCGCGTCCCCAGCCGTGCTCTTCGGCGAGGTCGAGGCAGGCACCCAGGTCGGCCGGCGTGAGAAGGCGGATCGGTGGGTGGTCGTCGTGTGAGGTCACCCGTTCAGACTGGCCGAGGTCTCGGCGGGCCGGCGACCGGTTTTCGCCGCGCTCCCCCGCGCCACCACGCGCCGCGTCTGCCGGAGGAAGCAGCCCCCGCTACTCGCGGCCGGGTACCCCGGTGGGTAAAGGTGTTCCCCATGACCGACAAGAGCCGCGAGAACAGCCACCAGCACAGCGCGAGTGACGGCACGACCAGCGTCGATCCGGGCGCCGCCTTCACCGAGCCGCTGCCCGAGACCCGGCGGGAGCTGGCGCACCGCGCGGCGGCCTGCCAGGCGGCGGGGCGGGTCCCCGCCCTGGTCGCCACCGTGGCCCGCGAGGGGAAGCCGGTCTGGAGCGGCGGTGTCGGCGAGTTTCCGGTCGGGGCCGCCCCGGAACAGGTGCGCTTCCGCATCGCCTCCATCACCAAGTCCCTGACGGCGGTGCTGGTGCTGCGGCTGCGCGACGAGGGCCTGATCGAGCTCGACCAGCCGATCGAGCGCTGGCTGCCCACCCCGCACGGCGGCGGCGCGACCGTCGCGCAGCTGCTCGCGCACACCGCGGGGCTGGCAGCCGAGTCCCGGGGACCCTGGTGGGAGCGGACCCCGGGCGAGCTGCGCCCCGAGCTGCCCGACCTCTTCGGTCCCGACCAGGAACTCCACCCGACCGGGCGGCGCTTCCACTACTCCAACCCCGGCTACGCGCTGCTCGGCGCGCTGGTGGAACGGCTGCGCGGCGAGCCGTGGTACACGGTGCTGCGCCGCGAGGTGCTGGCGCCGCTCGGCATGGAGCGCACCTCCTACGAGCGGCGGGAGCCGGCGGCGCGCGGCTGGGCCGTGCACCCCCACGCCGACCTGCGGCAGCCGGAGCCGGAGGTGGACACCGGGCGGATGGCGCCGGCGGGGCAGCTGTGGTCGACGACGGAGGACCTCTGCGCGTTCGCCGCCTTCCTGACGGGGCACCACGAGAACGCCGACGCGGTGCTCGGCGCCGACAGCCGGGCCGAGATGCGATCCTCCGCCGTGCCGTTGGAGCTGACCGATCTGACCAGCGGCTACGGCCTCGGTCTTCAGGTCGTCCAGCACGAGGGCCGCCAACTGTTCGGTCACGGCGGCTCGTTGCCGGGCTTTCTCGCGGGGGTCTGGTTCGACCCCGAGCAGCGCACCGCGGCAGCCGTGCTGGCCAACGCCACGGCCGGGCCCGCCGTGCGTTCCCTCACGTTCGACCTGCTCTCCACCCTGCGCCGGCGCGAGCCGAGCTTCCCCGAGCCCTGGCGGCCGGCGGCCGACGCCGACCCGGCGCTGCTGCCGCTGACCGGCGACTGGTACTGGGGCACGACCTCCCACACCCTGCGGCTCGACGACGCCGGTGGCGTCTCGCTGTACCCGACGGGCGGCTCGGGGCGCGGCTCGCGGTTCCGGCGGGTCGGCGCGGAGGAGTGGCTGGGCCTGGACGCCTACTACGCGGGGGAGAGGCTGACCGTCCAGCGGGGGCCCGACGGCCGGGTCACCCATCTCGACGTGGGCACCTTCGTGTTCACCAGGGAACCCTACGAGCCGGCCGCGCCCGTGCCGGGCGGCAGCGACCCGACGGGCTGGACGGCCTGAGTGCCCGGGGGGCGCGGGGCGGGGGGCCGTTCAGAGCGTGAGCTTGTATCCCACGTGGGTGGCCTCGAACCCGAGCCGTTCGTAGAAGCGGTGCGCGTCGGTCCTGCTGGCGTCCGAGGTCAACTGGACCAGCGCGCACCCCTCCCGCCGCGCCTCCTCGACGGCCTGGCGGATCAGCCAGCCGCCGATGCCGGCGCCGCGCCGGTCGGTGCGCACCCGCACGGCCTCGATCAGCGCGCGGGAGGCGCCTCGACGGGAGAGCCCGAAGAGGATCGCCAGCTGGAGCGTGCCGACGACCCGCCCGTTCTCCTCGGCGACCAGGAGCCGCTGGTGCGGGTCGGCGGAGAAGCGTGCGAACGCCGCCTCGTAGGGCGCGAGGTCGTCGGGGCTCTCCCGGGTGGCACCGAGCGGGTCGTCCGCCAACATGGCGACGATTTCCGGCACATCGTCCGAAGTCGCGGCACGCAGAAAGATGTCCATGCGGGACAGCCTAGGAAGACGTGGGGGAAAGGGGCGAACCGCCCTTCCCCGCACGGGGCTTGTGTCTCGTCCGTATAACGGTAAGGTCAGTCCCGCATCGGGGCGGCGAGCCGCTCAGTTTACGGGGTCCGAGGGATCGCTGGCCGGTTTCCGGTTAACCGCCCCGCTTCCGGTGAGCGTGCTGACACGCTGTCCGACCGGGAGTTGAGTGAGGCGAGGCAGGGCATGACCGCTATATCGGCCGACGAGGGTGCCACCGTGCAGCATGATCTCGGAAGTGGCGTCCAGCCGTCCCGCGACGCCAAGGCGATCCGGCGCAGCCTGGCGGAGATGGCTCCGGTGGCCGACGAGGCGACGTCCTACTTCTACGCGCTGCTCTTCACCTACGGCCCGCATCTGCGCGACATGTTCCCCGCCGCGATGGACGCGCAACGCGACCGGATATTCGGCGCGTTGCTCTCCGCCGCCGAGACCATCGACGAGCCGGAGAAGCTGACCAGCTATCTGCGGGACCTCGGCCGGGGCCACCGGAAGTACGGGGTGCGCGCCGACCAGTACCCGCTGGTCGGCGAGGCGCTGATGTACGCGCTGGAACGGTACGCGCCGCGCAGTTGGGGCCCGGAGACCGAGGCGGCCTGGGTCCGCGTCTACACGCTGATGTCGCAGACCATGATCGACGCCGCGGACGAGGACGAGTCGGTGGCGCCCCCGTGGTGGGACGCCGAGATCGTCTCGCACGAGCGCAGGACGCACGACGTCGCCGTCGTCACCGTCCGCCCCGACCAGCCGTACCCCTACCGCGCCGGTCAGTACGCCAGCCTGGAGACCCCCTGGTGGCCCCGGGTGTGGCGGTCCTACTCGTTCGCCTCGATGCCGCGGTCCGACGGGCTGCTGTCGTTCCATGTGAAGTCCGTGCCGGCCGGCTGGGTCTCGCGCTCGCTGGTGCACCGTGCGCGGCCCGGCGACGTGCTGCGTCTGGGCGCGCCGGCCGGCTCGATGACGCTGGACCACGCCTCGGACCGCGGGCTGCTGTGCATGGGCGGCAGCACCGGCATCGCGCCGATCAAGGCGCTGGTCGAGGACGTCGCGGAGCGCGGCCAACGGCGTCAGGTCGAGGTGTTCTTCGGCGCCAACCGGGACAACGAGCTGTACGACCTGCAGTCCTTCCTCGACCTGGAGCGGCGCCACCCCTGGCTCGCGGTCAGGCCCGTGGTCGCGGAGCGCTCCACCCTCGGCATGGCGGGGCAGCTCCCCGAGGCCGTGCGAGAGTTGGGCCCCTGGCGGGAGTTCGACGGCTATCTCTCGGGACCGCCGCAGATGATCCGCAAGGGGGTGGACGCCCTGGTCTCCAGCGGCATCCCCGCCGACCGCATCAGACACGACTTCGTCGGCTCGCTGGTGCGGGTCACCGAGGGGCCGGCCTCGCCCACGCGGTGAGGCCGCCCACGGCGCCACCGGCGCCGGCCTCCCACCACCGACAACTTCGGCAACCGTAGAAAGTAAGCGCCATGGCAGGGACAGCGGGAAACGGATGGCCGGCACAGCTGGCCCAGCGCGCCGATCGCCCGGGCAGCGACGGCGAACACGCGCTTCAGGAACGGCTGGGCACACAGGGACGCGCCGACCGCTTCTACCGTGACCAGGTCCTCGACCATCTCAACGAGCGGATGCTGGAGTTCGTCGCGGCGGCCGAGATGTTCTTTCTGGCCACCTCCGACCGGCACGGCGAGTGCGACAACACCTTCCGCGCCGGCCCGGCCGGGTTTCTCGTGGCCCTCGACTCGCGCACGCTCGCCTGGCCCGAGTACCGGGGCAACGGGGTGCACGCCTCGCTCGGCAACCTCGCCGAGAACCCGCACGCCGGGCTGCTGCTGCTCGACTTCGACCGCGCGCGGATAGGGCTGCACGTCAACGGGCGGGCGCGGATGGCCGACGACGGTGAACTCCGTGCGGCACACCCCTGGTTGCCCGAGGAGTCGGTACCGGGGCGGCGCACCAGGATCTGGGTGCGGCTGGAGGTGGAGGAGGCGTACATCCACTGCGCCAAGCACATACCCCACCTGGTCAAGGCGCCCAAGCGGTCGGCGCGTGACTGGGGAACGGACGACCAACGCCGCAAGGGCGGCGACTTCTTCGGGGCGGCGAAGGAGGCGAAGGACGCGAGGGAGGAACGGGAGGCGCCGGAGCGCGGTTCCGCGCCCCTGGAGCCGGTGCCGCCGCCGTCCGTGGCTCCGCCGGTGCCGGCCTCGCACGTCCCGCCGGCGCCTCAGGTTCCGCCGGTGCCTCAGGTTCCGCCGGCGGACGCCGTTCCGCGGATGCCGGCGTCGGCGCCGGTGCTGCCGGCCGTTTCGCACGCCGCGCAGGTGCCCGTGCCGGCGCACGCCCACGGCTACCAGCACGGGGACGGATACGGGTACGCCCACGAGTACGAGTACGGGTATGGGTACCCGCGGCAGCCCGCGCACGAGAGCGGCTACGGCGGTCCGGCGCCGCACCACTACCATCCCGCCCCGGCGCAGCAGGTGCCGCCGGTGCCGCCGGTGCCGCCGGCGCCGCAGTCCGTGCCGGAGTCCGTGCCGCAGTCCGCGTCGCAGGCGGCCGAGTGGCGCGCGGAGGCGCTGCGCGCGCTGGAGCGTGCGCGCCGGGCGGAACGGCCGGAGCCGCCGTCGTCGCCCCCGCCGTCGGGCGGCTGGTTCGGCTGACGGGCCGAGGAGCGGCCCTTCCGGCGGGGGCACCGCGCCCGCGTCCACGGATCAGCGGTGGGCGAAGTCAGGGGCGAGGAGGGCGTGGATGCCGGGGATGTTGCGGGCGAGGTAGGCGTTGAGGCTCGGCGGCACCACGTTGACCGAGTCCAACCCCTCACGGCTGAACGGCAGTCGGACGGTCTCGTAGGTGCCGCGCGGCTCCGTGACCTCGGGGCCGTGGCGCAGGGACGGGTCCATCGAGACCAGCCGGCAGACGAAGAAGTGCTGCACCTTCAGCCCCGCCGGCCCGTCCTCCCCCTGCTCCGGCACGTGCGGCACGGTGTCGACGAACGCCGGTACCACGTCGGTGACGCGGGCGCCCAGCTCCTCGAAGACCTCCCGGTGCAGCGCCGCGACCACGCTCGGGTCGCTCGGCTCGACGCCGCCGCCGGGGGTGATCCAGTAGGGCGGGCTGCCGGGCCGCACGCGTTTGATCACGATCAGCTCGGGGCCGTCCAGCAGGATGGCCCGTGCGGTGCGTTTGACCACGGGTTGTGCCTGGTCCATGGGGTTCATGTGGCCCGCACGCCGCGCCACGAAACCTCGCGCTGGTCGCCGCCGGGTTCAGCCGGCGGCGTCGGCGAGCGCCCGGCGCACGTCGGCCACCAGGTCCTCGGGGTCCTCGATGCCGAGTGAGAACCGCACGAACCCCTCCGGCACGGCGTCCCCGCCCCAGCGCCCGCGCCGTTCGGCCGTCGACCTGACCCCGCCGAAGCTGGTGGCGTCGTCGACCAGCCGCAGCGCCGCCAGAAAGCGTTCGGCGTGGGCGCGGTCGGGCAGCGTGAACGAGACCACGCAGCCGAAGGAGCGCATCTGCCGCGCGGCCAGCGCGTGGTCGCGGTCCTCCGGCAGCCCCGGGTGGCGCAGCCCGCTGACCTCGGGGCGCTCGGCCAGCGCGCGCGCCACGGCCAGCGCGTTCTCCGCCTGGCGCGCCACGCGCAGCTGGAGCGTGGCCAGGCCGCGGTGCGCCAGCCAGGCCTCCATGGGGCCGGGGATGGCGCCCAGCACGGTGCGCCACTGGCGGATCTCCTCGACCAACTCCGGGTCGCGGGAGGCGACATAGCCGAGCAGCACGTCGCCGTGGCCGTTGAGCGCCTTGGTGCCGCTGGCCACCGACAGGTCGGCGCCCAGCTCCAGCGGGCGCTGGCCGAGCGGGGTGGCGAGGGTGTTGTCGACGGCGACCCACGTGCCCCGCTCGTGCGCCTCGCGCGCCAGGGCGGCGATGTCGCAGACGTCGAGGCCGGGGTTGGAGGGGGTCTCCAGCCAGAGCAGCCGCACCCGTTCGCCCCGGTCCCACGCGGCGCGCAGCGCCGTCAGCTGGCCGTCGCCGCCCGTCGGCGCGGTGTGGCAGACGATGCCCCGCTCCTCGGCGCGCCGGCGCAGCTTCGGCCAGATCTGGTAGCCGTCGGACGGCAGCACCACGGACTCGCCCGCCTTGACCAGGCTGAGGAGGGTGGCGGAGATCGCCGCCATCCCCGAGGGGAAGACGAGGGCCTCGGCGCGTTCGCCCGGTGACTCCAGCTCGGCGACGGCTTCCTGGAGCGCGACCCAGGTCGGGTTGGACTCGCGGCCGTAGCCGTAGGGGGCGACGGAGGGATCGCCCGGCAGATGGAAGTGTGCGGCGAACACCGGCGGGGGAACGGGCGGTTGGTACGCCTCAGCCGCCGGCAGGCCCGCCCGCACGGCCCGCGTCCCGTCTCCCGTCATCGCCGCTCTCCCGTCGTGTGTCCGATGTGGCCGGTTATCGCCCCCTAGGCCGCCTCGGCCTGCCGCACGAGTGTACGGCGGGCCCGTCGACCACCGGCCGGGTCCGCCCCGGCACGGTCGTCGTCCGCGACCCGCCGCTCCGCTGCCGCGCCCCGGGGGGCGCGGGGTTCAGCCCACCGCCCCCGTCCGCTCCCGAACGGTCCTCAGCAGACCCGGCAGGGCGGCCTCGATGATGTCCAGGCACTCGGCGAAGCCCGCGTCGTCCCCGTAGTACGGGTCCGGTACGTCCAGCGCCTCGCCGGTGGCGGCGTCCGCGCCGTCGTCGCCGAAGGCGCGCAGCAGCCGCACCTTCTCGGCGGTGGCGGCGTCGGGCGCCAGTCGGCGCAACTCGCTCTCGTGGCCCCGGTCGAGCGCTATGACCAGGTCACACTCGTCGAACCAGGAGGCCTCGAACTGCCGCGCGGTGTGGTCCCCACTGCCCGCCGGGTATCCGGCGGCGTTCATGGCGGCCACGGCGCGCGGGTCAGCGGGCTCCCCGGCGTGCCAGCCGCCGGTTCCGGCGCTGTCCACCACGATGCCGGTGTCCAGTCCCTCGTCGACGAGCCGGGCGCGGAGCAGCGCCTCGGCTATCGGGGAGCGGCAGATGTTCCCCGAGCAGACAAAGCAGATGCGATACATGTCGGTCGTTCCTCGGTCCAGTACCGCCGGTTTCAGTCGCGATCCAGGATCAGGTTGACCGCCCACGAAACGATGGAGATGATCAAGCCGCCCAGCACCGCCGAGCCGAAGCCCTCGACCTCGAACTTGTCGCCCGAGATCCAGTCGGTGAGCAGCAGCATCAGAGCGTTGATCACCAGCGTGAACAGGCCGAGGGTCACGATCAGCAGGGGCAGGGCGAAGAACTTCACGATGGGCTTGACGACGATGTTCACCACACCGAAGATCAGCGCCACGATGAGCAGCGTCACGGCCTTGCCACCGGTGCTCTCACCGGGCTCACCGAGAGTGATGTCATTCACCAGCCAGACGGCGGCCGACAGGGCCACGGCGTTGGCGAGCAGCTTCACGAAGATGGTTGTCATACGGGAGATCGTTTCAGATGACTCCCGGTGCGCAAGGGGAACGCAAGGGGAATGAGCAGATGAAGGAGTTCCGGCTCGACAGGCTTGACCTCGAGCGCGCCGCGCACAACGGTGCCTACCTGCGCTTCCTGCGGGAGCCCCGGATGTCGGCCGGCCTGTACGCGCTGGCGGCCGGGGAGGTGGACAGCCAGCGCCCGCACGCCCAGGACGTGATCAACTTCGTGGTCAGCGGTCGCGCCTCGATCACGGTGGGTGAGGAGACGGTCATGGTGGCGCGCGGCAGCGTCGTCTACGTGCCGGCGGGGCAGCCGGCACGCTTCCACCACATCACCGAGGACCTGCGGGTACTGGTGGTCTTCTCGCCGCCGGAGGGCTGAACCCGGGCCCGGCCCTCGCCGCCCGCGGACGCCTTCTCTCAGGGTTCACCTCAGGGGACGGTCAGGGGAGGACGAGGGCCGACGCGACTCCCGGGAGGACGGGGTGCGCGCTTAGCATCGAGTCATCGAGTTATCACGCTGCCGGGCTCAGGCTCGGCCAACGACACGCGCGAACAGGAGCCCGGGCCATGAAGGAAGTCTTTATGACACTGCCGTGGTGGGTGCGGTGGATCGCGATCCCCGCCATCGCGCTGGTGGTCTTCGGCGGCCTGCTGCTCACCGTCCTCACCTGGGTGATCGGCCTGATCTTCCGGATACTGCTCTTCGTCGCCGTGGTGGCCGTACTGATCTTCGTGGTGCGGAAGTTCACCTCTTCCTCCTCCGGCGGGGGTTGGTAGCCCGTCGCCGTCCCGGCGGAGCGCCCCAGCGGCGGCCTGACGGCGTGGGCACCGTTGCCCCGGCCGAAGCGCCGTCGCCCCAGGGGCCGTTGCCGCCGGTCGACCCGACGACCTCGTCCCCGGCCGGCCCGGCCGGCGGCCGGTCGGCGCTCGCCACGAGCGCCGCGAGCAGCGTCGTCACCGGCACCGAGGCCACCAGGCCGATCGACCCCACCAGGGTCCGCACGATCTCCTCGGCGACCAGCTCGCTGAACGCCACCGTGGACACCCCGCTGCGGGCGATGCTGAAGAGCAGCAGCAGCGGGAGCGCCGCGCCCGCGTACGCCAGCACCAGGGTGTTGACCACCGAGGCGATGTGGTCCCTGCCGATCCGCATCGCCGCCGAGTAGAGCCGCCGCCAACCCGCCGTCGGCGCCGCCTGCTTCAGCTCCCACACCGCCGAGGTCTGGGTCACCGTCACGTCGTCCAGCACGCCGAGCGAGCCGATCAGGATGCTCGCCAGCAGCAGCCCCTCGATCTGGATGCCCGGGTAGAGGCTGTGCACCAGGCCGGTCTGGTCGTCGGTGTTCCCGGTCAGATGCGCCAGCTCGATGAAGAGCGAGCCGAGCAGCCCGATCAGCAGCAGCGAGACCAGCGTCCCCAGCACGGCGACCGACGTCCGCGCGTTGACCCCGTGGCACAGGTACAACGTCGCCAGCATGATGACGCTGCCGCCGATCACCGCGACCAGCAGCGGGTTCGAGCCGTGCAGCACCGCGGGCAGGATGAAGAGCGTCAGCACCAGGAAGCTGACCACCAGGCCGACCAGCGCCAGCAGCCCGCGCATCCGCCCCACCGCCACCACCACGATCGCGAAGATCGCGCCCAGCAGCAGCATCGGCACCTCGCGGTCCACGTCGACGACGCTGTAGCGCAGCTCCTCGGGGGCCTCGGGCGCGTAGGCGACGACCACCTCCTGGCCGTCGTGGAAGCGCTTGGTCGCGTCGGGCGGAACCACCTCGGTGAACGTGTGCCCCGCGTGCGGACCGCTGGTCACCTCGACGGTCGCCTGCTCACAGGCCCCGGTGACGCCCTGCTGCACCTGGACGCCCAGATCCTCGCAGGGGTGCTGGGTCAACTCGGTGACGCGGGCGTCCTCGTGCTGCTGGTCGAAGCCGACGCCCGACCGTTCCTCCTGCTCGGGCGCGCCGCCCGGCCACAGCAGCACCAGACCGGCGAGCATCACCACCCCGAACGGCACCAGCACGGCGGCTATCACCCGCCGCAGCCGGTCCGATACCGGCTCCACCGGGCCGTGCTGATGGGTGTGGCCGTGGGGATGGGCGCGCGGGTCCAGGGGGTCCGCGCCGGGTTCCTGAGGGGAGGTCACGTTCCGATCATCGCTCAAACACGCCGCCGAACGGTCCCGTCCGGGCGCGGGCCGTGCCGCCGCCGTGTCACCCGGCGCGGCCGGGGTGGAGGACCAGCACCCGCACCGCCGCGTCCTCGATCGCGTAGAGCGCGCGGTAAGGCCCCACCCGCAGCCTGCGGTAGTCGCCGAACGGGGCGCTGCTCCTGGGGCGCGGCTCGTCGGCCAGGCCGTCGATCGCGTCGAGAAGGGCCCGCAGTCCCGCCGGGTCGTCCTTGAGGAAGCGGGCGGCGGCGTTCAGTGCCGAGGGCTCGAACTCGACCTCGTGTCTCACGCGGCGTCGCCCGCGTCGAGCGTCGCCCGCACCTCGGTCAGGGACTTGCGTCCGCTGGTGTCGCCGCGCGCCTGACGCAGCTCGTACCGCAGCACGGCGATCGAGTCCTCGTAGTCCTCCAGAGCCTGGGGCGAGACGAGCACGGCGGCGACATGCCCGTGGTCGGTCAGGGCGATGGGCTCACGCGCGTGGGCGGCCCGCCGTACGAGGTCGCCGAGTTGGGAACGGGCGGCACTGATCGCGATCTCCGTCATCCCCGCAAATTAGCAGGAATCCGACCGTAGAGATGCCACAAGGTGCATCTTCCGTCATGTTGTGGACCGGGGCCTCTCCGTGGGGAGGCCCCCTGGCCGGGGGCGGCCCCCGGGGCTTAGCGTGGAGGGGAACGAATCGCATCGCGGGAGCTTCGGGCACGAGGCTGAGAGGGCGCTGGGGCCGCGCCGACCGCCGAACCTGTTACCGGGTAATGCCGGCGTAGGGAGCAAGGTCTGATGACCGAACTGTCAACGGGCACGTCCGTCGTGCCCGTCATCGGCGCGCACAAGGGATATCTCACCGGAAGCCGCCCGGACATCCGGGTGCCGGTGCGCCGGGTCCACCTCACCGACGGCGGTGCGGTGACCCTCTACGACACCTCGGGGCCCGCCACCGACCCCGGGATGACCTGCGACGTCCGCGAGGGGCTGCCCCCGCTGCGGCGGCGGTGGATCGAGGAACGGGCCGGGAACGGCACCGGGGCCGTCACCCAACTGGCCTATGCCAGAAGGGGCGTGGTCACCCCCGAGATGGAGTTCGTGGCGCTGCGGGAGAACCGTTCCCCCGAGTTCGTCCGCGACGAGATCGCCGCGGGCCGGGCGGTGCTGCCGGCCAGCGTGCGGCACCCGGAGACCGAGCCGATGATCATCGGCCGGAACTTCCTGGTCAAGGTCAACGCCAACATCGGCAACTCCGCCGTCACCTCCTCCGTCGACGAGGAGGTGGAGAAGATGACGTGGGCCACGCGCTGGGGCGCCGACACCGTGATGGACCTCTCCACCGGCCGGGAGATCCACACCACCCGCGAGTGGGTGCTGCGCAACTCGCCGGTGCCGATCGGCACCGTTCCGCTCTACCAGGCGCTGGAGAAGGTCGACGGCAAGGCCGAGGAACTCAGCTGGGAGGTCTACCGCGACACCGTCGTGGAACAGGCCGAGCAGGGCGTGGACTACATGACCGTGCACGCCGGGGTGCTGCTGCGCCATGTGCCGCTGGCCGCGCGGCGGAAGACCGGGATCGTCTCCCGCGGCGGCTCGATCATGGCCGCCTGGTGCCTGGCGCACCACCGGGAGAGCTTTCTGTACACGCACTTCGCCGAGCTGTGCGAGATCCTCGCCGCCTACGACATCACCTTCTCGCTCGGCGACGGGCTGCGCCCCGGCTGCGTCGCGGACGCCAACGACGCGGCGCAGTTCGCCGAGTTGCGCACGCTCGGCGAACTGACCCGGGTCGCGCGCGAGCACGACGTGCAGACCATGGTCGAGGGCCCGGGGCACGTCCCGATGGACCTGATCAAGGAGAACGTCGAGCTGCAGCAGGAACTCTGCGACGAGGCGCCGTTCTACACCCTCGGCCCGCTGACCACGGACATCGCGCCCGCCTACGACCACATCACCTCGGCCATCGGCGCGGCGATGATCGCCTGGTGGGGCACGGCGATGCTCTGCTACGTGACGCCCAAGGAGCATCTCGGGCTGCCCGACAGGGACGACGTGAAGGCCGGGGTGATCGCGTACAAGATCGCGGCGCACGCGGCGGACGTGGCCAAGGGGCATCCGGGGGCGCGGGACTGGGACGACGCGCTGTCGGAGGCGCGCTTCGAGTTCCGCTGGGAGGACCAGTTCAACCTCTCCCTCGACCCGGAGACGGCCCGCGCCTACCACGACGAGACGCTGCCGGCGGAGCCGGCCAAGACCGCGCAGTTCTGCTCGATGTGCGGACCGAAGTTCTGCTCGATGCGGATCAGCCAAACCGTCATGGACAAGTACGGCCCGGGAGGGGAGGACGAGTTGACCGAGGAGGAGGCCCAGCAGGCCATGCTCGTCAAGTCCCGGGAGTTCGCGGAGGCGCAGGGCCGCGGGATCCTGCCGTTGACCGAGGGGGAGTAGCCGGGGTCGGGGGAGCGGTCCGCACGGACGGCTCCCCCGACTCGGTATGCAAGTGGCTGCCCGGGAGTCGGGCGGGCCACCTGGGCCGGAGCGGGCGGGTTCATGTCGGAGAGGTGCCGTGCCGGTGGGGTGCTCGGCTGCCGCCGCCACCGCGAACGGGCCCGGAAGGCCGGCAGACCGGAGAAGCGTCCGCGACGCCGGACCGCGGAGGCGATCTCGCACGTGGGATCTCGCCCGCGGCTTGACGCGATCATGGACATTGCCCTGCCCCGGGAGGGGCAGTAAGTGCGGGGGCGCCGCTCCCCGTTCCTCCCGTCGAGCCGAAGGGAATGTCAACCCGCCGTGACCGCGCTTCCCCCTCAACCCCCCGTCCCCGGGCCCCGCGCCGTGGGCACCGAGCACATGATCGTCTGCGGCGACGACGCGTTAGCCGTGCGGCTCGCCGAGGAGTTGCACGACGTCTACCGGGAGCGCGTGACCCTGGTCATGCCGCCGGCGACCACCGTGGGCGAGCCCGTCGGCGGGGCCAGGCCGCGGGTCTCCGCGTTGATCGGCCGCATGTCGGCGGCCATCAACCGGCCGTCCCCCGCCCCCGCCGCCGACGACACCACCGGCGGTGGGATCCGCGTGCCGATAGGGGAGATGACGGCCGCCGAGCCGACCGACGAGGTGCTGCGGCGCGCGGGCGTCTCGCACGCCACCGCGCTCGCCCTCGTCTACGACGACGACGAGACCAACCTGCGCGGCGCCCTCGCCGCACGGCGGCTCAACCCGCACCTGCGGCTGGTCGTGCGGCACTACAACCGCCGCCTCGGCCAGCATCTCGCCCAACTCCTCGACCAGGCCGCCTCGGTGGCGTTGCCGGAGGTCGACCCGAGGGAGCTGGACGCCTCCACCACCGTGCTCTCCGACGCCGACACCGCCGCCCCCGCGCTGGCCGCCACGGCGGTCGCCGGCACCCGCAAGGTGGTGAGCGCCGACGGGCTGCTGCTGCGCGCCGTCGAACGCAACCCGCCGGCCAGCGGCGAGATCGCCGACCCCGGACTGTGCACCCTGGCGCTGCTGTCGGCGACGGTCAACGACCCGGCGGGCGAGGAGGGTTCGGACAACAGCGGCGGCGAGGGCCCCCAACTGCTCCCCGACGACCGCGAGGTGGGCCAGGCCACCGGGCGCGGCACGGTGGTGCTGGAGACGGTCACCCACGCCGGCCCCCCGCTGCCGCCGCGCCGGTTGGCACGCCGGGTGGCGCCGCTGGCGGAGATCTTCTCCCGGCGGCTGCGGCTGTCGCTGCTGGGCATCGCGCTGGCCGTCCTCGCGCTGGCGCTGACGCTGTGGCGCACCACCGGCGGCGACGCGCTCAACGCGGCCTATCTGACCCTGCTCGACATCTTCTCCATCGGCGACCCGGCCGTCGACGAGCCGGTGGCCCGGCAGTCCATCCAACTGGTCTCCGGGCTGGTCGGGCTGGCGCTGCTGCCGATCCTGATCGCGGCGGCGCTCCAGGCGCTGGGCGCGTTCCGCGGCACGGCGAACCTGCCGCGTCCCCCGCGCGGACTCTCCGGCCACGTGGTGCTGCTCGGGCTCGGCAAGGTCGGCACCCGGGTGCTGGCGCAGCTGCGGGAGATGGACATCCCGGTGGTCTGCGTGGAGGAGGACCCGGAGGCCAGGGGCATCCCGCTGGCCCGCAGGCTGGGCGTGCCGGTGGTGCTCGGCGACGTCACCCAGGAGGACGTGCTGGAGTCGGCCAAGATCCACCGGGCGCGCGCCCTGCTCGCGTTGACCAGCGTCGACGCCACCAACCTGGAGGCGGCGCTGCACGCCAGGACCGTCAAGCCGGAGCTGCGGGTGGCGCTGCGGCTGTACGACGACGACTTCGCCACCGTCGTCTACCGCACGCTGAAGGCGGCGCATCCGGAGGCGTTGACCCGTAGCCGCAGCGTCTCCACGCTCGCCGCGCCCGCGTTCGCCAGCGCGATGATGGGGCGGCAGATCCTGGGCGCGATACCGGTGGAGCGGAAGGTGCTGCTCTTCGCGGCGCTTGAGGTGGGGGACTTCCCCCATCTGCGGGGCCGGACGGTCGCCGAGGCCTCCCGGCCCGGCGCCTGGCGGGTGCTGGCGCTCGACCTGACGGCGCCCGGCGAGCGGGAGCCCGACCTGGCGGCCGTCCGCGCCTCGGGCGAGGGCGCCTCCGGCGGGCTGCTGTGGGACGTGCACCCGGGGTATGTGCTGCGGGGCCGGGACCGGGTGGTGGTGGCGGCGACCCGGCGGGGGCTGGCCGAGCTGCTGGGACGCGGAACGGGCGGGGCGGGGGGCCGCCGCTGAACGGGGCCGCGGGACCGGCGCGACGTGGCGCTTGACCCTGACGTCGCGGCAAGCCCTTCACTGGGGTCATGCGAATCGGAGAGCTGGCCGCGTTGACCGGGGTCACCCCCAGGACGGTGCGGCACTACCACCACATCGGGCTGCTGCCCGAGCCCCACCGCACCCCCGCCGGGTACCGGGTCTACGGCCTGCGCGACGCCTACCGGGTGGTGCGGGTGCGGCGGCTGACCGCGCTGGGGCTGAGCCTCGACGAGGCGCGCGACGTGCTGGACGACGACAGCGGCGTCGAGCTGCGCGAGGTGCTGGGCGAGCTCGACGCCGAGCTGGCCCGGCAGGAGGAGGCCGTCAGGCTGCGCCGCGCGCGGGTCGCCGAGCTGCTGGCCGAGGCCGAGGGGCATCCGGGGCTGCCGACGGAGGGACCGGTCTCGCCGGAGCTGACCGCGCTCTTCCGCCGGATGCGGGAGACGGCGGACACGCTGGGCGGGCCGGAGCCGGACGCGGCGGTCAAGGAACGCGAGCTGATGTCGCTGCTGGAGGGCGCGGCGCCGCAGGGGGGCGACCAGGGGGCGTGGCTGTCGTCGCTGGTCTCGGCGTTCGGGGACGACCCGGAGGCGATGGCGGCGGCCTATGGGATCTACGCGGAGATGGACGCGCTGGCGGACGCCGACGCCGACGACCCCCGGGTGGAGCCGCTGGCGGCGCGCATCGTGGCCAGCCTGCCGGAGGAGGTGGCGCGGATGGCCGCCGGGGTCGGGCCGGGGGACCTGACCGGCGGGTTCGCCGACGCGTTCTTCGACGACCACGGGCCGGCGCAGCTGGCGGTGGTGCGCCGGGTCGTGGAGCTGCTCGGGGAGGGGGCCCGATGAGCACCGTGGCGAGGGTCGTCCGGCGGCTGGTGGTCCACGAGTTCGTCCTGGTCGGCTGCCTGCCGCGGTGGCTGGCGCGGCGCGGCCCGCACGGTCTTGAGCCGGGCGACCGGGCGTTCGGCTACACCGGCGCGCAGTCGGCGATGTTCTGGATCATGCTGACCGTCTCGATCGTGGAGACGGTGGCGCTGGCGCTGATCATCCCCTGGCCGCTGGTCCATCTGGTGCTGCTGGTGCTGGGGATCTGGGGCACGCTCTTCGCGGTCGAGTTCCAGCTCTCCTGCGTGACGCGGCCCCATCTGGTCGGCGCCGACGGCTCGTTGCGGCTGCGCTACGGCGCGCTGGTCGACATCCCGCTGCCGGCGCCGCTGGTCCGCGAGGTGCGGGTCAACCGGCGCTTCCGCGAGGGCGGGCTGCTGAGGCTGGACGCCGGGAGCGGCACGGCCGACCTGGCCGTGGCCGGCCAGACCAGCCTCACCGTGGAGCTCTCCGCCCCCGTCACCTTCCGCCGCCCGCTGGGCCGCGAGGCGACGGCCCGCGTCATCCACTGCCACGCGGACGACGCGGCGGCGTTCGCCGCGCACTGGCGCGCGGCCAGGGGGGAGGCGTGAGGGTCAGCGTGCCCAGGGCAACGGGCGGGGTTCGGGGGCTGGCGGCGTGGCGACGTCGGCTGGTGGTCCTCACCGACAGCGCCGAACAACATCTGCGCGTCGCCGGCCGGATCGTCGCCGAGCTGGAGGCGGAGCTGGCCCGCCGCACCGGGCAGGACGACCTCGGCGTGCTGCGCGGCGAGTTGACCGCCCTGGTCCACGCGATGAGCGACGGCTCGCCGCCCCCGCTGCGCCCCGTCTGGTAGCGCCGCGCGCGCCCACGCGCGCCGGTGAACACCGTGGACTCCGGGCCTTCGGTGCGCCACCATGGAGGGGACCCGGCCGGCGGCGGGCGAACGAGATCGACGACGAGATCGACCGAAACCGACCGAGACACCCCGCCGCGGGGAACTTTCGCGACGACTCAGGCGTCTCCCCTGAGGGGAACGGCTGGCTCCCGGCCCGTGGAGCACCGCCGATGCGCGCCGTCGCCGGGGCGACGCGGTGCCAGCGAGGTCGGGCGTGACGTGGGGAGGGTGCACGATGACGACGCAGCACTGGGAGGCCGGGGGCCACATCCCTCCGGCCCAGATGCGCGCCTCGGACAGCGACCGGGAGCGCGCGGCCGACGTGCTCAAGGCCGGCTTCGCCGAGGGCCGGCTGTCCAAGGACGAGCTGGACGACCGGGTCAGGCGTCTCCACGAGACGACGACCTACGCGCAGATCCAGCCACTGATCGCCGATCTCCCCCAGGGCCCGGTGCCCGCCCCCGCCACCTCCCCCTACGCGCCCGGCACGCCCGGCACCTTCGGCCCGCCGCCCGTGGTGATCCAGCGCCCGCCGACGTTCGGCCCGCTCTACGGCCCGCCGCCGCGCACGCTCCACCCCCGGCCCATGCCGTTCCCGCCGCCGCCCCAGACCAACGGCGCCGCCGTCGCCGCCATGGTCTGCGGCATCGCCTGCTTCTTCACCTACGGGCTGACGGCCATCCCCGCCGTCATCCTCGGCCACCGCGCCAAGGCCGCGATCCGCCGCACCGGGGAGTCGGGCGACGGCATGGCCACCGGCGGCCTGGTCATGGGCTATCTCTCGCTCGCGCTGCTGGCCGTCGGCGCCATGCTGCTGGTCATGCTCGTCTGAGCCGACGCCCCGCCTTCCCGGGCCGGGCGCCGGCCCGTCGCGCATGATGGAGGGGTGCCCGAGGGAGACACGGTCTGGCTGACCGCCAGCCGGCTGGACGCCGCGCTGGCCGGCCACCGCCTGACCCGTTCCGACCTGCGCGTGCCCCGGCTGGCCACGGTCGACCTGCGGGAGCGGACCGTGCTCGGGGTGGTGCCCAGGGGCAAGCACCTGCTCACCCGCGTCGAGGGCGGCCTCACGCTGCACTCACACCTCGGGATGGAGGGCGCCTGGCGGCTCTTCGCGCCCGGCGAGCGCTGGCGCGGCGGCCCGGGACACCAGATCAGGGCCGTCCTCGCGACGGACGGCGTCTCCGCCGTCGGATACCGGCTCCCCAGGCTGGAACTGCTGCGCACCGACCGGGAGTCCACGGTCGTCGGCCATCTCGGCCCCGACCTGCTCGGGCCCGACTGGGACCCGGCCGAGGCCCTGGCCCGGCTGTCCGCCGCCCCCGAACGGCCCCTCGGCGACGCGCTCCTCGACCAGCGCAACCTGGCCGGAATCGGCAACGTCTACATGGCCGAGCTGTGCTTCCTGGCGGGAGTCTCCCCCTGGACGCCGGTCGGCGAGCTGGCCGAGGGCGAGACGCTGCCCCGGCTCCTGGACCTGGCCGCCCGCCTGCTGGAGCGGAACCGCGAGCGCCACGACCGGACCACCACCGCGCCCGGGGACCGGCGCGCGCGGCTCCACGTCTACGGCCGGGCCCGGCGGCCGTGCCTGACCTGCGGCACGGCGGTCCGCGTCACCGCGGACGACCACGGCGAGCCGGGCCGCGAACGCCCCACCTACTGGTGCCCACACTGCCAGCCCCGGCCCCGCTGAGAGGGCGTACAGGGACGCGGCAACCGCGCGGGCGACCGGCCGCCGGGGTGAAGGCGGTGGGTGGTCGCCGTTCCCCCGGTGGTGGGTTGCTCGCGCAGTTCCCCGCGCCCCTTTTCGGCCGGCGGGCGGCTGGGGGCGCGGGGAACTGCGCGGTGCATTCGTGGCGGGCCGCAGACGACCACGGTGAGGCACCACGACGGTGGGCGGTCGCCCGCGAAACCCCCGCGTCAGCACACCGTTGACCAGCGGAAACGCCGGGGCTCATCGAGCGTACACACATGGTTCACCACCGGGTCATCTCCCCTTACCCTGGACCGCTGATCAGGTGTTTACCGTCGCATGGACTCTGCCTACGGCTTCTGGAAACCTGGTGCCAAAACTCTCTGTCATCGTCGCCTGCCACAACGTGCAGGACTTCTTGCCCACCACCCTGCGCGGACTGGCCAGGAACGCCGGCCCGGAGACGGAGTTCATCCTGGTGGATGACCGTTCCGTCGATGCGACGGGGGAGATCCTCGGCCGGGCGGAGGGGGAGTTGGCACGTTCCCGAGTGATCAGGCACGAGACCAACAGGGGCATCTCCCAGGCCCGCAACACCGGCATCGACGCCGCCAACGGTGAGTACCTCACCTTCCTGGACGGCGACGACTGGTACGCGCCCGGCTATCTCGACGAACTGGTCGACGCCATCGAGGAGTTGGACTGCGACGTGGTGCGCACCGACCATGTGCAGTCCACCGCCCGCCGGCGCACCGTCGTGCGCGCGCCCTCGCCCACCCGCGACCGGGCGTTCGACCCGAGGGACGCGATCGGCCCGGCCGACCGCAAGACCATGGTCGACTACCCGTTCGTCTGGGCCGGGATCTACCGCCGTTCACTGCTGGAGGAGCGCGGGCTGCGCTTCGAGACGGGGCTGCGCACCGCCGAGGACCGGCTCTTCACCTGGCAGTTGCACCTGCGTGCCCGCACCATGGCCACCGTCGGCCTGCTCGGCGTCTTCTACCGGCGCGGTGTCACCACCTCGCTCACGCAGATCAAGGACGAGCGGCAGCTGGACTTCCTGCCGGCCCACGACCGGATACTCGCCGAGGTGGTGGACGACCCGGACGCCGACCGCTTCCTGCCGAAGATCGTCCGCACCTACTGCGCGATGATCGCCTTCCACGCCGCCAACGCCGACGGCTACGAGCCGGCGGCGGCCAGGCGGCTCAAGCGGGAGGCGTCCGCCGCCCTCCAGAGCTTCCCGCCCGAGCTGCTGGAACGCACCCTGACGGCCATGGGCGACGAACGCGGACGGGTGCTGCGGCGTCTGGCCGGCCGGAACCGGAAGGCGGTCGTGGCATGAGCGCCACCACGGGACGACGCACCCAGATCTTCGAGGTCTCCACCCTCTACGGCGCCGCCACCCTGGCCGCCGCCCTCGACGCCGGTCTCTTCGGCGCGCGCGGCGAGACCACCCGCGTCCTGCTGGTCTCCAACAACGCGGCCATCCCCGAGACCGCGACCGGCCTGCCGGAGATGGCCGGTTGGGACGCGGTCTCCGCCCGCTTCGACCGGGTGCTGGACTGGAACGAGGCGATCCGCCCGTTCCACCCCGGCGACTGGCGCCCGCTGGACCGCGACGCCCCGCTCTGGGACCGGCTGCTGCGCCGCTACTGGAACCTGGGCGAGGGCCCGGTCGAGCTGGTCGTGGAGTCGGTGCACGCGACGCCGGCCGCCGCCCTCGCGACGATCTTCGCCGACGCCGACATCCACGTCTACGCCGACGGGCTGATGAGCTACGGGCCCACCCGCGACCGGCTGCCGGTCAACACCGCCTGCCGCGTGCGGCGGTTGCTCCACCTCGACCTGGTGCCCGGGCTGCGCCCGCTGCTGCTCTCCGAGTACGGCGTGCCGTCCGAGAGCGTGCCCAACGACGCCTTCCGCGCGGTGCTCGACGAGGTCACGGCCGCCGCGCCGAAGCCCCCGCACGAGCTGGGCGTGGAGCGTCCGGCCGTGCTCCTCGGGCAGTACCTGGCGGCGCTCGACATCCTCACGCAGGCCGAGGAGGAGGCGCTGCACGTGCGGATGCTGCGGGGGGCGGCCGTCGCCGGCTTCCGCGCCGTCGTCTTCAAGCCACACCCGACGGCGCCCGCGCAGTACTCGAAGGCCCTGGAGAAGGCGGCGGCCGAGGCCGGTGTCCGGCTGACCGTGCTGGACGCGCCGGTGCTGGCCGAGTCGGTCTTCGCCGGCCAGAAGCCGGGCCTGGTCGTCGGCTGCTTCTCGACGGCGCTGCTCACCGCGTCCGTCTACTACGAGCTGCCGGTCGCCCGCGTCGGCACCGAGCCGCTGCTGGAGCGGATCACGCCTTACCAGAACAGCAACCGCATCCCGTTGACCCTGGTCGACGCGCTGCTGCCCGACCTTGAGGTGGCGCGGAAGGGCGAAGTGGTCACCGACCGGACGGGGTTGGCCGAGAGCGTGGAGCCGCTGATGCGGACCGTCGGCTTCTGTATGCAGGCCAAGGCCAACCCGGACTTGCGGGAGCACGCGGAGCGTTGGCTCGCGGCCGAGCTGGGGCCCGACACCCAGCGGTACTTCAAGCGCGCGCGGCTGACGGCGCTCGCGCTGCCCGGCGGCTTCGGCTCGCACCTCGCCCGCCAACTGCCCGGCAGCGCCGCCGCGATCCGGGTGGCCAGGCGCGTGCGCAAGGCCACCCGCGCGAAGCGGTGAGGCGCGGCGCGCGAAGCGTTGAGGCGTCGGCGTCGCGCGCTTGGGAGCATAAGAGAACGCGCCGGGCGCGTGCGGGCCGCTTCGAGGAGAGAGCGCGCGCCCGCGTACACGCTCCCGAGCGGGGAGGTGCACGCGGGCGCGCGCTCCGTTGTCGCGTGCGCTGGGTGGTCAGCCGAGGTAGCGGCGCAGCCCGAGGCGGCCCCAGAGGAGGCTCGCCGCGTAGGAGAGGGCAAGCGTCATCAGCAGCACGCCCGGCAGGAAGAACGCGACCTGGACGGCGGTGAAGTCCGGCTCCACGAAGCGGTCGACCAGCTCCTCGACGAAGATCACGTGTATCAGATAGGCGCCGAGCGCGGCGTTGGCCAGCCGGCCTACCAGGGCGCGGCGCCGCTCCGGGACCCGGACGCGGACCAGCAGCAGGATCACGCAGACGCTCAACACCCCCACGAATGGGTGGGCGTTGGGGATCACGTAGTGGATGTCGGTGTTGTACCAGACGATGCCGAGCACCGAGACGAGCGCGAGACCGACCAGCGGCCAGCGCCAACGCGCCGGCACCGGGCGGGTCGCGGCCAGCAGGAAGGCGCCGCCGATCGCGTAGACCACCGAGTAGGTGCCGAAGCCCCAGCCGACGCGGGGCGTCTCCCAGCCGGTGACCTCGTGGAGCGTGGACAGCGCGGGGGCGAGCCCGGCCAGGCCCAGCAGCAGCAGCCCGAGCCCCCAGGGGCGCTGCCCGGCGCGCAGCAGCACCACGAAGCCCAGCATCACGACGATGGGCAGGTAGGCGTACATGAACCACAGGTGGTACGCGGGCTGGACCGAGTCGAAGAGCGAGTCGACGGCGAGGTCGGCGATCGGGTCCTCGTTGCGGTCCCGGGTGAAGGCCCAGACCAGGTAGATCGCGGTCCAGACGAACATCGGCACGGTGTTGCGGACGATCCGCTGCCAGAGCCGGCCGCTGTCCCTGGGCGGCGCGCCGACGACGACCGCCCAGCCGGCTATCGCGAAGAACACCGGCACGGCGAACGACGTGGACGAGTCGCCCACGAAGCCCGCCCAGTAGACGGCCTCGCCGTTCGCGCGCCGCTGGTCGACGGCGTGGATCAGGGCGGCCGAGACATGGGTGATGATCACCGCGCAGGAGGCGACCAACCTCAGCAGGTCCACGTCGAAACGGTGCTCCCGCTCCTTGGGCCTGGGCGCGGCGTCGCCGCTCGTGGCGGCGCCGGCGGGCGGCTCCTGCTCGCCGGCGGGCGCGGGCGCCGGGTCGGGTGCGGGCGGTGGCCCGTCTCTCCCTTCGTCCCGCGCGGTGGTGGATGCGGTCTCGGTGGACGTGTTGGTCGGCATGTCGCTCGGGTGGTTCCCATTCGTCGGTTCTCGGGGCTTGCCTGGGGGGACGCCTGCCGGTGCCGGCGGTGGGCCACCGGTCCGGGGTCCCGGCGGATGGGCCGAGAGAGCGCGAAAGGCCGGAAACCGCCCGTGGTCGGCGGGGCTGGGGCTTGAGGGACACGCCCCAGGGCGGAGGCGAACGTAGCTCCGGCGCGCCAACTCCCCGTCGCGACAGGGGATACGCGAAGTGAACTCCGGGCCAAGGCGCGACAACCGTCCGTTCGTGCGGCGTTTACGGCGCCGTGGGGCGCGTGCCCGGGGGACGGACGGGAGAGGCCGCCCGGCGGGGGCTTTGCGAGGATGGTCCGATGGTCATGGAACTCGGCGGTGCGGAGCTGGCGGCGTTGGCGGTGGCCGCCGTGCTGGTCGGGGTGGCGAAGACGGCGATCGGCGGTGTCGCCTCGCTCACCGTGGCGCTCTTCGCCATGGCGCTGCCGGCCAGGGAGTCCAGCGGCGCGCTGCTGCCGCTGCTGATCGTCGGCGACCTGCTGGCCGTCGCCGCCTACCGGCGCCACGCGGACTGGAACGCGCTGCTGCGGCTCTTCCCCTCGGTGGCCGTCGGCATCCTGATCGGGACGTGGTTCGTCTCCCAGGTCGACGACGCGGTGATGCGCCGCACCATCGGCGGGGTGCTGCTGGCCGTCGTCGTCGTCCACCTCTGGCAGCGCCGCAGGGGCGAGGGCGCGGCGAAGCCGCCCGCGCTGCTCTTCGGCCTGCTCGCCGGCTTCGCCACGATGGTCGCGAACGCGGGCGGCGCGGTCATGGCCGTCTATCTGCTGGCCGCCGGCTTCCCGATGCTGACCTTCCTGGGGACGGCGGCCTGGTTCTTCCTGATCGTCAACCTCTTCAAGGTCCCGTTCAGCGCCGGGCTCGGCCTGATCACGGTCGACTCGCTCTCGCTCAACGCCCTGCTCGTGCCTGGCGTCCTGCTCGGCGCGCTGCTGGGACGCCTGCTGATCCGCTGGCTGCAACGCGGCGACCGGCAGCGGCTCTTCCAACGTCTGATCATCGGCTTCACGACGTTCTCCGCGGTGAATCTGCTGCGGTAGCGGGAGGTTCCCTGGGTGCGGACGACGGCGGTGTGGGTTGGTTCGGGTGGGTGGTCGTCTGGCGGGCCGGTGGCGGGTTGTCCGCGCCCCTGGTTTCGCGTGGGTTGCGTGGTGGGTCAGGTGGACCGCGGGGCGCGCGTGTGGCGGGTCCAGGCCAGGGCGGCGGCCCCCACCGCCAGGGACCAGGCCACGGCCGGCGCGGTGGAGACACCGGACAGCGACGTGGGCGCCAGCGCCGGCAGGACCAGCAGCGGAGCCCGGCCCAGCCAGAGCAGCGCCTGCAGCGGACCCGTGTCGCCCATCGGCGTCTGCGTGCCGAGCAGCACGGAAGCCGGCATCGCGCCCCGCCGCGCGGAGACCGAGGCCGCGCCCACCAACGCCGGCACCCACGCCGGAGCCAGGGGCGCGAACGCCACGAGGGGGGCGCTCGACAAGAGCAGCAGCGCCCCGGGAAGCAGCGCGTGGCGCAACGCGAGCGCCCCGCGCGACCAGGGAAGCGCCGCGCCGCGTTCGTGGTTCTCGCTCTCCCACCGCGCGGGCTCGACCAGTTGGGCCGCCGCGAGATAGCCGGTGACCAGGGCCGCCACCCCCGCCACCGGGTGCCCGACGGCGAGCAGCGCCAGCGTGGCTCCCCACAGCGCGACCCCGCTCCCGGCGCGCAGCGGCGCCCGCAGCAGCGCGAGCAGGTCCCGCCAGGGCAGCAGCAGCCAACGGGCGCGCGGCACCCTGAGCGCGCGCCCCGTCGCGCGACGCGCACGCCGTGGAGCGCTCAGCGCGGCCCGCGCCACACGCGGGTCGGCCCCGTAGAACGCCGCCGTGAACATCCCCGCGACCCGCGTCTGTTGGCGCAGCACCCTGGCCGGCAGCGCCAGCGCCGCCCGCCGCGCGACCAGGAGCGCGCCCACCACGGCGAGCGCGGCCAACGCCCCGCCGCACGCCCCCTCGACGGCCGACACCCGGCCCGTCGCCGCCGCCCACGGCAGCGCGGCCCAGCCCCAGGGGCCTGACCAGAGCGCCGCACGCCCCCACCCGGCGCCCTGCGACGCCCACGCGCCGCAGGCGTGCGCCAGCAGCGCCGCCGCGAGCAGCGCCAGCACCGGACGCAGCCGCGCCCGCCCGAACCACGGATGGTGCCGTTGCGTCCACACGGCCGCCGCGGCCCCGAGCAGTCCCACGGCGGCGCCGCCGCCGGCCCCGGCCAGCGTCGCCGCCCAGGCGGCGCCGCGCCCGCCGGCCGCGTGTGCCGCCAACGCCACCACGGCGCCGGGCAGCGCGCCGCCGACCCCGTTGACCAGCCAGGCCAGCCGCAGCCTCGGCAGCAGCAGCGCCGCGCGCGGCACCGGGTGCGGCAGCAGCCAGTGCACCGCCGCCGCCGGCAGCCGCACCGGGCCGCGCCAGACGGCGAGTTGCGCCGCGCCCGCCAGCGCGAGCGCCGCCAGGGCCGGCAGCGCCGCCGGCGCCGCTTCGAGCGCCCGCTCGGCCGTGGGTCCGCGCCACCGCCGTTCGGCCGCCGCGTCGACCAGCGCCGCCAGATAGGGAACGGCGTAGATCGCGGTCAGCAGCAGCACGCAGTACGCCACGTAGGACGCCTGGCGCCGGCGCGCCGCGCGCCCCCTGGTGCGGAACGCGGCCAGCCTGACCAGCGCTTCGGGCGTGGCGCGACGCCCCGGGACCAGCCTCACGCCGCCGCCCGCAGCCGGCCGTCCACCAGTTCCAGCCGGCGGGCGCCGGACCGTTCCGCCAGCGCCGGGTCGTGGGTGGCCAGCAGCACGGCGCCGCCCTCCGCCGCCGTCGCCGCCAGCCGCAGCGCCAGCGCGGCGCGCGCCTCGGCGTCCAGGTGGGCCTCCGGCTCGTCCAGGATCAGCAGCGTGTGCGGCCGGACCCGGGTGGCGGCCAGTGAGAGCAGCTGGCCGAGGCCGGCGGAGAGGGCGGCGGGGAACTGCTCGGCGTGGTCGGCCAGTCGGTGTTCGGCGAGCGCCTCCGCCACGCGGTCCTCCGCCTCGGGCACCCGGTGCGCGAGCGCGACCAGCAGGAGGTGTTCGCGCACGGTCAGGTCGGGGTAGTGCGCCCCGGGCGCGAGGGCGCAGGCCACGTCGGCGCGGAACGCCGCGTCGTCCTCGTCGGCCGGTCGCCCGCGCAGGGTGGCCGTTCCGGCGTCCGGCTCCTCCCGGCCCGCGGCGATCCGTAACAGGGTCGACTTGCCCGCCCCGTTGGCCCCCAGGACGGCCACCGCCTCGCCGGCGCACAGGGCCAGTGAGACGTCCCCGAGCACCGGACGTTCGCCGTAGCCGTGCCGCACTCCGGCGAGGCGGAGCAGTTCCGTTTCCATGCGGTCATCCGACCACGCGACTCGTCGGGGCCGCCGCGCGGGTGGCCCCCGGCGTGACGCCCATTCTCATACCGGTAAAGTAAGACCGGTATTGTTATTGGCTGCGTGAGAAGGGCGCCGCATGATCGAGATCCTCAACCCGCCACTCCTGGCCCGCGCGAGGGTGACGGGTGCCCTGGTCGCCGACATCCTGAGCGCGATGCGCGCCCGCAGCACCGTCGGCACCAACCTGCTGGACATCGACCGCTGGACGCGGGAGATGATCGTCGAGGCGGGCGCGCTGTCCTGCTACGTCGACTACGCGCCGTCCTTCGGGCGCGGCCCGTTCGGCCACTACATCTGCACGGCCGTCAACGACGCGGTGCTGCACGGCCGCCCCCACGACTACCGGCTCGCCGACGGCGACCTGCTCACGCTCGACCTCGCGGTCGTGAAGGACGGCGTCGCCGCCGACGCCGCGATCAGCTTCCTGGTCGGGGAGGCGCGGCCGGCGGCGGACGTGGCGATGATCGAGACCACGGAACGCGCGCTGGCCGCCGGCATCGCCGCCGCGGGGCCCGGCGCCCGCGTCGGCGACATCTCGCACGCCATCGGCACGGTGCTCGGCGAGGCCGGCTACCCGATCAACACGGAGTTCGGCGGCCACGGCATCGGCTCGACGATGCACCAGGACCCGCACGTCTCCAACAGCGGTCGCCCGGGCCGGGGTTACCCGCTGCGGCCGGGGCTGCTGCTGGCGCTGGAGCCGTGGGTGATGGCGGACACCGCCGAACTGCGCGTCGACGCGGACGGCTGGACGCTGCGCAGCGCGACCGGGTGCCGCACGGCGCACAGCGAGCACACGATCGCCATCACGGACGACGGCGCGGAGATCCTCACCCTCCCCACCACGTGAGGCCCTCGCCGCGCCGCGGCCGGCCGGCGCCCCCGTTCCCGCCGTGACCACCCGGTCGGCCCCTCACCAGGCGCCGCCGGCGCCCCGGGCCGGCAGCATGGGCACCATGCTGCTGGCAGAGGTGGCGGGCACCTGGCGGAGGGTCGCGGCCACCGCCGGGCGTTCCGCGAAGGTGGCCGCGCTGGCGGCGGCGCTGCGCGCGACCGCGCCGCCCCTGGCCCCCGTCGTCGCGACCTGGCTGTCCGGCCGGCTGCCGCAGCGCCGACTCGGCGTCGGCTGGCGCGCGTTGGCCGACGCGCCGCCGCCGGCGGCCACCGCCACCCTGACGGTCGAGGCGACCGACGCCACCCTCGGCGCCGTCGCCCGCGAGGCCGGCACGGGCGCCGGCGCACGCCGGCGCGCGCTGGTGCGGGGCCTGCTGGCCAGCGCCACCGAGGAGGAGCAGGGCTTCCTCACCGCGCTGATCAGCGGCGAACTGCGGCAGGGCGCGCTGGACGCGCTCGTCGTCGAGGGCCTGGCGTCGGCCGTCGCCACCCCGCCCGAAGCGGTCCGGCGGGCGGTCATGCTGGGCGGCTCCCTCGGCGCGGTCGCCGAGGCCGTGCTGGCGCGCGGCCCGGCCGCGCTGGGCGAGTTCCGGTTGCGCGTCGGGAGCCCGGTGCTGCCGATGCTGGCGAGCGGCGCCCGCACGCTGGCCGAGGCGCTGGAGAAGCTCGGGCCCTGCGCCGTCGAGGAGAAGCTGGACGGCATCCGGGTCCAGGTCCACCGGGACGGCGAACGGGTCCGGATCTACACCAGGACGCTGGAGGAGATCACCGAACGGCTGCCCGAGGTGCGCCGCGCCGCACGGGAGTTGGCGGTGGAGAGCGCCGTGCTGGACGGCGAGGTGATCGCGCTGGACGCGGACGGCCGGCCGCGCCCGTTCCAGGAGACGGCCGGCCGGGTCGGCTCCCGGCTGGACGTGGCCGGCGCGCACGCGGCGCTGCCGCTCTCGCCGGTCTTTTTCGACCTGCTGGCGGTGGACGGCCGGGAGCTGCTCGACCGGCCCACCGAGGAGCGCCACGCCGAGCTGGTGCGGGTCGCGCCCGACGAACGCCGGGTGCGCCGCCGGCTGGTCGAGGACCCGGGCGACCCGGAACAGCGGGCGGCCGCCGAGGCGTTCACCCGCGAGACGCTGGCGCGCGGCCACGAGGGCGTGCTGGTCAAGGCGTTGGACGCGCCCTACAGCGCGGGCCGCAGGGGCGCCGCCTGGGTGAAGGTGAAGCCCGTGTACACCCTGGACCTGCTGGTGCTGGCCGCGGAGTGGGGCCACGGCCGGCGCGCCGGGCTGCTCTCCAACCTGCATCTGGGGGCGCGCGGCGAGGACGGCGAGCCGGTGATGGTGGGCAAGACGTTCAAGGGGCTGACCGACGCGCTGCTGGCCTGGGGGACCGAACGGCTGCGCGCCCTCGCGGTGGCCGAGGAGCCGTGGGGGGTGCGGGTGCGGCCCGAGCTGGTGGTGGAGGTCGCCGTCGACGGGGTGCAGCGTTCGACGCGGTACCCGGCCGGGGTCACGCTGCGGTTCGCCAGGGTGGTGCGCTATCGGGAGGACAAGCCCGCGGCGGCGGCCGACCCGGTGGCGGCGGTGCGTGCGCTTCTGCGGTAGTTTCCTCCCTGTTGGCGCCGCCGCGTCCCCTCGGCGGTGACAGAACCGCGACACACGTGGCCGCATTGTTATGGCCTCGCACGCAACAAAGCGCCCGGTTTCGCGCATCTTTACCTGTGAGGTCCGATGAGGTCCCGTACGTTCAGGGGGAATTCTGATGCGCTCCGCGCTCGTTCGCACGTCCGCCCGCCGAGGCCCGCGTGGCGTGCTGCTCTCCGCCGCCGCCGCGTTGACGGCCGGCGGACTGCTGTTGACCGGCTGCGCCGCCCAGGCCGACGAGACCTCGGACGAGCCGTCCGCCTCGCAGGAGGAGCCCGCGCCCGAGGAGTCCGACGACGGCTCGGGCGGTGAGTCCGAGGAGCCGGCCGAGGAGATCCTCATGGCCTTCGGCGACGAGACCGAGCAGGTCCGGGAGCTCCAGGCCAGGCTGGCCCAGCTGGGCCACTTCACCGCCCAGCCCACCGGGTACTACGGCGACGTGACCGTCGGCGCGGTCTCGGAGTACCAGCGGGCGGCCGACCTTGAGGTCTCCGGCGAGGTGGGCGAGTCCACGTGGGCCGCGCTGACCGAGGCCACCACCGACCCGACCGAGGACGAGCTCTTCCCGCCCCAGCAGATCATGGGGTACGGGGACAACACGGACCAGGTGCGGGAGTTGCAGGCCAGGCTCGCGCAGCTGGGCCACTTCGAGGAGAACCCGACGGGTTACTACGGCGACGTCACCGGCACCGCCGTCAGCGCGTTCCAGACGTCGGCCGGCCTTGAGGCCAGCGGCACGGTCTTCGACGACACCTGGGACGCGCTCACCGCCGCGACCACCCAGCCCACCGAGGAGGAGATGTACCCGCCGCTTGAGGTGCCGGACGCCGAGCCGGAGACGGACCTCGACGAGCGGTGCCTGGAGGGCCGGGTGCTCTGCGTCTCCAAGACGAGCAACACGCTCTCCTGGGTCGTCGAGGGCGACGTCCAGCTGACCCTCGACGTGCGCTTCGGCGCCGAGGAGACCCCCACCCGCGAGGGCGAGTTCGAGGTCTACTGGAAGTCCCGCAACCACCACTCGACGCTCTACGACTCCCCGATGCCGTACGCGATGTTCTTCGACGGCGGCCAGGCGGTCCACTACTCGGAGGACTTCGCCGCCAACGGGTACAACGGCGCCTCCCACGGCTGTGTCAACGTCCGCGACGAGGACGCCATCGCCGGCCTGTTCGACGAGGTGAACGAGGGCGACAAGGTCGTCGTCTACTGGTGACCTCGCCCCCTGACGCCGGTCCCCTGACGCCGGTCCCCTGACGCCGGGTACCTCCGCCGGTCGTTCGTCCCGCCGGCCAACCCTCAAGGGTTGGTCGGCGGGCCCCGGGGCGAGAATGCGCCCATGAGGTACATCGTGATCGGAGCGGGCGCCGTCGGCGGCGCCATCGGCGGACGGCTGGCGCAGAGCGGAAACCAGGTGGTGCTGGTCGCCCGGGGGGCGCACGCGCAGGCGTTGCGCGCCGACGGCCTGCGCCTCGACACCCCCGACGAGTCCCTTCGGCTGTCGGTGCCGGTGGCCGAGACCCCCGAGGAGGTCGAACTCACCCCGGACGACGTGCTGTTGCTGGCCGTCAAGGTCCAGGACAGCGTCGCCGCGCTCGACGCCTGGGCCGGACGCCCGGTCGCCGGCGGCTCCACGGCGGGCGAAAGCCTCCCGCTGCTCTGCGTGCAGAACGGCGTGGCCGGCGACGAGCTGGCGCTGCGCCGCTTCCGCCGCGTGTACGCGGTCTGTCTCTGGCTGCCCGCCCAGTACCTCACCCCCGGACGGGTGGTCGCGCCCTGCGCCCCGCTCACCGGGATGCTCCACCTCGGCGACCACCCCGCGCGCGCCGACGGCACGCTGGACGAGGCGACGCTGCGGCCCATCGCCGACGACCTCGAACGTGCCCGCTTTCTCGCGCCGCTGGTGCCGGACGTCGCCCGCTGGAAGTACGCCAAGCTGCTGGGCAACCTCGCCAACGCGCTGGAGGCGCTGTGCGGCCCGATGGCCGACGACCCCCGGGTGGCCGAGGTCTACGGCCGGGTCCGCGCGGAGGGCGAGGCGGTGCTGCGCGCGGCCGGCATCGCCTGGACGAGCCCCGAGGAGGAAGAGGCGCTGCGCGCCGACCGGATGACGATGCGCCCGGTCGCGGACGCGGAGACCGGCGGCAACTCCTCCTGGCAGAGCCTGCGTCGAGGCACCGGATCCATCGAGGCGGACTATCTCAACGGCGAGATCGTGCTCCTCGGACGGCGCCACGGGGTGGCCACGCCGTGGAACGAGACACTCCAGCGCCTCGCCAACCACGCGGCGGCCGAGGGCCACGCCCCCGGCTCCCTCCCCGTCGACTCCCTGACCCGCGCGGTCCACGACGGCTGACCCCAACACACCCCGCGGTTCCCCGCGCGAGCAACCGCCCACCGACCCGCGGACGATGACCCCGCCAGGACGAAAGGGGGCGCGGGGAACCGCACGAGCAACCCCCCACCGACCCGCGGACGACCACCCACCCAAACCCCCCAGGACGGTGGTCGCCCCCGCCCCGCCACCCCGCCCCCGCCACCCCTACTCCGCCTCCCTGAAAGCATGCGGCGCCACCCCCGTCAGCCGGCGGAAGACCCGGCTGAAGTAGGCCCGGTCGTGGAAGCCCACCGCCCGTGCCACCGTCTGCACGCTGTCGTCGCTCCCGGCCAACCGCTCCTTCGCGCGTTGGATGCGCAGCCGCGTCAGGTACTCCCAGAGCGTCAGCCCCAGTTCGCGGTGGAAGAGCCGCCCCAGGTGGTCCTCGCTGACCCCCGCCGCCTGGGCGACCTGCCAGCGGGAGAAGCGGTGCCGGTAGTGCTGTTCCAGATAGGCCAGCGCGTACCGCACGGGCGCCACCGCCCGTTGCGCCGCCGGGTCCTCGCGTTCCAGCATCAGCGCGAGCAGCCGCGCGGTCTCCTCCTCGGTGAGGATGTCCCGGCCGAGCAGCAGCAGCGCGGGGTGCGGCTCGGCCCGCCGGGCGTCGGCGACCGTGAAGCCGCGGTCGCTCAGCAGCAACGCCGGCACGCCGGGCAGCCGTTCGACCAGGTCGAGGCCGGCCATGTCGGGCAGCGCGCGTTCGACCACCACCAGCCCCGGCGCCTCGTCGGCGAGCAGCGCCAACGCGCCGGCGCCGTCCGCGGCGGCCCGCACCGGCCGCCCGGGCAGGGCGTCCGTCAGCGCAGTCCTGGCGCGTTCCCTGCGCTCCGCCGAACCGTCCACGATCAGCACCGACTTGGCAAGCTCCGTGGGCCGCAGCGCGTGCAGCGCCTGGTGCAGGTCGTCGCCGCCGAGCCGGCCGTAGAGCAGGAACGGCGTGTGCCGCAGCGCCGGGTGGTCGTGTAAGCGGCGCGCGGTCGCCCACAGCCGTGCGGCGCCCGGCGCCTCGGCGTCCCAGACCACGGCGGCGGGGGCCGGCGGGCCGAGGAGCGAGGCCAGTTCCTCGTCCGGGTCGGGCACCCGTGGCACCAGCCGGTGGCGGCGGGCCAACGCGACGCCCTCCGGCGGGAGTTGCTCCCGGTCGACGGCGAGCAGCAGCAGTTCGTTCCCCGCCGCCGGCTGTCCGGGCTGCCCGGACGCGTCGGCCGGGGTCGGCAACGGGAGCGTGAGCCGGAACCCCGCGCGCCCGCGCACGCGGTCCACGCTCACCGAGCCGCCGTGCAGCACCGCGAGCCGGCGCGCGATCGCCAGCCCGAGCCGGGTGCCGCGCGCCCCGCTGGCGAACGGTTGGAAGAGACGCTCCTCCTCGCCCTCAGCGACGGTCAGCCCGGGTCGGCCCACCCGCACGTCCAGTTGGCGCGGCCCGGTGCGCGCGGTCAGTCCGAGCCCGGGGCCCGCCGCCGCGACCAGCAGGTTCAGCACGATCTGGGTGAGCCGCCCCTCGTCGGCCCGCACCACGGGCAGCCGGGGCGGCAGCCGAAGGTCCTCGGGGCGCCCACCGGCTATTCGAAACGTTTCACTGAGAATCCGCAGCGGGTCCACCAGTTGGCGCGAGAGGTCCAGCGCGTCGATCTCGGAACGCGACAGGTCCAACAGGTCGTCGATCAGCCGCAGCAGCCGATGGGCGTGCTCGTGCGCCGGCGCGCCCGCCGGCGTGTGCCGCAGGACCGCCTCGACGGGGGAACGCAGCTCGTCCGTCGCGTTGTCCAGCAGCCGGGTCTTGAAGCGGCTGGCGCGCTCCGCCGCGTCCCGCGCGCCCCGCACCTCGGTGAAGAGCCGCACGCCCTTCAACGCCGCGCTGACATGGTCGCCCAACGCCCGGTACAGCGCGCCGGAACCCTCGCCGTGGCGCCGGCCGGCCGCGCTCTCGAAGACCGCGTAGCCCAGCTGCTCCTCGCCGATGTGCAGCGGCTCCAACACCGCCGTGAAGCCCCCGCGTTCCGGCAGCATCTCCGCCAGCGGCGGGGCCGCCGGCGCCGCCGGCTCGCGCAGCGCCAGCCGGAAACCCGGCACGCCAAGCCCCGGCAGATGCCGCTCCAACGCCCGCCGCAGCCCGGCGGTGTCGGTCACCGTCGTCAACGTCGTCGCCAACTCCCGGAGCCGCGTCGCCTGTTGCTCGTCCGTCCAGCGCTCGTACTCCAGCAGCCGCCGCGACTTCTCCGCCACCAGCAGCCGCGCCTGGCCCACCAGCCGCTCCAGCCGCGCCGGGTCCTCGTCCGGCAGGGAACGCAGACCCAGCAGCGCCCGGTCCCAGGCCGCCGCGTCCTCGTGGCCGCGCATCCCGGTGGCGAGCCGCCGCTCCAGCCGCCGGAGGAAGTCGCCCCCGTTCCCGCCCACCCCCGCCAGCAACTCCGCGTCCAGCGGCGCCCGTTCCGCCGCGTCCCCCGGCGCGCCGGCCGCCGGCGCGTCGTCGAACTGGGTGGTCAGCGGCGAGTGGCAGCCGCACGAACGGCGGACGATCAACGTGCCGGAGACCACCCGCCGCGCCGGCGGCGCCGTGCCGCGCAGCCGCGCCAGCAGCGTCTCGACGGCCAACCCGCCCAACTCGCCGAACGGCAGCGCCACCGACGTCAGCGGCGGGTCGCTCACCCGCGCCTCCACCGAGTCGTTGAAGCTGATCAACGCCACGTCGTCCGGCACCCGCACCCCGTGCTCCGTGAGGAACCGCAGCGCGTCGGCCGCCAGCGCGTCGCTGCACGCCACCACGGCGTCGAAGTCCCGACCCGGCCGCAGCCCCCGCACTTCGATCAGCACCCGCATCGCCGCCGCCCCGGCGCCCGCCGCGTAGTCCAACGAGGCCGCCGTCAGCGCACGGTCCAGCGGCAGCCGGTGGCGGCGCAGCGCCTCGGTGTAGGCGCGCGCCCGGTCCAACGCCACCGGGTTGGTCAACGGCCCCCGGATGCAGGCCAGTCGGCGCCGCCCGTGGTCGGTCACCAGATGGCCGACGGCCTTCCGCATCCCCGCGTGGCTGTCGAGCAGCAGCGTCTCGTGCTCGCCCAGCGCCCGGTTGAGGCTCACCACCGGCAACCCGGCCAGCTGCCGCACCAGCCGCGAGGCCCGGTCCCCGGCCGTCGGCAGGCCGAGCGTCGAGGTCCAGCAGATCACCCCGTCCAGCCCCGCGGTGCCGACGAGTTCGTAGAGCGCGTTGCGCGGGGCGCCCTCGGCGCGTACCGCGTCGCCGGGTAACGCCACCAGGCTCGCGCCGTGGCGCTCGGCCGCGCGCCGCACGCCGGCCCAGAGCGTGGCCCCGACCCCCAGATGGATGTTGGCCGTCACCAGGCCGATCACCGGCCCCTGGGTCCTGGGCGGCCCGGCCGGCCGGGCCACCCCGAGTCCGCGTACCACCATGGCGACCGCCTCGTTCCTCGGCAACGCTGGCAACGTTGGCGACGCAAGGCGCTGGCAACGCGTGGCGCGCGCCGCGCGGCGCGCCGCGGTGCCCTCGGCGGCGCCGCCGAGGTGCGAGGACGATAGCGCCGCCCGAGCACGCCGACAAGGCCGGCGTCACGGCCCGCCTCCACGGCGGAACGCGCGACACCGGCCCGTCGGCGAGACCCGGGGACCGCCCGGTTACAGCTGGCCCACCCCGGCGCCGCCCGTCACGATCGACTTGACGTCGGCGGCCGGGTCGGGCGTGTAGCTGTAGGGGATGCCGGACACCGAACCGCCGGCCTCCCCCTCACCCGAGTCGACGAAGTGGTTGTCCCTGGCCTCGATGGAGCCGGGACCCGAGTCGGCCTCTCCCAGGTGGAAGGGGTCGTCGGTGTTCTCGAAGTAGTTCGCCTCCACCAGCACCCCGGCGTCCTCGGTCGAGGCGACGCCGTAGCTGCCGATGTCGTTGTAGTAGTTGTTGTACACGTGCACCGGGTCGCCGAAGCGGACGCGCGGGTTGCGCTGGTTGACGCCGTCGAACCAGTTGTGGTGGTACGTGACGTTCAACTTCCCGATGTCCTCGCCGCCGTTGCCGTCGTCGTGGCCCAGCAGCATGTTCTTGTCGGAGTCGTAGGTGTGGTTCCACGACACCGTGATGTCGGTCGACGCGCGCTTGATGTCCAGCGCGCCGTCGCTCGGGTTGGTGAAGTCGTTGTGGTCGATCCAGACGTTGGTGCTGTACTGGACGTTGATGCCGTCGTCGTTGGAGTCGGCGAAGACCAGGTTCTGCACGATGACGTTGTCGGCGTCGGCGATGTTCAGACCGCCGCCCTGGATCGTGGCGCCAGAACCGGCGCCCACGATCGACTTGTCGGAGGAGACCCGGACCATCTCGTCCACCGAGATGGTGCCGTTGACCTCGATCTCCAGCGGGCCGTCGCTGTCGGCGGCCTCGATCAGCTCGTCGGCCGAGGAGACCGAGACGGTCTCACCGCCGGCGCCGCCGGTGGCCCCGGCGCCGAAGCCGGTGGGGGAGCCGACCGCCAGTGGGGCGGCGTCGGCGGGCTCCGAGGCGGAGCCGGTGGCCGCGGTCAGACCCGCGACGGTGGTGACGGCGGCCGTCACCGCGACAGCACTGGCCAGCTTGAATCGTGCGCTCGTCCTGCGCATGAGACTCTCCGTCCGTGTGGGGGGTTCACAAGGGAGAAACCGTGCCGCGCGGCTGGCAACGCCACGATGCTAGGACGGGCGCTGTGGACGATGACGGGGGACGTGTGGACTATCGCGATCGCCGCCGGTTGCCGGCGGTTGCCGGCGGTCGCCGGCGGTGGGCCGTCGAGGGGCGATTGTCAGTGGTGGGGTCCACACTGGTCGCATGTGCCGCAGTATCAAGACGCTCCGTCCCCCGGCCACGCCCGAGGTCACCGACGACGACATGCGCGCAGCAGCGCTTCAGTACGTGCGGAAGGTCAGCGGTTTCCGCGCGCCCGCCGCGCACAACCGTGAGGTCTTCGACCAGGCGGTCGACGACATCACGGCCGCGACCGCGCACCTCCTCGCGCACCTGGAGGTCCGCGGCCGGAAGTAGGGGCGTGCGTGGCGGGTCGCAGTCGACTACGCACGTGCGTGGCTTGGGTGGGTGGTCGTCCTCGCCTCGGTGGTGGGTTGCTCGCGCAGTTCCCCGCGCCCCTTCACCGGCGGTGGGCGGCTTGGGGGCGCGGTGCGTTCCGCGGGGGGTCGCGGTCGACTACGCATGTGCGTGGCTTGGGTGGGTGGTCGTCCTCGCCTCGGTGGTGGGTTGCTCGCGCAGTTCCCCGCGCCCCTTCACCGGCGGTGGGCGGCTTGGGGGCGCGGGGAACTGCGCGAATGCTGGGTGGCGGGGGTCGGACGACCACGGTCCTGATCGGTCGCGGTGGGTGGTCGTCCTCGCCCCGGTGGACGGTTCCCGTCAAGGATCACAGCGCTGCCAGTTCCCGTTCCAGGTCGTCCAGGCCCAGGGAGCCCAGCGACAGCGCCGCCATGTGCCAGCGGCGCGCGTCGAACGTGGCGCCGGCGCGGCGCCTCGCCGCCTCGCGGCCGGCGAGCCAGGCGCGTTCGCCGAGCTTGTAGGTGATGGCCTGCCCCGGCATCCCCAGGTAGCGGACGATCTCCGACTCGGTGAACGCCGCGTCGTAGCCCGTGTGTCCCTGGAGGAACTCCGCGGCCAGCTCGGGGGTCCACCGTTCGCCTGGGTGGAAGCTCTCGCCGTCGGGGATGCGCAGCCCCAGGTGCATCCCGATGTCGATGATCACCCGGACCGAGCGCATCATCTGGGCCGAGAGATAGCCGAGTCGGTGGGCCGGGTCGGCGAGGTATCCCAGCTCGTCCATGAGGCGCTCCGCGTACAGGGCCCAGCCCTCGGTCGTGGCGCTGACGGAGCCCAACGTCGCCTGGAACATGGAGAGTTGGTCGGCGACGTGCACCCACTGGGCCAGTTGCAGATGGTGTCCCGGCACGCCCTCGTGGTACCAGGTCGAGACCAGTTGCCAGGTGGGGAAGCGGGTGGCGCCCCTGGTCGGCAGCCAGGTGCGGCCGGGGCGGCTGAAGTCCAGCGTGGGGCGCGTGTAGTAGGGCGCGGCGGCGCTGCCGGGCGGGGCGATCATGGACTCGACCCGTCGCACGGGCTCGGCCAGGTCGAAGTGGACGCCGTCGAGTTCGGTGATCGCCCGGTCCATCAGCCTCTGGAGCCAGTCGCGTATCGCCTCCACGCCGTCGACGGTCTCGCCGTGTTCCTCCAGGTGGCGCGTGGCGGCCAGCGTCGACCCGCCCGGCAGCACCCGTTCGGCGACCGCGCGCATCTCCGCGCCGACGCGGTGGAACTCCGACCAGCCGTACGCGTAGGCGTCGTCCACGTCGAGCACGGCGCCGGTCCAGGTGCGGGCGCCCAGCAGATAGCGTGCGCGGCCCACCGCGTCGGGGGTGCCGTCGACGGCGGGGAGGTAGGTGTCGGTGAGGTAGCGGCGCAGCCGCTCCAGCGCCTCGGAGGCCGTGTCGGCGGCGCGCGTCAGCTCCTCGCGCAGCGGCTCGGGCCCTTCGGCGACCAGCGTCCGGTACCAGTCGGCGGCCAGCAGTTCGCCCTGCTGCTCGGCCATGACCCGGACCTGCCGGGGCGCGGCCGGCAGCCCGCGCGCGAGGCCGGCGTCCAGGCTCTCGGTGTAACCGGACAGCGACAACGGGACCTCGCGCAGCCGGGCGGCGAGGGCGGCCCAGTCGTCGGGGGTCTCCTTCGGGGACTGGATCAGCGTCGAACGCAGTTGGGTCACGGGGGAGAAGAGGTTGCTCACCTGGCGCAGGTGCTCGCCCGCCTCGTGGGTGTCCAGCTCGGCGGTGAGGCGTTCGCGCAGCAGTTGGGCCGCCCGTCGTTCGACGGCGGGCAGTGGTGTGCCCGCCGCCGCGTGGGCCTTCTCGGCCTCGGTCTCGGCCTCGGTCAGCCGCCCGAGGGTGGCTCGGCGGGCGTCGGCGATCGCTTCGAGCCCGTCGGGCGAGTAGTCGGGGAGCGAGGTGTCGCCGGGGCGGATGCCGAGCGCGGAGCCGACCGCCGGGTTGAGGTCGGCCATCGTCTCGACATGGGCGTCGGCGACAGACCGAGGAGAGGGAGTCCGCATTGTGTCATCCTCATACAACGCGGGACGCAACGGAAGGCACAAGTGTTCGATCAGCTGATCGGTCGGGAGCACGCTTCCGGGTTGCTCGGGGCCGAGGTGGCCAGGACGGCGGCCAGCCACGGCGGGCTGGTGCTGGTCGCGGGGGAGCCGGGCATCGGCAAGACCGCGCTGGTCACGGACGTGGCGCGGGAGGCGGGCGGGCACGGGTTCCTGGTGTTGGGCGGTTCCTGCTGGGACGCGGAGAACGCCCCGGGCTACTGGCCGTGGACGCAGGTGCTGCGTGCGTTGCGTCGGCTGGTGGACGGGGAGGAGTGGGCGGAGTTGGAACGCGCCTCGGCGCACGCCCTGGGCGCGCTTCTCGCCGACCCGCGCCCCGACGACGCCGCCGACCGCGACGACTTCGCGCTCTTCGACGCGGTGACCACCGCGCTGGTCACCGCGTCCCAGCGGCGCCCGCTGATGGTGGTCGTCGACGACCTGCACTGGGCGGATGCCGCCTCGTTGCGGCTGCTCCGGTTCGCTGCCCAACACACCTGGTTTGAACGGGTGTTGCTCGTCGGCACCTACCGTGACGCCGAGGTGGAGCCGGGTTCGGAGGGCGACGCGGGCCATCCGCTGCGGGAGGCGATGCTGCCGCTGCTGGCCAGGGCCACCACCGTGGCGCTTGAGGGGCTCGACGAGGCGGGGGTCGGCGACCTGATCGCCCGCACGGTGGGCCGGCGGGCCGAGCCGGCGCTGGTCGCCGAGGCGCACCGACGCACCGGCGGCAACCCGTTCTTCGTCGAGCAGACCGCCAGGCTCTGGCAGGGCGGCGGCGCGGTCGACACGGTCCCGCCCGGCGTGCGCGACGTGGTGCGCCGGCGGGTGGCGCTGCTGTCGCCCGAGGTGGCGGAGCTGTTGCGGCAGGCGGCCGTGCTGGGGCGGGAGTTCCACCGGCAGGTGCTGGCCGCCGCGTTGGGCACCCCGCCGGCCCGCGCGGAGCGGCTGCTGGGGCAGGCGGTGGCGGCCAGGCTGGTGGTTCCGCGCGCGGACGGCGGGTTCGCGTTCGGGCACGACCTGGTGCGCGAGACGCTGTACGCCGCGCTGGACGAGCCGGGGGCGCGTCGGCGGCACGCCGCCGTGGTCCGCGCGCTCGACCGGCGCCCGGCGCTCGCCGACCGGGTGCCGCCGGCCGACCTGGCGCGCCACGCGCACCTCGCCGGCGACGAGGTCGCGCCGGCGCGCGCCCTCGCGCTGCTGCGCGCCGCCGCGGCCGACGCCAGCAGGAGGCTGGCGTTCGACGAGGCCGAGGGCCATCTGCGGCGCGCCCACGAGCTGGCGGCCGGCGTCGATCCGCACCGGCGGGTGCTGCTCGGCCTCGAACTGGCCGAGGAGTTGGCCGGCCGCGCGGAGTGGGAGGGCGCCCGGCCCTATGTGGAGCGGGCGTTGGCCGAGGCGGCGGAGCTGGCCGATCCGATGCTCTCGGCGCGGGTGGCGCTGACCCTGCACCAGTCGCGGGTCGCGCGGCACGGACTGGCCAGGGCCGCGTTGCCGGGGCTGTTGGCCGAGGCGCACCGGGGGCTGCTGCCGGTCGCGCCCGAGGGCCCGCCCGAACCGCCGGCCGACCCGGCGGCCGTGGACCGTCTCGCCGGGGAGCTGGCCGTGCGGGTCTCCGTCCTGGGCCGGCGCGGCCAGGACGACGACGCGTTGGCCTTCGGGCTCTCCGCCCGCCACGCCGCGATCTGGGGTCCCGGCTCGGCGGCCGAACGCGCCGTGCTGAACGAGGAGTTGATCGTGCTGTCCCGCCGCACCGGGGACGCCGACGCGGAGCACTTCGCGATGGCGCTGCGCTGGGTGGCGCTGGTCGAGCTGGGGGACCCGGGGTATCTCGGGCAGCTGCGGGAGTTCACGATGCTGGCGGAACGGCACGACCGGCCGCGGTTCGCGCTCTCCGCACTCGTGGACCGCGCGGTGATCGCCTTGTTGCACGGCGCGTTCGAGGAATCGGCGCGTCTTCAGGCCGAGGCGACGGCGTCGCTGCGGGAGCGCCAGGACCGCTGGTACCACCGGTACGCGCTCCAGCTGACCTGGTCGCGGCTGCTGCTCCAGGGCCGGCTGGACGAGGTGGACACGGTGCTGGCGGGGATGGCGGAGGTCGGCTACCGCTATCCGGAGCTGCTGGAGGGGATCACCGCGGTGCACCGGGGCGATCTCGACACGGTGCGCCGGTCGTTGGCCACCGCCGGCGAGGGGGAGCGCTATCCCCGGCACGTCTGGGCGCTGTGGCTGCGGATGCGCGCCCAGTGCGCCGCCGCGCTGGGCGATCCGGAGCGGTGCCGGGCGGCGGTCGCCGCGTTGACGCCGCTGGCCGACCAGTGGGGCGTCTCGTTCTACGGCTTCGACGTGAGCGGGCCGTTCGCGCTGTGGCTGGGGGAGTTGGCGGCGGCGCTGGGCGACTGGCCGGAGGCCGTGGAGTGGTGCGCCGCCGCCGCTTCGTCCGCCGACCGGATGCGGGCGGAGCCCTGGGCCGTCGAGGCGAGGCTGCGGCAGGCCGAGGCGGTGCTGGCCGTCGGCGGGCCCGAGGCGCCGGAGGAGGCCGAGGCGCTGCTGCGCCGGGTGGGCGAGGCCGCGGGGCGGCTGGGGATGCGGGGGATCGACGCTCGGGTGGCGGCCGTGCGGGAGGGCCGCGCGCGGCGGGTGGCGCGGGTGGAGGCCGAGTTCCGCAGGGAGGGCGCGGACGGCGCGGTGTGGACGCTGCGGTTCGCGGGGCGCACCGTGCGGATGCCGGACGCCAAGGGGCTGCGTGACCTGCGGGAGCTGCTGACCAGCCCGGGCGCCGACGTGCCGGCGACGCGGCTGCTGGACCCGGCGGGCTGCGCCGAGTTGGTGGCGGCCCGCTCCTTCGGCGGCGACCCGGTGCTGGACGACACGGCCAGGGCGGCGTACCGCCGTCGGCTGACGCAGCTGGACGCGGAGATCGACCGTGCCGACGCCGCGGACGACGACCTGGCTGCCGCCCGGCTGGACGCCGAACGGACCGCGCTGGTCGAGGAGCTGCGCGCCGCCGCCGGCCTCGGCGGGCGCGCCAGGCGGCTGGGCGACGAGGCGGAACGGGCCCGGAAGACCGTCACCGCGCGGATCAGAGACACGCTGCGCCGGCTGGACGAGCGCCACCCCGAGCTGGCCGCGCATCTGCGGGCTTCCGTCACCACCGGCGCCACCTGCGGCTACCACCCGGCGGACGGGGGCGGGCCGGTGGCCTGGCGGCTGTGACCGCCCGCGGCCCGCGCCCCCCGCGCGGGCCGCACGCGGCGCCGGAACTTCCCTCCGCGCGGGGCTACTTGCGGTTGTAGAGCCGCATGGTGAGGGTGCCGAAGACCGCTATCAGCACGCCGGCGGCGACGAAGACCCACAGGAGCTGGCCGGCCTCCACGTTCCCGTTCATCAGCCCGCGCACGGCCGCGACCAGCCGGGCCACCGGGTTGACGTCGACGAATCCCTGGAGCCAGCCGGGCATGGTGTCGGGGGAGACCATGATGTTGCTCAGGAAGGTCGCCGGGAAGATCACCATCATGCTGATGCCCATCACGGACTTCTCCGAGCGCAGCAGCAGTCCGAACATGGTCCAGATCCAGGAGAAGGCGAACGAGAAGCCCACCAGCAGCAGGATCGCCAGCGTCACACCGACCGGTCCGCCGTCGGGGCGGTAGCCGAGGACCAGCCCCAGGGTGAGGATCACGACCGAGGCGAGGGCGTAGCGGAGCATGTCGCCCAGCAGGTAACCGACCATCGCCGAGGGGCGCCACACCGGCAGGGTGCGGAAGCGGTCGAAGACGCCCTTGGCGATGTCCGTGTTGACCGCGACGCCGGTGTACATGGTGGTCATCACCACGCTCATCACCATGATCCCCGGCAGCAGGAACTGGAGGTACTCGCTGGTCGAGCCGGCCAGCGCCCCGCCGAAGAGGTAGGTGAACATCAGCGTCATCATGACGGGGAAGACCGTGACGTCGAACAGCTGCTCGGGCACGTGCTTGATCTTCAGCATGGCTCGCCAGCCGAAGACCGTCGACGCGGTCAACGGGCTCGGCCTCGGGGGGCGTTCGGCCGGGGCGAGCACGGCGGCCAGGGTCGCGCGGTCCGGCTCGAAGCCGTCCGCGGCCTCCGCCGTGCCCGCCGCCCGCTCGGCGTCGGTCGTGGTGGTCTCCGCGGCGGTGCTCATGCCACGGTCTCCTTCCGGTCTGCGGACCGCTCGCGGTCGCTGGTCTCGGTGGCCCCGGCCGGGTCGTCGGCCGAGCGTGCTGGCTGGGTGGGCTTGCCGGTGAGGGCGAGGAAGACCTCGTCCAGGCTGGGCTGGCCGAGCGAGAAGTCGTCGACGACGATCCCCGCCGCCGCCAGCTCGCCCAGCGCGGCGGCGGCCCGCTCGGCGGGCCCGCCTCCCGCGTCCGCCGGCACCCGCGCCGACAGCGAGACCGGGTCGGCGTCCAGCGCCACCTCGGTCCCCAGGCGGGTGGCCAGCACCTGGCGTGCCTTCTCCCTGTGGTCGGCCTCGCGCAGCCGGACCCGCACGGAGCCCGAGCCGACCGAGGACTTCAGCTGCCCCGGGGTGCCCTCGGCGATGACCCGCCCGGTGTCGATCACCGCGATCCGGCCGGCCAACTGGTCGGCCTCGTCCAGGTACTGCGTGGTCAGCAGCACCGTGGTGCCCTGCGCGACGACGGCCCGCACGATGTCCCACACCTGGTTGCGCGAACGGGGGTCGAGGCCCGTCGTCGGCTCGTCCAGGAAGAGCAGGTCCGGCGTGTTCAGGATGCTGGCCGCGATGTCCACCCGGCGGCGCATCCCGCCCGAGTAGTTCTTCACCTGCTTGTCAGCGGCGGCCGTCAGCCCGAACGCCTCCAGCAGCGCCGCCGCCCGCTCCCTGGCCGCCGGCTTCCGGTGGCCCAGCAGCCTGGCGAGGAGTATCAGGTTCTCCGCGCCGGTCAGGTCCTCGTCGACCGAGGCGTACTGCCCGGTCAGGCTCACCAGCGAACGCACCCGGTCCGCCTCGGTGAGCACGTCGTGGCCGAAGACCCTGGCCTCGCCGCCGTCCGGGCGCAGCAGCGTGGCCAGCATCCGCACGGTGGTGGTCTTGCCCGCGCCGTTCGGCCCGAGCACGCCGTAGACCGTGCCCGTGGGAACGGCCAGGTCCACGCCGTCGACGGCGCGCAGCTCTCCGAAGGTCTTGACGAGTCCCGATGTCTCGATCGCCAACTCGCCCCTGCGCTCACTCATTCCAGTCCTCTCACGGATCGGGGGCGTGGAGCCCCGTGTCTCGGTGTCATCGCTGCGGTAGACCGCCGGGGTGAGCGGAACTCATCGCTCCCCCACGCATCGATTCGCATAAGTTTTCGATCGGGTGGCCCAGGGTAGGGGGCACCACTGACAACGGCCCCTCTCAGCTCACATAGGGGCGCCGCGCCTTCGCCTCCCGCAGGGCCAGCCCCCACCAGACCAGCTCCGCCAGCAGCCCGTCCGCCGCGCACTCCTGCTCGGGCCCGCCCAACGGGCCGTCCAGGTCGACGCTGACGGCGTTGCGGACCGTGACCGAGCGCAGCTCGTTGAAGACCAGCCGCAGCCCGGCCGCCGCGAGCAGGCCGCAGCCGCCGTGCCCGTAGGAGACGAACCCCACCGGCTTGGCGTGCCACTCGTCGTAGGCGTAGTCGACGGCCTGCTTCAGCGAGGCCGGATAGCCCCAGTTGTACTCCGGAGTGACCACGACGAACGCCTCCGCGCGGTCGATCGCCCCGGCGAACCTGCACATCTCCGCCGTCGGCTCCTCGGGAAACCGCGCGGGGAAGGCGTAGTCGACGAGGTCCACCGTCTCCACCCGCAGCCCCGCACGGCCGGCGGCCCGGGCGCGGAACCACTCACCCACGACCCCGCCCACCCGGCCCTCGCGGGTGCTGCCCAGCAGCACCGCGAGCCGCAGCGGCTCCGCCGTACCCTCCGTCGAGACCGCCACCGCCGTCCGCCTCCCCTCGTCCCGCTCGTTCTCCTCCACCCGCACCCACCAGGCGCGAGACGGCCCGCCAGATCGGATCTGGCGGGCCGTCCCCCTGCCCTGGCGGGCGGCGTCCGAACGGCGTCGGGCCGCCCCGCCCCGCGGCGGAACGGCCCGACGGCTCCTCCTCCCGGCCTACCCCTCCCCGTCGCCCCCTTCGCCGCCGGCGCCCTCCGCCCCGTGCCCGTCCCCGCCCCGCGTCGCGCGGAAGTCCAGCCGTCCGTCCGCGACGTCCACGGTCAGCGCGGTGTGCGGAATCAGCTCCCCGCGCAGCAGCCGGCGGGACAGCTCGTTGGTGACCTCGCGCTGGATGGTGCGCCGCAGCGGCCTGGCGCCGTACTCCGGCTGGTAGCCGCGCTCCGCCAGCCAGTCGACCGCGGCCGGGGTGAACGTGACCGCGACGTCCTGCGCGTGCAGCCGGTGCCGGGTCTCGTTCAACATCAGGTCGGTCACCTCGCGCAGCTGGGCGCCGCTCAGCTGGCGGAAGATCACGATCTCGTCGATCCGGTTCAGAAACTCCGGCCTGAAGTGCTCACGCAACGGCTTCAGCACCCGTTCCCTGCGCTCCTCGTCGCCCCCCTCCGCGTCACCGCGACCGAAACCGGCCCTCGGGCCTCGCGAACTGATCGCTTCGGAACCGAGATTGCTCGTCATCACGATCACCGTGTTGGTGAAGTTGATCCGCCGCCCCTGCGCGTCGGTCAGCCGGCCGTCGTCCAGCACCTGGAGCAGGATGTTGAACACGTCCGGGTGCGCCTTCTCCACCTCGTCGAGCAGCAGCAGCGAGTACGGGTCGCGGCGCACCGTCTCGGTCAGCTGGCCCGCCTCCTCGTGCCCGACATAGCCGGGCGGCGCCCCCACCAGCCGGCTGACCGTGTGCCGCTCCTGGTACTCGCTCATGTCCAGCCGCACCATCCGCTCGTCGCTGCCGAAGAGCGCCTCCGCCAGCGCCCTGGCCAGCTCCGTCTTGCCGACCCCGGTCGGCCCGAGAAAGAGGAAGCTGCCGATCGGGCGGTCCCCGCTGGCCAGCCCCGCGCGGGAGCGCAGCACCGCGTCCGCCACCGCCGAGACCGCCTCGTCCTGACCGATCACCCGCGCCTTCAGCCGGCCCTCCAGGCCCAGCAGCCGGTCCCGCTCCTCCTGGGTGAGGCTGCTCACCGGGATGCCGGTCCCCCGCGAGACCACGTCGGCGATGTCGTCCACCGTGACCTCGGCGATCCGGTCCCTGTCCTGCTGCCCGCGCCGGCCGCGCTCCTCGACGCGCCGCTCCAACTCCGCCAGCCGATCACGTAGTTCGCTGGCCCGTTCATAGTCCTCCGCGGCCACCGCCTGGTCCTTGTCGCGGCCCACCTGCTCCTGCTCCCGCTGGAGCGCCCGCACGTCGCCACTCGCCGTCGAGGCACGCATCCGCACCCGGGCGCCCGCCTGGTCGATCAGGTCGATCGCCTTGTCCGGTAGGAAACGGTCGGTGAGATAACGGTCGGAGAGCTGGACCGCCGCCAGCAGCGCCTCGTCGCTGTACCGCACCTGGTGGTGCGCCTCGTAGCGGTCCCGCAGCCCGCGCAGGATCGTCACCGCGTCCTCGGTCGTCGGCTCGGGCACCAGAATGGGCTGGAAACGGCGGGCCAGCGCCGCGTCCTTCTCGATGTACCGCCGGTGCTCCTCCAGCGTGGTGGCGCCGATGACATGCACCTCGCCCCTGGCCAGCGCCGGTTTGAGGATGTTGGCGGCGTCCATCGAGCCGCCCTCGCCGCCCCCGCCGCCGGCGCCCACCACCGTGTGCAGCTCGTCGATGAAGACGATCACCCGGTCCGACTGGGCGCGGATCTCGTCGATCAGCCCCGTCAGCCGCTCCTCGAAGTCACCCCGGTAACGGGTGCCGGCGACCAGCGCGGAGAAGTTCAGCTGCACCACGCGCCGCCCCAGCAGCACGTCCGGCACGTCGCCCTCCGCCATCCGCTGCGCCAGCCCCTCCACGACCGCCGTCTTGCCGACGCCCGCCTCGCCGATCAGCACCGGGTTGTTCTTCCCGCGCCTGGCCAGCACCTCGACGGTCTGCTCGATCTCGGCCTCCCGGCCGATCACCGGGTCGATCTCGCCATCCCGAGCGAGTTCGGTCAGATCCCGTCCGTAACGGTCCAGGTTGGGCGTGCGCCCGCCCCCGGCGCCACCGTCGCGCCCGGCCGCACGCGCCCCGGCGCCCCGTTCGGCGTTCGCGCCGCCCTGCGCGCCGGGCGGCGGGCCCGCGGCCGAGGCCCCCGGATCGAACCTGACCGCGTCCAACGCGCGCCCCGCCGACGAGTCCTTGTTGGCCGCCAGCGCCAGCAGCAGATGCTCGGGCCCGATGTAACGCGCGCCCGAGGCCAGCGCCACCCGGTGCGCGTCCAACAGCGCCCGCTTGGCCGCCGGGCTCACCGAGATCGACGTGCGCGTCGGCCCCTCGCCCGCGTGGCTGTCGATCTCCTCGGCCAACGCGTCGGGGTCGGCGCCCGAACGCGCCACCATCGAACGCGTCGGCTCGGCGGCCAGCGCGGCCCGCAGCAGATGCTCGGTGTCCAGGTCGTCGCTGCCGTGCTCGGCCGCGTAGGAGGCCGCGCCGGACACCAGCTGCCACGCCGGCTCGCTCATCAACCGCAGAAAGTCGCGGTGCCCGCCGTCGCGGCGCGGGCCGGCCCCGCCGCCCCCGCCCCCGCCGGGCGGGACACCGCCGCCGCCGAAGAGACGCGCCAGATACTCCCCCAGCGGATCGCGGCCGAAGTCGTCAGGACCCAAGGGACTCGTCATCGCTGCCACCCGTAGGCCGGCGCACCGGCCGAATCGCTCGCTGGAACAGTGCCAGCGCCGAGTTCCCCCAACCCGCCCGCCCCACACCCAGGGCCTCCCGGCGGGCCGTGGACGACGACGGTGCCGTAGCGGTCGCGGTGGGTGGTCGGCGTGAGCCCGGTCGGTGGGTTGCTCGACAGCGGTGCCGGGTGGCCTGGGAGGGGTGTCGTCCTCGCCCCGGTGTGTGGTTGCTCGCGCAGTTCCCCGCGCCCCTGGTCGGGGCTGGCGTGTGCGGATAGCCGCAGGTCAACGCTCGCCGGCGACGGGCTGAGGGGCGCGGGGAACTGCGCGGTGCATGGGTGGCGGGCCGCAGACGACCACGGCGAGGTACCACGACGGTGGGCGGTCGCCCGCAAAACCCCCGGAGGGCTACGCGTGGGGCGGCGAGCAGGCGCTGCTCGACTGGCAGGAGTAGCCCCTGCCCTTGCAGTGCCAGCAACGGTGGGGGGCCACGACACCCTCCGCGTCACCGTTGTTCGAGAGGTAGAACGTCTCCTTGACGTCCATCCGCTGACCGCCGCAGCCACGGCACTGCGGATGGGGGCCAGGGCATCTGAACTGCCATCTTCTGGTCACGACGGGGTGGCCTTCCGTATCGGTGGGGGCGATTCGGTGGGGCGATGCGGCGACGCGGGCCCGTGGGGGGCACCGCTCGCGTCGCTCCTACCCGCTCCCAAGGCGACGGATTCCTGTCCGTACTTCGTACGCTTGTGCAGATGTTGTCGACGTCCCTCACACCGCGCTCCCCCACACCGCCCTCCCCCGTGCAGCCCGTCGTGGAGCCGCTGCTGGAACGGGCGGGGGTCACGTTGCGCCTGAAGCGGGACGACCTGATCCACCCGTTGGTCTCCGGCAACCCCCACGTCTCCGGCAACAAGTGGCGCAAACTGCGCCCCAACCTCCGCGCCGCCCGGGCCGCCGGCCACCACCGGCTGCTGACGTTCGGCGGCGCCTACTCCCACCACCTGACCGCCACCGCGTCCGCCGCCCGCGACGCCGGCTTCGCCAGCGTCGGCCTGGTGCGCGGCGACGAACTCGCCGACCGCCCCCGCAACCCGGCCCTCGCCGCCGCCGAACGCGACGGCATGGAACTGTTCTTCCTCACCCGCGCCGAGTACCGCGCCACGCTCCGCGCGCTCCGCGACCCCGACACCGCCCGGGCCACCACCGACCGCCTCACCGCCCGCTTCGGCCCCGCCCATGTGCTGCCGGAGGGCGGCTCCAACGCGCTCGCCGCGCACGGCGCCGCCGAGATCGTCACCGAACTCGCCGACCTCGGCCCGCGGGACGTCGTCTGCTGCCCCGTCGGCAGCGGCGGCACGCTGGCCGGCATCGCCGCCGCCCTCCCGCCCGGCGCCCGCGCCCTCGGCGTCGCCGTGCTCAAGGGCGGCGAGGGCTATCTGGAGTCCGAGGTCACCGCGCTCCACCGGGCCGGCTGGAACGGGCGCACGTTCCCCCGCTGGGAGATCGACCACGCCCACCACGGCGGTGGATACGGCCGGATAACGCCCGAACTCGCCGCGTTCACCGACCGGTTCGAGAACGACCACGGGCTGCGCCTGGAACGCCGCTACGTCGCCAAGGCCCTCAGCTGCCTGTACCACCGCGCCGCCGGCGGCGGCTTCCCGCGCGGCACCCGCCTCACCCTCGTCGTCACCGGCGCGCCGGGCCCCTGCGACTGAACGCGCACCGGCGGATGCCAGGATCGGGGGCGACCTACCCCACCGAGCAGCGAAGAGAGCACCACCGATGACCCAGGGCTGGGAACTGTCCGAAACCTACGAGAGCACCTCGGGCCAGGTGCGGTGGCAACGCCTCGGCCCCGCGACCGCCCCGCCCGTCGTCCTGCTCCACGGCACGCCGTTCTCCTCCTACGTCTGGCGCGGCATCGCCCGCGCGCTCGCCGTCGACCACCGGGTGTACGTCTGGGACATGCCGGGCTACGGCAGCTCCGCGAAGTTCGACGGGCAGGACGTCTCCCTCGCCGCCCAGGGCCGGGTCTTCCGCGAGCTGCTCGACCACTGGGAGCTGGCCGAACCCCTCGTCGCCGCCCACGACTTCGGCGGCGCGGTCGCGCTCCGCGCGCACCTCCTGCACGGCGCGCGCTACCGCCGCCTCGCGCTGGTCGACCCGGTCGCGCTGGCGCCCTGGGGGTCGCCGTTCTTCCGCCTGGTCGGCGACAACACCTTGGTCTTCGAGCAGCTGCCGCCCAACCTCCACGGCGCGCTGGTCCGCGAGTACATCACCACCGCCAGCAGCCCGGGACTCCACCCGGCCGTCCTCGAACGCCTCGCCACGCCCTGGCTCGGCGACGAGGGCCAGCCGGCCTTCTACCGCCAGATCGCCCAGGCCGAGCAGCGCTTCACCGACGAGATCCAGGAGCGCTACCCGACCCTCGACCTGCCCGTCCACATCTGCTGGGGCGAGGACGACACCTGGATCCCCGTGGCCCGCGCCCACCAACTCGCCTCCCTGATCCCCGCAGCCACCCTCACCCTCATCCCCGGCGCCGGCCACCTCGTCCAGGAGGACACCCCAGCCGAACTCACCGCCGCCCTCCGCACCTTCCTCACGGCGGCGGAGGACACCGACTGAGGGCGCGGCACGACGGCATCCTCGGCGGTACGGTGCGAGAGCGCCCCAACGTCCCCTGAAGTGCCTTGAACAGCTCCTTGCGTACTGCTATGGCTGACGCCGGGCTCTCGCCGCGTCAGCCGGCGTTGCGGGTGGGAGGCCGACGACGGCTTGGTCCCGGACGCGCGAGACCGCGAGGACGCCGCAGCGGCGGCATGGGGAGTTGAGGCAGAGATGTGGCGGCCCAGGAGCCTGAGCGACGTCGTGAGGAACAGCGTCAAGACCGGGTCGGACCGGGAGATCGTCCGCAGCTACCCCTACCGTTCGGCCTGCCCTTCGTCCGTCTGGGGGGAGTTGACCGAGGGCGCCTCGCAGGACATCACCCTGGCCGGGTTCACCAACTACTTCCTCTGGCTGGACCAGCCCGCCTACGTGGACACCCTGCGCCGCAAGGCCGAGGGCGGCTGCCGCGTGCGGTTTCTGCTGGGGGACCCCGAGGGTGAGGTGACGCGCCAGCGGGAGGCCGTCGAGGACGTGGCGCTCACCGTCTCGACCCGTATCCGGATCACGCTGGAGCACCTGGCCAAACTCGGCGAATCCCCGGGTGTCGAGGCCCGCTTCTCGGCCGCTTCGGACGCCACCAACCACGTCTCGCTCTCCGTCTTCCGCTTCGACCGCGACGCGTTGGTCACCCCGCACCTGGCGCGCGTCGTCGGCCACGACTCACCGATGCTGCACCTGCGCCGCCAGGCGGAGCGCGGCCTGTTCGACCGGTTCGCGGACCACGTCGAGGAGTTGTGGGAACGCGGGAGGGAAGTCTGAACGGCAACCGTGACGCCCCACGGCAGCGACGCGACCGCCACGAGCGTCATCGGTCACCCGAAGTGCTTCACGACCGTCGCGGGAGGAGAGCCGTCCCGGACCCACCCGGTCAGGACATGCGCCGCGACGCGTGAGAACTCCTCCCGGCTGTAGCCGTGGGTCTCGCGGTCGAAGTAGTCGTCGTTCTCGCCCGGGGCGATCTCCATGTTCCCGGTCTCAAGGGACATCTCGCAGAAGTCATCGGGGATCCCTTCGGGCGTGGCCGAAAGCGTCCGCTGTCCAGCCGTGTCGAGAACGAGGTGGAACTCTCGCTCTCCACCGTCGAGGCGGACGTGATACAGGTGGGCGTCGCCCGCACCGCTGATCAGCCTGGCGCCGAAAGACATCACGGTGAGGACCTCCCCTCGCCGGGCGTCGGGCCACGGTTCCTGTCCACCGGTGACCAGTCAGACGCCCTCGCCGCGTTCCCGCAGGATCCCACCCCCGCATCCCGCCACCCCCGCGCCCACCGGAGGTGGGCCGTGGCCGCTCGGCGGATGGACTACCGGGGGGTAGCCGGAATAATCGCTTCAGCGGGGGAGTCGACCGTGAGGTCCGGGGCCGGGTGGCGGCCCGACGGTGCGAGGGGGTTGGGTGATCGAGGAGTGAGCAACGAGATCCATGACTGGCTGGCCCAGCGGAAGGCCGCGTTCCGTGGCGCGCCCTACCGGGACGCGAGCATGGCGATGTGCGCGTTGGTGGCCACGGCCGACGGTTCGGTGCATCCGGCGGAGCGCAAGCGCGTCGAGTCGCTGATCGAGGGGCACGAACGGCTGAAGCACTTCCCGCCGGACCAGCTGCTGAGGCTCTTCAACCGGCACATCGACCGGCTGAGCGGCGACTTCCGGCGGGCGAGGGGCGGGGTGCTGCGGGAGATCGCGAAGGTCAGGGACCAGCCGGCGCTGGCCAGGGCCGTGATCCGCACGGGGGTGGTGATCGCGGGCGCGGACGGGCACTACGCGCACGCGGAACGCCAGGTGATCCACGAGGTCTGCCAGCTGCTCAACGTCTCCCCCACCGAGTTCGGCCCCTGACCCGCGCCGGGGCGGCGCCCGACCGGAGCGCCACCCGCCCCGACGCGAATCAGGACCCGAAGTCATACGAGCGCGGGGGCCCCGGCGCGCGCACGCGCGCCGGGGCCCTCCCGCCGTACAGCAACCGCGTGCTCAGCCCTGCTTCGGGGGCTTGCGGACGCTGAGGTGCAGCTCCTTCAGCCGGGCCTCGTCGACCTCGTTGGGGGCGCCCATCAGCAGGTCCTGCGCGTTGCCGTTGAGGGGGAAGGCGATGGTCTCGCGGATGTTGGGCTCGTCGGCCAGCACCATCACGATGCGGTCCACGCCGGGCGCGATGCCGCCGTGCGGCGGCGCGCCGAAGTGGAACGCGCGGAGCATCCCGCCGAACTCCGCCTCCACCTCCTCGCGCGAGTAGCCCGCGATCTCGAACGCGCGGTACATGATCGCCGGCTCGTGGTTCCTGATCGCGCCGGAGGACAGCTCGATGCCGTTGCAGACGATGTCGTACTGCCAGGCCAGGACGTCCAACGGGTCCTGCTTCTCCAGCCCTTCGAGCCCGCCCTGCGGCATCGAGAACGGGTTGTGCGAGAACTCGATCGCGCCGGTGTCCTCGTTCCGCTCGTACATCGGGAAGTCGACGATCCAGCAGAAGCGGAAGACGTTCTCCTCGAAGTGGCCGGCGCGCTTGGCGGCCTCGACGCGGACCGCGCCCATGATCTTCGAGACCTCGTCGAAGGCGCCGGCGCCGAAGAAGACGGCCGTGCCGGGGCCGGCGGAGAGCCGCTCGGTGAGGGCTGCGACGTTCTCCTCGGTGAGGAACTTCGCGATCGGGCCCGTCAGTTGGCCGTCCTCGCCGACCCGCACCCAGGCCAGGCCCTGCGCGCCCTGCGCGACCGCGAACTCGCCGAGCTGGTCGAAGAACTTGCGCGGCTGCCCCGCCGTGTCCGGCACCGCGAGGGCCCGCACGTGCTTGTCGGCGAACGCCTTGAAGCCGGAGCCGGCGAAGACGTCGGAGACGTCGACCAGTTCGAGCCGGGCCCGCAGGTCGGGCTTGTCGGAGCCGTACTTCAGCATCGCCTCGCGGAACGGGATGCGCGGGAACGGCGAGGTGACGTGGCGGCCCTCGCCGAACTCCTCGAACAGCTCGGTCATCAACCGCTCGATGACCCGGAAGACGTCCTCCTGCTCGACGAAGCTCATCTCGACGTCGAGCTGGTAGAACTCGCCGGGCGAACGGTCGGCGCGGGCGTCCTCGTCGCGGAAGCACGGCGCGATCTGGAAGTAGCGGTCGAAGCCGGCGACCATCAGCAGCTGCTTGAACATCTGCGGCGCCTGCGGCAGCGCGTAGAAGGTGCCGGGGTGCAGCCGGGAGGGCACCAGGAAGTCGCGCGCGCCCTCGGGCGAGGTCGCCGATAGGATCGGCGTGGACATCTCGGTGAAGCCCTGCTCGGTCATCTTGGTGCGGATCGCGGAGATCACCCGCGAGCGCAGCATGATGTTGCGGTGCATCCGCTCGCGGCGCAGGTCGAGGAAGCGGTACTCCAGCCGCCGCTCCTCGTTGACCCCGTCGTCCGCGTTGATGGTGAACGGGATCTGGTCGGCGGCGCCCAGCACCTCGACGTCGGCGACCTCGACCTCGATCTCGCCCGTGGCCAGCTCCGCGTTGACGTTCTCCGCGCCTCGGGCGACGACCCGGCCGTCGATCCGCAGCACGGACTCCTTGCTCAGCGAGCTGAGCCGCTCCTGCACCTCGCCGGCGCCGGGCGCGTCCGGGTGGACCACCAGCTGGGTGATGCCGTAGTGGTCCCGCAGGTCGACGAAGAGGATGCCGCCCAGATTCCGGCGATTGTGCAGCCAGCCGGCCAGCCGGACGTCCTTGTCGATGTCCGCCGAACGCAGTTCGCCGCAGGTGTGGGACCGGTACCGATGCATCGTGAGTCCAAGTCGTCAACGAGATTCCGGGGAACCGCCTCAGACTACCGTTGCCCGCCCCGGTACCGCCCCGGCGTATCCCGCCCGGGGAAAGGCGGCGAAAGTGGCGGAAACGGCATAGATTCACAGATATGCGCACCGAGGACGTGCTGGCCGCCACCCGCGTCGGCACCTGGGCCTGGGACGACGCCAGGGGCGTGGTGACGGTCGACGCGGTCGCCGCAGAGTTGTACGGGTGGCCGCCGGAGCCCGCGAAGCTGACCGAGGCCGCGGTGCGGGCGCGCATCCATGTCGAGGACTTCGCCAAGATCGAGCGCGTGCTGGCGCTGGCGGCCAGCGAGGGCGGCGGGCGCGTGGTCAGGGAGGTCGAGTACCGGCTGGTCGACGCCCACAACGAGGTCACCTGCCGGTTGCGCAGCAGGATGCGGATCATCGAGCCGGGCGAGGGGCCGGGGAGAAGCGGCGAGGGCGGGGAGCGGGCGGACGGGGCCGGTTCGCCCGCCGTGGTCGGCACGGTGACCCCGGTGCGCTCCTCGGACCGGCGTGAGCCGGGCGGCGACTGGGAGACGGCCAGGGCCAGGGAGACCTTCGTGCTCCGCACCGGGCAGGCGCTCTCCGAGGCCAACAGCGTGCGCGAGGTGCTGCGGGTCGTCGCCACCCTCTCCATGCCGGGCTTCACCCCCGACGGGGTCGCCGTCTTCGACCGCGAGGGCGACCGGCTGCGGCTGCTCGACTACCAGGGGCGGCCGATGGACTTCTACCACCTCGGTTTCCCGATGCCGATGGAGACCCCCTACCCGGGTACCGAGGTAATGCGCACGGGTCGCGCGGTCTATGTCTCCTCGCCCGAGGAGTACGCCAGGCGCTACCCGGGGATCTGGCCGGTGATCGCGCCGCTCCAGCGCCATGCCTGGGCGTTTCTGCCGCTGGTGGTGGCGGGCCGCACCATCGGGGTCTGGCTGGCGGCGTTCGACTACGCGCTGGACTTCGACTGGGAGGAACGTTCCACGTTCTCCAGCATCGCCCGGATGGTGGCGCAGGCGCTCTCCCGCGCGACGCTCAACGACACCGAGCGCGAGCTGTCCGCCGACCTCCAGCACGCGATGGGGCCGAGCCCGATGCCCCGGGTCCCGGGGCTGGCGATCGCCGCCCGCTACGTGCCGACCGGCGCCGGGCTCCAGGTGGGCGGCGACTGGTACGACGTGATCCCGCTGCCCTCCGGCCGGGTCGCGCTGGTCATCGGGGACGTGCAGGGGCACGACGTGCGGGCGGCGGCGGTGATGGCGCAGCTGCGGATCGCGCTGCGCGCCTACGCGTCCGAGGGGCACCACCCGGACGCGGTGCTCAGCCGGGCCTCGCGGTTCCTCGCCTCGCTCGGCGAGAGCTCGGGAGGGCCGGGCCCGAGGGGGGACGGCGGCGCGGCCGGTGGGGGACGGGCGGAGCCGGGCGAGGAGCCGTTCGGTGAGGCGCGGTTCGCCACCTGCCTGTACGCGGAGGCCGACCCCGCCTCCGGAACGTTCGACATCGCGCGGGCCGGGCACCCCGAGCCCGCGGTGCTCTTCGACGACGGCGCGACGCAGCCGCACCCGACGGACGGCGGGCCGCCGCTGGGTGTGGAGCCTTCCCTCGACTACCCGGTGACCCGGCTCAGCCTCCAGCCGGGCGAGACGTTGCTGCTGTGCACGGACGGGCTGCTGGAGACGGGCGGGCGCGACCTGGACGCCGGCTGGGAACGCGTAGGCAGGGCCGTCGCCGGGGTGCCGGGCACGGGGCTTGAGCAGTTGGCCGACACGCTGCTGGAGTCCGTCGACCAGGTCGGGGCCGGGGGCGGGAGCGGGGCGGACGAGGACGCGAGCGCCCGCCCGCCGGGGGCGCACGGCAACGAGGACGACATCGCGCTGCTGCTGCTCCGCCGCGAGACACCGGGCGGCCAGGTGCCGCGCGGCGGGGTCCCGGCGCGCCGTTTCGTGCTGAACGTGGGCCAGTCCGAGCCGGCCCGCATCGCGCAGGCGCGCCGCCAGCTGGGGACGCTGCTCCACGACTGGACCGACTCGGACGTGGTGGACGGCGCGGTGCTGCTGCTCTCCGAGGTGCTGACCAACGTGCTCACCCACACGGACGGCGACGCGATGACGGTCGCGGAGACCGGCGGGCTGGTGGGTGACCGGACGCTGCGGGTCGAGGTGACGGACGCGTCCGACGCGCTTCCGCAGCGTCGGGAGCCGGGCGAACTGGCCTCTTCGGGGCGGGGGTTGCTGCTGCTGGAGGAGCTGGCCGACGCGTGGGGCGCGCAGCCGAGGGGGGCGGGCAAGACGATCTGGTTCGAACTGGGCGAACGCTCCGGCGCGTCCTGAGGCCGGGCCCGGACCCGCGCCCCCGGCGCCGCCTCAACGCGCCGGCGGCGCGAGCAGGTGGTGGCCGCGGCTGGTCAGGCGGTGGATCACGTGGGCGCCGTCGCGTCGGCTGTGGACCAGGCCCGCGTCGCGGAGCACCTTCAGATGGCCGCTGACCGACGGCGCCGGCATCCCGAGGCGCGCGGCGATCGAGCCGGTCGTCGAGGCGGCGGCGAGCGCGCCGAGTACCCGGGCCCGGCTGGCGCCGAGCAGCGCGGCGAGGGCCCGCGCCTGCCGGTCGGGCCGCGGCGGCGTCCCTGGCGGGCGGGAGACCGGGTAGACCACGACCGGCGGCAGCGCGGGGTCGGCGACGGCGATCGGCGTGGTGTGGCAGAAGAACGAGGGGATCAGCCGCAGGCCCCGCCCCCGCAGCCGCAGGTCGAGGTCCACGGGATAGGGCGCGGTGAGCACCGGGTCCCGCCAGGTGAACGGCTCCAGTTGGCCCAGCAGCGCCACCAGACCGCCCTCCAGCGCCGCCGCGCGCCGCTCCGCGTCGGCGGCGACGGTGGAGGCGACCCGGCTCCAGTCGGGCGCGATCAGCCGGGTGTGGATCTGGAGCACGGCGTCGGCGACCCGGTCGAGCAACCCGCGGTCGCCGGAGGCGAGTTGACCGGTCCACGGGGGCAGGTCCCGGTGCCTGGCCGCCTCGCGCAGCTCGCGGGCGAGCCGGGCGGCTGAGGTGGCGCGCAGGGTGTCGAGCCCGGCGGACATGCCCTCCTCCGACTCGGTGGGGGTCAGGAAGTCGGGGAAGTAGGGGGCGTCGGCCGGCGCCAGGTCGTTCAACAGCCGGCAGGCCGCGCGGAGTTCACCGCCCTCGCGGAGTCGTTCCGCCGCTCTCCGCCGCCACGGCCGGAGCGGGGGCGGGAGCCGGCCCGGGGGAGTGGACAGCACATGGAGCCCGAGGATCGCCTCCCACATCGGGTCCGCTGACTTCGCCAACTGGACGTAGCGGAAGTCGCGGTCCTGGAAGTGGATGCGCAGCACGCCGGGCATGGGCCGATGGTGGCGCTCTCCACCCGCGTCCACAAGGGGTGTTCGGCGGGGATCGAAAAGCGCGACCCCTCGTTCGGTTGTCGTGTACCTACCATTCCGGTGGCGTTTCCGCCCCGCACCTTCCCTTCCCCTTCCTTCCCGGAATCCGCTCCCCCGGATTCCCCCTTCCCCACGGAGGTCGCGTTGCAGAAGTCATCCCCGTCAGGGCCCTCCCGCAGACGGCTGTTCGGGCTCGCGGGCGGAGCCACCGCCGCGACCCTTCTCGGCGGCGCCGGCGTGCTCGCCTCGGCGACGGGGGCCCACGCGGCGAGCGACGGTTTCGGGCTGCGGATCGTGGAGCGCGGCGAGAACGATCCCCGGATGAAGTACTACCGCTTCGCCACCGACGAGATCGGCTGGGACCCCGCGGTCAACGTCCTCCTCCCCGACGACTACGCCAGCGGACGGCGCTACCCGGTGCTCTACCTCTTCCACGGGGGCGGCGTCGGGCAGGACTTCATGTCGTTCGACAGGGCCGGCATCCGCGAGCTGACCGCCGGCCGGCCGCTCATCGTGGTGATGCCCGACGGCGGGCCCGCCGGCTGGTACAGCAACCCGGTCCACTCCAACGCCGGCCCGCGCAACTGGGAGACCTTCCACATCGCGCAGCTGCTGCCCTGGATCGACGCCAACTTCCGCACCTACGCCGAGTTCGACGGGCGGGCGGTGGCCGGGTTCTCCATGGGCGGCTTCGGCGCGCTCAAGTACGCGGCCAAGTACTACGGCCACTTCGCCTCCGTCAGCTCGCACTCGGGCCCGGCCAGCCTCCGCCGCGACGCGGGGCTGGTCACCCACTGGGCCAACGTCTCCTCCGCGGCTGCCGAGTTGGCCGGCGGCAGCGTCTACGGCGTGCCGCTGTGGGACGAGCGCCGGGTCAGCGCCGACAACCCCGTGGAGCAGGTCGCCAGGTACGGCGGCAAGCGGGTCTTCCTGGTCGCCGGCACCAGCCCCGAGCCCGTGAACTGGGCGGACTGGGTCACCGAGACCCAGGTGCTCGCCGGCCAGCGGGAGTTCCGCGACCGCCTGAACGACGCCGGCATCGCCCACGAGCAGTACGAGGAGCCGGGCGGGCACCTGTTCCGCGCCCACATGTTCAGCCGCGACCTGGACGGCGTCGTCGCCCGGCTCCGCAAGGCGTGACCGACGCCAACGCCCCAGTCACCCCACAGGACTTCGACGGGAGAGCCCCATGAGAAGGAGAAACCTCGCGACCGCGCTGGCGACCGCCCTGGTCACCGGCGCCACCCTGGCCGCCATGGCCACCCCGGGCGTCGCGCAGGGCGCCCCGGCGCCGGCGACCGCCTCGGCCGCGGAGGCCGTCTCGCCGGAGACGTTCGCCACCACCGACGGCACCGCCCTGGTGAGCGGCCGGAACGAGCCGGGCACCCGCTTCCACGTGGAGGCCAGCGAGACCCGCGCCTCCAGGACGCTGGAGATCGACTACCAGGTCCAGGAGACCGGCTACTGGTGCGGCCCCGCCGCCACCCGCATCGCGCTCTCCGCCCGGATCGCCCCGCCCAGCCAGTCCGCCCTGGCCGTCCAGCTCGGCACCCACGTCGGCGGCACCGACCACATCGGCCAGGTCACGGGCGTGCTCAACGCCAACCTCGGCACCGGCTGGTACGAGACCAAGGAAATGCCCAACGACCCGCCGACGCAGGCCCAGAAGGACCTGCTGTGGCGCGACATCGTGCTGGACATCGACAACAACTACCCGCTGGTCACCAACATCGTCGCCCCGCCGGGCAACCAGCCCCCCGGCTACCCGCCGGGCCAGACGATCTACCACTACTTCACGGTGATCGGCTACGACGACGCCAACGGGACCGTGCTGATCGCCGACCCGGCCAGCTTCGGCGGCAACCAGATCTACTGGCTCTCCTTCGACCAACTGGCCTCCCTCGTCCCCCCGAAGGGCTACGCGGCCTGAACCCCCGGAACGCGTGAACGCGCCGACGGCCCCCGACCCTCCCGCGGTCCGGGGCCGTCGCGCGGCAACGAGACTGACGTGACGTCACACGACGGCACGCGACGTCACGCGACGTTCAGTGATCCTGCTCCCCGCCCGCGCTCCCGTCGCGCCCACGGTCGCCCAACAGCACGGCGAACCCGTCGAGATGGCGCGCGAGACCGTACTCGAACAGGGCGTCCAGGTCGGGCGCCGCGTCGTCCGAGAAGGTGGCGAGAAGCGGGAAGCGACCGCTGGTCAGCAACGCCCGGCGACGCGAACGCTGCGCCTCGGACCAGCGGTTCAACGACATGCCGCTGTTCCGTTCGGCCTGGGCCTCGTCGGCCTTGGACACCGCGATGGTGACGACGAACGCGTGCAGGGTGAGCGCCTCCTGGAGCCGGACGTCCATCGACAGGTCCAGCCCGTCGAGCGCGCGCAGCGTCCACTCGGTGTGCACCAGCATGTGGGGCACCAGGGCGGGGCGGGTGAAGGAGATGACCGGCGGCAGCCACAGATGCCGTCGGCACAGCCGCCACTGCTCGCGGGCCACGAGTTCGAGCTTGGCGCGCCAGCCGCGCGGGCCCGGCTCCGGCAGCGTGAGATCGCCGAAGACCAGGTCCGCCATCTGGGTCAACAGCTCCTCCTTGCCCGTGACATACCGGTAGAGGGTCATCGGGCCGAGGTCCAGCTCGGCGGCGAGCCGGCGCATCGTCAGCGCCTGGAGCCCCTCGGCGTCGGCGAGGTCGACGGCGGCCCGCAGGATCCGCACCCGCTCCCGTTCCGGCGCCTCGCTCTGCCGGGCGGGCGCGGCGGCGGAACGGCGGGCGGGGGCCGCCCGTTCACCGCCGGCGCCCGGGCTGACCACCGTGCCGGAGCCGACGCGCGCCTCGACCAGCCCCTCCTCCCGCAGCACGGCCGTGACCTTGGTGGCGGTCGCGATCGCCACGCCCCACCGCCGCGCGATGGCGCGAATGGACGGCACCCGCTCCCCGGGCGCGAGATCGCCGCTGGCGATCCGGGACCGGATCTCGGCCGCGATCACGCGGTAGGGCGGCTCGCCGCGCTGCGCTGACGACACGTTCCTCCTCCGTCGACATGGAACCCGCGCCCCACACTGCCACAGCCGGTGGACTAGTGCACTACCCCGTGAGTACTAGTCCACTATCCCCTTGCAACCCCTGGTTTTCCGGGTGTTCTGCTCCGTACGTTGTATCCAGAGCGCGCCGGAGAACGGCGTATCGACGTAGCCGCACGGAGGAAGGACGCATGAAGAATCGGGACATCCTCATCTCGGGGGGAGGCATCGCCGGGGCGACCCTGGCGCACTGGCTGCACCGTTACGGCTTCCGTCCGACGGTCGTCGAACGGGCCCCCGCCCCCCGCACGGGCGGCCACTCGATCGACATCCGCGGCACCGCCCGCCAGGTCATCGAACGCATGGGGCTCGTCGCGCCGGTCAAGGCCGTGCGCATCCCCAGCCGCGGCATGGTCTTCGTCAACGAGGCGGGGAAGCCGGCGGCGCGCATGAGCTCCGAGTCGTTCGGTCCCTCCGGCGGCCCCGTCGCCGAGTGGGCGCTCCTCCGCACCGACCTGGCCCGCATCCTGTACGACACGATCAGTGACGACGTCGAGTACATCTTCGGCGACTCGATCACCGAGGTGGAGCAGGACCGGGACGGCGTCACCGTCGCCTTCGAGAAGGGCGAGCCCCGACGGTTCGACCTGCTCGTCGGCGCCGACGGCGTGCACTCGACGGTGCGCCGACTGACGTTCGGCCCCGAGCACCGCTACGTGTGCGACCTCAACTCCTACCTGGCGCTGTACTCGATGCCCTCGCACATCACGCTGGACGGCTGGCAGTTGATGTACACCGTGCCCGGCGGCTCGGGCCGCTCCGGCAGAACGGTGGCCATGCGCCCGGTGGCCGACCCGAACAGGGCCATCGCCGGGTACTTCTTCCGCTCGCCGGGACTGCGGTTCGACCGGAGCGACGTCGCCGCGCAGAAACGGCTGGTCGCCGACCGTTTCGCGGACGTCGGATGGCACACCCCGCGGCTGCTCGAACAGCTCTGGGACGCCTCCGACTTCTACTTCGACCGGGTGGAACAGGTGCGGATCGACACCTGGTCGAAGGGCCGGACCGTGCTGCTGGGGGACTCCGCCTACTGCGCCTCCCCCATGTCGGGGATCGGCACCTCCCTCGCCCTGGTCGGCGCCTACGTGCTGGCCGGCCAACTCGCCCGCGCCGGCGGCGACCACCACGCGGGCGCCGCCGGATACGAGGCGGGGATGCGCGAGTTCGTCGACCGGGCGCAGGAGTTCGCCCAGACCTCGGGCGACGGCGGCCTGATGCCCGACTCGCCCGGCCGCATGTGGCTGCGGAACCAGTCGGTGCGGATGGTGCGGCACCTGCCCCGGCGACTCGTCGCCCGCGGCCTGGAGAAGGTCGCCGACACCGTCACGCTCGACGACCACACCGGCCCCCACACCCCATCCACCACCCACAAGTAAGGAAAAACACCATGCAGCTCAGCAGCTTCCTGTGGTTCGACGGCCAGGCCGAGGCCGTCGCGACCTACTACACCTCGCTCTTCGCCGACTCCGACATCCGGGACGTCCAGCGGGACCCGGAAGGCCGCGTCACCACGGTCGACTTCACCGTGGACGGCCAGCGCCTGATCGCGCACAACGGCCAGCCGCGCTACCCCCACAGCCGCGCCTTCTCCCTCTACGTCGAGGTCGAGACCCAGGAGGAGCTGGACGCGCTCTGGGCGAAGCTCGTCGACGGCGGCGAGGAGGGGCCCGGCGGTTCGCTCGTCGACCGGTTCGGGGTGACCTGGCAGGTCATGCCCACCTGCCTGCGGGAACTCCTCCGCGACGCCGACGCGGAGGTCGCCGACCGCGTTCTCAACACCCTGCACGCCATGACCAGGATCGACATCAAGTCCCTGGTCGACGCCCACGCCCAGCGATGACTGTCTGAGGGAAGTACCACCATGCACACCCGTCCCCCCACCGCCCCGCACGCCCGACCACCCACCACCCGGCCGGAACGCCGGCGCACGCACGCCGCGTTGACCCTGGCCTGTCTGACGACGCTGTGCGCGGAACTGACGTTCACGGCGGTCGCCGTCCCGGCGACCTGGCTGCTGCTGCCGCTGCTGGTGGTGATGTACGGGGCGGGCGTGCTGGTGATCCGCGAGGCGGTGGTCAGGGTCGGCGCCGGCTGGCCGGGGCTCGTGCTGCTCGGCCTGGCGTACCAGGTGACCGAGGACGGTCTCGGCCTCCAGGCGCTCACCAGCCCCGACATGTACGACGTCACCGACTGGAGCGTGCGCTCCCTCGGCGCCAACTGGTCCTACTGGGAGTCCCAGATCGGCGTGCACGTCGCGCTCAGCGTGCTGCTGCCGGTGATGCTCGCGAACCTGCTCTTCCCCGAGCTGCGCGAGCGCGCCTATCTCGACGGACGCGGCCTCGCCGTCGCCGGCACGCTGGCGGTCGTCGGAGTGCTGGGCCTGCGCGGCCTCGTCTCGGCGACGGAGGACCCCGGCTACCGCACCCCCTGGGGATGGACCCTGACGTATCTCCTGCTCATCGCGGTGCTGTCCTGGCTGGCCCTGCGAGTCGTGCCGCGGTACCGGGGACCGGAGAAGGCCCACGACCGTCGGCGGGCGCCGAAGCCCGTGGTGGTCGGCCTGGTCTCGGGCTATCTGACGATGGCCTTCCTGACCACGCTGATGCCGCTCGGCCTCGGCGAGGACATGCTGATGGGCGACCTGATGTCGACGGAGTCCCGGCTGTTCATCGGGGCCATGACCGCGGTCCCGTTCGCCTGGGTGGTCGCGCGCTGGCGGGGATCGGCCAACTGGTCCGACGCCCACCGCCTGTGGCTGGCCGGCGGCATCCTCGTCTCGCACACCGCGTTCATGATGCCGGCGTCGCTCGCCAGCGTCTTCCTGGGGCTGGGCACCCTCGTCCTGGAGGTCGTGTTCCTGGCGGCGCTCGCCCGGCGGGTGCGGCGGCGCTCAGCCGTGCCGGAGCCCCGGCACGCGTGAGACGTGGTCGGCCACGGTCCCCCGCACTCGGGACCGCGGCCGACCACCCCCACCCGGCCGGAGCCCCACCCGGGGCCCCGGCCGGGCCGCGGTCGTCCCGCGGCCCGGCGCCGCCGAGGCGCCGGGGGTAACCGCCCCGGGGGCGAACGCCGTTGGAGCGCCGTCCGCGATCGGCGCGGCGGCTGCCGAAGGCGGCTCCCGAAGGCGGTTCGTGAGGCGGTTCGTACACTGACGAGAATGGGGGACCACGCGGTCACCGGGATCGGCGCACGTCCGGCGCCCGTCCTGCGGGAGTACATCGACTCGTATGTCGGCTTCGACCTCCGAGGCTTCCCGGCGGGGGTGCACCGCGGCCCGCCGGGCCGCGCGCTCACCGCGGTGATCAGCCTTGCGGAGCCCCTGGAAGTGGCGGCAGGCGTCGACGACTTGGCACCGGTCACCCGGTTCGGCGGCGTGGCCGGCGGCCTGATGTGCCGGTCCGTCGCGATCCACCACGACGGACGCCAGCGGGGCGTGCAGGTGTCGCTGACACCGCTCGGGGCCCGGGCCGTCTACGGCGTGCCCGCCGCCGCGCTGGCCCATCAACTCGTCCCACTCGACGAGCTTCTCGGAGCGCTCGGCGTCGAGCTGGCCGACCGGCTCCGGTCGGCGACGACGTGGGCGGCGCGGTTCGCCGCGCTGGACGACGCGTTCCTCCGCGCTGTCGGCCGCGGCACCGGCGGTGACCAGGTGCGCTGGGCCCGCCCCGAGGTGGCCGAGGCCTGGCGTCGCCTCGTCGCCGCGCGGGGCCGCGTCCAGATCGGGGCGGTCGCCGCGGAACTGGGCTGGAGCCGCCGGTATCTGACCGCACGCTTCCGCGGCGAGGTGGGCCTGTCGCCGAAGACCTTCGCCCGGGTTCTCCGCTTCGAGCACGCGCACGAGCTGGCGACGGCGCGCGACCCGCTCCCGTGGGCCGAGGTGGCGACCGTCTCCGGCTATGCCGACCAGGCCCATCTCGTCCGGGACTGGGGCGAGCTCACCGGCCGATCGCCGACGGCCTGGCGTCGCGGCGAAGTCCTCCTCGGGACCGGGTAGTTCGCCGACCAGCCGCCCGTCGCCTCGGTCTCCGTTCCCTTTTCTTCAAGACCACCCGAACGTCGGCCCGCGACGATCGTCGGCATGAGACTCCTCAACCACGCACGTGACGCCGTCAACCTCAGGACCACCCCCGTGCACCTCGGGCTGGGGTCGAGGGCGAAACCCGTCGAGGGCTTCGCCTGGGACCCGGAGGTGCTCCAGGCCTACAGCGCCGCGGTCGCGGCGGACGGCGCCGAGGGCCGGCTGGTGACGATCTTCGACGGCGAGGGCACCGACGAGAACTGGGAGCGCCACCCCGCCGGCGACGAACTGGTCGTCTGCCTCAGCGGATCGGTGACGGTCACCCGCGACGTGGACGGGGCGCCCGAACGCGTGGTGCTCGGTCCCGGCGAGGCCACCGTCAACCCGGCCGGGGCATGGCACGCGGTCGACATGGCGGGCCCGTCGTCCATCCTGACCGTCACCGCCGGCCTCGGCACGGAACACCGCCCCCGGACCGGCACCCGCCCGACCGAACACACCGGCACGCCCGGTTCGCCAGCGCCGTGACGACACACGTCGCGTGCCTCGGCGACAGCCTCACCCGCGCACAACTGAGCGCCGACTACCTGGACCTTCTCGCACGACGCCGCCCTTCCGGCGAGGGAACCGCGCCACGCGGCCCCGCCGCCGGTCCCCTACCGGGAGCCGACGCCCGCGGCGGGCCTCGGCGTCCTCGTCCGGCGCGCCGTGCTGCGTCGGAGCCTCGACACGCTCTCGCGGCGGCGAGGTCTCCTGCTCACGACTGACCACATCCACCAGAACAGCCGCGGCGCCGCACTCATCGCCGAGGTCATCGACACCGGTCTGCTGACCCGGAGTACGTAGCCGGTCATGCCGGCGCCAGAGGCGCGGGCGGGTCGTGGGACGAAGCCCGCCCGGCCGTCGCTTCGCCCTCGCCCGTCAGACGCGTGGGCCGAGGAACAGGCCGCCGCTCGCGTCGATGACCTGGCCGGTGACCCAGCGGGCGGCGTCGGAGGCGAGGAAGGCGACCACGTCGGCCACGTCGTCGGGCCCGCCCAGCCGTTCGAGCGCCGTCATGCCGGCGATCTGTTCGGCGAGGCCCGGCACGTCGAAGACGGCCCCGTTGGTCGCCGTCCTGGTGGCTCCGGGGGCGACCGCGTTCACCGTGATCCCCCGGGGGCCGAGTTGGGCGGCGAGGGTCCTGCTCATCGTCTCGACCGCTCCCTTCGTCATGGCGAAGGACGTCTGGGCCGGGTTGGCCATCCGGGTCGCCACCGACGAGAGCGTGATGATCCGGCCGCCCTCGCGCAGCAGGGGCAACGCGTTCTCGATGAGGAAGTACGGCGCCCGCACGTTCACCGCGAACAGGTGGTCGAACTCCGCCCGGGTCGTCACGCCGAGCGGACCGGCCGGTGGCGCCGCCGCGTTGTTGACCAGGATGTCGAGCGGCCTGCCGGCCAGGCCGGCCTCGACTCCGGCCAGCAGGGTCTCGACGTCGCCGTCCACGCCCAGTTCGGCCTGGACGGCGAGCGCGGTCCCGCCGGCGCGTTCTATCGCGTCCACTGTCGCCGCCGCCCCGCGCTCGTCCGTGCCGAAGTGCACGATGACCATGGCCCCTTCGGCCGCGAGTCGGGCGGCGACCGTCTGCCCGATTCCGCGCGAGGCACCCGTCACCAGAGCCGTTCTGCCGATCAGTTCGCGCACGTCGCCACCCATCAAAGTGTTAGTCACTAACATTGCGGTAGGGTCTCACACATGAATGAGCGGCAGCCAACGCTGCGGGAGCGACGGCGATCCGAAACGCGCCGCATGATCCAGGCGCACGCGGTACGCATGTTCACCGACCGCGGCTACGACGCGGTGGCCGTGGCAGACGTCGCCGAGGCCGCCGGCGTCTCGGCGATGACCGTGTACCGGTACTTCCCCACCAAGGAGGACCTGGTGCTCGTCGACCAGCCCGCCCGGCTCATCGCCGAGCGGGTCGCCGCGTCGTCCGCGGCACTTCCGCTGGTCCACCGCGTCGGCGGCGCGCTCGTCGACGCGGCCACGGCCCTGACCGGCGGCGACGGCGACGAAGCGGCGGCGAGCGAGCGGTTCCTGCTGGACTGCCTCCGGCTCATGGTCTCGACGCCCGCGCTGCGGGCCCGGCACCTGGACAGCCAGTACGCGCTGCAACAGACCATCGTCGACGCCCTCGGAGACCACCCGACCGATCCCGACGCGGCGTTTCGCGCCCAGGCGGCGACCAGCGCCTGCCTGGCCGCGATGCACACGGCGCTGACGCGCTGGACCGAGGACGACGGGCGGACCAGGCTGCCCGACCTGATCGCGCGGGCGCTCGCCGCGTCCTTCGGCGACGACGCCGTCGCCACCCGCGACTGAGCGCGGCACACCGCGCCGTCGCTGATACACAACTGAGCGGTCGCCGTGCGGCGTTCGATAGGCGTGACGCGCCGATGTCTTCCAGGCCCCGCTGGAGGGCCTGATCGCCGAAGCCGCGAAGCGGGGTGAGGCGGGGTGAGGCGGGCCTGTCCCTGGTCAGCACCAACGCCCCGCCGCCGTTGAAGCCAGTCAGCCCCTCAGCCCCACTCCTCTGCGGCGTCCAGCGCCAACTCCCAGGGGAACGCCTCCGGATCGCCGCCACCCGGTTCGTTCGGCACGAACCCGCCCGGTCCGTACAGCACCCGCGTCCCCGCCTCGCGCAGCACCTCCAGCGACCGGGCGAACTGCGGATGCGCGCCGTAGCCGGTGTTGACGCACGGCATCACCACCAGCGGCAGCCGCTTCCCCACAGCCTCGACGGCGACGCCCGCCGCCCACGTCAGGGTCAGCCCGAGGGCCACGGCGTTCACGGTGTTCAACGTGCCGGGGGCCAGCACGATCACGGACGCCGGCGGCCAGTCCGAACGTTTCCACGGGACCGAGTGAACGGTCCGCACCTCCCGGCCGGTCAACGCGGCCAACTCCGGCAGCCGCCCCTCCACCCAGGTGGCCGCGGTCGGCGTCAGCCCGAGGCACACCTCCCACCCCCGCCGCCGCGCCTCCCGCACCGGCCGGTCGATGTACCGCACGGGCGGCGCGGCACAGCCGATCAGGTAAAGCACACGCCTCGTCATATGGCGAGTCCATCACGGGTTCGCCCCGAAGGGCTCGGCGGTTGGGAGGCCGCGCCTCGCGGTAGCTTCCGGATGGCCGCACAGAGACGGGGAACGGCAGGGCCGAGCACGGCTGAGCGCGACGTGCCCCCGTTCCGCTGGCTCGTCGCCGGGGAACGGGGGCAGGTTGGCGCTCTGGTTACGGTCGGTGGGCGAACAGCTCGTCCGTGGCGGCGATGAACGAACGCCACTGAGCGGCTCCCACGGTCACGACCCCGGACTCACGGTCCTTGGTGTCGCGCAGCCCGACCGTTCCGTGGAGGTCGGCGACCTCCACGCAGTCCTGCGTGCCGTTGCTGTAGCTCGACTTGAACCACGACACATCGTTCTTGAGATCAGCCCTGCTCATACTCTCCTGCCACCTCAGCGATAAGGCGCTGCGACGCCTGCTCATCGTGCGCTGCCTGCCAGATTCCCCGAAACGCCGTCTCGTACCGTTCGAGTTCCTTCGGCTTGTCCAGATACAGGTTGCCGGTGTATCCGTCCGCGTAGACCGTGGGCGGCTCGGTCTCCTTCCCGTCACCGGTGAGCGGGAAGCGCAGGATGCTGAACGGCCCCGTCACGATCCCAGCGTGAGCGCCGGCGGCGAGCGGGACCACACGGATACTGATGTTCGCCAGCTCGGCGACGTTGACGAGCCGGGCGAGCTGGTACTCAATCACTTCGTGCCCACCGACGCGTCGGCGCAAGATCGTCTCAGCCTTCGCGCGAGGAAGGGGTACTGAGCTGCTGTTTTGTGATGTTGGGCAGGAGCAGCGGACGGTAGGGGAACAGCTGGGGAAAAACAGCCAAGATGCGGGTGGGGCTCAATTGCTTCGGCCCCCGCCGCGACCCCAGGGCGTTCGCCGGGCCCGTGCCGCCTTCACCGCCGCGAGGCGCTGGCACCCCATCTCGGGAGCTCTTTCCCGCACACCGCCTCCCCCTCGCAGTCTCCGCCGAGGTCATCCAGGAAGGGGGACGAACACGGGACTCTCCGTAGGAAAGCCGTTGGGAAAGATCTCCATCCTGTGGGCACCGGAAAGAGTCGCCGCCAGGAACGCCACAATCCCACCGTCGAAGACCGGCCACTTCCTGTTCCGCGCCGCGTTTCCCGTGAGGGTCCAGGAGTCTGGATCGTCCTCGGGGCGGGTGACCCAGTAGACGGTGTCGCCGTTGTCCGTCTTGGCGACCGGCAGCAGTTCCTCCGTGGCGAAGGGAATGTCCTCCTTCTCCCTCAGTTGGTCGAGAATCTCCGCCGCCCGGTCCGCGGAGGACATCAGGCGAATCGGAGGAAAGGGCGACGTCGGCTGGAGAACGTGAAGGAAGTTGTCGAAGGACCCAGGACCGTAGCGTTCCACCAGCCACTTGTAGTCGCTCGGCAACGGGCTCCCCAACTCCTCCTCCAGGGCTGGCCAGTCAACGCCCAAGCTGACACCCTCCGGCGGCGGCACCAGCCGCACGAGTTCTTCCCTGACGCTCACAGTTGCCCCGTCTCTCCGAAGCCGAACATGCCGGCCGGATTCTCCAGATAGCGGTCCAGGCGGAATCCGCCATCACCGACCGCGTGGAAACTCAGCCCCGACGGGGGGATGTCACCCGGTCCCGGGTAGTGGGCGCGCACTTCGTAGCGAACCGTCTGCCCGGCGTCGACGGCGTCGTAGACGAGTGCCTCGATCTCGTCGCGCATGATCGGCGTATTCGTGGGGTCCTGGGTCAGTGTCACCAGGTTCTCCTCCAGATCGCCGTTTCCGCCGAGTCGGTCGGCCAAGAGATGACCGCGACCCTCGTTGTACAGGGTGCCATGTCCGCTCCAGCCCGACGGGTGGATGGCGGGGTTGGCCGGGGAGCCCGTGTCCAACATGCCGCGCGTGAGCACGGCGTCGACGCCCGTCGCGCGACCGTAGTCATCGAGGGGTAAGTAGTGGACGTTGCCGCCGTGTTCCAGGAGACCGTGGCAGGGGCCGAGCCCCAGAGGGTCGACCCAGACCCAGGGGTTGGAGACATAGGCGACGGGGTTGGGAGCCGGGCCGAGGCCGAGGGGGTCGCGGGATATGTAGCGGGCGGTCTCGGGATCGTAGTAGCGGTGGTGGTTATGGTGCAGCCCAGTTTCCTGGTCGTGGTACTGCCCGGGGAAACGCAACGGGGTGTGGGCTGTGCTGTCCCTGCTCCAGGAAGTGACGCCCCACAGGGTGGCGCGGGCCTGCCAGGCCACGTCGCCGGCCTCGTCAACGAGTTCGGTGGGAGCGCCGGCGAGGTCGGTGGCGATGGCGAAGAAGCGGCTGTCGATCTCCTCCTGGCTGTCCGTGTCGGCCAGTCGCTCGGTCTGGGCCACCGGGCGCACGCCGTGGTGGTCCCAGGTGATGACGAGGTCCGGCGAGTTGGGCGCGGAGGTGTGCTGCTCGGTGAGGGTGGAGCCGTCCCAGGTGAAGCCCGTCCGCTCCAGGACGGTTTCGCCGTCCGCGGCCATACGAAGCTTGGCTGTTCGGCGACCGAGCGGATCGTAGGTGTAACGCCAGAGGGTTCCGTCGGGAGTGGTGACGGAGGTTAGGTGATCCTCGGCGTCCCAGGTGTAGCGCCAGATGTCCGGCTTGCGGGAGAGGCGGGTCCTGCGTCGTAGGACCACGCGGCCGGCGGCGTCATACTCGTAGTGGACTCCTCCGGCCCGCACCAACCTGGTGCCGATGTACCGGCGCTCGCCCCGGGCGGTTCCCTCCGCCCGGTGGCTCGGCCAGTTGGCAACCGTCTGATTGCCGGCCTCGTCGTAGGCGTAGGTTTCACGCCAGCCCTGTGCACTGACCTCGACGACACGACCGACGGAGTCGAGTTCGAGATCCACGCGACCGCTGCTCTGGTCGTCGATACCGGTTGGCACACCGTCCGGGCGGTAGGTGTAGGAACGTTCCGCCACTCTCCCCTGCGGGCCTTGGACCGCCTGCCACGCCAGGCGGCCTGTGGTCGGCTCCCAGCCCTGGGTGAGACTGACGGAGTCGCCGAAAAGCCGGGACAGCTCGTGTCCGGCGGCATCGTGGGCGAAATCCAGGGTGTGCCCGGAGGCATTGAGGGTGACGGGACGCCCTGCCGCGTCGTAGTGGTGCAGCGTGGTGGAGCCGCCGGGGGTGGCCCGCTCCGTGCACCGGCCGCCCGCGTCGTACCCGTAGGAAAGCGTGCGGCCGTCGACGGTCTCGGCCACGATTCTGCCGACCTCGTCCCGGGACCAGCGAATCTCCGACTTGGGCGTGGCGGCACGCACCATCATGCCGGCGGCGTCGTACTCATAGGTGGTGCGTACCCCGACGACGTCCTTGCTCAGAACGCGCCCCACCTCGTCGTGCTCGAAGGCGATGTCCTCTCCCAGGGGCGTCGTACGCCCGACAAGTCGGCCGGCCGCATCGCGTCGATAGGCAACCCGGCGGTCGTCGAAGTCGCTCTCCGAGGCGAGGCGTCCGTCGAGGTCGTAAACGTAGTCCCAGACCAGCCCCTGCGGATTGGTCACCCGCGTCAGCAGCAGGGTGGCGGGATCGTGGGCGAACTCGTATCGTGCCCCGTTCGGTTCGACGCGTGTCCTGAGCAGGTCGAACCGACCGTACTCGTACCGGGTCACGCCGCCGCTGGCGTCCACGTGGCGCAGGCAGTTGCCCTCGGCGTCGTAACTCCACGTCTCCTCAGCACCGTTCGGTCGCTGAAGACGAGAGATCCGGCCCTCGACGGTCCACCACATCCTGGTCACCGCGTCGAGCGGGTCGACCACCTCGCTCACTCTGCCGAAGGCGTCGTACCGGCGCACAACACGCCCCCCGAGCGGATCGGTGATGCGCACGGGGAGCCCGGCAGGATTGTGTTCGATGGTGGTTCGCTGGCCGTGCACGTCCTGGACTGCGACAAGTCTCCCCGCGTCGTCGTACTCGTAGTGAGTGGCGACACCGGCGGCGTCGATCACGGCCGTCCGGTTTCCCCGGTCGTCGTACTTCCGTCGCCACAGGCTGCCGTCGTGCCGACGGATCTCGGTGAGTTGGCCGAAGGAGTTGTAGCCGTAGCGCGTGCTTCGTCCGTCCGGGTAGTGAACGGCCACGGGGAGTCCCCGAGCGTCGTTCTCGAAGCGCGTCACGTTCCCCAACGAATCGATGTGGCGGAGCAGATGGTGATCGATGTCGTACTCGGTGCGCGTCGCGCCACCCCTTGGGCTGATCTCCGCCACGATCTGGAAGTTCTCGTTGACCACGTGGCGCGTGCGCGCACCCCGTCCGTCAGTCAACGTGGTGACCATGTGGTCAGGCCACTCCTCCAGCGTCTCCTCGTAGTCGAAGGTCAACGAGAAGTCGCCCGCGTCGCCACCCTCGGCCACGCAGCGCCCGCGCTCGTCGTAGCTGTAGCCGTAGCGTAGGTCGTTCGTGTCGGTCCAGGAGGTGACGCGCTGCCGGTCGTCGTAGGTGAACCGGAGCGGAAGACCGCTGGAGCCGACGACCTCGGTCAGGTTGCCCACGTCGTCGTAGTTGTAGCGTTTGACCGTGACATCGGTGCCCGGTGCCCCGGCGCCAACCAGGCGTAGTTCGGTGATGCGCCCGGCGTCGGTGACGACGCCGAGATGGTAGCCGCCCGAGTGCCGGATTGCGGTGGGTGTCCCGTCGGGAGCGTGATCGAACTCGACGCTGTTTCCATGGCGATCCGTCACCCGAGCGAGCGGCGCAACGCCCCGGTCATCGGGAACGGCGAAGTAGCGGATGACACCGCCGGTCGCCTGGGCCAGACGGAAGCCGCCTCCTTCTCTCCTGACCAACTCCCACCTCGGACCACGCAGCGGCAAGGCCGGCTCGCCTGTTTCCCCAGGGTGGGGGTAAGCGAGGATCATGCCGTCCGCAGAGAGGTAAACCACACCCTCGTCGTCCACCTCAAGGCGTTCGTCGCAGGTGGACGACCAGGACGGCCCGAACCAGCGGCCCGCCCGGTAGCCGGACTCCACTCTCCGGACGAATCGCAACGGGAGTACACCGGGAAGCGTCACATCGGTCTGCGGCAGGAACATCTTCCCTGTCGCCAGGTCCACCGGGTCAGTTCCACCGCTGCGGATCAGCGAGCGCATTCGCGCGTAGGCCGACTGGAACCCGTCGGCAAGCATGTCCCGGCCGCGGACCGCCGCGTTGCGCACGTTGCGCGCTGTTCCGCGCAGACCTGCCCGCGCCACTCCACGCAGGCCGGCGGCCAGGCCGCCAAGAGTCGTAAGGCCCTTCATGCCGGGAATGCAGTCAAGTGCCGCGAACGCGACATCGAGCAGGCCCGCCTCGCCCCGTGCGAACTTGATGAGCGTGTCAGCGAGGACCACGACCGCAGCGGCCAAGACCACCCAGGCGAGAGGGCCACCGATGATCAGAACGACGATGCCGAGGACCGCGACGACCAGCTTGCACGCCTCGACGAGAGTATCCCAGTTGTCCGTGACCCAGTCGATGGCCTTCTCCCACCAACGACGGTTCTGGATACCGGCGTCCGACGCTTCCTCAACCTCCTGGGCGCAGACCCGAGCGGCCTCCTCACGCATCTCGCGTGCGTCCTGGGCGAGTTGTCGGGCGGCGGACAGCCGCTCCTCCGCGTCGTTCACCCGCCCCTGAGCGGCGGTGGCCGCGGCGTCGGCTGCCTGCTGGTCCCTTGCAGCGGCCCGAACATCGTTCTCGTCCGGCGGCTCGACACTCTCCCGCTCCCCCTCCCGCTGGAGCCGCTCCGCCTCCTCGCCGGCACGACTCACCCAGTCCGTCGCGTCACCGAGAGCGGACTGAGCCGACGCGAGATCGAGCTGCGCGGAGATCGCACGGTCCAGGGCGCGATCAGCCATCCCCTGCGCCGTCTGCAACTTCGGCCAGTAGGCGTTCAGCGCCTGGGCACAAAGCGAGTAACTATCTTCTAGTTTGGTCAGGTTGTCCGGGACGCCCTCGAACTCCCGGCGGAATGCGTCCGCCGACAGCCCCGCCCAGTCCAATACCGCGCGCTCCGAGGCCAGACCACGAATCTTCCCCAGCGCCTCGCCGACGTCGTCGGCGAACTCCTGTAACTCCTCGGCGAGTTCCCGCACCTCATCGGGATCACCCGGCGTCGGGTCCCGATCCATATCCACCGGAGACCAGTCAGACGGTCTCGACATGACGCCTCCCCCAGAACCGAACCGACGATCGAAATTACAGCACGCAGACCTGTTGAATCAACGTGTAATCAAGGCGGCTGGTGGGCCATCAACTATGACGCCTCCCCGGAGGGCTTAGACGTCACCTCATTTGGTGAGTCTGTGCCGATTCGTCGGTCAGCCGGGAAGCCAGAATCGGGAGACGAAGGTCGATGGAGTACGTCAATCTCAATGCGCAGGTCGGCGACCTGTCAGGGGTCTTGGGCCTGGCTCGCTACCTGCGCCACCTGCCCGCGATATCCGGTGATCTGCCGCCGGGCGGCCGGGATTTCGCTACGGACACGGACCGCTACGACTTCCGCGGTCGGCGCCGTGTGAAGGACCTGACGCTTCGGGTCGTCCGGGGTGCCGGCGCCGAGGAGACGGAGGTGGAGTTCCAGCACAACTTCGGCGCCGTTCACCCGGTGCGCCAACGCCGGGCGCAGGCCGAGCGGTTGTGTCAGGTCTGCGGCAAGACGGCCAGCCACACCCGCGACGGCTGGCTGTTCCTGATGAACCACGACGGCTCCAACGACTACGAGGGCGTCAAGTCCACCAAGCCCCCGGTCTGCCTACGCTGCGCGGCCCTGGCCACCCGCCACTGCCCCCACCTGTCCCGCCCGGTCGCCGTCCGCTCCCGCCGCCCCAGGATCTGGGGCGTCTTTGGCACCCTCTACACCCCCACCCCAGGCACCTCCCGCCTCACCGCCCACGTCGACGAGTACCTCCCCTACGGCCACCGCGCCAGCAACTGGTTCCTCGCCTCCCAACTCGTCGTCGCCCTCAAACGCTGCACCCTCGTCGACCTCGACGCGGAGTTCGCAGTGCTGAACGGTGAGTAGTGTCAAGCTCTCGGCTTGCCGAGTCTCGTCGCTCGGCTGGCCCGCGTCATGAACGACCCCGATCACTCAACTCTCGGAGGTCTCATGCACCAACCGCCCGCGTATGCCACCTTCGAGGACGCCTATCTTGATGTCCTCGCTCACATCGACGGCGCGTTCGAGTACCGCAATGCGCCCCGGGGGAACAGCAGCCACGAGTGTCTTGGCCTGTCGTTCCGCCTCACCGACCCACGCCAACGCCTGCCCTATCTCTCGGCGCGGCGCGTCAACCCGGTCTTCCACTTCGCCGAGGCGCTCTGGTACCTGGCCGGTCGGGACGACCTGGCGATGATGGCGCACTACTCGCCCCGGATGCGGGACTTCTCCCGCGACGGAGTCACCATCGGTTCGGCTTACGGGGCGCGCCTGTTCAACCCGGTGCCCGGCTCCGGGCAGTCCCAGTTCGACCGGGTTCTGGACCTGCTGCGGACGGAGGCCGACAGCAAGCGCGCGGTGCTGTCGGTCTTCCGGCCGGAGGAGTTGGCGGTCGCGGACAACCCGGACGTGTCGTGCGTCGTCGCCCTGCACCTCCTGGTGCGTGAGGGGCGGTTGCACATGGTCTGCTACATGCGGGCCAACGACGCCAACCGGGGCCTGGTCGCCGACATCTTCTCCTTCACCCTCATCCAGGAGTTCGCCGCCAACCTGCTCGGCCTCGAACTGGGCAGCTACACCCACCACGTCGGCTCGCTCCACCTCGGCGACCGCGACCTACCCCAGGCGGAACGGGTCCTCGGCGAGGCGCGCACCCGCGACACGTCTCCCGTTCTCGCGTTCCCCTTCCCGGAGTTACCGCGCGAGACCACCTTCCAGACCATCGCCTCCGTGTTGGAGCACGAGCACCTGCTGCGCATCAACCAGGCCGCGTACGGGCCGGACGACATCGCCGCGTTGGGCCTGCCGCGCTACTGGCAGCAGGTGCTCCTGCTCTTCGAGGCCCACCGCCAGATCACCCACCACCCTGGCGAGACGGTCACCGAGCCGGTTCTCGCCGCGCTGGACCCGGGGTTCCGGTGGCTGATGGCCCAGCGCTGGCCGCGCCGTATCGCCCCTGCCGGAGGCGGGCGGTGATCCCCGCCGCCCGGCCGCCGGAGTTCCGGGGCGGGGTACTCGGCGGGATCGACTGGGAGCGGTGGAGCGTGGTGCTCCTCAAGCCCGACTGTGTGCGCCTCGGCCTGGCGGACGCCGTGTTGGACCGGCTCGCCACGGTGGCCGACGTCTCCGCCAGGACGACGCTCACGGTTGCCGACTGGCAGGTCTTCGTCCACTACTGGGATCTGCTGGTGGACGCGGACTGGTTCGACGTGGACGTGCCCGGCGCGCTGCGCGCCATGTACGTCGGCCAGCGGGTCACGGTCGCGCTCGCCCACGGACCGGTCGGGATCGCCGGGACGCTACGTGGGCTGCTGGGGCACTTCGACCCGTCCCAGGCCGCCGCCGGCACCATCCGCGGTGATCTCGGGACCGACAGCCTGGCCGCCGCCCGCGCCGAGGGTCGGCTGGTGCACAACCTCGTGCACACCAGCGACGACCCCGCCGCCGCGCGCCGCGACTTCGGCACCTGGTACGGCGCCCACCAACACCAACTCCTCCACCCCACCCTCCCCGACCTGCCGCACGCCCGCGACGCCAGGAGGCCCCAGCCATGAACCCGAACCACCCCGCCGCCAGCCACCGCCGAACCCTGCCCTTACTCGACCAGCGCCAGATCGCCGCGCTCAAGCCCGAGTTGGCCGAGGTGATCGAGTACCGCAAGTCCGGCCTCTCCCTCAACCACGTCATCGGCTGCCCGCTGGACTGCGGCTACTGCGTCCGCCACCTCTTCGACAACTACGCCATGAAGACTCCTCGGGCACTGATGAGCGATGAGGAGGCCGTGGCCCAACTCGTCGGCCACCGCTACTTCCAGCCCCACCGCACCCCGGTCCAGATCTTCAACCGCGCCACCGACCCGATGCTCCCGCCGGTAAAGCCGCACACCTTCCACGTGCTGCGCCTCCTCGACCAACAGGGCCTGACCAACCATGTCCTGGTCATCACCCGCTGGCGCGTCGAGCCCGAGGACTGCGCGGTGCTCAACTCCTTCCGCAACATCACGTTGACCGTCCTGGTCACCCACTCGGGTATCGACGACCCCAGGATCGAGCCGGCAGACTCCCGCATCGCCGCCGCCAGCCTGCGCACCCTCCACGCCCACGCGCGCCGCTACCGCACCGTCCTGTACTGGCGCCCCATCGTCCCCGGCCTCAACGACACCCCCACCCACCTCGCCCGCGCCCGCGAACTCGCCGAACACGCCCACGCCACCGTCTTCACCAGCCTGTTCTACCGCGACGAGATCGCCGCCTACTACCAGGCCAACGGCCTGCCCAGCCCGTATGAGGACACCGCCCGCCGCAAGATCCTTCCCGAGGACAGCGAGGCGCGCGTCCTGGCCGCCTTCCACCGCGCCGACGACCCGGACGCCCGCTTCGGGGCGCTCTTCCGCAAGACCTCCTGCGCTGTCACCTATGCCCACGGTCGAGCCGACTACAACGGTCACTACGGCATCCGCGAACTGTGCGACATCTGCCCCCGCGCCCAACTCAACCTTTGCGCCGACGCCTGGCGCGCACCCGACGCGGCCGAGGTCGCCGAGCAGGCCCGCACACTCGGCGCCACCGGCGAAGTCGAGGTCACCGAGCGGGCGATCGTCGTGGAAGGCTTGGACGAACCACCGCGCTACTACCTCCAGCACACCCACGGCTACCAGTGCCACGACCGCGCCAAGCCACACCACCACCGACGCCACGGCCGCGCCGACATCGGCTGGCCGGCCCCTGCCCGGGACGGGACACCATGAACGACTTCACCACCTGGCCACCGCTGTTCGTCGTGGACGTCGAGGGCAACGGCGCCAACCCACCCGACCTCGTCGAAGTCGCCGCCCTCCCCATCCGCCACGGCCAACCCGACACCACCACCGCCGGCCACTGGCTCATCCAACCCCCCAACCCCGTCACCCCGTTCGCCGCCCGCGTCCACGGCCTCACCAACCAGCAGCTCGCCGACCACCCCAGGTGGGAAACGGTCGCGCCGCAGGTGCACGGGCTGCTCGGCGCGGCATGGATCTGCGCCCACCACGCGCACGTCGACTACCAGGTGCTCTCCCGACACCTCCCCGACTGGCGCCCAGCCGGCGTCATCGACACCCTCCGCCTCGCCCGCGCCACCTACCCCGACGCCCCCCGCCACACCCTCGACGCCCTCCTCACCCACACCGGCACCGACCTCACCCACGCACCCGCCCAACGCCACCGCGCCACCTACGACGCCTACGCCACCGCCCACCTCCTCCTCACCATGGCCACCCACTACGACAACTGGGACGCACTCCGCGACACCGCCGTGCCCCCCGGCCTCCCGGAGGATCGACAGCCAACCGAAGAGGCCCCCGGGCTCTGGTGAACGCAGATCGCGTCCAGTGAGACGATCTTCTGACCGCACGCCCACGGCAGCACTGCGGGGGCGGGGACTGGCTCCTGGGCGTCGATCGCGGTGCCCTGGAGGTGGGGAGGCGGGCGGCGTCCAGGTCGTGGATGGTCACTTCGTAGGGCTGGGCGGTCTGGTCGGTGGTGCCGCGGTCCGACCAGTCGATGACGGCGCCGGGCCGTTCGGAGCCGGCCCGGCCGGGGCCCGCCTGAGGCGTTCCCGACTAGCTCTGGGGCCCGTCGGCGTCCATGCCGTGGACGGTGGGGATGGTGCCGAGGCGGCCCTTCTGGAAGTCGTCGAAGGCCTGCTGTAGTTCGGCGCGGGTGTTCATGACGAACGGGCCGTAGTGGGCCATCGGTTCGCGGATGGGCTGGCCGCCCAGCAGCACGACGTCGAGGTCGGGGGTGTTGCTGTCCTGCTGTTCGTCGGCGCGGACGGTGAGGGAGGTGCCCTTGCCGTAGACGGCGGTCTGGCCGGTGTGGACGGGGCGGCGGTCGGTGCCGACGGTGCCGCGTCCGGCGAGGACGTAGGCGAGGCCGTTGAAGTCCTCGCGCCAGGGGAGGGTCAGCTCGGCGCCGGGGGCGAGGGTGGCGTGGATCATGGTGATGGGGGTGTGCGTGGCGCCGGGGCCGGCGTGGCCGTCCAGGTCGCCGGCGATGACGCGCAGCAGCGCGCCGCCGTCGGGGGTGGTGAGCAGGGCGACGCTGTCGCTGCGCAGGTCCTGGTACTTGGGGGCCATCATCTTGTCCCTGGCCGGCAGGTTGACCCAGAGCTGGAGGCCGTGGAAGAGGCCGCCGGACATGACCAGCTGCTCCGGCGGCGCCTCTATGTGCAGCAGCCCGGCGCCGGCGGTCATCCACTGGGTGTCGCCGTTGGTGATGGTCCCGCCGCCGCCGTGGCTGTCCTGGTGGTCCATGATCCCGTCGATGATGTAGGTGACGGTCTCGAAGCCCCGGTGCGGGTGCCAGGGGGTTCCCTTGGGCTCGCCCGGCGCGTACTCCACCTCGCCCATCTGGTCCATCATGATGAACGGGTCGAGGTGGCGGTAGTTGATCCCGGCGAAGGCGCGGCGGACGGGGAAGCCCTCGCCCTCGTAGCCGGTGGGCGCGGTCGTCACCGTCAGCACGGGACGCGCCACGGCGTCCGCGGGCGCGGTCACGCGCGGCAGGGTGAGCGGGTTCTCGACGGTGATCGCTGGCATGGTGACCTCCTCGGCGGCGTGCGACCAGGATAGTTGAAGAGTCAACTTTCGTCGAGGGGTGCCTAGCCACCCCGCCGCCGGGGCGGCGCGGGCCGGGTCGGCCGTGGGTCAGCCGTAGAGGCGGCGCATCGTGTACTCGACCATCTCCTCGACGGACTTGGCGTCCAGCACCAGCCGGTGCTCGCCCTCCATGTCCAGTGCGAAGCCGTACCCCGTCGGCAGCAGGTCCAGCACCTCGCCGCCGGTCACCGTGAAGTAGCGCGACTCCTTGCCGGCGTAGCGGCGCAGCTCCTTGAGTGAGGTGAAGAGCGGGATCACCGGCTGCTGGGTGTTGTGCAGCGCGAGGAAGCCCGGGTTCTCGCCGCGGGGGCAGTAGACCTTGCCGGCCAGGAAGGTGTCGTGGAACTCCTCGCTGGACATCGCCCCCGAGGTGTAGGCGCGCAGCGCGTCGGTCAGCGTGGGCGGGGCCTGCGGCGCCGCCGCCGGGGCGGCGGGGGGCTGCTGTTGTTGCTGCTCGGGGTAGTACTGCTGACCGCCGTAGCCCTCGGTGGCCTCGGGGCCGCCGGGGTAGGCACCGCCGTAGCCGTCCGTGGGCGGCGGCTGCGGGGGTTGGGTGCCATAGGGCTGCTGTCCGGGGTAGCCGGACTGGTCGTAGCCATACATGCGAGAAAGAGTACTGACTCACAGTTGACCGGTTTCCGCTTGCTTCTTATTACCAGCGGGTAGCATCATGGTTGCTACTGCCCGGTATCCACTCGTCAGCTACGGAGCCGTCGTCATGGGCCACTACAAGTCCAATCTCCGCGACATCGAGTTCAATCTCTTCGAGGTCCTGGGTCGGGACGCCGTCTATGGCAGCGGCCCCTTCGCAGAGATCGACACCGACACCGCTCGGAACATCCTGTCCGAGATCACCCGGCTCGCCGAGAACGAGCTGGCCGCCTCGTACGCCGAGGCCGACCGCACCCCGCCGGTCTTCGACCCGGAGACGCACACCGCGCCCGTTCCGGCCACTTTCCGCAAGAGCTACCGGGCGTACATGGACGCCGAGTGGTGGCGGATGTCCATCGGCGAGGAGCTGGGCGGCATGACCGCCCCGCGTTCCCTGATCTGGGCCGCCGGGGAGAACGTCCTGGGGGCCAACCCGGCGATCTGGATGTACGCCTCCGGCCCGAGCTTCGGCCGCGTCGTCTTCGACGAGGGCACCGAGGAGCAGGGCAAGATCGCCCAGCTGATGATCGACCGCGAGTGGTCGGCCACGATGGTCCTCACCGAGCCGGACGCCGGCTCCGACGTGGGCGCCGGCCGCACCAAGGCCGTCCGCCAGGAGGACGGCACCTGGCACATCGAGGGCGTCAAGCGCTTCATCACCTCCGGTGAGCACGACCTCACGGAGAACATCATCCACCTGGTGCTGGCCCGCCCCGAGGGCCACGGCCCCGGCACCAAGGGCCTCTCCCTCTTCGTCGTCCCCAAGTACGACTTCGACTGGGAGACCGGCGAGCTGGGCGAGCGGAACGGCGTCCACGCGACCAACGTCGAGCACAAGATGGGCCTGAAGGTCTCCAACACCTGCGAGATGACCTTCGGCGGCAACCAGCCGGCCAAGGGCTGGCTGCTCGGCGAGAAGCACGACGGCATCCGCCAGATGTTCAAGATCATCGAGATGGCGCGGATGATGGTCGGCACCAAGGCCATCGCCACCCTCTCCACCGGCTATCTCAACGCGCTGGAGTACGCGCGGGAGCGGGTGCAGGGCGCGGACCTCACCCAGTTCACCGACAAGAGCGCACCCCGGGTCACCATCACCCACCACCCGGACGTGCGGCGCTCGTTGATGACGCAGAAGGCGTACGCCGAGGGGATGCGTTCGCTGGTGCTGTACACGGCCAGCGTCCAGGACGACATCCTGGCCAAGGAGGCCGCGGGCGAGGACGCCTCCGCCGAGATCGCGCTCAACGACCTGCTGCTCCCGATCGTCAAGGGCTACGGCTCCGAGCGCTCCTACCAGCAGCTGGCCGAGTCCCTCCAGACCTACGGCGGCTCCGGCTATCTCCAGGAGTACCCGGTCGAGCAGTACATCAGGGACGCCAAGATCGACACCCTCTACGAGGGCACCACGGCGATCCAGGGCCAGGACTTCTTCTTCCGGAAGATCGTCCGCAACCAGGGCGTCGCGCTCAGCGGGCTCGCCGAGGAGATCAAGAAGTTCCTGGCCGAGGCGCCCGGCGGCGAGGAGCTGGCCGCGGCCAGGGAGCAGCTGACCCGCGCCGCGGGCGAGCTGGAGGCCCTGGTCGGCGTGCTGCTGACCGACCTGGCCGCCACGGAGAAGGACGTCCGCTCGCTCTACAAGGTCGGGCTCAACAGCACCCAGCTGCTGCTCTCCTCCGGTGACGTGGTCGTGGGCTATCTGCTGCTGCGCGGGGCCGCCGTGGCCGCCGCCAAGCTGCCGGAGGCCCCGGCCAAGGACCGCGCCTTCTACCAGGGCAAGATCGCCGCCGCGCGGCACTTCGCCGGCTCCGTGCTGCCGACGGTCGCCGTCGCCCGCTCCGCCGCCGAGGCCACCGACCTCTCCCTGATGGACCTGGACGAGGCCGCCTTCTGAGCGGTCCTTCCCGGTCCTGTTCCCCCACCGACACCGCCGTCCCGCTCCTCCCCTCGGAGTGGGGCGGCGGTCGTCGTTCCGGGCCCGGCCGCTGCCCGGGCCGGTCGGTGACGGCATTCGTATGCTGAGGGCATGAACGCTCCTTTTGACCGCGACCACACGGACGATCTGCTCGGCTTTCTCGCGGGTTCGCCCTCGCCCTACCACGCCGTGGCCAACGCGGCCTCCCGGCTGGAGAAGGCCGGCTTCCGCCAGGTCGAGGAGTCCGCCGCGTTCGACGGCGAGGCCGGTGGGCGCTATCTGGTGCGCGGAGGAGCGCTCGTCGCCTGGTACGTGCCGGAGGGCGCCGGGGCCGCCACCCCGTTCCGGGTCGTCGGCGCGCACACCGACTCGCCGAACCTCCGCCTCAAGCCGGTCCCCGACACCGGCGCCCACGGCTGGAAGCAGCTCGCCGTGGAGATCTACGGCGGCACCCTGCTCAACACCTGGCTCGACCGCGATCTCGGCCTCTCCGGACGGCTCGCGCTGCGCGACGGGCGGCAGATTCTGGTCAATGTGGACCGCCCGCTGCTGCGCGTTCCCCAGCTGGCGATCCATCTGGACCGCGGCGTCAACGACGGGCTGAAGCTGGACCGGCAGCGCCACATGACGCCGCTGTGGGGCATCGGGCAGCCGCGCGAGGGAGAGCTGGTCGAGTTCCTGGCGGCCGAGGCCGGCGTTCCGGCGGGCGAGGTGCTGGGCTTCGACCTGATGGCGCACAGCGTGGAGCCGCCGGCCTATCTGGGCCGGGACCGGGAGCTGGTGGCGGCCCCCCGGCTGGACAACCTGCTGTCGGTGCACGCGGCCGTCGCCGCCCTCGTCTCGGCCGCCGGCCGGGACCTCGACCACATCCCGGTGGTGGCCGCGTTCGACCACGAGGAGAACGGCAGCCAGTCCGACACCGGCGCCGAATCCCCGCTGCTGGGCCGGGTGCTGGCGCGCTCGGTGCACGCCAGGGGCGGTGACCTGGAGGACAGGGCGCGGGCGCTGGCCGGCTCGTTCTGCCTCTCCTCCGACACCGGGCACGCCGTCCACCCCAACTACGCGGAGCGCCACGACCCGGACCACCACCCGGTGGTCGGCGCCGGCCCGATCCTCAAGGTCAACGTGAACCAGCGCTACGCCACCGACGGCCGGGGCCGCGCGGTCTTCGCCGCCGCGTGCGAACGGGCCGGGGTGCCCTGGCAGTCGTTCGTCTCGAACAACGCCATGCCCTGCGGCACCACCATCGGCCCGATCACCGCCGCCCGGCACGGCATCGCGACGGTGGACGTGGGCGCGGCCATCCTCTCGATGCACTCGGCGCGCGAACTCTGCGCGGCCAACGACCCGTTCCTGTTGGCCAACGCCATGACCGCGTTTCTCGACGAGCGCGGCGGCGCCCCCGTCGGCCGTCCGTAGCGGGGCTGACGACGGGCTGTGGCCGTTCGGTGAAGAGCCGGGGGCAGGGTGGTTCCCGCGGGGGCGGGCGGCGGCGCACTGCACGGCGTCGTCGCCCAGGCCCTCTCGGTGGCTCAGGGCACCTCACTCGCCCTAGGATTCGTTGCTGATAAGCATTCACCGGCAATGCCGGCGCAGCGTACCGTGTGAACACACCCAACCGCGACGAAACCGCCACGAGGGGTCCCGTGACCGTGCATCCGAGCCTGCAACCGTCTGTCGATGCCTGGACCCAGTCCATCGAATCGATATCCGAGCTGGTGTCGTCGCTGGTCGAGGGGGAGTGGAACCGCCCTACGGAACGGGTGGGTTGGTCGGTCAGGGACGCGGTCTCCCACGTGATCGGCGGCGAGTGCGAGGCCCTGGGCGACCCCCGGCCGATCCACAGCCTGCCCCGCGACCTCTACCACGTCACCGACGAGACCAGCAGGTACCACGAGGTGCAGGTGGACGTCCGGCGCCACCACACCGGCCCCGAGATGACCAGCGAGCTGGAGTACACCATCATCCGGCGCTCCCGCCATCTGCGGAACGAACGCCGCAACGCCTCCGACGTGATCTCCCACCCGCTCTACGGCAAGCTCCCCCTCGGCCAGTACCTGCAACTGCGTGTCGCCGACGTCTGGGTGCACGAGCAGGACGTGCGCAGGGCGTTGAAGCAGCCGGTCACCCTCGACACCCCGGCCGCCCTCGTCGCCAGGGACGTGCTGTTGCAGCGGCTGCCCGGTGTGGTCGCCGAGGAGGTCCCGGTCAAGTCCGCCGTGGTCTTCGACGTCAGCGGCCCGGTCGAGTTCCTGCGCACGGTGCGCGTCGACGAGCAGGGCAACGGCTCGGTGGACAGCAGCCCTTCGCTGGGCCCGGTCGCCACCTTCACGTTGGACTGGGAGACCTTCACCCGGGTGGTCACCGGTCGGCTGCGGGGCCGGAGGGCCGCCGAGAAGGTCAAGGTCGAGGGCGAACGCGCCCCGGCCGACCGCATCCTGGCCGCGCTGGCCTCCCCATGGTGAGCGGGCCCTCCGTCGCACGACAGAGCGGACGGGGCGGGCGTTTCACGTGAAACGCCCGCCCCGTCCGCTCTGTCGTGGTCCGCGTCGGCGGAACGCCGGCCGGGGCCGGGTCAGTTGAGGGGTTCGAGCCCGGTGGAGACGACCAACTCGATGTAGAAGTCGTCGTCCTCGGGGTTGTAGGCGTCGTGCGCCTCCGGGTTCTGGCCGACCACCATGCCCTCGCCCTTGAGGACCTCGTCCTTGTAGGTGAGGTTCTCCTCGTAGGACCAGCCGGCGGCGCGGATGCACTCCTTGACCGAGTCGATGTGGACGTCGTAGAAGTCCGGCATCACGACGGCGCCCTCGTTCTCCTCCTGGTCCCAGTACTCGCTGGCGTGGGTGCACTTGGTGGCGTCGATGGTCTTCTCCGGGTCGCCCTCCTTGTAGCGGCGCTCGGGCTCCTCCTCGGACTCCCCGTCGTTGCCGCCGGGGGCCGCGACATCGGTGCTGTTCTCGCCGCTGGGGCCCGCCTCGGGCTCCTTGTCGTCGTCCCCGCTGTTGGTGACGACGACGATCGCCACCGTGGCGATCAGCGCGATGGCGGCCACCGCGGCGACCACCACCATCCACGTGTTGCTCTTGCCGGAGCCGCCACCGCTCGAAGGCCCGCCCGGCGAGGCGGCGTTCGGGTAGTGCGGCGAGTGCGGCGGGCCGCCGTGGCCGGTCACGCCGGCGGTGCCGGGCGACTGGTGCGGGTAGCCGTAGCCCGCCGTGCTGGGCGCGTACGGCGAGGCGGGGGTGGCCGGCGGTGGCGTCGGTGCGCCGAACTGGGGGAAGACGGCCTGGGAGACCGCGGCGCCGCTGTCGGAGGGGGCCTGCGCGTTCGGATTGATCTGCGGGGTGGACTGCGTCAGCGAACTGGCCACCGTCAGGCAGGCGTTCCGGAAGTTCTCCGCCGACGGGAACCGTTCGTTGGGGTTCTTCCGCAGCGCCTGCGCGACGATGGCGTCCAGCGCGGGCGGCACCGAGGCGTTGATGGAGGACGGCGCCGGCGGCTCCTCCTGGACGTGCGCGTAGGCGATCGCCAGCGGCGAGTCCGCGTCGAACGGCAGCCGGCCGGTGAGCAGCTCGAAGAGCATCACGCCTACCGAGTAGAGGTCGGAGCGCGCGTCGACGCCCCGGCCGAGCGCCTGCTCGGGGGAGAGGTACTGCGGGGTGCCGACGACCATGCCGGTCTGGGTCATCGCGGTGACCCCGGACTGCATCGCCCGCGCGATGCCGAAGTCCATGACCTTGACCACCCCGCGCCGGGTGATCATCACGTTCCCCGGCTTGATGTCGCGGTGGACCAGCGCCATCTCGTGGCTGATGTCCAGGGCGGCCAGCACGTCGGCGGTGATCCGGAGCGCCTTGTCGGCGGGCATCGCGCCGTAGCGCGCGATGTCCTCCTCCAGGGCGTCGCGCAGCGGCAGGCCCTCGATGTACTCCATGACGATGTACGGCACCTGGGCGCCGTCGACGAGGTCCTCGCCGGTGTCGAAGACGGAGACGATGTTGGTGTGCGCGAGCTTGGCGACGGACTGCGCCTCGCGCTTGAAGCGCTCCCGGAACGCCTCCTCGCGGCCCAGCTCGCTGTGCATGGTCTTGATCGCGACCTGTCGGTCGAGCACCGTGTCGTGCGCCAGGTGCACGGAGGCCATGCCGCCCGTGCCGATCTGGCTCCGAAGCTGGTATCGCCCACCGCCGACCGAGCGGCCACCCGGGAAGTCGGCAGGCCGCTGCGCGTGGTCACTCATCCGACTGATCCCCCTAGGGCGGTGTCGTTGTGGGACTGCACCACCCCGTCGCTGGGCGTGCCACACCGCGCATCATACGAACTACCTGTTCTACGTCCCCAGTCTGCCCCAGGGCCAGGGGACGTCAAGCACGTTGTCCGTTCCGTGACCGGCGGCGATGGACTCAACTTGTCAGCGCGACCCCGGAACGGGTTTGATGGCCGAGCGATCCAGCTAACTACGGCGAGGACTGATGGCACAGGTGCGAGGCGCTGCGGGCCCCGGCGACGAGGAGCCCGACCAGCCCGGCGACGAGGTGCCCGACGCGCCGGAGCTGTGGGGTAACAACGGCCTCGTCGGTGAGGGACGGTACCGGCTGACCAGGCGTCTTGGCCAGGGGGGCATGGCCGAGGTCTTCGCCGCCGAGGATGTGCGGCTCGGCCGCACCGTCGCGGTCAAGCTGCTCCGCACCGACCTCGCGCAGGACCCGGTCTCCAAGGCCCGGTTCACCCGCGAGGCACAGTCGGTCGCCGGGCTCAACCACCACGCGGTGGTCGCGGTCTTCGACTCCGGCGAGGAGCAGGTCGGCCGCAACGTCGTCCCCTACATCGTGATGGAACTGGTCAACGGCCACACCATCCGTGAGCTGCTGGTCGGCTCGGACACCCCGCCGCCGCCCGAGCAGGCGCTGGCGATCGTCTCCGGGGTGCTGGAGGCGCTGGCCTACAGCCACCACCACGGCATCGTCCACCGGGACATCAAGCCGGCGAACGTGATCATCACCGACACCGGCAGCGTCAAGGTGATGGACTTCGGCATCGCCCGCGCCCTGCACGGCGCCAACCAGACCATGACCCAGACCGGCATGGTCATGGGCACCCCCCAGTACCTCTCGCCCGAGCAGGCGCTGGGCAAGGCCGTCGACACCCGCTCCGACCTGTACGCGGTCGGCTGCATGCTCTACGAACTCCTCGCCCAGCGCCCGCCGTTCGTCGGCGAGACCCCGCTGGCCGTCGTCTACCAGCACGTTCAGGACCAGCCCAGGCTGCCGTCCGAGGTCTCCTCGGCGCCGCCGGAGCTGGACGGCCTGGTGATGCGCTCGCTGGCCAAGGAGCCCGACGACCGTTTCCAGACCGCCGAGGAGATGCGCGGCCTGGTGCAGTACGCGGCCAGGACGCTCGACGAGCACGGCAGCCACACCGGTGGCCTGTGGAACACCGGCGCGATCACCTCCGTCACCACCCCGCCGATGGGCACCCAGTCCCTCGCGGGGGCCAGGGCCGGCGGCAACACCCCGCCCACCGGACAGCTCACCGCCCCGCTGCTGCTGGGCGACCCGCGCGGCGGCGACGACGAGCCGCCCCGGCGCGGGGGTGGCCGCGGCAAGACGCTGCTCTTCGCGCTGCTCGCGGTCGTCGCCATCGGCACCGGCGTGCTGGTCGCGGCCCAGCGGGACAACGGCGACGGCGACAAGCCCGACCCCAAGCAGACCTCCGAGACCACCGAGGAGCAGACGGAGGAGCCGGAGGACGACGACGAGGAGGAGCCGGACGACCCGGTGCACACCGAGGACCCGACCGGCGACAGCGGCTGGGACAACGGGGAGGAGTGGGGCGACAACGGCTCCGGCAACGGCGGCTGGGAAGACGGCGACGACGACCTGCCGACCGACACCGACGAGCCCACCACCCCCGACGAGCCCACCGAGTCGGAGACCGACCCGGAGACCCCGCCGGAGGAGACCAGCCAGGGCAACGGCACCGAGGGCGACGGCGGCGACGACGGCGGTGACGACGCCGGAGCCGGCGGCGGCGAGTCGGGGAACCCGGCGGGCGGCACCGATCCGGGTGGCCCCGGGGGCGCCGCGGAGGGCAGCGAGGGCGACGCCACCCCCTGACGTGAAGCCCACCAGTCCGTTAAGGCCCACCCTTCCCCGCGCCACCCTCAGCGAGCTGCTGGGCCAGTACCGCGCCGGTGAGCCGCTCAGCTGCGAGCCGCTCACCGAGGGGCTGCTCAACCATGGCTACCGGCTGGCCACCACCCGGGGCCGCTACTTCCTCAAGCACCACCTGGACGGTGATCCCGGGGCGATAGGCCCGCTGGTCCGGCAGCACCGGGCGACCGCGGCCCTGGCCGAACTCGGCCTGCCCGTCGCCCCGCCGCTGGCGGACCGGATGGGGCGGACCGTGGCCGTGCACGCGGGCCGCTGCTACGCGCTGCATCCCTGGGTCGAGGGCCAGCACCGGGACGGGGCGCAGCTCAGCACGGACGAGAGCCACCGGCTCGGCGCGCTGCTCGGCCGGGTGCACCGGGCGCTGGAACAGGTGATAGGGCGTTCCCCCACCCCGGGCCCCGAGGCGCGCGCCGCCGCCACCCCCGTCGAGACCCACGCCGTGATCGACCAGCTGCTCGCCCACATCGGGGCCCGACCGCGCCGCACCGGCTTCGACGAGCTGGCCGAGCACCGGCTGCTGGAACGCAGGGCCCTGCTGCGCACGCACGCCCATCTGCGCCCGGGGCCGGCCGAGGTGCCGACGGAGGGATGGGTGCACGGGGACTTCCACCCGTTGAACCTGCTGTACCGGATAGAGGGGCCCGTGGAGCCCGTCGCCATCGTGGACTGGGACCGGCTGGGGGTGCAGCCGCGCGCGGAGGAGGCGGTACGCGCCGCGTGCATCTTCTACCTTCGCCCGGACGGCGGCCTGGCCCTGGGGAAGATCCGGGCCTACGCCGCCGCCTACCGCGCGGCGTCGGGCGCCTCCCCCGACGAGCTGGCCGCCGCCGTGCACCGGGTGTGGTGGGAGCGGCTCAACGACTTCTGGATGCTGCGCTGGCACTACGAACGCGGGGACCGGCGCGCCGACCCGCAGTTTCCGGCGGCGTCGGCGCTGGTCGTGTGGTGGACACGGCACGCCGCCGCGGTGCGCGGCGCGTTCAGCGGGGGCTGAGGGCCGCGCCGCCGGGGGGCGTCGGCGAAATGGGACAAAGGTCTCGTCACGTGGGGACCTCCCGCCCGTGTGGCGGGTGGGCCGGGCGGGCAGGGTGGAAGCCATGTTCCCCACGCCGGACCAGGACACCCCACGTCAGGAGCTGACCAGGGCGCTGCGGCTGCTGCCCCGCGTGCCGCACGGCCGGGCCGCCGCGTCGCGGCGGGCGATGCCGGTGGTGCTGCCGGCCAGCCATCTGGTGACGGGCGAGACATTGCTGCTGCGGGTGACCCACACGGGTGGTGACGTTCCGCCGTGGGACGGCACCGTGCTGGCCTACGAGGCGAACGACGACGGTCAGCGGCCGGGCGCGCCGGCCGCGTGGCAGGCGCAGGTGGTGGGCGTCGCCACCGTCGCCCACCCCGACCAGCGCGTGCGCGAGGCGTTCCCGCCCCCGCCGCGCTACGCGCGCCATCCGGAGGCCACCTATCTGCGGCTCGCGCCGCGCTACGCCTCGGTGCACGAGCCGGAGGCGTCCGCCCCCGCGCGCCCCTGGCTGCCACGGCCACGCGCCGGCGGCTTCGAGTAGCCGCCGGGCAGTAGCCGCCGGGCGCCCTCAGCGCCGCTTCTGCTCCTGGAGCCTGGCCACATAGGCCGCCGCCTGGGAGCGGCGCTCCATCCCCAGCTTGGAGAGCAGCGCCGAGACGTAGTTCTTGATGGTCTTCTCCGCCAGATGCAGCTCCTGGCCGATCGCCCGGTTGGTCAGGCCGTCGCCGATCAGGGACAGAATCCGTCGTTCCTGGTCGGTCAGTTGTGCCAACCGGTCGTCGTCGCTCTTCTCGTCGCCGCGCAGCCGTTGCAGTACCCGCTGGGTGGCGTCCGGGTCGAGCAGGGACTTGCCGGCCGCGACGTCCCGCACGGCCGAGAGCAGCTCGCTGCCCCGGATCGCCTTCAGCACATAGCCGGAGGCGCCGGCCATGATCGCGTCGAAGAGGGCCTCGTCGTCCGCGTAGGAGGTGAGCATCAGGCAGCGCACCGACTCGTCGCGGGAACGGATGTCCCGGCAGACCTCGACGCCGCTGCCGTCGGGCAGCCGCACGTCGAGCAGCGCCACCCGGGGGCGCGCGGCCGGGATGCGGTCCAGGGCCTCCGCCGCCGTCCCGGCCTCGCCGACGACCTCGATGTCGGGCTCCATCGCCAGCAGCTCGTGGACCCCGCGTCGCACGACCTCGTGGTCGTCCACCAGAAACACGGTGATCGCACCGTTTTCTCCGTTTTCAGGCACCTTGTCAGTTTTCCACAGGAGCCCCGCCCACGCCTTCCCGGGAAGCCGAGGCGCGGGTTAACGTGCGAGTTACCCGCTGCCCCGCAGGGCTTGGACCAGCGCATTCGACCCGGACGAGTCCGTTACTTGGAAATCCAGGTAAATGCGCAGGTCAGGGCTGCTATCGCGGGTTGTGGACCGGCTGGATACCGTGCTCTCATGAGGCGGACGACCGGGTGGGGCAGGGGGAACAAGGGAATCGCTCGGTTTCCGTCCGCCGCACCCACCCCGTGCGCCGTACGGACCGGGCGAACCGCACTGGTCGCCCGGCGGACCCCGGGGGCCGGACCGACGGAGGAACACGAGTGACCGTGGAGAGCACATCGCGCGACACCGCGCGCAGCACCACCACACAGGAGTCCACCGCCCGCCAACCCGTGGGGCGGACCCAGGCCCGCACGGCTGCGGGGAAGTCCACGGCCGGTAAAACCACGGCCGGCAAGTCCACGTCGGGCAAGGCGAAACCGACGGCGAGGAAGAGCGCGGCGGGGAACGCGACCGCGAACGGCGCCGCGAACGGGAAGCCACCGGCGAAGAAGGCCACCACCAGGAAGCCCGCGGCGAGCGGGACCGCCGCGAAGCCGGCGGCGAGGAAACCGGCGGCGAAGAAGCCCGCGGCCGGGAAGTCCCCGGCGCGGGGGACCGCCGCCCGGACGAAGCCGGCCGACGGCCCCGAGATGGTGCAGCTGCTCACCCCCGAGGGGGAACGGGTCGAGCACCCCGACTACCCGCTGACCGTCAGCCACGAGGAACTCCGCGGCCTCTACCGCGACATGGTGCTCAGCCGCCGCTTCGACGCCGAGGCGACCGCGCTCCAGCGCCAGGGCGAACTCGGCCTGTGGCCCTCCATGCTGGGCCAGGAGGCCGCCCAGATCGGCTCCGGCCGCGCGCTGCGCGCCGACGACTACGTCTTCCCCACCTACCGCGAGCACGGCGTCGCCTGGTGCCGGGGCGTCGACCCGACGCAGCTGCTCGGCATGTTCCGCGGCGTCAACCACGGCGGCTGGGACCCGAACAGCAACAACTTCCACCTCTACACCATCGTCATCGGCTCGCAGACCCTGCACGCCGCCGGCTACGCCATGGGCGTCGCCAAGGACGGCGGCGACGCGGCCGTGATGGCGTACTTCGGCGACGGCGCCTCCAGCCAGGGCGACGTGGCGGAGGCGTTCACCTTCGCCGCCGTCTACCAGGCACCCGTCGTCTTCTTCTGCCAGAACAACCAGTGGGCCATCTCCGAACCCACCGAACGCCAGACCAGGGTGCCGCTCTACCAGCGCGCCCAGGGCTACGGCTTCCCCGGGCTGCGGGTCGACGGCAACGACGTGCTGGCCGTGCTCGCCACCACCAGGGCCGCCGCCGAGCAGACGCGCAGCGGCCAGGGACCCGTGCTGATCGAGGCGTTCACCTACCGGATGGGCGCGCACACCACCTCGGACGACCCGACCCGCTACCGCCGCCAGGAGGAGCTGGAGTCCTGGGAGGCCAGGGACCCGATCCTGCGGCTGCGCCGCCACCTGGACCGGGAGGGCGCCGCCGACGAGGCGTTCCACTCCGAACTGGAGGCCGAGAGCGAGACGTTGGCCCGCCGGGTGCGGGAGGCCATCCGCACCATGCCCGACCCGGACCCGATCGCGATGTTCGACCACATCTACGCCGACGGGCACACCCTGGTGGACGAGGAGCGGGCCGAGTTCGCCGGCTACCTCGCCTCCTTCGCCGACCACGAGGGGAACTGACATGACCGTCGAGAAGATGGCGTTCTCCAAGGCGATCAACTCCGCGCTGCGCGCCTCCCTGGAGTCCGACCCCAAGACGCTGGTGATGGGCGAGGACGTCGGCAAGCTCGGCGGGGTCTTCCGGATCACCGACGGGCTCCAGAAGGACTTCGGCGAGGAGCGGGTCATCGACACCCCGCTCGCCGAGTCCGGCATCGTCGGCTCGGCCATCGGCCTGGCCCTGCGCGGCTACCGCCCGGTCGTCGAGATCCAGTTCGACGGCTTCGTCTTCCCCGCCTACGACCAGATCGTGACCCAGCTGGCCAAGATGCACGCGAGGGCGCTCGGCAAGGTCAAGCTGCCCGTCGTCATCCGCATCCCCTACGGCGGCGGCATCGGCGCCGTCGAGCACCACAGCGAGTCGCCCGAGGCGCTCTTCACCCATGTCGCCGGCCTCAAGGTCGTCACGCCCTCCACCCCGTCCGACGGGTACTGGATGCTGCGCCAGGCCATCGAGTGCGACGACCCGGTGATCTTCCTCGAACCCAAGGGCCGCTACTGGGAGAAGGGCGAGGTCGACGCGGAGGGCATCCCTGACGGGCTGCACACCGCCCGCGTCGCCCGCGCCGGCACCGACCTGACCGTCGCCGCCTACGGCCCGACGGTCCGCACCGCGCTCCAGGCGGCCAAGGCCGCCGAGGAGGAGGGCAGGTCGCTGGAGGTGGTCGACCTCAGGTCGCTCTCCCCGATCGACTTCGACACCGTCCAGCGTTCCGTCGAACGCACCGGACGGCTGGTGGTCACGCACGAGGCCCCGGTCTTCCAGGGCGTCGGCGCCGAGGTGGCCGCGCGGATCACCGAGCGCTGCTTCTACCATCTGGAGGCCCCGGTGCTGCGGGTCGGCGGGTTCCACGCGCCGTACCCGCCCGCGCGGCTGGAGGACGAGTACCTCCCGGGGCTCGACCGGCTGCTGGACGGCGTCGACCGCGCCCTGGCGTACTGAGGGAGAGGCTGAGGAGAGTCGTGACGATGGCTGCGGCACAACAACAGCGCTACCGCGAGTTCCGAATGCCGGACGTGGGCGAGGGGCTCACGGAGGCCGAGATCCTGAAGTGGCTGGTCCAGCCGGGGGACGCGGTGACGGACGGCCAGGTCGTGGTGGAGGTGGAGACCGCCAAGGCGGCGGTCGAGCTGCCGATCCCCTACGACGGGCTGGTCGGCGAGATCCTCTTCCCCGAGGGCAGCACGGTGGAGGTCGGCACGCCGATCATCACCGTGGACACCGGCGCCTCCGGAGGCGGTGCGGCGGAGCCCCCGCCCGCGCCCGCGCCCGCTTCCACTGCCGAGGAGCCGGAGGAGGACGCGAAGGAGCCGGCGCGCGAGCCGGTGCTCGTCGGCTACGGCGTCTCGTCGGCCAGCAGCCGGCGGCGCCCCCGCAAGGCGGCTCCGGCCCCGGCCGCCGCGCCCGCGGCGCCTGCGGTGGAGCCGGCAGCTCCCGAACCGGCGAACAACGGCGCTTCGCTGCCCGGGCGTTCGGGCGTGCTCGCCAAGCCCCCGGTGCGCAAGCTGGCCAAGGACCTCGGCGTCGACCTCGCCGCCGTGCTCCCCACCGGGCCGGGCAACGTGGTGACCAGGGACGACGTGCGCGCAGCCGCGAAGCCGGCGGCCCCGGCCGCACCGGCGGTGCCGGCGACGCCCGCGTTCGAGCCGTTCCCCGCCGCCGAGGGCGAACGGGAGAGCCCGGCCGTGGAACCGCAGTCGCTGGCCGCGATCCGCGAACGGCGGGTCCCGGTGCGCGGGGTGCGGAAGGCCACCGCGCAGGCGATGGTGGACAGCGCGTTCACCGCGCCGCACGTGACGGAGTTCGTCACCGTCGACATCACCAGGACCATCCGGCTGGTGGAACGGCTGAAGAGCGACCCCGACATGGCCGGGCTGCGGGTCAATCCGCTGCTGCTGGTGGCCAGGGCGCTCCTCGTCGGCCTGCGCCGGAACCCGGAGGCGAGCGCGGCCTGGGACGAGGAACGCCAGGAGATCGTCTACAAGGACTACGTCAACCTGGGCATCGCCGCCGCCACCCCGCGGGGGCTGCTCGTGCCCAACATCAAGGACGCCCACGCCAAGACGCTCCCCGAGCTGTCGCGGGCCCTCGGCGACCTGATCAGCACGGCGAGGGAGGGCAAGAGCAGCCCCGCCGACATGCGCGGCGGGACCGTCACCATCACCAACATCGGGGTCTTCGGCATCGACACCGGAACGCCGATCCTCAACCCCGGGGAGTCCGCGATTCTCGCCTTCGGCGCGATCAGGGACCAGCCGTGGGTGCACAAGGGCAAGATCAAGCCGCGCAAGGTGACGACGTTGGCGCTCTCCTTCGACCACCGGCTGATCGACGGGGAGCTGGGCTCCCGCCTCCTCGGCGACGTGGCGGCGGTGCTGGAGCACCCGAAGAAGCTGATCACGTGGACGTGACCGGGTAGGACGCATTGCGCCATGGGTGGCGGGGTGCGCTCGACTACGGTCCTTGCCGGTCTGGGTGGGTTGTCGTCCTCGCCCTGGTGTGGGGTTGCTCGCGCAGTTCCCCGCGCCCCTGGTTGTGGTGGGCGTGTTCGGCCAGGTGCGGGTTCACGCTCGGCCGGTGACGGCTGTTTGGGGGCGCGGGGAACTGCGCGGTGCATTCGTGGCGGGGTGCGCTCGACTACGGTCCTTGCCGGTCTGGGTGGGTGGTCGTCCTCGCCCTGGTGTGTGGTTGCTCGCGCAGTTCCCCGCGCCCCTTCGGGGCCGGTGGGCGGCTTGGGGGCGCGGGGAACTGCGCGGTGCATTCGTGGCGGGGTGCGCTCGACTACGGTCCTGGGTGGTTCGGGTGGGTTGTCGTCCTCGCCCCGGTGTGGGGTTGCTCGCGCAGTTCCCCGCGCCCCTTCGGGGGCGCGGGGAACTGGTGGCGGCTACAGGTACGGGCCGGAGCGGGCGCCGCCCTGGTGGGGGTCGTCGGGGGACGCGTCCTCCGGACCCAGCGCGCCGGGCGGGAGCGCCCGGCGCATCTGTTCCAGCTGCGCCCGCGCCGCCATCTGCTGCGCGAACAGCGCCGTCTGGATGCCGTGGAAGAGCCCTTCCAACCAGCCGACCAGCTGCGCCTGGGCGACGCGCAGTTCGGCCTCCGTCGGCACCCCGTCGTCGGTGAACGGCAGCGACAGCCGTTCCAGCTCCGCGACCAGCTCCGGGGCGAGGCCCTCCTCCAGCTCCTTGACCGAACTGGTGTGGATGTCCTTGAGTCGGGCCCGGCTGGCCTCGTCCAGCGGGGCCGCCTTCACCTCCTCCAGCAGCTGCTTGATCATGCTGCCGATGCGCATGACCTTCGCCGGCTGCTCCACCATCTCCGTGACCGGTGTCTCGGAGTGGCCCTCCTCACCGTCCCGGCCGACCGGGCCGCTCAGCGCCATCCCGTCCGGGCCGACGACCAGGACCTGGGCGTTCTCCTGCGGCGATTCGTTCCTCGGCTGAGTCATACCTCCATCATGCAACGACCCTCACCCGACCCGCCGAGCCAGGGGCACACGCGAGCGGGTCAGCAGCGCGGCCAGCAGCCACGCGACCAGCGGGACCACGACGATCAGCTGGAGGAAGGTCATCCACGGCAGCTCGATGAACATCTCGGGGCGCGGCATCGCCGTCTCGCCCGCGTCCCACAGCGGCTGCCACGAGTCGAGGTTGGCGCGGTGCTCCACCAGCCGCAGTCCGAGCGCGGGGACGAGCCCCGAGACCGCTCCCAGCAGCACGCCCATCGCGGCGATCAGCCCGCACTGGAGTCCGGACAGCGCCCGGCGCAGCCGTGGCGTGGCGCCCACGGCGGAGAGCGTGGAGAGGTCGGCGGCGGCGTCGGCCTGTGCCAGGCCGGTGGCGATGCCGGCCGCGCCGATGGTGATGATGGTGGCGAAGAGCGCCAGCACCAGCAGCGCCAGCGAGTTCTTCTCCTTGGGCCCGTCCTCCACCTCGAACACCACGCTGCCGCCGAGCAACTCGATGTCGGCGTCGACCGCCTGCTGGGCGCTCTCGCCCGGCGTCTCGTCCAGGCCGTAGACGGTGCCCCTGTCCAGCGTGGCGAAGCCGGACGCGGTCGCCGTCTCCGGGGTGATGATCACCAGCGGGGCGTTGCCGCCGTCCTCCAGCACGTGGGCGGGGAGCGAGACCTCCTTCTGGGGGGTCTCGACCGGCAGGGCCAGGTCGTTGGAGTCCTCGTATGACTCCTCGGTCCAGACGCCCAGGCTCACGTTGTCCGGCCCGTCGAGGAGGTCCTCGTGGGCGACCAGCGCCTTGCCCTCGGCCAGCGCCTCGGTGGCGCCCGGCTCGTCGAGGCCGAGCAGGGCCAGGGCCTCCGGTTCCAGGACCATGACGGGCTCGGAGATGCCGCCGGCAACTCCGCCGCCGCCGTCGCAGAGCGGGCTGGACAGCGAGGAGCGGCGCTCCTCCGCGGTCATCGCGTCGGCGCCCTCGGCGTAGGCCGGGCACTCGGCGCCGCCAGCCGGCAGCGGCCCGACCTCGCCGCAGTAGGTCCAGCTGCTCCACCCGTCGTCGATGGTCTCGCAGTGCAGCGGTCCCGGCACGGCCTTCGCCATGTCCTGCCGCTCGTTGACGCGCAGCTCGCGTTCGGCGGCGGTCCTGGCCTGGTCGAGGGAGGAGGTGTCGTCGTACGACATGATCGCCGCGTTGCCGTCCGGCAGCTGCGCCTCGTACTCGCTGCGCATCTCCGCCTCGTCGCTGACCGTCACGGTGGCGACGGCGACGGTGCCGGCGACGGCCGCCAGCACGGCGGCGACGGCGGGCGCGGTGCGCCCGCGGTTGCGGGCCGCGTCGCGCAGTGCCAGCCTCGGCGTCAGCGGCAGCCAGCGGGCCAGCCGGCCGAACGCGCCCACCAGCATGGGGGTGCAGGCCACCAGGCCCAGTTCCGCGATGACGGCGCCCGCGGCGACCGGGATGGTCTCGCCCAGCAGCAGACCGCCGAGCAGCGCGAGCGAGGTGCCGAAGAGCATCATGCAGCCGCCGACCAGCGGCAGCACACGGCTGCTGTGCCGCACCCCGCGCCGGCCGGTCAGCGAGGAGAGCACCGGCGTGCGGGCCGCGTTGTACGCCGGGATCACGGCGGCCATCAGCCCGATCAGCACGGCGAAGGCCGCGATGCCGCCCAACTCCAGCCAGCGGAAGTCCCAGTCGCCGAACCGGGCGCCCATCTGACCTTCCAGCAGCGGTTTGGTCAGCATCACCAGCGCGATTCCGCCGACGAGGCCGATGACGGCCGCCATGGCGCCGAGCACCAGCCCGCTGGCCAGCATGATGGCGCGCATCTGGTGCCGTTCGCCGCCGTTGGCCCCGACCAGTCCGAGCTGGCGGCGCGAGCGCCTGGCACCCACCGCGAACGCGGGGCCCGCCAGCAGGCAGACCTCCAGGATCACCAGCGAGACCGCCACCACGGCGACCGCGACCCCGGAGCTGTCCACGCCGGAACCGGAGTTCAGAGAGAGGGCCTCGGGGGCCAGCACGCTCTCCGGCGGCGGGTTCAGGTGGAGCTCGCGGGAGAAGACGGCGAAGCCGGCCTCGTTGGCCTGCTCCGTCAGCTCCCAGTCGACGCCGGTGTCGCCCGGCACGTCGACGAGCAGCTTCCCGACGGCCCAGCCGTTGGCGGTGTCGTTCATGGCGCCCGGCTGGACGATCAGCTCGCTGACGTGGAGCTTGGACGGCGCCTCGTACTCGCCGACGAGGGTGAAGACGGTGCCCTCGTCCAGCGGTTCGCCCCAGGCGTTGACCGTCACCTCGTCGCCGAGTGAGAGTCCGCTGCCGGAGAGGAACTCGCTGCTGGCCACGACCTCGTCGTCGGTCTCCGGCCACTCGCCGTCGAGCAGGGTCCGCTTGCCCTCGGCCAACGGATGGTTGGGGTCGGTCTCCACCACCTCGGCGTCGTCGACGCCGTGCGCGGTGGTGGCACGCTGCCAGTCCTGGCGTTCGAAGAGGGCGCTGCTCCCCTCCGGCAGCACCTCCTCCGCCAGCGCGAGCAGCTCCTCCGGGGTCTCCCAGAGCACCTCGGGCGCCTCGGCGCTGATCGATTCGGGGTCGTCGCCGGTGTCGAGGGTCGTCCACCTGCCCTCGAAGTCCTGCACGATCGGGTCCGAGCCGGTCAGCTCGTAGCTGGCGTCGGCCTGCCCGATGGAGCGCTCCACCTTGTCCGCCACGCTCAGGTTGCCGCTGCGCACCGCCAGGTCGGCGCCGACGGCGCCGACGATCGGCAGCGCGATCATCGCGACCACCAGGGCGCTGCGGCCCTTGGCGCGCATCGCGTCACGGCGGGCGACGCGCAGCGCCAGCCGCCAGGTGCTGCCGGCCTTCACCGGGCTCCCCCTCCGGTGAGCAGGGTCTCGGCCGCGCTGGACGCCGACTCGTCGACGATGACGCCGTCGCGCAGGAAGATCACCCGGTCCGCCCAGGCGGCGAAGCGCGTCTCGTGGGTCACCAGCACCACGGCGGCGCCCTGGTCGGACCTCCGGCGCAGCAGCGCCAGCACGGCGTCGCTGGTCTCGGTGTCCAACGCGCCGGTCGGCTCGTCGGCGAGCAGCAGCCGCCGGTCGCCGACCAGCGCGCGGGCGATGGCGACGCGCTGCTGCTGGCCGCCGGAGATCTCGTCGGGGAAGCGGTCGGCGACCTCGGCCAGCCCCATCTCCTCCAGCGCGGCCAGCGCCTCCTTGCGGGCGGTGCGGTGGCGCACGCCGTGCAGCTCGCGGGGGAGCGCGATGTTCTCGACGGCGGTGAGCGCCGGGATCAGGTTGTAGTCCTGGAAGACATAGCCGACGGAGGTGCGCCGCAGCTTGGCCAGGGCGGCCCGGCTGAGCGCGCCGAGGTCCTGCCCCTCGACGAGGACCTGGCCGCCGGTCGCGGTGTCGAGGCCGCCGGCGAGGGTCAGCAGGGTCGACTTGCCGGAGCCCGAGGGGCCCATCACGGCCACGAACTCGCCGGCGCGCACGGTCACGTCGATCTCGCGCAGCGCGTGCACCGCGGCGGGGCCGTCGCCGTGGGTGCGGCTGAGGCTCCGCAACTCCAGGACGGCGGAGGGGCGTTCCTCACCCGTGCCGGGCTGGCCCGGCGGCATGTGGGGGGTACGGGTGTCAGGGCTCATCGGGAGGTCCCCTTCGGCTGGATGGTGATGTGGGACGGGTCGGGCTCGGGGTCGGTCACGTGGGGAGGTGGGGGTTGGGGTCGGGTGGCGCGGGTGGCGGCGAGGCGCACCAGCCGTGACTCGCAGTGGTCGAGCCAGCGGACCTCGGCCTCGGCGTAGAAGATCAGCTGCTCCAGGACGAGCAGCCACGCGATGTCGTCGGGCGTCGAGCCGTCGGCGTTCATCGCGTCGGCCTTGAGCCGGGTGTAGTCGCGCATCGCGGAGAGGGTGTGGCGCCGCTGCCCCTGGATCACCGCGCGCATGTCGACGCCGGGGGTGCCGACGGCCATCGCCAGCTTGATGGCCAACTCGTCGCGGGAGGGGTGGGTGCGGTCGACCGGCTTGTTGAACCAGTCGGTGAGGGACCGCCGCCCCTCCTCGGTGATGGCGTAGAGCTGCTGCTTGGCGTCCCCGCCGCCCTCCGGTTGGATCAGCCCGTCCCGCTCAAGGCGCCCGAGGGTCGTGTAGACCTGCCCGATGTTCAGCGGCCAGGTGGTACCGGTGCGGGACTCGAACTCGACACGGAGTTGGGAGCCGTAGCGAGGCCCCCGGTCCAGAAGGGCCAGTAGCCCGAAGCGGATCGACATACCGCGTATGTATACCGGGTATGTGGGCGTCGCCGCAAGCCTGCTTACCGAGTATGTTACGCGGTAGGTTCCTTGGGGGAGCTGGGTTGTGGGCCTTCGGGGCCGGTCGGGGCGCGGTGGGGTGTGCGGCGGGGCGCGCGGGGCGCGCGAGGGGGTCAGGCGCGGCGGAGGCGGTAGCCGAAGAGGCCGATTCCCAGGCCGACGCAGGTAAGGCCGGCGCCGAGCGGCAGCACGGGAACGACCTCGCCGCCCGTTCCGGTGCGGGCCAGCCTCTCGCTGCCCCGGCCCTCCCAGCGGGTGGTCGGCTGATCCACGATGCGCCAGCGGGCGACGCGCTGCTCTTCGGCGTCGTCGCCGGATTCCGCTTCCGCCTCGTTCCCCCGCGCGGACTCGCCCTCGCGAGGGGGCGTCGAGGGTGTCGGGGTCGGCCCGGCCGTTCGCTCGCCGCCTCGGCCGCCGTCAGGCTCGCCGCCCCGCTCGTCGGCGGACGCCGAAGCGGCGAAGGAGGTGGCGAGGGTCAGCAGTACCACCCCGGTCAACGCGATTCCCACCCACAGCCTCACGAGTCCCGACCCTTCGCGGTGATCCCATCAACGATGTGACCAGCGTGACATAGCACTATCGGCAGGGCATTTCGGGCGCGCGGGCACTTCGGTCGACCGGGTGCGCGGTCGACCGGATGCGCGGTTTCGAGTTCCCCGGGGGGCGAGGTGCCGAGGTGCCGAGGTTCGGGAGTCCCCGGGGCCGGGGGGTTGGTCGACTACGGAGCTTCGTGGCTTGGGCGGGTTGTCGTCTGTGCCCCGGTGGTGGGTTGCTCGCGCCGTTCCCCGCGCCCCTTCACTGCCGGTGGCGGTCTTGGGGGCACGGATCCGGCGGCGGGCGGCGGGGGCGGGGTCGGGGTCAGGCGGGGCGAGGCGCGGTGAGGTCGCCCTCCTCGCCCGTCGCGGTCAGCAGGATCTTGCCCACGTGCCCGCCGGCCTCCAGCACCTCGTGCGCCAGCGACGCCTCCGGCAGCGGAAGCAGCCGGTCGATGACCGGGCGCAGCCGCCCCTCGGCCACCAGCGGCCACACCCGGTCGGCCACCTCGCCGACGATCGCCGCCTTCTCCTCCGGCGGCCGGGCGCGCAACGAGGTCGCGCTCACCGAGCCGCGCCGCGCCAGCAGCCTGCCCAGCGGCAACTCCCCGCGCGCGCCGCCCTGGAGGCCGATCACGGCCAGCCGGCCGCCGGTCGCCAGCGCCTCGACGTTCCGCGCCAGATAGCGCGCCCCCACGATGTCCAGGATCACGTCGGCGCCGCCGACCCGCCGCAGCTCCTCGACGAAGTCGTCGTCCCGGTAGTTGATCAGCAGGTCGGCGCCCAACTCCCGGCACCGTTCCAGCTTCTCCGCGCTGCCCGCGGTGACCGCGACCCGCGCGCCGAACGCCTTCGCGAGCTGGATCGCGAACGTCCCGATCCCGCTCGCCCCGCCGTGCACCAGCAGCGTCTCGCCCGGACGCAGCCCGGCCACGCCGAAGACGTTGGACCACACCGTGCACGCCACCTCGGGCAGCCCGCCGGCCGCGAGCAGCCCCACCCCCTCGGGGACGGGCAGCAGTTGACCGGCCGGAACGTTGACCAGCTCCGCGTAGCCGCCGCCGGAGAGCAGCGCGCACGCCTCGTCGCCGATCCGCCAGCCGCTCACCCCCGGGCCGAGCGCGGCCACCCGGCCCGCGCACTCCAGCCCCGGATAGGGCGAGGCGCCGGGCGGCGGGTCGTAGAAGCCCTGACGTTGGAGGACGTCGGCCCGGTTCACGCCGCTGGAGGCGACCTCCAGCAGCACCTCGCCGGGGCCCGGCGTCGGATCGGGCACCTCCGCCCAGACCAACGCCTCGGGACCGCCCGGCTCGGGAATGGTGACAGCACGCATGGGCGGGAAACTACCCGTTCGCGTTCCCCCACTCACCCGGGCGCGGCACTTCGGTGCGACCGGCCGCCGCGCGGGGTACCTGGCCGTAGGCCGACTGGCCCGGCTGCGGCCCCTGGCCGTGCCGCATGGGCATGTCCACCCGGTGCTGCTGCTCGTAGACCATGTGCACCAGCTCCGCGATGCACTGCCCGCAGGCGTAGAGGTCGCCGTCCGCGCGGGGGGCGCGGATCGGGCCGATCCACAGGACGCTGATGTTCTCCCGGCGGCAGTAGAGCCAACACCGCCCGTTGACCCACTCGTTGCCGCCGGTGCCCCGGTGGGGCACCGGCCAGCCGCTGACCCCGGAGAAGCTGATGCCGCCGAGGGAGACCCGCGCCCTCACGCCGCCACCAGCCCACCCCGTGGGCGGCGCGACCCCGCGCCCTGACCGCTCCCTGCCATCCTCACTCCCAGTCGGTGCGACTACTGACCTTCCGTACTCACACCATCACCTACCGGAAGCCCTGCTTGTGCCGAGTCGCGAATTTTCACCGGTTCGGAGCCGGTACCTCCGCACGGGTGTGCGGAGGTACCGGGCGACGCCGCGCTCGTGCCGGGCAAGGCGCCGGGCGCGGCGTCGGGACTACTCGGGACGGCTCGGGACTGCTCAGGGTGACTCGGAGAACTCGGGGCGGCTCAGGAGGAGAAGAAGAGGCCCGAGAAGCCGCCCTTGCGGCGGTGGCCGTAGTGGCCGCCGTGGTGCCCACCGTGATGGCCGCCGTGCTGCGGCGCGCCCCAGCCGGGGCCGGGCGGCGGCGGGGCCTGCTGGTAGTGCGGCTGCTGCGGGGGCGGCGGAGCGGGGGCGCCCGGCGGGGCCCACTGGCTCTCCAACTGGCCGATGTGCTCCAACTCGCCGTAATCCAGGAAGATTCCACGGCATCCGTCACACTGCTCGATCTGAACGCCGCTTCGGTTGAACGTGCGCATCGGTGCGCCGCACTTGGGACACTGCATCATCGGCTCCATGGTCGATCTGCTGTCGCGGCCACCCTACGGCAGCACCGCGATCCGACCGCAGGAATCGACCAACGCCACGCCGTCATCGGCGAGTTCGGCGTTCTCCCCCTGCGCGAGCAATAGCGCGCGGGCGGCCCCCTGCACGGTGTACGCGCGCGCCGCGCCGTCCACCCGGGCCCAGGGGGCGACCGCCGTCGTCAACCCGTAGCCGTCCAGCAGGAGTTGCCAGTCGGGCGGCGGCAGCAGACCGGCCGCGTACCAGGCGGCCGGCCGCCCCAGGTCCCACATCGGATCGCCCCACCCGAGGTCGTCCACGTCGATCAGCCGCCACCCCGCGCCCTCGAAACGCACCAACTGGCCGAGGTGGAAGTCCCCGTGACAGAGCGTCGACTCCTGTGACACCGGGATGCGTTCCCCGCACTCGTGCGCGCGCAACACCTGCCGCACCGCCGCCGCGTAGCGCGGTCCCGTCACCTCCGCCCGCAGCCTGGCCACCGCCCGCGCCACCCGCGCGGGACCACCGGCCGGCGGCAGCGGCGTCGCCGGCTCCACCGCGTGCAGCCGCGCCAACAGGGCGCCGGCCTCGGCCCACGGGTAACGCTCCGGCGCGTCCGGATCGACCGGCTCCCCGCGCGGCCACCGCGTCACCAGCAGGCCGTCCCGCACCTCCACCCCGCCCAACGGCCCCACCACCAGGCCGTCCAGCTCGGCCGCCACCCGCAACCGGGCGCGCAGCGCGTCCGGTTCGACCTCGGCGGCATGCGTCTTCACCGCCATCGAGTCCCGCAACTCCACCCGCCCCATGCCCGCATCGTACGAGCGCTCACCCCGCCCCGCGCAGCTGCGGGGCGACCAGGCCGCCCAACCAGTGCGCCCGTTCGGGAACCAGCACGGGCAGCAACGGCACCGCGTGCCCCCACCCCTCGCCCGCCAGCAGCTCCCCGACCAGCACGCGCGCTCCCGCCGGGTCGGGCCGGTCCTCGCCGGCGAACCCGTGCGCCAGCGCGAGGAAACGTCGCGTCGACGACGACGCCAACGACTCCTCGACCGGCAACACCGCCGGCACCCCGAGCCACCAGCGCGCCGCCGCGGCCAACGCCTCGGCCCGCGCCTCGCCGGTCGTGGCGCGTGCCGCGTCGCTGGTCGGGGCGTGTGCCGCCTCGCGCACCCCCTCGACGTCCCCGCGCATCGCCGCCAGCACGGCCCTCTCGACCCGCATCGAACTCGGCAGGGTCGGCGCCACGACATGCCCGGGGCACACCCCCGTCGCGTCGAGCAGCACATGCACCGCCGCCGACTCGGGCTCCTGCTGACGATCCGCGGCGCTGGTCAGGGCCTCGCGCAACGCGGCGCCCGGGGCGTGTGCGTCGGGGACGGCCAGCAGCAACTCGGCGACCCTGGGCAGCGCCGGGGGACCGGCATGAAGGCGCAGGGCCCGCGTGACCGACGCCAGTTCGTCGGCGACGATCCGCTCCGCGAACTCCGGGGCGCGGGACACGGACCCGGCGGCCACCCCGAGCCGGGCCCGTGCCACCAGCCACCGCGGTGCCCGCGCCGACTCCATGCGCTCGGTCAGTTCCACGGCCCGTTCCGTCTCGCCGGCGTGGGCGAGCGCCTGCGCCGCCAGCGCGGTCTCCACCGGCTCCGCCGACTCGCCCGCCAGGGCCGCCGCCCGCTCCGCGTGCCCGACGGCCTCCGCCGAACGCCCGGCGCCCGCGCACTCCCACGCCAACGTCGCCCGCACCGCCACCGGAATGCTCCTCTCGCCACCCGGCCAGTTCCCCAACACCGCGTGCAGCGCGTCGAGATGACCGCCCCGGGCCAGCGCCGCCGTCAGCCCCGGCAGCCAGGGCAACGCCGCGCGCCGCCGGGCCGGCTCCCCGGCGGGCGGCGCCGGCACGTTCCCGGTGCTCTCCGTCTTCTCGGTGTCCTCGGCGTCCTCCGTGCCCTCTGCGCCCTCCGTGCCCTCCGCGCCCAGCACGGCGAAGGCGGCGGCGCGGATGTCCCGGCCGTGGACGTCGGTCCGCAGTGGGACCGGCACCCGTTCCAGCAGGGCGCGCGCGGTGTCCCCGCGCTCGCCGGTGTCCCGCATCGCCCTGGCGAACCCGCTCAGCACGCCGGAGAACTCCAGCCGCAACCTCGCCCGGTCGTCCGGCGGCAACGCCTCCGGATCGTCCAGCACCTCGCCCAGCAACGCGGCGGCACGATCCGCCAGTTCCGCCCGCGCCTGGCGTTTGCGGTGGGGCGCCAGCGAGGACGCCGCCTGCGACAGGGCCTCGATGGAGGTCAGCGGCGACTCCTCCGCCAGGTCCTCGCACAGGGCGCGGACGGCGTCCCGGTACCTCCGCTGGTCGTCGCGCGCGGCGGCGTCCGTGACAGCCGAGCCCGTGACGGCCGCGTCGGCGAGCGCCGACCAGACCTCCACCGCCTGGGCCATGTCCCTGACCGAACCCCTGGCCAGCGCCCACGCGCGCTCCTTGAGCGCCCTGCGTCGCCCCTCGCCCTCGGCGCCGAGCGCCGTCGCCGCCCGCGCGCACGTGTCCCACCCCGCCCAGCGGCTCGCGTACGCCGCCCTCAGCAGCGTCCGGCGGGCCGCGGCCGTGGTCCGCTCGTCGGGGATGGCCAGCCCGGCGTCGCACAACGCGCCGACGTGCGCGCCGCGTTCGGCCGGGTCCTCCGGCCCGGGGACGTCCGTCTCCGCGCGGGCGACCCACTCCGCCGCCTCCTCGGCGAGCCGCGCCGCCTCCGACGGCGCGGCCCCGGCCGCCGCCCGCGCCACCCGGGCCAGCCCGGCGGCGCGGGGCAGCGCGCCGGGCGCCGCCAACGCCAACTGCCGCGCCGCCGCCAGCTCGCCGCGTTTCAGCGCCGCGTCCAACGCCCCCGGCATCGCGGCGCGTTGACGCAGCCGCAGCAACGCGCGGGAGACCGCCAGCCCGGCCTCGGTCGCGTGATCCCCCGACGCGGGGCGCGCCAGGGCAAGTTGGGCCAACGCCTCGTCCACGTCGAGCCGCTCGGCCACCCGCACCTGTCGGCGCCCGTCGAGCACCAGGGCCGCCGCCCGCTCACGGTCCCGGACGCGGTACGGGTAGTGCCGCAGCAGGTGGTACGGCGCGTCGCGCGGCCAGCCGCGCTCCCGCCACCCGTCGGCCCACGCGTCCAGCCGTCCGGCGAGACGCGACAACTCCGCCTCGCTGAACGCGCGTTCGGCCGCCGCCCGCAGCGCGTCGCCGGCGAGCGCGACCGTGTCGCTCCCCGGATCGCCCGGCACCAGAGACCGCCCCCGCACCCCGGCCAACAGCCGGCGCACCGCCTCCGGCTCCACCCCGCCCAACGCCGCCAGATCCCCCACGGCCAGCCCCTCCCCGGCCACCACCAACCACCCCAGGACATCCCGCTCCCACCCCTCGCCCGCCCACCCCGCGATCTCCGTCTCGGCCAACGCGGCGACGTCCGAGGCGTGTTCGCCCTCCACCGGCGCGAGGTGCCGCACGGCACGGGGATCGCGAAGCGGATGCCCCGGCGAGACATCCCCCGGCAGCCACAGCGGCGGCCGGCTCGCGACGACCACGCGCATCCCGCCTGCGGGACTGCGTGGCAACAGCCCGACGATCGACTTCTCGCCGCCCGTCCCGTTCCACGCCGGATCCTCGTCGAGGCCGTCCACCACCAGCACGAGCCGGCACCCGTGCTCCCCGCACGCGTCACCGGCCTTGGCGAACAGCTGGCTCAGCGGCGCGCTCCGGGGGTCGGGACCCGCCGCGCCGACGACCGGAATGGTCGACAGCTGGCGTCTCATCTCGGCCTCGAACGACGCCCGGTCGTCGGTCCCGTGCGTTGCCGAGACGAAGTAGGTCAGGAGATCGACCTTGGCCGGACGGTTGGCCACGAAGTGGGCCAGAAGCGCCGACTTGCCCGCGTGCCTCGGGCCCTGCCACCACAGATACGAGCTGTTTCCCGGCTGGGGGGTGTACCGCTTGGTCGTGAAGTCCCTCAGCACCGCCATCTCGTTCCTCCGGCCCGCCAGCTTCGGTACGTCGAGGGCGGGTGCGAGATGGCGTCGCGCCTCGTGCCGGTGAGCCGTCGAAACGCCCCGGTGGGCCCTCGACTCCGCGCGGGCCGCTTCGTACAGCTCCCGCCACTCCTCGTCGGTGGTCTCGGGGCTCTCGAAGCGCTGCTGAAGGAAGCGGAGGAACGACCAGAACAGCTTGGGTTCGGGGGGCGCCGTCTCCCCGCACCAGCCGGTGACCTGGGCAAGCGTGACCGTCCGGCCCGTCCTGTGCGGGCCGGAGAGCCAGTCGGGGGAGTTCATCCCCGCGACGATGCCCCGAAAGGTGAGTTTCGGCTCGGCCTCCCTCAGCGCGGTCAGCTTCCGGCCGAGCGCGGCACGCGCCGCTCTCCGGCCCTCCGGTCGGTCCTTCGGCGCCACGGTGACACCCACCTCGCAGACGGGGCTCGAACTTTTTTCAAATGGCATCTGACCTGCGGAAATCCAGGAGATCGGGGTCAGTGTGGAGATCGCAGGACAGCGTGCGGGCGTGACACAACGGTTCCCAGCCGCCCGGCCAGCGACGCGCCGGCGGGAATCGGAAGGAAGTTCCCATGTCCCTGCTCTCCGAACTCCTCACCCCCACCGGCGCCCTGGCCGCCGTCGGCGGACTCCTCTACGTCAGCGTCCTCGGCGGCGTCGCCGTCACGTCCGTCCTCGCCCCCACCCCGCAACACCGCCGCGACGCCCGCGCCACGCTCGCCATCCTGATGCGGCGTCGCGCCAGGTGAGAGCCCTCGCGGGCTCGATTGGGTGAATCCACGGACACGCCGCGTGAGGGACTGCTAGCGTCCCACGCGTGGGCGGGCGCACCGTGGCTCCCGTGAGCAACTCGCAGAAGTGGTAGGAAAGTTGCCCGAAGCACTCATCCCGGGTCCCGCGGAGCGTCCGCTTCGCTGGGACCCCCGGCGTGAGCCCTGCGTGCCGGCGGTCCCGAGGGACGGGACGGCGACGGGTGAGCTGTCCCTGGTCGAAGTGTTCGCTCGCGCCGACGAGTTGAGCACCGTCGAGGCGGACACCCCGGGGGAGACCGTCGCCCTCGTCGAGTATCTGCTCGCGCTCTGCTTCGCCGCCGGCGCCCACCCCGAGTCCGACGACGACTGGCGCGCCTGGATCATCGAGGGGCGCAAACTCGCGCCGGTCGCCGCGTGGTTGGGTGAGCAGCCGGACGAGGACTGGGACCTGTTCCACCCGGAACGGCCGCTCGGACAGAACTCGCTGCTCCGGAAGGACCTGGCGCGACGCGGCGCCGGCCCCGCGCAGTTGATCCTGGAGCAGGCGGGGGACTACAGCCTGCACTTCGACCACCACCACCTGGAGCGCCCGGAGCCCATCCCGGCGGCGCGGGCGTTCCGGGCCATGCTCACCCAGCACGTCTACGGGCTCTACGGTCGAGCCAGGCTCTCCGGCGACGAACTGGGGCCCAGGGTCACCAATCTCGCCACGGCGCGGCTCCAGGACCGCATCCGGGTCGTCGCGCTCGGCGAAACCCTCGGTGAGACGCTGCGGTTGAACCTCTACCCGCCCGAAGGGCCGGTCGGCTCGTTCAACCGGTCGTGGACGGGCGCCGAGATCGAGCGGCGCGGCTTCCAGAGCAAGCCGCCGCCCCGCGAGGTCACCGGGCCGGCCGACCTGCACAGCTACCTGGGGCGTTCGATCCTGATGCGCCCCGTTCCCGGCGCGGACGGCGGGCCCGTCGCCGTCGACCGGGTGCTGATCGGCGCCGGCGAGCTGCTCGCGCTCGATCCGGGGAAGCACCTCCAGGACGCGGTCTTCGCCGAGCAGTCGAACGGCCAGACCCGCCCGCTGTGGCCGTCGGTCACCCGTTCCCTCTGGCACGAGGCGCACGCGCTGTACAGCGCGGTGCGGGACGCCGAGGCCGGACTCTACGGCCGGCTGCGGCTGCTGACCGAGCGGACCAGGCGTGAGGGGCGCGCGCCGTACCGCCTCCGGGCCATCGGGCTTGTCTCCGACAAGACGCTGGCCGTCGCCTGGACCGACGGCTCCTACCCCTACGCGCCGGGGCTTGAGGACGAGCTGTGCGAGGCGTCCCGGGGCGGCTCGGACATCGCGGAGTATCTGGCGAGCGGGCTGAAGAACGCCTCGCACGTGGCCAGGGACGTCACCTATCCGAATCAGAAGCCGTCCGACAAGGCGGCCCAGTTGGCGCGGTTCGACGCCAGGACCGAGTTCTGGCCGGCGGCCCGCGACCCGTTCTATGTGCTGCTCGACGACGTGATCATCGGTGCGCTGGTCGAGGAGGCGTTGCCGACCTACGCCTCCGTTCTGCTGGTCCTGGCGCGCGAGTATCTGCGGCGGCGTCTGGACTCGTTGCCGCGCAACAGCCGGGGCAACCGGGCGCGTGCCCTGGCCGAGCAGTCCTTCGAGAAGCATCTGACCAGGGCCAAGGCCCCCGCCGAGCTGAGGAGGGTGAGCGCGGATGCGCCATGAGAGCGGCGTCGAGGCCGCCGTGGAGAAGGAGGGCGGCGAGTTGCTGACCGCGTGGCTGACCGGCCTGGTCCGCAGCCGCGACTACGGCCAGCTCGCCCAGTTGCGCCGTACCGGCACGGAGACCAGCGCCCACATCAGGGCGGGTTGGTGCGGCCCCCGGGAGCAGCGCGAGGTGTTCGAACGGGTGGCGTTCCTCTTCGCGGTCTACCACCAGGGGCGGTCGGTTCCGTCCTACGGCCACGGCAGCCTGGGCGCCGCCGCGCGGCGGATCGGGGACGGCGCCGGTCGTGGGCCGGAGAACCCGGGCGCGCAGCGGCTGTTCGACCGGGTGGTGGCGAGCCGGCGCGTTCCCTGGCGGCATCTCCAGCACACCGTGGCCCGGCTGCGCGCCTGTGACCAGCACCCGCCCTCCTGGGCGCGGCTGGCCGAGGACCTGGTGCGTTGGCACGACCGCAAGGCCCGGATCGCCTACGGGTGGTCCGTCGACTTCCACGCCCCCGAGAAGCAGACGAAGCGGAAGGACCCGACGACGTGACCGAGGCCCCCCGAAGCCAGTTCCTCTCCCTGCATCTGCTGGAGACCCTGGTCGCGGTGCTTCCCGTACGGGATGAGAACGGATCTCCGAAAAGTCTGGTCTATGGCGGTGTGGAGCGCCACATGATCACCAGCCAGGCCCGCCGCCGCGCCGAGCGCGTGCACGCGCGCGACCGCGCCAACGCGGGCCGGGGGGCGCTCGCGGGGCGCGGGATGGGGGTGCGCACCAGGGAGTGGGCGCTGTTCACCGCCAGGGCGCTCCAGGAGAGGCACGGTTGGGAACGGGACGAGGCGGTCACCACGGCGCGCGCGGTGATCGAGGCGACCGGGCTGAAGTTCGGCGACCCGGCGAAGAAGACCGTGGCCAACCTGACCAAGGTGCTGCTCTTCGCCCCCGCCGACGCCGGCACCCGCATCGCCGACCACATCGAGGCGCGGGAGGCGGAGCTGCGCCCCTGGCGTGACGCGTATCTGGCCGCCCAGGAGGAGGCGGCGAAGAGGACGAGGAAGGGACGCGGCAGGACAGCGCCGGAGCCCCCGGCGGACGGCGCGGAGGGCACCGCCGCCACGTTGCCCCCGTTGCCCAAGGTCACCCGGGACGCCGTGCTGCTGGCGCTGGCCCCGCGTGACGCGGTGGACATCGCGCTCTACGGGCGGTTCGTCGCCGAGATCCCGGACTCGCCCAACGTGGACGGCGCGGTGCAGAGTTCGCACGCGTTCTCCGTGCAGGAGGCCGAGCAGGTCGACGACTTCTACGCGGCGGCCGACGACGCCAAGCTGGACCGGAAGCGCGACGCGCTGTCCTTCCTGGACTCCGCCGACGACGCGGGCGCCGGGATGACCGGCTACCAGTCGTTGATCTCCGGCACGTTCTACCGGCACGCCGTGCTGGACCGCACTCAGCTTCGTACCAATCTGCGGGCGGCGGGGATGACCGAGGCGGAGGCGGAGGAGGCGGGCGTCGCCGCCGAGCGGGAGTTCGTCAACGCGTTCGTCGAGGCGTTCCCCGAGGCCAAGAAGAACTCGACGGCGTCCACCGGCTCCCTGCCCGCGCTGGTGCTCGCGTTCGAGGGGGAGCGCCCCTACAACTACGCGGCGGCGTTCCAGGACCCGATCGACGAGAACCCGAGGCGCGCGGACGGGGAGCCGGGGGGTGGCGAGGGGCCGGCGGGGATGGCCGCCGCGCGGCGGCTGCTGCGGCACCACGCGTTCGTCGGCGCGCGCCGCCCCGACCTGACCCGGGCGCGGGCGCTCACCTACGACCCCCAGGTGCAGGCGGTGGTCGAGGAGTTGGCGGTGACCGGGGTGGTCTCGGTGACCTCGGTCGACGGGCTCTCGGAGCCGGCCGGGACGCCGGAACCCGCGGCATGAACCACGTCCTTCTCGTGCGGCTCGCGGGTCCGCTCCAGTCCTGGGGGGTGGCCAGCCGGTTCGCGCGCCGCGACACCCTGAACAGGCCGACGAAGTCCGGGGTGGTGGGGCTCTGCGCCGCCGCCCTCGGCCTGCCGAGGGACGCCCCGCTCGACGACCTCGCCGGGTTGCTGTTCGGGGTGCGGGCCGACCACCCGGGGACGCCGCTGCGCGACTACCACACGGTGGGCGGCGGACGGTTCCCGCTCCGGCCGCGCGACCTGGTGACCGACCACCGGCGCGCGGCGGCGGTCGCCAAGGAGCTGCCCGAGGAGGCGGAGTCCCCGCCCGGGGCGGTCGGGGAGCCCTTCGGGCGGCGGGAGATCCCGCACTGGTACGGGGCGCCGAAGAGCGTCGCCGCCGACCCGGTATCCGGCGCGCTGGTCTCCGGCAAGGTGGCGAGGAACGCGCTGATCACCGAACGCTGGTATCTCGCCGACGCCGCCTTTCTGGTCGGGTTGCAACACCCGGACGCCGCCTTTCTCGACGCGATCGGTCACGCGTTGGAGCATCCGCGCCGTCTGCTCTGGCTGGGGCGCAAGTCCTGCCCGCCGTCGGGGCAGTTGAGCCTCGGGGTGTGGGAGGGCGAGCTGGTGGAGGTGTTCGAGTCCGTGGCGCTGCTGCCGAGCGCGGACGGCACGCCGGAGCCGCTGACCGGGCGACGGCCCTGGGCGTGGGTGGAGAGCCGGCGGCCGGTGCCCGGCGCGGGGCAACTCCAGGACCAGCCCGTGTCGTTCGCCGCCGACGGTCCCGTGCACGCGGCGCGGTGGGAGCGGCGGGAACGCGTCACCATCGATCCACAGGCGAGGGAATGGGACATCATCCGGTGACCGCACCGAGCACGAAGGCCGCGCGGTTCGTGGCCAGCCAGGCGCTGCTGACGCTTGACGCGCGGTATCCGCTCGTCGCCAGGTCGCTGATCGACGCGCAGGACATGCACCGCACCGTGATGAGCGGTTTCCGGGGCTGGGTGGACGACGGCAGCCGCGACGCCCGCGCGCAGATGAACGTGCTCTCGACCTGGTCGTTGGAGCTGCGGGAGGCCAGGCTGTCGCTGGTGGTGCAGTCCACCGTGCCCGGCGACTGGGGTGGGCTGCCCCGGGCGGCGCTCGCGGAGGAGCCTCGGACACTCACCCTGGACCGCACCTTCAGGTCCGGTGAGACCGTCGACTTCCGCGCCGTGGTCAACCCGGTGCGCAGCAAGGCGCCGCCGCCGGGAGGGGAGGGGCGCACACGGGGCCGGCGGGTGGCGCACACGCGTCCCGAGCACGTGCGGAAGTGGTTCGCCAGGAGGCTTCAGGCGCCGGGCGAGCCCTCGGTGGCGCCCGACGGGTTGACCAGGATCGGCGCCGTCACCGACCCCGAAGGGGTGGGCGTGCGGATGCTGCCGTTCGCGTCGAGCGCCGGGCCGCACAGGGGGCTGCGCATCGGCCGCGCGGAGATCAGGGGGAGCCTCACGGTCACCGATCCCGCCGTGTTCGTCGAGGCGTTGACGCGGGGGATCGGCCACGCGCGGGCCTACTGCTGCGGCCTGATCCTGGTCCGCTGAGGTCGTGGCCTGACATGGGCGGGAGCACGTCGTCGGGAGGCACACGGCCGGGGGAGACGGCGCGGGTTCCGTTCTTCCAGGACCGCGTGCCGTTTCTGGCGCGGCTGGCGGAGCCGGAGCGGGCGGAGCTGTTGGGGCTGGGGCCGCGGGTGGCGTACCGGGCGCGGACCGAGGTGCTCCACGAGCATGTGCCCTCGACCCATGTGCAACTGGTGCTCAGCGGACGGCTGATGGTGACCGCCGGCTCGCCGAACGGGTATGTCGCGCTGCTGGCGTTGCGCCGCCCCGGGGACGTGGTCGGGGAGTCGGCGGCGCTGACCGGGCAGGCGCGGTCGGCGACGGTCACCACGCTGGAGGCCGCGGAGTGCGTGCTGGTCGGCCGGGAGGCGTTCCTCGACTTTCTGGCACGCCACCCCGATGCTCACCGGAAGCTGAGCGCGCTGCTGGTGGAACGGGTGCGGGCGGGCGACCGCAGGGCGTTGGAGCTGGCGTCCTCGGGCGTCAGGGAGCGGCTGGCCCTGCTGCTGCTGGACCTGGCGCGCGCGCACAGCGAACCGACGGACAACGGGCTGTTGTTGACGGTCCCGCTGAGCCAGCAGGAGCTGGCCGGCTCGGTCGGGGCCTCGCGTGAGGCGATCGTGCGGCTGCTGGCGGAGCTGCGAAGGAACGGGGTGGTGCGGACGGCGCGGCGCAGGGTGTGGCTGCTGCGTCCCGAGGTGCTGAGCCGGATCGCGGCGGACGGGCACCGGAGCTGACTCCCCGTCACCACATGGCGGGCGTGCGGCGGTTGTGGGTCATCGGTCACATTCGGTGTGCGTCCGCCGCCCTGGAGCCGGCGCCCGCCCCTGCCGCACGCTGGTCCTCGGGGCCGCGAGCGACGCGCGCCTCGTTCCCGGAGGGGGGTCGCGATGACCACGACGACAGCCGACGGCTTCTCCGTCCCGCTGGCGGAGCAACTGCTCAACGAGGTCAGGGTGGAGATCGCCAGGGCCGACAGCAAGGCGGCGCTGCTGGTCGCCGCGCTCGGCCTCGGCACCGGGCTGTTCGGCGGCATGGTGGCCAACGGCGGCTGGTCGCCCGGGGCGTTGACCGCGGGTGGCCAGCTGCTGTGGTGGCTGGGGCTGGCCGCGCTGTTCCTGGCGCTGGCCGCGTTTCTGCTGGCCGTGGCGCCGCGGCTGCCCGGTGGTTGGGTCGCGGGCGAGCCGCTGACCTACTTCGGCGACATCGACCGGGCCGCGCGCGGCGGGGTGTTGCGGGAGGCGCTGGCCGCGACGGGCGGCACCCCGCGCGACCGGCTGGCCAGGGCGTTGGAGGTCAACAGCCGCATCGCCACGAGCAAGCTGCGCTGGGTCCGCTTCGGCCTGGTCACGTCGGGTCTGGGCATCGTGCTGCTCCCGGTGGCCCTGCTCGCCGGCTGAACGGTGCCGCCCCCGGGGCCTTCCCCCCGGGGGCGGCGGCTCAGCCGGTCATCTGTCACACGAGCAGGGTCACGAGCACGATGAGCACCACGACGGTGAACACGAAGAGGCACGCCACGACGATCAGCCGGTCCCGTTCCGTCCAGCCGCGTCCCGAGGGGCCGGCGGACGGCTCCGGCCCCGCGCCCGAATCCCACAGCGGTGCCTGGGGGTTGGCGCGCGGGGGCTCCGCGACGGGGGGTGGGGAGGAGGACGGCGCGGGGTAGCCGGGGGCGGGGGGGATGTCTTTGAGGGGGGCCCAGGTCTCGGGAGCGGGTCCGGGCGCGGGTCCGGGCGCGGGCTCGTGCGCGGGCGGCGCCGGCCGGTGGGCCGCCGCCTGGTCCCTGGTGGCGCGCCACAGGGCGATCCAGACCTGCTCCGCGAACCCGGGGCCTCCCTCGACGATCCGTGTCAGGGCCTCGCGCGCCCGGGGGTTGTCGCGGGAGGAGGACCACGTCGTGGAGACGATGGTCTTCAGCCGGTTGACCACCTCGCTCTTGTGGCTGAACGGGCGCACCCACCGCTCGTAGGCGTCCACCACCCTCTCCTCCGTGCCGTCCGGTGGGGCGCCGAGGAACAGGTCGCGTTCGAGGAGCACCAGGCAGAGCTTGAACTGCCTCCCCTCGTCCCAGTGCTCCCCACGCTCGTCGATCCTGGCGAGCAACTCCCCCAGCCTCGGGCCCCTTACGTCGACGTCGCGGAGTTCGTCCAGTAGCTCGTCGGCCTCAGCGAAGGGGGCGCGCGGGGCCGGATCCCACGGCTGGGGCGCGGACGGTTGGGGGGTGGGCGGCTCCTGGTCGCCCGTCCGGGTGGGCAGCCTGGGCGGCGAGGAGAGGCGGTCCAGGGCCTGACTCGTCGCACGCGGCAGCCAGCCGGGCCGGTGCGGCGTCTCGCGGTTGGCGTGCCGTTGGAGAACGTCCTGGAGGTGCGCGGGGTCGACGCCCTCCAGCAGGCGTTCCACCAGCTCCTTGGCGAGCCCGGCGGCGGTGTCCTTCCGCCCCCGCCGCGGGTCGACCCGCGCGCGTGGCTCACTCGAAGGATGAGGCGGCCACTCCCGGAGGAAGACGAACCGCAGCGGCTTGCTGTCGTCCGTGTCGTGGGTGGCGAACGACCATCCGCGCTGCTGGTCGGCCAACACGGGGCCGAACATGTCGTTCAGGCCCGCCAGCACCGCGTGCGGCGCCCGCCCGAGCGACGGGTCGAGGACGGAGAAGCGGCGGTCGGGGTCGCGCAGCACCTCGGCGGTGAGCGCGGTGAGCGTCGCCGCCACGTCCGGATGGGCCAGCTCGGCGCGGAGCGCGGCCAGGCCGCCCGACTCGGCCTTTGCCAGCGACTCCGCTGCCACCGACAGGAGGTCGCCGCGCACGGTGGTCACGGTCAGCGGTTCCGGCTCCCACGTCCACGCGTGCAGCGCCAGGCAGCGGCGCACCGACAGCTGCCGTACCGTGCCGACCAGCACATGGCAGACCGTGCCCGACCTGCCGCCCGCGTCCCTGCCCGGGGTGCGGTGCGCGAGGAGCACGCTGTCCCTGTTCCTGAGCCGCACCAGCCCCGGGACCGCGTTCTCGCCCGCGACCTCCAGCGTCGGCCCCACCGAGCGCGCGATCGCCTCCGCATCCCGCCACCTGCCGGAGGCGGCGACGACGCCGAAGCCCGTTCCGCCGGACGGGTGGTCGGCGTCCCAGCGCAGCACGAACTGCCGCACGGGGTCCTCGGGTTCACCGCGCCCGTGACGTCCGTCCGATGCCCACGCGGTCACAGTCCCACCTCCCAGGGGTCGGTCTTCTCCAGCAGCCCGGCCATCGCGAGGATCGACAGCAGCGGCGCCAGGGCCCTGCGCGGCGTCACGCCGTGCGGGAAGGTGCCGCCGCGCTCGCCGCGGCCGGTCGCGGAGACGAAGTGCAGGGTGCAGCGCGCGCTGTCGGTGAACGGCCGCAGCCAGGCGCGGCTGCCGTGCTGCCGCAGAAACGCGTAGACGTCCTCGCTCTCCTCGCGCAGCGCCTCCGGCAGCCCGGTGGTCGGCGGCGGGGACATCAGCCAGGAGGCGACGGTCGGTTGGAAGCGGACCAGGTCGCTCTTGTTGAGGACGACGGCCGACGGCGTCATCACCAGGCCCGCCGTGCGCGGCACCCGGGACAGCACGGCGGCGAACGCCTCGTCGCCCAGGTCGCGTTCCCTGATGCCGACGCGCTCACGGTGTTCTTCCAGCTCCGGCAGCCGCAGCGCGCGCAGCGGGTCGACGACGAAGAGGAAGGCGCCGACGCCGGCGAGGAAACGCATCGCCTCGTCGTGGCTCTCCAGGTCCTCCCCCGCGAGGTCGAAGAACATCACAGGCCGGGTCCGGCCGCGCGCCGTCAGCAGCAGCCCGTCGGCGAACCGTGCGAAACGGGTGGAGGCCGTTCTCGGCAACACCTTGCCGTCGCGCAGCGGTTGCAGCCGCTCCCGCACGAAGCGCTGGTGCCACTCGGGGTTGAGCGGCTCGGCCGTGATGCCGTAGGGCTCCAGGCCGTTCTCCTCGATCTCGCCGATCATCGAGGTCAGCAGGTGGGTCTTCCCGGTGAGCGAGCCGCCGACGGTGACGATGGTCAGCGGCCTGCCGTTGGTCAGATAGGGGACGGGCAGATGGTGCTCGTCGAGGCCGCTGAGGTTGGGGCAGCGCTGGAACGCCCGCCGCAGCATGTCGGCGCGGCGCAGCTCCACCGGCTCCGACGCCGGGTCGAACGCCACGTACTCGCCCTGCTCCTCGGGGAGGAAGAGCGCGCCGGGGTCGTAGGCCACGGGCCCCAGGCAGTAGGGGCAGACCATCTCGAACGCCTCGTCGCCCGGGGGCTCGTCGACGCGCGCGCCCGGCTCCGGGCCCAGCCCGAGGCGACCGCGCTTCCCCGCGACGTGCCGGGCGTACTCGCCGCGCGCCGGGCCCGGGCGCTCGGTGGAACGCGCCGGGTCGGGCTCGTTCAACAGCTCAAGCAGCTCGGCGACGGGCCGCCGTTCCGCCGCCAGCGGCGCGAAGGCGCGGCCGTCGCGGAACGCGGAGAGCTGCGGGTAGGCGCCGAGGTCGGGCGGCGGCTCGGCGTGCGGGCCCGGCTGCCCGGCGAGCGCCGCGTACAGCAGCCGGGCCACGCTCCACAGGTCGTCGCGCGGGTCGCAGTGGCCGGCGCCGGCGAGCTGCTCGGGCGGGGCCCAGGGCGCCTCGCCGCACGCCTCCCTGGGGTGGCCGACGGGGACCGCGCCGTGCGGCTCGCCGAGCAGCACGCCGTTCTCGTGCCACCGGACACTGCCGGGCGCCAACGTCCGAAGCACCTGCCCCGTCTGCTCCAACAGCCGGACGGCGAGCACCAGTTGACGCGCCGCCTGGTCGAAGCGCCGGCCGCTGAGCCGGGCGTCGGTCAGCCGGACCGCGCCCCGGGGCGGCGGCGCGTAGAGGACGAACGGCTCCTCGGCGTCGAGGCCGTGGCCGACCACGCGCGGAAAGAGACCGGCGTGCGGGCCGCGGCCGTGGGCGCGTTCGATGGCGACGGCCGCGTTGACCTCGTGCTCCAGCGCCTCGCGCGCCCGCCGGTCGCCACGGGAACGGGCCGGCAGCCGGTACTGGCGCACCACCCAGCCGTGCCCCAGCCGCACCAACCGGCCCACCACGGGGCCGCGGTCGGGCAGCGGGCGGTCGGGCTTGAACTCGGCCTGGTACACCACCGGTTCGCCCCCCGGTGTCTCGAACCTCAGCTCGTGCGCCTCGGGTTGACTTCCCTGACTCACTGGCCGACCTCCTCCCCGTCCCGGTCGACGTCCTCGCCGTCCGTGCGCGGGGTGCCCACGAAGCCGCGGCGGAGCGGCAGCAGCCGCGCCACCCCGGAGAACCGGCCGCCGCCCGTCCACACCACGTCCTCGCCCGCCGTGTCCCAGTCGCCCGACGATCCGCGATCCCCGTCGCGCACCGAATCCGGCGCGAAGCAGACGCGGCGCGCCGCCGAGGGGTCCCTGGTCAGCGCGTTGCGCTGGGCCCGCCCGCACAGCGGCTGGCCCGGTGTCTCGGCGCGCCGGGCGACCAGCGCGCGCGCCGACTCGCCGCCCAGGCCGAACAGCGCGGCCGGGCCCGGCCGCGGCTCCAGCTGCTCGCCCTCGGGGACGAACGGGGGCGGCGCCGCCGGGTCCTCGTCCAGCCGCCGCGCCTCCTCGTCCAGCAGCCTGGTCATCCGGTCGGTGACGGTTCCGGTGGCCGGATTGTCCGGCGCGGCCTCGATCGTTCCCCAGAGGCCGTCCAGCACGTGGAGCGCGCCGGCGGTCAGGTCGCCGGCGACGGTCTCCACCAGCCGTTCGCCGCCCTCGCCGGTCTCCCGCCGCAGCCACGGCGGGGGAACCGACTCCGCGTCGACCTCGGGGGCCGCCTCGGCGTCGGGGCGCCCGCCCGCGGTCGGGCCCCGGGCGGCGCGCGGCTCGTCCCAGTCATCCCAGCCGCTCCAGTCGGCGCTCGCCCACTCCTCGTCCCGCCCGCCCCCGGACCCCGCCCCCCAGTCGTCGCCCGCGCCCCAGTCGTCGCTTCCGTCCCGGCCGTTGCCCGCGCCCCAGTCGTCGCCCGCGCCCCAGTCGTCCGGTTCGGCCCAGTCCGACGTCGGCGGCGGGCGTTCGGCGCGGCCGGGCGTCGCGTGCCGTTCCGCCGCGTCCGCCATCACGTGCAACGTGCCGGCCACCGTGGCGGCGACGGCCGAGCAGTGCTCCCGCGCGTCGCGGAAGAACCAGTCCCGGGCCGCAGCCGTCACCAGCACCCCGCCGATCCCCACGTGCCACCCCCGCGACTCCTCCGCGCCGGTCGCCTCCCACCAGCCGTCGACCCCGGCGACCCACCAGCGCTGCCCGAGGAAGAGCACCCCCAGCACGGCGAGCGCCAGCGTCACGCCGGCCAACCAGACGGGCAGGCCCAGGAGTTGACCGATCAACGCGCCGAGCAGCCCGCCCGCGAGCCCGCCGGCCAGCCGCCCCTCGGTGCCCACCACCCCGCCGTCGAGCCGCCCGTCGAGATCCCGGTTGGGCCGCTGCCGGGTGAGGAACGCCGTCACCCCGACGCAGGCCAGGCCGACGGCCGGCCCCCACACCCAGCCCGCGACCGGCCAGAGCCCGGCGAGCAGCGCGACGCCGCCGCTCTCCGCCGCGTTCACCCGGGGCGAGGGCGAGCCGAGCGGGAACGGGTGCGGGGCGCGCAGCCGCGCCCGGCCCTCCGCCGGGCACACCTCGTCGAGCCGGGGAACCCGCGCCGCGCTGCTGACCGGGTGCGCGCGCTGGGCGAGCGCGGCCAGCCGGGCGGCCGTCGAGCGCAGCGAGACGCCGCCGCGCAGCCGCGACTCCGTGTAGGAGCGCAGCGCGGGACCGACCGGCTCGCGCGAACCCTCCGCCGTCTCCGGCAGGTTGACGCCCAGCCGGTAGAGCCGGCCGCGCTGGTCGGAGCGGTCGTCCCTCAGGTCGCCCTCCCGCAGCGTCTCGGCCGCCGTCTCCCGGTAGGCGTCCAACGCGTCCGCCAACTCCTCCACCCGCACCGGGAGTTCGACGCGTCTACCGGCCCCGGTCAGCGGCGCCAGCGGGTGCCTGGCCACGTCGAACGCCTCCCGCGCCGCGTCCAGCGCCGTCGCGCACGCGTCCTGCCGCTCGCGCGGCCGGCCGCGCAGCCACTCGTGGCCGGCGAGGCCGCGCGGCATCTCCTCGTCGACCAGCGGCACGAGCGGGGCGGGAACGTCGTCGAGGCCCGCGCCCACGAACGCCGCGACCGGCGGCTCGTGCCCGACCAGCCGCTCGATCGACTCCCGCCACACCCGGCCCCTGGCGGCGGGCGTGAGGCACTGCTCAAGCACGTCGAGCGCCGGCACCGCCACCCCCTCCGTGACCCGGGACAGCGCGAGCAACACGGCGTCGAACACGGCCGGTTCGGTGAGCAGCTCGACCAGCGGCCGGAGCGCCTCCTCCGCCTCGGGCCGGCCGCCGCCGCAGGTCGCGTCGGGCACCCACACCACGCCGGCGTTCGGCGGGCGCAGCGGCAGCGGGCGGCGCAGCACCGCACGTCCGGCGGCGATGTCCTCCGGGTCGGCGGGGGCGCCGACCGCCACGCAGAGGGTGGGCACCGCGTCGTGTGCCAACAGCCTTTCGTAGAGCAGCTGATGGCCGGGGAGCGCGTCGAAGGTGTCCAGCACCAGGAAGCGTTCCGCCTCGCGCCGCCGCGCCTCGCCGACGGCCGCCGCCGCCCGTGCGGGCTCCTCCCGCAGGTCGAGGCGGTGGATGGGAACGGTCACCAGCCCTCCTCCGTCGTCTCGTCGCCGCCGTCCTGCTCGCCCCAGTCGTCGAACTGATCGGAGGGGGAGTCGGAGGGGGAGGCGTCCGGCGAACGCCCGCCGCTTCCCCGTCCGTTCGCGCCGCCGTCCGGCGCGGGGTCCCCGTCCCGCTCCCAGCCCTCGTCCTCCGCCGGCGGCTCCCCCGCGCCGCCGCGCCCGCCACCGCCACCGTCGCCTTCGGCCTCGCCCCCGTGGCGGCGGTCGCTGTGCCAGTCGTCCGTTCGGTCCGACCGGTCGGAACGGCCCCATCGGTCCGAACGGTCGTCGCGCTTCCGCTCCTCCTCCCGCTTCCGTTCCTCGGCCCGCTCCTGCTCCCGCTTCCGCTTCCGTTCCTCCTGCTTGGCGGCGAGGCGGGCCTGGAGGCGGTCGTCCTCCGGCTCCCGCTTCCCGCGTTCCGCGTTGTGCAGCAGCTCCCGCAGCGAGAGGTAGGCCGAGCCCTGGTGCGTGCCGGGGAACGGCAGGTCCAGCGCGCCCTCGAAGGTCACCTGCCAGAAGTTCCGCATCGGCGCGAGCCAGGAGTTCGCGCGCCCGCCGCGTTCCTCCTTCAGGACCTCGATCAGGTCCCGCTGGTCGGGCGCCACCTCGTGCACCAGCCGGCGGAAGAGCCGGGACGGCGGCACGGGGGAGGTGGTGAGCCCGTCGGGTTGGGCCTGCATCAGCCGGTCGCAGACGTCGTCGACGATCTGGCCGTCCTTCAGCAGCGCGAACCGTTCGTACGCCCGCAGCAGCCCCGTCCAGCTGGAGAGGCCGTCACCCCAGGCGTCCAGCTTGAGCGTCATCGCCGCGTTGCCGTCGTCCCTGAGCCGGAAACGGACGGCGGTCGGCGACGCCGGGTCGCCGCGCAGCAGTACCCGGTCGTTCCACACCATGCACAGCAGCCGGTGCAGGATGCGCTGCCGGTCCTCCTCCGTGCTGGCCAGCCAGTCGTCCCGGTAGCCGAGCCGCTGCCGCCAGTCCAGCGCGTCGTCCCGCCGCGCCTGGTCCTTGGCGTCGGCCCACAGCCGCAGCACATGGCCGACCTCCGAGATGTCGGTGAGGCTCATGCCGCTGCGCAGCAGCACCACGGTGATCGAGTCGGTGGAGACCGGCCGGAACTCGATGGTCTGCGCGGTGTCGCGCGGCAGGTTGAGCGCCGACCGCAGGTACTGCTCGATCCGCGTGACGGCCTCGGTCTGCGGGTGCACGATGAGGATCTTCAACGGGCCGTTGCCGTCCGGCACGAACCCGACCGGCAGCAGCTTGGCCAGCTGCGAACGCAGCTCCACCAGCCAGCTCTCGGCGACCGTCGTGCCGGCCTCCGCGTCGCCCGCCGCCGCCCGCAGCAGCTCCTCAAGGGAGGGCAGCAACGGCCGGCCGTCCACCACGCCCTGCGTGGTGAACAGCTCCTTCACCTTCGGCTCGACGACCTGCTTGATCTCGGCGACCGCCTGGCCCTTGGAGAGGCGCGCCAGGCCCAACGCGCGCTGCCACACGTCCCGTTCGACCATCCGTTCCAGCAGCCTGGCCGCGTCCTGCCCCTCGGCCAGCCCGTACTGCTGCATCAGCCGCTCGAAGGCCGCGTCGTAGAAGGAACGCAGGTTGTTCCGCGGCGGCAGCAGATAGGAGACGCCCTTGCGGTCGTCGCGGAAGAGATGCTTGCGGCGCTCGGCGAACGCCCGGCTCTCGTCCTCCTGGTGGGTCCGCAGCGCCCGCACCAGCTCGCCGACCTCCCGCACGCTCCTGGTCAACGCCGGGCGCCAGCGGCTCTCGTAGTCCTTCCACGCCGCGTGCCACAGCAGGTTGGCCTGGTACTGGTACCAGGCGTTCTGCGCGGTGACGCACCCCTGCACCTCGGCGTCGCCCCAGCGGGCCGGCGCCAGGCCGGCGAGCGGCCGGCGGACGGGCGGGATCGGCGGCGCCGTGAGCTGCACGTGCTCCGGCCGCTCCGGCGGGTTCCGCCGGTTGTCGAGCATCCCCACCAGGCCGACCCGCGCGACCCGGTCGGGGTGCTCGGACTGCCCGAGCAGCACCTGCTCCAGCTGGAACGGGCCCCACTCGCCGAGCTTCTCCCGGAAGGCCGCCATCGGCCGGAAGTCCTCGACCATCTTCTGCATGTCGCGGTCCAGGTCGAGCCGCAGCCGGCGCAACCCGTCCTCCATGTCGTCCTGCCGGTCGCGCAGCGCCTGCGCGATGTTCCGGCTGCCCCTGGGCAGCGGGTCCGGGTCGGCGACCGGCTTCGGCGCGCGGTCCCACAGGTCGCCGACCCCGGCGGCTCGGAAGAGTTCCGTGACCCGCTGCCTCCCCTCCGACGTGGTGCGCAGGGCCGCGTCCGCCATGCCCCTGACCCCGGCGGCGAGCAGCCGCCCGGCGACGATCTCGGCGAGGTCGTCGACCGGCATGGTCAACGAGGCCGCCAGGCTGGTCGACATGCCCCGGTAGCCGATGCCGGAACGGGACGGCGAGGACCGTTCGACGGCCTTGTTGACGAACTGGGCGGCGAACGTCTGGTAGTCGCCCCCCGCCAGCCCCGCGGCGTTCTCGTCGCCCAACTCCGTGCCGATCAGCGACATCACGGTCGCGGTGACCGAACGGCGCAGGTCCTCCGGCTGGAGGCCGACGGGCTTGCTGAAGAGGATGGCGGTCTGCACGGTGGAGGGGCGCAGCGTGACGCGCCCTCCCTTCGGGTAGTGCACCCCCGGCGTGTCCTCGGCCGCGTCGCCGAACTCCCCCCGCGCCTCCGGGGCGTTCTGGCTGTCGACCAGCCGCGCGATGTCGACCAGCGCGCGGCCCGCGTTCAGCTCCGCCTCCCGGCCGCCGCCCGCCTCGGGCGGGAACGCGGAGGGCATCACCACCAGCGGATAGATCTTGACGCCCTCCAGCGCCCCGCCGAACGCGTTTCCGAACTCGTGGCCGATCAGATGCAGCATGTCGTAGTAGATGCCGGCGCCGGTGCCGCCGGAGACGGAGAACGCCACGAACACGTCGCAGCCCTCGATGTGCCCCCCGCCCAGCTCCCGCAGGTCACCGCCGGAGCCGGCGATGGCGCCGATCGCCTCGCGCAGCGGCGCGGCGACGGGTTCGAGCCCGTTGCGCAGGGTGGCGAGCAGCGCCGCCCGCCCCACGGACGGCAGTTGGCCGGCGCCGGCGCTCAGCGGCGCGACCCGGGGCTCGCCGACGGTCGGCGGAAGCCATTCCAGCAGTTTCTCCGGCGTGGTGACCCGCAGCCTTTGCGTGACCTCCGTCGAGCTGCCCAGGCCCGCGGGCAGCAGGTCGTGGATGGCGCGCGCCGTCTTGCGGTAGGCCGCCGCCTCCGGCCCCTTGGCGCTCAGGTGCGGCAGCTGGTGCAGCTCCGACTCGCTGAAGTCGGCGTAGACGAACTGGGTGCACTGCGGCAGTTCGAACCGCTCGCGCTGGTTTCCGTTGACCAGCGCCATGCCGTCGGGGCCGCACAGCTCGCGGCGGAGCGTGCGCTCCAGCTCGGCACCGATCCGGTTGCCGCTGCCGCCCAGGCCGACGAAGAGCATGGGTTGGTAGATCTTCATGTGTCGTCCCTCGGGTCAGAAGTCCGTGCCGTTGTCGGGTCCCGGGCCTGTCGCCCCTGGGCCGTCGGCCGGTCGTGGCCGGTTCGTGGGGCGTGCGGCGCGGAACGGGCGCCTTCGCGGCGCCTCCTTCCTCGGGTCGGGGGAGCGCACGGCGACCTCGATGTCGTCGTCGATCGGCAGTCCCGTCCCCGCGGCGAGGTCGCGTTCCTGGCCCCTGGGCGGCTTCAGGCGCAGCGCGCCGTTGGCCCTGCGCCGCAGCTCGTAGACCGAGGCACCGGCCGAGCGCGCCGCGACCAGCGACGGCCGGCCGCCGGTGCCGCGCTCGACCCGGAAGTAGAAGACCCGGGGCTTGCCCCTGATCCGCTGCTCGTCGATCCGGTGGCCGGACTGCCGCAACTCGACGCTGTGGCCGCCGAGTTGCCGGCGCCGCCGGGTCGCGGCCCGGCGGCCGGCGACCCAGGTGGCCAGCGCCGCGGCGACCAGCGCACCGGCGATCACCGCCCACCGGAACCGGTCCCACCAGGTGGGCGGCGCGGTGACCGTGACGTCGAGGAACGCCTCGTGCACGACCCGCTCCCCTTCGCTGGCGTCGACGACGGCCAGCACCCCGCCGGTGTTCCCCAGCGGCGTGTCGTCGCCGAACGTCACGGTGAACGGGACGGACTCCTCGCTCCCCGGCTCGACCCGCACCTCGGCCGGCGCGACCCGCACCCCGCCCTCGCCGGTGTCCCTCGACTCCAGCCGCAGGTCGTGCGGTTGGCCGTCGGTGTTGCCCACCAGCAGCTCGCCCTCGACGGTCCCGCCGGGGTGCACCTCGTCCTCGTCGAACGTCACCAGCGCGTCCACCGCCGGCGGCCCCTGGGTGGCGCGGGTGTAGAACGGGCGCTCGTCGGCGACCACGCCGGGCGCCGCCATCTCGCTGGTGAAGACCAGCTGGCCCGTCGCCTCGTCCGGCACGGTGAACTCGCCGCTGAAGACCAGGTCCCCCGCGTCGCGGTCCCCGCCCGTTCCCCCGTCGCCGAGCGGCACCGGGACCGGCGCGAAGCCGTCGCCGGTGAGCAGCGCCGACGCCCGGATGCCGGCGACCAGCTCCGGGTCGTCGACGGTGACGTTCTCCCTGGTCTGGAGGCGCGCCTCGACCAGCACCCGCTCCCCGGGGCTGGGCGAGGGCGGTTGGACCGTCACCGAGGAGAGCAGCCGGCCCTGCCATATCGCGCTGACGACGGCCTCCCGCGGCGGCCCCTCGTCCTGCGGCGTCAGCCGCACCCGCCAGGTGCCGGGCTTCGGGTCGCTGACGCGCAGCGCCTCGACCGCCGTGTTCCGGCCGCTGACCTCGAACGTCGAACCGTCGAACTCGCCCTGGACCGGCACCTCCCGGTCGTCCGGGTCGTAGTAGGTGACGTCGACGCCCGGCACGCCCTTGGCGACGGTGATCGACCCCTCGGTCGCGATCGGCGGGATCGTCACCTCCAGATCCACCGGGGGCACCCCGCTCTCGCCGATCTCGACGGCCGCGCAGCGCGCGGCGGCGAAGGTGCGCTGCAACGCCTCCAGCAGATCGCCCGAGGCGCCCACGACCGTCATCTCCGGCACGGCGCCGGGGAGTTCGGCGCAGCCCTCGACATAGCCGCCCGCCGCCATCCCGGCCAGCGCCTCCTCGTCGATGTCGTCGCCGAAGCCCAACGGCCAGATCTGGACGCGGTTCTCCCTGGCCCGGGCGAGGGTCTCGCCGAGCGCCTCCCGCGCGTTGCGCTGCCGAGCCTCGGGGCTGCCGCCGTAGTTGAGGCTGTCGCTCACGTCCAACCGGCCGTCGGTGAGCAGGAAGACGACCCTGGGGGTCTCCTCGTCGCCCCGCGCCAGCCGGTCGACGGCCTGCGCGAGCGCCGCCGGGTGGTCGGTGCCGGGGCCGATCAACTCGCGGTCGGGGGAGGCGAGTTCCTCCACGCACTCGCTGATCCGCTGCCGGCCCGCGGCGTCCAGCTCGGTGCCCTGGCACGCCTCGACCGCCGCGACCTGGCCCTCCTCCTCCGCGCTGCCGAAGCCGATCACGGTGGCGCGGGAACGTTCGGACAGCTCGGCCTGCGCGATGGTGGTGGCGGCGTCGACCTCCCGCCGCAGGTCCTCTTCGGAGAGGCTCTCCGACTGGTCGACGACGATGGTGAAGTCGATCGGGGCGACCCCCGGGTCGCCGCTCTCGCCTCCGCCCTCGCCTCCGCCCTCGCCGTCGTCCTGCGCGGCGACCGGCGGGGCGAGCGCGGCGCCGAGCGCCAGCAGCAGCCCGGCGACGAGCGGCGCCGCCGCCCGGCGCCCACGCCGGGTCGTGCGCCGGGCGCTCACGGCGCGTCCCAGTCGTCGAAGGTGTCGCTCGCGCGCCCACCGCGGTCGTCCCCGCGGTCGTCCCCGCGGTCACGCCCGGCGGAACGGGAGATCCGGTCGGGCGCCCGGCCCGGACCGCCGCCCGGCTCGTCGTTCCACGGCTCCCAGTCGCCCTCCCGCACGCCCCCCGCGCGCGGGCCCGGCGCGTCCGCCCGGCCGCCCTCCGGCTCCTCTTCCTCCCAGAACGGCCGCCGCCCGGGCTCCCTCTCGCGCTCGCCCAGTTCACGCCGGTCGCCGCGGCGCGGCAGCACCTGGTCCATGGTGCTGCCCACGACGCCGTCCGCCCTGTTCCGCAGATAGCGGATGACCTCGTACATGTGCTCGCCGATGTCGTGCCGCTCCAGGTGGCCGCTGTCGAGCATCCGGCTGAACAGCTCGATCGAGACCTGCTGTTCGTCCCGCCACTCCTGACGGATCAGGTTGCGGATCTCCAGCTCCTGACCCGGGTTCCTGGCCATGAACTCGGCGATCTGCGCGATGTTGCCGCGCCTGAGCATCTCCTCGAACGCCCGGGCGCGCTTCGCGACCCGCTGCGACTGCCAGTCCTCCCGAGCCTCGGTGATCTCCAACTCGTGGCGCAGATCGGAGTGTTCGCGCTGCTGGCCGGCGGCACGGCGGCTCAGGTCGATGAAGACGTGCACCGTGGTGTGCAGCCCCAGCTCGGCGCCGAAGGCGAACCGCCCGGAGAGCAGCTCGTCCCGCACGGCCTGGTCCACCCGTTCCGCCTCGGTCAGCCGGAACCGCCGCGAGATGCCCCGCAGATGGAAGCGCAGCTCGTCGCCGAGCAGCTCGGCGATGTCCCACACCAGCCGCTCCACCACCAGGTACGGGTCCCGCACCTCCCAGTGCACCCGCGCCCGGGCCGCGAACGACTCGGAGTCGCCGGCGGCCGGCAGGGCGATGTCGAACTGGCGCACATGGCGCCCCATCGCGACCTCGAAGACCGTGTAGGGCCCCCGGAACAGCGGCTTGTCGTGGTCCTCCCGCCGGTCGGGCCACCACACCGAGTGGCCGCCGTTCGGGTAGCGCAGCACGGCGATCACCTGACCGCTGGTCTGCCGGTAGGGGACCTCGCACTCCCGCAGCAACGGCCCGGCCGGCGCCTCGCGCCGGCCCGCACGCTCCCCGGCGCGCTTTCGGCCCTTCCCCCGTTGGTCCCCGTCCTCACGACCCGGCCCGCCGAACGCGCCGGGTTCCCTGTCACTCACCGGTCGGTACTCCCTCCTCGCGCCGCACGCCACAGGCGGCGCGCGACCTCCGTCTCCAACGGGCGGTCCAGATCGCGGACCTGACGGTCCAACAGATGACGCAGCCGGTCCCGGTCCCTGGCGTCCAGCAGCAGCAGCGGCAGAAAGCCCGCGAGCGACGCCAGCTGCTCCTCGTCCCCCGCCGCCCGCCGCACCCAGCTGCCCAGCGCGTCGAGCGCCGGCGCGGAGGACCGCGCGGTGGTGAGCGCGTAACGCGTCAGGTCCGCGAGCCGCCCCGCCAGCTCCGGGTGCGCCACGACCAGCGCGCCGCCCAGCGGCCAGTCCGAACGCCGCTCCCACTCCTCGTTGTCCCGCAGCCCCCACAGAAAGGTCGTCGGGGTGCGGATCGCGCGCAGCACCGTGAGCAGCACCAGGTCCGCGTAGGGGCGACGGCCGTCCCGCAGCCACCGGCCCAGCCGTTCGACCACGGCCGCCGGCTCGGGGCCCGCCAGCAGCCGGGCCACGCTCAGCGAGACCGCGGCCAGCAGCGCGCCGTCCTCGTCGCGGCGGACCGCCTTGCCCAACTCGTCGAGCGAGGCCCCCACCGAGCCGGCCGCCAGCCCGTAGCCGTGGGCGACGACCGCGGCCTTCCGCAGCCCCGGGTCGGGGCCCTTCGCCCACTGCTTCAGCAGGCTCATCACCGCGGGCCGCACGCCCGGCTCGTGGGCCGCCCGCGACAGCACGGTCGCGACGGCCAGCCGGGGACCCTCCTGGTCGCCGAGCGCCATCGGCCGCACGAGGTCGCCGAGCCCGTGCATCCAGTCCCAGGAGCACAGCACCCCGGCGGCCACCGCGGCGCGCACCCACACGGCGGGGCGCGGATCGTCGCACAACTCCCGCAGCCAGCGGCAGATCGGACCGCGCGCCGAGTGGTGCCCCTCCCACACCTCGCGCAGCACGGCGGTGGCCAGCCCGTTCCCCCGGAACGCGACGACACGCGCCGGCACCTGCGCCAGCCCCAGGTCCACCATGCCGTCGCCGAGCCGGGCGCGGGCCAGCGCGGGACGCAGCTCGGCGTGGGTGCCGAAGAGCCGGCGCCCCGGCGGCTCCTCGGGGGCCAGGGTGATCCCGAACTCCCAGGCCAGCCGGTCGGCGGCCTCGGTGGCCAGCCCGTAGGGCGAACCGTTGAAGACCGCGACGGAGATCCGGAACGCCGCCGTCCGCAGCGCGGGCAGCGCCTCGGGCAGCCGGCCGGGCCGGTCGGCGCCGGCGAACCACACCCGCGCCTGCCGCGTCACGAACCCGGCGCAGGCCGCCCGCAGTTCCTCGTCCGTCGTCTCGCCCAGCTCGCGGCGCGCCAGATGGTCGGCGAGCCGGGCGGCCTCCGCCGGCAGCAGCTCGTCCAGGCCCAGCGCGCGCCGCACCTCCTCGTCGCGGAACCGCGCCAGCGCCGCCTCCAGCGCCCCCTCGGGCGCCTCGCGCAGCCGCCGCCGCAGCTGGCGCCGCAGCACCTCGTCCGCCGGCGGCGGGACGAACCCCACCGCGTGCCGGCCGCGCAGCAGCCGGTCGGCCGCGTCGCCGCCCACCACCAGCACGCCGAAAGCGCCGGCCTTCGCCAACCGCGCGCCCAGCCGGTCCAGATGCATCTCGGCCAACGGCCCGACGGCGCCCGCCCCCGCGCCGCCGTCGGCGCCCGCGGGCGCCTCGGGCGCCGGGGCGTCGGCGGCGTCCTCGTCGGGCAGCCGCAGCAGATAGCCGGCGCCGGCGCGGAACAGCTCCTCCCGCAGCGTGCGCGGATCGGTCGCCGGGTCCAGCCGGTTGACGCCATCGGTCGCCACCTCGGCGAGTAGCGCCAGCGCGGTGGTGCCGCGCCCGGTGCCCGGCTCGCCGCAGACGACCAGCAGGTTTCTGGCGCGCAGCAGTCGCTTCATCCGCGCGTAGCCGGGCGCCTGGAGATAGACGGCGCGCAGCTGCCGCAGCTCCTCCTCGGGAACCGGCCCGTCGACCAGCGCGGTGCCGGCGGTCCAGGCCGGGTCGAGCTGGTTGACGAAGAAGTAGTTGCCCTCGAAGTACTGGTTGTCCCGGCCGACGGTGAGGGTGCGGGAGGGCGCGAGGTTCGCGCGCGCCGCGCGCGCGGTGGCCGCGCCGCCGCCCTCCTCGCCGTCGCCCAGTCCGCCGACGGCGGAACGGAACGGGTCGGGCTGCTCGGGCTGCTCCGGCTGCTCGTCGCCGCGTTCCCCGCGTTCCCCGCGTTGGTCGCGTTGGTCGCGTTGGTCGCGTTGGTCGCGTTGGTCGCGGGCGTCGCGTCCGTCACGTGCGTCGCGGGCGTCGCGTCCGTCCCGTCCGTCCCGTGCGTCGCGGTCGCGTTCGTCGGCGGAGCCGGCCCCCTCCGCCGGCTCCGCCGCGTGCCCCGCGTCGGGCGGGGCGTCCTCGGGCTCGTCCCGGTCAGCCATGGAACCGTCCCCCCTCGTCGGAGCCGTCGGAGCCGTGGGAGTCCGTGGGCCTGTGGATGCCGGTGAACGGGCCGTGGAACACGTTGTCCTGGATCACCTGGTTGTCGCCGCGCACGTGGAACACCGGGCGCGGGCGCGGGGCGTTCGCCGCGCGCGCCGGCGCATCGTCACCGGTGTCCACCGGGTCGGGTCCCGGCCGAGGCGGCGGGCGCCCGGGCAGCAGAAACCACGCGTACTCGTCGGTCTCCTTGTTGCCGACGCGGAGGCGCGCGTACCGCTCGGGCTCGATGTAGCGGCCCCCCTCGCGCACCACCGTGCGGTAGAGCGTGTCGGAGACCACCAGCAGCAGGTCGGCCCGCGCCCCGTCGATCGCCCTCCTGGCCGCCTCGCTGTCGCAGAGCCGGCAGGCCAGGTCGACCGCCCGCCCCACCAGGCCCCGCGCGTCGAACGTCACGGGGCCCGCGTGCATCGCCACCCGTAAGCGCAGCGGCACCCCGCCGGCCCGGTTGTGCGCGCGCACGCCCTGGTGGAGGGTGTCCACCCAGACGCCGACCATGTCGGCGGCGGGGAACGTCGGTTCCACGGTGGCGAGGACGCCGTCGCCCCGGTCCTCGTGGCGGGACTCGCCGGGGAGGACCCCGACCACCTCGAACGCCTCGTCGAACGCCCGGTACAGCGCCTTTCGCTGCGCGATCTTCGCGTCCATTCCGAGACGGCCGGAACCGCAGGCGTCGACGGAGATCACCAGCCGGCTGAGTGCCCTTTCGGGCTCCCCCCGTTCGGCCTTCCGCCGGTCACCCCGTCCGCCCGCGCGTAAGTGGTTTCGGTCGGACGTTCCGTCCGCCGCCCGTTCACGCGCGCTTTCGGGAACTCCCCGGCCCCCTCCGCCGGTCCCCTCCCCGGCACCGAATGCCGTTCCCATGTCCTCCCCCACGTCCTCCCCCTTCGCGGGCCGCCGTTTCCCAGACGAGTGTGGACACCCACTCGTCGGCGCGATGTAGCCGTTTACACACCCGGCACAACTTTCTCGAACGGCACCCCGCCCTCCGCTTTTCCGTCCTCGGGGCCGTGGTGTCGGTTTCGCGCTCTCAGGCCAGTTCCCCGCGTTCCGCCAGCAGTCGCAGCAGGTGCGGATTGGTGACGATCAGGCGTTTCGGGCCGGTGCGGACGACGTCCTGGTCCCGCAGGAGCCGCAGCGACTTGGCCACCGCCTCCCGTCCGGTGCCGATCGCCGCCGCCAGGTCGTGCTGGGGGAGTGGCAGGTCCACGACCGTTCCCTCCTCCACCTCGCGTCCCGTCCTCTCCACCAGTTCCAGCAGCCTTATGGCCAGGCGCCGCAGCACCGTTCCCGAGGCGAGTTCCCTGCGTTCCTGGTCCGAGCTGCGCAGCCGCGAACTCAGCTGGCGCATCACCAGCCCCGCGGCGACCGGGCGTTGGAAGAGGAAGCCGCGGAAGCGGTCCCCGGTGAGCACCGTGGCGTTCAGCTCCCCGAGCGCCGTCACGGTGGCGCTGCGCGGGCGGTGGTCGACGGCGGCCAGCTCCCCCACCAGGTCGCCGGCCCCGCGCAGGGCGAGGATCAGCCGGGCGCCCCGGTCGGTGTTCACCTCGGCGACCGACCAGCCGTCGAGAATCACCAGGACGAAGGTGCTGTTCTCGCCCTCCCGGATCATGACCTCGCCCTGGGCGAAGGTGCGGGGGCTGCCGAGATTGATCAGATCCCCACGGTCCTGCGACGAGAGGGCGTCAAGGAAGGCGTGCCCCTGCCCGAACAGGCTCATGAGAATTCCCGAGGTGAACGACCTGCGGGGACCTGCGCTTTGACATGGTGATCGTCACTGGATTCCCCCGTTGCGATCTTCCGTGCGTGTGCGAGGAGATGAGAGTAGAGCCGGAAACCACGGTGCCGCAAGGCGGTTCACCCCATCCGTATCTATGTGCGTTTCGCGCATCAGAGGCTTCGAGGAACCCAATATTCCAGTGGGATATTCAGCCGTGTCTCACTCTATGGGTGTGCCTCGCGCGGATGTTCCCTCAGCGCCCTTGACCACACCTGTTTCCCTGTTCGGCGGTGACGGAGGAAACGGAGGAACAGTGGATAGGTTGTGGCACATGCCGCGGAACGGGGCGGTGGGACGGCGGAACGGTGGGACGGCGGGACGGTGGAGCGATGACATTCGGTGGGGAGAGGCGGCGCGCGAGGGCGAGGACCGATCGGGAGATCGCCGACGAGCTGCGGCGACGGCTCGGCTCCGGGGACTGGGCGGCGGGGCGGCGGCTGCCCTCCGTCGAGGAGCTGGCGCGTGAGTACGACGGCACGGACGCCGATGTGGCCTCAGCGCTGGCCGCGTTGACGGCGGAGGGGCTGGTCGCCCCCGACGGGCGCGGGGGCGCGCTGGCCCGCGCGCCGCGCCGGGCGGTGGTCCGCTCCAACGAGCGCCACCAGTGGGAGAAGGACCGCGCCCGGCGCGGTCATCGGGTCCGCGCGGACACCGGAGTGACCGAGCGAGACACCGGACTGCCCACGGACGAGCTGGTCTTCACCGCGACCTACTACGAGGCCGTCGCCGAGGGGGAGTTGGCGACCGCCTTCGGCGTCCGGGCCGGCACGCCGCTGGTGGAACGCGTCTACCGCACCCGTCACGCGGGGGAGTCGGCGCCGTTCAACCTGACCAGTTCCTACCTTGTCCGCGCACTGGTCGCGGACAACCCTGCGTTGCTCGACGAGACCCGCGAGCCGTGGCCCGGTGGCACCCAGCACCAACTCGGCACCATCGGCATCGAGTTGAGCTATATCGAGGAGGAGGTCACCGGCGTCGGCCCGGCGTTCCGCGCCGAGGCCGAGGAGTTGGACCTGTCCCCGGGCGCGCCCGTGATCCGGCTGCGCGCCCGCTCCGTCGCCACCGACGACCGCACGGTCGAACTCTCCCGCATCGTCCTTCCCGCCGACCGCACCCGGCTCCGCTTCGTGACCCGCCTGAGCGCGTGGTAGGGCGCCCGCGCCCGGTATGACCGGTCCGCGCCGTGTCACCCCGTCGGGGGAGTGGTCCGGGTGTTATCCCCAGGCTGTGGACAACGCCCGGATGTCTCGACGGGGTTGGGGCCGTTCCGCCGTCGAGTCGGCGCGCCCCGCCGTCGGTTGACGGTATGTCAGCGCGAAGAAGGAGACGCCCGCCGGCGCGAAGGCCGACGGGCGTGGGGAGAGGGGGAGTTGAGTGGTCAGGTGACCAATCCGTGGATGCGGTACTGCATCACGCGGTAGTTCTGCGGGTCGTACCACTGGCTGACGGCGATGTGCAGGTCGTCGAAGGTCGACCCGGGGAAGACCCAACCGCCGTACGGGTGCGCCACCACGTTGTCGTGCTCCTGGCCCGGCTCGGTCGGCAGGATCATCGGCTGTTCCGGGGTGGCGGTCAGGTCGGAGGTGGGCAGGTCGAAGATCTGGGCGCGGATGTCGAGCGGCTCCATGTTGAGCCAGGTCAGGATGTAACGGCCCTCCATCGCGCGGAAGCCGATCTCGCCCCAGCGGCGCACGCCGTTGACGGTGGTCGGCTCGTTCCCCCACGCCCAGGCGCCGTTGGCGTACCCCCAGGGCTCGTAGGCCGCCGGGTCGCCCACCGACTCGTGGCGCACCCGGTGCAGCAACAGCCCCGAGGGGATGTCGCGGTTGAAGACGGAGGAGAGGACATAGCAGTAGCCGTCGTCGGCGACCGCGTAGGTCTTCTGCTGGAACTGGCCGCCGTACTGGTCGCCCGGCCACTGGCAGAGATACTCCCAGGTCTCGCCGTTGTCCGTGGAGCGCCAGAAGTCCGAGTGGTGGGTCTGGAAGATCACCCCGCGCATCAGGTGCATGTAGAGCGTGTCGCCGATGGCGAAGACGTCGGAGGGGATCGCGGTCGTCCCGCCCTCGTGTCCCTCGGGGACCAGCCCGACGGCCTGCGCCCCGCCGACGGCGCCGTCGACGACCAGGGCGCTCAGGTCCGGGTCGGAGGCGCGAAGCCCGACGGGTGAACGCCAGTTGCGCTCGTCGCCCACGCCCTCGCCGTCGAAGGTGTCGCCGCACACCATCAGGATCGAGCCGTCGGGGCAGCGCACCGGGATGCCGAGGTCGGTCCAGGGCGCGGCGAACTGACCGGTCTCGTCGGGTCCCGTGAGATCCCTGACCTTGGAGCCGCCGACGGCCCTCGGTGAGGGACCGCTGCCCGGGCTGGCGCCGCTGGCGTTGGCACTCGCCGCGATGCCCGAGGCGAGCGCGATCCCGCCGGTGCCGAGCGCCAGCCCGAGACCGAGGCCGGAACGGAGCACGTTCCTACGGGCCGGGGAGGGACCGGGGGCGCCGTTCGGGTCCGCGTCTTCAGTGGTCAAGGGGGCCTCCTGTCGGAGCCGTTGGCGGTCGGCACGGCCGAAAGGTGGTGGGTCGCAGCCGACGTGGCCGAAGGTGATACGGGCTGCGGACGAGCGTAGGTTCGCGCCTTCCCGCACGCCAGGGCCGTGGAGTGAGGTGATCGTGGGGTGTTCGTGTGGCTTTCCGGCAGTTGGCCGGAATCAGCCGTTCCGTCTCCGCGCCGCCCGCTGGCCGGGGGACGCCAGGCAGGACGGGCAAGGGCAGCGCGGGGCAGGGCGGGCGACGGCGATCCGTCGAATGGTCGTGGTCCGTGGCCGTGGTGCGTGGTTGTGGTGGGTGGTCGTGGTCGCCGGGACGGGTGGCCGTGGTGGGCGGTCGTGGTGGCCGTGTGGGTGGTCTTTCCGCGGACGGGGTCAGGGCTCGATCAGCGAGCGGTAGGCCGCGCGGCGGTCGGAGTCCGAGGGCTCGACATAGACCTCGGACGGCGGGACGCCGATGCCGCTGTAGGTCTCGTAGGTCAGCACCGCCGGGCAGCTCGCGCCGCCGATGGCCAGGGCGCTGTCGGAGACCAGGTCGCCGGTACGCAGCTCGTAGGCCCGCACCGGCACCCGCAGCTCGCGGAAGGTGACGTCCACGGCGCCGTTGATGCCCAGATCGGACTCGTAGGGGCAGGTCTCGACCGCGTCGCCCATCTCCGCCGTGCCGAGGCAGACCACCAGCACCGCGTCCTCCGCGCCCTCGGCGCGCCAGGAGGAGGGGAGACCGGCGCCCGTGCCCTCCTCGTCGTTGAAGAGCAGCGCCGGATGCGGACCGCCGCCGTCGTAGGCGTCGGCGCCCCGGTAGGGCGCGGGGTCGTCGCAGTATCCGCCGCCGTCGAGCAGGCTCCGCACGGCTGCCAACTCGATGGCGGTCTCCGCCCGTTCGATGCCGTCCTCCGCCTCCCCGACCAACTCGTGGTCCGGGTAGCGGTCGACGAGGTCCCGGTACTGGTTACGCGCCAACTCCCACTGCTCGTGCGAGAGCATCTCCTCGCCGCAGCCGGCCAGTGCCGCCGGCTGGATCTCGGGGACGACGCCCACCGCCCGGTCCAGCGCGGCACCCGTGCCCGCGCCCTCCTCCGCGCCGCCCGTGTCGTCGAGCCAGCCGGCGATGTCGCGGGTCACGCAGGCGTCGTCCGTCGGCAACGCGCCGAGGAAGTCGTCCAACACCTCGTCCGCCTCAGCCCCGCGCTCGGGGAACCGCGCCCACAGCGCGTCGAGTTGGTCGAACGCCGTCTCCAACGACTCGGGGGCGCCCCGCTCCAGGGCCGACTCCAGGCCGGCCCGCGCCTCCGCGAGATACAGGTCGGAGCCCCGGTCGCGCGCGCCGTCCCAGAGGGCGCCCGAGTGGCCGTCGTAGTCGGCGAAGACGTCGGCGGCATCGATCCGCTCGCCGGCGGCGACCAGCCGCTCGGCCTCGACGAGTAGCTCGCACGCCTCCGCCTCGTCGTCCACCCGGGAGGTGAGGGGCGCGTCGTAGAGGCGGTGGTAGAAGCCCAGCTCGTCCGAGCTGGCCAGGGCGCGCTCGCAGTCGCCCTCCCGGTGGGCGGCGGAGGCGTCGCCCTCGATCGCGTGGGCGTCGAAGCGCGCTATCGCCACCGAGAGCAGCAGCGGCACGGTGGCGGTGAGGGCGAGCAGCCGCTGACGGCGTATCCCCTTGCGCCAACCCCCCTTGCCGCCCTCGCCCGCGTCCGCCCGCCACGCCCCGCGCGCCGGCCGCCCGCCCGCGAGATACCAGCCGTGCACGACGACGGCCACCCACCACACCAGCAGCAGCGCCTCACGCCAGCGGGAGGGCGAGGCCGCGAGAAAGCCGATCAGTGCCAGGGAGACCAGCACGGCGCCGAGCGCGAGCCAGGGGCGCCGCAGCAGCGCGTAACCGCCGCCGAGCAGCGAGGCGTTGGCGACGCCGACGGCCAACGGGTCGGCGCCGCTCGCGGGCTGAGAAGGTGGGGAAGCCCCGGGGGTCGCGTCCACTGCGTTCCCTTTCTCCGGCGAACCGTCACGGGAACTTCATTGTGGCTCCCCATGGCCGTGAGGGGGCACCGAATACAGGAACATGCGAAGGCCGTTACCCTCGGTGTCCGCCGGGTGGGGTACGGGGACGTCAGGCGACCGCCAGCGTGCCCGCGTAGGAGCGCGCCTCCTCGTGCGCCTTCGCGCGGGAGGCGTCGGCCAGGTCGACCAGGTCCGCCATCGCCGGCACGATCCGGGCCAGGGTCAGCTCCGGCACGATCAGCCGCAGGTCGACGCCGAAGGAGTCGGCCAGGATGTGCTTCAGATAGGGCGCGTTGAAGTCCTGCCCGGCGCGCGGGGTGCCCTCGGCGTAGGAGCCGCCCCGGCTGGTGACCACGGTGACCGGCTTGCCGGCGACCGACGAGTTCGCGTCCAGGGTGCGGCCCACCACGATGATCTGGTTCAGATAGGCCTGGAGCGTGCTGGGCACGGCGTAGTTGTAGAGCGGCGCGCCGATCACGACGGCGTCGGCGGCCTCGAACTCGCTGGTCAGCTCCTCGCGCAGCTCCAGGGCCGCCCGCTGCGACGGGGTGCGCTCCTCGGCGGGGATGCTGGCCGCGACATGCCCGTCCGCCGACAGATGGGGAACGGGCTCGGCGTCGAGGTCCCGGTAACGCACCGTGCCTCCGGGGTGTGCCTCCTCCCAGGCCTCACGGAAGGTCCTGGTCACCTCGCGGGAGACCGAGGCGTCGCCGTTGAGGGAGGAGTCGATGTGCAGGAGGGTGGCCATGACGTACTCTCCAAAGAGTAAGGGGATGCATTTAAGGAGGCAGCGAGTGATTGGCAAGCTGCTTACTTTTCTACAGTACACCCCTTCCGGAGGGCCACAAGTAGGGTTGAGCGCATGAGCGCTACCAGGGGTGAGGAGCGATCCGGGGGTGGTGAGGCCGTGCCGTCCGCCTGTCGCGAGCCTGCGCACGCGGTCAACGAGGTCTTCGGCGTGCTGGGCAAGCGATGGAACGGTCTGCTGATCGCGGCGCTGATGACCGGCCCAGGACACTTCGCCGAGCTGCGCCGCGCGGTCCCCGGCATCAGCGAACGGATGCTCTCTGACCGCCTCAGCGAGCTGGCCGAGGCCGGGCTGGTCGCCAGGGAAGTGCACAACGGACCGCCGCTGCGCGTCAGTTACCGCCTCACCGAGGCCGGCCAGGGGCTGCGCCCCGCGCTGACGGAGCTGACCCGCTGGGCCGAGGCCCACCTGGTGGACGGCGACCAGTGCCCCCGCATGGACCTCTGACGCGGCGGACGAGCGCCGCGTCGCGTGCCCGCGTCGGGGACGGTGGGCGGGCGGCCGTTCCGACGGCTTAGGCTGATTCGGTGAGCGACGAGGCGAGGGACGACGCGGCCAGGAACGAAGCGGCGGGCGAGGAGAAGGAGCCCGACGGGTCGACCTCCGACGGGACGGCCCCCGACGGGACGACGTCCGAGGGGACGCCCTTCGACGGGACGGCGTCGGACGCGTCGGCGCCGGGCGCGCCGGGCGACGGCGGCGGACCCGAGGCGGAGGCCGGCACGCGGAGGCTCGCCCAGGCGGTGCGGGCCGCCGAGAACGCGCTGATCGAGTTCGAGATCGCGGTGGAGACCTACCGCATCGAGGTGGAGAACTTCTCCCGGCTGCACGAGCAGCGCCTCGGTCCGCTCTACGCCAAGATCGAGGAGCTGGACGCCAAGATCGCCGAGGCGATCGCCGCCCGCACCGGCGACCCCGAGGACCAGCGCCGTGCCCGCGAGGCCAGGGCCGCCGTGACGCCGATGCCGCTGGTCTCGGAGCTGTTCTCCGGGTGGCTCGACGGCGAGGGGTTCACCCCCGAGGGGTACGCGATGATGACGGACCAGTCCGTCCAGCCGCCGCCCCGCGTCCGCCCCAGCGAGGAGGCCCGCAAGCTCTACCGCGAGCTGGCCCGCCGCTGCCATCCCGACCTCTCCACCGACCCCACCGAACGTGGCCGCAGGGACGCGTTCCTCTCCCGCGTCAACCAGGCCTACGCGCGCGGCGACGCCGACGAGCTGCGGGCGCTCACGGAGGAGTGGGAGAACGGCGGCAAGCCGGACGACGAGCCGCTCGCGCCCGGCGCGAGTGAGCTGTACGCGCGCCTGGAGTGGCTGGCCAGCCGCAAGGAGCTGCTGGCGGACGCGGCGACCGCGCTGGAGGACAGCGCCGTCGGCTCCATGCTGCGGATGGCCGAGGACGACCCGGACGCGCTGCTGGACGAGGTGGCGGAGGGCCTGCGCCGCCAGATCGCCACCAAGGAGGCCGAACTGGCCAGGCTCACCGCGTGACGCGCCGTGGTCCTGTGGCAGGGTTGACGCCATGAGCTTTGGGGTTCCCGCCGTTGGCGCGGGCGAAGTGCCGGACGAAGGCCTGCTGTTGGACGTGCGCGAACCGGCCGAATGGGTCGCGGGACACGTCGAGCGCGCCGTTCACATCCCGCTCGGGCAGGTCGTCGAGCGGCTCCCGGAGATCACGGAACTGGCCGGCGACGAGCCGGTCCACGTGATCTGCAAGGCGGGGGGCCGCTCCGCGCAGGTCACGGCGTTCCTGCTGCAGCAGGGCGTGCAGGCGATCAACGTGGACGGCGGGATGCACGCGTGGCAGTCCGCGGGACGTCCGATGGTCAGCGACGAGGGCGACGTCCCCACGGTGCGCTGACGCCGCGCGGGCGACCGACGGTGCCGTGCCGGTCGGGTGGGTTGTCGGCGTGAGCCCGGTCGGTGGGTTGCTCGCGCAGTTCCTCGCGCCCCTTCTCCGGGCTTGGCGCCGCGGTCAGGGCGGCCCGCCCTCAGGGCTACGCGGGGGCGAACGCCGCCGTCACGCGGGTGACCGCTTCGCGCAGGGCGTCGTGGCGGCGGCAGAAGGAGAAGCGGACCAGCCACGGCATCGTGTCCACGCCCTGCTGGAACGCGCTGGTCGGGATCGCCACCACCCCCGCCAGCTCCGGCAGCCGCCGGCACAGCGCGAGTCCCTCCGTGTAGCCCCAGGGCCTGACGTCGGCCTGGAGGAAGTAACCGGCGTCCGCGCGCAACGGCGTGAGGCCCGCCTCGGTGAGGCCGGCGGCCAGCAGGTCGCGCCCCTCCGTGAGCGTCGTGCGCAGTTGGGCCGCCCAGGTGTCGACCGTTCCGAGCGCGCCGGCGATCGCCTCCTGGTAGGGGGTGCCGGACGCGTACGTCAGCCACTGCTTGACGGAGGCGACGGCGGCCACCAGCTCGGCCGGGCCGCTGATCCAGCCGACCTTCCAGCCGGTCACGCTGAACGTCTTGCCGGCCGAGGAGACGGTCAGGGTGCGTTCGGCCATTCCCGGCAGGGTCGCGATCGGCACGTGGCGGGCGCCGTCGTAGACCAGGTGCTCGTACACCTCGTCGGTGAGCACGGTCAGTTCCCGTTCCACGCACAGCTCGGCGATCACGGCCAGTTCGTCGCGGGTGAAGAGCTTGCCCGTCGGGTTGTGCGGGGTGTTCAGGATCAGCAGCCGGGTGCGCGGGCCGAGGGCCGCGCGCAGCGCGTCCGCGTCGAGCGCGAAGCCGTCGCCCTCGACCGCGAGCGGCACCGGCACGAGGGTGGCACCGCTCAGCCGGGCGTCCGCCGGGTAGGCGTCGTAGCAGGGGTCGAACGCGACGATCTCGTCGCCGGGGGAAGTCAGCGCGAGCACGGCGGAGGCCAGCGCCTCGGTGGCTCCCGTGGTGACCAGCACCTGGGTCGACGGGTCCAGTTCGATGCCCCAGTGCCGGCGCTGGTGGTCGGCGACGGCGGCCCGCAGTGTCGGGTGGCCGGCGGCCGGAGGGTACTGGTTCCGGCCGGCGAGCACGGCCTCGGCGACTCCCGCGAGCAGCTCGGGCGGCGAGTCCAGGTCGGGAACGCCCTGGCCCAGGTTGACCGCCCCGGTGCGGTGGGCGAGTTCGGTCATCTCGGTGAAGATCGAGGTCTCGTTGGCGCGGCGCATGGGCCCACGATAGGTCGCGGCAACGCTCCCGCGGCCCGGCCCCGGGTCGGGAGGCTCCGGTGTCACGAGCGGTACCGGACGGGATACGGTGCTGGGGTCATCACGTGGAGAGCGTGGAAAGCGTGGAGTGGTGCCGCCGCGAGGGCGGCGATGGGGGAGCGGACCGAGATGATGTCATCCGACTCCGCAGCCGGGGCGAGGGGCGAGCCCGGCGAGGAGCGCGCGAGCACCGTGACGCCGCCCGACGACGACGACGGCGCGCGCGACGACGGCGCGCGCGGTGACGGCCCGCTCGCGGACCGCGTGGGCGACGACTCGCTGGAGTCCGTGCGGCTGGGGTCGCTGTCCCTGCCGGCGCGCGCGGTCGTCGCGGTGGCCATCGGCGCCCTCGCGGTCTACGCGTGCTGGCACCTGGCGATGGTCTTCCTCTTCGTCGCGCCGTCCAACACGGTGCGCGAGGAGCACTGGGGCACGGTGCGCGGCTACATGTATCCGGAGTTCGAGCAGAACTGGAAGCTCTTCGCGCCCAACCCGCTCCAGCGGAACACCGCGGTCCACGCCCGCGCGGAGATACGCGAGGGCGCGGGGCGGTCGCCGAGCACCACCGAGTGGATCGACCTCACCGCCTGGGAGATCGAGCAGATCCGGCACCACCCGCTGCCCAGCCACTCCAACCAGAACATGCTCCGTCGCGGCTGGGACTTCTACGACAAGTCGCACAACGACGACGGCGAGCCGATCGGGATGCGCGGCGAGGTCTCGGCGAGCTATCTGCACCGGATCGCGCTGGAACGGCTCGGTGACCGGCTCGACCTGAACACGGTGGAACGCATCCAGCTTCGGGTGGTCAACACCCGTGTCCCCGCGCCGAACTGGCGCAGCGAGGACTTCGACACCGAGCCCACCACCCAGGAGCTGGGCTGGTGGACGGTGACCACCGAGGACCTGCCGGCCGACGTCGACACGGGCGGCACCGACAACGCCCGCCGCGACGCCGACGCCGACCCCGGCGACGCGGACAACGCGGACGAAACGGGCGAAACTCAGGACGCCGAGGGCGCCGAGGACAGCGACGACACCGGCGGGAACGAGGCGCGGTCATGACAGTCCCCCCGCCCCGTTCCGCCCCGGACGCGGCCGAAGCCGCGAACTCCGCCGAAGGCGCGAACACCGCCAATGCCCCGAACACCGCCGGCTCCCCGCCGCCGCCCTCGCCGTTCGCCGACCTCGGCCGGAAGTTCGACGGCGCGCTGCTGCGCGGCATCGGCAACATCACCCGCCGCGCGCTCGGCCCGTACCAGACGGCCATCGTGCGGATCGGCTTCGCCTTCACGATGCTGCTGTACCTGCTGCGCGAGTGGCCGAACCGCGGCCTGCTCTACGGCCCGGACAGCCCCTGGGGCTACGACCTGGCCAGCCGGTTCGTCGACGACACCGGGGCGTTCACCCCGCTGCTGTGGTCGGACTCGGCGCTGTGGTTCGAGTTCGTCTACCACCTGGCGATCCTCGCCTGTGTGGCGCTGCTGCTCGGCTGGCGCACCAGGGCCAGCTCGATGCTCTTCATGGTCGGTGTGCTCGCCGTGCAGAACCGCAGCGTCTTCATGGGCGACGGCGGTGACAACGTCATCCATCTGATGGCGATGTACCTGGTGCTCACCCGCTGCGGCCAGGTCTGGTCGCTGGACGCCAGGCGCCGCGCACGCCGCGCGGCGGCCGGGGTGCCGGCGACGCACGACCCGGTGGGCGTGGCGATCTGGGCGGTGCTCGGCGTCGCGCTGCTGCTCTCGGTCGTGACCGGAAGCATGGACAGCCTGGTGTGGACGCTGTTCTTCGCCGGGATGTGGCTGGTGCACGCCTTCTGGTGGCTGGTCACCAGGTACGCGCCGGGCGAGCCCCGGATCGTCTCCCAGATGATCGGCAACCTGGTCCACAACGCCGCCCTGTTGGTGATCATGTTCGAGGTCTGCGTCATCTACGCGACCGCCGGCTGGTACAAGATCCAGGGTTCGCGCTGGCAGGACGGCACGGCCGTCTTCTACCCGCTGAAACTGGACTACTTCAACGCCTGGCCCGAGCTGAGCGACCTGATCACCGGCAGCGGGCTGCTGGTGCTCGCGCTGACGTACGGAACGGTCATCGTGCAGGTCGCGTTCCCGTTCGCGCTGCTCAACCGCCGCGCCAAGAACGTGCTGCTGTTCCTGATGATGGGCGAGCACCTGGGCATCGCCGTGATGCTGGGGCTGCCGTTCTTCTCGCTGGCGATGATCGCGATGGACGCCGTCTTCCTGCCCACCGTCTTCCTGCTGTGGGCCGGCGACCGGACCGGGCGGGTCGCCCGCCGTGTCACGGCGCCGGTGGCGCGGCTGGTGGGGCGCGGCGAGCGGCCCGAACTCCCGGTCGAGGCGCCCGCTCCCGCGGCGGCGCCGGCCGCGGCCGAGCGCGCGTGACGCCGGCCGAGGCGGGCGCGCGCTGGCGGGCGCTGTCCGCGCGGCATGTGCTGCTGGACGGCTTCCACGCGCTCAAGCACGCGCTGCGCTTCGGCGCCCGGGTGGAGCTGGCGCTCACCGCCGACCCGGCGGCGACGCGGGAGTTGACCGAACGACTCGCCCCCGACCTGGGCGAACGGCTCGCCGCCACGCTGGTCGACGTCCCGCCCGAGACGCTGCGCGAGCTGGTCGGCAGGCCGCACCCGACGGGCGTCGCCGCGCTGGCCGCGCCGACGCCGGCCGACCCCGCGCTGCTGCCACCGCCGGCCGAACGGGCAGCGCCGCTCGTGGTGTTGGACCAACCGCGCCACCTGGGCAACGTGGGCGCCGTGGTGCGCCTGGCGGCCGGCGTCGGCGCGGCGGGCGTGCTGACCACGGGAACGGTCGACCCCTGGCATCCGACGGTGCTGCGTTCCTCGGCCGGGCTGCACTACGCGGTGCCGGTGGGCAGGACCGAGGTGGAGGCGCTGCCGGCCGGGCCGCTGCTCGCCCTCGACCCGGAGGGCGAGGACCTGCGCGGACTGACCGTTCCCGAGGGCGCGTTGCTCGCCTTCGGCTCCGAACGCGCCGGGCTCACGCCCGAGGTGCGCGCCCGCGCCGACGCGCTGGTCGCGCTGCCGATGCGCCCCGGGGTCTCCAGCTACAACCTGGCGACCAGCGTGGCCATGACGCTCTACCACTGGTGCGCCACCGCCCGTTGAACGCCCGTACCCCCGTACGCCCGTGTGTGTGCGACTGCCTGAACCGCCGGCGGCACGCGCGAGGCGGCGCCCGACGCGGCCCTGGCCGCCTCGGACGCCGTTGCCTCTCCCCCCTCGGGCCTCAGTAGAGCGCGTTGTCCAGCGACGACTGCCAGTAGGTGACCTGCGCCGCGCTGTCGACGTACAGCTCGCCGTCGGGCAGCGGAGCGTCGATCAGGCCGCCCAGGGGCTGGTCCTCACGGTCGGCGAGGGTCACGCCGAGGCTGTCGATCGTGTGCCCCTCGCCGGAGTCCCCCGAGGCGTCGGAGGTCATGAGCCCGGCGTAGGCCACCTGGCCCGGGTCCAGCACGACGACGCTCTGCGGCTTGGTGTCCTCGATGCGCGGCGTGACCGCCTGGGCGTCCTCGCCCAGCTTCAGATGCGGGGCGTAGTAGGCGGCGCAGGTCTCGTCGCCGGTGTTGGTCATGGTCAGCAGCATGTAGTTGATGGGCCGTTCGACCGGGGTGATCCTGACCTCGGTGCCGTCCTCCGCGCAGGGCGGGATCTCGGCCGCCTCCTCGGCGGACACCTCGCGGGACTCCTCGCCGGCCTCGGGCCCGGTGACCTCGGGCTCGCCGCCCGGCTCCTCGCCGTCCGAGGCGTTCGGCTCCTCGGAGGCGCTCTCCTCGCCCCCGGTGTCCTCCCCCGCACCGCCGTCCGTGCCGTCGTCCTCACCCTCCTCGTCGGCGCCCTCGGAGTCACCCGTGTCGGAGGAGGACTGCGAGGACGAGGCGTTGTCGCTGTCCTTGTCGTCGTCCTGGCAGGCGGTGAGGGACGCCATCGTCAGTGCCACGCCGAGCGCGGCGACGGCGGCGGTTCGAACGCGGGAACGGCGGTGCGGGGCGCGGATCTTCATGGTCGTGATGTCCTTCCGTAATGCGGTCGTTGGCGACGGGAAGCAGCATGTGCCGCTTCCCGTCCCACCAGCCAGCGGACACGGCGGGTTCGGAGGGGTGGGACGGTCCCACCCGGGGTGAGCTGGAAGTATGGTGAGTGGATCGAATGCTGGGACGGGATGTCGAAGAGGGGCTGGGACGTTGGCGCCGGGTGCGGAGGTGGCGGATCTCGCCGCGCTGCTCATGGAGTGGAAGAACCGTTCCAAGCTGAGCTACGGGGTGCTGGCACAGAGACTCCACCTCAGCGCCTCCACGCTCCACCGCTACTGCCGGGGGGAGGCGCTGCCGCCGGAGTTCGCGATCGTGGAACGTTTCGCCAGGGCCTGCCGGGCCACGCCCGAGGAGCGCGCCGAGGCGCACCGGCGCTGGATCGCCGCGGACCTCGCGCGTGAGCGGGACCGCAAGGGCCCCCGGCCGGCCGAGCCGGAGGCACCCCCTGCCGCCGCGACGGCGGCGCCCGAACCGGAGCCCGCGCCCGCCGCCGCCGCGCCAGCGGCTCCCGCCGCACCCGCGCCCGCCGCGCCCGCCGCTTCCGAACCCCCGACCCGGCGCCGGAGTCGGCCGCCGCTGCCGTGGATCGCGGGCGGCGTCCTCGCCGCCGGCCTCGCGGCGGTCCTGCTGGCGGTTCTCCTGCCCGACGAGAAGGGCGGCGCGGAGAAGGACTACGTCAAGAACCCGGTCACGGAGACCGCGCCCCTCGACGTGACCACCCGCCCCTTCGCGTTCGAGAACTGCGACGGCGCGCTCTACCTCGTCGACCGACCGCCGGCCGAGGTGCCACCCCCGCCGGACGAGGGCAAGGCCCACGGCTGGGTCAGGGCGTTGGGCGGGGTGGTGGCGGACCGCCAGCTGATGGAGTTCACCATCCAGGGCAGGGGGGACTCGACCGTCGTCCTCAACGACCTGCGGGCCAACGTCACGGAGACCGGCGACCCGCTGCCGTGGGAACTCTACGGCGGCTACGCCGGCTGCGGCGGCGGCCCCGTCCGGACCACCGCCTTCGCCCTCGACCTGGACGCGCAGGCACCCGAGTTGGTGGCCGCCCCCGAACAGGACGACCTGCCGCTGTCCGTCGACGAGACCGACCCGGTGGTCTTCTACCTCGACGCGCGCACGGAGAGCCAGGACGTGACCTGGCACCTCGAACTCGACTGGTCGAGCGGCGAAGAGTCGGGAACGCTCCGCATCGACGACGAGGGCAGTTCGTTCCGCACGAGCGCCTCCAGCGGACAGACGGAGTGGGGGTACATGATCGGCGGCACGGAGTGGTTCGACGTCGACAACCCCGCCGGCGAATAGGGCGCTGGGCGCTGGGCGTTGGCCGTTGGGCGACAGCGGAGCTTCGTGGTTGCCGTGGGTGGTCGTCCTCACCCCGGTGCCGGGTTGCTCGCGCAGTTCCCCGCGCCCCTTCCCGGCCGCGGGGAACCGCGCGGTCCATGTGTGGCGGGGGGAGGTCGACGAGCCGCCGTGCCACGACGGTCCGTTGTCGCCCGGGGGCTCGACCGTCTGCCGGCCCGTAGGGGCGCGGGGAACTGCGCGGTGCGTGTGTGGCGGGGGGAGGTCAACGACCCGCCGTGCCACGGCGCTCCGTTGTCGCCCGGAGGCTCGACCGTCTGCCGGCCCGTAGGGGCGCGGGGAACTGCGCGGTGCGTGTGTGGCGGGGGGAGGTCGACGACCCGCCGTGCCACGGCGCTCCGTTGTCGCCCGGAGGGCACGCGGGGCGCGGGCGACGACCCGTCGTGCCAGGACCCGCCGTCGTCGCCCGAAAGCCCCAGCGGCCAGCGGTTAGCGGCCAGCGGTTAGGCGATGCCGCGGGTCGTCTCCGACAGGATCGCCTCGTTGAACGCGGCGACGCGTTCGGGGACCTCCCGCAGCCCGTCGACCCGCATCGTCGGCAGGCGTTCCGCGTCCGGGTGGTCGCGTTGGATGGTCGCCCAGGGCCCGCGCCTGATCAGCGCGGTGCGCAGGCCGACCGAGGTCGCCGGCGCGATGTCGTGGTCCAGGCGGTCGCCGACGTAGAGGATCTCCTCCGGCTCCACCTCCAACTCCTCGACCAGCAGCTCGAAGAAGCGCGGGTCGGGCTTGGCGACGCCCAGGTCGCTCGACGTGAGGACCAGCCCGGCGTAGCCGGAGAAGAGTGTCCGCAGCACCTGTGTCGTCGCGGGGCTCTGGTTGGCGGCGATCCCGAGCCACATCCCGGCCTGGCGCATGACTCTGATGGTGATGCGCACGTCGGGGTAGAGGTCGTTCTCACCGAACCACTCCGGCTCCCCGGCCGCCGTGCGCTTCTCGCGCTCCAGCGCCATGTCGAAGCCGGGACGGAACACCTCGAACGCCTCTCTCGGGTCGAGACCCCGGGCGAGCGCCGCCCCGAACCCCGCCGAGAACGTGTGCCGTGGCACCCCGAGCCAGGCGGCCCAACCGGCCCACTCCCGGCTCTCGTCCACCAGGCACTCACCCACGTCGAACACCACCGCTCGAATCATGGCCGGGAGCGTATAGAGCGGATCGCCCAACCGGAACGGTGCCGTCCCCCGCGCGGGCGGCATCCCGCGGAAACGGGTACGGGGCGCCGGAGGATGAGGCATCCTACGCCCAGCATCTCGCGCGTTCCGGGCCCCTCGCGCCCCGCGCGCGCCCCGCACGCCCCGCGCCGGCCAGCGCCCCACCCCCGCGGGCGCCGGAACCGGCGCCGACGCGGGTTTTCGAACGGCGCGGCAAGGTCACCCGCGCGCCATCCCCCGAAGGGGTAGTCCGTTGCGCAATGCGGTGGAACCTCGCACCGAGCACCCCTGAACACCCCGCACAGTGGGTACCGGAGGAGTCCGGTGCGCTCGGCGACGAGCCGACTACGCACCGGGGACGGCTGTGTCAGAGCGAGGGAGCGTTTCGATGGCCTGGACCGACGGCGCCTGCGTGGTGGACACCAGGAGCGGCAGGGTCGGGCGGGTGGCGGGGCGGATCGGCCCGCGGTTGCGGCTGCGGCCGTTGACCAGGGGCCGCCCCTGGCACTGTCCCGCCGACGCGGTCCGCGCCGCGTCCGAGTGGGAGCAGCGCAACGCCGACGTGCTGGACGAGAACTGGCGCTTCTGGCGCCCCGCCTGAGCCCCTCCCGCCTCCGAGCTGAAACGATCCGGCCAGCGAATCGGCAGGTGGGAGGCGGGAGCGGGCGGGCGGGGATCTCGACGGTTCAGGCCGGGCGGCGCACCTGCGCCCAGTGGAAGCGGGTCGCGACGAACGCCCCGTCCACCAGCGCCGCGTTCCCCGCGGGGTTGCCCCCGCTGCCGTGGTAGTCGGCGAACGCGGCGGTCTGGTTGACGTACACGCCGCCGGTCAGGTTCAGCGAGAGCTGCGCCCGTTCGTCCAGGCAGACCGCGACCAGCTCGTTCTCCACCTCTTCCGAGGTCGTGTGGCCGAGCACGGTCAACGCCCCGCGTTCCCGCAGCGTGCGGCGGAGCAGCGCCAGCGCCTCGGCCGTCGAGTCCACGGCCACGGCGAACGAGACAGGGCCGAACCACTCGGCGAGCAGCGTCCGTTCCACCCCGGGCTGCCGCGCGTCCAGCCGCACCAGCAGCGGGGTGCGCACCCGCCCCTCGGGGAACTCGGGGTGCGCGAACTCGCGGGATGTCAGCGCCACTTCGCCGGTCTCCTCGGCCGCCGCGATCCGGGAGAGCACCCCCGGGTCGGCGACCGCGCCCAACAGCCCGGCCGCGCGCCGGTCGTCGCCCAGCAGCCCGTCGACGGCGCCCGCCAGGTCGGAGACCACCTCGTCGAAGCCCTTGGGGCCCTCGTCGGTCTCGATCCCGTCGCGCGGGATCAGCAGGTTCTGCGGGGTGGTGCACATCTGGCCGCTGTAGAGGGAGAGCGAGAACGCCAGGTTGGCCAGCAGACCGCGGTAGTCGCCCGTGGAGTCCAACAGCACCGTGTTGACGCCGGACTTCTCGGTGTAGACCCGCGCCTGTCCGGCGTTCTCCTCCAGCCAGTCGCCGAACGCGGCCGAGCCGGTGAAGTCGATGATCCGGACGTCCTCCCGGAGCGCCAGCGTGCGGGCGCTGTGCTCACCGTCCCCCTCGGCGGCCAACGCCACCAGCTGCGGGTCGAACCCGGCCTCCGCCAGCGCCTCGCGCGCGGTCGCCACGGTCAGCGCCAACGGCAGCACCGCGCGCGGGTGCGGCTTGACCAGCACCGGGTTCCCGGTGGCCAGCGAGGCGAAGAGCCCCGGGTAGCCGTTCCACGTCGGGAAGGTGCGGCAGCCGACCAGCAGCGCGACACCGCGCGGCGCCGGGGTCAACGTGGAGGTGACGCGCAGCGGTTCGTGGCGGCCCCTGGGCCTGGTCCACTCGGTCGCCGCCGGGTGCCTGGTCTGCTCGACCAGCGCGCTGGCGACGGCCTCCAGCCCGCGGTCCAGCGCGTTGGGCCCGCCGGCCTGGAGCGCCATGGCGTAGCCCTGGCCCGTGGTGTGCATGACGGCGTGCGCCAACTCGGCGGTGCGCGCGGCGAGTCGGGTGAGGATCTCGACGCAGACCAGCGCCCTGACCTCGGGCCCGGCGTCCCGCCAGGCGGGCAGCGCGGCGCGCATCGCCGGCAGCAGCACCTCGGGGTCGGGGCGCGGGTAGCTGATGCCCAACGTCGGTCCGTAGGGGGAGACCTCGGCGCCGACCCAGTCGCCGGTGCCCGGCTGGTCCAGCTCGAACCGGCGGCCGGTGAGCGAGTCGAACGCGGCGGCGCCCTCCTCGCGGGCGTAGTCGCGCGGGTTGTCGGAGTACGCCGACCAGTGTCCGCGTTCCCGCAGCGCGCTGGTGGCGCGCTCAAGGGTGGGGCGGTGGCGTTCGGTCAGCAGGGAGCGGGTGAGCGAAGGGGTCATCGACGGCCAACTCCTCGCGATGCGGGTGAGCACGATTGTGCAACCCGCCGCTCGGCCGGGGCTAGGCCGCGTCGTTTGGATCTTCGTGGATCAGGGCGCGGCTCCCCCAGCCTGGCGGCTGGGAGGTGCCCCCATGATGCGGTGCTCCCCCGGGCCCTCGGGGGCCCGGGAGGTACCCCCACCAGGCGCCGGATCGCAGCTCGTACGTTGGGGGCACCCCCGGACGAAGTCCGGGCGAGTACTTGCGCGATCGGGTAACGCAGCGAGGTTCCCCCAGGCCCCTCGGGGCCTGGGGGAGTCGCGAGCCCGCGAAGATTCGAAAGAGAGGCCCTTGGCCGCGTCGGTCCGGATCTCCGCAGGACCCGTTGCGGGCCGGCGGTCGCCGTACGGCGGGTCAGCTCAGCTCGAAGGAGCCGGTGGCCAGTTCGCCCGCCGGTTCGTAGACCTGGACCACCACGCCGGTCGGGGTGCTCTCCGCGTGGGTCAGTCGCAGCGCGGCCGGCGGGGTGCCCTCGGGGAGGAGCCGCCGGCCGCCGCCGAGTACCACGGGGAACGTCAGCAGCCGCACCTCGTCGACCAGCCCCTCGGCGAGCAGCGTCCGCGCCAGCGGGCCGCTGCCGTGCACCTGGAGCTCGCGGCCGGGACGTTCCCGCAGCTCGGCGACCTCGGCGACGGTGTCGGGGCCGAGCACTTCGGTGCCCTGCCAGGAGGGGGTGCGCAGCCGGCTTGAGACGACGTACTTGGGCAGGCCGTTGAGCTTCACGGCGACGATGTCGTCCGGGTCGCTGATCAGCGGCCAGTGCGCGGCGAAGATCTCGTAGGTCCGCCGGCCCAGCAGAAACGCGTCGGCCTCCGCGAACCAGCCGCTGACCAGCCGCCCCATCGCCTCGTCCGCGTAGGGGACCACCCAGCCGCCGCGGGTGAAGCCGTCCGTGGTGTCCTCGTGAGGCCCGCCGGGGCCCTGCACCACGCCGTCGAGCGAGACGAACTGGGTCAGGGTGAGTCTCATCCTTGGCGCTCCTTCACTGCGCGTGGCCTGCCCCCGGAACCACCGTCACCTGGCGACGGGCGCGGCGCGAGCCGGGCGGCGCCCCACGGGTGGTGGCGCGGCCGGGGCGGCGCGGAGCCGTTCGCGCGCGTCGTCCACGCGTTCCCCCGTTCCCGGCCCCGGCCCGGCTACCGCGTCAGGGCCGCGACGAGCCGGTCCACGGCGTCGGCGCCGCCCTGCGGCAGGAAGAGCGACGGCTCGTTCAGCTCCACCTCCAGCACCCGGAACCCGCCCGCGTCGTCCCTGACCAGGTCGACCCTGGCGTAGGTCGGGACCCCGAGCCGCTCGGCGACCAGGTCCGCCACGGAGCGGGCGACGGCGAGCTGGGCCTCGGTGGCGACGTGCCGGGTGTTGGTCTCCTCGGCGAAGAGGCCGTCGACCGACCCGGCGACGGGGAGGGACACCCGCTTGTTCGCGGCATGGCTGAAGACCCCGTCGAAGAAGACCAGCGGCCACTCGCCCTCGGTGGCGACCGAGGTGAGGAACGGCTGCACCAGCACCACCGTGCCGGCCGCGTGGAGCCTTTCGACGTGGGCCCGCGCCGGCTCGTGCTGGTCGGGGCCGTAGGCCGCGGCGTCCCGACTGCCGGCCCCCACGGCCGGTTTGACGACGAAGCGGCCCGCGGGGAAAGCCGCCGGCGCTCCCGGTGGCACGAAGGAGGTCGGAGTCGTCGGTATCCCGGCGCTCTCCAGCTCCGCCAGGTACCGCTTGTCCAGGCTCCACCGCACGGTCTCCGGCGGGTTCACGAGGTCGCTGACCGCGCCCACCTCGTCGATCCACCGCAGAAACGCGGGAAGGCGCTCCGGATAGTCCCAGGTCGAGCGCACCACCACCCGGTCGAAACGGGACCACGGCACGTCCGGGTCGTCCCAGTCGACCACCTCGACCCGCACCCCGGCCCGCTCCAGCGCGGCCAGCGCCAGCGGCTCGTCCTCGTCCCGCCCCCGGGCGGCGCGGGTGGTCACCCAGGCCAGACGTTCGATCACCGGTCCACCGTAACGGGGACGCGCCGCGCCCTACGGCTCGGGCAGCAGGTCGGTCTCCTCGAAGACCAGCAGTGTGCGGGTGGAGAGCACCTCGGGGATGGCCTGGATGCGGGTGAGCACCAGCTCCCGCAGCTGCTGGTTGTCGGCGGTGTGCACCAGCAGCAGCACGTCGAAGTCCCCGCTGACCAGCGCGATGTGCGCGGCTCCCGGCAGCCGGGCCAGCTGCTCACGGACGGTGCGCCAGCTGTTCTGAACGATCTTCAACGTCACATAGGCGCAGGTCGCCTGCCCCGCCCGCTCCTGGTCGATCCTGGCGGTGAACCCCCTGATCACCTGGCCCTCGACCAGCCGGTTGATCCGCGCGTAGGCGTTGGCCCGCGAGATGTGCACCCGTTCGGCGACCGAACGGACCGAGGCGCGGCCGTCGTTCCGCAGCAGTCGCAGTATCGACTCGTCTATCGCGTCGAGCGGCCGTTCGCCCCCGTTGGGCAACTGGTCCTCCGGCATCCCGTTGAGCCTCCCCTCCCTGGACGTCCTGGCCCCATATCACGGCATTTGCGGCCGACTGTCCACAGGGCGTCACCGCTGCTGGCCATTTCGCCGGCCGGTTCGAACAATCTGTGGGGAGAGCGTCGCGTCTTGTCGCGGGTCGCTCGGCACGAACCCGGTCGGCGTGCGGCGGCCCAGGGCCTCGTCCGCCGGCCTTCCTCCACAGCGTGGCCGACCCCACCCGTCCGCCCAGGCACCAGGCGGCGGCGGCCCCTGTGGTGACCCCGTCCCGGGCGCCGGGCGCCGGCCGGGCGCCCGGGCGGGGCTCGGGGCGCGACGGGTCGGGACGGGGCGGGGCGCGACGGGACATGGGACGCGAGGGGGCATCGGCGCTACGGTGACGGCCATGACGGCGGCGGCGAGCGACCATCGGGACCGGGAGGTGGACCGGGACGTGGACCGGGGCGCGAACGCGGTGCCCGAGGCGGTGGTGCTGGCCGGGGGAGCGGCGCGCCGGCTCGGCGGGGTCGACAAGCCGGCGGTGCGCGTCGGCGGAAGGACGCTGCTGGACCGGGTCTTGGCCGGCTGCCCGGCCGACGGCCCCGACCCTGTCGTGGTCGGGCCCCGGCGCCGGACCGCGCGGCCGGTCCGGTGGACCCGCGAGGAGCCGCCGGGCGGCGGACCGCTGCCGGCGCTGGCGGCGGGACTGGCGCTCACCGAACGGCCGCTGGTCGCCGTCCTCGCCGCCGACCTGCCGTTTCTCGACGCCGCTACGGTGCCCCTGCTGGTCGCCGCACTGCCGCCGGACGCCGACGGCGTGCTGCTGGTCGACGCCGAGGGGCGGGACCAGCCGCTGACCGCCGTCTACCGGGCCGCCGCGCTGCGCGCCGCGCTCGCCGCGCTCGGCGAGGCGCCCGCGGCGCTGGCCGGCAGGCCGCTGCGCGCCGCTCTCGGCGGCCTGCGGCTGCGCCGGCTGCCGGGACCCGCCGCGCTGGACTGCGACACCTGGCCTGACATCGCCGTCGCCCGCGCCGCCATCGGCGACGATGGGGTGGTGCTTGAGGAATGGATCGCGGCGGTCAAGGCCGAACTCGGCGTGGAACTCGACGTGGACACCAAGGCGCTGCTGGACGCGGCACGCGACGCCGCGCACGGCGTCACCCGCCCGGCAGCCCCGTTGACCACCTTTCTGATCGGCTACGCGGCCGGCCGCACCGGGCTCCCCCCGGCCGAGGCCGCCGCCCGCGTCGCCGCCCTCGCCGAGGACTGGGCGCGGGAGCGGGCCGAGCCGGAGGCGCGGTCGTGATCGACGACTTCGACGACGCGCTGGCCCTGGCCAACGGCCCGGCCACGCGCGACGGCGCACGACAACGTGGGGCGCGCGCCGCCTCCGAGCCGGGGCGCGCGGAGTCGCCGGGCGCGCGAACGGAGGGGCGCGCCCCCGAAGGCGCCCACGGCGACGCACCCGACCAGACCCCCGACCGCGCTCCCCGCCACGCTCCCGGCAACACCTCCGGGCACGGCGTCGGCAACGACCCCGAGGACGGGGAACAGGCCGGCGCGCACCACCCGGCGTGGGGGCGCGCGCGGGAGCTGGCGCACCGCGCGTTCCGCCCCCTGGCGCCCCGCAGGCTGTCGCTGGAGCAGGCGCGCGGCCACACGTTGGCCTCCCCGCTGCACGCACTCACCGACCTGCCCGCGTTCGACACCTCGGCCATGGACGGCTGGGCCGTCGCGGGCCCCGGGCCGTGGCGGCTGGTCGAGGGGCCGCCCGCGCTGGCCGGCGGCCCGCTCGCCACCCCCCTGACCGACGGCCTCGCCCTCCCCATCGCCACCGGCGCGCGCCTCCCCGAGGGCGCCACCGCGGTGCTCCGCGCCGAGGCGGGCGCCGTCCGGCGCGGCCTGCTCACCGGCCACACCCCCGAACCCGGCGCCGACATCCGCCCCCGCGGCCAGGAGTGCCGCAGCGGTGCCGTGCTGCTGCCGACGGCCGCGCCCCTCACCCCCGCGGCCCTCGGCCTTGCCGCCGCCGCCGGCTACGACCAGCTCGCCGTCCGGCCGCGCCCCCGCGCCGAGGTGCTGGTCCTCGGCGACGAACTCCTCCACCGCGGGCTGCCGCACGACGGCCGGGTGCGCGACGCCCTCGGCCCCATGGTCGGCCCCTGGCTGGCCGCGCTCGGCGCCGAGGTGCTGGTCACCCGCCGCCTCGGCGACGACGCCGAGGCGCTCGCCGAAGCCGTCGCCACCACCCGCGCCGACCTCGTCGTCACCACGGGCTCCACCGCCGCCGGGCCCGTCGACCTGCTCCGCCGCGTGCTGCGGGAACGCGGCGCCCGACCGCTGGTCACCGGCGTCGCCGTCCGCCCCGGGCACCCCATGCTGTTGGCCGAACTCCCGGGCCAGATTCCGCTGATCGGCCTCCCTGGCAACCCGCTGGCCGCCGTCTCCGGGCTGCTCACGCTCGCCGGACCGCTGCTGCGCGGGCTCACCGACCGGCCGCTCGCCGAGGACCGCACGGCGACGCTCGCCGAACCGGTCAGGGGCCACCCCCGCGACTCCCGGCTGGTCCCCGTCGTTCACCGCGCTGGCCCCGCCACCGTCAGACCCCTGAGCTACGCTGGCCCGGCCATGCTGCGCGGCATCGCCGCCGCCACAGCCCTGGCGGTGATCCCGCCCGGAGGCGCCGAGGCCCACGCCGAGGTGCGCCTCCTCGACCTCCCAGAGGCATGAGACTCCCCAGCACCCCCACGGACGACCGGCCCACCTACCAGGACCGTTCCCCCGGCGTCTCGCTCCCGCGCTACGCCGCTGGCCCCCTGGTCCAGGTGGCCCGCCGGCTGCTGCTCGCGACCGGCGTGATGGCGCTGGCCGTGGTGCTGGTCTGGCTCGACCGTCGCGGCTACCACGACAACCACGACTCCGAGGTCAGCTTCACCGACGTCCTCTACTACGTCACGGTCTCGCTCTCCACCACCGGCTACGGGGACATCGTCCCCGCCAGCGACGGGGCGCGGCTGATGACCACCTTCTGCATCACCCCGCTGCGGGTCGCGTTCCTGATCATCCTGGTCGGCACCACCCTTGAGGTGCTCACCGAGCGCACCCGCGACCAGTGGCGGCTCTCCTACTGGAGGAAGCACTTGCGCGACCACACCGTCATCGTGGGCTTCGGCACCAAGGGCCGCTCGGCGGCGGAGACGCTGATCAGCGGGGGGCTCAACCAGGACCAGCTGGTCGTCGTCGACCCCGACCCGGCGGTCGTCGAGTCGGCCAACGCCCTCGGCTACGCGGGCGTCGTGGGCGACGCCACCCGCAGCGACGTCCTGGTGCGCGCCAGGGCCGACCGCGCCCGCCAGGTCGTCATCGCCACCCAACGCGACGACACCGCCGTGCTGGTGGCCCTCACCGCCCGCCAACTCAGCAAGCGCGTACGCATCGTCGTCTCCGTCCGCGAACAGGAGAACGTTCCGCTGCTGCGGCAGTCCGGCGCGGACTCCGTGATCACCAGCGCCAGCGCCGTCGGCCGACTGCTCGGGCTCTCCATGATCAGCCCCAGCTCGGGCGCGGTGATGGAGGACCTGATCCAGCACGGCAAGGGCCTCTCCCTCAAGGAGCGGCCCGTCACCAGCGAGGAGGCGGGCCGCTCGCCGCGCGAGTGCGCGGACCTGGTCGTCTCGGTGATACGCGGCCACCGGCTGCTGCCCTTCGACGACCCGGACGTCGCCACCCTGGAACTGACCGACCGGCTCGTCGTCATCCACCGCGTCCGGCCCGAGGAGGAACACCACCTCCCGCGCCGCCCCCAGGAGAAGGGCCCCGGCTCCTGGCGCATCCCCCGCCGCTGACCGCCTTGCCGGCGGGACGAGGACGACGACGGCGCCGCACCGGTGTGGCGGGTGGTCGTCCTCCCCCCCGGCGCGGGGTTACTCGCGCAGTTCCTCGCGCCCCTGGTCGTGGTGGGCGTTCGGCAGTCAGGCGCGGTTTCGCGTTGGGCCGGTGGCGGCCTGGGGGGCGCGGGGAACTGCGCGGTGCATCCGTGTGGGCGGTCAGACGACGACGGCGCCGTACCGACAAGGCGGGTGGTCGTGCTCGCCCCGGCGCGGGGTTACTCGCGCAGTTCCTCGCGCCCCTGGTCGTGGTGGGCGTTCGGCAGTCAGGCGCGGTTTCGCGTTGGGCCGGTGGCGGCCTGGGGGGCGCGGGGAACTGCGCGGTGCATCCG
>NZ_VDGT01000009.1 GCF_006335015.1 Streptomyces sedi
GTAGTCGACCTCCACCCGGCGGACGGTTGCCCGCGCAGTTCCCCGCGCCCCCACACAACCCGCCGGCGGCCCGCAGACAACAACCGTCCAAGCCGCAACAACCCCAGGGGCGCGGGGAACTGCGCGGTGCACCCGAGCCGGGCCGCAGACGACAACGGCCCTAGCCGGACCGGTACGTAGTCGACCTCCACCCGGCGGACGGTTGCCCGCGCAGTTCCCCGCGCCCCCACACAACCCGCCGGCGGCCCGCAGACAACAACCGTCCAAGCCGCAACAACCCCAGGGGCGCGGGGAACTGCGCGGCGCACCCGAACCGGGCCGCAGACGACAACCGCCCAAGCCACAACGGCGCGTAGTCGACCTCCACCCGGCGGACGGTTGCCCGCGCAGTTCCCTAGTTCTTGTCCGTGACGCCCGCCGAGTCGAACGTCGCGACCTGACGCATCGCGCGGGCCACGCTCTGCACCACCGGCAGCGCCAACAACGCGCCGCTGCCCTCGCCGAGGCGCAGGTCGAGGTCGATCATCGGGCGCAGGCCGAGCGCCGTGAGCGCCGCCTGGTGGCCGGGCTCCGAGCTGCGGTGCCCCGCGACGCAGACCGAGACCGCCTCCGGCGCGATGGCGCGGGCCGCCAGCGCGGCGGCGCCGGCGCTCACGCCGTCCAGCAGCACCGGGACGCGCTGCGCCGCGCCGCCCAGGATCAGGCCGGCGAGCGCCGCGTGTTCGAGCCCGCCGACGGCGGCCAGCACGCCCAACGGGTCGCCGGGGTCCGGCTGGTGGAGTTGGAGCGCGCGGCGGACGATGTCCACCTTGCGGGCGTGGGTCTCGTCGTCGACCCCGCTGCCGCGCCCGGTGACCTCGGCGGCCTCGGCGCCGGTGAACGCGGCGACCAGCGCCGCCGCCGGCGTCGTGTTGGCGACTCCCATCTCGCCGGTGAGCAGCGCGAGGTTGCCGGCCGACACCAGGTCGCGGGCGATCTCGATGCCGATCTCGACGGCGCGCAGCGCCTCGTCACGGGTCATCGCGGGGCCGATGCTGAGGTCGTTGGTGCCGGGCCTGACCCGGCGCGGGATCAGCCCCTGCATCGGCGGCAGTTCGTCCCTGACGCCCACGTCGATGACGCAGACCTCAGCGCCGACCTGCGCGGCGAACGCGTTGCAGACCGCTCCCCCGCCGAGGAAGTTGGCCACCATCTGGCCGGTGACCTCCTGCGGCCACGGGGTGACGCCCTGGGCGTGGACCCCGTGGTCGGCGGCGAAGATCGCCAGGGCCGCGGGCTCCGGCACGGGCGGCGGGCAGCTGCGGGAGAGGCCGCACAGCTGCGCGGAGATGACCTCCAGCGCGCCGAGCGAGCCGGCCGGCTTGGTCATCCGCTTCTGGCGTTCCCATGCCTCGCCGAGCGCCTGGGCGTCCAGCGGGCGGATCTCGGCCAGCGTCTCGCTCAGCAGGTCGTGCGGCTCCGCGCCGGGCAGGGCCCGGCGGCCGTAGGACTCCTCGTGGACGACCCAGGACAGCGGCCGGCGATGCGTCCAACCGCCCTGGCCCTGCTCGGCCTCCTCGGGGAAGGTGTCGACATAGCCGACGCACAGGTAGGCGACGACCTCAAGGTGCTCGGGCAGGCCCAGGGTGTGGACCAGTTCGCGTTCGTCGAAGAACCCGATCCAGCCCACGCCCAGGCCCTCGGCGCGGGCGGCGAGCCAGAGGTTCTCGACGGCGAGCGCCGAGGAGTAGGGCGTGGTCTGGGGCTGCGGGTGCCAGCCGTAGGTGTTGCGTCCGCCGCGGGTCGGGTCGGCGGTCACCACGATGTTGACGGGGGTGTCGCGGATGGCGTCGACGCTGAGCTGGCGGTACTGCCGGGCCCTGGCCCTGCTCAGGGACTTGGCGTAGGAGTCGCGTTGCCGCCGGGCCAGCTCGTGGATGGTGGCGCGGGTCTCGGGGGACTTGATGAGCACGAAGTCCCAGGGCTGGGCCGGGCCGACGCTGGGCGCGCTGTGCGCGGCCTCCAGCACGCGCAGCAGCACCTCGGGGGGCACCTGGTCGGGGCGGAAGCCGTGGTGCACGTCGCGGCGGTCGCGCATCAGCCGGTGCACGGCGTCCCGTTCGGACTCCGGGTACCCGGCGACGGGCGCCTCGGCAGTGGCCTCGACGGGCTCGGCGGCGGCCGGCTCGGCGACGGCCGGCTCGGGCTGTGGGAGCGGCTCGGCCGGCGGCGGGGCGGCGACCACGACGGTCTCCGCGTCGACCGCCACGGGCGGCGCCGGTGCCGGTACGGCCGGCTGCTCCGGCCGCGGCTCGACGGGAGGCGCCGCCTGCGCGGGGACCTCGACCGGCTCGGCGGGAACGTCGACCTGTGCGGCGGGGGCCCCGTCCTCTTCGGGCTGGAGCGGCTCAGGTGCCGGCGCCGGCTCCGGCGCCGCCTCAGGCTCCGGAACGTCCTGCTCGGCCACGGGTGGCGCGGTCGGGGCCTCTTCCGCGGGGGCCTCTTCCGCGGGGGCCTGCGGCGCCGGAACGGCCTCCGTCTCGACGGCCGGCTCGGGCGCCGGAACGGGCTCGGCCGCCTCGGCCACCGCCGGCTCGGCGGCGGGCTCCGCGACCGGTTCGGCAACGGCGGGCCCCGGCTCAACCGGCTCGGCGACAGCGGGCGCCGGCTCGGCCACCGGCTCCGCCGGGGCCGCGCTCGCCGCTGACGGCTCGTCGGCACGGGTCATCGGAACGTCCAGGTACTCCGGCTCCGTGGGGTGCGGGCCGGGGCCCGCCACCGGGCGGACGTTCTGCCGGGGCCGGGGCGCGGGTCGCACCGGCTGGGGCGGCGGCGCGGACGCCGACTCGCCCCAGGCGGCGGCGCTGCCGGGCATGAGCAGCTCCTCCTCCTCGGCCTCCTCGTCGTCGGCCACCGGGACATGCCCCGCGACGGGCTGCCCCTGGTACGGGTAGGCGGCGGGAGTGGATGGCTCCAACCCGCCCGGCTGCTCCGGCTGTTCCCGCTCGGGAATCTCACCCGGGGCGTCCGTCATGCGTCCACCTCGCCCATCGCACGTGCTCCTTCCGTTGCCACATGCCGGACCAAGCGGGACGAAACCGCGCGGCCGGCCGATGGCACAACGGTCGATCAGCCTACCCGGGATGGGAGCACGGCCGGCCGCCGGGTGGGCGACTGACCCCGGATGATCCGCTTTTGTCAGGTCACCGACGACAACAGCCGCGCGGCGAGCAGAAAGACGACGCTCCGCCCGCGTTCCGACCAGTCCTGGGCGGCGAGTTCCACGGACTGGAGCAGCGTGCACTCCACCGTGTAGCCGGCGCCGGTGAGCACCCGTCCGGCCTCCTCGGCCTGGTCGCGGTTGATGGCGTGGGTGACGAGCCGTTGGGGTCGGCGGTCGGCGCAGGCGACCAGGACCCGTTGGCCGCCGCCGCCCACCCGGATCAGGTCCGGCTGCGGCAGGTCGGTCAGCACCTGGGGCGCCGCGCCCCGCACGCAGCTGACCTGGACGCCGACGCGGCGGGCCGTGGCCTCGGTGAGGGCGGCGGCGTTCGGGTCGCGGTCCACGGCGATGGCCGCCGCGCCCAGCCGGGCGGCCTCGATCGCGGTGAGCCCGTTGCCGCTGCCCACGTCCCACAGCAGGTCGCCGAAGCGCGGGCCGAGCGCGGCGAGTTCGAGGGCGCGCAGCCGGCGGTCGCGGCCCGCGCCCTCGCTGTCGGGGGCGGGCACCGGCTGGCCGTAGTCGGCCGGGTCCAGGCCCCAGCCGCGCGGGCCCTCGGGGACGTCGCCCGTGGCGAGCCCGGCGAGCCAGCTGCTGGTGCTGGAGTGGGGGACGTTGCCGCCGATGACGATGACCACGTTGGGGTCGCGCCAGCGGTGCTGGGGAACGCGGTCGGAGGTGAGGACGGAGACCCGTTCGTCGTCGGTGCCCAGCGACTCGCAGATCACGAAGGTGCGTTGCTCGGGCCCGAGGAGCAGCGCGATCTCTGTGGGGCCGGCGTCGGGCGAGGTGAGGACGGCGACCTTGGGGTGGGCCCGGCAGACGTTGACCGCGCGGCGCAGGGTGCGTTCGCCGGCGACGACGATCCTGGCGTCGTCCCACGGCATCCCGGCGCGGGCGAACGCGGCGGCGACGGCCGAGACGGCGGGCACGACCTCGACCTCCAGGCCGTGGGCCGGGGCGCGCAGGGCGCGGACCACGCCGAAGAAGCCGGGGTCGCCGTCGGCGAGCACGACGGCCGTGCCCCGGTGCGCGGCGATCCGCTCGGCGGCGAGGGTGAGGCTGCCCAGCACGACGCGTTCGGCGTGCGGGGGGATGCCCGGCAGGGCGAGGTGGCGGGGCGCGCCGGCTACCAGGGTCGCCGCCCTGAGGGCGGTCACTGCGGCCGGGGCGAGTGGCGACCCGTCCCATCCGATCACGGTGACGCGGTCGGCCATGGTCAGGGGTCTCCTGCGGGGCGAGCGTTGGGTGGACGGCAGTTGAGCCTACCCCGCCGTTCAGCCCTCGGTCGTCGCGTCCCCCGCGTCGCCCAGGTCCTCGACGTCCTCGGGGAGCAGGCCCCAGACGATCAGGTCGGTGCGGATGTCGGCCCAGCCGCCGTCCTCGGTGCGGGAACGCACTATCAGCGCGTTGCGCAGCACGCCCTCGCTGATGCAGCCGATCTTCTGCGCGACCTGCTGGGAGGCGGTGTTGCCCGCGGCGGTGCGGAGTTCGAGGCGTTCGAACTTCTGGTCCCTGAAGAGCCACTGGGCGACCACCAGCACCGCCTCGGCGGCGTAGCCCTCTCCCCTGGCCCAGGGCGCCACCACGTAGCCGACCTCGGTGCTCAGCGTGCGCCAGTCGGTGTTCATCAGGTGGACGCTGCCCACCAGCCGGTGGGTGAGGTACTCGACGACGGCCAGCACGATGCCCCGGCCGCCGACGCGTTCGGCGGGGGCTCTTCGGGTGATCCAGTCGTACGCCTCGCGGCGGGTGTAGGGGATGGGCGCGGAGGTCCAGGCGACGCTCAGCTCGTCGCTCATCATCGCGGCCAGCTCGGGGGCGTCGGCCTCCTCGAACGGACGGAGGGTCAGGCGTTCTGTGCTGAGGGAGATGTCGGGGAAGGTGGGTGTCATACGTCGCTCCATCGCCTGGCCTGGGATTCATGCCAAGCATGGCGCATCCCGTCTCGGCCCCGGCCGTCGGGCCCCGGCTGTGTGTCGCCGCGAAACGGGGTCCCCGCACGCTCCCACCCTCTACCCTGCTGCCCAGGACGAGCCCTGGAGGTCGTGCGGTGGCCCAAGACGCCCTGACACCCGAGCAGTTGGGGCTGCTCCACGGTGCGGGAAGCGAACGTTCGTGGGCGCGCGGGGAGGTGGTCGTCCTGGAGGGCGCCCCGGCGCGTGACGTGATCCTCGTCGAGTCGGGCCTGGTGAAGGTGACGACGGTGTCGGCCAACGGCTACACCAGCGTGCTCGCGGTGCGCGGCCCGGGGGAGCTGCTGGGCGAGCTGTCCTGCCTGGACGGCGGGCCGCGTTCGGCGACGGTGACGGCGCTGGGCGCGGTGCGGGGCACGGTGGTTCCCGGCGAGAGGTTCCGGCGGCTGCTGGCGGCGCACGGCGCGCTGGCGCTCGCGGTGCTGCGCAGTGTCGCGGTGCGGCTGCGCGACTCGGACCGGCTGCGGGCCGAACACGGCGCCTACCCGGCGGGGGTGCGGGTGGCCGGGGTGCTGTGGGAGATGGCGGTGCGGCACGGGAGGCCGGTGGCCGGGCCGCCGGGGGCGCTGGCGGTGCGGGTGACGCAGCAGGAGCTGGCCGGCGCCGCCGGAACGTCGCGGGAGTCCCTGGTGCGGGCGCTGGGCGAGCTGGCGGCCGAGGGGCTGATCGTCCGCCGCCGGGGCCACACGGTGGTGGTGGACCTGGACGGGCTGCGGGACTGGCACCGGGACTGAACGGGCTGCGGGACTGGCGACGGGACTGAACGGGTGGGCGTCGACGCGTCATCTGACGCTGTGCGGGCGGGCGTCGAGCGGTGTGCTGGGGGTTGAGCGGGCGGGCCGGTCGACGACGGGGGGCGGCCCGCCTCGCTCGCGGAAGGGGTGTTCAGACGATCACGAGGGGAAGTTCATGCCGGTCAAGTACAGGTACCACACGATCGTGGTCCTCGATGTCGAGGGCTTCGGGAGGCGTCCCAACACCGTCCAGTCCTGGCTGCGGGACCGGCTGCGCCAGCTGTGGGAGGACGCGTTGGAGGGCGCCGGGATCGACTGGGAGGCGGGGCCGGCGCCCGAGGACCGCGGGGACGGCTGCGTTCTGCTGCTGCCGGGGACGGTGCCCAAGGAGGATGTCACCGGCCCCTTCGTGGAGCGGTTGCGGCACGGTCTGATCGCCCACGCGCGCACCAGCGGCGAGGCGGGCCGGATGCGGCTGCGGCTGGCGTTGCACGGCGGCGAGGTCGGCCACGACGGTCACGGCTGGGTGGGCGCCGACCTCAACACCGCCTGCCGGATGGTGGACCACCAGCCGCTGCGGGACGCGTTGGCCTCGGTGCCGGAGGCGGAGATGGTGGTCGCGGTCTCGGACGAGTGGCACCGCAAGGTGATCAGCCACGCCCACCCGGGGATCGACGCGCGGGAGTACCGGCCGGTGCGGTTCGACGCCAAGGAGATCGTCGGCGAGGCGGTCTGGGTGCGGGTCCCCGGGCACGCGTGGTCGCCGCCGGCGCCGGTGGCGGGGGCCGATCCCCGCGCCGGCTGGTCGCGGCGCGCGCGGGCGGCGGAGGAGGAGTCGGGGAGGTCGGAGGAGTCGGGGACGCGGGGCACGCCCGGCGTGTACATCGAGAACAACTCGGGCATCGGCTCCGTCCGCGACCTCCGTGACGGCGGGATCGGCGTGATGCACGGGTCGGTCCACCAGGTGTTCGGCGACCGCGCGGCCCGCCCCGCGGGGCGGGGCGACGAGCGGCTGGTGCGGGAACTGGAGGCGCTGCGCGGGCTGTTGAAGCAGTCCCTGGAGCGCGGGGACATCGACGACGGCACCTACCGGGACGCCGCGCACGAGCTGGACACGGCCGAGGGGTGCGCGGAGGCGGAGGACGGGGAGAGCCGGGGCACGCTCACCCGCGCCCTGGTGAAGCTCGGCGCGCTGGTCGCCGGCGTCGCCTCGGTCGCCGAGCCGGTGAGGCGGCTGGTCGAGACGCTGCGGGGTGGGGAGTGAACGGGCCCGTGATCACCGACAACAGCGGCATCGGCGCGCTCAACGGGGACATCACCCAGGGCGGCGTCGGCGTGCTCCACGGCGACCAGTACGTCAACCAGTACGTGCTGGACCCGACGGCCTCGCCCGAGCGGGTCTTCGCGGAGGGGATGCGCTGTCTGAACGCGGGACTGCGGGAGCGCGCCCGGCACCTGGTGGAGATCGCGTTCGGCAGGGGCCACCGGCACTCCCGTGAGCTGTTCTACGGCTGGGCGCTGACGATCATCAGCCGGCGCTCCCCCGAGGACCTCACGGACGAGGAGTGGCACCCGTTGCGCACGGCCCTCGACGGCGTGCGGCGTTCCGCCCCCGAGGCGTCGAACGGGCCGGCGGACGGGCCGGCGGACGAGGGCGGGTACGCGGAGGCGGCGGCGCTGATCGACGACCTGCTGACGGCGGCCATCACCCCGCGGGACGCGGGCGGTTCGGCGGACGCGGACGGTTCGGGGGACGCGGCGGGCGAGCCGCGGGGCGCGGTCTTCGAGCTGCGGATGGCCGCGCTGCCGCCCGCGCGGCGGGCCGAGATGGCCGACCATCTGCGCAAGGTGTGGGAGAGCGTGGAGCGGTCGGTGCTCAGCTCCGTGGAGTCGGCGGAGATCGACGCGAGCCTGACGCCGGAGGCCAGGGGCGAACGGGCGGCGCGCCTTCCGCTGTTCTTCACGCCCGATCCGCTGCCGCTGGTCGAGCCGCCGCCGGTCAAGGAGTCGGCGCTGCCTGGCGACCGCTCGGGCGCGGCCACGGTGCTCGGGATCGCCGGCGCCTTCTTCGTGGCCGGTCTGGTGCTGGCCCTCTCCGAGCTGGCCGAGCTCGCCGCGCCCGTGCTGGTGCTTCTGCTCGTCTTCGCGACCCCCGCCGTGGTGCTGCTGTCGGTCGGCGGGCGGGGCGAGTTACGCAGGCGGGCGCGCCAGCGCCGCCGGCCGCCGTGGCTGCGGGAGGGGCGTCCGCTGTCGCCGGAGAAGGCGCGGCGGCGGGAGATGGCGGACCAGGAGTCGGGGGCGTCGCCGCCGGCGAGCGAGGCGTTGGCCTTCCACGCCTTCCGCGCCCGGCTGGCGGTGCTGGCCGCCGCCAGGTTCGCCGAGAAGCGCCCGGCGGGCGGTCAGGATCCCGACACCTGGCGGTTCGTCACGGCCCAGCTCAGGTCCGAGCTGGTCGAGAGGCTGTCGGTGCGCTACTGGCGGACCGGGCAGCCCGAGGGCCTGGACTGGCTGCTCCAGCTGCGGGCCGGGCAGGCGGCGCACGGCGGGAACCTGCCGCCCGCCCCCCGCCCGGCCTACCAGCAGTGGGCCTGGGTGCGCCTCGGTCTGATCCTCCTCGCCGTGGCGCTGGCGGTGCCGGTGCTGCCGCTGGCCGTGGTCGCGCCGCCGATGGCGCTCCTGGTGCTGCTGCTGTGGGGGGCGTCGGTGTGGACGGCGCTGAGCGTGGGGGTCCGGCTGGTCGAGGTGGGCATGGCGGCCCGGGAGATGGCCGACTTCGCCGACGAGGGGCGGGCCCACGCCGAGTGGAGCGCGTTTCTGCGGGCCAACAGGCCGGGGGACGAGCTGGTGGGACGCTGGATCGACCTGGAGCAACGGGCGATGCTGCGCGACGTGTTGCGGGATCACCGGATGCGGCACCACGGCATCCTCTTCACGTTCTCCCTGCTGGAGCCGGCGCCCGACTGCGTGCGGGCCAAGGTGCCGTTCGGGCCGCCGCGCTACTCGCGTTACGGGCTGAGGCTCTTCGTGCTGACGATGGCCGGCGTGTGGGTCTGCAGCTGGGAGATCGACGCGGCCACCGCGGTGCACGACGGGCGCAGGGACTTCGTCTTCCGCTTCGACTCGATCAGTTCGGTGGTGCTCCAGACCGCCGCGGCCCGGGCCGGCTCGACCGGTCTGGGAACGGCGCCCGAGCCCCGGGCCCGCACCGGGGAGGTGCTGCGTCTGGTGCTGAACAACCGGGAGGACCTGGAGGTGCGGATCGAGGACCACCACCAGCTGGTGGCGGCGGGCGCCGACCTCGGGCAGCTGCGGGAGGTGGCGTTGGAGACCTCGGGGGTCACGGCCGGCTTCCGGGTGCTGGCCGCGTTGGCCACCGAGGGCGAGGGATGGTTCGACGTGCGGCGCGCCCAGTCCCGCCAGGCGTTCCTCGACGAGGACGAGGACGAGGGGGAGGCGGAGGGGGGAACGGGCCGCCGCCCCGGCCCGGAGGCGGGGGCGGCGGCCCGGGAGGCGTTCGGGGCCGGTGCGCGTCAGGCGCCCGGGGCCTCGAAGGCCGGGATGACGGAACCCTCGTAGGTGTCCTCGATGAACTGCCGCACCTCGTCGGAGTTCAGCAGTTCGGCGAGTCGCTCGACCCGCGGGTCGTCCTCGTTGCCCGCGTTGACGGCCAGGAAGTTGGCGTACGGGTTGCCCTCGGCCTCCTCCAGGATCAGCGCGTCCTCGGCGGGGGCCAGGTTCGCCTCCAGCGCGTAGTTGCCGTTGATCACGGCGGCGTCGAAGTCGTCCAGGGCGCGGGGCAGGGAGGCGGCCTCCAGTTCCTGGAAGGTGATGCCGTTGTCCTCGGTGACGTCCGCCGGGGTGGCCTCGGCGCCGACGCCGTCGGCGAGCTCGATGACGCCCTCGGAGGCGAGCAGGTGCAGCGCCCGGCCGCCGTTGGTGACGTCGTTGGGAATGGCGACCCTGGCCCCCTCCCCCAGCTCGTCGGCGCCGGCCAGCTCGCTGGAGTAGAGGCCGAGCGGCTCCAGGTGGACGTTGGCCACCGGCACGATGTCGGTGCCCTGCTGGGCGTTGAAGTCGTCCAGGTAGGGCTGGTGCTGGAAGAAGTTGGCGTCCACGTCGCCGTCGTTGACCAGGGTGTTGGGGGTCACGTAGTCGGTGACCTCCCGGATGTCCAGGTCGAGCCCGGCCTCCTCGGCCAGGTTGTCGCGGACGAACTCCAGGATCGCGACGTGCGGGACGGGGTTGGCCGCCACGCTCAGCGGCTGCGACGGGTCGGCGTTGTCGCCGTCCCCCGAGCCGCCGGTGTCCGGGTCGGAGTCCGTGCCGCAGGCCGTCAGGGCCAGGGCGAGGGCGGTGGTGGCGGCGAGAACGGCGCCGTGCCTGAGGTGGGTACGCACGAAGAGTGCCTTTCACTTGCGGCGGGTGGTGACAGGGGCCGGGAGTCGTCCCGGGGTCTGTGGGGCGGGCCGGCGGGTCAGCCGGTCCGGGTGCGGCGGGCGAGGAGCCGGACGACGCCGTCGCCGAGCAGCTGCACGGCGGTGACGATCACCAGCAGGACGACGACGGTCAGCAGCATGAACTCGTCCTCGAAGCGCTGGTAGCCGTAGGTGTAGGCGAGGGTGCCGAGCCCGCCGCCGCCGACCGCGCCGGCCATGGCCGAGTAGCCGATCAGCGCGATGACGGTGGTGGTCAGCCCCGCGACCAGCGAGGGCAGCGACTGCGGCAGCAGCACCTTCCCGACCACGGTCCAGGTGCCGCCGCCCATCGCGTGCGCCGCCTCGACCAGCCCGTGGTCGACCTCGCGCAGCGCGGTCTCCACCAGCCGCGCGAAGAACGGGATGGCGGCGATCGCCAGCGGCACCACGGCGGCCGTCGGCCCGATCGCCGTACCGACCACGAAGCGGGTGAACGGGATCAGCGCGACCAGCAGGATGATGAACGGCAGCGAGCGGCCGACGTTGACGACGACGCCGATCGCCCGGTTGGCGACCACGTTGCGCAGCGGCCCGCCCTTGTCGGTGAGGACCAGCAGCACGCCGAGCGGCAGGCCGCCGAGGACCGAGTAGAACGTGGCCCAGCCGACCATGTACAGGGTGTCGATCGTGCCCTGGGTGAGCAGCGGCTCCATCTGGGACCAGGTCATCGGGTGCCCTCCGGGGCGAGTGCGTCGGTGGGCCGGGGCCCGGGGTCTTCGTCGGTCCCGCCGTCGGCGGGGGTCTCCCGGGGCGCGGGCGCCTCCCGCGCGGCGGGCTCCACGGTGAGGCCGCGCTCGCGCAGATAGGCGAGGGCCTCCGCGTTGCTCTCCGGGTGGCCGGGCAGCTCGATCCGCATCCGGCCGACCTGACGGCCGCCGACGGTGTCCATGGCGGCGCCGAGGATCGACACGTCGACATCGTGGGCCCGCGCCAGGTGGGAGATGACCGGCTGGCCGGCGTTCTCCCCGTGGAAGGTGACGTCCACGACGGTGCGCCCGTCGCCGGCGACCGGCCCGGCGACGGGGAACAGCTCACGCGCCAGCCGGGAGCCCGGCGTCGCCAGCAGCTCGTTGACCACGCCGGCCTCGACGATCCGGCCGTGCTCCATCAGCGCCGCCGAGTCGCACACCGCCTTGACGACGTCCATCTCGTGGGTGATCAGCAGCACCGTCAGGCCGAGCTGCTTGTTGAGGTCCCGCAGCAGCCCCAGCACGGAACGGGTGGTCTCCGGGTCCAGGGCGGAGGTGGCCTCGTCGGAGAGCAGCACCTTGGGGTCGCCGGCCAGCGCCCGCGCGATCCCGACGCGCTGCTTCTGGCCGCCGGACAGCTGCGCCGGGTAGGCGGCGGCGTGGTCGGCGAGGCCCACGAGGTCGAGCAACTCCAGTGCCTTCCGGGCCCGTTCGCGCCGGGTCAGCCCCAGGATCTCCAGCGGTAGCTCGACGTTGCCGCGCACCGTGCGGGAGGAGAGCAGGTTGAAGTGCTGGAAGATCATGCCGATGCCGGTGCGCGCCCGGCGCAGCGAACGGCCCGCCCTGTGGCGCGGTCCTGGCAGCGCGGTGAGGTCCTGGCCGTCGACGGTCACGGTGCCGGAGTCGGGGCGTTCCAGCAGGTTGACGCAGCGGATCAGGGTGGACTTGCCCGCCCCGCTGCGACCGATGACGCCGTACATCTCGCCCGGCTCGACATGGAGGCTGACGCCGTCGAGCGCGGTGACCTCGCGGCCACGTGAACGGTAGACCTTGGTGAGATCCGTGGTGGTGATCACTGGCTTCCATCGCTGTAGGCGGGCGCACGACGGCCGTGGGCCCTGGCGGAGGTGTCAGGTGCGGAGCGCGTGAGCGGGGAACGGCCGGCCGGGGACCGTCCGGTCAGGTCCGGCCGTTCCGGCGACGCACGGGCGGGCCGGCGCGGCGGCGGGTTCGCTTCGGGGCGCGAGGCGCTCGGTGGGGGCCCTCAGCGGGCACACATTCGACACGGACAGTGAGCACCGGGCAACATCTGCGCCTCGGTCGCCGCGTGGGGGCTGCTCGTCGGTGTCATGCCGTCCAGTAAAACAGACCGGTCAGAGCGTTATCACCACGGTCCGGCGCGCTGTGGCCAACGCCACGTCGCGCCGTCCCCGGCGGGCGGCGTCTCCCGGGCGCCGGGGGCCGGGCCCCGAGGTCCGGCGGGCCCGCGAGCCGGGCTAGAGTCGTCGCCATGTTCACCCCGTTGACGGTCACGGTCGTGGTGACCGGGCTGCTGCTGGCGGTCTGGTGCGGGTACGCGTCCTTCCGCGACCAGCCGGTCAAGGACTGGCACTACGGGGGCGCGGCGCTCGTCGAACTCTTCGCCCTGGCCCAGGCCGTGGTCTCCACGGTCGCCCTCGCGGGCGGCGACCGGCCGGCCGGCGACGGCAGCACGGTGGTCTTCGTCTGCTACCTGGTCGCGGTGCCGCTGTGTCTGCCGCTGACGGTCGTCGTCTCCTTCACCGAACGGAACCGCTGGGGCTCGGCGACGGTCGCCGTCGGCGCGGCCGTGGCGGCGGTCCTGGAGCTGCGGCTGGCCGACGTGTGGGCGGGGGCGGCCGGTGTCTGAGGCCCCGACGACCGCGTCCCCCGGCGGGCGGCCGGACCTGAAGCACGGCCCGGGGCGGCTGCTGGTGCTGCTCTACGGGATCTTCGCGGTGGGCGCCGCCTCGCGCTCGCTCTACCAGCTGTCGACCAGGTTCGACGACGCGCCGGTGGCGTATGTGCTGTCCGCGGTGGCCGCCGTGGTCTACGCCGCGATCACCTTCTGCCTCGTCCGGGGCGGGGAACGCGCGCGGCGCGTCGGACTCGTGTGCTGCGCGGTCGAGTTGGTCGGCGTCCTGACCGTCGGCACCTGGTCGCTGGTCGACCCCGGCGCCTTCCCCGACGCGACGGTCTGGTCCGACTACGGCATCGGCTACGTCTTCCTCCCCCTGATCCTCCCCCTCACCGGCCTGCGCTGGCTCCGCGCGGCGGCGTAGCCGCTGCGCGGCAGTGCGGGGACGCGGGCCCGTGCGGGGACGCGAGCAACCCACCACCGGGCCGGCGGACGACCACCCACCCGCACCACCCGGCACCGCTGTCGGCGGACGGCCCGCCGGAGGCCTCAGCGGGGCCGCGCCGGCTGGTATCCCTCACGGATACGGGCGTCCAACACCTCCAGCAGACCGGCGAGGTCCCCCGCGACGGCGAGGTCGTCCAACGTCCTGGCCGAGAGCAGCCCCGTGTCGGCGATGCCGCGCAGGGCGTCCAGCAGCGGCGTCCAGAAGCCGCCCGCGTCGAGAAGCCCGACCGGCTTGGCGTGGAGCCCCAGTTGGCGCCACGACCACACCTCGAATATCTCCTCCAGCGTGCCGAGCCCGCCCGGCAGGGCCGCGAACGCGTCGGCGCGGTCGGCCATGAGCGCCTTGCGTTCGTGCATCGTCTCGCAGATGACCAGCTCGGTCAGGCCCTCGTGCGCCCACTCCCGTGCGATCAGGTCGCGCGGCATCACGCCGATGACCTCTCCGCCCGCCTTCAGCGCGGCGTCCGCGACGACGCCCATCAGCCCCGAGCGGCCCCCGCCGTAGACCAGCCCGACACCCCGTTCGGCCAGCCCGGTCCCCACGGCGGCGGCCAGCGCGGCGTACGCCGGGTCGTTGCCGTGGGACGAGGCGAGGAAGACAGCGAGGCGGCGCATGGGGCACTCCGGACGAGAACGAGGGGCGGACAACACCTCGGCCGGCGGCAGACGCCGCCGGCCGGTGGGTGGGGGCGCGCCGCGAGGGAAGCGGGCGCCCGGGTGGGAACGGGTCGGAACGGGTGGGAAGCTACGCGGCGACCGTGCGCTCCGGCTCCGGGACGGCCACCGGCTTCTCCATGGTGACCAGCGACAGATGGCGCGAGATCTGCTCCACGGAGACCGGGGCGTAGCCGAGGCGGCGGTAGAGCCGCTGGTTGGCCGCGCCGCGCTGCCCCGTGGAGAGGCGGTAGCGGGCGGCGGAACGCTCGGCGGCCAGCCGCCGTTCGACCGCGACCAGCAGCCGCCCGCCCAGCCCGTGCCGCTGCATCCTCGGATGGACGATCAGCCGGCCGATCGGGGCCGTGCCGTCGGCCTCGACCGTGCCGCGTACCGAGCCGACGACCTCCGCGCCGAGCCGCGCCACCAGGACGCAGCTCTCGGCCAGTTCGGCGCGCAGCTCGTCGAGGGACTGGGTGAGCGGTTCGATGCCGTAGTCGCCGTACAGCTCGGCCTCCGACTGGTAACACAGGTACTGGAGTTTGAGGATCTGCTCGACATCCCGCTCGGTCGCCGGCTCGATCGTGACGCTCATGCCCATTGCACACGCCTCCAGGTGAGGAGTTCGGCCGGCCGCGCTGAGGTGAGGGTGCAGGCGGGCCGGCAACAGCCCTGACGACGCAGGTCAGAACCCGCGCCGTCAGCATTGTGCTAGGGAGCGGCCCGTGGGGGAATGCCCCCGGGCCAACCGCGCTGTGAGATTCACGACTCACTCACCGTTCCGGCCGCCACGAGCCGGGCGAAACGGCAGGGAAACGGACGGCGAACGACGCGCGCCGCCCGGTCGCTCGTTCGGGTGAAGGAGCCGGGCGGCGCGGTGGTGACGTGGCGTCAGCCCCTGAAGTCCTCCGCCGCGAGCAGCGCCGTGTCGGGGTGGTCGGCGAAGATCCCGTCGACGCCGGCCTCGAAGTAGGCGCGGGCGGCGCCGAAGACGTCGCCGTAGCCGTTGGGGTCCGTGCCGCGCTGGAAGTCGGCGGGCAGGAAGGCGTTCTCGTTGCGCAGCGTGTACGGGTGCACCAGCAGCCCGGCGCGGTGGGCGTCGGCGACCAGGGACGAGGGCTCGGCGAGCGAGCCGTCGTCGGCGCGCGGGATGACCAGGTCGAGGGTCGGGCCGAGACCGTGCGCGTAGCCGGCGATCTCGGCGAGTCCCTCGGGGGTGACCAGGTCGGCGACGGTGCGCGGGTCGCCGGACTCGACGAAGTCCCACGGCCGGTCGTCGGCCGCGCCCAGCAGCACCACGCCCGGCGTGTCGACCAGTTCGGCGAGCCGCTGGACGCTGGTGGGCTCGAAGGACTGGAGGAAGATCGGGGCGTTGGCGCGGTGCAGCCGGTGCCGGCGCAGCAGCCGGGCCAGCGGCTCCTCCAGACCGAGGCCGAGGGAACGGAAGTAGCTCGGGTGCTTGGTCTCCGTGTACAGCCACACCGGCCGCCCCCGCTCCCGGCCGCGCTCGGCCGCCCACTCCAGCACCTCATCGAAGGTGGGAACGGTCCAACGGCCGTCGTAGAGCGTGTTGTGGGGACGCTGCTCGGGGATGCGCTCGGTGGCTCGCAGGGTCTTCAGCTCGGCGAGGGTGAAGTCCTCGGTGAACCAACCCGTCAGCTCGACACCGTCGATGCTCTTCGTGGCGCGGCGGTCGGCGAACTCCGGGTGGTCGGCGACATCGGTGGTGCCGGTGATGTCGTTCTCGTGGCGGCAGACGAGATGGCCGTCGCGGGTCGGGACGAGGTCCTGCTCGATGATGTCGGCGCCGAGGTCGAGGCCCAACTGGTAGGAGCCCAGGGTGTGTTCGGGGCGGTAGCCGGAGGCGCCCCGGTGCGCGACGACGGTGGGTGTCGGCAGCCGGTCGCGCCCGCCGCCGGGGCGGCCGGGGCCGCCGGCCGCCCGGGCGGTGCCGGCGCCCAGCAGTCCCGCCGTGCCGGCGCCGGCCATCGCCGCGCCGAGCACGGCGCGGCGGCCCGGCCGGCCCCGCTCTGTCTCCGTCACCTGTCGCGCTGCCATCTCGTCTCCCTCGTCGGTGCTCCACGAAACGTCGCTCGACCCTAGGGAGCGGGGGTGGTCGTGTCCGGGAAGCGTGGGCGAACTCCAGACGAACCTGCTTGCCGCAGGATGTGAGGACGACAACGGTGCGGGGCCGCACGGTGCGTTGTCGCCCTCACCCCGGTGATGGGTTACCCGCGCAGTTCCCCGCGCCCCTGCACTGCCGGTGGGCGGCTTGGGGGCGCGGGGAACTGCGCGGTGCATCCGTGGCGGGGGAAAGACGGCCGCGGTGCCCCACCGGCAAGGTGAGTCGTGGGCCGGAGAGGGCCGGCCGCCCAGGCCCCCGTGGTGTGATGTTCTCCGCACCATGGGGTGAACCCTGTGCGGGAAGACTCCGTGCGCGCGAGTATCGTCCCTATGCGTCACGGTCCCCCGGATCGTGGCGCCCCGCGCGCGACCATGACCGACCGGAGGGGAAGTTGTCCCGTTTCGTTGTACTGAAGGTGCTGCTCGGCCCGCTGCTGAAGCTGCTTCTGCGCCCCCGGGTCGAGGGGCTGGAGCGGATTCCGGCCAGCGGTCCCGTGATCCTCGCCGGCAACCATCTCACCTTCATCGACTCGGTGATCCTCCCGCTGGTCTGCGAGCGCCAGGTCTTCTTCATCGGCAAGGACGAGTACGTCAAGGGCCGTTCGCTGAAGGGGCGGCTGATGGCGTGGTTCTTCACCGCCGTCGGGATGATCCCCGTGGACCGCGACGGCGGGCGCGGCGGCGTCGCGGCGTTGATGACGGGGCGCCGGGTGCTGGAGCGCGGTGACATGTTCGGGATCTACCCGGAGGGCACCAGGTCGCCCGACGGGCGGCTGTACCGGGGCCGGACGGGGATCGCCCGGCTGACGCTGATGACCGGCGCGCCGGTGGTGCCGTTCGCGATGATCGGCACCGACCGGGTGCAGCCGGGCGGCCGTGGGCTGCCGAAGCTGGGCGCGGGGCGGCGGATCACCGTGCGGTTCGGCGACCCGCTGGACTTCTCCCGGTACGAGGGCATGGACCGGGACCGCTATGTGCTGCGGGCCGTGACCGACGAGGTGATGACGGACGTGATGCGGCTCTCCGGTCAGGAGTACGTCGACATGTACGCCACGAAGGCGCGCGCCGCCTGATCCGTTCGGCCGTGCGCGCCCCGGCGACGACGGTTCACCGCCAGGGCAGCGCGGCGCGGGTGCGCCAGTAGGTCTCGGGGGTCTCGACCAGCCGGGCCAACGAGGTCAGCGGCGCCGGGTCGAGGCTGAGCCCGGCGGCGGCCACGTTGTCGTTCAGCTGGGCGACGGTCGCCGCGCCGGAGAGCACGATCCCCGCCCACGGCTGGGCCAGCACGGCGGCCAACGCGACCGCGTCGGCGCTGGTCGCGGTCTCCTGGGCGAGCCGCAGCAGTTCGGGCGGCGCCGCCTCGCCGGCGAGGCGGCCGTTGGCCAGCGCCTCCTTAACGATCACGGTGCGGCCCGCCTCGTGGGCCTCGGCGAGCGCCGGCGCGGCCGAGGGCTCCAGCAGGTTGAACGTCGCCTGCACGGTGGTGAAGAGCGGGCGTCCGGCGACCGTGATCTCCAGCGCCGCGCGGATCGCCTCCGCCTGCGCGGGCCCGCTGGTGGAGAGCCCGACGCTCACGCCGTCCTCGACCAGCCGCGCCAGTCTGGCGTGCACGGCCGGGTCACTCAACGCGGGGCTGGCGGGTGTCACCGAGTGGATCTGGTAGAGGTCGAGCCGGGCTCCGAGCAGCGCCGTGGTCTCGGCGTGCTGCCGGTCGAGGGTGGCCGCCGAGTGGTCCTTCACCTCGTGGACGTCGGCCTCGGTACGCCAGTCGGCGGTGTAGGTATAGCCCCACTTGCTGCCGACGACCAGTTCCTTGGCGGCCTCGGCGCGGCTGTCCAGCCAGCCGGCCAGGAACTCCTCCGACCTGCCGTAGGAGCGCGCCGCGTCGACGTAGCGCACGCCCTGGGTGAACGCGGCGTCCAGCAGCCGGTGGGTGCGTTCCCGCAGCGCCTCGGGGGTGCGTTCGGCCGGCAGGTCGGCGGCGCGGCCGAGGTTGAGGTAGCCGGGGCGGCCGACGGCGGCGAGCCCGAGCCCGATCCTGGCGGTCGGGGTGGCCTCGGGGTGGAACCGTGTGAACGCCATCGCGTCCCCTTTCACGCCTGTTCTCGTGGCTGTTCTCGCGCCCGTCCCGCGCCCGCCGGGCTGCCGCGGGCAGCGGCCCGTTCGTCGTCGGGCGGATGCTCACCGTACCGGCAGTGTCCCGGCGGCGGCCGTGGCGGCGTCGACGGCGCGAACTACGATGATCGGCCGGTGGCCGCCCGCCGGGTGGCCTGGCACGACGAGGGAGCACGGATGGCTGACGAGCAGGCTGGACTGGCCGGGCGACCGGTGCGGTGGGGCATCCTCGCGACGGGTGGCATCGCCGACAGGTTCGTCTCGGACGTGGCGAAGCTGCCGGACGCCGAGATCGTGGCCGTCGGCTCGCGGACGGCGGAGTCGGCGGAACGGTTCGCCGGGCGGCACGGCATCGCCCGCGCGCACGGGAGTTGGGCGGCGCTGGCCGAGGACCCGGGGGTGGACGTCGTCTATGTGGCGACCCCGCACAGCGCGCACGCCGAGCCGGTGCGGCTGTGTCTGGAGGCCGGCACCCCGGTGCTGTGCGAGAAGCCGTTCACGCTGAACGCGGCGCAGGCGACCGAGCTGGTGGAACTGGCCAGGGAGCGCGGGGTCTTCCTGATGGAGGCCATGTGGACCTACTGCAGCCCCGTGGTGCGGCGGATGATGGGGGTGATCGCGGAGGGCGCGATCGGCGAGGTGCGGTCGGTCCACGTGGACTTCGGCTTCGTGGCGCCCACGGACCCGGCGCACCGGCTGCGCGACCCGAAGCTGGGCGGCGGGGCGCTGCTGGACCTGGGGGTGTATCCGGTGGCGTTCGCGCAGCTGGTGCTGGGCGAGCCGAGCGAGGTGCGGGCCTGGGCGGCGATGTCGGGCGGCACCGACGAGAACACCGGGCTGCTGCTGGGCTACGAGTCCGGCGCGGTCGCCGCGTTGACCTGCTCCTTCGTCGCGGACACCGCGCGGACCGCGGTGGTCACCGGCTCGCGGGGCCGGATCGAGGTTCCCCGGGGCTTTCTGCACCCGGAGAGCTTCGTGCTGCACCGCGCGGGCGCGGACGCGCCCGAGGAGTTCACCGCGCCGGGTCCCGCGGTGAGCTACGCCCACGAGGCGGCGGAGGTGGGACGGGCGCTGCGGGCCGGCGAGTTGGAGTCGCCGCTGGTCCCGTTGGACGGCACGCTGGCCGTGATGCGCACGCTGGACGCGGCGCGGCGGGAGATCGGGCTGCGCTACCCGGGCGAGTGAGGGCGGCGGCTACGGCGCCCGGCAGCCCAGGCGTTCCGCCTCCGCCGCCGCGTACGCGTCGAGCAGCGCCGGCACGTCGATCTCGCGCAGGGACGGGATCCCGAGGTGTCTGCCGCGCGCCATGACCTGGACGGTGGTGTCGCCGCACTCCAGCGCGACCACCGGCCGGGCCGACAGCTCGCCGTGGGTCCTGAACGGGCCCGCCAGGTGCGGGTCCTCGACGGTCACCAGGCTCAGGACCTGGTCCGGGTCGCCGGGGTCCATCACGCCGCAGACCCGGACCGGCCCGCCCGTCGGGCCGAGGATCGTGCGGGGCAGCCCGCCGGGGCGGTGGGCGCCGGTGCCGCAGAACTCCTCGCTGGCGTCCTCGGGCTCGTCCCACGAGCCCGGCGCGCCGGCGAGCGGGTTCCCCTCGGTGGGGTAACGCCCGTGGCAGTCGTGCCGGTCCAGCGCCGCGTTGGCCACCAGCAGGGCGGCGCGGGCCAGTTCGCCCGGTTCGGGGTCCGGCCAGTCGCCCTCGGCGCGCACGGAGACCACCCGGCTGTGTGACCTGCCGGGGAGGTCGGCCGGGCGGCAGTCGGGGGGCAGTTTCAGCCAGGCGGCGGTGGGGCCCGCCAGGCCGTCGGCCGCGCCGGCGTAGGGGACGAGGTCGGGGCGGAGGAAGTCGCGGGCCCAGGCGCCCTCGATGTCGAAGTCGTCGATCGGGCCGACGGTGACGGCGAGTTGGCGCCCGGAGGTGCCGGCGTCGACCAGCACGCGGCACTGGGTCCCGGGGGCGTCGAACGGGGTCGCGCCGTGCTCGACGACCGCCGCGTGGCCCTCGTCGCCGAGGAAGCCCGCCAGGTCGTCGGGGGTGAGGGCGTCCCAGCAGTACGACGCCCGGTCGTCCTGGTCGTCGGCGAGCGCGCCGACCCCGGCGGCGCCGCCGGCTCCGAGCAGCAGGCCGGCGAGCAGGCCGAGCAGGGGCGCGCGGCGGAGCGCCGGGGAACGGAGGGCGCCGCGCCACCGCGGGCTCGTCACGCGCTCAGGCATCGGGGGTCACCTCCCCGCAGCCGCGGTGGGGTGCCGTGGCCCGCGTGTAGTCGGCGAGGAGCCGGGGGGCGTCGTCCCTCTCGTACGCCGCGAAGAGTGTCCTGGCCGGCTCGGCCTCGTCGCCGCGCGCGCAGTCGAGGGCGGCGAGGGCCAACGAGCCGCCGTGGACGACCGTCGCGCCGTTCAGCCCCTCCGGGCCTTCCCAGTCGTCGACGGGGCGGGCGCCGAGGCGGTCGGCGAGGTCCTCCAGCAGGCGGGCGGTGTCGGGTTGGGCCGTGGAGAGCAGCACGGTCGCCGAGGTCGGCGGGCCGAAGGCGAGCCGGTCGCCCGCCCGCGCGTCGAAGCCGTGGAGGCGCCGCGCGACGGTGCAGACGGCCGTGTCGTCCCCGGCGCCCACGGCCGAGGTCCAGGCGTGGAAGTAGCCCCGCGCGCTGTTCAACGATTCGGTGGGGCGGCCCTCCTCCGGCAGGTCGGGGTGGCCGCACAGGTGTCGGGCGCCCTCCCGCTCCGTGGGCCGGCCCCCCACGGGGGCGATGTCCGTGGACGCGTCGAGCGGCCCGGCGTCCGGGTCGTCCTCCCCGGCCGCGCAGCCCGCCCCCGCCATGCCCCGGCGGGCGACCTCGACCAGCAACCCGGCCATGTGGGAGGGGCCGTTCGCCGGCCGCGAGCCGTGGGCGGCCTCGTCGCCCCTGTCGGTCCGCTCCTCGCTGTACCGGGTGGTCATGGTGACGACGGTGGGGGCGCCTTCGGTGTCGCACCGCTCGGGGAGCACCAGCAGCCCGTGCTCGGCGGAGACGCCGCCGGGCAGGCCGTCGGGCAACGGGGCGGCGTCTCCGCGCAGATGTTCCCGGGCCCAGGTGCCCAGCTCCTCGCGGCCGTCGGGCAGGGTGCCGTAGGAGACCTCCAGCACGTGGCGCCAGGGTTCGTCGCCCTCGTTCTCCGTCATCGTGACCGCCACCTCGCACCGGCCCTCGGGGTGCTCGGGCGTCGGCGGGGATTCGGAGACGGCGACGTCTCCGCCGGACCAGGGGGACTCGACGGCGCCCCAGGCGCCCCAGCAGTCCGCTTCGTCCGACCCCGGCTCGCCGGCCAGCACGACGGCGGTCGCCACGGTGGCGAGCGCCACGGCCACGCCGCAGCCCCCGTACAGCAGTTTGCGTCCGCGACGAGTCAGCCCCGTCCCCGCTCCCCCGACCACGCTGTTCCTCCCCGTCGCGCCGCCTCTCAGTGCGGCATCCTACGTGGGTTTTCGCGCGAGTTGGTGGCCGGGGTCCGACGCGCGACATGGGGCCCGATCCCGGGGTGGGATCGGGCCCCTGTCATGCGCGAGCGCGAACGGGTGTCAGACCAGTCCGGGCCTGGCGGCGAGCCAGCTCCGCTGCTCGCCCAGGTCGGCGCGGACCTCGGCGAGCTGGGCGGCGACCGCGACCGGGGCCGTGCCGCCCCGCGCGGAGCGGGCCGCCAGCGCGCCCTCGACGGTCAGCACCTCGCGGACCTCGGGGGTCAGCCGGGGCGAGATCTTGGCGAAGGTCTCGTCCGTCAGCTCGTCCAGCTCGATGCCCTCGGCCTCGGCGGCCTGGACGCACTCGCCCGCCGTCTCGTGCGCGTCGCGGAACGGCACTCCGCGCTTGACCAGCCACTCGGCGATGTCGGTCGCCAGCGAGAAGCCGGCGGGCGCCAGCTCGGCCATCCGCTCCGCGTTGACCGTGAGGGTGGCCAGCATCCCGGTGAACGCGGGGAGCAGCACCTCCAGTTGGTCGCAGGAGTCGAAGACCGGTTCCTTGTCCTCCTGGAGGTCGCGGTTGTAGGCCAGCGGCAGCGCCTTGAGGGTGGCGAGCAGACCCGTCAGGTTTCCGATGAGGCGGCCGGACTTGCCGCGGGCCAGCTCGGCGATGTCCGGGTTCTTCTTCTGCGGCATGATCGAGCTGCCGGTGGAGAACGCGTCGTGCAGGGTCACGAAGGAGAACTCCTTGGTGTTCCACACGATCACCTCCTCCGCGATCCGGGAGAGGTCGACGCCGATCATCGCGGTGACGAACGCGAACTCCGCCGCGAAGTCCCTGGCGGCGGTGCCGTCGATGGAGTTGGCCGAGGAGCCGCCCTCGAAGCCCAGCTCGGCGGCGACCGCCTCCGGGTCGAGCCCGAGCGAGGAACCGGCCAACGCGCCGGAGCCGTAGGGCGAGACGGCGGTGCGGGCGTCCCACTGCCGCAGCCGCTCCGCGTCCCTGGACAGCGCCTGCGCGTGCGCCAGCACATGGTGGGCGAAGAGCACCGGCTGGGCGTGCTGGAAGTGGGTGCGCCCCGGCATGGCCACGGCCGGGTGGGCCTCGGCCAGCGCGATCAGGGTCTCCTGGAGGTCACCCAGCAGGCCGGCGATGATCCGCGCGTGGTCCCGCAGATACATCCGGAAGAGGGTGGCCACCTGGTCGTTGCGCGAACGGCCCGCCCGCAGCTTGCCGCCCAGCTCCGGGCCGAGCCGCTCCAGCAGGCCGCGCTCCAGGGCGGTGTGCACGTCCTCGTCGGCGACGGTGCCGGTGAACGAGCCGTCCTCCACGTCGGCCGCCAGCCGGTCCAGGCCGGCGAGCATCGCGGTCAGCTCGGCCTCGTCGAGCAGCCCGGCGCGGTGCAGGACGCGGGCGTGGGCGCGGGAGCCGGCGATGTCGTAGGGGGCGAGCCGCCAGTCGAAGTGGACGGAGGCGCTGAGCTTCTCCAGCGCCTCGGCCGGCCCGTGGGCGAACCGGCCGCCCCAGAGCCGCACCTCGGGCCCGGCCCCGGTCTGCTGCTGCTCGGTCACGGGGCGACGTCCCTCTTGGCGGCGATCTTGCTGGAGAGCGAGAACAGGTCGATGAAGCCCTTGGCCAGCGACTGGTCGAAGCTGTCGCCCGTGTCGTAGGTGGCCAGGCTGAAGTCGTAGAGCGACTGCTCGGAACGCCGGCCGGTGACCACCGCGCGACCGCCGTGCAGGGTCATCCGGATGTCGCCGCTGACGTGCTGGTTGGCCTCGTTGACGAAGCCGTCCAGGGCGCGCTTGAGCGGGGAGAACCACAGGCCGTCGTAGACCAGCTCGCTCCACCGCTGCTCGACCTGCCGCTTGTAGCGGGCCAGCTCGCGCTCGACGGTGACGTTCTCCAGCTCCTGGTGGGCCGCGATCAGCGCGATGCCGCCCGGGGACTCGTACACCTCGCGGGACTTGATGCCCACCAGCCGGTCCTCGACCATGTCGATCCGGCCCACGCCCTGGGCGCCGGCCCGCTCGTTCAGCTCCTTGATGGCCTGGAGCATGGTGACCGGGCGGCCGTCGAGCGCGACGGGGGCGCCCTCGCGGAAGGTGATGACGACCTCGTCGGCCTCCCGGGGAGCGGCCGGGTCCTGGGTGTACTCGTAGATGTCCTCGATCGGGCCGTTCCAGATGTCCTCCAGGAAGCCGGTCTCCACGGCGCGCCCGAAGACGTTGGCGTCGATGGAGTAGGGGGACTTCTTGGAGGTGGCGATCGGCAGCCCCTTCTCCTCGGCGAAGGCGATGGCCTTGTCCCTGGTCATCGCGTAGTCCCGGACGGGCGCGATGCAGGTGAGGTCGGGGGCCAGGGAGGCGATGCCCGCCTCGAACCTGACCTGGTCGTTGCCCTTGCCGGTGCAGCCGTGGGCGACGGTGTCGGCGCCGTGCTTGCGGGCGGCGGCGACCAGGTGCTTGACGATCACGGGCCGGGAGAGCGCGGAGACCAGCGGGTAGCGGTCCATGTAGAGGGCGTTGGCCTTGACGGCGGGGAGGCAGTACTCCTCGGCGAACTCGTCCTTGGCGTCGACCACCTCGGCCTCGACCGCGCCGCAGGCCAGCGCGCGCTTGCGGATCACGTCCAGGCTCTCGCCGCCCTGACCGACGTCGACGGCGACGGCGACCACCTCGGCGCCGGTGGCCTCGGCGATCCAACCGATGCAGACCGACGTGTCAAGGCCGCCTGAGTAGGCGAGTACGACGCGCTGGGTCACGGTGTCTCCTTAGGGCAAGCAGTGCGGGTACCGCGCTGGACTTCACATGCGCTTCCTCGTGCGCCTCACACGGGGAACTGAGGAATAAGTATGCGAGCCTCTGCATGATTCGTCAAACCTGCTGGTCAACGGAGACCGCACGGGAGCGCCGGGCCGTTCCCCGGCGGCCCGGCGGCCGGGACGCGGACCGGACGCGGGCGAACTGGGGTACCGCGAAAGGGACTTGGCGGACGCCCCGCGTCACCCCCGGCACTCGGCGCGTTAACCCACACGGGTAGATCACCGGCCGGCCGTGGACGGCGGGAGGCGGCCGGCCGCCGGCGGGGAACCGCTGGTCAGCTCGGGCGCGCGTGGGTCACGCCGGCGCGCGCCGCACCGCGCGGCGCGGTCGTGGTGCGGCAGGCACCGTTTTGGTACCGCCCCGCTGCGGCCAAGCTGGACGCGACCGTTTGCCAGACGATCCGCCTGCGAGGGAGTCCGCCGATGACGACCGTTCCCGACACCCAGGACGAGTGCGACACCGCCCGCGAGGCACTGCGCGAGGCGCGGGCGCTGCTCGATCCCGAGCTGCGGACCTGGGTGCGCCGGCTACCGCCGCCGGTGGCGCGTGTCGCCTCCTACCACTTCGGCTGGACGGACAGCGCCGGCCGGCCCGACACGGCGCCGGCGGGCAAGGCGCTGCGGCCGACGCTGGTCTTCGCCGCCGCCGAGGCGGTCGGGGGGCGCTCGCAGGACGCGCTCGCGCCGGCGGTCGCCGTGGAGCTGACACACAACTTCTCGCTGCTCCACGACGACATCCTCGACGGCGACACCACGCGGCGGCACCGTGCCACCGCCTGGGCGGTCTTCGGCTCGTCCTCCGCGCTGCTCGCGGGCGACGCGCTGCTCAACCAGGCCGTCCGGGTGCTCACCGACGCGGACGCGCCGGCGCACGCGCTGACCGGCGTGCGCTGGCTGACCGAGGCCACCACCCAGCTGATCGAGGGCGAACAGGCGGACCTGCACTTCGAGGAACGTTCCCAGGTCTCCCTCGGCGAGTGCCTGCTGATGACCGAACGCAAGACCGCCGCGCTGCTGGCCTGCGCCTGCGCGCTCGGCGGCCTCTGGGGCGGCGGCGAGGAACGGGCGGTCGACGCGCTGCGCCGCTTCGGCCACCACCTGGGCATGGCCTTCCAGTTGACGGACGACCTGCTGGGCATCTGGGGCGATCCCGAGGTCACGGGCAAGCCCGCCGGCGCGGACCTCGCCAGCCGGAAGAAGTCGCTGCCGGTGGTCGCCGCGCTGGACTCCGGCACCCCGGCGGCGCGACGGCTGGCCGAGCTGTACACCGACGAGGAGTCGACGGACGGCGAGGAGTCGACAGACGGCGCGGAGGGCGGCCCGACGGTGGCCGCCCTCGCCGCACTGGTCGAGGAGGCCGGTGGCCGCGCCTGGGCCGAACGCGCCGCTGCCGAGGAACTCACCCTCGCGGAGGAGGCGCTGGCGTCCCTCCCGACGAGGGGCGAACCCGTCGAACGCCTGCGGTCCCTGGCGGAGATGGCCTGCCACAGGACCAGCTGACGCTGGCGGTCCGGGAGGTCGGGTGCGCTGTCGGCTGCCGGCCCGTGGACGGTTGCGCCGGGGACGGCAACGGAGCAGGGACGGCAGGCGCGTTGTCGGCTATCGGTCCGTGGATGGTTGCTCGCGCCGTTCCCCGCGCCCCCAGAGCCGTGGCGCGCGCAGTCGTCACCGGGCAGACCCGCCCCCCCAGAGCCGGGGCACGCGTAACCGGCCACGCGCACCGGCAACAACCCCAGGGGCGCGGGGAACGGCGCGGTGCATCCGTGACGGGCCGCAGACGACAACCGAGCCGAGACACCAGGCGCGTTGTCGGCTACCAGCCCGGTGGACAGTTGCTCGCGCAGTTCCCCGCGCCCCCAGGGGCGCGGCGCGCGCAGCCGTCACCGGCCAGACGCACCCCCAGAGCCGGGGCGCGCGTAACCGGCCACGCGCACCGACGACACCCCCAGGGGCGCGGGGAACGGCGCGGTGCATCCGTGGCGGGCCGCAGACGACAACGGTTCGTCACCGGCAAGGTGGGTCGTCGGCTACCAGCCCGGTGGACAGTTGCTCGCGCAGTTCCCCGCGCCCCCAGAACCGTGGCGCGCGCAGTCGTCACCGGGCACCCCCGGCAAGGGGCTATTCGTCGCGTTGGGCCAGGCGGAGCAGGTGGTCGGCGAGGGACTGGCCGCCGTCGGGGGCGCGGCTGATGAGGAGGAGGGTGTCGTCGCCGGCGATGGTGCCGAGGATGTCGTGGACCTCCGCCTGGTCGATCGCCGAGGCGAGGAACTGCGCGGCGCCCGGCGGGGTGCGCAGCACCACCAGGTTGGCCGAGGCCTCCGCGGAGATCAGCAGCTCGCCGGCGAGGCGGGCCATCCGTTCCTCCTTGGCGGACTCCCCCAGCGGCGCCCTCGGCGTCCGGTAGCCGCCCTCGCTCGGCACGGCGTAGATCAGCTCACCGCTCGCGTTGCGGATCTTCACCGCGCCCAGCTCGTCGAGGTCCCGGCTGAGCGTCGCCTGGGTGACGCTCAGCCCGTCGTCGGCGAGCAGCTTGGCGAGCTGGCTCTGGGAGCGCACCGGGCCCCGGTTGAGGATCTCGACGATCCTGCGGTGCCGGGCCGTTCGGGTCTGGGGAACCGCGGGCCCGTTGCCCGATCCGCCCCTGGGCTGCGCCTGGTCCGTCATGCTCCCTCTCCGGTTGTCATCCTTGGCCCTCGCCGGCCGCCTCGGCCGCCGCGTCCAGCGCCGCGGGCAACGCGGCCAGGAACGCGTCGACCTCCGCGTTCCCGATGATCAGCGGGGGTGCCAGCCGCAGCACGTCGGGAGCGACGGCGTTCACCAGCAGCCCCGCGTCCTGGGCGGAACGTTGCGCCAGCGCGGCGACGGGCTCGGTGAGCACGATACCGAGCAGCAGCCCGGCGCCCCTGACCCCCTCGACCAGCGGGTGCCCCAGCCGCTCGACTCCGTTCCGCAGCAGCTCGCCGGTCGCCTTGACCCGCCGCAGGATGTCCTCGGACTCGACGGTGTCCAGCACGGCCAGCGCGGCGGCGCAGGAGACCGGGTTGCCGCCGAAGGTGGAGCCGTGCCGGCCGGGTGTGAAGAGCTCGGCCGCCCGCCCGAAGGCCAGGGTCGCGCCGATCGGCAGCCCGCCGCCGAGCCCCTTGGCCAGCGTGACGACGTCGGCCTCGACGCCCTGGGCCTGGCCGGCGAACCAGTGCCCGGTGCGGCCGATCCCGGTCTGCACCTCGTCGAGCACCAGCAGCGCGCCGTTGGCCGTGGCGATCTCGCGGGCGGCGGCGAGGTAGCCGTCCGGTGGGACGACCACGCCGTTCTCGCCCTGCACCGGTTCGAGGACCACCAGCGCGGTCTCCTCGGTGACGGCGGCGCGCAGCGCCTCGGCGTCGCCGTAGGGCACATGGGTCACGTCCCCCGGCAGCGGGAGGAAGCCGTCCTGCTTGCCGGCCTGCCCGGTGAGCGCCAGCGCGCCCACCGTCCGCCCGTGGAAACCTCCGTCGGCGGCGACCATGTGCCGCCGCCCGGTGAGCCGGCCCAGCTTGAACGCGGCCTCGTTGGCCTCGGCGCCCGAGTTGGAGAAGAAGACCCGCCCCGGCCGGCCGGCCAGTTCGAGCAGCCGTTCGGCGAGTGCCACCGGCGGCTCGGCGACGAACAGGTTGGAGACATGGCCCAGCGAGGCGACCTGACGGGAGACCGCCTCGACGACGGCGGGGTGGGCGGTGCCGAGCGAGTTGACGGCGATGCCGCCGACGAAGTCCAGGTACTCGCGCCCGTCGGCGTCCCAGAACCTGGCGCCCTCGCCGCGCGTCAACGGCACCCTCGGCAGGCCGTAGTTGTCCATCAGGGAAGCCTGCCACCTGGCGTGCAGGGACTCGTTGCTCATCGGGACTCTCCCTCGGTGGGCGCGGTGCTGGGCGCCGCGTGGGACGCGGCCTCCGGAACGGGGTGGTCGTCGGGGACGACCATCGTGCCGATCCCCTCGTCGGTGAAGATCTCCAGCAGGATGGAGTGCTGCACCCGGCCGTCGATGACGCGGGCGGTGCGCACCCCGCTGCGGACGGCGGTCAGGCAGCCCTCCATCTTGGGCACCATCCCGCTGGCCAGCTCGGGCAGCAGCCGCTCCAACTCGCTGACGGTCAGCCGGCTGATGACCTCGTCGCTGGCCGGCCAGTCGGCGTACAGGCCCTCGACGTCGGTGAGGACCATCAGCGTCTCGGCGCCCAGCGCGGCGGCGAGCGCGGCGGCGGCGGTGTCGGCGTTGATGTTGTAGACGTGGTCGTCGTCGGCGCTGCGGGCGATGGAGGAGATGACGGGGATGCGCCCGTTGTCCAGCAGCGCCTGGACGGCGCCGGTCTCGACGGCGGTGATCTCGCCGACCCGGCCGAGGTCGACGGGCTGGCCGTCGACCTCGGCCAGCCGCTTGACGGCGGTGAGGATGTGGGCGTCCTCGCCGGTCATGCCGACGGCGAGCGGGCCGTGCCGGTTGAGCAGTCCGACCAGCTCGCGCTGCACCTGGCCGGCGAGCACCATCCGGACCACCTCCATGGTCTCGGGGGTGGTCACGCGCAGGCCCGCCCTGAACTCGGACTCCAGGCCGAGGCGTTCGAGCTGTCGGCTGATCTGCGGGCCGCCGCCGTGCACCACCACCGGGCGCAGGCCGGCGTGGCGCAGGAAGACGACGTCCTGGGCGAAGGCGGCCTTCAGCTCCTCGTCGACCATGGCGTTGCCGCCGAACTTGATCACCACCGTCCTGCCGTGGTGGCGGGTGAGCCACGGCAGGGCCTCGATCAGGGTGCGTGCCTTGGGCAGCGCGGTGTGGCGGCGGGCGCCGCCCGCGCCCGGGTCGTCGGTGGTGGCGGAGGGTTCGGGGTCGGGGGCTGGGGCGGCCTTCGGTGCGTTGACCGTCATCACACGCTTTCGGCTCGGGGAACGGTGCCGCCGGCAGGTGCGCGGCGGCGGGTCGGTGGTCTCAACGGGCGGCGCCGGCCGCCCAGTCCGTGGTCCACAGGGAGGCGGAACGGTCCCCCGCGCCCAGGTCGACGGCGAGCCTCACCTCGCGGAAGCGCAGGTCGACGGCGGCGGCGTCCTCGGCGGGGGCGCCGTCGCGGCAGACCTGGACGCCGTTGATCGCCACGGCGAGCCGGTGCGGCTCGACGGGCGCGCCGCTCGCGCCGGCGGCGGCGGCCACGCGGGGCCAGGCGGGGTCCTCGGCGCGCAGCGCCGCCTTGACGAGCGGGTCGCGGGCGACGGCACGGGCGACGGTCAGCGCCTGCTCCTCGTCGGCGGCGCCGGTCACCTCGACGGCGATCTCCTTGGTGGCGCCCTCCGCGTCCTTCACCAACTGCCGTGCGAGGTCGGCGCAGACGGCGCGCACCGCCTCGTCGAACTCCCCCGGGTCCGGCGCGGTGCCGGAGGCGCCGGAGGCGAGCAGCAGCACGGTGTCGTTCGGGGAGGCGACGGCGTCGGCGTCGATCCGCTCGAACGTGACGCGGGTCGCGGCGCGCAGCGCCCGGGCCAGCTCGGGCGCGGGGAGGTCGGCGTCGGTGGTGAGCACCACCAGCAGCGTGGCGAGGGAGGGCGCGAGCATCGGGCCGCCCTTGGCCATGCCGCCGACGGTCCAGCCGGCGCCGTCGCCGCCGCGCACGGCGGCCGTCTTGGGCTGGGTGTCGGTGGTCATGATCGCGCGGGCGGCGCGGTCGCCGCCGAACTCGGAGAGCCGCGCGGCGGCGGCCTCCACGCCGGGCAGCAGCCGGTCGAGCGCGGGCCGCACGCCCATCGGGCCGGTGGCGGCCAGCGCGACCCGCGCGGCGTCGCGGTCCAGCAGGCGGGCGGTGTGCTCGACGACGGCGTGGGCGTCCTGGAAACCGGGCGGCCCGGTGCAGGCGTTGGCGCAGCCGGCGTCGACCAGCACGGCGGCGACCGCGCCGCCGCGCAGCACCTGCTCGGTCCACAGGACGGGGGCGCCCTTGACGCGGTTGGTGGTGAACACCCCGGCGGCGGCCAGGCGGGGCCCCTCGTTGACGACGAGCGCCAGGTCGGGCGCGCCGTCGGGGGCGTGGCCCGCGGCGACGCCGGTGGCGGTGAAGCCGACGGGGGCGGTGACGCTCACGGCGCGATCCCGTTCAGTGGGAGGCCGGTCTCCTCGGGGAGGCCGAGCGCGAGGTTCATGGACTGGACGGCGCCGCCGGCGGTGCCCTTGGTGAGGTTGTCGATCGCGCTGACGGCGACGAGCCGGCCGGCGGCCTCGTCGAGGGTGACCTGGAGCAGCGCGGCGTTGGAGCCGACGACGGCCGCCGTCCGCGGCCACTGCCCCTCGGGCAGCAGCCGCGTGAACGGTTCGCCGGCCAGCGCCTCGGCGTAGCTCTCGCGGATCGCGGCTGCCGTGGTGCCGGGGCGGACGCGGGCCGTGCAGGTGGCGAGGATGCCGCGCGGCATGGGCGCGAGCGTCGGGGTGAACGAGACGGTGACGGGCTCGCCGGCGAGCCCCGAGAGGTTCTGCGCGATCTCGGGGGTGTGGCGGTGGCCGCCGCCCACGCCGTAGGGGCTCATCGAGCCCATCACCTCGCTGCCGAGCAGGTGCGGCTTCAGCGCCTTGCCGGCGCCCGAGGTGCCGGAGGCGGCGACGATCACCGCGTCGGGCTCGACGAGGCCGGCCGCGTAGGCGGGGAAGAGCGCCAGGCTGACGGCGGTCGGGTAGCAGCCGGGCACGGCGATACGCCGGGTGGCGCGCAACGCCTCGCGCGCGCCGGGGAGTTCGGGCAGGCCGTAGGGCCAGGTGCCGGCGTGCGGGGTGCCGTAGAAGCGTTCCCACACGGCGGGGTCGCGCAGCCGGAAGTCCGCGCCGCAGTCGACGACCAGCACGTCCTCACCCAACTCCTCGGCGACGGCGGCCGACTGGCCGTGGGGCAGCGCGAGGAAGACGACGTCGTGCCCGGCCAGCGTCTCGACCGAGGTCGGGTCCAGCACCCGGTCGGCCAGCGGCACCAGGTGTGGCTGGAGCCCGCCGAGCGCCTGCCCGGCGTTGGCGTGCGCGGTGACCGCGCCGATCTCCATCTCCGGGTGCGCCGACAACAGCCGCAGCACCTCTCCCCCCGCGTACCCGCTGGCGCCCGCCACCGCAGCCCGCACTGCCATCGCCTCCTCCGTGGAATAGCATGACTATACGTAGCCAGGCACGTTTATGCAATGGCGCCTCGGTGGAGGCGCCCGCGCGGCGGAGGCGTCCGCGCGCACGGGGCCCGGCCGCGGTCGGGGAACGTAACCTGCCGGTGTGCGCCGCGCGTTGGCGCGCCGGGGCCCGCGGGCGCGGGGTGACGAAGGGGGCCGGGGTGGAACCGCTGAGGGCCGGGGATCCGGAGAAGGTGGGCGGGTTCCGGTTGCGTGGCCGGCTGGGTGCCGGCGGGATGGGCGAGGTGTTCCTGGGTTGGTCGCCTGGCGGGCGGGCGGCGGCGGTGAAGGTGGTGCACCCGCATCTGGCGCGGCGGGAGGAGTTCCGGCGGCGGTTCGCGCGGGAGGCCGCGGCGGCCCGCGCCGTGGGTGGGGCGTTCACGGCCCCGGTGATGGCGGCGGGGCCGGAGGACGACCCGCCGTGGATCGCGACCGTCTACGTTCCCGGGCCCGATCTGGCGACGGCGGTCGGCGTGGCCGGGCCGTTGCCCGAAGGCGCGGTGTGGCGGCTGGCGGCGGGGCTGGTGGAGGCGTTGGAGGCCGTGCACGCGGCGGGGGTGCTGCACCGGGACCTGAAGCCGTCGAACGTGCTGGTGGCCGCCGACGGGCCGCGGGTGATCGACTTCGGGATCGCCCGGACGCGGGAGGACACCGCGCTGACGGCGACCGGCATGGTGGTGGGGACGGCGGGCTTCATGGCGCCCGAGCAGGCCGAGGGCGGCGAGGTCGGCCGGCCGGGCGACGTGTTCGCGCTGGGCGCGGTGCTCGCGTTCGCCGCCACGGGGGCCGAGCCCTTCGGGGAGGGCCCGCCGCTGGCGGTGCTCCACCGGGTGGTCAACGGGCGGCCCCGGTTGGACGGGCTCACGGGACCGCTGCGCGCACTGGTCGACGACTGCCTGGCGAAGGAGCCCGGTGAACGGCCCACGCTCACCGCGCTGCTGGAGCGGATCGCCGCGCACTGGGAGCCGACCGGCGAGGCCCCTGGCCACTCGCCCTGGCCGGACGCCGTCACCGCCCTCGTTGAGCGGCACGCGGCGCCCCCGACCGCCCCCTACACCGAGGCCGAGGGGGCCGCGGCGCCGCCGGGCGCCGCGCCCGGCGCGGCGCGCGGGGCCGCCGTCGGCATCGACTTCGGCACGGCGCACTCGGCGGTTGCCGTCCTGGAAGGGGGCGAGGTCTCACTGGTCCCCAACGCCCAGGGCGCGCACACCACCCCCAGCCTGGTGGCCCTCACCGCCGAGGGGGACGTCCTGCTCGGCACGGCCGCCGCGCGGCAGGTCCTCACCAACCCCGACTTCACCCCGCACGCCGTCAAGCCGCAGCTGGGCACCGACTGGCGTGTCACCCGGGGCGGCGTCCGGCTGACCGCCGAGGACATCGCCGGGCTGGTCCTCGCCCGGCTGCGCGAGGACGCCGAGGACTACCTCGGCCACCCGGTCACCGACGCGGTGCTGGCGGTGCCCGCCGGCTTCCACCGCGACCAGCGGGCCGCGCTGCGCCGGGCCGGCGAACGGGCGGGGCTCACCGTCCTGCGCGTGATCAACGAGACCTCGGCCACGGCGATGAGCTACGGCGCGCGCCGGGACGACCGCACCGTCCTGATCGTCGACCTCGGCGCGGGCACCCTGGACGTCTCCGTGGCCGAAGTCGGCGACGGCGTCGTGGAGAACTGGGCCACCGCCGGCGACCCCCGGCTCGGCGGCGACGACTGGGACCTGCGGATCGTCAGGCATCTGACCGAGCGCGTGCGGCTGCGGCACGGCGTGGACCTCACCCGTGACGTCGCCGCGGCCCGGCGGCTGCGCGAGACGGCCGAGGCCGCGAGGATCGAGCTGTCGGCGGCGCGCACCGCGACCCTGCGGCTGCCCTACCTCGCCACCGGGCCGGACGGCCCCGTCCACCTCGAAGAGGAGTTGACCCGCGAGGAGTTCGAGGAACTCACCCGCGACCTGCTGGAGCGCTGCCGCGCCCCCGTCGCGCGGGTGCTCGCCGACGCCGAGCACACGCCCGCCGACATCGACCAGGTCGTCCTGACGGGCGGCGCCACCCGGATGCCCGCGGTGGGCGACCTGGTCCGGCGGCTCACGGACGGGCGCGCGCCCGACCGGCCCCTGGGCCCGGGCGCGGTCGCCGGGGGTGCCGCCCTGGTGGCGGGCGTCCTGACCGGCGCGGTGAGGGACGTACTCCTCCTCGACGTCACCCCCCACTCGATCGGCGTCGAGACCCACGGGGGCACGACCACGAAGCTGATCCAGCGGAACACGACGATCCCCACCAAGCGCTCCGACCTCTTCACCACACGCGCGGACGACCAGACCGTGGCCGTGCTCCACTTCGTGGAGGGCGAGCGCGAGGAGGCGGCGCGCAACCGGACCCTCGCGCTCCTCGAACTCTCCCTGCCCACCGCCCCCGGCGGCGTGCCCCGGATCGAGGTGACGGCCGACTGCGACGCCAACGACATCCTCCATGTCACGGCCAGGGACCTCGCCACGGGCAACGAGACGGGCGCCACCGTCGACCGGGCGGCGGGGGAACGGGCGGCGGCGTTCCTCCGTTCCAACCGCTGGGCGGGCCTGCGCGAACTCACCCCCGTGCCCCTCCCCGTCCCCTGACGGGCCGTCCGTGCCCCGCCCGCCGCGCGCCCGTGCGACCCTGGGGCCATGTGCGCCCCGGGTCAGCAGGAGGACGCGACGGCCGAGTGGGACGCCGCCCGCGCCTGGGTCGAGGAGACGCTGGGACGGCGCGGCCGGGTCACGCGCGTCGACCCGCTGCGGGGCGGCTGGACCTCGCGGATGCGCCGGCTCGTGGTCTCGGACGCGGACGGGACGCGCACCGTCGTGCTGCGCTCCCTCGTCCGGCCGTTCTTCGCGCGCCACGCGGAGGGGCTGCTCACCCGCGAGGCGCGGACGCTGCGGCTCCTGGCGGGGACGGACGTGCCGGCGCCGCTGTCGCTCGGGTTCGACGCGGGCGCCGCGCGGTGCGTGCACCCGTCGTCGCTGATGACCTGGCTGCCGGGGCGGCTGCGGCTGGAGCAGGCGGGGCACGGGCGGCGTGTGCCCGCGCTGGCGCGCGAGCTGGCGCGGCTGCACGCCGTGCGCGTCCCGGAGGAGCGACGCCCCAGGGTCTACCAGGCGTGGACCTCGGCCGAGCGGGTCGTCGCGCCGACCACCGGGCGGCCGGACCTCTGGGCCCGGGCGGTGGCGGCGATCCGGCGGGAGCCGCCGGGGTACCGCGGACGGCTGCTCCACCGCGACTTCCACCCGGGCAACGTCCTGTTCGCCGGGGAGGGCGCCGCCCTCTCGGTGAGCGGGGTGGTCGACTGGGTCGAGACCTCGTGGGGGCCGGCCGACCTGGACGTGGCGCACTGTGCGACCGCGCTGGCGCTCCTGCACGGTCCGGACACGGGGATGCGCTTCGCCGACGCGTACGTGTCCGCCGGGGGAGAGCTGGAGCGGGAGCCGGGCGCCCATCTGTACTGGCGGCTGCTGGACGCGCTGGCGTACGCCCCGTACGCGGAGAAGGTCGCCGGGCCCTGGCGCGAGTGCGGCAGGAACGACCTGACGCCCGGGGTACTCGCCGCACGACTGGAGGACTACCTGGGGCTTCTCCTGCGGCGGTACGGCTGAGTCGCGCTTCCCCGGGGCAGCCACGGGACGCGGCGAGGGGGCCCGCACGCACGCGGGCCGCGCGGCCGGGTGGCCGCGCGGCCCTGGGTCGTCGGTGGCGCTTCCGGAGCCCTTCTCTCCGGGGAACGCGGGGCTCACGCGTCCGGTTGCCGGGCTCGCACCATGCGTGGAGGTGTGCCGAACAACGTCGCGCGCTCGGACGGGACGCCTAGCGACCGCCGTCCTGTTCCTCGTCGAGTGCCTTGACCAGCGCGGCGCGCACCCGCGCCCACACCGCGCCGGCCTGGTCGAGCTGGGCCGCCGTCGCGCCGGGCTGGGCCCTGGCGACGATCGCGACCTGGATCTGTCCGTCCGGCGTGCCCAGAGACTGGACTTCGGAGTCGATCAACTCGCCCTGTGAGAGAGCCTTGCGGACCACCAGGGACAGCCCCGCCTGGCCGGAGTCGCCCGCGACGGTCGGCTCCTTCTGGCTCTTGCCCGCGGTGGACCGCTCGATGTCGTCAAGGGTCACCGGGTCCCCGCCCTCCAGCACGAGCCGCAGCGACTCCGGCGCCCAACCGACCATCTCCGCATAGCGGTTGATGGTCCCGGTGAGCTTCTTGATGGCACCCTTCTCGATGTTGTAGATGGCGCCGCGCTCCACTGTCAGGGACTTGGCGACGAACTTCTGTTGAAGCCCACGGCTCTCCCGCGCGCGCTTCAACATCGTTCCCAGTCGTGCCCAGTCTTGAGTCATGCACTGTAGGTTGCCGCACCTAAGCGCAACGCACCAGGCCCAAATCAGCCATTGATCAGCATGTGCCACGCCCCCAGGTTGACCGATGCTTACCGGGCTTCGCTGCTAAGCAACTACGATGCCTTAATGGATAGTTACTGATCTTCAATAGTTGCTCACGCATCGTGCGTGCCCCTATCCTCTGAACGTGACACCGAACGGCACCGCGATCCGTGCCATCCGCGTGGTACGACGGATGAGCCTGCGACAACTGGCCCGGCTCACGGATCTGGACCGAGGCCACATCTCCCGTCTGGAACGCGGCCTGGCCGGCGCCAGCGAGGCGAGCCTGCACCGGATCGCCACGGTGCTTGAGGTGCCGGTGGCGGACCTTCTCCGCGCCGACGACGAGCCCCCGCCACCGCCCCGACCGGAGCGAGACGTGCCCGCACCTGGGACTCCGGACGGCGAGCTGTTCCACTACACGCCCGAGGAGGCCGCGCGCTGGCTGCCGTGGTCGGCGCGCTGGCTGCGCCGCAAGGCGCGGCTGCGCGAGATTCCGCACAACCGGGGCGCGGGCCAGATCACCCTCACCGGACGGGACATCCAGGAGATCTCGACCATGACCGCGGTCCGCCCGACACCGGACGAGCACGGCGAGCCACCGGACCGATCCCCCGCGTGACGGTTCCGGAGCGCGGGGCTCCCGGGTGGCCGAAATCAACTGGACACGTTGGGTAGTCAACCCCGTTGAGGCGCGCCCCCGTTGACGCCCCCGTGCGCACCGACCCGCCGGCGCGCGGAACGGGAATGCCTGTGCGGTCCCACGGAACGGAACCGGAGCGGTACCGCGCGCGTCGCGACCGACGAGGGTCGTCCGCTCGTTCCGCGCCACCGGGGCCACACGACGGGCATCGCCCCACCCGCCCGTCACCCGACCGAGGGGGCCGCCGTGCAGCAGCCAGAGACCAACCCGTACTCGGGAGCTCCGCTCCCCGGGCCGCCGAGCCCGCCGCCGCCGGGCCGGTTCGGCCCGCCTCCCTCCCCGCCGCCCCCTCCTCCCGGGCCCGGGCGCCGGCGCGGACCCTGGGTGCTGCTCGCCGCCGCCCTGGGCCTGGTGCTCGTGGTGGCCGGTGGCGGCGCCGCCGCCTGGCTACTGCTCGACGGAGACGACGGGGACACGCGCGCCACCAACGAGGACGGCCCGAAGGAACCGACGGACCTCGAACCCGCGGACGGCTCCCTGGTGTTCGCCGAGGGAGCACCCGGGATCTCCCCCGACCGCTCCGCGCTCGTGGCGCGCGGCGCGTGGTTCGTCGACGGCGCGCTGGTCAGGGTCCTGGACAGCGCGGTCGTCGCCCAGGACCCGGGCACCGGCGAGGAGCTGTGGCGCCTGCCCGTCGAACGCAACGTCGACCGCAGCCAACGAGAGTGCCCGGTCTCGGCGAACGTCGACGAGAACCGGATCGCCCTGCTCCAGGGCGGCCACTGCGAGATGCTGACGGTGGTGGACATCGCCGCCGGCGAGGAACTGGTCACCTGGCCAGTGGAACTGCCGGCACCCCCCGGCCCCTACGACGAACCGGCGATCATCGGCGACACGGTCGCCCTCGCTGGCGGCTCGGCCACCGGGGGCGCCGGCTACCGGATCAGCACCGGTGAACGGCTCTGGTACGCCAACCGCTACGACGACGGCTGCGCCGACGTCGGATACGGCGTGATCGAGGGGGAGTTGGTGGCCCGGCACGGCTGCGGCGAGCAGGTCGTCCACGACGCGGAGAGCGGCGGCTCGGTCCGAGGACTGGACGAGGAGGGCAACGAGGCGTGGAGCTGGGAATACACCCCCGAGTACGAGGAGGGAACGCTGTCCGTCGACGGCGTCCTCGCCCTGGAGCCCCTCACCGTCCTCGCCTCCCTCGGCGACGGCGAGGGAGAGGTCGGAGCCGACGCGGTCCTGGTGGTAAGCGACAACCTCGCCGCCGTCTCACACCGGGTGGACTTCGACTCCGAGCGTCACGCCAACTGCGCGGCGTCGAACGTGCGTTGCCCCGTGGTGCCGGGTGAGGAAGGCAAGGTGCTCCTCGTGCCGACCGCGACGGCGGGCGAGACCGGCGGGGAACTGGTCGCCTTCGACCTGACCACCGGGGATCCCATCTGGGAGGCCACGCCGACCGAGGGGCACGAGGAACTGATCCCGTTCCTGGGTCCTGGCGACTCGCTCCACGCCTACCAGCCGTCGGCCGGCAGCCTCCCCGGGTCGCTGGTGGCCCTCTCGGCCGAGACCGGCGAGTCCCGCACGGTGATGCGCCTGGACGAGAGCGCGGCGGAGCGCGAGACGGCGATGGTGCGCAAGGCCGGCGTGGCGACCACCAGGCCGGTGGCGCCGCTGTGGCATCCGGAGACGGCGACGTTCGCGCTGGTCAGCGAGGAGTTCTCCAGCCGTGAGCAGGGACTGCCCGCGCTGCTGGTCTACCGCTGAGCGCCCGGGGGCCGCGGCAGGGCACAGGCGGCGGTGCCGCCCGGCATCCGCTGGCGGTTGCGGGCGACCAGCCGGTAGACGCCGGCCGCCAGCCAGTTGACGGGCGGAACCCTCAGCGACGCGCCCAGCGGCGCCCAGGCGCCGCCGGCCCGCATCAGCAGCTTCGCGACGCCGGCCGCGCCGCCGTACACCCGACCGTTCGGCGTCACCCACAGCACCTCGTGCCGGGCGCGTTCCTCGGTGACGCCGAGCGCGTCGAGGTCGGCGAACTGCCAGGCCACGATGGTGCAGTCCGGTCTGATCCAACGCTCGGCGAAGTTCACCGAGGTGGTACAGAAGCCACAGTCGCCGTCGAAGACCAGCACCGGTCGCGCGTTCATGCCTCCATGGTGCCGGACCGCCGCCCGCCGGGGTCGGCGGGGTGCGCCGTCCGCTCCGCTCGGGCCCGGCGCGGCGACGGTGACCGGTGAGCCGGGGCGGGCACCTAACCAGTGTGCCGAGCGCTTAACCAGTGGACCAGTCGCTTGACCAGTGGGGACCGGCCGCCTAATCAGTGTGCCCGGCCCCTTGACCAGTGCGACGGCGAGAGCGGTCGAGGCGGCTCAACCGAGCCGCAGGGTCCAACGCCCCCGGCAGCCGCTCAGGCTGACCACGGAGAGCGGGTGGACCTCGGTCCGCCAGTAGGAGGCGGGCGGCGCCTTGAGCGCGTAGAGCATCGCGGCCCTGATCACGGCCGGTTCGGTGACCGCGACGACCAGGCCCTCGCCCTCGACGGGGCGGGTGTCCAGCCAGGCCCCGACGCGGGAGACGAAGGCCAGCAGGGACTCCCCGCCGTGCGGCGCGGACCTCGGGTCGGCCAGCCAGACGTCGACCGCCTGCGGCTCCCGCCGCGTCACCTCCTGGAGGGTCATGCCGCGCCATCGGCCCATGTCGCAGTCCCGCAGGGCGAGTTGGACCAAGGGCGCCAGGCCGAGCGCGTCCCCTGTCTGGCGGCTGCACGGCGTCGGTGAGCAGTAACGTAACTCGGCTGCCGCCAGCGGCAGCAGCATCGGGATGGCGTGCTCCAGGGCCTGCCATCCGGCCGCGTCCAGGGGGCGCTCGTCGTCGAACCGGGCGTCCAGAAGCGAGGAACTGCGGGCAGCGGCTATCAGCGTTACCAGCATGGGCGTGATGGTACGAACACCTGGAGGAGTAGACCACTACTCGCGCGTTAATTCTCCGGTCCACTCCCCCACGGCGCCCCGCCCGGCTAGGAACCTGACTGGTAGTGGTCCTCCCAGACCCGGGTGAGCGCGCCCAACGGGTCGGCGGCGACCTGCTTCGCCGAGTAGAAGACATGCCCGCCGACCTGGGGGTGCCGTTCGGCGGTCAGCGCCAGGTGCGAGGACAGCTCGCCCGGCTCCTGCCAGGCCGCCGGCTGCGCGGGGTCGCCCACCTTGTACGCCGCCTCGCCCAGGTAGAGCGCGACGCCCGTGCCGTCGGCGACCTGCGACCACCACGCGGCGAGCACCGCGTAGTCGGCCGCCTCGTTGCCGATCTCCCAGTAGATCTGCGGGATCACGTAGTCGACCCAGGACTCCCGCACCCAGGTGCGGACGTCCGCGTAGAGGTCGTCATAGGTCTGCACGCCGCCCCTGGTGTCGGAGCCGAGCGGGTCGGTCGACTTGTTCCGCCAGACGGCGAACGGGCTGACTCCGAACGGGAGTCCGGGCTTCGCCTCGGCGACCCGGTCGCGCATCTCGCGCACCAGCAGGTCGATGTTGTTCCGACGCCAGTCGCCCTTGTCGGTGAAGTCGCCGCCGTGCTCGGCGAAGGCGTCGTCGTCGTCGAACGCCTCGCCCGCCACCGGGTACGGGTAGAAGTAGTCGTCCCAGTGCACGCCGTCGATGTCGTAGGAGGTGACGGCGTGCATCATCGCTTCCTGCACGAACTCCCGCACCTCGGGCAGCCCCGGGTTGTAGTACAGCCGCCCGCCGTAGGGCACCGCCCAGGTCGGCTCCCGCCGCGCGGGGTGGTCGGCCGCCAGCCGGGACGGGTCGGTGTGGGTGGCGACGCGGTACGGGTTGAACCACACGTGCAGCGCGAGCCCCCGCGCGTGCGCCTCCTCGACGGCGAACGCCAGCGGGTCCCAACCGGGGTCCTCGCCCTGGGTGCCCGTCAGCCACTCGGACCAGGGCTCGTGCGGCGAGGGCCAGAACGCGTCGGCGGTGGGCCTCACCTGGAGGAAGACCGTGTTCAACTCCCAGCGGACCGCGACATCCAGCAGCTTGACCAGGTCGGAGCGGACGGTGTCCGCCGACTGCCCCGGCTGGGCCGGCCAGTCGATGTTGCTCACCGAGGCGATCCACATCCCGCGCAGCTCCTCGGCGAGCGGCACGGCGCCGCCCCCCGCACCGTCGGCGGCCGGCGCGGCGCCGACCCGCTCCCTGGCCCCGGCCACCGATCCCGTGCTGAACGTGCCGACCAGCGTGGCCATCGAGGCCAGGGCGAAGCCCCGGCGGCTGATCCGACCCATGAGTGAACCCCCAGACGCGTCCGTTCCGTTCTACATGCCCAGCACAGCGTGACGGAACCAGCCGTTCAACAGCCGTTGACACACCCGGCGGGCCACCATCTTTCGCCTTCTCACCCCCCGTCAGCCGTGCGGGGTCGACGACCGGTGAGTTCAACGATTCACGCGGGTGGCGGAACCGCCCGGGCGACAGAAGCGTGTGCAGGGGTGACCGTTTCCTGACGGAGCGTACGCGAGAGGATGGGATGGGTGGCGCGACCGGCTGACTGGTCCCCGGTGGACATGGACCACGACCCGACGCCGGGGGACCCGGACGAAGTGCGGGCACTGGCGGACGATCTCCAGGAGTTCGCGGACGACGTGGGCGAGGCGCTGGGGAAGATCCGAGGCATGGCGGGCGAGCGCGCCCTGCTGGAGTGGGCGGGGCTGTCGGCGGACGCGTTCCGCTCGGAGTTCGACGGCGTTCCGGACAACCTCACGAAGCTGGAGGACAGTTACTCCCTCTGCGGGCAGGCGTTACGCGACTACTGGCCGAAGCTCCAGATGGCGCAGGGGATGGCGGACCGCGCGCTGGACCGGGCGATCACGGCGCGGGCGGATCTCGACTCGGCGCGGTCGGCGTTGGGGGACGCCACCGACTGGGTCGGACGGGCCGGCGACGAGGCCGACCGGCTGCAGCGCGAGGGCGAACGGGAGGACGTGGAGCCGCCGGACGAGGACGACGTCCGCGCCGCCGCCCGCGAGCGGCAGGCGGCCGAGGCCGCCGCCGGCGCCGCGCGGTCCCGGGTGCACGACGCGGAGGAACGCCTCTCCGCTGCCCGCCAACTCGCCCTCGACGCCCAGGAGATGCGCGAAGAGGCCGCGCGCGAGTGCGCCCGCGACATCGACGAGGCCTCGGACGCCGGCATCCACAACCGGCGCTGGTGGGAGAAGGCCATCAAATGGGTGACCGACAACTGGGACACCTTTGTCGAAGCCTGCAAGCTCGTCGTCGCGGTTCTCGGCATCGTGGTGATGATCATCGGCGGCCCACTTGCCTGGGTCGTCCTCGCCGCCGCGCTCGTCGTCCTCTCCGACACGCTGATCAAATACGCCCAGGGCAGGGTGGGACTGCTCGATGTCGCTTTCGCGGCTCTCGACTGCGTGCCAGGCTTCAAGGGCATCACCACGGCGGGCGGCCTGCTGCGCGGCGCCAAGCGCCTCGCGACCGACGGCCTCGGCGACATCGCCGCCGGGATGCGCGGCATGGCCAAGACGTTCAGGGGCTCCTCACGGCTGCCTGGCGGGACGATCCCGTTCCGTGAACTCAGCCCCAAGGCCAAGCAGTTGGCCCGTGCCGTGTGGACTCATGGAGACATCCCCATCCGGGCGGGGGAGGTCAACGTTTCCCACATGGCGGAATTGCAACGGTTCGCCGGTGTGGAACACGCGGTCATCCAGAACCCAGCTGGCAGGCTGCGACTCTTCCGAGGCACGGAGTATTCCTCAGTCATTCCCCCACGTCTGTCAGGGGAGGGCTTCACATTCATCGCTCACACGCACCCCGAGGACAGGCTCCCCGGCCCACCGAGCCCGATCGAGCGTCTACGCGGCACCAGTGACAGCATGAGCTGGGACATGGAGTACAAGAGGACGGACCACCCGGAGGTAGTCATCAGTCGCGACGACCAACTCAGGTTCTTCGACCGCAACGGGGTGTTTCCGCCAGGAGAGATCCCACCCGGCGCTCCCGTCAACGATCGCGGCTTCATCGTCCCTGTCCCCCGCCTGGGTTGAACCGAACACGGCTGAGAGGTGAGAACATATGGCTGGTGGCCTCCAATCCTGCCAAATCTGTGGTGATTTCACGCTGCAGATCGACGGCTGGAGCGATCTCATTCCCAACTACACACTCCTGCACGCGGAATGGCAGGAGGACGAAACTTTCTTCGACGGGATGCTGCATTTTTCCTGCCTCTCCGGCTGGGAACACCGGGATGCGTTTCTCACGGAGTTCCGACAGATCGAGACCGGCTACGGCCGAGTTCTCTCCTTCGAGATCGAAGGCACGATCCATCAGGTGAAGCAGCCAGGTTTCCACTACAACCAGCAGATCCATCAGGGGCGGGATTGCGATATCTTCCGCCACACGAGCACGGATACATGGCTGGTACTGACCCACCAAGGCCCCTGGTACAGGCTGGGAGCGGCGCAACTCGACGCGCTGGCGAACGGGCGTGCGGCTCGATTCCCCGGCGGTGGCCACCGGACGAAGCTGCCACCGGGCATTTCCAACGCCGAGGTCGCACGCATGGACCTGCCCGAACTGCTGGAGCGCCTGGGGACCACCGAGCACTATCCCGGCCTCCAGGACGGCTCACCCGAGTACGAGGTATGGAATTACGACGACACCCATCGCATCCTGGAGTACTCCGTCGCCGTGGACCTCCCCCTCCCGGAGGAGGCCGTGGAGTTCCTCGCCGACTACGCCCGCACCTACGAGCCGATCGTCTATGAGGACTGACCCGTGAGGGGCCGCGTCGGACCCGGGGGCCGGTGCTCCGCCGCCGCGCGGGTAACGTCGGGCCCCTGACGGGCGGCGGCACGGCGTCCGGTTTCCTGCGGTTTCAGGCGAAGGGGCATGGTATGGCGGATATCGAACGCGTGGGCGTGGTCGGGTGCGGGCAGATGGGGGCCGGGATCGCCGAGGTGTGTGCCCGGGCCGGGCTTGAGGTGCGGGTCGCCGAGACCACCGGCGAGGCGCTGGAGCTGGGCAGGACCCGACTGGTCAACTCACTGGACAAGGCCCTCGAACGCGGCAAGATCGACGTCGCCGCACGGGACGGGGCGCTGGAACGGCTGTCCTTTACCACCGACCTCGGCGAGTTCGCCGACCGCGACATGGTGATCGAGGCCGTCGTCGAGAACGAGCAGGTCAAGACCGAGATCTTCCAGGTACTTGACCAGGTGGTGACCAGGGAGGACGCCATCCTGGCATCCAATACCTCCGCCATTCCACTGGTTAACCTCGCGGTCGCGACCAGTCGTCCGGCGCAGGTGCTGGGCGTGCACTTCTTCAACCCGGCGCAGGTCCAGCGGCTGGTCGAGCTGGTTCCCGCGCTGACCACCGGCGAGGCCACCATGAAGCGGGCCGAGGCCCTGGTCACCGGCGTGCTGGGCAAGCACGCCATCCGGGCGCAGGACCGTTCGGGGTTCGTGGTCAACGGGCTGCTGATCCCCTATCTGCTCTCCGCCGTGCGGATGTACGAGGCGGGTGCGGCCAGCCGCGACGACATCGACGCGGGGATGGAGCTGGGCTGTGCCCACCCGCAGGGGCCGCTGAAGGTCGCCGACCTGATCGGGCTGGACACCGTGGCGTCGATCGCCGCCTCGATGTACGAGGAGCTGAAGGAGCCGCTGTACGCTCCGCCGCCGCTGCTGCTGCGCATGGTGGCCGCCGGCCAGCTGGGGCGGAAGTCGGGCGCCGGCTTCTACTCCTACCCGGGCTGACGGCCCCGGCCCCGGTTCCGGGCCCGGTCAGCCCGGAACGCCGGCATCGGCGGGAGCCGCGTGCGCTGCCGCCGCGCGGCACGTCCAGGAAGACGCGCGTTCAGGAAACGGCGCGCCCAGACGATGGCGCGGCCAGCCGGCGGCACGGCCGGGAGTCAGCCTCAGGAGGCGCGGCGGCGTGCGGCGGCGGTCTTGCCGCTCGTCGACTTCCCGCTCGCGCTCTTCTTGGCGGTGGCCTTCTTCGCCGTCGGCTTCTTGGCCGTGCTCTTCTTGCTCGCCGTCTTCTTCGCCGCGCTCTTCTTGTCCGTCGACTTGGTGCCGCCCGCCGACGACTTCTTGGCCGCCGTCTTCTTCGCCGCGCGCCCGCCGCCGCTCTTCCCGCCTCCCGCACCTCCGGAACCGCCGCCCGCGCCGCCGGAGATGTCGGTGACCGTGGCCTCCCCGCCGCCTTCCCCCCGCGACTCCCTCGCGTTGCGCACGCTGTCCTCCAACGCGGCCATCAGGTCGACCACCCGCCCGCCGCGTTCCGCCTCCTCGCCGGGGCTGGGCGGCTCGATGCCCTCGAGCTTCGCGTTGACCAGGGTCTCCACCGCCGCCCGGTACTCGTCGCGCAGCTCCGACATGTCGACCGAGCCCAGCGTGTCCATCAGGGTGTCCGCCATGTCCAGCTCGGCGTCGCGCACGTTGACCTTCTCGGTGGGCGCCAGCCCCTCGGAGGGGCGGATCTCGTCCGGCCACAGCAGCGTGTGCATTCCCAGCACGTCCTCACCCTCCCTGGTGCGCACGAGGGCCAGCGTCTCCCGGCCGCGCATCGCCAGCTTGGCGACGGCCGCCTGCCCGGAACGGCGCAGCGCCTCGCGGAGCAGCACGTAGGGCTTGGCCGCGCCGCTGTCCGGCGCCAGGTAGTAGGAACGGTCCAGCTGGTAGGGGTCGACGCCGGAGATCGGCACGAAGCCGAGGATCTCCACGGTCCGCGCGGTGGGCAGCGGCAGCGCCCCGAGGTCGGCGTCGCTGATCTGCACGAGCGTCCCGTCGGCCGCCTGGTACGCCTTGGCGATGTCGTCGCCGCTCAGCTCCTCGCCGTCCAGCTCGCACACCTTGCGGTAGCGGACCCGGCCCTCGTCGACGGCGTGCACCTGCCGGAACGAGACGGAGTGGTTCTCGGTGGCGCTGACCACCTTGATGGGAATCGTCACCAGACCGAAGGAGATGGACCCCTTCCAGATGGATCGCATGATCTGCCCCTTTCGCGCCAACCATGCCAGTCTCAATGTATGCCTGTGGTCACCGTGGAGGACCGTCGACTGACGCTCTCCAACCTCGACAAGGTGCTCTACTCCGACGGCACCACCAAGGGCGAGCTGCTGCACCACTACGCGAGCAACGGCGCGCTGCTCCTGCCCCACCTCGTCGATCGCCCGCTGAGCCTGCTGCGCTATCCGGACGGCGGTGAGGGGCAGCGTTTCTTCACCAAGAACGTGCCGCCCGGCACGCCCGACTGGGTGAGAACGGGCGAGGTGCCGCGTTCGGGCGGGGGCACGATGCGGCAGCTGGTGGTCGCGGACCTGCCCTCGCTGGTGTGGGCGGCGAACCTGGTCGTCGAGTTCCACACCCCGCAGTGGACGCTCCAGGCGCCCGACGTCGCCGACCGGCTGGTGCTGGACCTGGACCCCGGTGAGCCGGCGACGGTCGTCGACTGCTGCCGGGTGGCGCTGTGGCTGCGGGAGCGGCTGGGCGCGGACGGGCTGACCTGCTACGCCAAGACGTCGGGGTCCAAGGGGCTGCATCTGCTGTGCCCGGTGGAGCCGACGCCGTCGCGCGCGGCCTCCGCCTACGCCAAGCGGCTGGCCACCGAGGCCGCGCGGGAGCTGCCGGAGCTGGCGCTCGCGGTGATGACCCGGCGACTGCGGCCGGGGAAGGTCTTCATCGACCACAGCCAGAACGCCGCCCGCAAGACCACCGCCACCCCGTACACGCTGCGCGCCCGGCCGTTGCCGACGCTCTCCGCGCCGGTCACCTGGGAGGAGATCGAGGAGTGCGGGCGCCCGGAGGAGCTGGCGTTCACGCTGGCCGGGCTGCCGGACCGGCTGGAACGGCTGGGCGACCTGTTCGCCCCGCTGGCCGCCCGCACGGAGGCGGCGCCGTTGCCGGGCTGAACGCGGACGGGACGCCTCTCCCCGCGCGTCGCACGCGCCCCCGGGGCGGCGGCGACGCCGGGCGGGGCGGCGTCGCCGCCGCCCCGCCCGGCGTCACGCCCCGCGCAGCGTGTCGGGCCCAGCGCAGCGTCACGCGCCGCGCAGCGTCGCCCCCGTGCGGGAGACCGCCGTCGCCACGGCCGCCTCGCGGGCCGCGGTGGCCTCCTCGGCGGTCAGCGTCCGGTCGGGGGCCCGGAAACGCAGCGCGTAGGCGAGGGACTTCCGCCCGGCGCCCAGCTGTTCACCGGTGAAGACGTCGAACAGCCGCACGGACTCCAGCAGTTCACCCGCGCCGGCGCGCAGCGCGCCCTCCACCTCGGCGGCGGGCACCGCGTTGTCCACCACCAGCGCCACGTCCTGGGTGGCCACCGGGAAGGTGGAGATGTCCGGCCCGGCGACCGGGCCGCCCGCGGCCTCGGCCAGCACGTCCAGGTCCAGCTCCATCGCGCAGGAGCGCTCCGGGAGCCCCAGCGCCTTCACCACGCGCGGGTGCAGCTCGCCCGCGTGCCCGACCAGCCGGCGTTCGCCGTCCAGCCGCACCCGCAGCGCCGCGCAGCGGCCCGGGTGCCATGGCTCGTGCTGGTCGCGCTCCACGATCAGCTCGACGCGCGCCTCACGGGCCACGACCCGCGCGGCCTCCACTGCGTCGGCCCAGCCGGCCGGCCGCTCGCCGCCCCACCAGCCGGCGGCCTCCCTCGCGCCGGAGAGCACCACGGCGACGTGGCGCGGCTGCGGCGGCACGGCCGCCCGCAGCGCGGCGGCCTCCTCGTCGGTCGGCCGACGGGTCACCGGCGGCCGGGTCGCCGCCGGCTCCAGGCCGGTCGGGCGGAAGACCAGGCCGCTCTCGAAGAGCGCCAGGTCACCGCTGCCCCGGCCGTGGTTGCGGCGCGCCGTCTCCAGCAACCCGGGCAGCAACGTGGTGCGCAGCCACGGCTCCTCCTCGGAGAGCGGGTTGGCCAGCCGCACCGCGCGGCGCCGCGGGTCGTCCGCCGGCAGGCCCAGCGCGTCCAGCGCCTTCTCGCCCACGAACGGGTAGTTGAGCGTCTCGACATAGCCGGCGCCGGCCAGCGCGCGGCCCACCCGGCGGCGCAGCCGCTGCCCCTCGGTCAGGCCGCGGCCCGCCGGGGGCCGTGGCAGGGTGGAGGGCAGCGACGCGTAGCCCTCCAGTCGCAGCACCTCCTCGGCCAGGTCGTTCGGCTCCGTCAGGTCCGGCCGCCAGCTCGGCGCCGTCACGTCGAGGATGTCGGAACCGTCGACCGCGCAGCCGACCTCCTGGAGCCGGCGGACCACGACCTCGCGGCCGTAGGTCACGCCCGCCACCCGGTCGGGGTGGTCGGCCCGCATCTCGACGGTGGCCGGCGGGGCCGGAGTCCCGACGTCGGTGACGCCCTCGCCCGCCGTGCCGCCGGCGAGCAACACCAGCAGGTCCACGGCGCGTTGGGCGGCGGCGCCGGCCGCGGCCGGGTCCACGCCGCGCTCGAAGCGGCGCGACGCCTCGCTGCTCAGCCGGTGGCGACGTGAGGCCCTCGCGACGGTGACCGCGTCGAAGTGCGCGGCCTCGATCACGACGGCGGTAGTGCCCACCTCGGGCGCCAGCGGGCTGCGCGGCTCCTGCGGGACGTCGGCGATCTCGGTGTTCGCGCCGCCCATCACGCCGGCGAGCCCGACGGGCCCCCGGTCGTCGGCGATGACCAGGTCCTCCGGGTGCAGCTTCCGTTCGACGCCGTCGAGCGTCGTCAGCCGCTCCCCCGCCGCCGCGCGGCGGACCACGATCGTGCCGTTCAACCGGGCCGCGTCGTAGGCGTGCAGCGGCTGGCCCAGCTCCAGCATCACGTAGTTGGTGATGTCGACGGCCAACGACACCGGCCGCATCCCGGACTTCTGGAGCCGGCGGCGCATCCAGATCGGCGACCTGGCGTCGGGCCGCACCCCGGTGACCACGCGGGCGACGAAACGGTCGCAGGCCGCCTCGTCCTCGATCCGCACCGGGTGCCCGGGGCCGCCGGCCGCCGGGACGTCCAGCAGCGCCGGGTCGCGCAGCGGCAGCCCGAACGCGGTGGCCGTCTCCCGGGCGACGCCCCGCATCGACAGGCAGTAGCCGCGGTCGGTGGTGACCGCGATGTCCAGGACCTCGTCGAGGAGTTCGAGCAGCGTGATGGCGTCCGTGCCCACCTCGTGCTCGGGCGGCAGCACCATGATGCCGTCGTGGTCCTCGCCGACGCCCAGCTCGCGCGCCGAGCAGATCATGCCCTCGGAGGTGTGGCCGTAGGTCTTGCGCGCCGAGATCTTGAACCCGCCGGGCAGCACCGCGCCCGGCAGGACCACGACCACCTTGTCGCCGACGGCGAAGTTGGTCGCGCCGCAGATGATGTTCTGCGGCTGGCCGGTGCCGTTGGCCTGGCCGACGTCGACCTGGCAGTAGCGGATCGGCTTCTTGAACTCCGTCAACTCCTCGATGGCGAGGACCCGTCCGACCACCAGCGGGCCGGTCAGGTCGGCGCCGAGGCGCTCGACCAGCTCGACCTCCAGGCCGGCGGAGATCAGCCGGGTGGCCACCTCGCGCCCGCCGACCTCGGACGGCAGGTCCACGTACTCCCGGAGCCAGGAAAGGGGCACGCGCATCAGATCTCACTCCCGAACGGCCGGGTGAACCGCACGTCACCCTCGATGATGTCCCGCATGTCGGCGACGCCGTGCCGGAACATCAGCATCCGCTCGATGCCGAAGCCGAAGGCGAAGCCGCTGTAACGCTCCGGGTCGATCCCGCAGGCGACCAGCACCCTCGGGTTGACCACGCCGCAGCCGCCCAGCTCGATCCAGCCCTCGCTGCCGCAGGTGCGGCAGGGCCGGTCCGGGTCGCCCACGGACTCGCCGTGGCAGCGGAAGCAGACCATGTCCATCTCGGCGGAGGGCTCGGTGAACGGGAAGTAGTTGGGCCGCAGCCGGGTCCGCATCTCCGGGCCGAAGAGCGAGCGCACCATGTGGTCCAGCGTGCCCTTGAGGTCCGCCATGGTCAGGCCCTCGTCGACCGCCAGCAGCTCGACCTGGCCGAAGACCGGGGTGTGGGTGGCGTCCAGCTCGTCGCTGCGGTAGGTGCGCCCCGGGCAGATCACGTAGACCGGCGGCTCGCGGTCGAGCAGCGACCTGATCTGCACCGGCGAGGTGTGGGTGCGCAGCACCAGGCCCGAGTCGGGGCCGCCCCGTTCGTCCGCGACGAAGAAGGTGTCGTGCGTGGAGCGCGCCGGGTGGTCGGGGTCCAGGTTGAGCGCGTCGAAGTTGAACCACTCCGTCTCCACCTCGGGCCCCTCGGCCACCTCGTAGCCCATGGCCACGAAGATGTCCTCGATCCGCTCCGAGAGGGTGGTCAACGGGTGCCGGGCGCCGGCGGGCGCGCGGTCGTAGGGGAGGGTGACATCCACCGCCTCCTCGACCAGCACGCGCTCGTCCCGCTCCGCCTCCAGCACGGACTGCCGGGCGGCGAGCGCCTTGTTGACCGCGCCCCGCGCCTGGCCGACGCGCTTGCCGGCCGCGGCCTTGGCCTGCGGCGGCAGCGCGCCGATCTCCCTGTTGGCCAGCGCGAGCGGCGAACGGTCGCCGGTGTGGGCGATCTTGGCCTCGCGCAGCGCCTCCAGGTCGGCGGCGGCCTCGAACGCGGCGAACGCCGCGTCCCTGGCGCCGTCGATCGCCTCTGGTTTCAGTGCCTCGACCTCGACCGGGTCGTACGACTTGTTGGGTGCCGACATCTCTTCCCGTGCTTCCTGATGGCTTGGGCTCCGCCGCGACCCCCGCGCGGACCCGGGACCCGAGTCTAAGGGGGGTGGTGCGGCGGCCTGGACACGCCTGGGTGGGCCCACGGGGCCGGCCGCGCTGGTCCTGACGGGGACGTCAGCGGAGAAAGGCCGGGGTGCCCGCGGGCAGGATAAATCGGAAGCGTGCGCCGCCCCCGGTGGAGCGGCCGACGGTGACCGTGCCGCCGTGCGCCTCGACGATGCCCTTGACGATGTAGAGCCCGAGGCCGGTGCCGCCGTGCTGGCTGCCGCGCCAGAAACGCGTGAAGACCCGCTGCATGGCGTCCTCGGGGATGCCGGGGCCCTCGTCGCTCACGGTGACGGCCGTCCCTTCCTGGCGGGTCCTGGTCGCGGGTGCTCGGTGCACCCCAATGGTGACCCTACCGCTTCCGTGACGCACCGCGTTTTCCAGCAGGTTGACCAGAACCTGATCGATCTTGTCCGGGTCGCCCCAGAGGCTGGGCAGTTCGTCCTGGATGTCGAGGCGGAAACGTTCACGCTCCTGGCCACCGTTGATCAACGCGTCCACCCGCCGCCGCACCGCCTCGTCCAGCGCGACCGGCTGCCGGCGGATCTCCAGCCGGCCCGAGTCGATCCGGGAGACGTCCAGCAGCTCCGTGATCAGCCGGGTGACCCGGTCCGCGTCGCTGTCGACGGTCTGGAGCATCAGCCGCTTCTGGTCGTCGGTGAACCGCTCCCACCGCGCCAGCAGCGTCGCCGTGAAGCCCTTCACCGAGGTCAGCGGCGAGCGCAACTCGTGGGCCACGGTGGCGATCAGCTCCGCGTTCCCCCGCTCGGTGCGCTGGCGCGCCTCGGTGCCGCGCAACGTGACCACCAGCCGGGTCACCTTCCCCGAGGGCCTGGCCCTGACATAGCGCGCGGAGACCAGCAGCTCCCGCGCGCCGGGCAGTAAGAGGTTCCGCTCCGGCTGGCCGGTGCGGGTCGCCAGCCCGCCGTAGGGGTCGGTGAGCCGCCACCAGGGCCGCCCGTCCGGATCCTCCAGCGGCAACGCCCGCTCGATCGGCAGCCCCACCACCTGGGCCGCCGGCGTCCCGGTCAGCCGGGCCGCCGCGACGTTGCAGCACACCACCACCCCCCGGTGGTCGGCGATCACCAGCCCGTCGGGCAGGTCGTCGGGGTGTACCCGCGTGGGCTCCCCGACACCGACCGCTCTCTCCATCCCCTCGCCCCTCTCCCAGTGGTTCGCACCGAGCACGCCCAACCCGCCCCGAAAAGGGGCCGATTGAACAGGCAATCATCCCGCGTGGACCCCCGCCAGAGCACCTGCCGTGGCTACAGCCCTCGGGGGCGAACGTTGTGGGCGGCGTCAGGGACGGCGATCGCCGGGGCGCCGCTGGGCGCGCGCCGACGCGTAGAGGCAGACGGCCGCCGCCGTCGCCAGGTTGAGGCTCTCCGCCGCGCCGTGGATCGGCACCCGCACCACCGCGTCGGCCAGCCGCGTCGTCTCCTCGGGCAGCCCCCACGCCTCGTTGCCGAATATCCAGGCGGTGGGGCCGCCCATGGTCCCCTCGTCCAGCTCGTCGTCCAGGTCCCGCGCGCCCCCGCCGTCGGCGGCCAGCACCCGCACCCCGGCGCCGCGCAGTCCGGTGACCGCCTCGGCCACGGGAACGCCGACGGCCACCGGCAGATGGAACAGGCTGCCGACGGAGGCACGCACCGCCTTCGGGTTGTACAGGTCGACCGAGGCATCGGTCAGCACCACCGCGTCGGCGCCGGCGGCGTCGGCGCAGCGCAGGACCGTTCCGGCGTTCCCCGGGTCACGGACGTGCGCCAACACCGCGACCAGCCGGGGCCCGGCGGCCAGCACCTCGGCGAACGGGCGGTCCAGGAACGCGCAGACCCCCACGAGCCCCTGCGGGGTCACCGTCTGCGAGATCGAGGCGACGACCTCGGGGTCGGCCCGGTGGACCCGGGCGCCGACGGCCTCGGCCGCCTCGACCACCTCGGCGTAGCGCTCGGCGGCCTCCGGGCTGACGAACAGCTCACGCAGCGTCGCCTCGCCGTCGGCGGAACGGTGCGCCACCGCCTCCCTGACCGCCTGCGGTCCCTCCGCCAGGAAGCGCCGCTCACGCCCACGCAGGCTGCGCCGCGCCAGCCGGCGGGCGGCGGCCACACGGGGGGAACGCGCTGAGGTCAGCTGGGTGCCAGGGGGCATGAACGGCGCACTCGCTTCGATACGACGGCTGTGGAGAGCCTCCCCGACGCGCGGCACCGGCCGGCGCGGGGGAAGCGACGGACCCGCAGGCGAGGAACCTGCGGGTCCGGGAAGAGCGGGATCGCTCAGGCGGCCTTCGGCGCGTTGACGTCGCTCGGCAGCGCCTTCTGGGCGGTCTCGACCAGCGCCGCGAAGGCGGACGGGTCGTTGACGGCCAGCTCGGCGAGCATCTTGCGGTCCACCTCGATCTCAGCGGCCTTCAGGCCCTGGATGAAGCGGTTGTAGGTGACGCCGTTGGCGCGGGCGGCGGCGTTGATCCGCTGGATCCACAGCTGCCGGAAGTCGCCCTTGCGCTTCTTGCGGTCGTTGTAGTTGTAGACGAGGGAGTGGGTGACCTGCTCCTTCGCCTTGCGGTACAGCCGCGAGCGCTGGCCGCGGTAGCCGCTGGCCTGTTCGAGGATCGCCCTGCGCTTCTTGTGGGCGTTGACTGCCCGCTTGACGCGTGCCACGTGTGTACTCCTTGTAGCGGGGCCGTGGAAAGGTCACACGGCCCGGAACGGATGGGTCCCGGTCGATCCGCCGACCGCCTCCGCCGGGGCGGGCGGTCGGCGCGGATCACTTGCCGAGAAGCTTCTTGATCCTCTTGGCGTCGGCCGGAGCGGTCTCCGTGGTGCCGGCCAGGCGGCGGGTCAGGGTGGAGGGCTTGTGCTCCAGGTAGTGACGGCGACCGGCGCGCTGGCGCATCACCTTGCCCGAGCCACTGACCTTGAACCGCTTGCCGGTACCGGTGTGCGTCTTGTTCTTCGGCATGATCGCCGTACTCTCCTCGTTGTTCTGTCCAGTGAACCCGCGGGGAAGGCGGCCCGTGTCAGGCCGTCGTCTTCCCCTTCTGGCGTTCGGCCTTGCGGGCGGCCTGGGCCTCACGCGCCTCGGCCATCGCCTCGGTCTTCTTCTTGTGCGGACCGAGAACCATGATCATGTTTCGGCCGTCCTGCTTGGGGTTGGACTCGACAAAGCCCAGATCCTGGACGTCCTCCGCGAGGCGCTGGAGCAGTCGGAAGCCCAGCTCGGGGCGGGACTGCTCACGGCCGCGGAACATGATCGTGATCTTGACCTTGTCCCCCTGCTTGAGGAACCGGACGACATGACCCTTCTTGGTGTCGTAGTCGTGCGGGTCGATCTTCGGCCGGAGCTTCATCTCCTTGATGACCGTGTGCGCCTGGTTCTTGCGCGCCTCACGGGCCTTCATGGCCGACTCGTACTTGAACTTTCCGTAGTCCATGAGCTTGCACACCGGCGGGCGGGCGTTGGCCGCCACCTCTACCAGGTCCAGGTCGTACTCCTGGGCAAGCTCCAGGGCCTTGGCAAGCGGCACGATGCCGACCTGCTCGCCACTGGGACCGACGAGTCGCACCTCGGGGACGCGAATCCGGTCGTTGATACGGGGCTCGGCGCTGATGGGGCCTCCTCGGTTGCGCCGCACGGTTGCCTGGCGGACAGCCGTGCCGGATAGATCGTGTGACCGCCGACCCTCCGGGGCACAAAAAACGCCCCGACCGGCACACAGGCGGGGCTCCGAAACACAGACCGGGAGCGCCCACACGGTGTGACCGTGAGGCGCTGCCTGACCAGAGACCTCCCGGCCCGAGGGCCAGTAAGGTGGGAGCGCGGAGCCTCCACTTGCGGGCCGTCCACACACAGGTGTCCGGCCGGTCACGCTCCAGAATACACCAGCTCGGGCACCGCGCGAACCGGACCGCCGGTCGGGGCCCTCGTCGGCGGGGCCTAGGGTGGTCGCCATGAGCGACGAAGCGGCCGTGGCCGGCCAGGAGCCGAGCCCGCAGGTGGCGGACCTTACCCGGGACATCGCCGAGGTACCGGCGGTCGAGGTGATCACCACGGTGGCGGTGCACCTGATGAGCTCGGCCGCGGTCAACCTGGGCCTGGCCGAGGACGGCGAGGGCCACAAGGACCTCGACGAGGCCAGGAAGCTGATCACCGCGCTGGCCGGCCTGGTCACCGCCAGCGCCACCGAGGTCGGCTCGTACCACGCGGCTCCGCTGCGTGACGGGCTGAAGTCGCTCCAGCTCGCCTTCCGCGAAGCCTCCGCCGTGCCGGACGAGCCCGGCCAGGGCCCCGGCGAGAAGTACACGGGCCCGGTCTACGGCAAGTGACCCGCGCCCGCCCGGGCACGGCCGGGCTGAGCGCCGGACGCGCGCCCGCGTCGGTGCGGTATCTCCCGACGCGACAGGCCCGCCCGCCCGGGGCGGGCCCTGGGAAGAGAGGCCCTAACCCCGGCTCCGCGTGCCCGCGCCGCCACCGTGCCCGTTGCGCTTGGAGAGGAACGGCAGGTCGGAGAACCAGCCGTGCGGCTCCTCGTGGGTCAGGCGATGCGCCAGCACGGCGATGGCCGCGCCGACCAGCGGCGCCAGGACGAAGAGCCAGAGCTGGATCAGCGCGTCGCCGCCGGCGAAGATCGCCGGGCCGATGCTGCGCGCCGGGTTGACCGAGGCGCCGGTGAGCGGGATGCCGACCAGCGAGACGGCCGCCAGCGTGAGGCCGATCGGCAGGCCGTCGAGGCTGCCCAGCCGCACCCGGCGCGCGACCGAGAGATAGACGAAGACCAGCAGCGCCGTCAGCATCACCTCGGTGACGAAGGAGCCGGCGATGGACAGGCCGACGGCCGAGCGGTGGCCGTAGCCGTTGCTGCCGAACGCCTCGCCCGTCTTCAGCCCGGGCACCTGGTGGGCCACGAGGAAGAGCAGCGCCGAGCCGACGAGCGCGCCGGCCAGCTGCGCCAGCCAGTACCAGCCGGCGGCGCGCGGCGACATCCGGCCGGCCAGCAACATGCCGAGCGTGACGGCGGGGTTGAAGTGCGCGCCCGACGTGGGCCCCAGCGCGTAGACGAGCCCCAGCAGGACGAAGCCGAAGGTCAGCGCGATGCCGAGGGAGCCGACGAACTCCCCGGCGAGGACGGCCGAACCGACGGCGAAGAAGACCAGGACCAGCGTTCCGAAGGCCTCGGCGGCCAGTGCCCTGGGGTCGTGCTCCCCGACGCCTCCGGTGGAGGCATCGGCAGAGGTGGTGGTCTCGGCGGACATGGACGCCTCCCGTGCCTAGCGGATCTGCTGGCAGTCTTGGCGACCCCGCGCCGCGCCGCACCCCGGCCGCCGCGTTCGGGTGACGCCGCGCTCCGGGCGGCGTCAGCGCCGGTAGTCGGGCTCCCCCGGGAGGGTGGCGCCGGGCGGCAGCACGGCGAGGCTCAGGCCGCGCACCAGGTGGAGGCGGAGCGTGGGGTGCGCCGCGAGGGCGGCGAGCAGCGGGCGCGCCACGGCGGCCGGGTCGGCCTCGGCGTCCGACAGCACCGCCAGCGTGCCGTCCGCCTCGCCGCCGGCGACCAGCCGGGCGGCGGCCACGGCCGGCTGGGCCGCGAGCACCTCGCGCACCGCGGCCAGCACCTCGGGGTGCTCGGCCGGCGGTCCGCCGCCGGCGAGGGCGCGCAGCGCGGGGCCGGCCACCTCGAAGGTGACGGGGCCGGCGACGTCGAGCACCAGGGCGCCGGCGCCCTCCTGCACCGCGGCGGCCAGCGCCTGGGAGGCGGTCACCGGCACCGGGCGCGCCTCGGGCTGCCAGCGGGCCAGGGTCTCCAGCGCGGTGAAGACGGGCAGGGCGCGACGGCCGCCCGGCAGCTCCAACGTGAGCAGCGCCATCTCGCTGCTCTTCTCCCGCCGCCGGCCGGCCTCGTCGGTCTCCTCCTCACCGAGGACGGCGACCACGCCGGCCAGCAGCCGCGCCCGCGCCAGCGCCGCCACCACGGCCTCGGCGTGCGTCGCGGGGTCGGCGGCCCACGCGTCGAGGGCGGCGCGCAGCGCGGGATCGACGGTGCCGTCGTCGTCGGCGAACGCGGGCTTCGGGATGTTCTTCAGCGCCATCCGTCGAGGGTATCCATCGGGTGTGACAAAACTTCCACCGAGTGGGGCGACCCCTACGGCGGGCGACGGGAGCGGAGCGGCACGTTCCCCCTTACGCACTGTTACCCGTTTTTCACATAGTCGCCAGTGACTCGTGCGCTTGTGCGAGTTACGGTTTTGGACTATGCATCAGAACGCCCGGCGACCAGCACGGCGGCTGCGGCCCACCCTGTTGGTGAGCACAGCCCTCGCCGGCACGCTTCTGGCGTTCGCCGTGGGGGGAGACGCAGCGGACATGACCAAGAGTGAGCTGGCCGAGCAGGTCCCCGACCGAATACCGCCGGGCGTGCCTCCGGAGCCGGGCGACAGCACGGCCGACCGTGTCACGCCCTCCGAGATATCCCCCCACATGCTGGTCCCCGACCGCGCGGCGAACGCGCGGCTGGCCACGCTCATGAGCGAGGCGCCGACGGAGTCGGAGGCGCGGCTCTCGGTCTCGGTGCTGGCGTTGGACAGCGGGCGTTCGGCCTCGTTCGGCAACCAGCGCTTCGACACCGCCAGCATCGTGAAGGTGGACGTCCTGGCCGCCCTGCTGCTCAAGGCGCAGGACGAGGGCCGGCAGCTGACCGTCGAGGAGCGGGCGGACGCCGAGCTGATGATCCGGATGAGCGACAACGAGGCGACCGACGCGATGTGGGCGCGGATCGACGGCGCCTCGGGTCTTGAGGCGGCCAACGCGCGGCTGGGACTGACCGCGACCGTTCCCGGGGCCGACGGCGCCTGGGGGCTGACCCAGACCACGAGCGCCGACCAACTGGCGCTGCTGCGCACCGTCTACGCGGCGGATTCGCCGCTGGAGGCCGCCTCGCAGGAGTACCTGCACGAGCTGATGGGCACGGTGATCGACGAGCAGCGCTGGGGGATATCGGCCGCCGCCGACCCCGGCGGGGACGCCCCCGAGGGGTTCGCGCTGAAGAACGGCTGGCTGCCCCGGAGCGAGACCGGTCTCTGGGACGTCAACAGCATCGGCTGGGTCTCCTCGGGCGGCCACGAGTATCTGATCGCCGTCGTCTCGGACGGCCACTCCGACCACGCGACCGGCATCGCCGCCGTCGAGTGGGCCGCCCAGCGCGCCGTCGAGTCCCTGGCGGAGGACTCGCCTCCGGTGACCTGACCGCCGCGAGCCCCGTTCACCGCGGTCGGACCCGGTGCGGTCGGACCTGGTTCAGTCGGACCTGGCCGGCAGCCCGCCGAGCCAGAAGCGGCGGAAGAGCAGCACCCCGCCGGTGCCCAGCAGCAGCACGCCCGCGGCGCCGGCCGCCGGCGCCAGCCAGTCGGTGCCACCGCCGCCGGCGGACTCGGTGGCGGGCCCCGGGCCGAAGAACTCACCGGCGTAGACGCCGCCCTGGTCGGCGGCCGGGGCCCCGGCCGCCTCGTTGGCCGCCTCGATCGCAGCCGCCGCGTCCACCACCCCGCTGCCCACCGCGTCGTTCCTGCCGCCCTCGGGGGCGTCCTGGGCGGTCTCGGTCAGCAGCCGGCGCACCTCGGCCGGCGTGAGGTCGGGGTGGGCGGAGAGCAGCAGCGCGGCGGCGCCCGAGACGAAGGCGGCGGCGGCGGAGGTGCCCCAGCCCGTGTAGTAGCGGCCGTCGGGGTCGGCGACGATCACGTCCTTGCCCGGCGCGCTGAGCGTCGCGTACCAGCGGCGGGTGGAGAACTCGGCGGGGCTGCCGCCCCGGTCCACGGCGGCCACGGCGATGACCCCGGGGTAGCCGGCCGGGTAGGAGACGGGGTCGCCCTTCTCGCCGCCGTTCCCCGCTGAGGCGACCACCACGGCGCCCTTCTCCAGGGCGTAGCGGACCGCCGCGTCCTCCTCGGGGTCGGGGTGGGCGGAGGCGCTGTCGTCGCCGAGCGAGAGGTTGATCACGTCGGCGCCCTGGTCGGCGGCCCACCTGATGCCCTCGGCGAGGGCGCCGGCGCGTTCGTCCCTGGCCCGGTCGCGCTGCGGGTCGTCGTCCTCCAGCAGCACCCGCACGGGCAGCACCCCGGCCTCGGGTGCCACGCCGAGCACGCCGTCGCCGCGCTGACGTCCGTGGCCGTGGCCGGCGATGATGCCGGCCATCGCGGTGCCGTGGGCGGCCCAGTGGTCGTCGCCGGGCTCGGCGCCCATCCGGACGAAGTCCCAGCCGCCCTCGACGTTGTCGACGAGGTCGGGGTGGTCGGTGTCGACGCCGGTGTCCAGGACGGCGACGGTCACGCCCTCGCCGCGGGTGAACTGCCAGGCGTCCGGCGCCCGTACGGCGTCCAGTGCCCAGCGCTGCTGCTCCCGGATGGAGTCGGCGGCGGCCGGTGTGGTCGTTCCCCAGAGCACCGCCAGGGCGGCGCCCGCCGCGACGCACAGGCGCGCGTGACGCGTCGCACGCCGGCTCATGCGCTCTCCCCCGCGCGCTCGTCGTGCGCCTGGCGCAGCCGGCCGGCGATCCGGTCGACGATGCCGGCGCTGTCGTGCCCGAGGCCGGCCAGCGCGGCGGCGCCTTCCGCGTCCTCGGCCGTCGCCTCGGCCGAGGGCGTCGGCGCGGAGACCGCTCGGCCGTCGGCGAAGCCGGTCACCGACCAGGCGACGACGGGAAGTCGGTCCTCCACCGCCACGGTCCAGGCGGCGCGCTGCGCGTCGCCGAAGCCGGCCGCCGCCGTCCCCTCGACCGGGAACGCGCGCGGCAGCAGGTCGGGCCGCCCGGCCAGGCCCTCCTCGGTGAAACGCTCCGCCAGCACGCCCATGCCGGCGGCGTCGGCCGTGGTGAAGAGCAGGCCGACGGTGGTCACCGTGGTCTCCGTCTCGTCGGTGTAGGTCGCCCGTATCAGGCGGTGGCAGCCGACGGCGGAGAGCACCTCGGTCAGCAGCGGGTCGAACGCGTCGGCGCAGCCGCTGTCGGGCGCGACGCCGAGCCGCACCCAGCGCCGGTCGGCACCGCCCGGGCCCGCCTCCTCGGCCGTCAACTCCGGCGGGAACAGCTCGTCCACCGGCATCTCGCGCCACAGCTCCCTGCCGTCCTCCCAGGCCGCCTCGGCCGCCTGCTCGCGCTCGTCGCCGCCGGCCAGCCAGGCGCCGGCCGCGGCCCCGCCCAGCAGCCCGGTGCCGAGCACCAGGCAGACGACGGCGCCGACCAGCCGCAGCGGCACCCGCGCGTTGAGGGTGCGCCAGGCGCGCGCCTGGGGGCGCTCGGTGGAGGGCGGGGTGGTGAACGGGCGCGGTGGGGCGCCGGGTTGGGGCGGCGCGCTGGGCGGTGGCGGTCCGTAGGGGCTCGGCGGCGCCGGAGGGCGCGGCGGCGGGGCGCCGGGCGCCCGCCGGGGTGGGGGCACAGGGGCGAGCGGGGAGACGGGGATCGAACGCGGCCCCTGCTCGGTGTTCATCCGCCCCACTCCCCGGCCAACCGGCGACCTGCTGGTCACACGTGAACGGGCTTACTTTAAGGGCGCACGGCTAGGCAGCGGTACCTGGCCCGTCCGAGACGGCCACCACGCCGTCCAGAATGAGCTCCAGATCGGACATCGGGGGCGCCTGCCCGACGTCGTCCCAACTCAGCCGCAGCACCAGCAGGGTGGAAGGGTCCCCCGGCGCGACGAAGGCGACGCTCTCCACCACCGCCGCGCTGAACGGCGTGTTCAGCCCGACCCGCACCCGGTACCCGGACTCCCCCGCCACGGTGACGGAACCGGCGGACAGCTCGTCGGCGCCGAAGATCCCGCCGTACGCCTCGCCGGGGTAGGCGTCCCGCTGGAACGCGGCGACGTCGGAGCGCGCGGCGCCCTCCACCGAGAGCGTGCCGGCGCCGGGGAGCGCGTGGAGCGTCGCGGCGCCGGCGAGGCAGTCGAGGGCGGCGTCGGCAGGGCAGGGGTAGCCGCCGTACGCCAGCGAGACGAGGGAGTCGCTGGGGCGTTCGCTCCACTCCTCGGGCACCGGCAGGGCCACGCCGGCGACCCGGCCCTCGCTCAACGGGCCGGCGTCCGGGTCGCGTCGCCCGTCGTCGGGGGTCTCGCTCGCCGAGGGCGGCGGCCCGGTGCCGTCGTCGGGCGGGGAGCTTCCGTCGTCGCCGAGCAGCAGCGCGGCGACCAGGGCCCCGGTCAGCGCGAGGCCCAGCAGCCCGAACCCGATGACCGCCCGGTCCCGTCGCCGCCCCCGCGCGTCGGACGGGTCCGGCGCCTCGGGCTCCGGCTCGGCCAGCGGCCGGTCGCCGGGGAGCGTGGGCAGCGTGTGCGGGCCGCGCGCCGGTTCCCGCGGCAGGGAGGGAACGGTCGGGGTGCGGGTGGGCGCGTTCCCGGCCGGCCGCGTCGTGGCGGTCCACGCCGCGCCGTCCCACCAACGTTCGCGCGGCGGCTCGTCCGCTGACCGGCCGGGGTCCGCGTACCAGCCGGGCGGTGTGCTCTGGCTCACGGACCGAACTTCTCACATCGCGCGCCGTCGCGACCAGTGTTCGGGCGATAACCCCGGATAACCGTCAACGCCCGGCGGCTGCCGGGCGTTGACGGTGCGAACGGGGTGGCGGTGTCCGCGGCGGGAACGACGCGGGCCCTGGGCGCGGGCCCGGTGGGGGACTCTCCCGCCTCCGGTGAGGGCGCTACCTTCCGGAGCCCGCCGGCTCCGGCTCCGGCACCTCGGCCTCCGCGTGCTCGGCCAGCGCGTCCTTCCCACCGGGCAGCACCCTGGCCAGCCAGTGCGAACGCCCGGCGACCAGCGGCGCGAGCACCGCGAGGATGAGCACATAGCCGGCGATGAACGGCGAGAGCCGGTCGTCGAGTCCGGCCGCCGCGGCCATGGTGGCCAGGATCAGCGCGAACTCGCCCCTGGCGACGAGCGTGGTCGAGACGTTGGCGGTGGGCAGCGCGCCGAACCCGTAGATCCGGGCGGTGACCAGGCCGGCCCCGACGTTCATCACCACGGTGATCAGCACGGCGATCAGCACGGGCCAGATCACGGACGGCAGGTCGCCGGGCGCGATCGAGAGGCCGAAGCCGAAGAAGAAGATCGCGGCGAACGCGTCACGCAGCGGGTGGACCAGCTCCCTGATCCGTTCGCCGCTGCTGGTGTTGCCCAGGATGAGGCCCACCATGAACGCGGCGATGGCGTCGGCGACACCGAACTGCTCGGCGATCCCCGAGACGAGCACGGCGGCGCCGAGGAACGAGATCACCAGCAGCTCGTCGTCCTTGGTGGCGAAGAGCCGGCCGATGATCTTGGTGCCCCAGCGGGCGGCGACGGCCAGCAGGAGGAGGAAGCCGAACGCCTTGGCGATCTGCCAGGCGGTCTCCCCCGCGCCGTCGGAGCCGGAGATCACCGGCTGGAGGGCGGCCAGGTAGAGGGCGAGGAAGATGTCCTCGACCACGATGATGCCCAGGATGGGCTTGGTCTCCGGGCTGCCGATGCGACCGAGGTCGACCAGGATCTTGGTGACGATCGCCGAGGACGAGATGCCCAGCACACCGGCGAGCACCAGCGCCTCCGAGGTGCCCCAGCCCAGCGCGAAGCCGAACGCGAGGCCGGCGCCCACGTTCAGCACCAGGTAGGTGCAGCCGGCGATCACCATCTTCTTGCCGCCGGTCTTGAGGTCGTCCATGTGGAATTCGAGACCGAGGTAGAACAGCAGCAGCACGAGGCCGAGCGCGGAGAGCATCTCCAGGTCGTGCGGGTCCTCCAGCAGGACGAAGCCGGGGGTGTTGGGGCCGAGCAGTATGCCGGCCAGGATGAAGAGCGGAATCGTGGGCAGGCCTATCCGGCCGCCGAGGCGGGCGAGTATCGCGGCGGCGACGAAGGCGCCACCCATCGCGAGCAGGGTGTCAGCGTGTCCCATCCCGCATCACCCCCGGGGGCGGAGCGAAGCGGAAACGGGCAGGTGAGCGAGGTGAGCGGCGGGACCAGATGGGGTGCCGGGTCGGATGGGCGTCGGCAAGTGAGAGTCTCCTTCTCGGCGTCCGGACGGCTCGGCAAAGTGAGCGTCAAGAAATCGTTAATAATTAGCTTACCAAACGATTTCCGGCCCACCAGGGGGCGAGCCGAATTTGTCGGTGGTGTACGGCATGATCCGTGCTGTGACCACTCGCCTGATGCTGCTCGACACCGCCTCGCTGTACTTCCGCGCCTACCACGGCGTCCCCGACTCGGTCCGCGCCCCCGACGGCACCCCGGTCAACGCGGTGCGCGGACTGCTGGACTTCATCGCCCGGCTCGTCACCGACCACCGCCCCGACGCCCTGGTGGCCTGCCTGGACGAGGACTGGCGCCCCGCCTGGAGGGTGGAGCTGATCCCGACCTACAAGGCCCACCGCGTCGCCGACGAGGTGCCCGAGGGGGCCGACGTCGAGGAGGTGCCCGACACCCTCAGCCCCCAGGTGCCGGTGATCCACGAGGTGCTGGACGCCGTCGGCATCCTCCGTGTCGGCGCGGCCGAACACGAGGCGGACGACGTGATCGGCACGCTCAGCCACCGCGCCGCCGGCCCGGTGGACATCGTCACCGGTGATCGCGACCTCTTCCAGCTGGTCGACGACTCCCGGGGGGTGCGTGTTCTCTACCCCGTCCGAGGCATGGGAAATCTGGCGGCCTTCGACGAGGCCGCGCTGCGCGAGAAGTACGGCGTGGACGGCCCGCGCTACGCGGAGCTGGCGCTGCTGCGCGGCGACCCGAGCGACGGGCTCCCCGGCGTCGCCGGCATCGGCGAGAAGACGGCCGCCAAGCTGCTGGCCGCCTTCGGGGACCTGGGAGGCGTGCTGGCCGCGCTGGACGACCCCACCTCGGCCCTGACCCCCACCCAGCGTCGCCGGCTGCGCGAGGCCGCCGGCTACCTGGCCGTGGCGCCCCGCGTGGTCCGGGTGGTCACCGACCTCCCGCTGCCCGAGCGGGACGCGGCCCTCCCGACGGCCCCCGCTGACCCGGAGGCGCTGGACGCCCTCGACCGGCGCTGGGGCCTGGGCGGCTCGCTGGCCCGCCTCCTGACGGCCCTGGAGTCCCGCGCCTGAGCCACTCCCAGAGGGCCACGGGGAACGGCGCGAGCCCCACCGGCCCGGTGGGGGCGCGGGGAACGGCGCGAGCGCCCCCACCCGGGCCGCACACGACGACCCACCGCGACGACACGGGCCGCGGGCTCCTGCCGGCTACCCCAGCGAGCTGTACGCGACCACGCCGCGCAGGAGCTGGTCCACCGCCTGGCGGGCCGCCTTGGCGACGCCGCTGCCGTCGGGCGCGGCGGCGGAGAGCTGCCCGAGGACGTCGATGACCTGCTTGCACCAGCGGACGAAGTCCCCCGCCGGCATCTCCGCGTCCCGCAGCACCACGTCCAGGCTCTGACCCTGCGCCCAGCGGTAGACGGGCCAGGCGAAGCCGAGGTCCGGCTCCCGCTGCCCCACGCCGTTCACGGTGCTGATCCGGTGGCGTTCCTCCAGGGCGTCCAGCCGGCCCCAGATCCGCACCATCTCGCCCAGCGCCTGCCGGGTCCGCCCGGCGGGAACGTCGGGCGCCGGCGCGTCGTCGGCCGAGCGCGCCTCGTAGACCAGCGCGGAGACGCAGGCCGCCAGCTCGGCCGGCTCCAGCCCCTCCCACACGCCGTCCCGCAGGCACTCGCTCGCCAGCAGGTCCAACTCCCCGTACAGCCGCGCCAGTCGGCGGCCGTGCTCGGTGACCTCGTCGCCCCGCAGGTAGTCCAGCTCGGTCAGCAGCGCGGAGACCTCGTCGAAGGTCCTGGCGATCGTGTTGGTGCGGCCCGTGATCCGCCGTTCCAGCTGCCGGGTGTCCCGCTTCAGCCGGTGGTAGCGCTCGGCCCAGCGGGCGTGGTCCTCGCGCGACTCGCAGCCGTGGCAGGGATGCGCCCTGATCTCCCGGCGCAGCCGCGCGATCTCCTGGTCGTCGGCCGCCTCCGCGCGCCCCTTGCGGTGCCGGTGCGGCTCCACGTGCCCGGCCTTGGTGCGCAGCGCCGACGCGAGGTCGCGCCGTGACTGCGGGCTGCGCTGGTTGAACGACTTGGGGATGCGCATCCGGCCCAACGGTTCGACCGGCACCGGGAAGTCGATCGCGCCCAGCCGCTTCACCTGCCGCTGCACGGTCAGCACCAGCGGGCGCGGCCCGTCGTGCGCGTCGAAGCCGCGGCGCCCGCCGCTGCGCCCGTCCGGCGTGCCGGGGTCGAGCACCAGCGCGAGCCCGGCGAACTTCCCGGTCGGCACGTGGATGATGTCGCCCGGCCGCAGCTTCTCCAACGCGTCCGACGCCGCCGCCCTGCGCTGCGCCACGCCCTGCCTGGCCAGCTCGTTCTCCCGCTCCTTGAGCCGCTGTCGCAGTCCCGCGTACTCGCGGAAGTCCCCCAGGTGGCAGGTCATCGCCTCCCGGTAGCCCTCAAGGCCGCTCTCGTTGCGCTGCACCTGGCGGGAGATGCCCACCACCGAGCGGTCGGCCTGGAACTGCGCGAACGACGTCTCCAGCAGCTCGCGTGAGCGCCTGCGGCCGAACTGCCCGACCAGGTTGACCGCCATGTTGTACGAGGGCTTGAACGAGGAGCGCAGCGGATATGTGCGCGCCCCCGCCAGTCCGCCGAGCGCCCCCGGGTCCATCCCGCGCTGCCACAGCACCACCGCGTGGCCCTCGACGTCGATCCCCCGCCGCCCGGCCCTGCCGGTGAGCTGGGTGTACTCGCCGGGGGTGATGTCGGCGTGCTGCTCGCCGTTCCACTTGACGAGCTTCTCCAGCACCACGGAGCGCGCCGGCATGTTGATGCCCAGCGCCAGCGTCTCGGTGGCGAAGACGGCCTTGACCAGGCCCTCGACGAACAGCTCCTCGACGATCTCCTTGAACCGGGGCAGCATCCCCGCGTGGTGGGCCGCGATGCCTCGCTCCAGGCCCTCAAGCCACTCGAAGTAGCGCAGGACGTGCAGATCCTCGTCCGGGATGTCCGCCGTGCGCCGCTCGACGATCTCCCGCACCCGGGCGCGCGAGGAGGGGTCGTTGAGCCGCAGCCCGGCGGCCAGGCACTGCTGTACGGCCGCCTCACAGCCCGCGCGGCTGAAGATGAACGTGATCGCCGGCAGCAGCCCGTCCGCGTCCAGCCGGTCGATGACCTCGACGCGGCTGGGCGTGTAGAGCCGGTTCCGCTGGCGCTTCTCCCGCTCGCGCTCGGCCGCGCGCCGCCGGTCGCGGCCATTGCGGTTGCGTTCCCGCGCGCCCCAGGAGCGGGTGTTCTCCAGTCGCGCCATCCGCACCAGGTCCGGGTTGACCTCCCGCTTGCTCCCGGACTCCGCGAACAGGTCGTAGAGCCGCCGCCCCGCCAGCACGTGCTGCCACAGCGGCACCGGCCGGTGCTCGGAGACGATCACCCGGGTGTCCCCGCGCACGGTGTCCAGCCAGTCGCCGAACTCCTCCGCGTTGGAGACCGTGGCCGACAGCGAGACCAGCGACACCGACTCGGGGAGGTGGATGATCACCTCTTCCCAGACCGCGCCCCTGAACCGGTCGGAGAGGTAGTGCACCTCGTCCATCACCACATGGCCGAGGTTGGTCAGCGACGAGGAGTTGGCGTACAGCATGTTCCGCAGCACCTCGGTGGTCATCACGACCACCGGCGCCTCGGAGTTGACGCTGTTGTCCCCGGTCAGCAGGCCGACCCTGTCCTCGCCGTAGCGGCGCGCCAGGTCGGCGTACTTCTGGTTGGAGAGGGCCTTGATCGGCGTCGTGTAGAAGCACTTCCGCCCCTGGCTCAGCGCCAGATGGACGGCGAACTCCCCGACGATCGTCTTGCCCGAGCCGGTGGGCGCCGCGACCAGCACGCCCTGTCCCGCCTCCAGGGCCTGACACGCCTCGATCTGGAAGTCGTCCAGCGCGAAGTCGTAGAGATCACGGAAGGGGGCGAGAGCGGTCCGCTCGTCCGCGGCCCGACGCCGCGCTTCGGCGTACCGCTCGGCGGGAGACATGTCGTCGGTCATCGTCATCCGAGCCTACCGGCCCGCTCCGGCCCCCTCCGAGGGATTTCCCCGCGCCCCCGGGCAGGCCGCCGTCGGGGGTGCGGGGGGCGTGCGGGGGTCAGGTCGCGTCGTCGTCGTACCCGTTGACCCGCCGGTCGTGGTCGTCGTCCAGCCGCTGGGCCGGGCCCACCGCCTCGGGCGTCAGGTCCAGGTCGGAGGCCTCGTCGTCGGACAGCCCCGCGTTCGGGTCGCGACGCGCCCGACGGCGGTCGTTGAGCAGGGCGATGCCGCACGCCAGGAAGTACAGCCCGGTCACCGGGACCTGCAACGCGATCATCGACAGCAGGTCGGTGGGCGTGATGGCCGCGGCGAAGACCGCGATGCCCATCACCATCCAGCGCCACCAGCTGATCATCCGTTTGCCGGTGATCACCCCGCCCAGGTTCAACAGGACCAGCAGCAGGGGCAGTTCGAAGGAGATGCCGAACGCGAGGGCCAGCCGGACGGTGATGTCCAGGACCTCCTCGACGCTCACGAAGTTCTGCGCGTCGTCGGCGCTGAAGCTCAGCATGACGGGGATCGCCCGCGGCAGCAGCCAGTAGGCGAAGTAGGTGCCCGTGAGGAAGAGCGGTACGCCGACGCCGACCACGGCCCGGCTGTACTTCTTCTCGTGCTTGTGCAGCCCGGGCGCGATGAAGGCCCAGAACTGGTAGAGCCAGACCGGCGAGGCGACGATGAGCCCGACCAGCAGCGCCACCCGCACATAGGTGCCGAACGGAACCAGCAGTCCGGTCTGCGAGAGGACGGCGCAGCGCTTGTCCTCGGCCTCGGGGTCGCCTGCGTCGCAGATCGGCACAGGCTCCGTGAGGAAGTCCATGATGTCCTTGGCGAAGAACGCCGCCACGACCGCGACGATCACCACCGCGAGCGCGGCCTTCCCCAGCCTGTTGCGCAACTCCCGAAGATGCTCGGTGAGCGGCATCCGCCCCTCGGGGTCCCTGGGGGGTTTGCGCGCGGTCTTGAGCACCCCACGTCCTCATCTCGTCGGGCAGCCGGCATCAGCCCGGCCACCGGCCCTCACTGCCAGGTCAACACCGCACGTGCGGCCGTCAGCCCTGGGCGCTGCCCCGGGGCTCGTCCACGGGGCGCGCCGCCTCGCTCTCGCCGGGGGCGGGCTGGATGACGCGGGGGGCGACGGCGGGCTCGGCGTCCGCGCCCTCGCCCGGCTTCTTGCCGTCCGACTTCATGGCGGTCGTCTCGCTCTTCATGATCCGCATCGACTTGCCCAGCGCCCTGGCGGTGTCCGGCAGACGCTTGGAGCCAAAGACCACAACGACGACGAGGGCGACGACGAGAAGGTGCATAGGGGAGATAGCGCCCATGTTGTGTCTTCTCTCTCTTCGGGTCTCTCTTCGAGATTCGGATCTGATGTCGGCCCTGGGAGGAATACCCTCATCGGCCACACGCTCCGCAATCTTAACGCGGGGGGGTAAACACAAAGCAATGCTTGGGCGTCGCTCTATTCATCCGGTGAACCACGCACGACACCCGGGGTGATCTCCCGCCCGACCTCCCCCGACCTGGCCGCCAGCGGCTCGGCGGCCCGTTCCAGCTCATCGGCGGCGCGGCCGATCCGCTCCGTTCCCTCGGCGACCGCGTGGGAGAAACGGGCCACCTCGATCCCGACCCGCACGGCGAGTACGCCGAGCACGGCGACCCCGGCGAAGGTCAGGAAAACGAGTGCCATCGGCCAGAACACGGGCTATCCCAACTCCTCGTAGGCGCGCAACGCTTCCCGCGCCGCCTCGCGGGCGCTGTCGGCCAGCCGCGCGGGCGCGACGATCCGGCCGTCACCGCCGAGGCGCAGCGCGAGCCGGCGCAGCGTGATCGGGTCGGGGGTGCGCAACGCGATGCGCAGCCCGCCGTCCGGCAGCTCCTCGGCCTCGTCGTGCGCGTAGTACTCGGCGACCCAGCGTCCGCCGGGGCCGACCTCGATGACCACCTCGGGGTCGGTGGGCGCCGGCTGCACCAGCCCCTCGCTCAGGTCGCGCGGCTCGATCGGCGGCGGGTCGGCCGGCACGTCCAGCAGCTCGATGCTGGCCACCCGGTCCAGCCGGAAGGTGCGCCGGGCCTCCGTGCGGTGGCACCACGCCTCGACATAGGTGTGGCCGACGGCGAAGAGCCGGATCGGGTCGATCTCCCGGTCGGTCAGCTCGTCCCTGCCGGGCGAGTAGTAGCGGATGCGCAGCCGCCTGCGTTCGGCGATGGCCCTGTCCACCTCGGCGAAGACGCCGCCCTCGGACTCGAAGGTGACCGACACCCGGGAGCTGGCCCTGGCGCTCTCCCCGGCCGCCGCCTCCAGCTTGGCGGTCAGCCGCAGCAGCGCGTCCCGGTCCCCGGCGCGCAGCCCCGGCATCGTGGCCACGGCGCGGGCGGCGACCAGCAGCGCCGTCGCCTCGTCGGCGGCGAGCCGCAGCGGCTGGCCGGTCGTGGAGCCGGTGGCCTCCGCGTTGTACCACCAGATGTGCTCGCCGTCGGTGTCGATGTCGAGCAGGTCGCCGCCCCGGAAGCTGGTGCCGCACATCGGCAGCACGCTCAGGTCAGAGATCAGCTCGTCCTCGGTGACGCCGAACGCGCGCGCCACCTCGTCGACCCGGGCGCCCGGGCGCTCCCGCAGATAGGTAACCAGCGACAGCAGTCGCCTGGTGCGGTCAATGGCGGTGGTCGCCATGTCGTCCTCTCCCCCTCCTGCCCTCTCCGGCCTCAGCCCGCGGCCACCGCGCGCAACCGCTCCAGCACGTCGGCGCGCAGCTCCGCCGGCTCCAACACCAGCACGTCGGGACCGAACTCGGCCAGCCAGGCGTCGAGTCCGTGACCGTAGGGGATCTCCAGCTCGTCCCACTCCACGCCCCGGCTCAGGAACCGGGTCGCCCTGGCGCGCAGCGGATAGCCCGCGCCGGCGCGCAGCCGGATCCGCGCCTGTGCCGTCGCGTGCTCCCCGGCGAACGCGGCCACGCCCTCGCGCACCGCGACCTGGTCGGGCACCTCGGCCGTGAACTCGCCGGACCGCGACCTGACCCGGCCCACGATCCGCGAGAGCCGGAAGACACGCTGCGCGCCCCGCCCCCGGTCGAAGCCGGCCAGGTACCAGTTCCCGTGCCAGCACTCCAGCGCCCAGGGCTCGACCTGCCTGGCCTCGGGGGTGGCCGCGTTGGACTTGCGGTAGTCGAAGGTGACCACCCGGCGGTCGCGGCAGGCGATCATCAGCGGCTCGAACGCCGCGTCCCCGGCCGGCACACGCGGCTCCAGGGCGCTGTAGTGGTCCGCTTCCGCCTCGACCATGGGAACGCCGGCGGCGCGCAGCTTCTGGAGGGCGCCGCTGGCCGCGCCGGCCAGCCTCGCCTGCTGCCAGACGCGGGCGACCAGCCCGAGCGCCGCCGCCTCGGCCGCGTCCAGGGCGACGGGCGGCAGCCGGTTCAGGTCGCGGCGGGCCAGGTAGCCCACCTCGCCGTCCAGGCTCTCGACCGTCTCGATCACCATGCCGAGCTCGCGCAGGTCGTCCTTGTCCCGCTCGAAGGTGCGGTTGAACGCGTCCTCGGAGCTGACCTCGATGTACGCCTCGATGGAGTCGCGCAGCTCGCGCTTGCTCAACGGGCGGGCGGTGTTCAGCAGGCACAGGGCCAGGTTCATCAGCCGCTCGGCCTTGGCGATGGCCATCGCCCCGCCCCCTTCCGTTGGTCCGTTCCGATGTCCTCGGCGGGTGTCCCCGCCGGACCGGCGTGTGCGTCAACCGGCCCGTGCGGCAGGGGCGTTCGCCACGGACGCGCGTGGGCCCACCCCCGCTGAGGGGATGGGCCCACGGTACCGCCTGCCTCGATCAGACCGAGACCAGGTCGCAGACGAAGATCAGCGTCTCGCCCGGCTTGATGCGCCCGCCGGCCCCGGCGTCGCCGTAGGCCAGGTGCGGCGGGATGGTGAGCTGCCGGCGACCGCCGACCCGCATCCCCTGCACGCCCCGGTCCCAGCCGGTGATGACCTGACCGGCGCCGAGCTGGAAGACCAGCGGACGGCCGCGGTTCCAGCTGGCGTCGAACTCCTCGCCGCTGCTGAAGGCCACGCCCACGTAGTGGACGGAGACCTGGGCGCCGGCCTCGGCGACCGGTCCGTCCCCCACCCAGAGGTCCTTGATCTCAAGGTCCGCCGGCGGCTCGCCACCCGGGAAGTCAACCTCGGGCTTCTCGTTGTTCACCGAAAACCACTCCTACGAAGGATTGCTACCTGCGTCGCCTGTTGACGCGAGGGGCGCCCGAGGCGTTGATCAACCTCAGGCCGCACCAATGATGTCGACCACGAAGACCAGCGTCGAACCGGCGGGGATGCCGCCGTTCTCCTGGTCGCCGTAGGCCATGTCCGGCGGGAGGACCAGCAGGACGCGGTCGCCGACCTTCTTGCCCACCAGGCTCTCGTCCCAGCCGGCGACGACCGAGCCGGTGCCGATCTGGAAGGCGGAGGCGGACTCGCGCTCCCAGGAGGAGTCGAAGACCTCTCCGTCAGCCCAGGTCACGCCCGTGTACTGGACGACGAGCGCCTGCCCGTCGGCCACCTCGGGGCCGTCGCCCTCGACGAGCAGCTGCTCGCGCAGCTCCTCCGGCGGGTCCTCGCCCTCGGGGATGGTGATCTCAGGGCCGCCGTCGCCGATCTCCACGGCCGGCAGGCCGTCCTCGGAGTCGGCCTGCTCGCCCTCGACCGAACCGGCCGGGTCCACCTGGGCGGAGGCGACGATGTCGAAGACCCAGACGACCCCGTCGTCCTCGCTCAGCCCGACCTGCTGGGCGGCCGGCCCGAGCAGCTCGCCCGCCTGGCCCTCGACCTGCACGCGGCTGCCGACCTGCTGCCCGATCAGGGGCTGGGTGACCGCCTGCGGGAGCGAGGACTCGACGTTCGCCTGGGCGATGACCTGCGGCTTCGCCCCGTCCTCGGTCTCCTCGCTGGGCTCGCCCTCGGTGGTACGCCAGGTGTTGACCAGCTCGGCGCCCTGCTCGACGGTGGTGGCGAGCACGTCCATCCGCAGGTAGTCGCCCTCGGCGATCTCCGCGCCGTCCCCCTCGGCGAGCACCTCGACCACGGTCTCGTCGGCGACCGCGGCCTCCTCGTCGATCTCGATCTCTGGCTGCTCGCCCGACTTGCCCGAGACGGTCGCCACCGGCCCGTCGCCCCCCTTGTCGTCGCCCGATTCGGAACCGCAGGCGGCGGTCAGGAAGAGCGCCGGCACGGCCAGCGCGGCGACGAGGCGGTGCGCTCGTTGTGTGGGGATCATGAGTCCAACTCGCGATAGGAACGGCCGGGGCGGGACCCCGCTGGTCCCGCCACCCTACGACCTCGGCCGCCCCGCCGGGACGGTCACATGCCGGCGATCAGCTTCTCCACCCGCTCGTCCACGGAGCGGAAGGGGTCCTTGCACAGGACGGTCCGCTGGGCCTGGTCGTTCAGCTTCAGATGGACCCAGTCCACCGTGAAGTCGCGGCGCTGTTCCTGCGCCCGCCGGATGAAGTCGCCGCGCAGCCTGGCCCTGGTGGTCTGCGGCGGGACCGACTTGCCCTGGAAGATCTTCAGGTCGTTGCAGATCCGCTGCGCCTGACCCTTGCGCTCCAGCAGGTAGTACAGGCCGCGGCGGCGGTGGATGTCGTGGTAGGCCAGGTCTATCTGCGCCACCCTGGGGTGCGACATGGTCAGGTTGTGCTTGGCCCGGTAGCGCTCGATCAGCTGGTACTTCATGACCCAGTCGATCTCGGTGTTGATCTTGTCGAGCTGCTCGCCGCGGATCGCGTCCAGCGTCCGCCCCCACAGCTCCAGGACGCGCTCGGTGAGCCCGGAGCGCATCCCGCGCCGCTCGCAGAAGTCCAGCGCCTTGTCGAAGTACTCCTGCTGGATCTCCAGTGCGGACGCCTCCCGGCCGGTGGCCAGGCGGACCTTGCGCTGTCCGGTGATGTCGTGGCTGACCTCGCGGATGGCGCGGATCGGGTTCTCCAGGGTGAGGTCGCGCATCACCGTGCCCGCCTCGATCATCCGCAGCACCAGATCGGTCGCGCCGACCTTGAGAAGCATGGTCGTCTCGGACATGTTCGAATCGCCGACGATCACATGCAGTCGTCGGTACCGCTCGGCGTCGGCGTGCGGCTCGTCCCTGGTGTTGATGATCGGCCGGGAGCGGGTGGTCGCCGAGCTGACCCCCTCCCAGATGTGCTCGGCGCGCTGGCTGACGCAGAAGACCGCGCCCCTGGGCGTCTGGAGCACCTTGCCGGCGCCGCAGACGAGCTGGCGGGTGACGAGGAACGGGATCAGCACGTCCGCCAGCCGGGAGAACTCCCCGTGCCGGGCGACCAGGTAGTTCTCGTGGCAGCCGTAGGAGTTGCCGGCGGAGTCCGTGTTGTTCTTGAAGAGATAGACGTCGCCGGCGATGCCCTCCTCGTGCAACCGCCGCTCGGCGTCCACGAGCAGACCCTCAAGAATGCGCTCGCCCGCCTTGTCGTGGGTGATCAGCTCGGTGACGTTGTCACACTCCGGGGTGGCGTACTCCGGGTGGGAACCGACGTCCAGGTACAACCGGGCACCGTTGCGCAGAAAGACGTTGCTGCTACGGCCCCATGACACGACTCGGCGGAAGAGGTACCGCGCCACCTCGTCCGGGGACAGCCGTCGCTGGCCACGGAACGTACAGGTGACGCCGTACTCGTTCTCCAGCCCGAAAATGCGGCGATCCATGAGTGAACATTACGCCTGATGCCCACTTCTGAAACCGGGTTCGAGCGCGGCGTTTCGATCATTTCGCGATTCCGGGGGCGCTTCGGAAGGGGCCTCGGGAACTGCGAGAACGCGGCGGGTGGCGAGCAGCACCAGCACGGCGAGGCAGCCGGAGACCCCGGCGACCAGGAAGCCGGCGCCCTCCTCGCCCCACTCGACGGCCGGCCCGGCGACGGCCGTGCCGACGGCCGCGCCGACGCCGAAGGTGGTCACCAGCCAGGAGAACGCCTCGGTCACCGTGCCGCGCGGCGCGTGCCGGTCGATGACCGCGAACGCGCAGGCCAGCGAGGGGGCGAGGGCGACCCCCGCGAGGCCGGCGAACAGCGTCATCAGCGCCACCGAGCCCGGCACCAGTGCCAGCGGCAGATAGCCGGCCGCCAGCACGGAGACCAGCGCCAGCAGCCGTGGCTCCGGCGCCCCGGCCCACGGCCTGGCGCCGTACCAGAGCCCGCCGACCAGCGCGCCCACGCCGAGCGCGGAGAGCAGATAACTGGCCACCCACTCGTCGCCCCTGGCGTCCGCGTAGGCCACGGCGGCGACCGAGATCGCGCCCAGCGCCATGCCCACGCACAGGAAGCAGCCGAGCAGCGCCAGGAGCCCGCCGGAGCGCAGGGCCCCGAGCCAGTGGGCCTCGCGCTGTTCCCCGCGCCACCGGCGTGAGGGCTCGGAGACCACGACGGTGAGCGCGCCCAGCAGCCCGACCGCGTTGATCACCAGCAGCGCCGCCGCCTCGGACCAGACGGCCACGAGAAGCATCACCAGCAGCGGCCCGCCGGCGAACATCACCTCCTGCGCGACGGCGTCCAACGCGTAGGCCCTGCGCACCCGTTCGGCCGAGCCGAGCACGGTGGACCACAGCGCGCGCAGCGCGCCCTCCAGCGGCGGGGTGGTGAGCCCGGCCAGCAGCACCAGGGCGGCGGCCACCGGCAACGGCTCGGTGCCGAGCAGCGCGAACGCGACCATCGCCAGCGCGGAGACCAGCGCGGCGGGGAACATCACCCTCTGCCCCCGCAGGTCGACCAGCCGCCCGAGCAGCGGCTGGCCGACGGCGGTGGCCAGCCCGTGCACGGCGGCCAGGGCGCCGGCGAGGGTGTAGCCGCCGCCCTCGGCGCGGGTGAAGAGCACGATGGCCAACGGAGCGGTGCCATGCGGGAGTCGGCCGACGAGCGTGCCGCTCAGCAGCCGCAGCACATGGGGGGAACGCAGCAGTTCCCCGTAGCCGGCGGTCATGGGGTCACCCTTCGGTAGTGTTACGTATAACTGCCCCCGATTCTACGTACGATGCTCCGGTCCGCGACAATCGATATCCCGCTTTCGACATCCCGCTCTCCTCAACGGCCAGGGAGGCCAAGTGCCCGAGGCACGCCCGCCGACCAGTCGCGACGTGGCCCGGCACGCCGGCGTCTCCCAGGCCACGGTCTCGCTGGTGCTGCGCGACCGCTGGCGCGGCCGGGTCTCCCCCGCCCGCGTCGACGCGGTGCGCGCGGCTGCGCGGGAGTTGGGCTACCGGCCGAACCAGGCCGCCCGCAGCCTGCGGCTCGGCGGCTCCAGGACCGCGCTGCTGGTGGTGCCGGCGCTGGCCAACGACTTCTTCGGCCGGGTGCACGCGGGCGCGGCGTCGGTCGCGGCGGAGAACGGGCTCCACCTGGTGCTCTACCCCTCCCCCGGGGGCGTGGGCCCGGCGCCCGACCCGTTCGCCTCGGCCAGCGCCACGCTGGACGGGGTGCTGGCCTCCTCGATGGCGGCGGAGGCGCTGAGCGCGCTCAGCGGGGCCGGGCTGCCGCTGGTGATGCTCGACAGCGAGCCGGGGCGCGCGCCGGCCGCCGCCACGGTCAACCCGGACATCGCGGCCGGGACGCGGCTGATCGTCGACCATCTGCGGGAGTGGGGGCACCGGAGGATCGCCCATCTCGCGGCGGACGTCGACTCCTGGACCTTCGCCATGCGGGCCGCGACCCTCGCGGAACGGCTGGATATCGACGGTCTCCCGCCGCCTCGCACGGAACGGGCCGAGCTGAGCGTCGGCGGCGGACTGCGGGCGGCGGAACGCGCGTTGGCGGCCACCCCGCGCCCCACCGCGCTGTTCTGCGACGACGACCTGCTGGCGGCGGGGGCGTGCAAGGCGGCGCGGCGGATGGGCCTGCGGGTGCCGGAGGACGTCTCGGTGACCGGCTTCGACGACCTGGCGCTGGCCACCACGGTCGAGCCGGAGCTGACCACGGTGAGCCTGCCCGCTGAGGAACTGGGCGCTGCCGGGCTGCGCGCGTTGCTCGCGGTGCTCGACGGCCGCGCGCAGCAGGACACCGTGCTGCCGGTGCGGCTGGCCGTGCGCGGCACCACGGGGCCGCCCCCCGGCTGAGAACCCGCCGCCCTCACAACCGGTGGTGCACCCACCCCCCCCGGTTCCACGTAGACCGCGTGGTCGTGCGCGACATCGCAGTGCACCGGCACGAGCGCGTCGGGCACCGTGACCGGACCGGTGGCGTCGAACGGCAGCCCGGTCCAGGAACGCCACTCCGCCAACGTGCCGGGGATGACCATGGCGCGCGGGCAGACTCCGACGATCCGGCCGCCGGCGCGGACATGGACGCGCAGCCACGGGTCCCGCGGCAGCCCGTCCTCGCGGACGAGCCGCGCGTACTCCTCCACGGGCAGGTCGGGGACGAGGTGCTTGCGGTTCGGCCGCACCGGGGCGACCAGGTGCGCGAACCCGAGCCGCGCCGCGTTCTCCCGCATCGCGGCCAGCATCCGGCCCGACAGCCCGGTCCCCTGGAGGTGCCGGGCGACGCTGATCTCCAGTGCCGAGACGAGGTTCGGCCTCCGGCCGAGCTGCCGGTCGCGCGCCGCGCGCCAGATCGCCCCGTCCCAGCCGTCGACGGGGAGTTCGCCGCGCGCCGGATCGCCCTCCCAGAAGAAGGGGACGGAGAAGCCGCGGGCGACCGCCTGGTCCGGGGCCTCGGCGTCGTAGGCGAGCAGGCCGTGCTCCGGGTGCGCGGTCCTGACGTCGCTGAAGTAGAGCGGGCCCATGGGGTCCTCGTCCATGAACGCCGGCCAGGGTTCGCTCTCCGGCGCCGCGAACGAGGACTTCAGCGTGGGTCGTTGGGCGAGCGTGACGATGCGCAGGTCCATGGCCCGACCGTAGCCAGCGGGACCCGCCCGGGCACCCGGTTTACGGTGCCGCCCGTCCCCGGCCGGTCGCCGGGGACGGGCGGCGGCCGTTACTTCCCGTCGCCCTTGGGGGCCTCGTCGTCGCCCGCCTCGCCGTCCTCAGCGGCCTCGGCCGCCTCGGCGCTGTCGCCGGCCTCCAGCAGCGCGCTGAGCTGACGCTGCAACACCCGCTTGAACTTGCGCTGTTGGGGCCGCTCGCGGTCCAGCACCGCGACCTCAAGCTGGTCGCTGGTCAGCTCGCGCTCGGTGCCGCCGCTCTCCCTGCCCAACGAGGCCACGGCCAGCCGCAGCGCCTCGCCCAGGTCCATGTCGTCCCGGTGCCGCTGGCTGAGATAGCTGCCGATCTGGTCCGAGTTCCCACCGACGGCGACCGATCCGTGCTCGTCGATGATCGAACCGTCGTGCGGCAGCCGGTAGATCTCGTCCTCGGCCGGGGTGGCCCCGACCTCGGCGACCAGCAGCTCGACCTCGTACGGCTTCTCCACGGTCGCGGAGAAGATCGTGCCCAGCGTCTGGGCATAGAGGTTGGCCAGGCCGCGGGCGGTCACGTCCTGCCGGTCGTAGGTGTAGCCACGCAGGTCGGCGTAGCGGGTGCCGCCGATGCGCAGGGACTCGTACTCGTTGTACTTGCCGGTCGCGGCGAACGCGATCCGGTCGTAGATCTCGCTGACCTTGTGCAGCGCCCGCGAGGGGTTCTCGGCGACGAACACGATGCCGTCGGCGTACTGGAGCACCACCAGGCTCCGGCCGCGCGCGATGCCCTTGCGGGCGTACTCGGCGCGGTCGGCCATGGCCTGCTGGGGTGAGACATAGAACGGCGTGGACACCGGGGTCGTCCCTTCACATCTGGTCGGTCACAGCGGATTGATCGGCACCGCGAGGGCCGAGGGCACTCAGAGGGCGGGCGCCTGGGGTCCGTCGGGCCGCCGGAGGCGGCCGTCGTGGATGGCCTCGGCAGCCGCGGACACCTCGTCCTCGGTCAGGCGGCGGATGCCGTCCTCGGTGATCACCATGACGATGGGGTAGATCCTGCGCACCAGGTCGGGGCCGCCGGTCGCCGAGTCGTCGTCGGCGGCGTCGTAGAGCGCCTGGAGCACGACCGTGGCGACCTCGTCCTGCGACAGGTCGTCACGGTGCAGCTTCTTCAGGGAGCCGCGGGCGAAGACCGATCCGGAGCCGACGGAGGCGAAGCCGGACTCCTCCGTGCGACCGCCGGCCACGTCGTAGGAGAAGATCCGGCCGTGCCCGCGGTCGAGGTCGTAGCCGGCGAAGAGCGGGACCACGGCCAGGCCCTGCATGGCCATGCCCAGGTTGCCCCGGATCATCGTGGAGAGGCGGTTGGCCTTGCCCTCCAGCGAGAGGACCTCGCCCTCGACCTTCTCGAAGTGCTCCAACTCCAGCTGGAAGAGCTTCACCAGCTCGACGGCGATGCCCGCCGTGCCGGCGATGCCCACAGCGGAGAACTCGTCGGCGGGGAAGACCTTCTGCATGTCCTTGGTGGCGATGACGTTGCCCATGGTGGCGCGGCGGTCGCCGGCGAGGACCACGCCGTCGGCGAAGCCGGCGGCGACGATGGTGGTGCCGTGCGGCGCCTCGACCGGCCCCTTGATCGGGGGCGTCGCCCCGCCGGGCAGCCGCTCGGGCGCGTGCTCGGAGAGGAAGTCGAGAAAGGAGGACGACCCCGGCCGCAGGAAGGCCGCCGGGAGTCGCCCCTGATCGTGGGAGTTGGCTGCCACAGGTTTCCTTCCAGATAGGCGAAACGGTCCGCTGCTCCGGGCCGACGGAGGGCCGGGCAGAGGCAGCGTACGTCACGGACCCTACCCGTCAGATGGACATGATCCACATGACTCGGAAAGCCTCGGCCGGCAGCCCGCGGCCTACTGGCCGCCCTTCTGGACGAAGCTGCGCACGAAGTCCTCCGCGTTGGACTCCAGCACCTCGTCGATCTCGTCCAGGACCGAGTCCACGTCGTCCGTCAGGGCCTCCTGACGCTCCTTGAGATCCTCGGAGACCTCGGCGTCCTGCGCCTGCTCCTCGGTCTCCTCGCTGGTACGCGACGCCCGCTGCTGGCCGCCGCCGGTGTCCTTGGTCGCCATCTCCCTCACCCCATGCTCAGCTGTGACGTGACATGAATCAGACCCTACTCGCCGGGGCTGACATCGGCTTCCCGGAGCGGAGACCTCGGGAATCCGCTGAGATCATTCCCAGATCGGGCACCCCTCAGCCGCCGGACAGCGCCCTGACCAGATCCTCGGCGGTCTCCGAGCGTTCCAGCAGCCCCTCCACGTGCTCCCTGGTGCCCCGCAGCGGGTCCATGGTGGGCACCCGTTGGAGCGAGTCGCGGCCCGGCAGGTCGAAGATCACCGAGTCCCAGGAGGCGGCGGCCACGTGCTCCGCGTAACGGTCGAGGCAGCGCCCCCTGAAGTAGGCCCTGGTGTCCTCCGGCGGCTGCCGGCGGGCCTCGTCCACGGTCGCGTCGTCCAGCAGGGTCCTCATCCGGCCGCGTGCCACCAGCCGGTTGTACAGGCCCTTGGCCTGGCGGACGTCCGCGTACTGGAGGTCGACCAGATGCAGCCTGGCGTCCTCCCAGCCCACGCCGTCCCGGCGCCGGTAGCCCTCCATCAGCTCGCGCTTGGCGACCCAGTCCAGCTGGTTGGACAGGCTCATCGGGTCGCTCTCCAGCCGGGTCAGCACGTCCTCCCAGCGGGCCAGCACGTCGGTGGTCTGCGCGTCGGCGTCCGTGCCCCAGCGCTCCTCGACGTACTTGTGGGCCAGCTCGTAGAACTCCATCTGGAGCTGGACCGCCGTCAGCCGCCGACCGCTGCGCAGCGTCACCAGCTCCTTGAGCGACGGGTCGTGGCTGACCCGGTGGAGGGTGCGCACCGGCTGGTCGACGGCGAGGTCGACGGCGATGAAGCCGTCCTCGATCATCGATAGCACCAGCGCGGTGGTGCCCAGCTTGAGGTAGGTCGAGATCTCCGAGAGGTTGGCGTCGCCGATGATCACATGGAGCCTGCGATAGCGCTCGGCGTCGGCGTGCGGCTCGTCCCTGGTGTTGATGAGGGGCCGCTTGAGTGTGGTCTCCAGGCCGACCTCGACCTCGAAGTAGTCGGCGCGCTGGCTGATCTGGAAGCCGTGCTCGGAGCCGTCCTGCCCCAGCCCCACCCGCCCGGCGCCGCAGACCACCTGGCGGGAGACGAAGAACGGGGTGAGGTGCCGGACGATGTCGGAGAACGGGGTCTCCCGCTTCATCAGGTAGTTCTCGTGGGTGCCGTAGGAGGCGCCCTTGTTGTCCGTGTTGTTCTTGTAGAGCAGGATCGGCTGCGCGCCCGGCACCTCGCCGGCGCGCTCGGCCGCCTCGGCCATGATCCGCTCCCCCGCCTTGTCCCAGCGGACGGCGTCCAGCGGGTTGGTGGTCTCGGGGGCGCTGTACTCGGGGTGCGCGTGGTCGACGTAGAGCCGGGCGCCGTTGGTGAGGATGACGTTGGCCAGGCCGATGTCCTCGTCGGTCAGCTGGCTGGCGTCCGCGTTGTCCCTGGCCAGGTCGAAGCCCCTGGCGTCGCGGAGCGGGTTCTCCTCCTCGAAGTCCCAACGGGCTCTTCTGGCGCGGTGCATCGCCGCCGCGTAGGCGTTGACGACCTGGGAGGAGCTGAGCATGGCGTTGGCGTTGGGGTGGCCAGGGACGGAGACGCCGTACTCGGTCTCGATGCCCATCACTCGCCGTACGGTCATGCGGCCCTCCTTGCCTCGCGGCGCCCTGCGGCCCCGGTCGCTGGCTAGCAGCCTAGGCGACACGGGGTGCGGTGAGGAGATCACCGCGAGTCCTCGGGCGGTCCGGATACGCGTCCGGCTGCGGGCCACGCCTCGCGTGTCCCGCAGCCGGACGTCGTACGCTCGTTTGTCTGCTCTGCCGGGTCCTACAGGTACTGGCCCGTGTTGGCCACCGTGTCGATGGAGCGGCCGGTGTCGCCGCCCTGCTTGCCGGTGACCAGCGTGCGGATGAAGACGATCCGCTCGCCCTTCTTGCCGGAGATCCGGGCCCAGTCGTCGGGGTTGGTGGTGTTGGGCAGGTCCTCGTTCTCCTTGAACTCGTCCACACAGGCCGAGATCAGGTGGGAGACGCGGATGCCCTTCTGCTGGTGGTCGAGGAAGTCCTTGATCGCCATCTTCTTGGCCCGGTCCACGATGTTCTGGATCATGGCGCCGGAGTTGAAGTCCTTGAAGTACAGGACCTCCTTGTCACCGTTGGCGTAGGTGACCTCCAGGAAGCGGTTCTCCTCGGACTCCGCGTACATCTGCTCCACGACGGTCTGGATCATGCCGTCGATCGCGGCATCCGCGTTGCCGTGGTGCTCGCCGAGGTCGTCGTCGTGCAGCGGCAGGCGCGGCGTGAGGTACTTGGAGAAGATGTCGCGGGCGGCCTCGGCGTCGGGGCGCTCGATCTTGATCTTCACGTCGAGGCGTCCCGGGCGCAGGATCGCCGGGTCGATCATGTCCTCGCGGTTGGAGGCGCCGATGACGATGACGTTCTCCAGGCCCTCCACGCCGTCGATCTCGGAGAGCAGCTGGGGAACGATCGTGTTCTCCACGTCGGAGCTGACGCCGGAGCCACGGGTGCGGAAGAGGGAGTCCATCTCGTCGAAGAAGACGATGACGGGCGTGCCCTCGCTCGCCTTCTCCCTGGCCCGCTGGAAGACCAGGCGGATGTGGCGCTCGGTCTCGCCCACGTACTTGTTGAGCAGCTCGGGGCCCTTGATGTTGAGGAAGAAGCTCTTCCCCGCGGGCTTGCCGGTGACCTCGGCGACCTTCTTGGCGAGGGAGTTGGCGACCGCCTTGGCGATGAGCGTCTTGCCGCAGCCGGGCGGGCCGTAGAGCAGGACGCCCTTGGGCGGGCGCAGCTCGTGCTCGCGGAACAGGTCGGGGTAGAGGTAGGGCAGCTCGACCGCGTCCCTGATCAGCTCGATCTGGCCGCCGAGGCCGCCGATCCGGGTGTAGTCGATGTCCGGGACCTCTTCGAGGACCAGCTCCTCGACCTCGCTCTTGGGCACCACCTCGAAGACGTAGCCGGAGCGCGGCTCCAGCAGCAGCGCGTCTCCGGCCCTCAGGGTGGAGGCCATCAGCGGCTCGGCGAGCTTGACCACGCGCTCCTCGTCGGTGTGGCCGACCACGAGGGCGCGCTCGCCGTCCTCCAGGACCTCCTTCAGGGTGACGATGTCCCCCGCGTTCTCGAAGTCCATCGCCGAGACGATGTTCAGCGCCTCGTTGAGCATGACCTCCTGGCCACGCCGCAGGTCGGCGGCTTCGAGTCCGGGGCTGACATTGACCCTGAGCTTCCGGCCGCCGGTGAAGATGTCGGCGGTGCCGTCCTCGGTGGCTTCGAGGAAGACGCCGAAGCCGGAGGGCGGCTGGGCGAGCCTGTCTACCTCTTCCTTGAGCGCGACGATCTGGTCACGGGCCTCCCGAAGAGTGCTTGAGAGCCGCTCGTTCTGCGCCGACACGCCGGCCAGGTTCGTCTGGAGCTCGACGATCCGCTCTTCGAGAACCCGCGTGTGCCGCGGCGAATCGGCCAGCTTGCGGCGCAGGACGGTGATCTCCTGCTCAAGGTCGGCGATCTGGCGGGTCTGGTCGTCGGAACCTCGCCCGGACCGGATGCCGCGGTTGCTGTCGTCGTTCTGGGATACCACGGTCCTCACCTCCTCCAAGGGGAGCTGGACGCTTCCAGACCCTACCTGGACCGGTGCAGTTCGAAACCCCTAGATCACAAAGACGGTCGGGGCGTGTCCGATCTTCACCCTTGCGCACTCCCTCACGCGAGGGGATACCCACCCGACGCCCTCAGGAAGCGGCCGGTTGTATCGTCGGTGGTGGTCAACAGCCGTCGGGGACAGCTTCTTTTGCTGCCTCGCCCACGAAGATCCGATTCCCATGCCCCAGGACGGGGCCCGAGGAGCGACAGCCGGATGAGCACGCGGAACGAGACCCCCGCAGGGGCGGCGAGCGACGAGCTGGAGGTCTGGATCGACCAGGACCTGTGCACCGGGGACGGTATCTGTGCCCAGTACGCGCCCGAGGTGTTCGAGCTGGACATCGACGGGCTCGCCTATGTGAAGCCGCCGACCGAGCCGGGCACGGAGGCCGAGTTGCTGACGGAGCCGGGGGCCAGGGCGCCCGTTCCGCTGCCGCTGCTGCGCGAGGTGTCGGACTCGGTGAAGGACTGCCCGGGGGCGTGCATCCATGTGCGTCGCGTCTCGGACGGCGTCGAGGTACTGGGCCCCGACGCCGACTGAGGCGCCCGCCGCTGGTCCTCCGGGATCAGACGCTGTTCGGGGCGCGCTCGGCGGTGAGTTCGAGGCCGCCGTCGCGCCACTCCCAGCGCACGTCGCGCATCATGTCGGGGCAGCAGCGCGGGATGTCCGTGGAGGAGTAGCCGACCAGCCGGGCGGAGAAGCCGGTGCCCTCGGCGCGCAGCCGGTCGACGGTCATCTGTTCCGACGGCTCGACCAGGGTGGCCGTGACCTCGGGCGGCGCCTCGCTGCCCGCGCCGTGGGTGAGCAGGTACATGCCGTTGGGCGGGGTGCCGAGACCGGCGTCGCAGCGGACCACCGCGACCGTCTCGCCCTGGCCGTCGGAGTCGAGGTCCACCTCCGCCTGGTCAGTGACCAGCACGTCGAACGGGCCGCAGTCCACCGGGTAGTCGGCGATCGTCGCGTCGGGGCCGGCGGTGAGGACGGGCCCCGAGGTGGCGCCGGCGCCGGTCGGCTGGACGAGGGCCGCGGCGCCGGTGACGGCGGCGACGCCGACGGCGGTGACCAGCCAGTGCCGGGGGCGGGCGTGGGTGTGCGGGGGGCCTTCGGTGCGCGGGGGGTGGGGCGCTGCCGATTGCTGCACGCTGGGGTTCTCCTGGGGCGGGAGTGCGGCGTGCCACGTCGCGGGCCCCTGGTGGGGCGTGCCGTGGCGGGACGGGATGGCCGGCTGACGCGCCGGCAGACCGGCATCGTGCCATATCTCACATCGCCGGGGAACGGCGGGGGGCGGTTGGTCCCGCACCCCTCACCGTTCCCACCCGTTTCCTCGCCGCTCCCGCCCCTCGTGGTCAAGGGCCGGGCGGGCGGCGGGAGTTCGGGAGGTGGCCTCGGGAGGGGCCTCAGGAGGCGGCTGAACCAGGGCCCGAGTAGTCGGAGCCGTAGGCGCCGGGGGCCGGGCGGCGGCGGCGCAGCGGCGGGGTGACCCCGTCGGCGAGGCGGCGCGCGGTCAGCAGGAAGCCGGTGTGCCCGATCATCCGGTGGTCCGGACGGACGGCCAGGCCCTCGACGTGCCAGGTGCGGACCATGGTCTCCCAGGCGGTCGGCTCGTTGAAGCTGCCGTGCTCCCTGAGGGTCTCGACGGTGCGCGCGAGCTGGGTCGTGGTGGCCACGTAGGCGCAGAGGATGCCGCCGGGGACCAGAGCCTTGGCGACGGGGTCCAGGCACTCCCAGGGAGCGAGCATGTCCAGGATGACCCGGTCGACGTCGGTGTCCGAGAGGTTGTCCTGGAGGTCGCCGACCGTCAGCTCCCAGGCGGGGTGCGGGCTTCCGAAGTAACGGGTGACGTTCTCCCTGGCGATGTCCGCGAAGTCGGCGCGGCGCTCGTAGGAGTGCAGCATCCCCTGGTCGCCGATGGCGCGCAGCAGGAACGTGGAGAGCGACCCCGAGCCCACGCCGGCCTCCACCACCCGGGCGCCGGGGAAGATGTCGGCCATGGCCAGGATCTGCCCCGCGTCCTTCGGGTAGACCACCGCGGCTCCGCGTGGCATGGACAGGACGTAGTCGGGGAGCAGAGGGCGCAGCGCCAGATAGGCGACGTTTCCCGTGGTGCGGACCACCGTCCCCTCGGGGGCGCCGATCAGCTCGTCGTGGGGGAAGGCTCCCTTGTGGGTGTGGAAGCTCTTTCCCGCCTCAAGCGTGAACGTGTAGTGGCGGCCCTTGGGGTCGGTCAGCTGTACCTGGTCCCCGACCTCGAAGGGCCCGCGACGGCGGGCGGCACCGGTCGGTTCGGACATGGCGGCAAGACTAGTCCAGACGGGGAGCCGGTCCGTAATCGAGGCGTGCGAGGGCCGGTCGCGCGGGCGTCAGCTCACGGGGGCGGGCTCGCCCCGTTCCATGGCGGCGAGGACCCGGTCGACGTCGCGGGCGGAGAGCACGCCGCAGGTCGCGCCGTCCTCGTCGACGACCAGGTACTCGCTGGCCGGGGTGGCGTCGAGGTGCTCCAGCAGCCGTTCGCCGGCGAGGTCGGCGGGGACACGCATCCCCTCGGTCAGCTCCTCGGCGACGGCGATGACCGGCACCCAGGGCCGGCGTTCCTCGGCGACGGTGGCGACGGCCGCCTCGCGGACCAGGGCGAGCGGGGTGCCGTCGTCGTCTTCGACCAGCAGGGCGTTGGCGCCGACCTCGTTGGCCCGGCGCAGCGCCTCGGCCAGAGAGGTCTCGGCGGCGACGGGGACCGCGCGGCGCAGCAGGGAGCGGGCCGTCAGCGCCGGCAGCCCGGCCTCGCGGCGGGCGATCCGCAGGCTGCGCCCGGCGGAGAGCCAGATGACGGCGGCCAGCACGGCGGCCAGCAGCGCGTCGAGCAGCGGCTGGAGGCCGCCGAACGCGGCGCGGTCGCCCATCAGCAGATAGGTCGCGGTGGGGAAGCCGACGAGCACCAGCAGCGCCAGCGCCCGGCCGGCCCAGACGGTGATGACGGTGGCCCGCAGTATGTCTCCGGTGCGCCACCACAGGGCGGCGCGCAGCATCCGGCCGCCGTCCAGGGGCAGTCCCGGGAGCAGGTTGAACGCGGCGACGATCAGGTTGGAGATCATCAGCGCGGCGATCAGCACGCCGGGCACGGTGCCGGGCTCGACGAGAAGCAGCCCGAGCGCGAAGACCCCGCCGAGCAGCAGCGAGAGCAGCGGGCCGGCGCCGACGACGGCCAGGTCCCTGGCGGGGGTCGCCGAGCGGTCGTCGATCTCGGAGGCTCCGCCGACGAACTGGATCTGCACGCGGTGGACGGGCAGGCCGAGGCGGAGCGCGACATAGGTGTGGGCCAACTCGTGGACCAGCACGGAGCCGTAGAACGCGACGGCGAAGAAGAGCGCCACCGCGTAGCGGGCGGCGCCGAGTTCGGGCAGCACCCGGTCGAGCTGGTGGCCGAAGAGCAGGGTGATCAGGGCCGCGACCAGGAACCAGCTGGGGGTCACCAGAACGGGCACGCCCCGCACGCGGCCCATCAGCAGCGCGCCGCGGGGGCGGCCGGGGTCGCGGGGCCGGTCCTCCCCGTTCTCCCGGCTCACCGGCGGTCCGTGGGGCGCGCGTTCGGCCGGGGTGTCGGGGGCGGCGGCGTGCTCCGGGCGTGTCGGTGTCTCCGGGCGCTCCGGCTCTCCGGGCCGCCCCGGCTCGTCCGGCTCGGGTGACCGGTCGGTCGTGGTCTTCGCCACCTGCTCCCCTCGGGCCTCGCGGCCACGCGTGGCCGCCGCGTGGAGACGATGGTATGGGCTGGCTGTCAGTGACGCGCCGTAGGGTTCGGTGCATGAGTCGCTCCACCGCCGCGCCGCCGCGTTCCCTGTCTCCTTCCCGGGCCGCCGACTTTCAACAGTGCCCGCTGCTCTACCGGTTCCGCGTCATCGACAAGCTGCCCGAGGAGCCGAGCGAGGCGGCGACGCGGGGCACCGTGGTGCACGCGGTGCTGGAGCGGCTCTTCGACGCGCCGGCGGCGGAGCGCAGCGTGCCGAGGGCGCGGGCGCTGGTGGGGCCGGAGTGGCGGCGGTTGCTGGCGAAGCGGCCGGAGCTGGCGCGGCTCTTCGGGGCCGGCGGGGGCGCCGGGGAGGAGCGGGAGCCGGCTGACGCGCCGTCATCCGCGGACGGGGGCGGGGACGACGGGGGCGACGGGGGCGACGGGGGCGAGCTGGACGCCGAGCGGCTGGCCGCGTTCCTGGCCGAGGCGGAGCGGCTGGTGGAGCGGTGGTTCACGTTGGAGGACCCGACGCGTCTTGAGCCGGCCGAGCGGGAGTTGTGGGTCGAGACGACGCTGGAGACGGGGCTGCGGCTGCGCGGGGTCATCGACCGGGTGGACGTGGCGCCCGGCGGGGACATCCGGATCGTCGACTACAAGACGGGCAAGGCGCCCCGGCCGGAGTTCGCCTCGGGGGCGCTCTTCCAGATGAGGTTCTACGCGCTGGTGCTGTGGCGGCTGCGCGGAGTGGTGCCGCGTCGGCTCCAGTTGGTCTATCTGGGCAGCGGCGAGGTGGTGACGTACGACCCGGACGAGTCGGATCTGCGTGGCGTCGAGCGGAAGGTGCTGGCGCTGTGGGACGCGATCCAGCGGGCGACGGAGTCGGGCGACTGGCGGCCCCGCCGGGGGAAGCTGTGCTCCTGGTGCGACCACCAGGCGCGCTGCCCGGAGTTCGGCGGCACTCCCCCGCCGTACCCGTTGGACATCCAGACGGCGCTGCCGCTGCCGGCGCAGCCGTCCGGTGAAGAGCGCGGGGAGGGCGGGGAGTTGGCGCGCGAGGGCGCCCGGGCGCCGGTGGCGCGGTCGGGTGAGCCAGAATGATCGTGGATCTCGGCCGCAGTCCAGCCGGCGCGGCCGTCTCCCCGACCGAAGGGCGCTTCGATGCCGATCCGCGTTCTGCTGGTGGACGACCAGCCCCTGCTGCGCACCGGTTTCCGGATGATCCTGGAGGCCGAGCCCGATCTGGCCGTGGTGGGCGAGGCGGGTGACGGCGTCCAGGCGCTGGAGCAGGTGCGGGCGCTCCAGCCCGACGTGGTGCTGATGGACATCCGGATGCCGAGGATGGACGGGGTGGAGGCCACCCGGCAGATCACCGGGACGGTCAAGGACGGCCCGGTGAAGGTGCTGGTCCTGACCACCTTCGATCTGGACGAGTACGTGGTGGAGGCGCTGCGCGCCGGGTCCAGCGGCTTTCTGTTGAAGGACGCGCCGGCCGCCGAGCTGGTGCAGGCGATCCGGGTGGTCGCCGGCGGCGAGGCGATGCTGGCGCCGAGTGTCACCCGTCGGCTGCTGGACATGTACGCCTCCAAGCTGCCCTCGGGCGAGGAGCCGGTCCCCGACGCGCTGGGGACGCTCACCGAGCGGGAGGTGGAGGTGCTGAAGCTGGTGGCGCGCGGCCTGTCCAACGCGGAGATCGCCGCCGACCTCTTCGTCAGCGAGACGACGGTGAAGACCCACGTCGGCCATGTGCTCACCAAGCTGGAGCTGCGGGACCGGGTGCAGGCCGCGGTCTTCGCCTACGAGAGCGGGCTGGTGCGCCCCGGCAGTTGAGCCGGCGGCCGGGCGGGGCCCCGGGTCAGGCCTCGGACAGCTCCAGCTCCCAGAAGCGGAAGACGGTGGAGGGGTCGAGCGTCCACTGGAGCCCGTTGATCCGTTCGTCGGCGACCGCGTACTGGCGGCCCTGCCAGAGCGGGATCAGCGGGACCTCGTCGGCGACGATGTCCTGCACCTCCTCGAAGGCGGGCACGGAGTCGGCGCGGGCGGCCTCCTGGCGGGTGGCGGGCAGCAGCTCGCCGGTGATCCGCTCCGAGGTGTAGCCGTTGGCCAGCACGTTGTCGGCGCCGAAGAACGGGTCGGTGAAGTTCTCCGGGTCGGGGAAGTCGGGGACCCAGCCCCGGACGAACGCGCCGTACTCGCCGTCGGCGACGCCCTCGGCGAACTCCTCGGCCGGCACGCTCTCCACCGTCGCCTCGAAGAGCCCGCTGTCGTTGAGCTGGTCCGCCAGGTACTCGAACGCGGCGACGGTGTCCGGGCCGAAGCGGACCGGGGTGGCCCAGAGCGTCAGCTCGACGGGCTCGGTGACGCCGGCCTCCCGAAGGGTCCGCGCGGCGGCCTCGGGGTCCCCGGTGGCGCCGTACCGGTCGAAGAACGCGGTGTTGTGGCCGGTGATCCCGGCCGGCACCACCGAGTACAGCGGCTCGGCGGTGCGCTGGTAGACGTCGCGCACCAGCGCCTCGCGGTCGACCAGCTGGGCGATCGCGCGGCGCACCGCCGGGTCGCCGGTGACGGGGTCGTCGAGGTGGAAGACCAGGTACTGCGCCTCGGCGCTGGTGCCGTCGACGACCTTCAGGTCGCCCGTGCCGCTGCGGTCCTCGGTCTCCAGTCCCGCGATGTCGCCGGAGGCCAGCCCGCGGTAGGCGACGTCCACGTCGCCGCCGCGCACCGCCTCGCCGAGCGCCTCCTGGTCGCCGTGGAAGAGCCGCATGGTGACGCCGGAGTTCTTCGCCTCGGCGGGGCCGTGGTAGTCGTCGTTGACCTCGAAGACCACCTCGTCCTCGCCGTAGCCGGCGAGCGTGTACACGCCCGAGCCGACGGCCTGGCCGTCGGTGCGCAGCCGGTCGGAAGGGTACTCGCGGTGGTCGACGAGGGAGCCGGCGCCGGAGGCGATCTTCTGCGGGAAGGTGGCGTCCGGCTCGTTGAGGTGGAAGGTGACGGTCCTGTCGTCCGGGGTCTCGACGCGGTCGATCGTGGAGAGCATCACCGCGGGCCCGTCGGGGTCGTCGATCCGCAGCGTGCGGTCGAAGGAGAACTTGACGTCCTTCGAGGTCAGCGCGTTGCCGTTGCTGAACGTCAGCCCGTCCCTGAGCGTGCAGGTGTAGCGCTGGCTGGCCCGGTCGGTGAAGCCGCACTCCTCGGCGGCCTCGGGCTGCGGCTCGGTGCCGCCGGGCGGGAAGCTGAGCAGTGACTGGAAGACGTTGTTGAAGACCAGCCAGGATCCGGGGTCGTAGCCGGAGGCGGGGTCGACGGAGAGCACCTCGTCGCTCATGCCGACGGTGATGGCCTCACCGTCGCCCGCGCCGTCGTCCTCGGTCAGTCCACAGCCGGCCAGCAGGGCCACGGCCAGTGAGAGGGCGAGTGTGGGGCGCGCCCTCCCCAAGCGGGTCTTCACGGTGTCGGTCCTTCGGTCGCTTCACGGTCCTCGTCGACGAGCAATCGACCCTAGTTCGGCGCGGAACGCCCACGACACCGCGCACGAGTGAGATGGGTCACGCCCTTTTTCCGGCCAGATCGTCCTCGGCGCCGGGCTCGGGTGCCTCGGCGGGGCCGCTGACCAGGCCGCGCAGGAACGCGAGGTCGACCGTCTCCAGGGAGTCGACGACGGTCCGGCCGGCGGCCGGCGGGATCGGAGCGACCGAGGGCACGGCCAGCACCCGGCAGCCGGCGGCCTCGGCCGAGGCGACTCCGGTGGCGGTGTCCTCGACGGCCACGCAGCGCGCGGGCTCGGCGCCCAGCCGCAGCGCGGCGGTGAGATACGGGTCGGGGTGCGGCTTGGTGCGCGCCAGCTCGTCGCCGGCGACGGTGGTGGCGAAGAACTCCGTGCCGAGCGAGCGCAGCGTCCGGTCGATGACCTCGCGGTGCGACGCGGAGACCAGGGCGGTGGGCACCCGGTGGGCGGCCAGCTCCGTCAGCAGCCGGCGGGCGCCCGGCATCAGCGGGACGCCCCGGTCCAGGCGCCGCAGAAACGCCGAGTTGAGCAGGTCGCGCACCTCGTCGAGCGTGATGTCGGCGCCGGTCACCTCGATCAGATAGCCGGCGGAGCGGGTCATCGGGCCGCCGACGACCACCTCCCGGTGCTCCTCGTCGAGGACGTGGCCCAGCGCGCCGAAGACCTCGACCTCGGCGTCCCACCAGAAGTCCTCGGTGTCGACCAGGGTGCCGTCCATGTCCAGCAGCACCGCGCCCGGCAGCGACCCGAGGGGCCGCCGTGCGTCGAGGGCGGGAGTGGAACTCGTCATCCGCGTGCACCTCCGTGGGGAGAGAACTGGCCGGCCGCCCGCGAGGGGCAACCGGCCAGTACCGGACCGATCATTCTACGTCGGAGGCGGGAACGGCTCCGAGCCGAACGGCCGACCTCACCCGGTCGGCCTAGGCCGTCTCGTTTGGATCTTCGCGGGGGCGCGACGCCAGCTACGGCACCTCGCTGCGTTGCCGAATCGCGCGAATACGACCAAGTATGAGCTGCGATCCGGTGCCTTGCGATGCACCGCATCTGACGCCGCGCCCTGATCCACGGAGATCCAAACGAGACGACCTAGTGACCGGTCGGTGTCGGTCGGCTTTACGGACGAGACGGTCGGAGAACGGGCACTCAGCGGGCGTTGAAGTAGTTGGCCTCGGGGTGGTGGACGACGAGCGCGTCGGTCGACTGCTCCGGGTCGAGCTGGAACTCCTCGGAGAGGGTCACCCCGATCCGCTCGGACTCCAGCAGCTCGGCGATCTTGGCGCGGTCCTCCAGGTCGGGACAGGCGGGGTAGCCCAGCGAGTAGCGGCAGCCCTGGTACTCGGTGCGGAACATCCCGGACAGCTCGACCGGGTCGGCCCCGGCCACGCCCAGCTCGGCGCGGACCCGCGCGTGCCAGTACTCGGCCAGCGCCTCGGCCAACTGCACGGACAGGCCGTGGAGTTCCAGGTAGTCGCGGTAGGCGTCCGCGGCGAACAGCTCGGCGGTCGCCTCGCTGACCCGGGGCCCGATGGTGACGGTCTGGAGCGCGACGACATCGCGCTCCCCGCTCTCGGCCGGGCGGAAGAAGTCGGCCAGGCACAGCCGCCTCCCCCGGCGCTGCCTGGGGAAGGTGAAGCGGGTGCGCTCGCCGCCGTTCTCGTCGAGGATCACCAGGTCGTCGCCCTCGGCGTGGCAGGGGAAGTAGCCGTAGACCACGGCGGCCTGGAGGAGGTTGTCCGTGTGCAGCCGGTCCAGCCAGCCGCGCAGCCGGGGGCGGCCCTCGGTCTCCACCAGCTCGGTGTAGTCCGGCCCGTCGTCGCCGCGGCCGGCCTTCAGCCCCCACTGGCCCTTGAAGAGCGCGTCCTCGTCCAGCCACTCGGCGTAGTCCTTGAGCGGGATGCCCTTGACCACCCGGGTACCGAGGAACGGCGGGGTCGGCAGCGGCACGTCGGTCGCCGTGGCGGAGCGCGCCGGCCCGTCGTCCGGCTCGGCGAGCACGGGCGTCTCGCGGCGGGCGACCCTGCGCTCCTTGCGCGCGGGCAGCACCGCGCCGGGAACGCCGCGCTTGACGGCGACCAGCGCGTCCATCAGCCGCAGTCCCTCGAAGGCGTCCCTGGCGTAGCGGACCTCCCCCTCGTACACCTCGTGGAGGTCCTGCTCGACGTAGGCGCGGGTCAGTGCGGCGCCGCCGAGGATCACGGGGTAGCCGGCGGCCATGCCGCGCCGGTTCAGCTCCTCCAGGTTCTCCTTCATCACCACCGTGGACTTCACCAGCAGCCCCGACATCCCGATCACGTCGGCCCTGTGCTCCTCGGCGGCGTCCAGGATCGCGGAGACGGGCTGCTTGATGCCGAGGTTGACCACCTGGTAGCCGTTGTTGGTCAGGATGATGTCCACGAGGTTCTTGCCGATGTCGTGGACGTCGCCGCGGACGGTGGCCAGCACGATGGTGCCCTTGCCCTCGTCGCTGGAGCGCTCCATGTGGGGCTCCAGGTAGGCGACCGCGTTCTTCATCACCTCGGCGGACTGGAGCACGAACGGCAGCTGCATCTGGCCGGAGCCGAACAGCTCGCCGACGACCTTCATGCCCTCCAGCAGCGTCTCGTTGACGATCTCCAGCGCGGGGCGCTCGGCGAGGGCCGCGTCCAGGTCAGCCTCCAGGCCGTTGCGTTCGCCGTCGATGATCCGGCGGCGCAGCCGCTCCTCCAGCGGGAGGGCGGCCAGCTCGTCGGCCTTGCCCGCCCTCATGGACTTGGTGTCCACCCCCTCGAAGAGGGTGAGGAAGCGCTGGAGCGGGTCGTAGCCCTCGCGCCTGCGGTCGTAGATCATGTCGCGCGCGACCTCAACCTGTTCCTCGTCGATCCTGGCGATCGGGAGGATCTTGGCGGCGTGCACGATCGCCGAGTCCAGGCCGGCCTTCACGCACTCGTCGAGGAAGACGGAGTTGAGCACCAGCCGGGCGGCCGGGTTGAGGCCGAAGCTGATGTTGGACAGGCCGAGGGTGGTGCCGACCTCGGGGTGGCGGCGCTTCAGCTCCCGGATGGCCTCGATGGTGTTGACGCCGTCCTTGCGGGACTCCTCCTGCCCGGTGCAGATGGTGAACGTCAGGAAGTCGATGAGGATGTCGGAGGGCTGGAAGCCCCAGTTGCCCGTGAGGTCGGCGATCAGCCGCTCGGCGACGGCCAGCTTGTGCTCGGGGGTGCGGGCCTGGCCCTCCTCGTCGATGGTCAGCGCCATCAGGGCGGCGCCGTGCTCGGCGGCCAGCCGGGCGACGCGGCCGAAGCGCGAGTCGGGGGCGTCGCCGTCCTCGTAGTTGACCGAGTTGATGACCGCGCGGCCACCGAGGTGTTCGAGCCCGGCCTCCAGCACGGCGGGCTCGGTGGAGTCGAGCACGATCGGCAGCGTCGAGGCGGTCGCCAGCCGGCCGGCCACCTCCCGCATGTCGGCGGCGCCGTCCCTGCCGACGTAGTCCACGCAGAGGTCCAGCAGGTGGGCGCCCTCGCGGATCTGCTCGCGCGCCAGCTCCACGCAGTCCTCCCAGCGGCCGTCGAGCATGGCCTGGCGGAACTTCTTGGAGCCGTTGGCGTTGGTCCGCTCGCCGATCGCCAGGTACGCGGTGTCCTGACGGAACGGCACGGTCTGGTAGAGGGAGGAGGCGCCCGGCTCGGGGCGCGGCTCGCGCGTCGGCGGGGTGGTGCCGCGCACCCGGTCCACGACCCGGCGCAGGTGCTCGGGCGTGGTGCCGCAGCAGCCGCCGACCAGGGAGAGGCCGAACTCGGCGACGAACTCCTCGTGCGCGTCGGCCAGTTGGTCGGGAGTCAACGGGTAGTGCGCGCCGTCCTTGCCGAGCACGGGGAGGCCGGCGTTGGGCATGCACGACAGCGGCAGCCGGCTGTGCCGGGCGAGGTGGCGCAGGTGCTCGCTCATCTCGGCCGGTCCCGTGGCGCAGTTGAGGCCGATCATGTCGATGCCCAGCGGCTCCAGCGCGGTGAGCGCGGCGCCGATCTCGGAGCCGAGGAGCATGGTGCCGGTGGTCTCGACGGTCACCTGGACCAGCAGCGGCAGGTCGACGCCGAGCGCCGTCAGGGCGCGCCGGGCGCCGAGGGTGGCGGCCTTGGTCTGGAGCAGGTCCTGGCTGGTCTCCACCAGCAGCGCGTCGGCGCCGCCGGCGATCAGGCCCTCGGCGTTCTGCTGGTAGGCGTCGCGCAGCGGCCGGTAGGTGGTGTGGCCGAGCGAGGGGAGCTTGGTGCCGGGGCCCATCGAGCCGAGCACCCAGCGCGGCTGCCCGTCCCGCGCGCCGAACTCGTCGGCGACCTCCCTGGCGACCCGGGCGCCGGCCTCGGAGAGCTCGTGGACCCGCTCGGGGATGTCGTACTCGCCGAGGGCGGCGAGGTTGGCGCCGAAGGTGTTGGTCTCCACGCAGTCGATGCCGGTGGCCAGGTACTCGCGGTGCACGTTGGCGACGATGTCGGGGCGCGTGACGTTCAGGACCTCGTTGCACCCCTCCAGCTGCTGGAAGTCCTCCATCGAGGGGTCCTGGGCCTGGAGCATCGTGCCCATCCCGCCGTCCGCGACGACGACGCGGGCGGCGAGCGCGTCCCGCAGGGCCTGGGCGCGCTGCGCCTGGTCGGTGGTGGGCAGGCTGGCAAGTGCCATGGGCTTCTCTCCCAGAGTGCGACGGCTGTCGGCTATGCGCGCGCCAGCGGCGTGCGCACACCAGCAGCCTAACCGGCCGGCGGCGGCTGGGACCTGACCGTTCCGGCAAACGGACGGCCTTAAACTCAGTTCTGGCCTGGGGGTATCGACATCCCCCACTCTGGTTCGACAATGTCGAACGGTAACTGTTGGCGAGACGGGACGCAGGGAGGCGGCCTCATGGCTCGGTCCATCCAGTCACTGGAACGCGCGGCGGCGGTGCTGCGACTGCTCGCCGGCGGTGAGCGACGGCTGGGTCTTTCCGACATCGCCTCGGCCATAGGGCTGGCGAAGGCCACCACCCACGGGCTGCTGCGCACGCTCCAGCAGGAGGGCTTCGTCGAGCAGGACGACGCCTCGGGGAAGTACCAGCTGGGCGCGGAGCTGCTGCGATTGGGCAACAGCTACCTGGACGTGCACGAGCTGCGGGCCAGGGCGCTGGTGTGGACCGACGACCTGGCCAGGTCGAGCGGCGAGAGCGCCTATCTGGGCGTGCTGCACAAGGGCGGGGTGCTGATCGTCCACCACGTCTTCCGCCCCGACGACAGCCGCCAGGTGCTGGAGGTGGGCGCGATGCACCCGCTGCACAGCACCGCGCTGGGCAAGGTGCTGGCCGCGTTCGACCCCGTGGCGCACAACGAGGCGATGGAGTCGGACTTCGCCTCGATCACGGCGGCGACCGTGACGGAGCCCGCGGCGTACGACCGCGAGCTGGCGGGGGTGCGGGCGCGCGGCTGGGCGAGCGACGTCGGGGAGACCTGGGAGGGCGTCGCCTCGGTCGCGGCGCCGATCGTGGACCGGCGCCGGATGCCGGTCGGGGCGGTCGCCGTCACCGGAGCGGAGGAACGGGTGCTGGACGGCTCGGAACCGCGATCCGCGCTGGTGGCGGCCGTGCGGGACTGCGCGAGGGCCGTGTCGCGAGACCTCGGAGCCGGTCGATTCTAGGACAATCAGGACACCGGAGAGGGACCTGACGCGTACCCACTTGACGGAGTCCCCGCCGGGGAGAACACTGCCGTGCGTTGGTCGATAATGTCGAACAGTGGACGGATGTCGGCCAGGAATCCCCCTGGACGAAGGACAAAGGAGTCGCGGGTGTCCAGCTCCGATATCTTCTTCGGCGAGGTGCTCGGCACCGCCGTACTGATCCTGCTCGGTGGTGGCGTCGTCGCCGGCACCGTTCTCAAGAAGTCGAAATCGTTCGAGGCCGGCTGGGTCGTCATCGCCCTCGGCTGGGGCATGGCGGTGCTCACCGGCGCCTATGCCTCCACCCAGCTCTCCGGCGCGCACATCAACCCGGCGGTGACCCTCGGCATCGCCATCGACACCGGCGAGTGGGGCGACGTGCCCACCTATGTCGCCGGGCAGATGCTCGGCGCGATGATCGGCGCCGTGCTGGTCTGGCTGGCCTACTACGGCCACTTCCAGGAGCACCTGCTGGCCCGCGAGGAGGTCAGCGGCTCCGTCACGCCGGGGCCGAAGGCGTTCGACGAGGGCGCGAAGCGGACCGCCGAGCGCCGCCCCAGCGACCCGAACCAGCCGGGCCCGGTGCTGGGGATCTTCTCCACCGCCCCCGAGATCCGCAACACCGTCCAGAACCTCGCCACCGAGATCATCGCCACCGCGGTGCTGGTCATCGGCGTGCTGACCATCGGCGTCAACGACGACCTCGCGCTGTCGGGCACCGGCCCACTGATGGTGGCGCTGATCGTGCTCGGCATCGGCCTCTCGCTCGGCGGCCCCACCGGCTACGCCATCAACCCGGCACGCGACCTCGGCCCCCGCATCGTCCACGCGCTGCTCCCCCTGCCCAACAAGGGTGGTTCCGACTGGGGCTACTCCTGGATCCCCGTCGTCGGCCCCCTGATCGGCGCCGCGATCGGCGCCACGATCTTCAACCTGCTCTTCTGACCGCGTCTTCGGCGCTTCCCACCACGGAAACGGGTACCCGCGACCGCACGACCGCAACTCCACGACCAGGAGCCGCACACCATGTCTGACGCTCAGGACCCCGCACTCACCACCGAGTCACGCGAGTACATCGCCGCGATCGACCAGGGCACCACCTCCAGCCGCTGCATCGTCTTCGACCGCGACGGCCGCATCGTCTCCGTCGAACAGAAGGAGCACGAGCAGATCTTCCCCAAACCGGGCTGGGTGGAACACGACGCCAAGGAGATCTGGACCAACGTCCAGGAGGTCGTCGCCGGCGCGCTGGCCAAGGCCGAGATCACCAAGGAACACGTCAAGGCGATCGGCATCACCAACCAGCGCGAGACCACCCTGCTGTGGGACCGCACCACGGGCGAGCCGGTGCACCACGCCATCGTCTGGCAGGACACCCGCACCGACGCGCTCTGCCGCGAACTGGGGCGCAACGTCGGCCAGGACCGCTTCCGCCGCGAGACCGGGCTGCCGCTGGCCTCCTACTTCGCCGGGCCGAAGATCCGCTGGCTGCTGGACAACGTCGAGGGGCTGCGCGAGCGCGCCGAGCGCGGCGAGATCCTCTTCGGCACCATGGACTCGTGGGTGATCTGGAACCTCACCGGCGGCACCGAGGGCGGCGTGCACGTCACCGACGTCACCAACGCCTCCCGCACCATGCTGATGAACCTGCGCACGCTGCGCTGGGAGGAGCGGATCTGCGCGTCGATCGGCGTGCCGATGGAGCTGCTCCCGGAGATCCGTTCCTCCTCCGAGGTCTACGGCCACGCCAAGGGCGGCGCGCTGGACGGGGTCCCGGTGGCCTCCGCGCTGGGCGACCAGCAGGCCGCGCTCTTCGGCCAGACCTGCTTCTCGGTCGGCGAGGCCAAGTCGACCTACGGCACCGGAACGTTCCTGCTGATGAACACCGGCCACGAGGCGATCAACTCCTACGCGGGCCTGGTCACGACCGTGGGCTACCGGATCGGCGACCAGCAGCCGGTCTACGCGCTGGAGGGGTCCATCGCGATCACCGGCGCGCTGGTGCAGTGGATGCGCGACCAGATGGGACTGATCCACAGCGCGGCCGAGATCGAGACGCTGGCCAGCTCCGTGGAGGACAACGGCGGCGCCTACTTCGTCCCCGCGTTCTCCGGCCTCTTCGCCCCCTACTGGCGCTCCGACGCCCGGGGCGTGATTGCCGGTCTGACCCGCTATGTCACCAAGGCGCACATCGCGCGGGCGGTGTTGGAGGCCACCGCCTGGCAGACCAGGGAGATCGTCGACGCCATGCACAAGGACTCCGGCGTCGAGCTGACCTCCCTGAAGGTGGACGGCGGCATGACCTCCAACAACCTGCTCATGCAGAAGATCTCGGACTTCCTGGACGCGCCCGTGGTGCGCCCCATGGTCTCCGAGACCACCTGTCTCGGCGCGGCCTACGCGGCCGGGCTCGCCGTCGGCTTCTGGTCCAACGTGGAGGACCTGCGGGCCAACTGGCGACGCGCGGCGGAGTGGACGCCCGAGATGGACCCGGCCGAGCGCGACCGGGAGTACCAGTTCTGGCTCAAGGCCGTGCAGCGGACCATGGGCTGGCTCGACGAGGAAGGCTGACATCAGATGAACACCCCGCACCCGACAGCCGAACCGGCCGCCGTGACCCGCGCCGAACGGCGCGCCGAGACCCGGCAGCGACTGGGCGAGGCGACCTACGACCTGCTGGTCATCGGGGGCGGCATCCTGGGCACCTCGGTGACCTGGCACGCCGCCCAGTCGGGGCTGCGGGTGGCGATGGTGGACGCCGGCGACTTCGCCGGCGCCACCTCGTCCGCGTCCTCCAAGCTGGTGCACGGCGGTCTGCGGTACCTCCAGACCGGTGCCGTGCGGCTGGTCGCCGAGAACCACCACGAGCGGCGCGTGCTGGCCAAGGACGTCGCCCCGCACCTGGTCAACCCGTTGACGTTCTATCTCCCCGTCTACGAGGGCGGCCCGCACGGCGCGGCCAAGCTCGGCGCGGGTGTCTTCGCCTACTCGGCGCTCTCCGCCTTCGGTGACGGGGTCGGCCGGGTGCTCAGCGCGAAGAAGGCGGCGGCCAAGGTGCCGGGGCTGCGCACCGAGGGCCTGAAGGCCGTCGCGGTCTACGGCGACCACCAGATGAACGACGCGAGGGTCGCCGTGATGACCGTGCGCGCCGCCGCCGAGTCCGGGGCGACCGTGCTCAACCACGCCGAGGTCACCGGGCTGCGCAAGAGCGCGGGCCGGGTCACCGGCGCCGAGCTGCGGGACCGGCGGGACGGCTCGGAGTTCGGCGTGAACGCGCGGCTGGTGCTCAACGCCACCGGGCCCTGGGTCGACCATCTGCGGCGGATGGAGGACCCGGGCGCGGCGCCGAGCGTGCGGCTCTCCAAGGGCGTGCACGTGGTGATGCGGCGGACGGCGCCCTGGCCGGTCGCGCTGGCGACGCCGGTGGACAAGTACCGCATCACGTTCGCGCTGCCCTGGGAGGACCAGCTGCTGCTGGGCACCACGGACGAGACCTACGAGGGCGACCCGGGCGAGGTCGCGGCGACCGAGGCGGACATCGCCCAGATCCTGGACGAGGCCGGCCACTCGGTGCGCGACGAGCAGCTGGACCGGGACCTGATGACCTACGCCTTCGCCGGGCTGCGGGTGCTGCCCGGCGGCCCGGGCGGGGTCGCCAAGGCGAAGCGGGAGACGGTGGTCACCGAGGGCGCCGGCGGGATGCTGTCGGTCGCCGGCGGCAAGTGGACCACCTACCGCCACATCGGGCGGACCGTGCTGCGCAAGCTGGCCAAGCTGCCGGGCGAGCCGCTGGGCAACGAGATGGAGCCCGTCTCCGACCTGGTGCGCCGGGTGCCGCTGCCGGGTGTCGCCCGCCCCAACGCGGTCGCCCACCGGCTGCTGGCCGACCCCGACCTCGGGGAGCTGCTCGGCCCCGCGACGGCGGGCCATCTGGCGAGCCACTACGGTTCGCTCGCCTTCGACATCGCCGAACTGGTCCGCAGGGACCCGGCGTTGGGGGAACGGGTGCATCCGGACAGCCCGGAGATCGTGGCGCAGCTCGTCTACGCCAGGGACCACGAGTGGGCCGAGACCGAGGACGACGTGCTGCGGCGGCGCACCACGTTGACCATCAGGGGCCTGGACACGCCCGAGGTGCGCGAGCGGGTGGCCGAGGTGCTGGGGCGCGAGGGCGGCGCTCACGCCGAGGGGAGCGCCCCCGCCGAGGGGGATGCCCCGCCGGCCGCATAGACCATCCGCTCTTCATACCACGTCAATACCGGGGGGAGAGACTGAACCGACTCAGGGCCAGAAGGAGTTGTCGCCCGTGCGGTTCAGTCATCCCTCCCCCGTCCGACGCCGTGCCACCGTTCCCGCCGCGCTGCTCTGCGGCGCGCTGCTGCTCGCCGGCTGCGGCGCCAACGCCTCGTCCTCTGCCGGCGGCGACGCCGGGGAACCCGTCGAGGGCGGCGAGCTGACCTTCGCCCTCGCCTCGGCGCCCACCTGCGCCGACCCGCAGCAGGTCGCCACCAACGACTCCCTCTACCCGGCCAGGCAGCTGGTGGACTCGCTGACCGACCAGGACCCGGAGACGGGCGAGATCGTGCCGTGGCTCGCCGAGTCCTGGGAGGTGAACGAGGACGCCACCGTCTACACGTTCACCCTCCGCGACGACGCGACGTTCAGCGACGGGACGCCCGTCGACGCGGAGGCGCTGCGGCTCAACCTGGACGGCATCGCCGCGCTGGGCGCCAGAGCGCCGCTGGGGCACAGCTATCTGACCGGCTACCGCTCGACCGAGGTGCGGGACACGCACACCGCCGAGGTCGCCTTCGACCGGCCCAACGCCCAGTTCCTCCAGGCCACCACGACGCCCGCGCTCGGCCTGCTCGCGCCCGCCACCCTGGAGCGCTCCCCCGGCGACCGCTGCACCGAGGTGGTGGGCTCGGGGCCCTTCGTGCTGGAGGAGTACCGCGTCAACAGCTCGGTGACGCAGGTGCGCAGGGAGGACTACGCCTGGGGCTCCTCGCTCTGGGAGGCGCCGGGCGCGGCCCGGCTGGAGCGGCTGACGTTCGAGGTGATCGCCGAGTCCGGGGTGCGCACCGGCGGGCTCTCCTCGGGGCAGGTGGACGCGATCGGCGGGGTGGCCCCGCAGGACGAGGCGACGCTGGAGGCGAGCGGGCTGACGCCGCACCGCCGCGCCAACCCGGGGCTGCCGTTCTCGCTCTTCCCGCAGCTGGAGCGGCCCCTCGTCTCCGATCCGGCGGTGCGGCGGGCCGTCTCGCTGGCGATCGACCGGCAGGAGATCGTGGACACGGTCCTCTCCCCCTCCTACCGCCCGGCGACCAGCTCCCTCGCCTCGACCACAGATCTCTACGCCGACCACTCCGCACTGCTGACCCACGACCCGGAGACCGCCGCCTCGCTGCTGGCCGAGGCCGGCTGGCGGGAGGGACCCGACGGCGTGCTGACCAAGGACGGCGAGCCGCTGCGGCTGACCCTCGTGTGGGGCGCCAACTTCGGCCCCAACCAGCCGGCGTTGGAACTGATCCAGCAGCAGCTGCGCGCGGTCGGCATCGACGTGGTGCTGCGGACGGTCACCGCCGCCGAGTACAACGGCGTCCGGGAGGAGGGCGACTACGACTACGCCTGGTCCAACACCACCCGCACCGACCCCGACATCCTGCGGGCCGCGTTCTCCGACACGCTGGCGAACTTCTCCCGGGTGGACGACCCCGCGCTGGAGGAGCTGCTGAACGAGCAGAACGGCACGGTGGATCCCGAGGTCAGGGGCCCGCTGGTGGAGCGGCTCCAGGGCGAGCTGCTGGAGAAGGGCTATCTGGTCCCCGTCTTCGAGCTGACCACCGTCCTCGGGTACGGCGGCGACGTCCACGAGCTGGACTTCGAGGCCAGCTCGCGGCTCCAGTTCCACGACACCTGGCACGGCTGAGCGGCGGGCCGATGGGACGCTATCTGACGCGCCGGCTCCTCCAGGCGGTGCTCGTGCTGTGGGCCGCGTACACCGTCTCGTTCGCCGTGCTCTACCTGCTGCCCGGCGACGCGGTCGAGATCATGGCCGCCGGCGGCGGGGAGATCACCGAGGTCACCGACGAGCAACTGGACGCGGTGCGGGCCGAGTACGGGCTGGACGCGCCGCTGGCCGAGCAGTACCTGGACCGGCTGGGCGCGGCGCTCACCGGCGACCTCGGCACCTCGGTGCAGACGGGGGAACGGGTCACCGCGTTGATCGCCGAACAGCTGCCGGCGACGCTGCGGCTCACGGCCTCGGCTGGCGCCCTGGCGCTGCTGCTCGGCTCCGCCGTGGCGCTGGCCGGCGCCCACACCAGGCGGCCCTGGCTGCGGCAGACGCTGCTGTCGCTGCCCGCGCTCGGCGCCTCGGCCCCCACGTTCTGGGTGGGGCTGCTCCTGATCCAACTGGTCTCCTTCCGCTGGGGGCTGCTGCCGGCCATCGGCGACCAGGGCTGGCAAAGCCTGGTGCTGCCGGCGCTCACCCTGGCGCTGCCGACCTCCGCGGTGCTGGCGCAGGTCTTCGCCAAGAGCCTGCGCGACGCGTGGGAGGAGCCCTATGTGGCGACCGCCCTGGCCAAGGGCGCGAGCCCGGCCCGGGTCACGTTCCGGCACGCCGCGCGCAACGCCTCGCTGCCCGCGCTCACGGTCTTCGGCGTGCTGGTGGGCAACCTGCTGGCCGGCTCCGTCGTGGTGGAGACCGTCTTCTCCCGCACGGGCGTGGGCCGCGTGACGGCCACCTCGGTCACCGTCCAGGACATCCCCGTGGTGCAGGGGCTGGTGGTGCTGGGCGCGGTCGCGTTCGTGCTCGCCAACCTGGCGGTGGACCTGGTCTACCCGTTCCTCGACCCGCGGGTGACGACCGGAGGGGCGGTGGCGCGGTGAGTCTCGTGGAACGGGCGCCCCGCGCGCCCCACCGGGCGGGGAGCGCGCTGCGCGCCGTGGCGCGCGCGCCGGGGCTGCTGCTGTCGGTGGTGGTGCTGGTGCTGGTGGCCGTCGCCGCCCTCGCACCCTCGCTGCTCACCGGCCAGGACCCGCTGACCGGGGTGCCGGCCGACAAGCTGCTGCCGCCCAGCGCCGAACACCCCTTCGGCACCGACCAGTTGGGCCGCGACCTGCTCACGCGCACGGTGCACGGGACCGGTCCCACGCTGCGCGCGGCGCTGCTGGCCGTCGCGGTCGGCCTGATCCCCGGCTCCCTGCTCGGCCTGCTGGCCGGCGCGCTGGGCGGCGCGGTCGACGACCTGCTGATGCGGTTCGCGGACGTGCTGCTGGCGATCCCCGGTCTGCTGCTGTCGTTGGCGCTGATCACCGCGTTGGGCTTCGGCACCACCCGGGTGGCCGTCGCGGTGGGGGTGGTGGGCGTGGCCGGCTTCGCCCGGGTGATGCGCGCGCAGGTGCTGCGCGTGCGGGAGAGCGCGTATGTCGAGGCGGCGCACGCCTCCGGCACCCGCTGGTCGGGCGTGCTGCTGCGCCATGTGCTGCCGGGGGCGTGGGGGCCGGTCGCGGTCTTCGCCGCCGTGGAGTTCGGCACGGTCGTGCTGGCCATCTCCTCGTTGAGCTTCCTCGGGTACGGGGCGACGCCGCCGCAGCCCGAGTGGGGCTCGCTGGTCGCCGGCGGGCGCGACTACCTGGCCACCTCCTGGTGGCTGACCACGCTGCCCGGGCTGACCATCGCGCTGACCGTGCTGGCCGCCAACCGGGTCGCCCGCGCCCTGGACCACGAAACGAGGGAGGCACCGTGAACGAGCCGGGCACCGCGCACGAGCCGGGCACCGCGCACGAGCCGGGCACCGCGGAGACGGAAGGCGCCGCGCGCGCGGAAGGACGGCGCCCCGGGCCGGCCGTGCCGGGCCGCCCGCTGCTCTCGCTCAGCGATCTGCGGGTGAGCTACCGCACCCGGCGGGGGGTGGAGGAGGCCGTGCGCGGGGTGAGCCTGGACGTCGCCGCCGGCGAGGTGGTGGCCCTGGTCGGCGAGTCCGGCTCGGGGAAGAGCACCACGGGACAGGCGGTGCTGGGGCTGCTCCCCGCCGGCGGGGTGCGGGAGGCGGGCCGGATCGTCTTCGACGGCACGGACCTGACCCGCGTCGACGCCCGCCGGCTGCGCTCGCTGCGCGGCCGGGAGATCGCCCTCGTCCCCCAGGACCCCACGGTCTCGCTCAACCCGGTGCGGCGCGTCGGCCACCAGGTCGCCGAGGCGTTGCTGATCCACCGGCTCGCCGACCGGGCGGAGGCCGCGGAACGCGCGGTCGCCCTGCTGGAGCGCGCCGGGGTACCGGAACCCGCCGTGCGCGCCCGGCAGTTCCCGCACCAGCTCTCCGGCGGGCTGCGCCAGCGGGTGCTGATCGCCGTCGCGCTGGCCGCGGGGCCGCGGCTGCTGATCGCGGACGAGCCGACCAGCGCGCTGGACGTGACGGTGCAGCGCCAGGTCCTCGACCACCTGGAGACGTTGACCCGCTCCAGCGGCACCGCCGTGCTGCTGATCACCCACGACCTGGGGGTGGCCGCCGACCGGGCCCGGCGGATCGCGGTGATGTCCGGGGGCGTGATCGTGGAGGCCGGGCCGACGGAACGGGTGCTGGGCGCGCCCCGGCACCCCTACACCAGGGCGCTGCTGCGGGCGGCGCCCAGCCTGGACGGCGCGCGGGCGGTGCGCGGCGCCGGGCCGCGCGAGCCGGGGCGCCCGCCGCTGGCGCGGGGCGAGGAGCTGGTCAAGGAGTTCCCCGGGCCGCGCGGCGCGCCCGCGCACCGCGCGGTGGCGGGGGTGAGCCTTCAGGTGCGTGCCGGTGAGACCCTCGCGCTGGTCGGGGAGTCCGGCTCCGGGAAGTCCACCACGGCCCGGATGCTGGTGCGGCTGACGGACGCCACCTCGGGGCGGGTGTTCTTCGACGGCGAGGACATCACCCGGCTGGGCGGCGCGCGGCTGCGCCGGCTGCGCCGCCGGGTGCAGATCGTGCAGCAGAACCCCTACGCCTCGCTCAACCCCCGTTTCTCCGTGGCCGAGGTGATCGGCGAGCCGCTGCGGGCGTGCGGGGTCGGCCCCCGGCGGGTGCGCTGGGCGCGCGCCGCCGAGCTGCTGGAGCGGGTCGGGCTGCCCGCCGGGACGCTGCACCGGCGGCCGGGGGAACTCTCCGGCGGGCAGCGGCAGCGGGTGGCGATCGCCAGGGCGCTGGCGCCGGAACCGGAGCTGGTGGTCTGCGACGAGCCGGTCTCCGCGCTGGACGTCACCACCCAGGCCCAGATCCTGGAGCTGCTGACCACGCTCCAGGACGAGTTGGGCGTCGGCTACCTCTTCATCTCGCACGACCTCGCCGTGGTGCGGCGCATCGCCCACCGGGTCGCGGTGATGCGCCGGGGGGAGGTGGTGGAGGAGGGGGACGTCGAACGGATCTTCACCTCCCCGGGGCACGACTACACCAGGGAGCTGCTCGACGCGATCCCCGGCTCCCGGACGCGGGCCGTCCCGCCCGCCGGCCCGGACGCCGCCCCCGGCGGGCGGGACGGGCCCTGGGAGGTGACCACGGCCTGACATCCGCCGCCCGGTGGACGGCCCGACCCCGGGGGGGGGAACGGCACCTCTCGCGTCAACGCGGCCCCCGAAATTCCCCTCTCCACGGTGAGGGGGCATCGATTCGTTGACGGCGTTGACAAGGATGCGCGGACCGGAGTAACTGTGCCCTCCCCCACACGCCCCGGGGGCGCGCGGCGAACGCGCCGGTGAAGCCCACGCACGCCCGGCGCCACCTGTGGGCACGCGACGCCCCACGCGCGCGCGGGCGGACACCGAACGGCGCCGCTCCGCGTCCGGGCGACTACCCCGTGAGAGTGAACGTCCGGCGACAAGCCTGCCCCGGGCAGGCGTACGAGGACGGCCTGTTGGGCACGGTCACGCCGTAGGCTGGGGCCGCACGGAAACTTATGGCAGCCGGGGTGGGACTACACCGTTCCGTCCCGGCCGGGAGGAGGCGCTGGGTGATCGAGCTCGACGGAGTTCCCGAGCTGGTTGACCCGGTCATGGTGGCCGCGTTCGAAGGCTGGAACGATGCTGGTGACGCCGCCTCCGCAGCGGTGGCGCATCTGGAACGTGAGTGGAAGGGCGAGGTGTTCGCGGCGCTCGACGCCGAGGACTACTACGACTTCCAGGTCAACCGCCCGCACATCTGGCTGGACGGCGGCGTGCGACGCATCACCTGGCCCACGACCAGGCTCTCCGTGGTACGGATCGGCTCGGAGGACGGCCCGGTCAGGCGCCGGGACCTGGTCCTGGTCCGGGGGATCGAGCCCAGTATGCGCTGGCGCTCGTTCTGCAACGAGATCCTGGGCTTCGCCCACGAGTTGGGCGTGGAGATGGTCGTGGTGCTCGGCGCGCTGCTCGGCGACACCCCGCACACCCGCCCCGTCCCGGTCACCAGCGTGACCTCGGACGAGGACCTGGCCCGCACCCTGGACCTGGAGGAGTCCCGCTACGAGGGCCCCACCGGCATCGTCGGCATCCTCCAGGAGGCGTGCGGCCACGCCGGCGTCCCCGCCGTGACGCTGTGGGCCGCCGTGCCGCACTACGTGGCGCAACCTCCCAACCCCAAGGCGTCGTTGGCCCTGCTCCACGCGCTGGAGGACCTGCTCAACCTGGGCATCCCCATGGGCGACCTCGCCGAGGACGCCCGCGCCTGGCAGATCGGGGTCGACCAACTCGCCGCCGAGGACAGCGAGGTGGCCGAGTACGTGAAGTCCCTTGAGGAGGCCAGGGACACGGCCGAGCTGCCGGAGGCCACCGGCGAGGCCATCGCCAAGGAGTTCGAACGCTATCTGCGCCGCAGGGACGGCCAGCCGCCGACCGGCGAGCAGGGCTCCTACCTGCGCGACCCCGGCACCCACCGCCCCCGCAGGCCCCGCCCCCAGGAGGGCGAGGGCGGCCAGCCCGAAGCGGGCGGCAAGGAGCCCGAGGAGTAGCCGCCGACGGCGGGTCCCTCTCATGCGACGCGCGTCAACTCCCTTTTCGAGCGGCGGGAGTTGGCGCGCGTTCCTCTTTTACCCCGTCGCACGTTCCCGTCGTCCGTATACTGCGTCTCCGTGAGCGGAACGCGGTCCGACGACATCTCGCCTCCCTCACCCCCGGCGGGCGGTGACAGGCTTCCGCACGTCTACCGAGTCACCAAGTACGACCCCGCCGACCGTGACGAGCGGGGCCGCTACACGGGTGACGCGTCCGCCGAGAGCGACCGGGGACCGGTCGAAGCCGCGTATCTGGAGACCGTCGCCGCCTTCGCCGAGGAGTCAGGCGTGGACCACCTGGCCGTGCGGGAGCCGGAGTTCGGGAGCTTCCCCGGCGCGGGACCGCTGGCCGGTGTTCTGCCCGGCGGTCTCGCGGCCTTCCACGACGGGGCAACGGTGTCGGTCCGGACCGGCGTGGCCCTCGTCCGGGCCATGCTCCGCGAGGCCGGGCTGTGGTGCCGTCTTGAGGTGCCGGGAGCGTTCGCCGCGCACGTCGGCTGGGACCAGTACCTCTATCTCGGCAGTCGCCACCCCTGCACCTCCGCGCTGGCCCGCGCCCGGTCCCTCGGGCTGTTCCCGGAACGGCTGGACGCCTCCCCCTACGACTTCGTCCCGGACGACCCGGACCAGGTGTCACGTCCCGCGGACGACGACTTCTGGGCGCGTCTGCGCTGGCTGGTGGCCGTTCACGGCACCACGCTGCTGGAGGAGACCCCCGCCGCCAACACCACCCGGTGGCACCGGCTGACCCGCGACACCGTCGACGCGGTGCGCGCCGGCCTGGCCCCGCGCGCCCGGCTGGCGGTCTGGACCGACCCGCTCACCGACGTCGAGACGGCCCTGGCCACGCTCTCCGACGACGGCGCGGTGGAGATCCTCCGGGAGGACGACGACGGCCGGATCACCGGCACCGTCCTCGACGATCCCCGGCCCGAGACGGTGGCCACCCGACTCGCCGGCGCACGGGCCGCGACGGTCCTCCCGCTGGCCCTCGACGGGCGCCGGCCGCTGTGCACCGCGGTGCTGCCCGACGGCGACGGCGTCCTCCGCGCACGCTGGCAGACGGACGCGACACCGGGCGACCGCGACTGGGCCTTCCTGCGGACCCTGCGGCGCGGCCAGAGCGTCACCGGCACGGTGACGGACATCGCCAACTTCGGCGTCACGTTCGTGGACATCGGCGGCTTCACCGCGATGATCAACCTTCCGGAGCTCTCCCGGCGCCCGTTCGCGCACCCGTCCGACGTCGTCCGCGTCGGTCAGGAGATCACGGCGAGGATCCTCGACGTCGACATGGTGCGGGAGCGGGTCTCGCTGTCGCTCCGACCGCCGCGGGAGGCCCCCGGCCGGGGAGGGCGGAGCACGTCGGGCAGCCGGTGAGGGGGCCTCACGGGTAGGGCGACCGCCGAGGCCCCCGGCGTGACACCGCGGCCACGGTCCCGCGCCCGAGCCCCCGTTCCGTGCGTTCGTCCCGCGCCCCCGTGACGGGAAACCCCGGCGCGGGGGCGCCTCGACGCCCGCACCGCACCGGAGCCCCTCCCGGTCAAGGGCGGCAAGCCCTACAGCGCGACGCCCAGCAGCGCGTCCACCGCGCGGCTGACGACGCCGGGGGCGCCCGGGGCGTCGCCGCCCTCGCGTTCCTGGGTCTCGGCCCAGCGGTCCACGGCGCGCAGCGCCGCGGGGGCGTTCAGGTCCTCGGCCAACGCGGCGCGGACCTCGGCGACGAGGGCGTCCGGCGACGGCCCCTCGGGGCGCGAGACGGCGTGCCGCCAGCGGGCCAGTCTGGCCTCGGCCTCCGCGAGGACGGCGTCGGTCCACTCCCAGTCGGCGCGGTAGTGGTGGGCCAGCAGCGCCAGCCGGATCGCCGCCGGGTCGCGGCCCTCCGCGCGCAGCTGGGAGACCAGCACCAGGTTGCCCTTGGACTTGGACATCTTCTCGCCCTGGTAGCCGACCATCCCCGCGTGCACATAGCTCTGCGCGTAAGGGTGTTCGCCGGTGAGCACGCGGGCGTGCGAGGCGCCCATCTCGTGGTGCGGGAAGGCCAGGTCGGAGCCGCCGCCCTGGACGTCGAAGCCCATCCCGAGGTGGTCCAGCGCGATGGCCACACACTCCACGTGCCAGCCGGGCCGGCCCCGGCCGAGGCTGGCACCCTCCCAGGAGGGCTCGCCCTCGCGGGCGGCCCGCCACAGCAGCGGGTCCAGCGGGTTCTTCTTGCCCGCCCGCTCCGGATCGCCGCCGCGCTCGGCGGACAGCCGCCGCATCTCGTCGGCGTCCAGCCCCGCGACCGAGCCGAAGCGGTCGTCGGACGCCACGGAGAAGTAGACGTCGCCGTCCACGTCGTAGGCCGCGCCGCTCTCCCGCAGCCGCTCGATGAGCGGAACGATCCGGGGTATGGCCTCGACCGCGCCCACATAGTGCTCGGGCGGCAGCATCCGCAGCGCGGTCATGTCCTCGCGGAAGAGCGCGGTCTCCCGTTCCGCCAGCGCGGCCCACGGCTCGCCGGTCGCCTCGGCCCGCTCCAGCAGCGGGTCGTCGATGTCGGTGACGTTCTGCACGTAGTGGACCTGACGCCCGGAGTCGAGCCAGATCCGCTGCACGAGGTCGAACGCGGTGTAGGTGGCCGCGTGACCCATGTGAGTCGCGTCGTAGGGGGTGATGCCGCAGACGTAGAGCCGGGCGACGGGGCCGGGCGACAGCGTGACGGAACGCAGGCGCGCGGTGTCGTGGATCGTCAGATCCGGGCTCTGACCGGGCAGAACGGGGACCTTGGAAGCAGGCCAGGCATACATGTCACCGAGCCTAACCGCCGCCGCCCGCCCCCCACGAGCGGGCCCGCGCAGGCCGAAGGGCTCCCGCCCCGCGGGCGGAGGCGCCCGGAGCAGCGGCCAGGGCGCTCAGACCAGCGGCCAGGGGATCGCCGGCCACTCACCGCCCGGCAACGGGTGCGTGCCGGACTCCCGCAGCGCGTCGACGCGTTCCCGCAGCGCCGCGCACTCGGCGGCGGTCAGCAGCCCGGCCAGCCGTTCGGCCAGTTCCCGCCCCTCGGCCAGCTCGGCCCGCAGCCCCTCCAGCGCGGCACGGATCTCCTCCGGCAGCGGCTCGCCGGCCCAACCCCACAGCAGAGTGCGCAACTTGTTCTCGGTGTGGAAGCTCACCCCGTGGTCGATCGCCTGGATCCGGCCGTCGGGGAGGGGCAGCAGATGGCCGCCCTTGCGATCCGCGTTGTTGATCACCGCGTCCAACGTCGCCAGCCTGCGCAGCGCCTCGTGGTCGGCGTGGACCAGCAGCGCCGTCCGGCCCTCGGCGACCTCGGCGAGGCCGACGGCCTTCCAGCCGGGCCCCGGCTCCTCGCCCTCGACCAAGGCCAGCAGCCCCTCGTCCGGCCCCCGGCCGAAGTCGGGCGCGTCCGGCGGCGGCCCCACCCACAGCTGGACCATCCCCGTGCCGAACGGGCCCTCGCGCAGCACCGTCGGCGGCACCAGATCCCAGCCGAGCGCGCGGCAGACCTCGTGGGCCGCGACCTCGCGCTCGGCGAGGGTGCCGTCGGGGAAGTCCCACAGCGGACGCTCCCCCGACACCGGCTTGTAGACGCAGTGCAGGGTGCGGCCGTCCCGTTCCACGGTGGAGTAGAGCACCGCGTTGGAGGCGTCGGCGATCCGTCCGAGCACCGTCAACTCGCCCTCGGCGAGGATCTCCCCCGTGGTCACGTCTGGCTGCGCCGGTATCCGTTCTGCCGCGGGCATACATGTCCCTCCGGGTCGAGCGGCAGGCTGCACAGCGGGCAGGGCGGCCGGCCGGCGTTGACGACTTCCAGCGCCCGCTTCGCGAAGGCGCGTGCCATGGTGCCGCTCAGCCGCACCCGCAGCATGGGCGGTCCGTTCTCGTCGTCCCGCAGCAGCCGCTCCTCGGCCTCCGCGAACTCCTCCTCGGAGTCCGCCTCCACCTCGACCAGCGCCTGCGCCTCGACGATCATGCGCTCGGCCTCGCCGTCCCAGGCCAGGGCCATGGTGCCGACCCGGAACTCCTCGTCGACCGGCGAGACCAGCGGCGCGGTGTCGGAGATCTCGGAGGGCGCGACCGCCGGGACCGTCGTGTTGCCGCCCGAGCGGCGCACCACCTCGTCCAGCAGCTCGTCGATGCGCTCGGCCAACGCCTCGACCTGCGCTTTCTCCAACGCGACACTCGTGGTGCGGCCGGCCGCCGACGCCTGTAGGAAGAACGTGCGGCGGCCAGGCAACCCGACGGTCCCGGCGACAAAGCGTTCGGGAGGGTCGTAGAGGAAGACCTGACGGGACACGTACTGCTCCGGGGACTCGATTGCGGGGACAGGTGCACCCTACTGCGCCTGACGATCACCGCGCCCGGGGACCGCCAGGTGGAACGCGGACTACGCCCCGCCGCCGACGGGGGACCTGGTGGACTCGTCCGTGTCCCTGGCCGCGGCCTCCGTGTGCGGCACGAACTCGCCCAGGTCACCGGTGTCGCCGAAGCGCAGCAGCAGCGGCGGTTCGCCGTAGCGGATCGCGGTCACCGAGGCGGGGTGCGGCAACAGCCGCTGGAACAGGTCGAGATGCATGCCCAGCGCGTCGGCGACCACCGCCTTGATGTTGTCACCGTGGGTGCAGGCCAGCCAGACCGCCTCCGGCCCGTGCTCCGCGGCGATCCGCGCGTCCCACTCGCGCACGGCCGCCACCACGCGGTGCTGCACGTCCCGCAGCGCCTCGCCCTCGGGGAAGACGACGGCGGACGGCTGGGTGCGGACGGTGCGCATCAGCTCCGTCTCGGCGAGGTCCCTCAGCGGCTCGTTGGTCCAGCGGCCGTAGTCGCACTCGATCAGTCGCTCGTCGGAGTGGACCGCGACATCCGGGCGCGCCTCGTGCAGCGGCGCGACCGTGCGGGCGCAGCGCAGCAGCGGGCTGTGCACGACCGCGGCCAGCGGCACCCCGGCCAGCCGGCCCGGCAGCGCCGCCGCCTGCTCCTGACCGTAGGCGTCGAGGTCGACACCGGGGGTGCGGCCGGCGAGCAGCCCCGAGGAGTTGGCGGTGGTCCGGCCGTGCCGGAGAAGCAGCAGCGTGGGCATGGCGACCAGGGTAGAGCAGTCGGGGGAACGGGCCGGGGGCCGCCCGTCCCCCGTGCGGGGGACACCTGTCGCGTGCCACCGGCCGTGCGTCCGTCCGGCCCGCGGCTCCCGTACGCCCGTCCGGCCCGCGGCTCCCTTGTGCCCGGCGCCCTCAGGCGAGCCCGGCCCGCTCCAGGGCGGTGACGCCCGCGCGCAGACCGGCGAACCGCTCCTCGCGGCTGAATCCGGCCGGCGCCAGCGAGAGCGTGGTGGCGCCGGCGTCGGCGAAGGCCCGCATCCGGTCGGCGATCCGCTCGACGGGACCGATCAGCGTGGTCGCGTCGATCAGCTCGTGCGGCACAGCCGCGGCGGCGCCGTCCCTGTCGCCCGCGAGATAGCGCTCCTGGATGGTGTCGGCGGCCTCTCCGAAGCCCATGCGGTGGGCGAGCCGGTGGTAGAAGTTCTGCTTGCGGCTGCCCATCCCGCCCACGTAGAGGGCCGTGTACGGACGGAAGTGGTCGGCGAGCGCCGTCAGATCGTCACCGACGGCCAAGGGAACGGTCGGCACCAGATCGAAACCGTCCATCGTCTGACCGATCTTCTCCCGGCCGGCCCGCAGCGGCGCCAGCGTGGTCTCCTCGGCGTGCTCGGGCGAGAAGAAGATCACCAGCGCGCCGTCGGCGATCTCGCCGGTCTGCTCCAGGTTCTTCGGGCCGATGGCGGCGATGTACAGCGGGACGCGCTCGCGGATCGGGTGCACGGTCAGCTTGATCGGCTTGCCGGGTCCTTCGGGCAACGGCAACGTCCAGTGCTCGCCCTGGTGGGTCAGCCGCTCGCGGGACATGGCCTTGCGGACGATCTCCACGTACTCCCTGGTGCGGGCCAGCGGGCGGTCGAAGCGGACGCCGTACCAGCCCTCGGAGACCTGCGGCCCGGAGACGCCGAGGCCGAGCCGGAACCGGCCGCCGGAGAGGCTGTCCAGCGTCGCGGCGGTCATCGCCGTCATCGCCGGGGTCCTGGCCGGGATCTGGAGGATCGCCGAACCCACGTCGATCCGCTCCGTCTGCGCCGCGACCCAGGACAGCACGGTCGGCACGTCCGAGCCGTACGCCTCCGCGGCCCAGCAGACCGCGTAGCCGAGCCGGTCGGCCTCCTGGGCGACCGCCAGGTTGTCCGCGTCCATCCCGGCGCCCCAGTAGCCGAGGTTGATTCCGAGCCGCATGAGATCCCCTTCAACGACGCCTACTCGCCGGTAACGCACCGGTCACTGGGACTGTAGCGTGCCCCGCAAGTACGCTCAACGGCCATGGATCTCAGGCATCTCGGCCGCACCGGCCTGCGCGTCTCCCGCCTAGGGCTCGGCACCCTCACCTGGGGCAGCGAGGTCGACGAACGCGGGGCGGCCGGGTTGCTCAAGACGTTCTGGGCGGCCGGCGGCACACTCGTGGACACCGCCGACGTCTACGCGGACGGCGAGGCGGAGCGGCTGCTGGGGCGGCTGCTGGACAGCGCGGTGCCGCGCGCGGACCTGGTGATCGCCACCAAGGCGGGCAGCGTTCCCGACCCGGACCGCAGGTTCGACACCTCGCGCGGGCATCTGCTGGCCGCGCTCGACGCCTCGCTGGCGCGGCTGCGCACCGACCACGTCGACCTGTGGCAGGTCCACGCCTTCGACCAGGACACCCCGCTGGAGGAGACGCTCCAGGCCGTGGACGTGGCGATCGCCACCGGCCGGGCCCGCTACGCGGGGGTCTCCAACTTCAGCGGCTGGCAGCTGGCCAAGGCGGCGACCTGGCAGCTCGCGGCCCCCGTCGGGCGGAACCGGCTCTCCAGCACGCAGATGGAGTACTCGCTGCTGCAACGCGGCGTGGAGCGCGAGGTGTTGCCGGCCGCGCTGGACCTGGGGCTGGGGCTGCTGCCGTCCTCGCCGCTGGGGCGCGGGGTGCTCACCGGCAAGTACCGGGAGGGGGCCAGGCCGGCGGACTCGCGGGGCGCCTCGGACATGCTGTCGGGCTTCGTGGCGCCCTATCTGGAGGAGCCGGCCGGCCGGATCGTGGACGCGGTCGCCATAGCCGCCGACGGCCTCGCGGTGACCCCGGGGCAGGTGGCGCTGGCCTGGGTGCGGGACCGGCCGGGGGTGGCGTCGCCGCTGCTGGGGGCGCGCACGGTGCGCCAGTTGGAGGAGGCGTTGTCAGTGGAGGCCCTTAGTCTTCCCGATGAGATCCGCCGGGCGCTGGACGACGTGTCGGCCCCGGTGCACCACTACCCCGACCAGGACTGGAGTTCGCTGTGACCTCCGAGCACGCCACCCCCGCCGCCGATCCCGCGGCGGAGCTGCGGGCCGCCGTGCGGGCGGTGGAGAGCGGTGAGCGCTCCGCCGCCTCCTTCTACCACCGCCCCGAGCCGCCGCGGGCGCCGGCGCCGCCGCCGGAGCGGCGCGGGCCGGCGGGGCGGGCGGCGGTCCCGGTGCCGGACGGGCTGCCGGGGCTGCTGGCCGCGGGGGGCGCGCCGGAGGCGCTGGCGCCCCGGGTCGCCGCCGCGCTCGGGGAGGACGCGGAGGCGGAGCTGCGCGCCGACCCGTGGCGGCTGCTGGCGACGCCGGGCGTCGCGCCGGGCCAGGCCGACGAGTTCGCCAGGGCGCTGCTGGGCGACGAGGCGGGTCCCGCGGACGAGCGGCGCGGGCAGGCGTTGATCGGCTGGCTGCTGGAGCGCGCGGCGCTGGCCGGGCACACGGCGCTGGAGCCGGGCCGGCTGGCCTCCGGGCTCGCCGAGCACGCGGTGCCCGAGCCGGAGGAGGCCGTCAGGGCGGCCATCGAGGAGGGCGCGGTGCTGGTCTTCCAGGACCGGGGCGCCCCGGCGGACGCGCCGGCGGCCGAGGGCGAGGAGCCCGAGGTGCGGCTGCTGGTCGGCCTGGAGCGCTACGCGATGGCCGAGGAGGGCCTGGCCGACGGGCTCGGGCGGCTGCGCGGCACCTTCGCCGCGCCCGGCGGCGAGGCCGCCGAGGGCTGGGCGGCAGCCGCCGCCGAGGCGCCGAGCCCCTCGGCCGCCGAGCTGATCCGCGCGGCCGGCGAGGCCGCCGTGGTGACGCACACGGGCGGCGAGGCGTCCAGGGCGGAGCCGCTGGCGCTGGCGCTGGCCGCCGCGCGGCTGGGGCTGCGGGCCGCCGTGGCGGCCCACCAGCCGGACGGGCGGCGGCGGTTGGCGTCCGCGCTGGGCGGCGAGGCGCCGGTGGCGGCGGTGACGGTGTCCGGGCTGCTGGACGGCCACGAGGGGCCCGAGCGGGACGGCGAGGGCCGGTTCCCGTGGGACCTGCTGGTGGTGGTCGACGCGGAGCGGCTGGCCGCGGAGCCCGCGGCGGCGCTGGTGGAGTCGCTGCCGGACGGCGCCAGGCTGGTGCTCAGCGGCGACCCGCTGCTGCTGGGCTCGGCGGGGCCGGGTCAGGTGCTGGCCGATGTGCTGGCCTCCGGCCGTTTCCCCAAGGTCGTCTCCCGGACCCCGGACCCCGGGCCCGTCGGGGAGCTGGTCTCCGGGATCGGCGTCGGCGAGCTGGCGAGCGTCGAGGCGCCGGACCGGGAGGTGGTGATCGTCCCGGTCGCCGACCCGGGCGAGGCGGTCCACCGCACGGTCCAGCTGGTGACGGAGTCCATCCCGCGCGCCTTCGCGCTGGGCGTCGAGCAGGTGCAGGTGATCGTCCCCGGGCACGGCGGCCCCGCCGGCACCCGGGCGCTGAACGCGGCACTCAAGGCTCGGTTGAACGCGGGCCCCGGCGCGTTCGGCGGCTTCGACCCGGGCGACCGGGCGGCCCACTCCCCCGCCCCCGGCCAGCTGCGGCTGGTGCGGGTGGTGGAGGCCGACGAGCGCGGGCTGTGGGTCGAGGACGAGGACGGCAGGTTCGTGGTGCCCAGGGAGCGGGTGGCCGAGACGCTGCGCCACGGCTGGGCGGTCACGGCGCACCAGGCGGCCGGCGCGCGTTGGCCCGCCGTCGTCGCCGTGCTGCCGGGGGACGCGGCGGGCGCGCTGGACCGCCGCTGGGTGTACACGGCGTTCGGCCGCGCCGCGCGCCATCTCTCCGTGGTGCAGGGATGCGGGCCGGCGTTGGAGCGCGCGGTCGCCGCTCCCCCGGCGGGCGAGCGCGAGACGCGGCTGCGCGCGCTGGTGCGCGAGCAGCCGCAGGCGCCGCCGGCGGGCTGAGTCAGCCGCCCAGCCAGCGCGGTACCTCGTCGACCGCGTCCAGCGCCTCGTCGTCGAACGCGTCGCTGATGTCGAAGCGGCAGATGACGCGTTCGGCGTCGACGGCGTCGAAGGGGGCGGCCAGCCACTCCCCCGGCTCGGCCGGCTCCTCCTGGGCGGTCACCCAGAGCGTCGCGTCGCCCTCGGTGAGGCCGAACTCCTCGTGGCGGGAGGCGATCTCGTCGGGGTCGAACTCCCCGAAGAGCACGCTGAGCGCCGTCTTGACGCTGCGGCCGGCGGCGGGTTCGGCCGGGGCTCCCTCGTTCTCCACGCCCTCGGCGTCGAGTTCGGCGATCCGCTCGGCCTGGCCGAGCAACTGCCCCGGCTCGGAGACCAGGTAGTCCCGCCGCATGAAGACGCTGACCACCTCGGGGTCCTCGGGGCCGTCATAGGCGGCACCGTCGGAGGCCGGCACCTCGAAGGGCGTGACCTCGTCGTAGACCTCGTACAGCAGCTCGTCGTACACCTCGCCCGCGGCTGCCATCTCGTTGAACGCGGCGAAGACCTCGGCGTCGGCCGCCTCGACCTCCGCGTCGGTGGCCGCCGTGCGTCGTTCGATGGCGGCCAGATGCCGGTCGAGCGCTCGCTTGAGCGCCTCCGAGGCGGCACGGACTTCGGCAGCCGTGGGCTGCGCAGCATCAGACATGGTGCAGACGGTATCGGCATCCAGGGCTTGGCCGCACAATAGATTCGATGCCGGAATACGAGTTTCGCGATGTGTATGTGCCACGTGGGGTCTCGCGAGCCGCCACGACCCGTCTGCTGACCGAGCACGCCGAGTACGGACACTGGGAGTTGGCCAAGCTCCGCCTCTACCCGGACGGGAGCCGCCAGGTGCGGCTGAAACGACGGATCATCCGCCAGCTGCGCCCCACCTGGTGACGTCGTGGCCGCCCGGTCGGGGCGGCGACGGCCGCGAAGAACACCCCCGGACATGACGAACGAGTGGGTCCGCCGGGACCCACTCGTTCAGGTGGCGTGCGCCCGTGGGCGCGAGGGCTCAGCCCTGCTGGGCCGTCCGCGTCCTGCGGTAGAGCAGGGTGCCGCCGAGCACCAGGCCCGCGCCGACCGGCACGGCGGCCATCAGCGCGAAGTTGCCGCCGGTCGCGGCGAGTTGGGTCTCGACCGGGGTGTCCTCCTCGACCGGGGTGGTCTCGGAGACCAGCTCCGGGGACGGGCCTTCCGGCTCGGACTCCGGCTCCGGCTCCTCAGCCGGGGTCTTCGGCTCCTCGGGCTCCTGCTCCGGGTGGGGCGCCCGCTCCTGCGGGGCCGCCCCGTTGACGCAGTCGTTGCCGGAGGCCGGGTTCCCGATGCCGACCACGTCGACGCTGTTGCCGCAGGCGTTGACCGGCACCTCGATGGGCGCCTGGATGTTGTTGCCCGAGATCACGCCCGGCGAGTTGCTGGCGCCGCCGCTGGCGTGCGCGCCGCCGCCCTCGTTGACGCAGGTGTTGCCGAACGCCGGGTTGAGAAGCCCGACGACGTTGATCGTGTTCCCGCAGACGTTGACCGGCACGTGGACCGGGGCCTGCACGGAGTTCCCGGAGACGACCCCCGGTGAGTTGGCCGCGCCGCCCTCCGCTTCGGAGTCGGCGAACGCGATACCGCCGGTCGCTGCCAGCACGCCGCCGGCGGCGAAGACGGTGAGCAGGCCGTTTCGCGTGACCTGTCGCATGGTTGTTTCCCCTGACTTGCTTGGGATGGCCGCGGGGTGGGGGGTGAGGGCACCCGCGCCCGACGTAGCGCCTGGGCGGCCCCGGCGCGCGCGATGGCGCTCCGGGGCCGCCGGCTCAAGCCCTCGGTGAGATGGGGGACGGGCTTCAGGCGTTGATGCAGGTGTTGCCGAACGTGGGGTTCAGCAGGCCCACGACGTCCACGGTGTTCCCGCACAGGTTGATCGGGAGGTGGATCGGCACCTGGATGTTGTTGCCCGAGATCACGCCGGGGGAGGCGACAGCGGCACCGGCGGCACCCGAGTCCGCGACCGCGAGCCCGGCACCGGCCAGCGCCAGGCCGCTGGCGGCTGCCGCAGTGGCGACGACCTTCTTGATCATTACTTCCTCCTCATTGACAACGCGGACCCCAGCCGGGGACTGCACCTGTTGCAACGAGAAGGTCAAAACAAGGGCACGAAACCCCGTCGGCATTCACCTGACCTGAGGAATCCCGCACGTCCGAACGATTTTGGACCCCCCTCGTTCAGCACTGGTCCAGGAAACGGTCGAGCACCCGTACGCCGAACTGGAGCCCGTCAACCGGCACCCGCTCGTCCACACCGTGGAACATCCCGGCGAAGTCCAGCTCCGGCGGCAGCTTCAGCGGCGCGAAGCCGAACGAGCGGATGCCCAGATCGTCGAACGACTTCGCGTCCGTGCCGCCCGACAGCATGTACGGGACCGCCCGCGCGATCGGGTCCTCCGCGACCAGCGCCGTCTGCATCGCGTCGACCAGCGCCCCGTCGAAGGTGGTCTCCAGCGCCTTGTCGCTGTGGATGTCCTCCCGCCGCACGCGGGGGCCCAGCACGCGGTCCAGGTCGGCGAGGAACTCCTCCTCGAACCCCGGCAGGAACCGCCCGTCCACCGCGGCCGTCGCCTGGCCGGGGATCACGTTCACCTTGTAGCCGGCGTCGAGCTGGGTGGGGGCCGCGGTGTTCTGGAGCGTGGCGCCGATGATCTTGGCGATGCCGCCGAGCTTGGCGAGCGTCTCGTCCATGTTCTCCGGGTCGAGCGGGGTGCCGAGCGCGTCGGACAGCTCGTCGAGGAAGGAACGCACCGTCTTGGTCACCCGCACCGGGAACCGGTGCCGCCCCAGCCGGCCCACCGCCTCGCACAGCTCGGTGATGGCGTTGTCGTCGTTGGTCATCGACCCGTGGCCGGCCGTCCCGTCGACGGTCAGCCGCATCCAGTGCATCCCCTTCTGGGCCGTCTCCACCAGATAGAGCCGCAGCTTCTCGTTGACGGTGAACGAGAAGCCGCCCACCTCGCTGATCGCCTCGGTGACGCCCTCGAACAACTCCGGGTGGTGATCGACCAGATGACGCGCGCCGTAGACGCCGCCGGCCTCCTCGTCGGCGAGGAACGCCACCACCACGTCCCTCGGCGGCTTCCGCCCCGAGCGCAGCCGCTCGCGCACGACGGCCAGCGTCATCGCGTCCATGTCCTTCATGTCGACCGCGCCGCGCCCCCAGACGCAGCCGTCGGCGATCTCGCCGGAGAACGGGTCGTGCGTCCAGTCGTCGGCGTTGGCCGGCACCACGTCGGTGTGGCCGTGGATCAACAGCGCCGGCCGGGACGGGTCCTCGCCGGCGATCCGGGCCACGGTGGAGGCGCGGCCCGGGTGGGACTCGAAGATCCGCGGTTCGAGGCCGACCTCGGCGAGCTTCTCGGCCACGTACTCGGCGGCTACCCGCTCCCCCGGGCCCGAATGGTCGCCGTAGTTGCTGGTGTCGATCCGGATCAGCTCGCGGCAGAGGTCGACGACCTCCTCCTCGGCACGGCCGAGGCCACCGTCCGCCACGCTCTCCCGGGCGGCGCCGCCCTGGCCGGGGCTGCTTGCGCTCACAACTGCCTCCTCCTGCGGTACGTCCCCTCATCCTCCCCCCGACCGGCCCCGTCCCCAAGGCCGTGGGCCGCTCACCCCTCGCGGGGCGGGCTCGGGGGCCGGCGCGTCATCGGGGCCCTGACCTTTGCTATGGTTTCCCTCGTCGGCGCGGCCCACGAGGTCGCGCGTTCACCTCGTCCGGGTGGCGGAATGGCAGACGCGCTAGCTTGAGGTGCTAGTGCCCGTTTAAGGGCGTGGGGGTTCAAGTCCCCCCTCGGACACCACATCTTCCCAGGGCTGACCTGCGGGTTCTCTGCGGTCAGGGGCTCTCGGAGGCCCCATGTGGCCAGCCGCGTGGCCAACGCGGGTGATCGTTTTCGCTCAGGTCGTGATCGCGGCCAGTCCGGTCCGGGCGACGCTGGAGCCCACCCACTTCTTCACCAGGTCGACCCGACGGTAGCGGCACGCGCGCATTCTGTAACCCCGACTGCGGTGGCGGGCGTTCGCCGCCGCCTCGACGGGGCTCTCCCCGGCGTCCAGGCCATTGCTGTCTTGTGGCGCGGGGACCGTAGAGGCGGGTCCCCTCCCGTGCGCCAGCGGGTCGTCGCCTTGTCGGGCCGCCGAGAGCCTCGCCCCGCCACATCGAGGAGGGGCGAGTCGTTCGACCGGGAGTCGCGGATCCGTCGTTCAGCAGCCCGGGCACGTTGTCCGTTCTCGCTTCGCGCCCCGTCCGGTCGTCCGCTCGAACGTCCGAGTTCGTGGATGAGGCTGAGGAACGGGGAGAGAGGTCAGTCGGTTTCCCATACGACTTCCCAACCGGATTCTCGGAAGAACTCCTCGACGGATGGAAGATCCTCGACCCAGTAATCGCCAGCGTCCGTGCGGAATGCGCGATCCCGGCCGACGAAAACGTAGAAGGCCGTTGGGTCCCCCGGCATCCGCTCCACCTTCACATAGCTTCCCAGATCCCGGCCCGCGACGATGCGGCCCACGATCCCGATGCGCGGCACGTGGCGACTCCCGAAGTCGTGGATGGTCCGGCTCAGGGGCCGGTCGGCGGGGGCCGTAGCCAGGGTGTCGCGCTCGGGGGTGTCGCGGGCGTGGGCCGCTCTCCCCGTCCCGGGCGGCCCGGCTCGCCGAGCCCCGTTCCGACCCCGCGCAGCACCGCGCTCAGCAGATCCGGATAGGAGCGGGTCTCCTCCGTGTCCAGCCAGTGCCGCAGCGCCGCACGGATCGCGCCGACGGCGACAGAGGCGGCCAGACCGGGAAACAGGTCCACGCGCGGATCGGTGCCGGTGCGGGCCGCGATGACCTCCGCGAGCGAACTCTCGATGCCGGCATAGGCCTTGAGCTGCTCGGCCTCCAGCGAGGGGGTGTCCCTGATCAGCCGGGCGCCCATCTTCCACTGCTCCGAGTCGTCGGGCCGCACATGCTGGATCGCCGCCTCAGCGATCGCGTCCCACAGCGGCAGCTCCGGCGGCTGGGAGGCGACCGCGTCACACAGTCCGGTCGCGCGCGCGAGCACGAGGCTGACGATCGCCTCCTGCTTGCTGGAGAAGTAGTTGTTGAACGTCCGAGGCGAGACGCCGACCGCGGCGGCGATGTCCTCCACGAGGACGCTCTCCAGCCCGCGCGCAGCGGCCAACCGCAGCGCGGCCTCACTCAACGCCCGCCGGGTGGCGAGCTTCTTCCGCCCGCGCAGACCCAGTTCCCCGCCCGGATGATGGCCCATGCCCTCACCGTAGCGATCTCCGCGTGCGCCACGCGACTTCGCCCGTTCGCTGCCCCGGGCTGCCGATGAGCCTGACCGCGCCCAGGTGCCACGGAACGGAGGGAGAAGCGCGGGCCAGGCGTGCCCCCGCCCCGTTCCGGGGGTTGCCGCGCGAGGGCGCGCCGGCGATCGTCGAGACCCGGCGCGACCGACGTGCGACCGACGTGCGACCAACGGGGCCGCTCCCCCGGTGGCGGCGCCCCTCGGAAGGGTCAGCTCTCGACGTCGCCCACGACCTGGATGACACGCTTGCCCCGGCTGTGGCCGCTCTCCACCGCGCGGTGCGCCTCGGCGATCCGCTCCAGCGGGTAGACGTTCTCGACGACGGGTCGCAGGTCGCCGGTCTCGACCAACTTCGCTAGTTCGACGAGGAGTTCCTTCTTGGGCCTGGCGCGCGCCAGCCGGACGCGGGGGCCGGGGAGCAGCAGGGAGAGCATCGCGTAGCCCATGCCCTTGGCGGCGAGGGTGACGATCCGTCCGCCGGGCCGGAGCCGGGAGCGGTAGGCGCCGAGGTGGGCGCCGTGGAGGTCGACGACGGCGTGAAACGTGTCGGACCGTTCCAGGGCGACGAGCCTGGCGTAGTCGTAGGTCTCCTTGGCGCCCAGGTCGGAACAGAAGGCGAGGTTGTCGCCGCTGCTGACGGTGGCGACCTCGACGCCCTTGGCGTGGGCGATCTGGATGAGCGCGCTGCCGATGCCCCCGGCGGCGCCCACGATCAGCAGCCGCTGCCCGCGCTGGACGTTGGCCGCGTCGAGGGCCACCAGGGCGGTGAGCCCGACGGTGGGCAGCGCGGCGGCGTTGACCAGGTCGAGGCCCGAGGGCACGGACGCGACGAGCGACTCCCTGACGGTGATGTACTCGGCGGTGTTGGCCGCGCCGAGGGCGAAGGTGGTGCCCCAGACGCGGCTGCCGACCAGCCCGTCGTCGGCCTTGGGGCCCGCGGCGACGACCTCGCCCGCGAAGTCCTGGCCGATGCCCTTGGGTGGGCGCAGGCCGCTCATGGGTCGCATCTTGCCGGCGCGCACCTGGGCCTCGACGGGGTTGACGCTGGAGGCGTGCACCTTCACCAGCACCTGCCCCGGTCCGGGCTTGGGCATGGGGACGTGGGCGACCTTCAACACCTCGGGCGGACCGTAGCGGTCGTAACGCACGGCGCGCATCGTTGCGTTCGGCATCTCGTTCATCGCGCTCTCACCTCTCGGGGGCACATCTCGGGGCACCTCTCGGGACATCTCTCGGGACATCTCTCGGGGCACCGACCGTCCGGTGCCGATGTCCGTGGCCGTGCGTCATGGCCGTGCGCCATGGCAGCGCGAGGCGCCATGGGGAGTTCACGGGGATCTCGCGCCCCTCCTTGTCGGGCCCTGCGGGGGACGCCCGGTCCAGTTGGTGGGAGGGTCCAGCCTAAGCACAAATTGCTTGCCCCGCAATTTTGCGTGGCGCGCAATAACTGTCCACAGGTAGATGGCGGGCGACCCAAGCGGGTTACGAGCGGGTGGAGTTGACGGGGCGTTCGGGGCGAGAGGCGAGGCCGACTGCGCGTCAGGCCCTGAGGCGCGCAATCGGAACGGCCCGGTCCGTCCTCGTCCATGGCACCCAGACCGCCCCGGCGGCTGACGCGCCGGGGGACGTCGACACGGTCGGCGGTCCGGGCGGAGCGCGGGCCGTCCGGCGGGGCCGGCGGCACGTCGTAGCGCCCCCGGCCCCGCCGGTTCAGTAACCCTTTAGCGCGAGTGGCGACCATACCTTTCGAGAGGAGTGGTGGTGCGATGTCCCAACGTCCCAACGTCATCCTGCGAGGGGGACCGAGTGTCCCCGACACCGAGCGGGTCCTTTATGTGCCGGATCCCACCCAGCGGTTGAAGATATTTCGCGGTCACCGGTACGAGCATTTCGAGCCGACTCCCGAGACGGCGCTCCACGCGGGGCGGAAGCTGTTGGTGTTCACGTGGAGCGGCTGCACCTATGTCGCGGAGTAGGCGCACACCCGTCGTGTGTGCCGGGCCGGGTGCCCGTCGGATCAGTCGGTCGGGGGCAGTCCCGGCGGGTTGATCTCGGAGGTCTCGACCGCCTCGTCGGACAGGCCCCAGCGGTCCAGGACCTCGCCGTGGGAGCCGTTCTCGATCGTCTCGTTCAGTGCGGCGTGCAGCGCCTCGATGAGGCCGTTGTCGCGCTGGGTGGTGGCGGCGATCTCTCCCTGGAGGCCGCTGCCGGCACCGGAGAACGAGCCGATGACCTTCGACTCACCAGTGGTCCGCGAGTGGTAAACAGCGCTCGGGTTGGGGCCGAGGTACGCGTCCAGACGGCCGGATGAGAGGGCGAGGTAGTAGTCCGTGGAGTTCTGGAAGTAGCGGATGTCGGTGGGCTCCAGCCCGGCAGCCTCGTTCTGCTCGCTCCAACTGACCAGGATGGCCTCCTGGTTGGTGCCGGAGCTCACGCCGATACTGCGCCCGGCGACGTCCTCGGGGCCCTCCACAGTCCAGTCGGCGTCGGCCCGTGCCTCGAACGCGATGTTGTCCAGTCGGTAGGTCGCGAAGTCGTACTTCTCCTTGCGTTCCTCGGTGACGGTGATGTTGGAGAAGCCCACGTCGTAACGGCCGCTGTCCAGGCCGACGAAGATGTTGGCCCAGTCGGCCACGTGGTACCTGACCTCCAGGTCCAACACGTCAGCGACGATCGAGGCGATGTCCGTCTCCACCCCGATCACCGTCTCGTCGTCGGTGGCGTAGAACATCAACGGGGGCACCGTCCCTGCCGAGCTGATCACCTCCAGGGTGCCCCGCTCCCTGATCTCCTCGGGGACCAGCGCCGCGATGTCGGGCACGGCCTCGGTGGTGATCCGGTCCTGCTCGGGGCTGAGGTTGACCTCCTGCCCCTCCTGTCCCCCGGTCGCGTCCTCGGCGGACGCCGGCTCGGTGCCACCGTCCTCGGGGTCCGCGCACCCGGCCAGGGTGAGGCCGAGGGCCGCGAGGGCGGCGACGCCCCATGCTCGGGGCGTGCGCGTCAGGTGGGAACGCATGTGTCTCTCCTCGTGAGGGGGAACGGTGTGGTGGTGCGGAACGGGATGCCGGGGAACGGGATGCTGGGGAACGGGGTGGTGGGGAACGAGGTCACGGGGCGCCGCGCGACCGCTCAGCGGACCTGGGCGAGGAAGGCGCGGGTGCGGGGGTGGTCGGGGCGGTCCAACACCTCGGCGGGCGGGCCCTGTTCGACGACGTGGCCCCGATCCATGAAGACCACGGTGTCGGCGATCTCGCGGGCGAAGCCGACCTCGTGGGTGACGACGATCATGGTGGTGCCGCCGAGTGCCAGGTCACGGATCGTGGTCAGCACCTCGCCCACCAGCTCGGGGTCGAGCGCCGAGGTCGGTTCGTCGAAGAGCAGCACCCGAGGCGAGAGACCGAGGGCGCGGGCGATGGCGACGCGCTGCTGCTGGCCGCCGGAGAGCTGGCGCGGGTAGGCGTCGAGCCGGTCGCCGAGCCCGACGCGGGCGAGCAGCGCGGCGGCCTCCCGCCGGGCCTCGGCGCGGGGGCGGCGCAGCGCGCCGACGGGGGCCTCGGCGACGTTCTCGACCGCCGTGAGGTGGGGGAAGAGGTGGAAGTTCTGGAAGACGAAGCCGATGCGGGCGCGCTGCCGCAGCACGGCGCGCTCCTTGAGCTCGTGGAGCCGGTCGCCCACGCGCCGGTAGCCCATCAACTCGCCGTCGACGCGGACGATTCCGGCGTCCGGCCGCTCCAGGTGGTTGATGGTGCGCAGCAACGTGGACTTGCCGGACCCGGAGGGGCCGAGGATCGTGGCCACCTCGCCGGCGTGGACGTCGAGGTCGACGCCGTGCAGCACCTCTACGTCGCCGAAGCTCTTGCGGACCCCGCGTACCTCGACCATGGGCCTACGGCCGCCGCTCATCGCGCCTCGCCCTTCCTCGGTCCGCGCACGTCGGTCGCGGTGGTGTCGGTCGCGGTGGCGTGGGTCGCGGTGGCGTGGGTCGCAGTGGCGTCCGTTCGCGCCGTGTCCGTGAGTGGTTCCGGTGGTAGACCAGGTGGTACCGGCGACTGGTGAAGTGCGCGGGCGGACGACCGGCTCTGGGCCAACCCGCGCAGCCGCGTGCGCAGTTGGTCGAGCGGGCCGGGCTCCGGCTGACGCTCGGCGCCCCTGGCGAAGCGGCGTTCCACGGAGTGCTGGACGACGGTCAGCACGGTGGTCAGCACGATGTACCAGACGGTGGCGACCATCAGCAGCGGCACCACCCGCCCGTTGCGGCCGTAGATCACCTGCACCTGGTAGAACAGCTCGCCCAACGCCATCACCGAGACGATCGAGGTGCCCTTGAAGAGGCTGATGATCTCGTTGGCCGCGTTGGGCAGGATGCCGCGCATGGCCTGCGGAAGCACGATGCGACGCAACTGCCGCAGCTTCGGCAGACCCAGCGCGGCGGCGGCCTCCCGTTGGCCGGAGTCGACCGAGATGATGCCGCCGCGCACGATCTCGGCGGCGTACGCGGCCTGGTGAAGTGCCAGGCCGATCACGGCGGCGGTGATCGGCCCGACCAGGTGCATGGTCTCGAACGTCCAGAACACCGGGCCGAACGGAATGCCGAAGCCCAGTTCCTGGTAGAGGTAGGCCAGGTTGAACCAGAACAGCAGCTGCACGATCAGCGGGATCGAGCGGAAGGCCCAGATGTAGGCCCACGCGACGGCTCGTGGCACGGGGCTGCTGGAGAGCCGCATCATGGCCAGCAGCACGCCGAGCGTGAAGCCCAACGCCGTTCCGTAGAAGGTCAGTTGGAGGGTCAGCCAGACCGCCTTGAGCACGCTCTCGGCCAACAGGTAGTCGAAGAAGGTCGGCCAGTCCCAGCCCGGGTTGGTCGCCAGCCCATGCAGGAACTGCGCCACCAGCACCAGCACGACGCCCCCGGCGAGCCAGCGGCCGTAGTAGCGGGCGGGAACCACCGTGAGGCCGCGCAGCTCATCGGGGTCGTCGTCCGCGGGGGCGTGTCGGGCGGGTACGGGGGCGGCGGGCGGTGCGCTGCTCACGGGGGCCTCCGGTCGGGCTGTAGGGGGAAGGGGGCGGAAGGGCTGCGGGGATGCGGAGTGGTGGGGGGCTCAGCGCGGTGGGGCGGCTGGGGCGGCTGGGGCGAGATGCTTCTCGAAGGGCAGCAGGTGGAGGGCGTCGGGGGCGGCTGTCACGTCGAAGAGCGGCGTGTAGCCGGCGTTGAGATACAGGTGTCTGGCCTCCGGCTGCCGGGGCCCGGTCGTCAGCCAGATCCGCTGGTAGTGGCGCGCCGCGGCGCGCTCCAACTCGGCGACGACCCGGCGTGCCAGTCCCTGCCGGCGGTGGCCGGAGTGGGTCCAGATGCGCTTCAGCTCGGCGGTCCGCTCGTCGTAGCGGCGGTAGGCGCCGCCGGCGACGGGCTCACCCCGGTGCAGCAGGAGCAGCAACAGCCCGTGGGGCGGCGCGAACTCCTCCGCCGGGTAGCGGCTCAGCTCGTTCGAGGCCGTGCCGTAGCGGGCGGTGTACTCCTCCTCCAGCCCGCGCAGCAACGGCCGGACGAGCGGGTCGTGGTAGTGCGCCGGGACGACGGTCAGCTCGTGGAGCGAAAGCGACGGCATTCCATGCCCTTCGTTCAGGTCGGGCCGAGAGGGGGCGGGCCGAGAAGGGTGTTCATGCGGCGGTCCCGGCGCGGTGCGACGGGAACCGCCACGGATCGCCGCTGGCCGGCGAGGGTCGATGCCGGCCGGCATCGACCGACGACCGGTCGGCGACTGAGAGGGGGGCGGCCGTCGACGGGCGGGGGCGCACGTCTCGACGGCGGTCAGGGAGCGAAGCTCGCGTCAGCGCTCGCCAGGCGAACGGCGCCGTGGGGCGCCAGGCGGCGGAACGTGAACGAGCGGTCAGGCGCGGGCCCGCCCTCGGGGGCCGCGCGCCAGGAGAATCAGCGCATACAGGAGGCCGACCACACTCGACCCAGGTCGATGTGGTCGCGCGTGATCAAGGCCAACACGTCGCTCACGCCACACAGTTGACCGTAACGACGGGATCGAGTCAACAGGGGCACCGCGGGAGGGCACGTCGCCGGGCACGGAGCGGCCGGCACCGCCGGGCCCACGGCGGCGGGCTCCCCCGGGCGCCAACGGGCGCCACACGCCCGGACTGGTCAGGCGCCGGTCAGGTACTGGTCAGGTCCGGTAGGGACCAGTGGGGTGCGGTAGGGACCAGTCAGGGGCCGGGAGTCCGTGGTCGGTAACTGGTCAGGTGAGGGCGTGTATCACCCGGCGCACCGCCGTCATGATGCCCTAGGGAGGCGGGCGAACTCGGTCGCCAGAATCTATAGACCGGTCTATTCTTGGGTGCGTGAAGGAGACCAAGGGAGCCAGGACGAAGGCGCGGTTGGCCGAGTCGATGCTCGAACTGATGCAGCGGAACGGCTACAGCGGCACGGGGCTCAACACGGTGGTGGAGCACGCGGGAGCGCCCAAGGGATCGCTGTACTTCCACTATCCGCAGGGGAAGGAGGCGCTCGGTGAGCGGGCCGTCGCGCTCGCGGCCTCGCGTTTCGGTTCTCTTCTCACCGCCCCGGAGGCGGAGGCGCCGAGTGTGGTGGTGGGGCGGGTGATCGGGGCCCTGGCCGAGATGTTGGCGGAGAGCGACTTCCATCTGGGGTGCCCGGTCTCGGTGGTGACGCTGGAGATGGGAGGACGCAGTGAGCGGTTGCGGGAGGCGTGCGCGGAGGCGTTCGAGTCGTGGATCGTGCCGGTGACCGAGCTTCTCGTCGCGCGGGGCCGGCCGCGCCCCGCCGCGCGGGCCCTGGCGACGGCCGTGGTCAGCATGGTGGAGGGGGCGGTGATCGTGTCGCGTGCCCAGCGGTCGACGGAGCCGCTGCGGAACGCGGCCGAGGCGCTGGCCGCGCTGCTCGACGACCGGAGCGCGGGGGCCACGGCGTGAGTGGCGCGGGACGTCACGCGTTGGTCTTCGGCGCCAGTGGGTTGATCGGGCGTCACCTGGTGCTGGCGCTGACCCGGGAGGGGGTGCGGGTGAGCACGGCCAACCGTTCGTCCGCGTCCTATCGACGGCTGGCCGGGTGGCTGGACGCGCGTGGGGGCGGGGCGGCGCCGGCCGATCTTCGGGTGGACTTCTCGCGGCCGTCGCTGTTCGAGGGCGTGCGCCAGGGCGAGGGCGTGCGCGAGGGCGAGGGCCAGTTCGAGTTCGAGGAGATCACCGAGGTCCACAACTGTGCCGGCGCCTACCGGTTCGGGATGTCGGCGCGGGAGGCCAGCGAGGCGAACGTCGACTCGGTCCGGGCGGTCGTCGCCTTCGCGGCGCGGCTGCCGCGCCTGCGCCGCCTGGTCCAGGTCTCCGGCTACCGCGTCGGCGGGCAGGAGCCCGGGCCCTGGAGCGCGGAGCGACGGCGGGATGTCTACCGGGAGTTGGGGGCCTACGAGGCGTCCAGGGTCGAGGCCGACGCCGTCTTCCGTACCGAGGTGGAGCGGCTGGGCGTCCCGTGGTCCGTCGTCAACCCGGCCAGTGTGATCGGTGACAGCGCCACCGGCGAGTCCGATCAGTATCTGGGACTCGCGCAGAGCGTGCGGGACCTCTGGAGGGGGTCGCTGGCGGCGTTGCCGGGTGACGGGCGGACGTTCGTGCCGGTGGTCGCTGTCGACTATCTCGCCCGGTTCATGGCGCTGCTTCCGGCGGACGAGAGCACCGAGGGCGGCGCCTACTGGCTGTTGGACGACGAGACGCCCGCGCTGCCCGACCTGCTGACGCTCGTCGCGGAGCGGTATCGCGTGCGGGCACCCCGGACACGGATCCCGGTGTCCCTGGTGAGGCGGCTGCCCCGGCGGATCACCAGGGCTGATCCGGAGACGTTGACGTTTCTGTCGAGCGACCGCTATCCGACCGGTTCGGCGCGGGCTCTCGCGGCGCGCCACGGGCTGACCGAGCCGGACACCGTCGGGACGATCCTGCGGTGGGCCGACCATCTGGCGGCGCACCGTTTCGGGGACGCCGTCGGCGGTGGCCGTCGGTTCACCGAGGTGGGCGGGGTGCGGACCTTCGAGCTGGGCGAACGGGGCGCGTCCACCGTGGTGTTGCCTGGGCTGCCGGTCAACGCCGACACGTGGGCGCCGGTGGTGGACGCGTTGGGCGATGCCCGGGCGGTGGACCTGCCGGGTCTGGGGATGAGCGCGGGGGGTGTCGCGGACTGGCCGTCGTGGCTGGCGGCTCTGTGGGAGGGGGGCGGTGTCGATCACCTGGTGGGCCATTCCGTCGGCGCCGCGGCGGCGGTCGAGGCGGCGACCGCGCGGCCGGAGGCGGTGCGACGGCTGACGCTGGTGGCGCCGTTCTTTCTGCGGGCGCCGGGGGCGCGAGTCGCACGGTGGGCGCCGGCGAGCCGCTGGTATCTGAGGCGGGTGTCCCCGGAAGCGTTGGCCGATCGGCTCACCGGCGGCGCGGCACCCGCCGACGCCGTTCGGTCCAGCGTCGCCGACCTTCGTCGGGGCGCGGTCGCGGCGACCGTCGCGCGGCTCCTGGCCGCCGCGGGCCAGGAGCGGTGGCGGGAGGAACTGCGGGGCGGGCTGCGCCGGTTCCCGGGGGACGTGCATGTCGTGGTGGGCGCCGGTGATCCGTTGGCGCCGGAGGGGCTTGCCCTGCTGGAGGCGTTGCCGCGCGTCACCGTGACGGAGATCGACGGCGCCGGCCACCATCCCCAGTTGACGCGTCCCCGCGATGTCGCGCGGGTCGTCGGTGCGCATCGGGCTGTCCGGGGCCGGGGGTCCGGGGAACGGCCTCGGCGGGTGGTGACGAACAGGTCTGCCACGGGCGAGAGTTGACGGGCAGTCGGCGCCGTGTGCCGTTTCCCCTTCTGGGCTGCGGGGATGTCGTTCGGGCGTCACCACGCGGGTCGAACGATCCCCGGTGGACGGTGGGTTGCCGAGGGGAGGTTATGTGGCCCGGGGAGTGATCACGGTGATGCCGGGGCTGGAGCCGGTGGACAGGGCGGTGAGGGCGGCGGGGGCGTCGTCGAGGGGGATGGTCGCGCGGACCAGCGACTCCGGGCGGAGCGTGCCCACTTCGATCTGGCGCAGCATCTCCGGATAGGCGTGGGCGGCCATTCCGTGGCTGCCGACGACGGCCAGCTCCAGGGCGACGACCCGGTCCATGGGCAGCGGGGCGCCGCGCGGCAGCAGGCCGACCTGAACGTGGCGGCCCCGGCGGCGAAGGCCGTGGAGGGAGGCGGCGCAGCTGGCCGGTGAGCCGATCGCGTCGAGCGAGAGGTGGGCGCCCCCGCCGGTGGCGGCCCGCACGGCTTCCGCGACCTCCTCGGGTGGGGCGTTTCCGTCCAGGCAGACGTCGGCGCCCAACTCGACTGCCAGGGCGCGGGCTTGGGGGTGGGTGTCGACCGCGACGACCAGCGCGCCGGCCGCGACGGCGATCATGACGGCGGAGAGGCCGACACCGCCGCAGCCGTGGACGGCCACCCAGCTGCCGGGCCTGACCCGGCCCTGCGCGACGACCGCGCGGTAGGCGGTGGCGAAGCGGCAGCCGAGGCCGGCCGCCGTGGCCCAGTCCATGGCGTCGGGGACCGCGACGAGGTTGACGTCCGCGTGGTGGAGCGCCACGAGTTCGGCGAAGGACCCCCAGTCGGTGAAGCCGGGTTGGCGCTGCCGCTCGCAGACCTGGTGATCGCCGGCGGCGCAGCTGGGGCAGCGTCCGCAGGCGCTCACGAAGGGAACGGTGACGCGGTCGCCGACGCGCCAGCGGGTGACGCCCGGCCCCACCGCCTCGATCCGGCCGGCCAGTTCGTGGCCCGGCACATGAGGGAGGGCGATGCCCTCGTCGTGGCCCATCCAGCCGTGCCAGTCGCTGCGGCACAGACCGGTGGCCGCGACCCGGACGACGACGCCGTCGTCGGGCACCACCGGATCGGGCACCTCCCTCACCTCGGGCGGCCCGCCGAACGCGTCGAACACCACAGCACGCATGCCGTTCACGGTAGTCGGGCCAGCCGGCCGGGGAAATCCGCCGGTCAGGAGCGGGTGCGAGATCCCGCGACGCGTGGGAACGGGGTGCGTCCGACCGCGTGTCTCCGGCAGCGCCTGCCGCCCCGCCCGCACGGTGGCGGCGCCCGCGCCCGCGTCACGCCGTCTGCCGGGTAAGGGCCGGGGCCGACCCGCCGCCGTGGGCGCCGGGGGCATGGGCCGGCGTTTCCCACCCGAGGGGCGGCGTCAGCCGCCGTAGGCGAAGCGGTCCGCGTCGGTCTCGCTGGGGCTGCCGCGGAGGCCATGCATCCGGTCGTTCACCCAGAAGTAGCGGAACTGGGTCAACATCGGGGTGTTGCCGGTCTCGGTGAGCGCGGGGCTCCGCTCGGTGGAGACGATCTCACCGGTCGCCGTGTCGAACCTGGTGACGCCCAGGTCGAGGTTCTCCGCCGTGGGGCCAGCGACGACCACCAGCTCGTCGTCCTCCGTCGCCACCGGAGTGATCATGTGGGCGTCCGGCAGGCCACTGGTCCACCGCTTCTCGCCCGTGGCGAGGTCGTAGGCGACGACCTCGCCCACCTCATCGCCTTGCGGCAGGGTCACCGCGTACAGCGTGTCCTCGGACGCGACCATCGGCAGCGGCAGGTGCTCCGACTCGCTCAGGTGGCGCCCCCACCCGCCGCTCCCCAGGCCCAGTTCCTCCGGCGCCTCCTCGGTGCCGGCCTCGATACGCGCCAGGGGCTCCATCTCCGAGCCCAGCGCGAGCAGCAGGATCCCGTCCCCCTTGCTCATGTACCCGATCAAGGGATCGGCCGACAGCAGACGCGGGAACCGCAGTCGGACATCCGGGTCCTCCGATTCGTACCCCTGCTCCCGCGTCGTCTCGCCGGTGGCGGGGTCAACAGTCTTGAACTGGACCTCGTTGGGCAGCAGCGTGCAGTCCTGCGCGATGAACGCCTGGGTGTCGGTGGCCAGCATGTCGGACACCCCGCAGCCGCGCTCGCCCTGGTACGACACCTCCTGTTCCCAGAGGCGTTCCCCGTCGGCCAGGCCCAGCCCGACCATGCCCTGGTCCTGGGCGATGACCACCACGTCGCCGACGATCTCCGGTATCACACTGTCCCGCGCGCCGTCCGTGTCCTGCGGTGCTCCCACGGGCTGCGCCCAGCCCAACTCGCCCGAGGCCACGTTGAGAACGCTGACGGTGTCGCACTCGACCGGGTCGCCCACCGCTCCGGGCCCGTAGGCGAGCGCCACCTGGTCGTTCACGACCCGGTCGCCGGGGCCGCAGAACACCGCGCCCTCGGTGGGCGCCGTGATCTCCCAGACCAGCTCCCCGTTGGTCTGCGAGAACGCGGCCACCCGGCTCTCGGCGACGCGCACGAGCGTGTCCCCAACAGGCCACGCCGTGATGCCGCCCTCTTCGGGTGGCCGCTCCGTGTGGACCACCCAGTTCCCTTCGGCCGCGCCCTCGTCGCCTTCGCCCGCCGGCGCGTCCCCGCTCTCGGCGTCGGACGCGGAAGCCGTGGCCTCGGACTCTCCCGACCCCCACAGCGTGACCGCGGCGACCGCGGCGACGGCTATGAGCGCCACGGTGGGCACCAGCCATGGCCACACCCGTCTGCGGGGGCGCGGCGGAACGGGCGGCGGCCCGAACTGGCCGCCGTAGCCCGGTGGATGCTGGGGGTGCCACTGGGGCGGATTCGGTACTCCCACGTTTCGTCTCCCTACTGCTGTGCCCGCGGCCGACGTTGGTGTGCTGCGACCGAAGCCTGGGGTCCTTCCCCGCTTGAGAACGTAACCCGCTACCTGAGGAAGTGTGTTCGCCACACGCCGTCAAGTCGGCGTCGTGACAAGGCGGTAGTTCGCACGGCGCCCCCGCGGGCTCCGCGGTGCGGGTCGCGGACTCGGCCGCACCGCCGTGCGGAGCCCGGACGGGGAGTCGCCTTCGCGGCGGCTCGCCCCCGCGCGCCGCGCGCCGCTGCCACAATGGCCCGGGGTGCCCGCGAGGGGGCGCGAACGAAGGGGGGCGCGGGTGGTCGCGGAGGCGGCGGCGTTACGGCTGGGTGGCACGGTCGCGTCGGCGGCGGGGCGCTGGTGGCTCGGGTCCCGGCAGCGGGAGCAGGAGCGGCTGCTGCCGATGGCGGAACTGATCCGGGTGCGGGTGCCGGGCGTGCGCTTCCAGCGCGAGGTCAGCCAGCAGTTCGAGCAGATCACCAACGCGGTCTACGACCGGCTGGAGCCGTTCCTCGGGCACGCGTTCTCCCGCCTGGAGGAGGGCGGCAGGCAGGCGGTGCTCGATGCCGTGGTGGACACCTTCGAGCGAGCGGATCTCTCCGACGAGGCGCTGCTCAGCGCCGACGCCCAACCCGCCCAGCTGGTCCGGGCCATCACGGGCTCCGTGAAGGGGCCGATCGGGCTCAACGAGGTGGAACACCGGCTCTACGAGCGGCTCTTCGGCGAGTGCGTCGAGTACTACGTCCGCATCGTGCGGAGCCTGCCGGTCTTTCAGGACCGGGCGGCAAGCGAGTTGCTGGCACGGACCGCCACGCTCGGTGGTGAGGTGGCGCGCCTGTTGGAACGGCTGCCGGACCGTTCGCTGTTCGCGCCGGACGGCACCGACCAGGACACCGCGTTCCGCCGCGAGTATCTGGAGCTGGTCAGCCGGGACCTGGACGAGGTGGAACTGTTCCGGCGCACCTCGGAGCAGGCCGCCGCGCCCCGGGTGCGGCTCTCCGTCGGTTACGTGAGTCTGCGGGCCGTGGGTGACGACGGGGGCAGGCGTCGAGCGGCCCGCGCGTTGCCCGCCGCCCGGCCCGACATGAGCGACTGGGAGGAGCACGGCCGGGCGGGCGAGGGTTCCGGCGTCCGGGTGGAGGCCGCGCTACGCGACGCCGACCGGGTACTGCTGCGCGGCGAGGCCGGCTCCGGCAAGACCACGCTGCTGCGTTGGCTGGCGATCATGGCCGCGCGCGGCTCGTTCCAGGGCGAGTTGGCAGGTTGGAACGGGCTCACCCCCGTCCTGGTCAAGCTCCGCGAGTACAGCGGACGCGCCCTACCCGACCCGAAGGCCATGCTGGACGGCATCGCCGGGCCGATCGCCGGGGTCATGCCCCGGGGCTGGGTGGAACGCCAACTTGCCGAGGGCCGGGTGCTGCTGCTGATCGACGGCGTGGACGAGCTTCTGGAACACGAACGGCGGGCGGCACGCGACTGGCTGCGCAGGCTGTTGGGCCGGTACCCCTCCCGCGTGGTCGTCACCTCCCGCCCGGCCGCCGCCGGTGCCGAGTGGCTGCGCGGGGAGGAGTTCACCGCGCTGCACCTGGAACGGATGACCCCGCCGGACCTGGCCGCGTTCGTCCGTCAGTGGCACCAGGCCGTCCGCGAGCTGGACGACGACCTTCCGTGTCCCGCCGACGAGTTGCCACGATACGAACAGTCGCTGCTGGCCAGCCTCAAGGACCGCGCCCACCTCCAGTCGCTGGCCGGCACGCCGCTGCTGGCCGCCATGCTCTGCGCGATGCACCTCAACCGGGGCCGCCACCTGCCGAGAGACCGGATGGAGCTGTACCGCAACGCCCTGCACGCCCTGGTCCACGACCGGGACGCGGACCGCAACGTGCCCAGCGCCGTGGACAGCGAACTCAGCCTCGGCGACAAGCTGGTGGTGCTCCGCGACCTGGCCTGGCGGCTGTCGGACAACAACCGCAGCGAGATCGGCGTGGAACAGGCTGCCGGCCACGTCGCGGCCAGACTGCGCGCCATGCGGCACCTCGACGTGCTCGACGGCCAACAGGTGCTGGAGCAACTCCGCCACCGCTCCGGGGTGTTGCGCTCCCCCGCCGAGGGCCGCGTCGACTTCGTGCACCGCACCTTCCAGGAGTACCTGGCCGCCGAGGAGGCCGCGGAGGAGGACCGGATCGGCAACCTGGTCGGCCGGGCCCACCTCGACCAGTGGCGGGAGACGGTCATCATGACCGCGGGCCACGCCAACACCCGCCAGCGCGAGGAACTCCTCGGCGGCATCCTCGACCGCGCCGACGCCGAACCCCGCCACGCCCGCGCCCTCCGCCTGCTGGCCGCGTCCTGCCAGGAAACCCTCCCCTCGGTCGGCGACGCCCTCGCCACCCGCCTGGACTCGGCCGTCTCCCGCCTGCTTCCGGCCCGCCGCCACACCGATCCCCCGGCGCTGGCGGCCGTCGGGCCCGGTCTGCTGCGCCGGTTTCCCACCTCGCTGGAGTCCCTGACCGAGAAGGCCGCCGTACAGACGGTGCGCACCGTGGCCCTGATCGGCGGCGAGGAGGCCCTGGCGCTGCTGGCGCGCTATGTCGGGGACGAACGTGACGCGGTCGTTCGCGCACTCATCGACGCATGGGACTACTTCGACGCGTCTGGCTACGCCGATGCCGTACTCAGCCGACTGCAGTTGAGGGGGCACCTACTCCAACTGAACCACTCCGGCCAACTTCACGCGGTCAACCGGCTCCTCGACCTGACCAACCTGCACGTCAATCTTCCGACAGACGACCTCGGTTTCGTCGCTGACCTGCCGCCTCTCACGACTCTGTGGTGCAACCGCCTTCTGGATGAAGGGCTGGATCTGTCCATGCTCCGCGCCCATCCTCGGCTGAAGACCATCGGGCTACGCGGCTCGCCGCTACGCAGTGTTCCCACCGCCCTCGCGGAGCTCAAGGAACTCGCGGAAGTCACCCTGGAGGTTTCTGTCAGCGGCGACCTCGGTCTCCTGCGCCGCATACCGAATCTGCGCAACATCCATCTCTCTTACGCCGGAAGGGAATCGCCGGACGTGAGTCCGCTCACCGCACTCAGCGAGCTGGAGTTCCTGCTTCTTATGGCTGGTGACGCGAGTCGGCTGCGCGGTCTCGAAGAGCTGGGGAACATGGCGAAGCTTTCCGCTCTCGGTCTCTACGGCCACGACACCGAAGCATGGCTCACCACTCTCAGAAGCGCCCCGCCCGCCCTCACCCGCCTCACCCTGCACAACTGCGTCATCCCCCCGGGCCCTGTCGCGTTCACGCGGCTACCAAGCCTCAAGCAGTTGAGACTCAGCCGTTGCCGCACCCCGGACGGCGCCCCTGTCGCCTCGTTCGACGTCCCCGGTGCGCGCGTTCTCGTCCACTGACGCCCAGCCTCGGAGCCACGCCGAGGCGGGCGGGCTCCGAGTGACTCACGCGGGCTGTGGTCCGGGTATGGGGCGTCGTCTCGTCAGGGGGCGTTGTCGTCGCTCCGGGAGTCGGAGCAGTTGGTGCAGGGGCGTGCCGAGTTCGGCCCATTCCCGAAGGCGGTCGCGGTCCGTCCAGTGGATGTGGTGTCTGTCGCCCCAGGACCTGGCGTCGCGGGTGAAGCCGGCGTTGGTGACGACGACCGCGTTGTCCGCGCCGTGGACCGGGTGGGCGGTGCCCTTCACCTGGTACATCACCGCCGAGTTGACCTTGTTGCCGACGCGGGTGTGTTTGGCCTGGAGCACGATGCGGCCTCGCCGCGCGTGGTCGCCGATGACGTCGGCCGCCTGGTCTCCCTTCTGGCCGACGACGCGAGCGGCCCAGCCGTCGCGGATCAGCAGGTCTCGGAGAGCGAACTCGAAGGCTTTGTCGCTCATGGCGTCCAGATCCGTGAGCGGGATGCGCAGCTTGGCGAGCATAGCCGCGCGTGTGCGCCGAGCCCGGGACAGGCGCCGGGCTCGCCAGAGCCCGTACGCCATGGCCCCGAGGGCCAGCGCGACCGGCACCGGCCACGCGCGGAGGAGGGAGTGCAGCACCGCGGTGGCCAGCTCGACGGCCGCCACCAGGAGCGCCACGGCCACCACGCCCGCGGCGAGGAGCTCGCCACCGCCGCGCGGGCGGCGGTAGCGCGGGCGTCGACGGGCCGCCATCAACGGTCCGCCGACTCGGACACCGACGTCTCCGACGAGGCGGGTGCCTCATCGGTCGAGCCGCCGAAGCCGAACACCTGCCCCCACAGCCACACGCCAGCGATCACGGCGGCGATCGTCCACCCGTTGAGCTTCCGGCTGCCGGCCCGAGCCGTCGGCATGCGCCGCGTGTGCGCCCTGACGCGAACAAGCCCGTCCCCCACGCGATTTCCCCTGGGCATCCTCTTTCCCCTCTCCTTCGACCCTCGGCCGCCCAGCGCGGCCCTGCCTCAGGAATGTGTCTAGCAACCGGCACTGACAATTCCCCTCCGGCGGGCGGCAGTCGGCGGGCTCGGGGAACCCTTTCTGGACATCGGCGACCCGGGAAAGGCGGCTTGTTCGAAGAAATGCCCGGCCGAACTCCCCCGAGCTGGGCGGACGTTCATCAAGGCCGGAGGAGTTTCTCGGTGGAATCTCCCTTCCGTCACTCTGGCACCAGCGAGAGTCAGGCGTTCTCGCTGCCTCCTGTCGCATTCAGGACACCTTCGGCTGTCTCGATCCTCCTGCCTGTTCGAAAGATGCTCGAAGGGCATGGCCCCGGTGGTGAGACCGCCTTACCAGCCGAGGGGTTGGGCGTCGCGGAAGAAGCCGCCCCGGGGGCCGTCGTCCGGCAGGGTGGCGGCCCAGACGACGCCCGGTGCGCTTTCCTCGACGGGGCGCGCGCCGAGGTCTTCCGCGCCCGGCTCCGTCGCGGTCACGCCGGGGCAGACCGCGTTCACCACCACCGGTGTGTCGGACAGCTCGGCCGCGAGGACGGCGGTGAGGGCGTTCAGTGCCGCCTTGCTGACCGCGTGGCTCGCGGCTGCGCCGCCGAAGACGGGAAAGCCGAACTGGGGGTCCGTGTGCGATCCGGCGCCCGAGCTGACGTTGACGATCCTGGGGTGGCGTGACCGACGCAGCAGGGGCAGGAACGCCTGGGTCATCCGCCAGGTCCCGAAGAGCGTCACCTGGAGGGCGGCCGAGGCCCGGGTGAGATCCGCCCGGGAGGGGGTCTCCGTTCTGTCGGGGGAGGATGCCGCGTTGTTGATCAGGATGTCGAGCTGTCCCCAGCGGTCGGCGAAGGTCCGGGCGGCCGTGTCTACCGAGTCCTGGTCGGAGATGTCCACTCCCACGGGAAGGGCCTCGGCCCCTTCGATGCGGGCGGCGGCTGCCGACGCGTCCCCGGCGTCCCGCGCGGTGACGACCACGCGTATCCCGAGGCGCGCCAGCTGTCGGGCGACCTCCTCGCCTATTCCGCGCGCCGCCCCGGTGACCAGGGCCGTCGTCGGGACGGGCGGGGACGTCTCGGTCGGTTCCCCGTTCGGTGGCATCGACGGTTCCTCTCGCGGTGTTGAGTCGGGCAGTGGTGTCGGGGACGGCATGTCGGTGGGTGTCACGCCGCTCACTTGGACTCGACGCGCCCGAGCGGGGTGGGCGCGCTGGTGAGCGCCTCGCTGGCGACGTCCCAGGCCTCCTTGTCGAGTCCCAGCTCCGTGCGCAGAAAGGCCCAGGTGAGCCACAGGGCGGCGGCGGCCAACTCCGGGTTCTCGTCGTCGGCTTCGGCCGCGTCGTAACCGGAGACGCCCCCGAGGGCGTGCCCCGCGCCGAAGAGCTGGAGCAGCGCCTTGCGGCCGGGCGCGAGAGTGTACGGATCCGTGTACCACCCGGGGCCGCGCACGCTGAGGTGGGCGGAGTCGTCCTCGGCGCCCGCTATGACCAGGGCCGGGGCGCTCATGCGCGAGAACTCGGTGCCCGCGAGAACCGGGTAGTGCTCCCTGGCGTACGCGCTCAGCGCCTCGCCGCCGCTCCCCGGAGCGGACATCAGCACGCCGGCCTTGACGCGCGGCTCCGCGAGCACGAGCGGCGAGCCGTCCGTCGGATCGACGCTGCGGGCGCCGAGCAGCAGGCTCGCCGTGTACCCGCCCATCGAGTGCCCGACGACCGCCGTCCGGTCCCGGTCGACGCGCCCACGCAGCGAGGGCAGCGCCTCCTCGATCTGGTCGAGATGGTCGAGGACGGCCGCCATGTCGGTGGCGCGCGAGCGCCAGTAGAGCGGCGCCTCGGGGTCGTCGGCGTCACGCAGGCCGAGCGTGGCCGAGTCCAGGTGCGTGGGCTGGAGCACCAGGAAGCCGCGCGCGGCGAGGAAGTCCCGCAGCGGTCCGTAACCGTGCAGCGAGGAGAGGAAGTTCGACGGACCGTGCCCGTGGGACAGCAGCACGACGGGCAGCTCTGTGCCGGAGGCGGGCGCCGAGACCCGCAGCTGGAGGGGCACGGCGCGCCCGGGGGACGGCAGCGTCACCGGGGCGAGGGAGAGCACGGCCGAGGTGTGCACCACGTCGCGGGTGTAGCGGGGGGTGTCGCTCATGAGGGTGTTGCCTTTCGGGGAAGGGTGGCGGACGGCACTGCACCGCATGGCACGGGCATGGCATGGCATGGCGCCGCGAAGTCGGCCGGTCGGTAGGGACGGATGTCGGGGTGCCGCCGGTAGGTCGGCACGCGAGGAATGGTTGGGAACGCCGGGAAGCCGGGGTCCACAGGACTCGCCTTACCGGATCAACGTTCCGCTTAAGACGATACGGAACAGCGTTCCGGATTGTCAACGCGTCCCGAGCTTGTCAGACAAGCCGATGACCTCGGCGGATCGGGCCGACTACACTCACACCGAATCGGTGCCAGGTGACCGAAGGCGCGGAGGACGTTCCACGCCGCCCGACCCCGCGAGGGACCCCCAGATGACTGAACGGGACACGGCCGCGCCCCCGCGCCGCGCACGGCGCGTCGACGCGCGGCGGAACGAGCAGAAGCTTCTCGACGCGGCGGCCAGCGTCTTCGTCGCCTCGGGCGTCGACGCGCCGATCCGGGAGATCGCGGCGGAGGCGGGCGTCGGCCTGGGGACCATCTACCGGCACTTCCCCGACCGCACCGGGCTGGTCATCGCGGTCTACGGCCACCAGGTGGAGACCTGCGCGGAGGCCGGCCGGCAGCTGCTCGCCGAGGAGCCGTCGCCGCTCGACGCCCTGCTCGCCTGGGTGGAGCGCTTTGTCGACTTCGTCATCACCAAGCACGGCCTCGCCGACGCGCTGGGCTCGGACGACCCCGGGTTCCAGCGGCTGCATGCGCACTTTCTGGACCGGCTCGTCCCCGTCTGCGCCGAGCTGCTGGCAGCCGCCGAGGACGCCGGTCAGATCACGCCCGGGGTGGACGCCTACGAGCTGATGCGCGGCATCGGGAACCTCTGCGTCGGCCACGAGTCGGACGACCGGTACGACCCCCGCCACCTGATCCGGCTCCTCGTGCGCGGGCTGCGCATCGCGGAGTCCTGAGCCGTTCGGCCGGGTGGGCGCGGGTGCCGGAGTCGTCGTCTCGGCCACGGTGGCCGCCCGGAGGGGCCCGACGGACGGCGCGCTGATCCGTGGGAGCGTGGGAACGTGGGAGCATCGCCGGGCGGTGCGACCGGCGCCGGCCGTCCGTCTCGACGGACGGCGGGAGCGTGCCGGCGTCGACGGACCGGTGGGGGGCGTCGCACACGGACGGCGGGCCGGCGGCAGGCCGGAACGGGCGGGCGCGGACGGGCGAACGGACGGACGCCGGCTCGTCGTGTGCGGTCTTCAGGTTCCAGGGAGGAGAGCGGGGGCGGACGTTCGATGGCGGGCGCCCCAATCAGGCGGCGGGCGCCGGGCGTTGGCCACCGCAGCGCGCGACGCGCGACGCGCGCGCCTCGTAACTTCTCGGCCAACCGCTCGGTAGGCACGCCGAGTTCCGAGTCGGCTGCCTGCCGCGAGGACCGAGCGAACCAGGAGCGGAAGATGAACGAGAACGCCGCACGAAGGCTGCGTCGGTGGATGGCGGCGGGTGCCACCGTGGCGGCGGCCGGCACCCTCCAGGCGGGAACGGCACACGCCGACGAGACCCACCACCACTCCCACAACGGCCCCCGAGTCATGTTGGTCAGCACCGGGCAAATCGACGACCCGCTGGAGGACGTTCTGGAACACACGCTGAACTTCGGCGACGGGTACGGGTGGCACTGACGCCTCCCGAAGTGTCTTCCGGCGCGCTACACAGCGACGGCTCGCCGGATCTGAGGCCGCTCGGCGACCATCCGCTGGAGCCTCCGCGGCTCGACGCGGCGCCCACATCCCGCCCCGCCTGTGGGCGCTGGACATCGCGTCGGAGACCGTCACCGACCTCGCCGTGGTGGCCGAGCTGAAGGGGCCGCCCTCTCTTCCGGTACCAAGGAACCGTGGCGGGAACTGGCTGAGGGAACGCGACCGCCTCTCCCCGGTCCTCCTCGGCGTCCACCCCGAACCGCCGGGGGAGAACGTGCCGGCGCCGATCGACTGGGCGGTCGTCGAGGACGAACTGCCGCAGGAGGAGGGGAGTCAGCGTCGGCCGAGGGCCGTCGGTACGTTCACCACTGCCGTCCACGGTCGCCCCGGGGCCCCGTGCCGCGCCCCAACCGGGCGAGTCGGTCGCGCATGAGCTGTGACAACTCCTGCTGTTCCTCAGTCGACAGTGTCCCCAACAGGCCCACCATTTCCTCTTCCCAACGGCTGTCCCCCTGGATCAGCTTCCGGTTGTCAACCGTCCAGTTGAGTACTTCGCGGACATCTTCTGGTCGCCTCATCAGCCAGAGCGCCGCCAGCGACACCGGTCCGTTGCGCACCGCCTGTACGCAGAAGTCGTACTCCTCCCGACGCGATGGGTTCCAGGCGTACGGGAACGGACCGGTCTCGGCGCCGGCGAGCAACAGTTCGTCGTCGGAGTCCCGGGAGGCACTGTCCGCCACCTCGTAGGTGATTCCGTAGTGGTCGAGCGGCTGGGGTGCGGCCAGTTGTTGGAAGATGTCGTTGGCGGTCAGCATCCTGCTCTCCGCCGCGTATTGCTTGTCCAGTTGGCCCAGGCGTTCGTCCAGGTCGGCACGCACGGTGTACCAGCCGTGCGTCATCTGGGCTCTCACAACCTTGATCGGATCGTGCACCCACCACCGAATAGTGAGGGACACGGGTTCGGGTGGGCCGTAGGTGTGGGGCACGCGGACCCCCCGCACGCCCTGGTACTCGTCGGTGGTCACGTGGAAGGCGGCGACGTACTGGGGACGGCCTCCGACACCCTCGTACGCGCTTCCCGACTCGGGCGTGACGCGCCCGTCGTTGAGTTGGTGGAACATCCCGGTACTGTCCTGGAGGACCAGCGTGAATCCCGGCTGGTCCGACCAGCGGTATCGCAAGAGCTCTCGGCGGGGACTGCGTGTGGCACGCCGGAAGACGGGACGCCTGGTGTCGGTCATGGTGCCGTGCTCCTCGACTCGTCGGTGGTGGGGCCGGGCTGCGGTTCTCCCTGGCGCCAGGCGACCAGTGCCTGATGGGCGATGGCCTTGCCGGCCAGGGCCGGGTCCTCGTGGCGGTCGATGGTGACGAACAGTCGGAAGACCCCGTGGTACATACCGTGCGAGAGGGCTGACAGCAGGGCCTCAACTCCGAGACGGACCCTGTCGTCCCAGGTGGCCACCCTGCACCAAGTGAGCATCGCGCCGGCCGTGCGGTGGAAATGTTCTTCCTCGTTCAACCCCCGGTGCACGAGCGTGATGACGCGCTCCGCGCTTTCTCCGCCCTCGACGAGTTGTGCGCTGAACCACGAGGTGTCCTGATGAATCAGGCGAGTGAACGTCGTCAGAGCGACCGTGCCGCGGTCCCCCGGAATTTCGGCCCAGCTGGAAAGCCTCTCCAGCACCTCCGTCTGGTTTCCCGCTCGGAACAGTTCGCTGAGTGCCACCACAACGGCGTTGGTGACCCTGTACTCGCCCACCGCGTCGGTTCCGCGAAGCACATCGCCCAGAAGCCGCAACGCGTGCCGAGGGCGCGCGATCCCGTAGGGAGAGGCACAGGTCAACGCGACCGTGGAACGGACGTGCGCACTCTGCCTCCCGCTCCAGCCGGCCAGTCGATAGCGGATCTCACCCGCCAGTACCGGATCATCCGAGGCGATGCCCAGCGCGACGGCCGCGATCTGTTGCGAGGTCCTGCGCTCGGACTTCGCCAAGGTGGAGATGTGCGCGAGGGCACGCCGCCCACCACCCCACTGGGCCGCCATTCCCATCGTCCTGCCGACGGGGCGGACGAGTTCCTTCTCTCCCGGCACCTTCTCCAACCATTCGGTGATCAGCCGGGCCATCTGTCCGTACTGCCGCCACACGTGTCTGAGCACCGCCTCGGCCTGTCCATGGCGAGCGAACCGGACGGGCTCCACTGCATAGTCGTACCCGGCCGCGGAATTGACCTCCGCTGGCATGACCTCCGCGTCAATATTGCTGGTCAGGTCTCTCAACGAGTGGTTCAGCACGTACTGAGGATTCGGCCGACTCTCCTCTTCCTGACGACTTCCCGGGATGACGTGGTCAAGCCTGCCGTCGGCGAGCTCCAGCAGTCGGTCAGCCTCCTCTCGAACGACCCGGTAGTCCAAGCCCTCGAAGACAGAGGTCGCCAGCAGGAAGGCCAGGTCCCCTGACGATTCCCGCGATCGTTGGATCAACGCGCGTGCTTCCTCCTCGGCGAGGAAGCTCATCCTTTCCCGCAATCGCCGGCCGTCCGTGTTCCCCGAGGCCAGTTCCTCGACCAGCTCGACCACGTCCCTGGGAGCGAGCTGCTGAGCCAACAGCTCCTTCAGCGTCTCGCCGCCCACGCTGTCAAGGAGGCGCTGCCGTCGCGCGTCGTGCGGGATCCTGGCCGCCAGCCGCGCCTGGAACACCTCGCTCGCCGGCGGCGGCACGCAACGAAGCGGAGGGTGCCGGAGGGCGGCTTTGAGATCGCGGTGCAGGTCGTGCGCGTCGGGTATCACGATCACCATGCGTGCCTCGGCATCCCTGAGTCGACTGATCAGTTGGTTGACCCGCCAGCCTTCAAGGAGTTGTCGCGGCACAGACAAGCCGTCGACCAGATACCCGCGGACCTGCTGCCCGCTCGGGTGCCAACGGGACAGATCGACGGTTCCGTCCACGGCCCGCAGGGTCATGCTGCCGCAGTGCCGATGCAGAAGGTTGAGCGCTGCGGTGCGCCTGCCGGCGCCGGGAGCACCGCTCAGTACCAGCAGCCCCGTGTCCAGGCGACGCAACGCGTGGGCGAACCACTCGGGTTCGGCGAATCCGTGCTGCGCCTCCAGAATCTCCTCAGCGAAGATGGGCCCTTCCTGGATCGACGCGCGTCGCCCCTGCCTGGCACCTCGCGTGTTGCTGACATGCTGATCGCCCTCCACCGACCCGTAGTTGATGATCGCGCCGGGTGCGAACACGCCGGACACCGGAACCGCGCCGGTGGCCACGCCATCCAGCAGCACGTCTAGATCGTCCTCGGGGTCGCCGTCCGGCTCGGCCGCGCCCTCGCTCACTGCTTCGGCGGGCTGTTCGGTCGAGACCTCGCCCGGTGTCGCCGGTTCGTCGGGTTTCGCGCCGGCCTCCGGTTCCGGAGCCTCACCCTTCGTCGTCATCGTGCCCCGCCGTGGTGATTGGTGATCTGCTGGGCACCGTGGTGGGTACCGGTGTTGATGATGCCGCCGTCGGCCTGGAACCGACTGCTCAAACCGTCCGGGGCCGGGGCACGTTCCGGGGCCCCGGAGGCGGCCGGCTCGTCGTGAGGCGCCTGCGTGTCACCTCCGAGGACGCGCGGGTCACGCAGATTCCCAGAGGGCTCCGGCACGTACAACCAGGCTCGTTGAGCGAAGGGCTTGCCCTCGACCGTGGCGGGCACCTCAACGAAGTGGTCCATGTGGCGACCGGTGTAGCCACTGGCCACGGCGTCTTGGTAGCAGCGGTCGGAGAGGATCGCCGCGACATGGGTGATGTTCGGACTCTGTTCCGTCAACAGGGCCTTGACCGGGCGCGAGTCGAGCAGCCGGTGGGTGTCGTTGCGCGCGGTGCCGTTGCCGTCGAACTCGCCTCCCTCGTCCGGAAGAGGGCCGATGTTCAGGCTCACCCGGAGACGGAGCCGGACCACTCCCACCGAGTTGAGGTTGAACTCGGTGAGGTGCCTCTGGAGCGTCCCCAGCCACGGGTGGATGACGAACGGCATGAACTCGGGCGGAAACCCGAAGACATAACCATCGCCCGTCGAGTTCGGGAACCTGCGGTCGTGCCACACCTCCGCGAGATCGGCGTCGGCGAGGGACCGGTCGAGCACCTGCTGGATACTCCGGCTGATCTCCTCGTGCTGAATCGCCGGGTATCCGGTGAAGTCCTTGGCGTCCACCGCCACGATCCCCCGGTAGGGGGGCAACCGGCGGCTGCGTACGTTGGGGCGAATCATTGCCGACGGCGCCTCTTGCCCGTTAGCACCCGAAAACGACATCTCTCGCTGTTCCTTCCGTTGCTGGGACAGGCCAGCGCGTCCTGGTGGGCGCGGCCGACGGCAAGCCTGGCCCGAGACGGGGAGGGTCTCCGCACGCTCAGTGCGAAGAACACGTGACGTGTGCGACACGCGAGAGCGGGCACACGGCGGCGGGACACTCAGAGATGCACCACAGGGTCAGCGACACGACGCAACCCGTGAATGTCCTCAACGGTGATGCACTTTCGCCGTACGCCCAGGTACGCGGAGAGATCGGAGAGGGCGGCGGTCACAGTGTTCCGGGAAACCTGCAGATGCTCCGCGAGGTCGTCCCGGGTCAGCGCCAGCTCCGTGACGTCGGCGGGCGGCTGGCTGGGAGCGCTGGCGAGTCCTGCCAAGCGGACCAGCACCGCTGCCAGCCGGCTGGGAAGGGCGCCCGTCGCCCGCGCCTGGTCGGATTCCCGCAACCGATGAAAGGCATAGCGCACCAGCTGGGGAAAGAGCTCGTGCTCGGCGGCAAAGCGCAGAAACTCAGCCTTGCTGACGACCGTAACCGCACAGTCGGAGATCGCCTCCACGCTCGCGGAGCGCACGTCGTCGTCGAACACCGCTACCTCGCCCAGTAACTCCCCCGGTCCACGAAAGGCGAGCAGCACGGCTCGTCCGGTGTGCTCGTGCCGGACCACTTTGGTCACCCCACCGCGCAGCGCCAGAACGTGTGTGCCGGGTTCGCCCTGTCGCAACAACTGGCTGCCCGTCGCGTGCTGCCGTTCGATCCCCCGGGACAGCAGTCGCGACCAAATGTCCTCCCCCAGGAAGTCGCGCATGGTGCGGTTCACGCCACCTAAATATCTCTCACCGCGTTCGACCATGCGCCGACGGTAGCCTTCGCCCACGCATGGGATCGACCCGGCGATCAGCTTTTCACCAGTTCCCCGCAATCAGGTGACGAGGCGTCGATCGACAGGCGGCTCCACGCCGCAGGTGTCGCCGTTCCCGTCTCGGCGACGGCGAACACTGGGCGCCGCATGGCGACCGCTACGAATGTAGATCGGCGAGTCGGTCGCGCCAGTGCGCCGCCTCCTCGAACTGGGCGTACTCCTCGTGGCATTCGGCCTGCAGTCGGCAGCCGAGAGCTGCCACGTCGGGGAGGTGGCGGCGCGTCGCCTCGACGAGGGAGTGCATGGGCTGGTCGTCGGCGGGGCTGACGCATTCGTGGGCCAGTCGGGTCGCGAACTCGCTGGCGAGCGCGATCGGTTGCGCGGCGCCGGTGGTCAGCGCGTAGCCGAGGGCGTCGCCGGCGCCGCCGAGGGCTCCGGCCGCGCCCTGGGCGAACTCCATGAGCCTGCGGGCCGTTTCGGCGTCTGAGGCGCGCGCCTGGAGAAAGGCGAGTTCGGCAGCGATCTCGTAGCCGTGGCGCAGGGCCAGGTCGCCGCCGAAGTCGGTGCCCAGCGCGCGTTCCACCTCGCCCTCGTAGACGGCCAGGGCGAACGAGACCACGGCAGGGTCGTCGCCGTAGGCCAGCCGCAGGTGCGCTGCCGCGCGGGAGAGTTCGCCGCACCGGGCGAGCCGGTATCCGTGCTCGGCCGGGCTCTCCAGCTCCGCGCGCCGTCTGGCCTCGCCGATGACCTGGGAGTCCGTACGGACGGCCAGCGCGAAGGCGGCTCTGGCCTCTTCCTCCTCTCCCTCGGCGTGCAGCCGGAGGGCCAGTTCCAGGCGGGCCTCGCACTCACGCGCGGGAACGTCGGTCGACGCCGTTTCGCCTCGCCCCGAGCGGAGGTCGTCGAGGGCAAGGCGGGCGTGCACCCTTGTTTCGGCGTCGCCGAGGGCGAGGGCGCGCTCGAACGCGGCGACGGCGTCCGGGCGTCCGTCTTCCCGGAGGATGAACGCCCGGCGCAGCGACGCGTCTCCCGCCGTGGTCAGCGGCCCCCAGGCGCCGGTGCCCCAGCGGTCCCCGGCCCGGAGGGTGCGCGTCCAGCGCGGTGCGGTGACCCACACGTCGTACTCCGCCCGCACGAGGCGTTCCTCCAGGGGGAGTTCTCTGTCGGCGCGGTAGCGGCGGTTGAAGGTGGAGACGTGCGCGAGCCGTTCGAGTGCGTCGTGGTTCTCCCGGTACCAGGCGCCGAGGGCCTCGTCGACGGGGTGGTGGCGCGCCTCCACCCGTTCGACGCGTGCCACGTAGCGGTGCGCGTGCGCCTCGATCCACTCGGTGTCGAGGGACTGCTCCACGGTGAACTCGTCCCCGAGCGGTCCGCGGGGGCGGCCGTTCTCCCCGTCCGCCGCCTCTCGCAGCACCTGGACGAAGAAGCCGGGGCCTTTGGGTAGCGGATCCTCGTCCCACCACGGTTCGTGGTGCACCAGCAGGACCCTGATGCGGGTGGGTGTCTTGTCGTCGCCCGCCCGGACGACGTGTACGCGGAAGAGTCTGGTCATCGACCGGCCATCATGCCAAGGGAACTTCCCAACCTGCCGCCAGGGGGCGACAGCGCGGAGCGGGAGCATACTGGCCGGGAACCCGGGCGGCACGGCTCCGCCCCGCACGACCCGAGGGAGCAGCCGAACGTTGCGCGACGGACCGAGCAGGAGGAACGAGGCGGGCCGCCCGTCGGCGAACGCCCCGGCGCCCGAGGGCGGCGGGGAGGCGCTCGGCGGTGGCCGGCTCACCGAGGTGGTGCGGTTCGGCGACGCCGTGCGCCGCACCACGGGCCCCTGGTCCCCGGCCGTGCACGCGCCGCACACGCCGGAGTACCGGCGGAGCGTGGGCTGGGGCGAGGACGGCGACGTGCCGCGCCGGCTGCGGCTGTTCTGCGACGCCTACGGTCTCGACGCGTCCGAGCGGGCGGGACTGGTCGACCTTGTCGCGGAACGCCAGGCCGTCACCTTTGCCTCTCAGGACCTCTGGGCGGCCGAGGGCGTTCCCGGCTTTGTCGAACTCGCCGCCGGCACGCCCGAGTTCACCGAACGGCCCGACCTGCCGCATTGGCGACGGCATCGGGAAGCCTGGCAGCGCGCCCTCCTCTGACCAACGCGCCGCCGCCGGAGGGACGTTCGACGGTCGTGCTGCCCGACGGAGCGTCAACCGCGGTGCCGCCGAGTCCGTTTGTGGTCGGTCGCACCCTTCCCATGCTCCCATTCAAACCGTGATACGCGTCACACGACCTCGGACCCGTCGGGATATGCCGGCGTGGCAGCGACTGCCGCCCGAGGGCGTGCGCCGGCGTGAATCCGCTGGTCAGGTCGCTCACCGTGACCAGTACCGCGGACTGGTCAACGCTGCTGGCACGCCGCCGTCGGCATATGACCAGTTCGGCGACTCGTCAGGTGCCACAGGCTTCTCAGATCGACCTCAACGTTCCGCACGGCTTGGGGGTTAGCTGGTGGCTCACAGCGACCACCGATCAGTCAGCGGCCGGAACGGGGATCCGGCCCCCGGCACCACCTACCCCGAGAGGGACCCTCGTGAGCGACCTCGGCTACAACGTCGTGCTTCTGGTTCTCGCCCTTCGCGTGCTCGGACCCGACGCACTCCGCCTTCTGCGGCGCCTGCTGGGCGCCGGTGTCCGCATAGGCGCGGCGGCGCTGGCGGAACACCGCACCGGACAGCCGGCCAACGCCCTCCCCGTCGGAAGGGAGGAAGCGTGAACGACGAGACCCCCGACATGTACCCGCACGCGCGGGCGGTGCACGAGATCACCAGCCGACTGCCCGCCGCCTTCCACGCGTTCCACGAGCGCTATCTCCTCACCTACCGGGAGTACGCGGAACTCCAGCTCCAGGACGAGCGGTTGGCCCACCGGCTCGTGGACCAGGTGATGAGGGACCTGGCGTCGAGCTGGACCCGGCTGATGAGCGAGCCCGCTCCCGAGGCCGCGGCCTGGGCGATCCTGAAGATCAGCATCTCCGAGGAACTCGAACGGCGCGGCATGAAGCCCGCGCTGACCACCGTTGCCGCCTTTCGCCGCGCCAGTCGCCACACCCTGGAGGCCGCGCGCCCGCAGTTCGCCGCGCTGGAAAGCTCGTTGGGGCTCTTCACCGCCATCTCGCACCTTCCCGAGCGGCAGTTCGACGTCATGGTCCTCCAGTTCGTCCTGGGCTACACCCCGCAGCAGATCGCCGACATGATGGGGGTCGAACTCGCGACCGTCCGTTCGCACCGCATGATGGCCCGTACCCGTATCGCCAGGGAACTCAGGCCGAGGAACATCCTCCGTGCCGAGGAAGAAGACTGAGATGAACGACCACGAGACGGACATCGACGCCCTGTTGGACGACGCCCTGGCCCGCCCTCCCCGCCTGAGCGCCGAGGAGGCCGCGGAGGAGATCGCCGAATCCCGGCGACGCATCGAGCGCGACATCGCCGACGCGCTGTGGCGAAAGGCCCTGGAACGCGAGGAGTTCGCGATCCAGGCCCTCGCCCTCGCGCCGGCCAGCCGACCGCCCGGCCCCCGACCTCCCGTGATCCTCCAGGAGCGGGCGGGCCAGGACCTCACCCAGCTCTCCCGGCTGATCATCCGCACCTCGCACGCCGCCGCCAACATCGCGGGCCTGGTGGACCGGATCGAACCCGACGGGGCGATGGTCTTCGCCTGCCTCCTCCACCTGTCGGGGCGGCACGACGGCGCGAGGTTCTGGTGGCAGTTCTCCGCCGGCGCCGGCAAGTCCACCGCCGCCCTCTGCCTCTATCTGCTCCACCTCCAGCAGGGCGACATGCGCGACGCGCACCACTGGGCAAGGGAGGCCGTCGCCCTGGAGACCCCCGAACGGCGCCGCGCCGCACCGCGCCGCGTCTTCTACGTCTGGGACGAACCGCTGCTCTACCAGCGGGGCACGGCGACGGCGGAGTCCATGCTTCTGCGCATGGTCGCCGCCCTCGACCGGCACGAGCGCGACAGCGCGCGGCGCATCAGTCCACGACTGAACGTGGCCGTCCGGGGCCTGGAGACCGACCACCATCCCCTCTTCGGCGACATCCCGATTCCCGACCGCGCGCTGGTAAAGCAGCTCGAATCGTCGGCGTGAGCCGGGAGTTGGGTGTGATGGTGCCGGTTCAGGTGTAGGCGGCGGTGGGGCGGTCGGCGTTGATCAGGAGGGGGAGGCGGCGGCGTTGGCCGGCGGCGATGATGGCGTACTGGTAGAGCGCGGGCGGTTCGTGCAGTTCCCGCATCGGCACCCAACTCGCCCCTTCCTTGGGTTCGTTGGCCGGGAGGTCGGGGAGGACCCCGCCGTCCAGCACCCAGGTCAGGCCGGTCAGCTGACCAGTGGCGTCGGTGGTCGGGGTGAACGCCAGCACATCGGAGAGGGAACGGTCACAGCCGGTCGCGTGCGTGAACAGCGCCCGCGCGGTGGTAATCACGCAACGCCCCTCCGGCACGTCCCCGTGCGGCAACACCCACCCCTCCTCCCCGTCCTCCCGCCTGCCCCGCACCATCAACACGTGGTTGGTACCGGTGGTCGCCAGGATGTGGAACGAGAGAATGAGCGGGGAGTGGGCAATGGTGGTCAACATGTCAGCTTCCTAGGAATCGAGGGCTTGCATGAACAGCGGCCGGTGAGACCACTGGTCGGTGGTCAGCCGGCCCAGTGGTCACTGGTCAGCTGACCGGTCAACCGGTGACCCGGCAAACACTGGTGAGCTGACCAACTGGTCAACTGGTTGGGGAACTGGTCGCTCGCACGCTGGTCAGTTGAGGGCGGCCGGGAGGAACCCGGACAGGGCGGTGAGCAGACACATCAGCCCCACGAACACCGGACCGAACACCCCACCGGAGTCCGGCGGGGGCGGCGGCGAGTCCTCGTCGGGCCGGGGCACCACCCGCCAGTGCGACTCGGTGCGCGCGAGGAACAACGTGTGCTCCGGATGCTCCTGCACATGCTGGATCGACCACACGGCGACGGGCAGCGCGTCGTCGTCGAACAACGGCGAGTTCGCCCCACACGCCATGCACTCCGCACCGTGAATCCCCTCCGGGACACCCGAGCCACGCTCCTTCGTCAACACCCAGTCCGCGCTCTTCACGATCTCCGTCACGGGACACCTCCCTCTCCCCGCCGCGCGAGCTGGCGACCGAACGCGGTACGCGGCCGGCGGTACCGCGCCCGCCACCCCGACTCCGCGCAGTCCCAGACCATCGCGTGCAGTTGGTCCAGACAGTCATGGCAGGCGTACAACGGAGCGTGCGCACCGACGGTCGTGATCGCACCGATCCACACCACCGACGTCACCCGGTGCCCGCAGAAGAACCAGCACGGCCCCACCCGCGACGAGTCCACCCACACCTCGCGCCCCGGCGCCGGCAGCAGAAACTCCCACTCCGGCGGCGATGTCATCGGGACCGCCCGTTCGTCGGCCGCGCCGACACGGCCGTGAGCGGAAAGCGGAACCAGACCGACTTGCCCCCGCCCCTCGGCGAGAAGCCCCAGTCCTGGACCATCTCCCCCAGCAGCCAGAGGCCGCGCCCGCTCTCCGAACTCCAGTCGGGCATCCCGATCTTGGGCTCGTGGCGCGAGTTGTCGTCCACGGAGACGCGGATCGTTTCACCCTCTCGGGTGATTTTCAGTTCGCAACGCGGGTCGTGTTGCACGTGCTTGACCACGTTGCAGAGCAACTCAGAGACACCGAGCCTTGCCAGTTCCACTGCCTCTGCGTCACCACCCAACCGCGTGACAACGGCCGCCACGACCGCGCGCCACCGCTCGATCTCGCGGACCTGAGCCACTAACTGCCAGTTGTAGACGCCCAGTTCAGCGGCGAGTCGGGGATTAAGGATCATGGGCACCTCCCGGAGCCTGCGCGTTTCGCGCGCAAGGGTGGGCAGACGGCGACAACGCCCCGTGACCGTGCGAGCGCTCCGTGTCGTGAGACAGAATGACCCAGAGGCCCCCGATCGCGCAATCTCTCCTTCGCGTGAAATTGCACGCTCTCTCGACAGGGTCTCAACTCATGGCACACTGCGGCACATGACGACTGCGAGCCCGGTGGTCCGGCGGCGCCGGCTGGGACAGGAACTGAAGCAACTGCGCGAGGGCGCGAAGCTCACCGGCGCGGAGCTGGCACGGCGGCTGAAGTGGTCACCGTCGAAGATGTCGCGCCTGGAGGCGGGGCGGGGTGCACCCGCGGTGGCCGATGTGACCGCGATCCTGGACCACTTCGAGGTGGCCGGCGAACGACGTGACGAACTGCTCAAGCTGACACGCGAGGCTCGGAAGAAGGGCTGGTGGCAGCTCTACAGCAACATCCCGTACTCGACCTATATCGGCCTCGAAGCCGAGGCCAAGACGATCCTCACCTATCAGACCATCGTCCCGGGGCTCTTCCAGACCAGCCGCTACACCGAGGCTGTGAACCGGAGCACCGTTCCAGGCATGACCGACGACGCGGCCGAGCAGCGGCACGATGTGCGGATGCAGCGCCAGGAGTTGCTGAACCTGGCCAACCCCGTCCAGGTCCGGGCCGTCCTCGACGAAGCCGCTTTGACTCGTGTCGTCGGTGGCCCAGAGGTCATGAAGGAACAGCTCGGCCGGCTGCTGGAGCTCTCAGAGCGCCCCAACATCCTGCTCCAGGTGATTCCCTTCTCCAACGGCGCTCATCCGGCGACAATGGTGGGGCCGTTCGTCATCCTCCAATTTGAACACCAGGAGGACGCGGACGTGGTGTATGTCGAGTCCAGCAGCGATCCGTACGTTCGAGACACCGCGAGCTACGAGTTGCTGTTCGACAACCTGCGTGCCAACGCGGTCAGCGTCACCGAGACGCTGGCGATCATCAAGAACAGGATGTCGGAGCTATGAACAGCGAATCGGGCCAGGTCCCGGACCTCTCCCACGCCGCATGGCGCAAGCCGCGCCGAAGCGCGGGCAACGGTGAGTGCGTCGAGGTCGCCGACGGCTTCCCCGGCGCGGTCCCCGTCCGCGACAGCAAGAACCCGGGCCCGGCGCTCATCCTCCCCGCCTCCACCTGGACGACCTTCGTCGACCACCTCAAGCACTGAGCCAACCCCCGCACCACCCGAACCCCGCCGCCCCAACCTCACACCGGGCGACGGGGTTCACCCCACTTCAGCGCACCACCCGTTGGAGGTACCCATGCAAAAGCCCGAGCTGTACGCAACCGACCCCAGCGGCCTGGTCTGGCAGAAGAGCAGCCTGACGGCCAACAACGGTGATTGCTTCGAGTTGGCCCCCCTTCCGGACGGCGGCGTCGCCCTGCGCGACTCCAAGAACCCGGACCGCCCGCATCTCTGCTTCACCGCGGGTGAGTGGGCCGCGTTCAAGGGGGGCATCTTCAAGGGCGACTTCGACAACCTCTGACACGCGTCGGCCGCCGCCGAGGACAGGGAGTCCGCGCCATGAACCACACCTCATGCCCCACCCCGGACCTCTCCCACGCCGCATGGCGCAAGCCGCGCCGAAGCCAGGCCAACGGTGAGTGCGTCGAGGTCGCCGACGGCTTCCCCGGCGCGGTCCCCGTCCGCGACAGCAAGAACCCGGGCCCGGCGCTCATCCTCCCCGCCTCCACCTGGACGACCTTCGTCGACCACCTCAAGCACTGAGCCACCCCCCGCACCATCCGAACCCCGCCGCCCCAACCTCACACCCGGGCGACGGGGTTCACTCCGTTTCGCGCCGCACGTCCCCCACGTAGACCACCGCGTCGCTGCCGGCCAGGTGGGTCGGGTCCAGGGGTGCGTAGCCGAACCAGGGGGAGGTGCGGGGCGTGGGCGGGGCGTCGGCGAGGGTGGTGGTCAGGTGGGGGGTGGGGGTGAGCGACGGGGAGTGCGGGAGGGCGTGGAGGAGGCCCTCGACGGTGTCGGGCGGCGGGGCGTGCACGCCCCGGTGCGGGAGGCTGCCGAGCGCGGTGGCCAGGAAGGCGTAGTCGTCGCCGAGTTGGGCGTCCACCAGGGCGCCGGCGCTCCACCATTCGACCGTTCCCTCCCAGGTGCCCATCGCGCTGCGTACCCGCTGGAGGTGGGAGTTGTGGGCGTGGACGAGGACGGGGCCGCGTTCGGCGAGTGCCAGGAGGTTGGCGGCCATCATCTGGTCGCGCACGGCGACCAGCCGGGTCATGCGGGCGGGTGAGGCGTCGGCCATCCAGTGGTGGTAGCGGAGCAGGCCGGTGGCGGTGCGCGCGTGGAGGCGGGCGCGGTCCAGGGCGTCGCGGGAGGTGGCGGCGAGCAGGTGGGGGGTGTGTTCGTCGAGCAGGGCCGTCAGGTCGTCGGCGAGCAGCCGCAGCCGTTCGGCGACGGGGGAACGGCCGATCGAGCGGGCGGGGTTCAGCATCGCTTCGGGGTCGGCCCAGCGGTCGTCGTCGCCGAGGAGGGCGTCGAGCGTGGCGGCCGTGTCCTCGGGCAGCAGGGTCGCGGGCAGGTGGGGCGCGAGGTAGGCGTGCAGCGCGGTGAGTGCCTGGCGGGGGCCGGCGGCGGCGGTGATCTCCAACGGGCCGTCGAAGCCGGCGAAGTGGAGCCGTTCGGGGGCGGGCCGGCGCGCGTTGTGGGCGCGCATCCAGCGCACCAGCGCGCGGTTGGCCGGGGAGGCGCCGAGGCCGAGGTCGGGGTGGCTGAAGCCGCGTTCCATCACGTCGTCGAGGTCGGCGTGCGGGGAGTCGTCCCGGGCGTCGGGAACGGCGGGGTCGGCAGGGTCGGCGGGAACGGCAGGGTCGGCGGGGTCGGCGGGAACGGCGGGGTCGGCGGTGACGTGGTCGTCGACGAGCAGTCCGCGCAGGCAGTCGGTTTCCAGGGCGATGGTCCGGTAGCCGGCGGTCTCGACGAGGGCGCGGAAGAGCGTGTTGCGCATCTCCAGCAGCGCGTCCTCGCCGTGGGTCGGCTCGCCGAGGGCGAGCACCCGGGGGCGGGGCGTGGGGAGCAGCCGCTGGACGGCGGCGGCGTCGAGGGGGTGGGTGGCCTCCGCGATGCGGGTCACGCGGGTCACGCGGGTCACTTGGTGATGAGCCATGGCTTCCACCGTATCGTTGAGTTTCCGGTGGAAACCTTGGCGGCGAAAAGCGGGGGACTCAGGGGGAATCATGGGACGCAACCCTCAAACCGTGGGGCAGCTGAGGCCGGTCGATCTGGCGCGGCGGCACGGGCTGTCGACGCAGGCGGTGCGGAACTACGAGGACGCCGGCGCCCTCCCTGCCGCCGCGCGCACCGCGGCCGGTTACCGCGTCTACACGGCGCGGCACGGGGACGCGCTGCGCGCGTTCCTCGCGTTGGTGCCCGGGCACGGGCACCAGGCGGCGACGGCGATCATGCGGGCGGTGCACGGGGGCGTCGACGACGAGGCGTTCCAGCTCATCGACGCCAGCCATGTGCGGCTGCGGGAGGATCGGCGCACCCTTCAGGCCGTGGAGCGCGCCCTCGCCGACCTGGGGCCCGCGCCGGCGGAGTCGGCGGGCCGGCCCCGGTTCGTCGGGCCGTTGGCGCGGGAGCTGGGGGTGCGGGCGGCGACGCTGCGCGCGTGGGAACGGGCGGGGCTGCTGAGGCCGAGCCGGGACGCGGCGACCGGGTACCGGGTCTACGCCAAGGCGGATGTCAGGGACGCCCGGATGGTGCGCCAACTGCGGCGCGGCGGGTATCCGTTGGGGCAGATCGCACCGTTGATCGAGCAGGTGCGGGCGGCGGGCGGGCCCAGGCCGCTGGAGGCGGCGCTCGGCGACTGGCGCGGGCGGCTGGCCGCACGCGGGCGGGCGCTGCTCGCGGGGGCGGCGGCGCTGGAGGCGTATCTCGTCGCGTGGGGTTGAGCGGAACGCCACGGTGGGTGGCGGAGGTGTGGAACGAGCCGAGCCGGGTCACTCCTCGTAGTCGTCGGGGGTGACGTCGGCTTCCTCCAGGGCCTCGCGCAGGGTGCGGCCGGTGCCGTCGCCCGTCTCCCTCGGGTCGCCCTGCTCGGGGGCGGGGTCGGTGAGCTCGGGGTCGGTGGTCGTGGTCTTCGGCCTGTTCTCCTCGGGAACGGTCATGCCGTCGTTGCTCCCTCGCGCGTTCGGTGCCGGTGTCGGACGAGGGCCGCGAGTACCCGGCCGGCCGCGTTCCGACACCACCGTTCGGTGGTGACGGCGTGGGCGGACGCGGGCCCGTGGCGTGGTCAGCCCACCGGCAGCGGTGCCGGTTCGGGCGCCGGGGCCGGCTCGGCGCGGGGCGCGGGGACGGGGGCCGGTTCGGGGGCGGGTGCGCGGCGGCGGAGGGCGTGGAGCAGCAGGCCGGCGGCGGCCGGCAGCGCCACGAGCAGGCCGCCGGCGACCAACGCGGCCCGTGCGCCCATGAGTTCCATCATCAGGCCGACGGTGGGCGGGCCGACGAGGCCCCAGCCGGTGCTCAGGCTGCGCCAGACGCCGAGCACCCGGCCGCGCATGGCGGGCGGCGGGTCGGTCTGGAGCACGGTGGTGCCGGCGGTGTCGGAGACGGACTCCACCACGGCCATGGGGATCACCAGCAGGATCAGCAGGCCGAGGGTGGGGGTGAGCCCGGCGGCGATCTGGAAGACGGCGCCGATCGCGGACATGGCGGCGACCAGGCGGACCGAGGGGCGTTGCAGCACCCCGGCGAGGAGCGCGCCGGCGATGCCGCCGACGGCGAGCGCGGTGGAGACCGTGCCGAAGGCGCCGGGGCCGCCGGCGAGCGGGCCGGTGACGAGGACGGCCAGGGTCAGCGCGTAGTTGCGGCCGAAGACGGAGCTGAGCGCGGTGACGGCGGCCAGCAGCACCAGCTGCGGGCGGCTTCGGAAGAAGCGCAGCCCGGCGCGGGCGCCGCCGTCGTCGGGCTTCCCCGCGGCCTCGGCCGGGGCGGGCGCCGGGGCCTGTTCCGGTTCCTCGGCCGCGCGGTCGACCAGCCGGAGGAACGGGATGACGGCCGCGACGAAGACGAACGAGAAGCCGTTGGCGACGAACGCGGAGGCCGTTCCGAAGAGCACCACGGCGCCGCCGGCGAGCGCGGTGCCGGCGAGCCGGCCGACGCTGTGCACGGCCGAGCCGAGCGCGATGGCCGAGGGCACGTCGCGGCGCGGCACCAGGTCGTTGCCGAGGAGGGCGCAGGCCGGGCCGTCGACGGTGCTGATGACGCCGGTGACGGCGGCGAGCAGCATCAGCGCGGGCACGTTGAGCGCGTCGAGGGCCACCAGCACGGCGGTGGTGAAGGCGACGAGGCCGAGGGCGACCTGGCTGAGCGCGGCGGTCAGCTTGCGCGGCCAGGCGTCGACGACGGCGCCGCCGGCGAGGCCGAGCAGCAGCCCGGGGCCGGCCTGGACGGCCAGGGAGAGGCCGGTCATGGCGGCGGAGCCGGTGACCTGGAGGACCAGCAGGTTCTGGACGGTGAGCTGCATCCAGGTGCCGGCGTTGGAGACCAGGTTGGCCACGGACCACCAGCGCATGCTGGGGTGCCGCAGGGAACGCCACGGGTTGTGTCCCCTGGCGCGGCGGAGTGTGGGCATGAGGGTTCCCTGTGCCCCGGCGGGGCGGCTGACGTGGGGGGAGAACGGGCGGCGGTGCCCGTGGAACGGCGCGATCCACCGTGGCAGACGGCGGGGCGGCCGGGAAGACCAAGATCGTTCTCGGGGTGGCTGGGGAGGGGTTTCGCCGCGTGGGCTCGGGGGTTTCGGGGGTGCGGTGGGGTTGGTCACAGGTCTTTTCGCGGCGGAGCGCGCGGGCCGCGGACGACTACCGAGGTGGGTCGGACAGGTGCGTGGTCGGGTGCGGCCCGGTGGTCGGTTGCCCGCGCAGTTCCCCGCGCCCCTGAGGTGGACCGTGGTGCCGGCCGGCGGCAGACGCGCAGGTGAGAACGCGCAGGTGAGAACAGCCCCCGCCGCCCAGCGTCCGTTATGCGGCTGTTTGTCCGCGTTCGGTGGGGGTACCTGGGGACGTGGTCGCGGAAGGGTCAGGCCGCCGAGAGGAGCGGGACATGGAAGGCAGCACCGGCAGGCCGTTCCGGCACGCCGTCGTCACCGGCGGCGCCGGGTTCCTCGGGTCGCATCTGTGTGAGGCGCTGCTGGCGGCCGGCACGGAGGTGACCTGCGTCGACGACCTGTGCACCGCCCATCCCGACCATGTCGCGGCGCTCGCCGACCGGCCCGGGCTGACGCTGGTGCGCGCCGACGTGACGGAGCCGTTCGACGTCACGGGCGAGGTGGACCTGGTGCTGCACTTCGCCTCCCCCGCCTCGCCGGCCGACTATCTGCGGCTGCCGCTGCACACGTTGGAGACCGGCAGCCTCGGCACTCGCAACGCGCTGGCGCTGGCCCGCCGGCACGGCGCGCGGTTCGTGCTGGCCTCCACCTCGGAGGTGTACGGCGACCCGCTGGAGCACCCGCAGAGCGAGCGGTACTGGGGCAACGTGAACCCGGTGGGCCCGCGCAGCGTGTACGACGAGGCGAAGCGGTTCAGCGAGGCGCTGACGGTCGCCGAGGGCGAGGTGAACGGCACGGACACCGGCATCGTGCGGCTGTTCAACACCTACGGCCCCCGGATGCGCGGCCACGACGGGCGCGCGGTGCCGACGTTCGTGCGGCAGGCGCTGGCCGGCGAGCCGCTGACGGTGACGGGCGACGGGCGGCAGACCCGTTCCCTCACCTATGTGTCGGACACGGTCGCCGGGGTGCTGGCGCTGGCCGCCTCCGACCTGCGGACGCCGGTGAACATCGGCAACCCGACGGAGATCACCATGCGGGAGCTGGCCAGGACGGTGATCCGGCTGACCGGCTCGTCGTCGACCGTGCGGATGGTCGACCGGCCCGTGGACGACCCGATGGTGCGCCGCCCGGACATCACGCTGGCGCGCGGCAAGCTCCAGTGGGAGCCGGTGGTCGAGGCGGCCGACGGGCTGGCCCGCACGATCGCCTGGTTCGCCGGCCGCCCGGCCGACGCCGAACAGCCGGCCGACGCCGAACAGCCGGCCGGCACGGAACAGCCGGTCGGCACGGAACGGCCGGTCGACGCCGCGCGCCCGGCCGGCTGAAGCGCGGACGCCCCCCTCCTCCCCCGGTCCCGTTCCCCGGCTCGTCCCGGCCCACCCGACGGAGAACTGATGCGCGTACTCGGTGTCAACGCCCTCTTCCACGACCCGGCGGCGGCCCTCGTCGTCGACGGCAGGACCGTCGCCGCCGCCGAGGAGGAACGCTTCTCGCGCCGCAAGCACGGGAAACGGCCGCTGCCGTTCTCCGCCTGGGAGCTGCCGGAGATGTCCGCCGCCTGGTGTCTGAGCCAGGCGGGGCTGCGGCCCGAGGACCTGGACGCGGTCACCTACTCCTACGACCCGGCGCTGGCCAGGCCCGCCGACCGGCTGGGGCTGAGCGACCCGTGGGACGACCTGCGGCAGACGTACGCGCGGGAGGCGCCGGCGTTCCTGTGCGAGGCGCTGCCGGGGCTGGCGCCCGAGCAGGTGCGGTTCGTGCCGCACCACATGGCGCACGCCGCGTCGTCGGCGTTCGCCGCGCCGGGTGCCGAGCGTTCGTCGGTGCTGGTGCTCGACGGCAGGGGCGAGGCCACCTCGCACCTGGCGGCGCGGCGGGAGGGGGCGCGGCTGGAGGCGCTGCACGGGCAGGAACTGCCGCACTCGCTGGGGCTGTTCTACGAGGAGCTGACGGAGCACCTGGGCTTTCTGCGGTCGAGTGACGAGTACAAGGTGATGGCGCTCGCGGCGTACGGGAACCCGCGCCGGTTCCTGCCGGAGCTGCGGCGGTACGTGTACGCCACCGGGGACGGCGGGTTCCGGGCGGCGGGGGTGCCGTGGGCCGAGCTGTGCGCGGCGCGGCGGGACGGGGAGGGGTGGACGCCGGAGCAGGCGGATCTCGCGGCGGCGGCGCAGGCGTGTCTGGAGGAGACGGTGCTGGACCTGGTGCGCTGGCTGCACGGGCAGACCGGTGACGAGGTGCTGACCATGGCGGGCGGGGTGGCGTTGAACTGCGTGGCCAACTCGCGGCTGGCCGCCGAGGGCCCGTTCCGCCAGGTGTGGGTGCAGCCGGCGTCCGGGGACGCGGGCACCGCGCTGGGCGGCGCGCTGCTGCACGCGGCGGACGCCGACCCGGGCACCCCCACCCGGCCGCAGCCGGGCGTCGACCTGGGGCGGGGCTGGTCGGACGCGGAGCTGGAGGGGTGGCTGAAGACGGCGGCGGTGCCGTTCGAACGTCCGGCGGACGTCGCGGTCGAGGTGGCGCGGGCGCTGGCGGAGAACGCGGTGGTGGCCTGGTTCCAGGGGCGCGCCGAGTACGGGCCGAGGGCGCTGGGGCACCGCTCGCTGCTGGCGCACCCGGGGCCCTCGGGGAACCTGGAGCGGCTGAACGACATCAAGGGGCGTGAGCAGTTCCGCCCGGTGGCGCCGATGGTGCTGGCGGAACGGGCGTCGGAGATCTTCGCGGGGCCGCTGCCCAGCCCTTACATGCTCTTCGTGCACGAGGTGCTGCCGCCGTGGCGCGAGCGGATTCCCGCGGTGGTGCACGTGGACGGCACCGCGCGGGTGCAGACGGTGGACCGGGAGGCGGAGCCGCTGGTGGCGCGGATGCTGGAGGCGTTCGAGGCGGCGACCGGGCTGCCGGTGGTCGTCAACACCAGCCTGAACACGGCGGGTCGGCCGATGGTGGACGACCCGAGGGACGCGCTGGAGTGCTTCGGCTCGTCCCCGGTGGACCTGCTGGCGCTGGGCCCGTTCGTGGTGCGCCGGCGCGCGCTGTTCGGCGCGGGCGCCGGCTGACGGAGGCGCGGCGGGGGTCGGGGGCGGCGGGGGCGCCGGCTTACGGAGGCGTTTCGGGGGCGCGAAGGAACGACTGACACGCCCCTCGGAGGTGGCAGGTGGGTGAGGAACGCGTGACCGCTTACGCCGTGGTGATCCCGACGCTGGGCCGGCCCTCGCTGGACGCCGCGCTGGCGGCGCTGGCCGAGGGGGAAGGGCCGTCGCCGACCCGGGTGGTGCTGGTCGACGACCGGCCGCCCGAGGACCCCGAGCCGCTGGCCGTCGCGGTGCCCGAGGCGCTGCGGGCGGTCACCGAGATCGTCCCCGGCTGCGCCCGGGGCCCGGCCGCCGCGCGCAACACCGGCTGGCGCCGGGCGCGCGAGCCGTGGATCGCCTTCCTCGACGACGACGTGGTGCCGGGCTCCGGCTGGCGCCGGGCGCTGGCGGCCGACCTGGCGGCGGCCGGCGAGGGGACCGGCGGCGTCCAGGGCCGGATCGAGGTGCCGCTGCCGGAGGACCGCGCGCCGACGGACTGGGAACGGGCGACGGCCGGGCTGGCGTCGGCGCGCTGGATCACCGCCGACATGGCCTACCGGCGGGCGGCGTTGGCGGAGGTCGGGGGGTTCGACGAGCGTTTTCCCCGGGCGTTCCGCGAGGACGCGGACCTGGCGCTGCGCGTCATGGACGCCGGCTGGCGGCTGACGACCGGGCGGCGGCGCACGACGCACCCGGTGCGGCCGGCCGGCTTCTGGGTCTCCCTGCGTACCCAGGCGGGCAACGCGGACGACGTGCTGATGGCGCGGGTGCACGGGCGCGGCTGGCGGGCGCGGGCCGAGGCGCCGCTGGGGCGGTTTCCCGGCCATCTGGCGGCCGGCGCGGCGGCGGTCGGCGCGGTGGCGGCGCTGCTGGCGCGGCGGCCGGGGGCGGCGGCGCTCGGGGGTGCGCTGTGGCTGGCGGTGACGGCGGAGTTCGCCGTGGCCCGGATCGGCCCCGGCCCGCGCACGGCGGGCGAGGTCGCGCGCATGGCGCTGACCAGCGCGGCGATCCCGCCGTTCGCCGTCGGGCACCGGCTGCGCGGGATGGTGCGCCATCGCGGGACACGCCGGAGCAAAGTGTTTATATCGGACCAATCCGGCAACCCCTGGTCTCATGAGTGAACGCCCCACACGCCCGCCCGGGGGGCCCTGGCTCTTTCCGCCCGCTCCCCCGCCCGCCGGGCGCGGAGCGGACGAGCGGCACGGTCCAGGGCCCGGGGCCGTGCTCTTCGACCGCGACGGCACCCTCGTCGAGGACGTGCCGTACAACGGCGACCCGGCCCGGGTCCGGGTGCTGCCCGGCGCGCGCGCCGCGCTGGAGCTGCTGCGGGAGCGCGGGGTGGCGACCGGGGTGGTGAGCAACCAGTCGGGCGTCGCGCTCGGGTACTTCGGCCGCGCCGAGGCGGAGGCGGTCGGAGCGCGGATCGAGGAGCTGCTGGGCCCGTTCGGGGTGTGGGCCGTGTGCCCGCACGGGCCCGCCGACGGCTGCGGCTGCCGGAAGCCGGCGCCCGGCCTGGTGCTGGCCGCCTGCCGGCGGCTCGGCGTGCCGCCGCACCGCGCCGTCGTCGTCGGCGACATCGGCGGGGACCTCGCCGCCGCCGAGGCCGCAGGGGCGCGCGGGGTGCTGGTGCCGACGCCGGCCACCAGGGCCGAGGAGGTCGCCGCCGCCGGCGGGGCGGTGGCGCCCGACCTGCTCACCGCCGTGCGCGCGCTGCTCGCGCCCGCGCCCGCGGCGGCGGAGGGGGCGCGGTGACCGCCGCGCCGCGCGGGGCGCCGCGCACCCTGGTCGTCCGGCTGGACAGCGCCGGCGACGTGCTGCTGGCCGGCCCCGCCGTGCGGGCCGTCGCCGCCGGCTCGTCCGAGGTGACCGTGCTCTGCGGCCCGGCGGGCGAGGCCGCGGCGCGGCTGCTGCCCGGCGTGGACCGGGTGCGGGTCTACCACGCGCCGTGGGTCAGCCTGGCGGCGCCGGCCGTCGAGCCGGCCGACGTGGCCGAGCTGGTCGAGCGGCTGGCCGCCGACCGCTACGACCGGGCCCTGGTGCTGGCCTCCCAGCACCAGAGCCCGCTGCCGGCCGCGTTGCTGCTGAAGCTGGCCGGCGTGGCGTGGGTCGGCGCCGACAGCGAGCACTACCCGGGGTCGCTCCTCCAGCTGCGCCACCGGCGCGCGCCCTACCGCCACGAGGCCGCCGCCGCCCTCGACCTGGCGGAGGCGGCCGGATTCGCCCTGCCGCCCGGCGACTTCGGCGAGCTGCGGGTGCGGCCCCCGCGCGACACCTCGGCGCTGACCGGCGGCGAGCCCTATCTGGTCGTCCACCCGGGGGCCGCCGTGCCCGCCAGGACCTGGAGCGCCGAACGGGCCACCCGCGCCGTCGCCGCGCTCGCGGGCGCCGGGCACCGGGTGGTGGTGACCGGCGGCCCCGACGAGGCGGAGCTGACCCGGCGGGTCGCCGGCCGGCACGCGCTGGACCTCGGCGGACGCACCGCACTGCCCGAGCTGGCCGGGGTGCTCTCCGGCGCCCGCGCGGTGATCGCCGGCAACACCGGGCCCGCGCACCTGGCGGCGGCCGTGCGCACGCCGGTGATCAGCCTCTTCGCGCCGGTGGTCAGGGTGGACCGCTGGCTTCCCTACCGGGTGCCGCATCTGCTGCTGGGCCGGCAGGACGCGCCGTGCGCCGGCACCAGGGCGCGGGAGTGCCCGGTGGAGGGGCACCCGTGCCTGGACTCGATCACGGACGAGGAGGTCCTGGCGGCCGTCGACCGGCTGATCGTCGGCGGCCCGCCCTGCGACAGCATCGGACGGAAGGCCCGCGCGTGAACATACTGCTGTGGCATGTGCACGGTTCCTGGACGACGGCGTTCGTCCAGGGCCCCCACACCTATCTGGTGCCGGTGCTGCCCGACCGGGGCCCCGACGGGCGCGGCAGGGCGCTGACCTACCACTGGCCGGACTCGGTGGTGGAGGTCCCGCCGGAACGGCTCCGCGAGACGCCCGTGGACCTGGTGGTGCTGCAACGGCCCCACGAGGCCGAGCTGGCGGCCCGCTGGCTCGGCGGCCGGCGGCCGGGGCGCGAGGTGCCGGCCGTCTACGTCGAGCACAACGCCCCCGACGGCGACGTGCCGCACACCCGGCACCCCTGCGCGGACCGGGACGACCTGACGCTGGTCCATGTCACCCACTTCAACCGGCTGTTCTGGGACAACGGGCGCGCGCCGACCGCCGTCGTCGAGCACGGCGTGGTCGACCCGGGGCACCGCTGGACCGGCGAGCTGCCCAGGGCGGCCGTGGTGGTCAACGAGCCGCTGCGGCGCGGCCGGACCACGGGCACCGACCTGCTGCCGGGGCTGGCGGCCGGGGTCGGGCTGGACGTGTTCGGCATGGGCACGGAGGGCCTGGCCGCCGCGCTGGGGATCGCCCCGGAGCGCTGCCGCTCCTGGGACCTGCCGCAGGAGGAGCTGCACGACGCGATGGCGCGCCGCCGCCTCTACGCCCACCCGGTGCGCTGGACGTCGTTGGGGCTCTCCCTGATCGAGGCCATGCACCTGGGGATGCCGGTCGTCGCGCTCGCCACCACGGAGGTGGTGGAGGCCGTGCCGCCGGAGGCGGGGGTGGTCTCCACCCGGCCCGAGGAGCTGGCGCGGGCGGCGGCCCGCTACGCGCGGGACCCGGAGGCGGCCGGGGCCGCGGGGCGGGCCGCGCGGCAGGCGGCGCTACGGCGCTACGGCCTCAAGCGGTTCCTCGACGACTGGGAACGGCTCGTGGAAGAGGTGATCCGCTGATGCGGCGCGACCCCTCGTCACCGAGCCTGGGCATCGCCCTGGTCTCCGAGCACGCCAGCCCCCTGGTCGCCCTCGGCGGCGAGGACGCGGGCGGGCAGAACGTGCACGTGGCGCGGCTGGCCGGCGCGCTCGTCGACCGCGGCCACCGGGTGACCGTCTACACCCGGCGCGACTCCACCGCCCTGCCGGAGACCGTGCGGCCCCGCCCCGGCCTCACGGTGCGCCATGTGCCGGCCGGCCCGCCGTGCGAGGTGCCCAAGGACGAACTGCTGCCGTTCATGGGCGAGTTCGGCGCCCATCTGGAACGGGCGTGGGGCCGGGAGCGGCCCGACGTGGCGCACTCGCACTTCTGGATGTCGGGGCTGGCGGCGCTGGCCGGGGCCCGGCCGCACGGGGTGCCGCTGGTGCACACCTTCCACGCGCTCGGCCATGTCAAGCGGCGCCACCAGGGCAGCGCCGACACCAGCCCCGGCAGCCGCGTCGAGTGGGAGCGGCACCTGGGCGGCGCCTGCGACCTGACGGTGGCGACCTGCCGGGACGAGGTCGCCGAGCTGGCCGGCCTGGGGGTGCCGGCCGAGCGGGTGCGGGTGGTGCCCTGCGGGGTCGACCCCGAGCTGTTCACCCCCGTGGGCGACCGGCTGCCGCGCGGGCCCTGGCGGCACCGGCTGCTGCACCTCGGGCGGCTGGTGCCGCGCAAGGGCGCGGAGATCTCGCTGGCCGCGCTGGCCAGGCTGCCGGACGCCGAGCTGGTGATCGCCGGCGGCCCACCGGCCGACCGGCTCGCCGCCGACCCGGTGGCCGGGCGGCTGCGGCGGGCCGCCGAACGGCTGGGCGTCGCCGAACGGGTGCGGTTCACCGGCGCGGTGCCGCACACCGAGGTGCCGTTCCTGATCCGCAGCGCCGACCTGGTGCTCTGCCCGGCCGACTACGAGCCGTTCGGGATCGTGCCGCTGGAGGCCATGGCCTGCGGGGTGCCCGTGGTGGCCAGCGCCGTGGGCGGGCAGCGCGACACGGTCGCCGACCCGACGACCGGCCGGCTGGTGCCGCCGGGCGACCCGGTGGCGCTGGCCGACGCCGTCGCCGGGCTCCTCGCCGACCCGGCGGAACGCGCGGCCAGGGGCGCCGCCGGGCGGCGGCGGGTGCTGACCCGCTACCGCTGGGCGTCGGTCGCCGCCGCAACCGAGCGGGTCTATCTCGGCCTGCGGCACCGCTCCCCCGCCCCCGTCAGCGGCGCCGGGTGAGCGCGCACGGACCGCGACGCGGTCCCCCGGCGCCCCACCGTTCGCCCCACCCCCCGTTCCAGGAAGGAGAGTTCGCCGTGGACGCGACACCCACCGCGCGGCAGCACTGCGCGTCACTCCAGGAGGCCCTGACCGCCTTCCAGCGCGACGGGAGGACCGGGCTCGCCGAGGCGGCCGAGTGGGGACGGCGGCTGGCGGGCGTGCTGCCGGCCGGCGGGCGGCTGCTGGCGGCGGGCAACGGCGGCAGCGCCGCGCAGGCGCAGCATCTGACGGCCGAGTTCGTGGGCCGCTACCGCGACGAACGGCCGCCGTTCGCCGCCGTCGCGCTGCACGCGGAGACCTCGGCCGTGACCGCCATCGGCAACGACTACGGCTTCGAGCAGGTCTTCGCCCGGCAGGTCACGGCGCACGGGCGGCCCGGCGACGTGGTGCTGCTGCTGTCCACGTCGGGCGGCAGCGGCAACCTGCTGGCCGCCGCCGAGGCGGCGCGCGACGCCGGGGTGCGGGTGTGGGCGATGACGGGGCCGGCGCCCAACCCGCTGGCCGCACGCGCCGACGCGGCGGTCACCGTCGACGCGCCCTCGACGGCCACCGTGCAGGAGTTGCATCTGGTGGCGCTGCACGTGGTGTGCGAGGCGTTCGACGAGGCGCTGGCCGACGCGGAACGCCGGCCCGCGCCGGCGGTCCTCTTCTCCCGGGAGGCGGCGTGAAGGGGCGTGGACCGCTCGTCGTGGTGGGCGACGTCCTCCTCGACCGGGACATCACCGGCCGCGCCGACCGGCTGGCGCCCGACGCGCCCGTGCCGGTCGTCGAGGTCGCCTCGGAGCGCTGCCGGCCCGGCGGCGCCGGGCTGGCCGCGGCGCTGGCCGCCGCCGACGGCCGCGAGGTGGTGCTGGTCACCGCGCTCGGCGACGACGAGGCGAGCGAGACCGTGCGTTCCCTGCTGCCGCCCGGGGTGCGGTTGGCCGAACTGCCGCTGGAGGGCAGCCTGCCGGTGAAGTCCCGGGTGCTGGCCGGGGAACGGCCCGTGATCCGGCTCGACCGGGGCGGCGGCACGCCCGGCGCGCCCGGCGCGGAGGCCAGGGAGGCGCTGGCCGACGCCGGCTCCGTCCTGGTCGCCGACTACGGCCGGGGCACGGCCCGCGCGCTGCGCGCCGCGCTGGGGCGGGCCACCCGCGAGGTGCCCGTCGTGTGGGACCCGCATCCGCGCGGCGACCAGCCCGTTCCCGGGGTGCGGATGGTGACGCCCAACGAGCGGGAGGCCCGCTGGTTCGTGCGGGAGCACTGCGCCGAGGCGGCGGGGCGCGGGATGGCCGTCGACGACGACTCGCTGCGGGCGCACAGCCTGCGCGGCGCGCTCCTGGCCGCGCACTGGAGCGCGCTGTCCGTCGCCGTCACGCTGGGGGCGCGCGGCGCGGTGCTCGCGCGGGCCGAGTGCGACGACCCGCAGTACACCCCGGTCACCGCCGACAGCGAGGGCGACCCCTGCGGCGCCGGCGACTGCTTCGCCGCGACCGCCGCCACCGTCCTGGCGGACGGCGGGCTGCCCTCGGAGGCCGTCGACCTCGCCACCGAGGCCGCCGCCGCCTTCGTCTCCTCCGACTGCGCCGACCGCGCCAGCTGGCGCGACGACCCGAGCCGCCCGCCGCGCGCCCCGGCCTCCGGCGCCAAGCCGCGCCGGATGGCCGAGATCACGGCGCTGGCCGACTCCGTGCGGCGGCGGGGCGGCACGGTGGTGGCGGCCGGCGGCTGCTTCGACCTGCTGCACGCCGGGCACGTGCGGTTCCTCCAGAACGCCAGGCGCACCGGCGACCTGCTCATCGTGTGCGTCAACTCCGACGCCTCGGTCCGCCGGCTCAAGGGCGAGGGCCGCCCGTTGAACCGCGCCGCCGACCGGGTGGCGGTGCTGGAGGCGCTGGGCTGCGTGGACGCGGTCGCCGAGTTCGGCGAGGACACCCCGCAGGAGCTGCTGCGGCTGCTGCGCCCCGACCTCTGGGTCAAGGGCGGCGACTACCGCGTCCAGGACCTGCCGGAGGCGGCGCAGCTGCGCGAGTGGAACGGGCAGGCCCTCGTCCTGCCCTATGTCGACGGCCTCTCCACCACGGCGCTCGCCCTGCGGGCCGCCCGCGTCCCCTCGTGACGCCGTGGCCCCCCGGCTGCTGGTGCTGCGGGCCCTGGGGCTCGGCGACCTGCTGACGGTGGTGCCGGCGCTGCACGCGTTGCGGGGCGCCTTCCCCGGCCACCGGCTGGTGCTGGCGGCGCCCGGCGCGCTGTCCGACGTCGTGGCGGCGGTGGGCGCGGTCGACGCGCTGCTGCCGGCCTCGGCGCCGGGGCGGGCCGTGCCGGAGCGCCTGGACTGGCGCGGCCCGCCGCCGGAGGTCGCGGTCGACCTGCACGGCAGGGACGCGCACAGCCTCCGCCCGCTGCTGGCGCTGAACCCCGGGCGCGTGATCAGCTACGCGCGCCCCCCGGCGCCGGCGTGGCGCGAACGCGAACACGAACGCGCCCGCTGGTGCCGGCTGTTGCGCGGGCACGGCGTCCCGGCCGACCCGGCCCGCATCGGCCTCGCAGGGCCCCGCGCCCCCTCCCCCGCGCCGGGCGCCGTGCTGGTGCACCCGGGGGCCGAGGCGGTGGCCAGGCGCTGGCCGGCGGAACGGTTCGCCGTGGTCGCCAGGGCGCTCGCCGCCGACCACCGGGTGCTGGTCACGGCGGGCCCCGGCGAGGAACGGCTGGGCCACCGGGTCGCCGCCCTCGCCGGGCTGCCGCGCGCCGCGGTGCTCACCGGGCTGCCGCTGGCGGCGCTGTCCTCGCTGGTCGCCGAGGCACGCGCCGTGCTGGTCGGGGACACCGGAGTCGCCCATCTGGCGACCGCCCACGCCACCCCGTCCGTGGTGCTCTTCGGCCCGGTCGCGCCCGAACTGTGGGGCCCACCGCGCTCGTTCCGCCACCGCGCGCTCTGGCACCCGGGCCCGGGCGGCGACCCCCGCCCCGGCGACCCGCACGGGCCGGAGCCCGACGCGCGGCTGCTGCGGATCACCGTGCCCGAGGTGCTCGCCGCGTTCGACCGGGTCACCTCCGGCGCCGAACGGGACGGCGGTCAGCCCACGTAGCGGCGGGCCGACGACTCCCGCTGCGCCTCCTCCAGCAGGCAGAGCCGGCGCTCCACCTCCGGCGGCACCGCGCGGCGTTCCCTCAGCACCCACGGCAGGCCGGCGACCGCCCGCAGCAGCGCACCGGCCGTCGTGCGGTCCCTCGGCACCCCGCCGAGCACGGTCGCGGTGCGGCGCGCGGCGGAACGCGGCGAGCGGCGCAGCCACGTGAACCACAGGGTGTTGCGGATGCCGTCGGCGCGGCGGCGGGTCGGGTCGCGCAGCGCGGAGGGCCGGTGGTGGACCACCATCCGCTCCTCGAAGACCAGCCACCACCCGGCGGCCATCAGGTCGGCCGCCGTCAACTCCTCCTCGCCGCCCAGCCACAGCCGCCGGGAGAACCCGCCGACCCGCCGGAACGCCTCCGTCCTCAGCACCGTGGCGCCCGCCAGGAACGAGCCGAGCGCCGGCCCCGGCAGACCGGGCGGCCGTGGCAGCGGCGAGGAACGCAACTCCGCCACGATCGGGTCCTCGACGCCCTCCGGCTCCACCACGATGCGGGCGGTGACCGTCGCCACCGAGGGATGGGCGTCCAGCACGGAGACGGCGGTCCCCAGCGCCCCCGGCTCCCACCAGGTGTCGTCGTCGCAGAACGCGACATAGGGCGTCGTGACCTCCCGCACGCCCAGGTTCCGGCCCACCGCGCCCAGGTTGGCGCCGGGGGTCAGCAGCCGCACGTCCGGATGGTGCCGGGCGACGGCCTCGGCGGTGCCGTCGGTGGACGCGTTGTCCACGACGACCACCGGCGGACGCTCCGGGAGCGCCGCCAGCCGCTCCAGCGTGCCCAGCAGCTCGGCGCGCCGGTTGTGCGTGATGACCAGCACGGTCACCCGCGGCTCAGCCGGCGGCACGGGCCACCTCCACCCGGCGGATGTCGGCCTCCACGCCCGCCGGCAGCCGGCGCCTGGCCGCCAGGGCCGCGGGCAGCCGGGGCAGCAGCTGCCCCAGCGCCCGCCGGGCGGCACGGTCGGCCCGCGCGCTCCTGGCCAGCCGCCAGGTGTGGCGGGCGGCCACCGGCAGCGGGCGCCGCAGCCAGCTGGTCAGCGCCTCGTTGCGGTGCAGCAGCGTGGCGCGGTCCGGCCGGGGCCCGGAGTCCGGCCGGTGCACGGCGGTGACCGCGGGCGCGTGGCAGACCAGCCAGCCGGCGGCGGCCAGGTCGTAGGCCAGCAGGGTCTCCTCGGCGCCGAAGAAGAGCAGCGGGTGGAAGCCGCCGACACCCAGGAACGCGGTCCGCCGCACCACGGCGGCGCAGCCGAGAAAGCCCAGCACCCGGGGGCCCGGCAGCCCGTCGCCCCCGCCGAGGGGCGAACCGGCCAGCACCTCGTTGAGCGGGTCGGGGCCGCCCGCCGGAGAGACCCGGGTGCGGGCGGCGACCAGCCCGATGCGGGGGTCGGCCTCCAGGATCCCCACGGCGCGGGCCAGCGCGCCCGACTCCCACCAGGAGTCGTCGTCGCTGAACGCCACATACGGGTGGTCGAGCGCCCTGACCCCCTCGGTGCGGGCCAGCGCGCCACGGTTGGCGGGCAGCGCCAGCAGGCCGACCCCGGGGAAACGTTCACGCACCACCGAGCGGGTCCCGTCGTGGGACGCGTTGTCCACCACCAGGACCGAGGGCCGCTCGGGCAGGCCGGTCAACCGCTCCAGGGTGTCGGCGAGCCGGTCGGCACGGTTGCGGGTGGCGATGACCACCGCGATCGAGTCAGGACGCACCCCGCCCGAGTGCCCGCGCCCGCCCCGGCGAAACGGCCCCGCGTTGCCTCGGCGGCGCGTTCCGGCCTTCTTCGGAGGGCGCGTGCGCCGTCCCGCCGCTGGAGGAGGGCGGGCGGGCCGCGCGCGGCGGCGTCACGGCGCCGGCGCCGGCCCGTCGTCCGCGCCGGCCCGGTGGCGGGAGCGCGCCTCGTTGATCTCCGGCGCGTTGCGCACCGCCCAGTCCGCCAGGGCGGAGAGCGGCTCCAGCAGCCCGCGCCCGAGCGGCGTCAGGCTGTACTCGACGCTGGGCGGCACCGTCGGGTGGACGTCGCGCCGCACCAGCCCGTCGGCCTCAAGGCCGCGCAGCGTGCGGGTCAGCATCCGCTGGCTGATGCCCTCGACGGCGCGGTGCAGCTCGTTGTAACGGTGCGGGCGACCGCCGAGCAGGATCACCAGCAGCACGCTCCACTTGTCACCCACCCGCCGGAAGACGTCGCCCGCCGGGCAGGCGGCGAGCTCGTCGGCCGGGACCGGCCGGGGCAGCTCGTGGGCGAGTACCGAGGGAACACCGGTGTGCGCAGCGGACATCAAACTGCCTTCTTTCGGACAGCGGGCGGTACGGCCGACGATGGTGCGGCCCCGACCAAGCCTAGGAGGACAGCGTGCGACCCGACTCGCGCAAGACCGTGGTGATCAGCGGCGGAACGAACGGGATGGGCCGCGCGACGGCCCTGGCCCGACTCGCGCGCGGGGACCGGGTGGTGGTGATCGGCAGCGACGAGGCCAGGGGGCGCGCGCTGTGCGAGGCGGCCGACAACCCCCGGCTCGACTTCCTGCGGGCCGACCTCTCCTCGATCGCCGAGAACGAACGGGTCGCCGCCCGGCTCGGCGAGGAGCACGAGTCGGTGGACGCGCTGCTGCTGTTCGCCAACCGGGTCAACCCGAAGCGCCGGGAGACCGTCGACGGGCTGGAGTCGACCTTCGCCCTCTACTACCTCAGCCGCTATCTGCTCGGCCACCGGCTGCGCCCGCTGCTGGACGCCGGCGCGGACCCGTTGATCGTCAACGTGGCCGGCGTCGGGAACAAGGCCGGGCGGGTGCACTGGGACGACCCCCAACTGACCCGCTCCTACGGCCAGGTGCGGGCCCAGCTCCAGGCCGGGCGGGCCAACGACCTGCTCGGCGTCGCCTTCGCCGAAGGGGGCGAGGGGCGGGCCCGCTATGTGCTGTACCACCCCGGCTTCACCCGCAGCGGCGTCGACGGCCACCCGAACCCGGTGGTGCGCGGGGCGCTGCGCGGGCTGGCCCGCCTCTTCGCGCGGCCGGTGGACGAGGCGGTGCGGCCGGTCGTGCGCTGGATCGACGAGCCGCCGACGGAGCCGCTCACCGCGGTCGACCGGGGTAAGCCGGTCGACCGTTCGCTGGCCACCCTCGACCCCGAGGCGGCTGCCCGACTGGCCGACTACACCGAGGCGTTGCTGAGCGAACGCCGGCGCGACGCCGCCTCGGGCGACGCCGCCTCGTCGAGGCGACGCGGGCCTTCCTCGGGGGACGGCCGCCCGACCCGAGGCGCACAGCCGTGCACGCGGGGATCGGCCGCTTCGCCGCCGAACTCCGCGCGGAGCGCGGCGGGCGGCTCGTCGGCGGCGGGCGGCTCGCCGCCGACTCGCCGCTGCCAGCAGCCGCCCAGAAGCTCGTGAGGGCGCGTGCGTGAGGGCGCGTGCGGCTCGTGCTGGCGCGTGTCCGTGCCGCCGCGCGCCGGGGTGAGCGCCGGTTTCCGGCCGAGTTCGTGGCCGCCGGCGGGCGGCGGGCGGCGCTGACCGGTCAACTCCCGCGCGGCAGCGAGCGTTTCGCGCCGCGCGGGGCGGACGCCGGGAACCTTTCGGCAATCCCTGTGTCACGGGACTGTTGCGCGAGGGTGTGCGCGGGTAAGGTCCCCATAACCTTGGGAGCGCTCCCAAACCGGAACGAAGTCTCAACTCCCCACCCCCTTCCGGAAGACGGAGATCGCACGATGCACGCAGACACCCCCACCCGCCGCTGGACGCTGCGGGTGGTCACCCCGGCGCTGGCGGCCGTGGTCGCCCTCGTCGCCCTGTTTCTGAGCCCGCTCACCAACTCGGCCAGCGCACACGGCTCGATCGTGGACCCGGCAGGCCGCGCCTACGGCTGTTGGGACCGCTGGGGCGGCGACCACATGAACCCGGCCATGGAGCAGGAAGACCCCATGTGCTGGCAGGCGTTCCAGGAAAACCCCAACACCATGTGGAACTGGATGAGCCTGTTCCAGGAGAACCTGGCCGGGAACTGGCAGAGCGCCATCTCGGACGGGAACCTGTGCAGCGCCGGTGACGCGCAGGGCGGGCTGGCCAGCTCGCTGGACACCGTCGGCCCCTGGACCACGACCGACGTCGACAACGACTTCAGCGTGCACCTGTACGACACGGCCAGCCACGGTGCGGACTTCTTCGAGGTCTACGTGACCAAGCAGGGGTTCGACCCGACGACGGACGCGTTGGGCTGGGGTGACCTGGAACTGGTCGAGACGACCGGCAGCTACCCGCCGGCCTCGGACATCACGTTCGACGTCAGCGCGCCGGGCCGCACGGGCAACCACATCGTCTACACGATCTGGCAGGCGTCGCACCTGGACCAGACGTACTTCATCTGCAGCGACGTCAACTTCGGCTAAGGGGTGAGGGCGAGGACGACTACCCACCTGGCCGGTGCCGCACCGTAGTCGTCCAACCCCCGCCACAAATGCACCGCGCAGTTCCCCGCGCCCCCAAGCCGCCCACCGGCAGTGCAGGGGCGCGGGGAACTGCGCGAGCAACCCGACACCGGGCCGCACCCGACAACGCACCCCCGCCACCCAGGACCGTCGTCGCCCACGCACCCCCGGCAAGGGGCTAGGCCGTCTCGTTTGGATCTTCGCGGGGGCGCGACGCCAGCGATGGGGGCACCTCCCAGGCCCCCGAGGGGCCTGGGGGAACCTCGCTGCGTTACCGAATCGCGCGAATACGGCCAAGTATGAGCTGCGATCCGGCGCCTTGCGATGCACCGCATCTGACGCCGCGCCCTGATCCACGAAGATCCAAACGAGACGACCTAGTCGATCACGAACCACACCGCGTAGGCCACGAAGAACGCCACCACCAGCGCCGCGACGACCAGCACCGCCGTGAGGGGGGCCGCCGCCCAGCCGTCGGTGGGGTTGTGGGAGTCGTCCGGCCCGGTGAACGACGTGCCGCCCTCGGCGGGCGGGGTCTCCCCCGGCGGCGTCTCCCGGGGCAGCGTCGCGCCGCCCGGGCGGTAGCCGGGGGTCAGATACGGATCGGGGTCCGGGTTGCTGGGCGTCACGTTGCTCGGCGTCATGGCGCCCGAGTACCACCGAAGCCGCCCGGCACACCTCCACGCGGGAGGTTCAGTCGCCGGTGCGGCGCGCCAGTACCAGCCGGCAGCGCGGGGCGCCGTCGGAACGTTCCGGCAGGCCGGGCAGGGGCAGCGGCACCGTGCCCACCGCGAAGCCGGCGGCGGCCACCTCCGCCCGGGCGACGGAGAGCGGAAACGTCCGGTAGTACATGACGAACGGCGGGTGCCAGAGCGCGTTGCGCGCCCGCATCGCCGCGTCGAAGCCCCAGGTCAGCCAGTACGCGGCCGAGCCCACCCGGGGCGGCGCCGCCACCGGGAACGCCAGCAGCCCGCCGGGCCGCAGCGCCGCCCGCGCCCCGGCGAACAGCGCCGCGCGGTCGGCGGCGAGGAAGTGCCCGAACGCGCCGAAGCTGACCGCCAGGTCGAACTCCGCGCGGAACGGCAGCGCCCGCGCGTCCGCGCGCACCAGCGTCGCGTCCGGGTCTGCGTCGGCGGCCACGGCCAGCATCCCGGCGCTGCGGTCGACGCCGACCACCCGCCGCGCCCCGGCGGCGCGCAGCGCGGCGAACCCGGCGCCGGTGCCGCAGCACAGGTCGAGCGCGTCGTCGAACGGGCCGAGCCCGTCGAGCGCGCGGGCGGTCGCCTCCAGCACCACGTCGGGGGTGCGGAACGGCGTGTGGTCGAAGGTGGGCGCCAGGAGGTCGTAGCCGCGTTCGACCGAGGTCAGCGCCTGGGCGGCCAGTTCGCGTGCGGTGGGGCCCTGCGGGGAGAACACGCCGTCGAGCGTACTGCGGGGCCGGCGGCGCCGCGGAGCCCGCACCGCCCACTTTCACCGCTCCATGTCGAAAGTGCGCCATGGAACGCACACAACTGACCCTCGTTTTCTGTTCTTTGGCGTTGCTTTGTGTCTTGACAGTCGGTACTTCCGCCTCGACATTGCCTCCATGCTGCTGATGCAGGACATGACAAAAAGCTTTCTCGGCATCCGCGTCCTCCACAGCGTCTCCCTCGATCTCGCGCCCGGGGAGGTGCACGCCGTGGTCGGCGAGAACGGGGCCGGCAAGTCGACGTTGATGAAGCTGCTCAGCGGGGAGCACACCCCCGACGGCGGCCGGATCGAGATCGACGGGACGCCCGTGGCCTTCGACCACCCCGCGCAGGCCCAGGCCGCGGGGGTCGGGATCATCCACCAGGAACTCGCGCTGCTGCCGGACCGCACCGTCGCCGAGAACGTCTTCCTCGGCCGCGAGCCCACCCGTCGCGGACTGGTCGACCGGGCGGCGATGGCGCGGCGGACGACCGAGCTGCTGGCCGAGTTGCACGCCGAGGGGATCGCGCCGGACACCCCGGTGCGCGAGCTGTCGGTGGCCCGTCAGCAGACCGTCGAGGTGGCCAAGGCCCTCGCCGCCGACGTGCGCGTCCTGATCATGGACGAGCCCACCGCCGCGCTCGCCGAGCACGAGGTCGCCACCCTCTTCGACCTGGTCCGCCGGCTCACCGAACGCGGCCTGGGCATCCTCTACGTCTCCCACCGGATGCGGGAGATCTTCGCCCTCTCCCAGCGCGTCACGGTGCTGAAGGACGGCCGCCTCGTGACCTGTCTGAGGACCGCCGAGACCGACGTGGACGCCGTGGTGCGCGCCATGGTCGGGCGCGAGCTGAGCGCCTACTACCCGCCCAGGGCCGCGCCCGGGGCGCTGGGCGGGCCGGTGCTGACGGTCAGCGGAGGCGGCAACGACCGGCTCGCGGGGATCGAGTTGACCGTGCGGGCCGGCGAGGTGCTGGGCGTCGCCGGGCTCCAGGGCTCGGGGCGCAGCGCGCTGGCCCGCGCGGTCTTCGGCGCCGACCCGTTCACCAGGGGCCGGATGACGCTGGCCGGCAGGGAGGTACGCCCGCGCCGGCCGCGGGAGGCGATCCGCGCGGGCATCGCGCTGGTCGGCGAGGACCGCAAGGCCGAGGGGCTGACGCTGCGCCAGTCCGTGCGAGACAACACGCTGCTGGTGACCAGGGCCGTCGGCGTCGGGGAACGGGCCGGCGCGACGACGGTGGCCCGCCTGCTGGAACGGGTGCGGCTGGCCGGTGGCGGCGGCGCCGGGCAGGAGGTGCGTTACCTCTCCGGCGGCAACCAGCAGAAGGTCGTCATCGCGAAGTGGCTCGCCGCCCGCCCCCGGGTGCTGCTCTTCGACGAGCCGACCAGGGGCGTGGACGTCGGCGCCAAGGCCGCGATCCACACGCTGGTGCGGGAGTTGGCGGCCGAGGGGCTCGCGGTGCTGCTGATCTCCTCCGAGCTGCCCGAGCTGATCGGGATGAGCGACCGGGTGCTGGTGCTGGCCGACGGCCGCCCGGCGGGCGAGCTGCCCGCCGGGCCGAGCGAGGAGGAGATCATGCGGCTCGCCACGAGCGGCGCCGACCGGGCGGGAGCCGCCTGATGACCGCCGCCTCCCCCTCCCCCGCGCTGCCGGCCGCCGCCGCGCCGGCCGCCGCCCGCTGGCGGCGCGGGCTCTCCGACCCGGCCGTCGGGATCTGGCTGGCCGCGCTCGGCGTCACCCTCCTCGGCTGGGCGGTGGTCGCCGTCAGGGGCGGCGAGTTCCTGACCCAGCCCAACATCACCGGGATCCTCCAGAACTGCGTGGCGCTCGGGCTGATCGCCCTCGGCCAGACGATGGTGATCCTCACCGGCTCGCTGGACCTGTCGGTGGCCTATCTCGCGAGCCTCGGCACCCTGGTCGCCGCCGAGACCATGGCGGGCTCCGACGGCAACATGGTCACGGCGGTGGTCGCGGTCCTCGCGCTGTGCGCGGGCGTCGGACTCGCCAACGGGCTGATCGTCACCCGGCTGAAGGTCAACGCGTTCATCGCCACGCTCGGCGTCGCGCTGATCCTGCGCGGCTGGATCGAGGACAACTACACGGGCCCCGCGGGCGACGTGTCGCGTTCCTTCCAACGCCTCGGCTACGACCGGATCGGCCCGGTACCGGTCTCCGTCTTCCTGCTGGTCGGCGTCGCGTTGGCGCTCTGGTTCGTGCTGCGGCGCACCCGGCTCGGCCACCACATGTACGCGACCGGCGGCGACGAGCACGCCGCGCGGCTGTCCGGGGTGCGCACCGAACGCACGGTGGTGATCGCACACGTGCTGTGCGCGCTGTGTGTGGGCATCGCGGCGCTCTTCCTCGCCGCGAGGTTCGGCGCGGGTTCGCCCTGGGCCGGCACCGAGGCCCGCTACGACCTGGAGTCCATCGCGGCCGTGGTGCTGGGCGGCACGCTGCTGGCCGGCGGGCGCGGCGGGGTCGTCGGCACGCTGGGCGGGGTGACGGTGCTGGCGGTGCTGGACAGCGTCTTCAACCAGCTGGCCGTCGACCCGTTCTTCAAGAACGTGCTGCGCGGCGTCGTGATCATCGCGGCCGTCGCCGTCTACGCCCGAGGCCGCCGCAGCGCCGGGAGGAACCGTTGACCGCCACGACCGCCACCCCGATCCAGGCCCGCGTCCGCCGGGGCACCGCGCTGACCAGGGCGTTGGGCAGCGCGCTCCCGGTGTGCGCGCTGCTGTTGCTGCTGCTGGCCGCGCTGGCGGTGACCGACGCCGGGTTCTACGAGCCGGACCGGTTCCTGGCCTTCGTGCGGCGGGCCGCGCCGCTGCTGCTGCTGGCGGCCGGCCAGTACCTGGTGATCGTCAGCGGCCACTTCGACCTGTCGGTGGGCGCGGTGGTCACCACCGGGGTGGTGGCGGCGGCCGAGATCTACCACACGTACCCCGGCGCGCACTGGCTGGTGGTCACGGTGGTCCTGGTCGCCGCCGGCGCACTGGTCGGACTGGTCAACGGACTGGTAACCACCGGGCTCGGCGTGCCGTCGTTCATCACCACGCTGGGGATGATGCTGATCCTGGAGGGCGGCGTCTTCTACTGGACCGGCGGCTCGCCCACCGGGTATCTCCCGGACGAGTTCCGGGCGGTGGGGCGCCAGGACGCCTTCGGCTGGCTGCCGTGGGCGGTGGTGGTGTGCGCGGCCGTCGGCGCCGGCGTGTGGTGGCTGATGCGCTCGTCCTGGGGCCGGACGCTGATGGCGACCGGCGACAGCGAGCGGGCTGCCGAACTGTCAGGGGTGGCCACCGGGCGGGTGCGGACGGTCGCCTTCGTGCTCTCCGGCGCGGCGGCGGCGCTGGCCGCGGTGCTGGTCGGGGGCTACTCCGGGGTGTCGGCGCAGGCCGGCTCCGGGATGGAGTTCGAGGCGATCACCGCAGTCGTGCTCGGCGGCGTGCTGCTGGGCGGCGGCCGGGGCTCGGTGCTGGGCGCCATGGCCGGGGCCTTCGCGCTGACCGCGCTCTTCACGCTGCTCAACCTCCGGGGCGTCTCCGGCGCGCTGGAGCCCACCGTCCAGGGCGTGATCGTGATCGCCGCGGTGGCGCTCGGCGCCGCCAACTTCTCGCGCCCGCGCCGCCGTTCCCCCGCGCCACCCGCACCGCCGCCGGCCGCGCCGGCCGACCGGGGACCCACCCAACCGTCGACTGGAGGACCCACCCCATGAGAACCCATCGCGCCGGCCGCCGACTGGCCGCGTCGCTCGCCGCCGTCTGCGCGGCCGGCCTGCTCGCCTCCTGTTCCTCCGACGCGCCGCCCGAGGGCCCACCCGACCCGTCGGGCTCCGCCCCCTCGGAGGACGGCGGCGGCGAGGCCGACGAGGCCGAGTTCTTCGAGGAGGACGAGTACCAGCGGCAGTTGGCGCTCGCCGGGGAGACACCCGAGGGCCCCGAGGGCCGCCCCTGGGAGCAGATGCTGCGCCCGGAGATGGTCGACACCGGCGACTACGCGCTGGATGCGGACCAGGTGCACCTGTGCTTCTCCAACGCGGGCGTCTTCAACCCGTGGCGGCAGGTCGGGCTGACCACCATGGAGGCGGAGGTCGCCGAGCACGAGGAGATCGCCGAGTTCACCGTGCTGGACGCGGAGGGCAAGGACGACAAGCAGATCTCCGACATCCAGAACCTCAGCCAGCAGGACTGCGACCTGCTGATCGTCTCCCCCAACACCACGGCGACGCTGACCCCCGCCGTCGAGGAGGCGTGCCGCACGCTGCCGGTGATCGTCTTCGACCGCGGCGTCAACACGGACTGCCCGGTCACGTTCGTCCACCCCGTCGGCGGCTACGCGTACGGCGCGGCGGCGGCGGACTTCCTGGTGGAGAACGTGGAACCGGGCGGCAAGATCCTGGCGCTGCGCATCTCCCCCGGCGTCGACGTGCTGGAGAACCGCTGGTCGGCCGCCGAGTTGGCGTTCCAGGACAGCGAACTGGAAGTCGCCGACGTCGAGTTCACCGAGGGCGACCCGGCGGTCGCCAAGTCGATCGTGACGGACGCGATCCAGCGCCACGGCTCGATCGACGGCGTGTGGATGGACTCGGGCGCGACCGCGGTGGCAGCCGTCGAGGCGTTCGAGGACGCGGGCCTTGAGGTGCCGCCGATCAGCGGCGAGGACCAGCAGGACTTCCTCCAGGCGTGGGCCGACCGCGACCTGACGGCGATCGCCCCCGGCTACCCCACGTTCCAGTGGCGCACCCCGGTCATCGCGGCGCTGAAGGTGCTGCGCGGCGAGGAGGTGCCGGGCGAGTGGGTGCTGCCGCAGCCGGTGATCACCGAGGAGACCCGGGACGACTATCTGGCCGCCGAGATGCCGCCGCTGCACTACGGGCTGTGCGGCTGCGAGGACCTGCCGGGCTACCCGCGGGACTGGGGTGGCCGCTGATGGGGCTGACGGTCGGCGCCAACCCGTGGATCTGGCACGCCCCCGTCGACGAGGCCGCGGTCGCCGAGACCGTGCCGAGGCTGGCCGGCTGGGGCTTCGACGCGGTGGAACTGCCGCTGGAGTCGCCCGGCGACTGGTCGCCCCGGACCGTGGCGGCGCTGCTGAAACGCCACGAGCTGACGCCGGCGGCGGTCGTCGCGGTGATGCCGCCCGGCCGCGACCTGGTCCGTGCGGAGCCGGCGGCGGTCCGCGCCACGCAGGACTACCTGCTGCACTGCGTGGACGCCGCCCAGGCCACCGGCGCGCCCGTCGTCGCCGGACCGGTCTACAGCGCGGTCGGCCGCACCTGGCGGATGACCCCGGCGGAACGGGAGGCCGCCTACGCCGAGTGGCGCGAGTACCTGGCGCCCGTGGTGGAACAGGCGATCGCGGCGGGGGTGCGGCTGGCGGTCGAGCCGTTGAACCGTTACGAGACCAGCCTGTTGAACACCGTCGAGCAGACGCTCACCGCGTTGGAGGGACTGCCTGCCGAGGGCGTCGGCCTGGCGCTGGACACCTACCACCAGAACATCGAGGAACCCTCCCTACCGGGCGCCGTCCGGCGGGCCGCCGGGCGGATCGTCCACGTCCAGGTCTGCGCCAACGACCGGGGCACGCCCGGCGCCGACCACCTGGACTGGCCCGGCTTCCTGCGGGCGCTGCCCGAGGCCGGCTACCACGGGCCGCTGTGCGTGGAGTCCTTCACGGCACACAACGACACGATCGCGGTCGCCGCCTCGGTGTGGCGCCCGCTGGCCGACACCCAGGACACGATCGCGACGGAGGGCCTGGCGTTTCTGCGCCAGGCCCTCCGCGACGCGGGCTGACCAGGCCGGGAAGCCCGGCGGCCCAGGGGCGCGCACTCACCTGACCGACCACGCCAACCCCACCAGGGGCGCGGGGAACTGCGCGAGCGACCCCACGCCGGGCTCACGCCGACAACCCACCCAGCCACGAAGCTCCGTAGTCGACTGCGGCCCGCCACCCAGCATTCGCGCAGTTCCCCGCGCCCCCAAACCAGGCCGCCACCTACCGAACACGAACCCGCACCCAACCCACCACGCCAACCCCACCCCAGGGGCGCGGGGAACTGCGCGAGCAACCCCACGCCGGGCTCACGCCGACAACCCACCCAGCCACCAAGCTCCGTAGTCGACCAACCCCCGCCACCCAGCATTCGCGCAGTTCCCCGCGCCCCCAAACCAGGCCGCCACCTACCGAACACGAACCCGCAGAGAACACCGCACCGAGGAAGGCACCCGCCGCATGAAACGTTCCATCGCGAGATCCTCCCCCTCCCGCCGCAGACGGCTCGTGGCGCTCGCCGCCGCGCCGCTGCTCGCGTTGGGCGCGCTGCCCGCGCTCGCCCAGGCCGACGACTCCGACGCCGAGGCCGACTTCCGGGCCCTGCTCTTCACCCGGGCCGTCGGCTATGTCCACGACTCCATCCCCGACGGCATCCGGATGATGGAGGAGGAGGCCGAGGAGAACGGTTTCGAGCTGGTCGAGACCGACGACCCGGCCGTCTTCAACGACGAGGAGCTGGCCGGCTTCGACGTCGTCGTCATGCTCCAGAACTCCGGCATGGTCTGGGAGACCGACGAGCAGCGCGCCGCGATCCAGGGCTATGTCCAGGGCGGCGGCGGCATCGCCGCCATCCACAACACCCTCGACATGGGGATCGAGGAGGAGTTCCCCTGGTGGGACGACCTGGTCAACGGCGGCGCGCACATGCCCTCGCACTCCCCCGGCGTGCTTCAGGGCACCGCCCATGTGGCGGACGACGTGCACCCGTCGACGTCCTCGCTGCCGGAGGTCTGGGAACGCCCCGAGGAGTGGTACAACTTCGACCCCAACCCGCGCGGCGAGGTCCATGTCCTGGTCACCGCCGACGAGTCGACCTATGACCCGGGCGGCGACGCGATGGGGCACGACCACCCGATCTCCTGGTGTCGTGAGGACCAGGGCGGCCAGGTCTGGGCCACCGCGATGGGCCACGACGCGGCGTCCTACACCGAGGAGGCGTTCCGCGACCACGTGATCGGCGGCGTGCGCTGGGCGGCCGGCGACCTGCCGGGCGACTGCGGCGGCACGGTGTGGAGCAAGTTCGACAAGGTCACGCTCGACAGCAACACCGCCGACCCGATGGAGCTGGACGTCGCCGACGACGGCCGGGTCTTCTACGCCCAGCGCGGCGGCGAGCTGAGGGTCTTCGACCCGGAGACCAACTCCACGTCCACGGCCGGAACGTTGGACGTGTACACCGGCGGCGAGGACGGGCTGGTCGGCCTGGCGCTGGACCCGGAGTTCGCGGAGAACGGCTGGGTGTATCTCTACCACTCGCCGGCCGACGCCGAGGACGACGTCAACCGGCTCTCCCGCTTCACCGTCGAGGGGAACACCCTGGACCCGGCGAGCGAGGAGCCGCTGCTGGACGTTCCCGCCTACCGCGACCGCACCTACCCGGAGCCGGGGCACACCGGCGGCAGCCTGGACTTCGGCCCCGACGGCAGCCTCTACCTTTCCACCGGCGACGACGTGCCGCCGAACCTCTCCCCGCATTGGCAGGGTTGGGCGCCGATCGACTGGCGCGAGGGCGAGGAGATGCTGGACGCGGCCCGCACCGCCGGCAACACCAACGACCTGCGCGGCAAGATCCTGCGGGTGCTGCCGTCGGACGAGGGCGGCTACACCGTTCCCGAGGGCAACCTCTTCGCCGAGGGCACCGAGGACACGCTGCCCGAGATCTACGCGATGGGCTTCCGCAACCCGTTCCGGTTCAGCGTGGACCCCGGGACCGGCTATGTGCACGTCGCGGACTACGGCCCCGACCGGGGCGGGCCGACGACCGAGCGCGGCCCCGAGGGGCTGGTGGAGTACAACATCCTGAAGGAGCCGGGGAACTACGGCTGGCCGTTCTGCCACGGGAACAACCAGCCCTACGCGCCGTACGACCCGGACACCGGCGAGGTCGGCGAGAAGTTCGACTGCGACAACCCGACCAACCCCTCCCCCCACAACACCGGTCTCGTCGAGCTGCCGCCGAACCAGCAGCCGGAGATCTGGTACGGCTACGGCCCCTCCGAGGAGTTCCCCGAGATGGGCGAGGGCGGCTCGGGCCCGATGGCGGGTCCGGTCTACCGCTACGACCCGGACAACCCCTCGCCGACGAAGTTCCCCGAGTACTACGACGGGGCGCAGTTCCTCTACGAGTGGACGCGCGACTACGTCAAGGAGATCCAACTGGACTCCGACAGCGGGGTGTTGAAGATCAACGACTTCCTGCCGACGGAGGACTTCGTCAAGCCGATGGACCTGACCTTCGGCCCCGACGGCTCGCTCTACGTCCTGGAGTGGGGCAGCGCCTTCGACGGCGGGAACTCCGACTCCGGGCTCTACCGGATCGACTACGCGCCCGAGGGGCAGCGGCCGGAGGCCGTGGCGACGGCCTCGGTGACCAGCGGCCCCGCGCCGTTGACCGTGGAGTTCTCCGGCGCCGACTCGACCGACCCGGCGGGCGGCGCGCTGGAGTTCGCCTGGGACTTCGACGGCGACGGCACCTTCGACAGCGAGGAGGCCGAGGTCAGTCACACCTACGAGGACGTCGGCGAGTTCACCGCGCAGCTGCGGGTGACCAACGCGGCCGGCGCGACCGGCCACGCCAACATCCCCGTCACCGTGGGCAACACGGCGCCGACGGTCTCGATCGACCTGCCGACCAGCGGCCAACTCATCGAGTTCGGCGACCAGATCCCCTACCAGGTGACGGTCACCGACCCGGAGGACGGCGAGATCGACTGCGAACGGGTCATCGTCAACCCGGCGTTGGGCCACGACGACCACGAGCACCCCACCACCGACCTGCGCGGCTGCTCCGGCACGGTGGACACGGGCGACCTCGGCGGCCATCCGGAGGGCGCCGACCTGTGGTACGTGCTCAACGCCCGCTACACCGACGGCGGCGCCGAGGGCACCGGCGCGCTGACCGGCTACGGCCGGGCGGTGCTCCAGCCCGAGCACAAGCAGGCCGAGTACCACCACGACCAGTCCGGCACCCGGATCGTCTCCCAGCCGGACGCGGAGAACGGCCAGCGGATCGGCGACATCAGCGACGGCGACTGGATCGCGTTCGAGCCGATGAGCGTCGAGGGCGCGGAGACCGTCAGCTACCGGATCTCCTCGCCCGACGGCGGCGGCGCGATCGAGCTGCGCGCCGGCGCGCCGGACGGGGAGCTGCTGGCGACGACGCCGGTGCACGCGACCGGTGACTGGGACGTCTACGAGCCGACCGAACCGGCCGCGGTGGCCGAACTGGCCGGCACGCACAGGCTGTTCCTCGTCTTCACGACGCCGACCGGGGACAACTTCGACGTGGACTCGCTCCTCTTCACCACCGAGGGGTAGCCCGGCACGCCCGACCGCCGCCCGGCGCTCCCGCCCCCACCAGCGAAAAGGGAGCGGGCGCCGGGCGGCGGCTGTGCGAGGATCGCCCGCGTCGGAACGGCGACGGGAACGGGGAGCGTGGCGATGTTCGAGAGGTCACTGGGCGAGGACGGTGCGGTGCTGCGACCGCTGGAGCCGTGGCGGGCGGAGGAGTTCGCGGCGCACATGGACCGGGGCCGGGAGTTCGTCGGCCGGCACATCGGGCTCGCCGACGCGGTCAGGGACGTCGCCTCCGGCCGGGCGTTCCTCCAGTCCTACGCGGACAAGGCCGCCTCGGACACCGGCCGGATCTACGGCATCTGGACGGCCGAGGGCACCCTGGTCGGCGGGGTGCTCTTCCGGACGATGGACATCGCCCAGGGAACGGCCGAGGCCGGCTGCTGGCTGGAGCCGGCGGCGGTAGGCCGGGGGCTGGTGACCAGGGCCGCGCGGGTGATCATCGACTGGGCCGTGGAGGAACGCGGCGTCCACCGCGTGGAGTGGCTGGTCGCGGCGGCCAACGAGGCGAGCATCGCGGTCGCCCGGCGCCTGGGCATGGTGCGGGACGGGGTGCTGCGCGAGAGCTACGCGCGCGGCGGCGTCCGCCACGACATGGAGATCTGGTCCGTCCTGGCCCCCGAATGGCGCGCGGCGCGCCCCGGGTGAGCGGGCGTCCCGGTGGCCCCCCGCGGGCGACGGAAGGCCGAGTGACGCGTCACCACGGCGGCGGCTGCTGACCGTCGGGCTCCTCCCCCGGCGGGGCGGTGGCGAGCCGCAGCACCATGGTGAGCCCGCCCCCGGGGGTGTCCTCGGCGGTCAGCGTGCCGCCCATCGCCTCGACGAAGCCCCGCGCGACGGCGAGCCCGAGCCCCACGCCGCCGCCGCGTGGGGCGTCGCCGTGGCGCTGGAACGGTTCGAAGACGCGTTCCTTGGCGTCGTCCGGCACCCCGGGCCCGCGGTCGACGACCCGCAGTTCCACCCAGCCGGGCACCGCGCTGGCGGAGAGCAGCACGGGGCGGTCGGGCGGGCTGTACTTGACGGCGTTCTCCACGATGTTGGCCAGCGCGCGTTCGAGCAGGCCGGCGTCGAGCGGGACGATCGGCAGGGACTCGGGGACGCGGGTGGCCACCCGCCCCTCGGGGACCTGGGCGAGGGCGGCGGGCACCACCTCGTCCAGGGCGGTGGCGCGCACCACCGGGCGGACGGTGTCGGTCTGGAGGCGGGAGGCGTCGAGCAGGTTGTCGACGAGCTGGTTGAGCCGGTCGGCGCCCTCCTCGACGGAGGCCAGCAGCTCCTCGCGGTCCTCCCGGGGCCAGTCGACGTCCGGCGCGCGCAGCGAGGTGACGCCGGCCTTGATCGCGGCCAGCGGGGTGCGCAGGTCGTGCGAGACGGCGGCGAGCAGCGCGGTGCGGATGCGGTTGCCCTCGGCCAGCCCTCGGGCGGCGCGCGCGTCGGCGCGCAGCCGCTGGTGGTCCAGCACGGTGGCGGCCTGCGCGGCGAACGCGGCCAGCACCCGCCGGTCCTCGGCCGGCAGCACCCGGCCGTGCAGGGTGAGCGCCAGCCGTTCGCCGACGGGCACGTCCACGTCGGCGTCCTCGGGGCGTTCCGGCTGGTCGCCGCCGCCCGAGGCGACGAGGGTGAACCTGCCGCGCGTGCCCTCCCGTTCCCACAGCGCGACCGACTCGGTGGCGAAGGTGCGGCCGACCCGGGTCAGCAGCTCGCCGAGGCCCGTCTCGCCGCGCAGCACCCCGCCGGCGAGGAACGCCAGGATCTCGGACTCGGCGCGCAGCCTGGCGGCCTGGTGGGTGCGGCGGGCCGCGAGGTCGACGACGGAGGCGACGGAGACGGCGACGCCGAAGAAGACGACGAGCGCCAGCAGGTTGTGGGCGCCGGTGACGCCGAGGGTGTGCGAGGGCGCGGTGAAGTACCAGTTGAGCAGCAGCGAGCCGAGGGCGGCCGAGGCGAGCGCCGGCCAGAGCCCGCCGAGCAGCGCCGCCGTCACCACGAGGGAGAGGAAGAGCAGCACGTCGTTGGCGAGCCCGACCTCCAGGCCGAGGCCGCGCAGCCCGGCGGTCAGCGCCGCCGGGCCGAGCACGCCGACGGCCCAGCCGGCGGCGAGCCTGGCCCGGCCGAGCCGGGCGCCGCGCGCGGCGGGCAGGCCGCGGCCCTTGCCCATCCGGTCGTGGGTGACCAGGTGCACGTCGAGGTCGGGGCCCGCCTCGCGGGCGACCTGGGTGGAGATGCCGGGGCCCAGCGCGTACTCCCAGGGGCGGCGGCGGGAGACGCCGAGCACGACCTGGGTGGCGTTGGCGCTGCGGGCGAACTCCAGCAGGGCGTCCGGGATGTCGTCGCCCCGGACGTGGTGGTAGGTGCCGCCGAGGTCCTCGACGAGGTCGCGCTGGGCGGTCAGCTCCCGGGGCGAGGCGGCGCGCAGCCCGTCGCCCCTGGCGACGTAGACGGCCATCACCTCGCCGCCGGCGCCCTTCTCGGCGAGCCGGGCCGCGCGGCGGATCAGGGCGCGGCCCTCGGGGCCGCCGGTGAGGCCGACGACGATGCGTTCGCGCGCCTGCCAGGTGGAGTGGATGTCGTGCTCGACGCGGTAGCGCCGCAGGTACTCGTCGACCCGGTCGGCGACCCACAGCAGCGCCAACTCCCGCAGCGCGGTGAGGTTTCCGGGCCGGAAGTAGTGGGCGAGCGCGGCGTCCACCCGTTCGGGGGCGTAGACGTTGCCGTGCGCGAGGCGGCGGCGCAGCGCCTCGGGTGCCATGTCGACCAGCTCGATCTGGTCGGCCCCGCGCACCACGGCGTCGGGCACGGTCTCCCGCTGGCGGACGCCGGTGATGGGCGCGACGACGTCCCCCAGCGACTCCAGGTGCTGGATGTTGACGGTGGTGACCACGTCGATGCCGGCGTCCAGCAGCTCGTCGACGTCCTGCCAGCGCTTGGCGTGGCGGGAGCCGGGCACGTTGCTGTGGGCCAGCTCGTCGACCAGGGCGACGGCGGGGCGGCGGGCGAGCACGGCCGCCACGTCCATCTCGTGGAAGGCGGCGCCCCGGTGGGTGAGGGTGGTGCGCGGGATCTCCTCCAGGCCGCGCAGCAGGGTGCGGGTGCGGGGCCGGTCGTGGTGTTCGACGAGGGCCACGGCGATGTCGGTGCCGCGTTCCAGGCGCCGGTGGGCCTCGGCGAGCATCGCGTAGGTCTTGCCGACGCCGGGGGCGGCGCCGAGGTAGACGCGCAGCCGGCCGCGTCGCACCGTCACCCCTCCGGCCCGGTGGGGGCGTCGGCGGCCGGGCCGGGTTCGAAGCGGTAGCCCATGCCGGCCTCGGTGACCAGGTAGCGGGGGCGCGCCGGGTCGGGCTCCAACTTCCGCCGCAGCTGGGCCATGTAGACCCGCAGGTAGTGGGTCCGGCCGCCGGACCAGCTGCCCCAGACCTCGGAGAGCAGCTGGTTCTGGGTGACCAGCCGGCCGGGGTGGTTGACGAGGATCTCCAGCAGGTGCCACTCGGTGGGCGTCAGCCGCACGTCGTGTCCGGCGCGGCGGACCCTCTTGGCGAGCAGGTCGATCTCGAAGTCGGCCGTGGTGACCACCTCGCGTTCGGCGGCGGTGCCGGGGTCGGCGCGGCGGACGGCGGCGCGCAGCCGGGCCAGCAGCTCGTCCATGCTGTACGGCTTGGTGATGTAGTCGTCGGCGCCGGCGTCCAGGGCGCGGACCTTCTCCTCCGAGGTCTGCCGGGCGGAGAGCACGATGATCGGGACCCGGGTCCAGCCGCGCAGCCCGGTGATCACCTCGATGCCGTCCATGTCGGGCAGGCCCAGGTCGAGCACCACGATGTCCGGCTTGCGGGCGGCGGCCAGCCGCAGCGCGGCGGCCCCGTCGGGCGCGGCGTCCACGGAGTACTCGCGGACCCGCATGTTGATCACCAGGGCGCGGACGAGCTGGGCGTCGTCCTCCACCACCAGGACCCGAGTCATCTCGTGTGACCTCTTCTCCGTGTCTACCGCGCGTCCCGCGGCAGCGCGTCCAGTGCGACGTTGAGCGCCAGCACGGGGACGCGCGGTTCTCCGATGAATCCCAGGGTGCGCCCGAGGGTGTGCTCCTCGACCAGTGCGTTGACCCGTTCGGCCGACAGCCCGTTCTCGGCGGCGACCCGCCGCACCTGGAGGCGGGCGTAGGCGGGCGAGATGTGCGGGTCGAGTCCGGAGCCGGAGGAGGTGACGGCGTCGGCGGGCACGTCGGCGGGGTCGACGGCGTGTCCGGGGACGGAGTTGAACGCGACGACCTCCGCCCGTGCGGCCTCGACCGCCTGGACCAGTTCGGGGCTGTCGGCGGCGAGGTTGGTGGCGCCGGAGATCAGCGGCTCGTGCCGGGTGTGGGCGCCGTGGGTGCCCAGCCCGTCGGAGGGGCGCGGCTGGAACCAGCGGGGGTCGGGGCGCGGTTCCTCGTCGGGGTCGTCCGGGTCGTCGGGCGGCAGGAGGTAGCGCTGGCCGATGAGCGCGGAGCCGACCTCGCGGCCGTCGGCGGTGAGGGGCGAGCCGTTGGCCTCGTGGTGGAAGAGTGCCTGGGCGGCGCCGGTGACGGCCAGCGGGTAGAGCACGCCGGTGAGCAGCGTGAGGACCAGCAGGGCGCGCAGCCCGGCGCCGCAGTTGCGCAGGAGGTCGGTGAGGGTGTGTCGCATGGGGCGGACCGTTCGGTGCGGAGGGCGGGCGGGGGTGGTCAGAGGAAGAGGGCGAGCAGCCAGTCGATGGCCTTGATCCCCAGGAAGGGGACGACCAGCCCGCCGAGCCCGTAGACCGCGAGGTTGCGGCGGAGCAGGGCGTCGGCGCCGGCCGGCCGGTAGCGCACGCCGCGCAGGGCGAGCGGCACCAGGGCGAGGATGACCAGCGCGTTGAAGATCACGGCCGCGAGGATCGCGGTGTGGGGGCCGGCCAGGTCCATGACGTTGAGCCGGTCCAGCGAGGGGTGGGTCGCGGCGAACAGGGCCGGGATGATCGCGAAGTACTTCGCGATGTCGTTGGCCAGCGAGAACGTGGTCAACGCGCCCCGGGTGATCAGCAGTTGCTTGCCGATCTCGACGATCTCGATCAGCTTGGTCGGGTCGGAGTCGAGGTCGACCATGTTCCCGGCCTCCTTGGCGGCGGCCGTCCCGGTGTTCATGGCGACGCCGACGTCGGCCTGGGCGAGGGCGGGCGCGTCGTTGGTGCCGTCGCCGGCCATGGCGACCAGCCGGCCCTCGGCCTGCTCGCGCCTGATCAGCGCCAGCTTGTCCTCGGGGGTGGCCTCGGCGAGGAAGTCGTCGACGCCGGCCTCCTCGGCGATGGCGCGCGCGGTCAGCGGGTTGTCGCCGGTGATCATGACGGTGCGGATGCCCATCCGGCGCAGCTCGTCGAAGCGTGCGCGCATCCCGTCCTTGACGGTGTCCCGCAGCTGGACGACGCCGAGCACCCGGGCGCCCTCGGCGTCGCTGACCGCGACCTGGAGCGGGGTGCCGCCGTCGGCGGCGACGCGGTCGGCGATCCGGTCGGCCTCGACCGGATCGGCGCCGCCGTGCTCGCGCACCCAGCGGGCGACGGCGCCGGCGGCGCCCTTGCGGACCTGGCGCACCGTTCCGTCCCGGGTGATGTCCACGCCGGAGAGCCGGGTGGCGGCGGAGAACGGGACCCAGTCGGCGTCCGGGACCTCGTCCCGGTCGCGGGCCGGCAGGTGGTGGCCGTCCTCGGCGAGCCGCACCACGGAGCGGCCCTCGGGCGTCTCGTCGGCGAGCGAGGAGAGCTGCGCGGCGGCGGCCAGGTCCTCGGCGGTGACCCCGCGCACCGGCAGGAAGGCGTGGGCCGTCCGGTTGCCGTGGGTGATGGTGCCGGTCTTGTCGAGCAGCAGCGTGGAGACGTCGCCCGCGGCCTCGACGGCGCGGCCGGACATGGCCAGCACGTTCCGTTTGACCAGCCGGTCCATGCCGGCGATGCCGATGGCGGAGAGCAGTGCGCCGATGGTGGTGGGGATCAGGCAGACCAGCAGCGCGGTCAGCACGATCGGAGTGGCCTGGTCACCGGCCCCGGCGAACAGGGCGAACGGGCGCAGGGTGACGACCGCCAGCAGGAAGACGACGGTCAGCGAGGCCAGCAGGATGGTGAGCGCGACCTCGTTGGGGGTCTTCTGCCGGGCGGCTCCCTCGACCAGGCCGATCATCCGGTCGATGAAGGTCTCGCCCGGCCGGGCCGTGATCCGGACGACGATCCGGTCGGAGAGGACCCGGGTGCCGCCGGTGACCGCCGAGCGGTCGCCGCCGGACTCCCGGATCACGGGCGCGGACTCGCCGGTGATCGCGGACTCGTCGACGGAGGCGACGCCCTCGACGACGTCGCCGTCTCCGGGGATCACGTCCCCCGCCTCGCAGACCACGAGGTCGCCGGTGGTCAGCGCGGTGCCGGGGACGCGTTCCTCCGTCGCGCGGTCGGCGGTCAGCCGGCGGGCGACGGTGTCGGTCCTGGTGCGGCGCAGGCTCTCGGCCTGGGCGCGGCCCCGGCCCTCGGCGACGGCCTCGGCCAGGTTGGCGAAGAGGACGGTCAGCCACAGCCAGCCGGCGACGGCCCAGCCGAACGGGTCGAAGGGGTCGGCGGCGGCCAGCAGGGTGGTCGCGGCGGAGCCGACCAGCACCACGAACATCACGGGTGCCTTGGCCATGGTCCGCGGACGCAGCTTGCGGAAGGACTCGGGGACGGCGGCGGCCAGGGTGGCCCAACCGGTCGGGGCGGCGTCGCCCCCGGGCCGTTCGGTGCCCCCGGGCGCGGTGCCGGCGGGCGCGGTGCCGGCGGGTTCGGTGCCGGCGGGTTCGGTGCCGGCGGGTTCGGTGCCGGCGGGTTCGGTGCCGGCGGGTTCGGTCCTGGTGTGGCTGCGGGTGCTCATGCGGCGAGTCCCTCGGCGAGCGGTCCCAGCGCGAGCGCGGGGACGAAGGTGAGTCCGGATATGACCAGCGGGGTCGCGGTCAGCAGGGCGGTGAACAGGGGTTTGCCGGTCTGGAGGGTGCCCGCGGTGACGGGGAGCCTCGGCTGGGCGGCGAGCGAGCCGGCCAGCGCGAGCACGAGGACGATCGGCAGCAGCCTGCCGAGGAGCATGGCCAGGCCGAGCGTGGTGTTGTACCAGGCGGTGTCGGCGGACAGCCCGGCGAAGGCGGAGCCGTTGTTGTGGGCGGCCGAGGTGTAGGCGTAGAGGATCTCGGTGAAGCCGTGGGCTCCGCCGTTCAGCGCGGAGTCGGGCGGGGTGGGCAGGGCCACGGCGGCGGCCGTGCCGAGCAGCACCAGCGCCGGGGTGGCCAGCAGATAGCAGGCGGCGAGCTTCATCTCCCGGGGGCCGAGCCGCTTGCCGAGGTACTCGGGGGTGCGCCCGACCATCAGGCCGGCGACGAAGACGGCGATCAGGGCCATGATCAGCATCCCGTAGAGGCCGGAGCCCACGCCGCCCGGCGCGATCTCGCCCAGCTGCGTCATCAGCAGGGTGATGCCGCCGCCGAGGCCGGTGAACGAGGAGTGGAACGCGTTGACCGCCCCCGTGGAGGTGCCGGTGGTGGCGACCGCGAAGAGCGCGGAGCCGCTGACGCCGAAGCGGGTCTCCTTGCCCTCCATGGCGCCGCCCGCCAGCTCGGGCGCGGGACCGGCGCCGTGGTGCTCGGCGAGCAGCATCAGCCCGGCGAAGGCGACCCAGAGCACGGCCATCGCGCCGAGGACGGCGTAGCCCTGGCGGGGCGAGCCGACCATCCGGCCGAAGGTGCGGGTGAGGGCCACGGGGATCAGCAGGATCAGGAAGATCTCGAAGAGGTTGCTGAACGGCGTGGGGTTCTCGAACGGGTGGGCGCTGTTGGCGTTGAAGTAGCCGCCGCCGTTGGTGCCCAGCAGCTTGATGGCCTCCTGGGAGGCGACGGCGCCGCCGTTCCACTCCTGCGGTCCGCCGAGGAACTGGCCCACGGCGTGGATCCCGGAGAGGTTCTGGATGACGCCGCAGGCGACCAGGACGAGGGCGCCCAGCAGCGACAGCGGCAGCAGGACGCGGAAGGTGCCGCGCACCAGGTCCACCCAGAAGTTCCCCAGCTCCCCGGTGCGGGCGCGGGCGAAGCCCCGCACCAGGGCGACGGCGACGGCCATGCCGACGGCGGCGGAGAGGAAGTTCTGCGTGGCCAGGCCGGCCGTCTGGACCACGTGCCCCATGGCCTGTTCGCCGGCGTAGGACTGCCAGTTGGTGTTGGTGACGAAGGAGACGGCGGTGTTGAACGCCTGGTCCGGGTCGATCGCGGCGAAGCCGGGCGAGCCGGGCAGCACGCCCTGGAGGCGCTGGAGCAGGTAGAGCGCGGCGATGCCGACCAGCGAGAACGTGAGCACGCCGCGCAGATAGCCGGTCCAGCCCGCCTCGGCGTCGGGCCGCACGCCGATGGCGCGGTAGGCCCAGCGCTCGACGCGCAGGTGGCGGGGGGAGGTGTACACGGCGGCCAGGTGGTCGCCGAGCGGTCGGTGGGCCAGGGCGAGCGCGCCGAGCAACGCGGTCAGTTGGAGCACCCCGGCGAGTTGGGCGTTCATGGGCGGTGCCTAGAACCTCTCGGCGAAGAGGAGGGCTGCGAGGAGATAGACGAGAAGGGCGGCGGCCACCACCAGCCCGACGATGTCCTGCGGGCTCACAGCCGGGTCACCCCCTTCGCCACGAGGGCGACCGCGAGGAAGGCGGCGAGGGTGGTGAGGGCGAAGGCCAGATCGGCCATCGGGGCTCCTGGGAGACGGAGGGGAACGGAACGGAGGGGAACGGAAGGAGACGGGTGAGAACGAACCGGTGTCGAGACTTCCACTTACCGACCGTTTGGGACCTTTCGTTGACGGTTTCCCTACAGCGCCGGGCCCGACGTTGACGGAACCCATACGCGGGCCGGGGGCGGGGCGGCGCACCCGGCCGGCCGGCCTCCCGGCGGGGGCGGCGCGCGGGGGCCAGGATGCGGCGTATGTCCGAGATCCTGACCGGCCAGTGGCCGCTGGGCTGGAGCGTCGCCCTCTTTGTCCTCGCCGGCCTGCTGACGGTGGCGGGCAGCGTCCGGCTGGCCACCCTCGGCGATGTGCTGGCCGACCGCACCGGGCAGGGCGAGGCGCTGTTCGGCGCGGTCTTCTTCGGCCTGGTGGCGTCGATGTCGGGGATCGTCATGACGGCCGTCAGCGCGGCCGACGGCCACCCCGAGCTGGCGTACAGCAACGCGGTCGGCGGCATCGCGGCGCAGACCCTGGCGGTGGTGGCGGCGGACGCGGTCTACCGCCGCGTCAACCTGGAGCACGCGGCGGCCTCGCTGGCCAACCTGCTCTTCGGCTGCCTGCTGATCGGCCTGCTGGTGCTGGCCCTGATGGGGAGCTTCAGCCCGGACGTGACGGTGCTGGGGGTGCATCCGGTCGCGCCGGTGATGGTGGCGTTCTACTGGGGCGGGCTGCGCCTGATCGGCGGCCACGCGCGTCCGATGTGGGTGGCGGTGCGCACCCGTGACACCGTGCCGGACCGGCCGCAGGACGAGGAGGGCACCCGCGCGCGGCGCACGCGTTCGCTGTGGGGCGAGTTCCTGGCCATCGCGGGCGCGGTGCTGGCCGGCGGCTGGGTGGTGGCGCGGGCGGCGGAGACGTTTGTCGCGGTGACCGGGCTGGCGGCCGGGTTCGTCGGCGCGGTGCTGATGGGCGTGGTCAACGCGCTGCCGGAGACGGTGACGGCGATCGCGGCGGTGCGCAGGGGCGCGGTGACGCTGGCGATCGCGGCGGTGGTGGGCGGCAACTGCCTGGACGCGTTGAACCTGGTGGTGGGCGACATCGCCTACCGGGGCGGCTCGCTCTTTCACGCGGCCCAGCCCGACCAGCTGTTTCTGACGGCGGGCGCGCTGCTGATGACCACGGTGCTGCTGGGCGGCCTGCTGGTGCGCCAGGAACGCGGCTGGCTGCGGCTCGGGTTCGACGGGGTGACGCTGATCGTGGTCTACGCGGCGACGGTGGTGGTGCTCGCCTTCTGACCCGGTCGGTCCCCGTGGGGTACCGCCGGGTCAGAAGACGATTTCCGGCCGCGCACGCGCCACCCGGTGCCGGGGGTGGCGCGCGGGACCCGGTCCGTGGGGGGACGTCGGCTCAGTGGTGGGCGTGCGAGTCGTCCTCCGGGCGGGGCGCGTCGCCGGAGGGTTCGGCGTGGTGGCCGGGGTCGCCGGGGGCGTTGCCCTCCTCGTCGGCGACGATCAGCATTCCGGCCATGCCCATGTCGGAGTGGCTCTGGACGTGGCAGTGGTACATCCAGTGGCCGGGGCCGACGTGTTCGCCGGCGATCACCTGGAAGCCGAACGACTCGCCGGGGCCGCAGATCTTGTTGTCGATGACGCGGCTGGGGTCGTTCTCGTCGGCCAGCAGCCCGGTGCGGTTGTCGGCCCAGCGGTGACCGTGCAGGTGGAAGGTGTGGTAGTACTCGCCGTGCGTGATGGAGAGGAACTCCACGCGCTCGCCGACCACCGCCTCGAAGTCGGGCCCGTCCTGGAGGTTGTTGGTGGTCATGTCGTTGAAGACGACGACGAACGTCTTGTCGGGGACCAGGTCGCCCTCGCGGCGCACGATCAGCCCGCCGTAGAGCCCGCGTTGCAGCCCTCCGGTGCCGTGCGCGGTGCCGACGATGTGGTCGTGGTAGTTCCAGTAGCCGGCGCTGCCGGCGATGACGCTGCCGTCCTCGCGGACGCCGGGGGCGTGGGTGGTCCAGGTGTAGACGCGGCTCTCGCCGGGTGCCACCGTGCTGTCGGTGTGGGCGGTGCCGTCGTTCTCGATGGTGTAGTCGACGCCGTGGACGTGCAGGGAGACGTCCACGTCCATGTTGTTGACGAGTTCGATCTCGTAGGAGTCGCCCTCGTACATCTCCAACAGCGGCCCGGGGATGGTCGCCTGACCGGGCTCCAGGCCGTATCCGGCCTGCCCGTCGTCGCCGACTGCCTCCGCGTAGAGGGTGATCGTTTTCACCTCGCTGGTGCGGGGTTCCCCGCTGGCCCGCCCTGCCGTGGCTCCCACGGCAGTCGCGGCCAGCCCCGCCGGTGCCAGGGCGGCGGCAGCCGCGCCGGTCGTGAACATTCGCCGGGAGAAGCCTGGTCGGCGCATCGCAGAGCCTTCCTCGCTCAGTGGTCAACGACTCTGATGGCGCCTCATGGTATGAGCACGACAAGAGTTTGCCCACCCTCAGGACAAAGTTTCCTCGATTCCGGTCATAGCCATTGGCGACACGGTAAAAGAGGTCTAGCTTCCTTGGGCGTTGGCTTCTGTATCCCAAGAGGGGCGGGCGAGCTATGCGCCGCAAGCCGCAGATCTTCGCACTTGCAGCCACCCTGTCGATCGCGCTGCTGGGGGTCTCCCCCACGGCCTCAGGTAACGAGGAGGGAACCGAACAGTCAGGCGTGCTGCCCGGGGCAGCCGATGCCCAGGTGCTCGTCTTCCACGCGGCCGAAGCGCCGGCGGACCGCACACAGGCGGCCGTGGAGGCCATCCAGGCCATAGGGGCCGAGGGCCCGGCGGAGGAACAGTTCGACGTCCAGTCCACCGACGACCCCGCCGCCTTCACGCCCGACGGGCTGCTGGCGTACAACGCGGTCGTCTTCCTCTCCGCCGACGGCGCCGTCCTCGACGCCGACCAGGAGACCGCGCTCCAGGGCTACGTCCAGGCCGGCGGCGGATTCCTCGGCGTGCACGACGCGGCCACCGCGCAGCCGGAGTCCGACTGGTTCACCGGCCTCGTCGGGGCGCGCCCCGACGACGGCAGCCCGGCGGAGGCCCAGGACGCGGTCGTCGAGATCGGCGACCGGCAGCACCCGGCCACCGTCGACCTCCCGCTCGAATGGGAGCGCTCGGACGTCTGGTACGACTGGACCGACAACCCCAGCGGCCAGGTGCACACCGTCGCCCGCGTCCGGGAGAACACCTACACCCCGGGCCCCGGCGCCCAGGGCTGGGACCACCCGATCTCCTGGTGCCGCGACTACGACGGCGGCCGTTCGTTCTACACCGGCATGGGCGGCACCGCCGAGAGCTTCGCCGAGGACGAGTTCCGCTCCCACCTGCGCGGCGCGCTGCTGTGGACCGGCGGACTGACCAGGGCCGACTGCCAGGCCACCATCACCGACAACTACACGGCCGAGCGCATCACCGAGCCCAACCAGCCCGGTGAGCTGGACCAGATCGGCGAGCCCCACGGCCTGGACATCGCCGACGACGGCCGGGTGTTCTACATCGGCCGGGCCGGCGGCTGGGCGGACGACCCGCTGGTCACCGACTGGGAGGACCCGCAGATCGGCCTCGGCCAGGGCACGGTGCACGTCTACGACCCGTCGGACGACTCCGTCACCCTCGCCGCGAACCTGGAGGTCTTCGGCAACAAGGGCGGCGGCGACGAGTTGACCAAGACCGAGGAGGGCCTGCTGGGCCTCGCCCTCGACCCGGCCTTCTCGGAGAACGCGTACGTCTACCTGTACTGGATGCCGCACGCCACCATCGACCGCGAGGCCCGCATCGGTGAACGGCGCGTCAGCCGCTTCACGTTCGACGAGGCCAGCGACACCCTGGACACCGCGTCCGAGGTGACGCTGCTCAACTGGGACGCGCAGATCCACAGCTGCTGCCACGCCGGCGGCGGCCTGGACTTCGACTCCGAGGGCAACCTGTACATCGCCACCGGCGACAACAACTCCTCGGGCTTCACCGACGGCTACTCGGGCAACAACCCGGAGCCCCAGTACGAGGGCGTCTCCTTCGCCGACGCGCGCAGGACCTCCGGCAACACCAACAACCTCAACGGCAAGATCCTGCGCATCCACCCCGAGCCGGACGGGACGTACACCATCCCCGAGGGCAACCTCTTCACCGGCGAGGAGGAGGGCGGCGGCAAGACCCAGCCCGAGATCTACGTCATGGGCGTCCGCAACCCCTCGCGCATCGCGATCGACCCGGCCACCGACTGGCTCTACGCCGGCTGGGTCGGCCCCGACGCCGGCGAGCCGAGCACCACCTGGGGCCCGGCCAAGTACGACACGTTCGCCGTCATCACCGAGGCGGGCAACCGCGGTTGGCCGTACTGCATGGGCAACAACCAGCCCTACCGGGACCGGAACCTGCCCGACCCGACGCTGCCCCTGGAGTGGTACGACTGCGACGCGCCCAGGAACGAGTCCCCGCACAACGACGGCCTCGTCGAGGTGCCGCCGGTCACGCCGAACAACATCTGGTACTCACCGCAGGGCGGCGCGCCGGACTACCCCAGGGACGAGAACGGCCTGCCCAGCTACGAGGCCGACGAGGAGACGCTGCTGCTCCCGTGGCTGCGCGGCGGCGGCCAGGCCACGATGAACGGCCCGGTCTACCGCTACGACGAGGCCACCGAGAGCGACGTCGCCTGGCCCTCCTACTGGGACGGCAAGTGGTTCGTCGGTGACCACTACGACGACGAACAGCCGCGCCACGCCGTGGTGATGGACCCGGAGAACGCCGGCGCCGGCGGGCTCCCCGTGCACGCCGAGTCGCTGGACGCCATCATCCCCGACGGCGACGGCGGCATCCGCAACCTGATGGACTGGAAGTTCGCCCCCGACGGTTCGCTCTACGTCCTGGACTACGGGCGCGGCTTCTTCAACCTCACCGAGGAGTCCGCCCTCTGGCGGGTCACCTACGAAGGCGGCCCCGCCACCCCCACGCCCGAGCAGCTGGCACAGCGGTGACGGCGGACGACTCCCCCGCAGGAGGTAGGGAACGATGAAACACACCAGCACGGACGGGGACACCGCGCCCCAGCCGCGCCGGACCCGCGTCCGGGGGTGGCGACCGCTGGCGGCACTGCTGACGGTCTCCCTCGCCGGCCTCGGCCTCGCGACGCTGCCGGCGGCACAGGCCCAGCCGAGCGGCCAGAGCGCGGTCGCCGACGAGCCGGCGGAGGACCAGGTCCTGACCTGGACCGCCGACAACGACCTCGACAGCTACGAGACCGCGCCCGTCGAGGCGGTCGCCGGCCCGGCGACACTGGTCTTCGAGAACAGCGAGGCCACCGGCAACACCACGGGCATGGCCCACACGTTGACGTTCGACGTCTCCAACTCGGACTACAACAACGACGTGCGGGTCAACCTGCTCGCCAACCCGAACGACGCCAAGGGCGGCAAGCACGAGATCGACGTCGAGCTGACCCCCGGCACCTACCGCTACTTCTGCACCATCCCCGGGCATCTCGCCATGCAGGGCACCCTGGTGGTGACCGAGGGAGACGACGGTGGCGGCGGCGAGGAGGACACCACCGCGCCGGAGGTCACCCACGAGATCACCGGTGAGCAGAACGAGGACGGCGCCTACGTGGGCAGCGCGACCGTCGCACTCACCGCGACGGACGACGACTCCGGCGTGGAGAGCGTCGACTACGCGGTCGGCGCCACGGTGTTCCAGCCCTACGAGGAGCCCTTCGTCCTCGACGAGCCGGGCACCCACCGGGTGACATACCGCGCCACGGACGTGGCGGGCAACGTCTCCACCAGCCAGATGACCTACATCGACGTGGTGGAGGGACCGCCAGGCGAGGAGGACACCACCGCGCCCGAGGTCACCGCCGAGGTGACGGGCGAACAGGACGCGGACGGCGCGTACGTGGCGATGGCCACGGTCGAACTCACCGCGACGGACGAGGAGTCCGGCGTGGCGAACGTCGAGTACGCGCTGGGCGACGGCGAGTTCACCGAGTACACGGACCCGTTCATGGTCCACGACCTCGGTGAGACCACCGTGACCTACCGCGCCACCGACGCGGCGGGCAACGTCTCGGAGGACGCCACGACGACCTTCACCGTCGTCGAGGGCGAGATGCCGTCCCACCACTGAGTCGCCCCGGGGGCGCGGCCGACGACGCACCGGACCACCCGGGACCGCAGCCGTCCGCGCCCCACCGCACGGCACGCACCCCGTTCCGCGCCCCGAGCCGCCCACCCGGCGGTGCGGGGCGCGGACGGCTGCGGTGCCGGGCTACACCCGCGGGACCCGCAGCCGGTCCCAACTGGTCTCGCCCGGGATGCCGTCGGCGTCGCCGCCGGAGTAGCCGAGCTTGCGCTGCCAGGCCGCGTAGGACTCCTGGTCGACCGCGGTCCACTCCGGCCCGGGGCCCACCTGGTAGCGCCCGCAGCCCTCGGCGACCAGGCGCTCGCCCATGGCGGTGATGATCGGGCTCTCGCGGCCGGGGGCGAAGAACGCGGCGCCGGGGAACGGCTCGTGGGTCGGCGAGCCGCCGCCACCGCCGCCGTCCGGGGGCTCACCCAGCCGCGCCCGGACGCGCTCCCGCATCGCGTCCATGGTGAAGCCCCGGGGGTCTATCTTGCCCGGCTGCCACTCCAGATGGCCGATGACCGAGCGGTGGTTCCAGCCGTGGGCGCGGCAGACGGCGGCGGCTGCCCGTTCGATGGCCAGCAGCTGCGCGTCCGGCCAGGGATCCTCGCCGTCGCCGAGGTTGACGCACTCGAAGCCGTAGAAGTGCGGGTTGCCGTCGGTGTCGGCCCGGTTGTCGGGCGGCAGCTCGCGCTCGGCGATCACGGCGTCCAGCACGTCGCCGTCGCCCGAGCCGGCGTGGTTGGCGCGACCGTGGCCGACGAGGTGCACCTCTCCGGCCTTGTCGATCACCCCGTGGCACAGCGGCCCCGGCAGGGTGGAGTGGCCGTCGTAGCACAGCCGGACCGAGGCGTCCGTGCCGCTGGTGACGGTGTGGTGGATCATCACGCCGTGCACGGGGGCCCAGGCCCCCTGCGCGTTGCGGTTGTGCGTGCGCCAGCTGCGGACCTCGTGCACGGTCAGACCCTCGTCGCGCAGGGCCTTCAGCAGCCGGTCGGCGCTCAGGGGAGTCGCCATCGCGTGGCCTCCTTCGGTGGCGTGGGGGATGAACGGCGGCCGTGAGGACCGCGGGAGGTCCGGCCACCGCGCCGGACCGCCGGGGTGCCGCCTACCCGGGATCACGCCCGCCACCCGAACCACCCCCGAAACCACACCCGTTGCCCACACCCCTCGCCCACATCCGACGTCAGCGGGCCAGCGCGAGCACCTCGTTCTCGTGGCTCTCCAGCCGGTGCGGTCCCGGCTCCGCCGGGAGGAGCGCGCGGTCGCCGTGGACGGCGAGTCGGGAGCCGTCGGGGCGGACCAGCGCCGTGCCCTCGGCGTCCAGGGCGAGCAGTTCGTCGCCCAGCCGCAGCAGCAGCGGCGCCCTGGGCCCCGCCGAGACGGCGACGCGCCCGGCGGCCAGCGCCGCCAGCACCGCCTCGGGCGCCTCGTCCTCGGCCAGCACCCATGTCGTGGGCCGCCCGGGCAGCGCGTCGGCCCCCAGCCGGTGGAAGTCGCTGCCGCCGAGCGCCACGACGTCCGGCCGCCACGCCGCCGACCAGGCGAGCGGCGCGCCGAAGCGGCGGTCGCTCCAGCCGCTGTGCCAGACCTCCACATGGCGCGGCCGGTCGGTGAGCGCGTTGCGCCAGGCGCAGTCGGTGGCCACCGGGTGGTTGATCGAGAACAGCCCGCCGTGGCGCCTGGCGTGGGCCAGCCAGTGGTCGGCGGGGCGCCGGAAGTCGACCCAGCCGACATCGCCGATGACGTTGGCGTGCCCGGTGTCCGTGGTGACCTCCTGCCCGGGCAGCAGCGCGATGCCGTAGCGGGCGCCCAGGCCCGGGAGGTGCGGGTGGTGGCTGACGGTGTTGTGGTCGGTGACGGCGAGGAAGTCCAGCCCCTGGGCGGCGGCCAGCGCCGCCAGTTCGGCGGGGGTGAGCGCGCCGTCGCTGTGCACGGTGTGGCTGTGGCAGTCGCCGGCCAGCCAGCGCAGCCCGTCGACCCCGGGCAGCGGCCGGCGGTCGGGCCGTCGCGGCACGGGCGGGTCGGCCGGGGCGTCGGGCGGGGCCGTGCGGCGGCCGGTGGTGGTGATCCGCACCTGGTACTCCAGGCCGGTGGGCGGCACCCGGTGCAGCCGCAGCAGCACCCGCCACTCCCCCGGTTCGGGCTCGCCCGGCAGATAGCCGGGGGTGGCCCAGCCGACGGCGACGGTGTAGTGGTCGCGGGCTCCGCCCGACCAGCCCCGGTAGCCGGCGGGGCCGAGGCAGCCGAGGTCGAGCACCCCGGCCTCGCGTTCGTAGGACAGTTCGACGGTCAGCGCGGCCGTGCCGGGCGGCACGTCGAACGGCAGCTCGCGCAGGGGCTGTTCGAGCCGGTCGGCGAGGGTCCAGCGCCCCCGGTGGACGGTGTCGGTCGCGGGTGTCACGGTGTCCTCGTTCCCGTCGCCGGCGTCTCGTACCCCGGGGGGCCCAGCAGTTCACCGTCCCGGTACACCAGCGCGCGGTCGGCGCGCGGCAGCGCGTGCCCCGCCGTGCCCGGCGCCAGCGCGGTGTCCTCGTCGACGACGACCCGCACCTCACCAGCCGGGCCTTCCAGGGTGACCAGTTGGGAGCTGCCGAGGTTCTCCACCACGCGCACCTCGCCGGCCAGGGCGCCGGCGACCGGCTCCTGATGGAACGTCAGGTACTCGGGCCGGATGCCGTAGGTCAGCTTCTCGCCCTCGGCAAGCGCCAGCCCCTCGGGGGTGGGCAGCGCGGTGTCGGCGACGCGGACGGCGCCGCCCTCGGCCGTGCCGGGCAGCAGGTTCATCGGGGTGGAGCCGATGAACGAGGCGACGAACGTGTTGGCGGGGCGGCGGAAGACCTCGGCCGGCGTGCCGAGTTGGCGTATCCGGCCCTGCTCCATGACGGCGATCCGGTCGGCGAGCGCCAGCGCCTCGGCCTGGTCGTGGGTGACGAAGACGGTGGTGACGCCCAGCTCGCGCTGGAGGCGCTTGAGGAAGGTGCGGGCCTCAAGTCGCATCCGGGCGTCGAGGTTGGAGAGCGGCTCGTCGAAGAGGAACGCCCGCGGGTGGCAGGCCATCGCCCGCGCCAGCGCGACCCGTTGCTGCTGCCCGCCGGAGAGCTGGTCGGGGCGGCGCCCGAGGTGGTCGCCGAGCCCCAGCTCGGCGGCGGTGTCGGCGGCGCGTTCGCGGCGTTCGCGGCCGGGGACCTTCCTGATCCGCAGGGGGTAGGCGATGTTGTCGGTGACGGTCATGTGCGGGAAGAGCGCGTAGTCCTGGAAGACCATCGCGACGTCCCGCCGCCCCGGGGGCACGGCGGTGACGTCGGTGCCGCCGAGCAGCACGGCGCCCGAGGTGGCGGTCTCCAGGCCGGCGAGGGTGCGCAGCAGGGTGGTCTTGCCGCAGCCGGAGGGGCCGAGCAGCGCGAAGAACTCGCCGTCGGCGACGGTCAGTTCGACGGAGTCCAACGCGCGGACCCCGCCGGGGTAGACCTTGGTCAGGGCGGCCAGGGTGAGGTCGGCCATCAGCGTTTGATCCCTCCGTGGAACCGGAAGCCGTAGCGGGAGCTGACCAGCAGGAACATCAGCACCACCGGCACCGAGTAGAGCAGCGAGAAGGTGGAGATCAGGGCCAGGTCGGGCTGGCCGCCCTCGGTGTAGAAGGTGTACATCACGACGGCCGCCGGCGACTTCTCGGGGGAGCGCAGCAGCAGGAACGGGATGAGGAAGTTGCCCCAGACCTGTGCGACGGACCAGACGGCGATGGTGGCCAGCCCCGGCCTGACCAGTGGTACGACCACGTGCCGCATCACCTGGAGCGGGGAGGCGCCGAAGACCTGCGCGGACTCCTCGTAGGAGCGGGGCGTGCCGTCCATGAAGTCCTTGAGGATGAAGACGGCCGACGGCAGCAGCCCGCCGGACAGCACCAGGATCACGCCCAACTGGGAGTCGATGAGGTCGAGTTCGAAGGCCAGGTTGAACAGCGGCACCATGGCGGCGGTGCCGGTGACGATGGAGGAGAGCAGCAGCAGGGCGTAGAGCAGCGCGTCGCGGCCCGGCAGCCGGACCCGGCTGAGCGCGTAGGCGGCGAGCGCCGCGCAGACCACCACCAGGACGCCGGTGCCCGCCGCCAGCACGGCCGAGTTGCCGAGGGAGCGCATCGCGTACCGGTTGTCCAGCAGCGTCTCGAAGTTGGCGAGGGTGAACGAGGGCAGCGAGGCGGTGACGGAGGGGGTGTCGTCGAAGGGGGCGCTGGCGAGCCAGAGCAGCGGCACGGTGAAGAACGCGAGGACCAGCGAGCAGAAGGTGTAGAAGCCGACGGTGGCCAGCAGCCGGCGGGCGCCGTCGAGCCCCGCCGCGTGCCGGTCGGCGGCGGTTGTCTCCGGGTCCGCCCCGGGCGGGGCCGTCATCGGTCCACGTCCTTCCGCCGGCGCAGCAGCCGGGCGTAGACCACGGCGATCACCAGGTTGATCAGCAGCATCAGCACCGAGATGGCGGCGCCGAAGCCGAGTTCGCCGCCGAAGAGCGCGGTCTCGTAGATGAAGACCGGCATGATCTCGGTGCGGTCCTCCGGCCCGCCGCCGGTCAGCAGGAACGGCGTGAAGTCGTTGAACGTCCACAGGCTGATCAGCAGCAGGTTGGTCAGCACATGCCCCCGGATGCGGGGGAAGACCACGTCTCTCAGCTGCTGCCAGGAGGAGGCTCCGGCCAGCCGCGCGGTCTCCAGCTGGGAGGGCGGCACGTTCCCCAGGGCTGCGGCGTAGAGCATCATCGAGAACGCGGTGCCGCGCCAGATGTTGAAGACGATCAGCGAGAGCATCGGGTGCTCCAGCAGCCAGGCGGTGCCGGGGGTGGAGAGCAGCGCGTTGAGGGTGCCGTCGTCGCGGTCGAGCAGCGCGATCCACAGGAACGCGATCACGCTGCTCGGCAGGATCCACGCCAGCAGCACCATGGCCTCGATCAGCCGGCGCCCGAAGCCGCGCCGGTCGCGCAGCACCCAGGCGATGGCGAAGCCGAGCCCCGCCTGCCCGATGACGGCGGAGCCGAGGACGAACTGGAGGGTCAGGCCGAGGGAGTTGGTGAAGCCGTCGTCGTCCAGGGCGCGTTCGACGTTCTCCGCGCCGACGAACTGGGGGTCGACGGCGGCCAGTCCGGTGAGCCGGTAGTCGGTGGCGCCCAGGTAGATCGTCCAGAGCGCGGGGAAGACCAGGAAGGCGGCGATCAGCAGCAGCGCCGGGACGACGAACGCGGTCGCGCCGAGCCGGCCGAGGCCGGCCGCGTCGCGCTCGCGCGGCGCCGCCCCGGCCGGCGGCCCGCCCGGCTCAGGGGGCGATGTCGCCATCCACGACCTCCTCCAGCCCCTCCCGGTAGTCGGCGGCGGCCTCCGCCGGGTCCCCGCCGGCGACGACGGCCGCGGTGGCCTCCTGGAGGAGGACGGAGACCCGCGGGTAGACGTCGAGGGCCGGCCGGTAGGAGGTGAGCGGCAGCACCCGTTCGTTGACGAAGGTCAGCATCGGGTCGTCGCCGAGCAGCGCCTCGTTGACGTCGGCGCGGGCGGTGATCCTGGGGTCGTCGCCGACGAGGGCGGTGACCGCCTCGGCCGAGTGCATGAAGGCCAGCAACTCCCAGGCGAGGTCGGAGTGGTCACCCGCCGGGTTGACCACCCGGACGTTGCCGCCCGAGGTGGAGACGTGGTCGGAGCCGCCGAGCCCCGCGCCGGGCTCGGCGGCGGGGATCAGGGCGTAGCCGACGTTCTCGTCGCGGTCCTCCATGGGGGCGACGCCGCCGGCGGGGTTGACCACGGAACGCCAGAAGTAGTCGCTCTCCAGCAGGATCCCGATCTTGCCGGCGGCGAACTCCTCGAAGGACTTGTCGCGGCCCTGGGTCTCCTGCTGGAGCTGCCGGTCGCCGAGGCCGGCCCCGTAGATCTCCGCGTAGAGGCCGAGGACCCGTTCCAGGCCGGCGCTGTCGCCGGTCCAGCCTGCGCCCTCGGTGTGGATCTCCTCGCCCGCGCCGGCGAGCAGCGGCAGCACGCCCTGCATGGTGGTGGCCTCGCCCATGGCGGTGCCGGCGTTGAGCTGGATCGGGGTGACGCCGTCCAGGGCCGCCAGGACCTCGGCGGCCTCGACGATCTCGTCCCAGGAGGCGGGTTGCCAGTCGGCGGGGAGCCCGGCCTCGGCGAAGAGCTGGCGGTTGAAGTAGAGGACCCGGCCGTCGGTGCCGGCGGGGATCCCGTGCCGCGCGCCGTCGAAGGTGGCGAGCGCCTGGACGGCTTCGGGGATCTGCTCCCAGCCCTCCCAGGCGGCGTAGTCGGGGTCGGTGCGCTCCAGCGGTTCGACGTAGCCGGCCTGGGCGAACTCGCCCAGCCAGATGCCGTCCAGGGTGTACAGGTCGGGTCCCGCGCCGGACTGGAGGTCGAGGGCCAGCCGGGACTTGTACTGTTCGTCGTCGACGCCGCTGGGTTCGAAGGTGACGTCGACCTCGACGCCGGCCGCCGCCCGCTCCTCCTCGAACCGCGGGATGACCCACTGCTCGATCCAGTCGGCCTCGACCGCGTTCTTGCCGCCGGCGATGGCGTTCATGCTGATGGTCAGTTCGATGGCGCCCGAGTCGCCGTCCCCGCCGGAGCCGCAGGCCGCGACCGTTCCCGACAGGGCGAGCGCACCGGTCAGTGCGACGAGCCTTCTGGTCAGCACTCGCATTGAGTCATCCCCTCGTGAGGTTCGCTCCGGGAGAGTGACACAGCGCACTGGGGAAGAGAAGAGTCCGTTGTCCCAACTTTCGCCCTCTTCCCCGGAGTTACGCCTTCACCACGCCGGACCCGCCCCGGGTGACCGTCAGTGCCCGCGCGGGGGCGTGCGAAACGGCGTGAACCGGCTCCCGGGGCGGGAGTGCCCCGGCCGGCCGCGGGGGAGGAATCGGGTGGGCGCGGGGCGGGCGAGGGCGACCGGACCGCGCCGTGTCCGTTCCGGTGCGACTGGTGCACGGTGTCCCGCGGAGGCGGTCGGATGAGCGAGTCCACACCCCTGTCCCTCGACCCGACGGGGGGCGCGCGCCGCGCCGAGGAGGCCGCCCTGCACGCCGGCGGCGCCGCCGTGCGGGCCGACCTGGTGGGCGTCACCGTCTGGGCGGTCAACGACCCCGACCTGCTGCGGCGGTTGCTCACCGACCCCCGGGTCTCCAAGGACCCGCACCGGCACTGGCCGGAGTTCCCCGAGCGGGTGGTGGGCCGCTGGCCGCTGGACCTGTGGGTGAACGGGCAGAACATGTTCACGGCCTACGGCTCCGAGCACCGCAGGCTGCGTCGACTGATCAGCCCGGCGTTCAACCCGCGCCGGGTCAACGCGCTGCTGCCGCGCGTGGAGGCGATCACCGCGGAGCTGGTGGACGCGATCGCCGCCGTCGCGCCCGGCGTCCCGGTGGATCTGCGGGCGGCGCTGGCGGAACCGGTTCCGGTGCGGGTGATCAGCGAACTGGTCGGCGTGCCCGAGGAGATGGCGGACGACTTCCGCCGCGTGGTGCGCACCGTCTTCGACACCTCCGTCCCCCTGGAACGGGCCCAGGCCAACCACGCGGAGTACTCCGCGCTGCTCGGCACGTTGGCGGCCCGCCGGAGGGCCGAGCCCGGCGACGACCTGACCTCGGCGCTGATCGAGGCGAGGGACGAGGAGGGCGACGGCTCCCGGCTCTCCGAGGGCGAGCTGACCAGCACCCTGATGCTGGTGGTCAGCGCCGGCTACGAGACCACGACCAACCTGCTGGACCAGGCGGTCACCGCGCTGCTCACCCACCCCGAGCAGCGGGAACTGGTCCGCTCCGGCGGGGTTCCCTGGGGCGAGGTCATCGAGGAGGCGCTGCGGTACGAGGCGCCGGTGAGCCATCTGCCGCTGCGGTACGCCGTCTCGGACATCGAGCTGCCCGACGGTGGGCTGATCCGGGCCGGCGAGACGATCCTCGCTTCCTACGGCGCGGCCGGCCGGCACCCCCGGGTGCACGGCGAGACGGCGGGCGACTTCAACATCTCACGGGTCAACAAGGAGCACCTGTCCTTCGGCCACGGCCCGCACTTCTGCCTGGGCGCGCCGCTGGCCAGGGCGGAGGCGGCGGTGGCGCTGCCGGCGCTCTTCGACCGCTTCCCCGGCATCAGGCTCGCCGTCGCGCCGGAGGCGCTGCGCCCCGTGCGCAGCCTCGTCTCCAACGGCCATGTGGAGCTGCCGGTCCTGCCGCACGGGCGTTGACGGTCCCGGAAGGCGGGGTGCGACAGCCGTGGCGGGCGGTCGCGGCGGGTCCGCGGCAGGGCGGGCCGGGGGCGGCTATCCCCGCACGCGGTCCCGGTGGGCCGCCGCGTGCGGTACCACCATCGGCGTCGAGGTCCGCGGGTCGGGGACGATGTCGCAGGGCAGCCCGAAGACCTCGCCGACCAGCCCGGCGGTGAGCACCTCGGCCGGCGGGCCCTCGGCGACGACCCGCCCCTCGTGCATCACCACCAGGTGGCTGGCGAACCTGGCCGCCTGGTTGAGGTCGTGCAGCACCGCCACGATGGTGCGCCCCTCGCGGTGCAACTCCGCGCACAGTTCCAGCAGTTCGTACTGGTGGGCGATGTCGAGGAACGTGGTGGGCTCGTCGAGCAGCAGCAGCTCGGTCTGCTGGGCGAGGACCATCGCGATCCAGACCCGCTGCCGCTGCCCGCCGGACAGCTCGCCGACCCGCGCCTCGGCCAGCTCGGTGAGGCCGGTGCGCTCCAGCGCGAAGGCGATCGCGGTGTCGTCCTCGGGCGACCACTGCCGCAGCAGCGTGTGGTGCGGGTACCGGCCGCGCCGCACCAGGCCGCGCACGCTGATGCCCTCCGGCGCCAGCGGGCTCTGCGGCAGCAGCGCGACCTCGCGGGCCACCGCCCGGCCCCGGTAGGCGCGCAGGTCGGTGCCGTTGAGCAGGATGGTGCCCGCGTCGGGCTTGATGGCCCTGGCCAACGCCTTGACCAGCGTGGACTTTCCGCAGCCGTTGGGGCCGATGATCATCGTCAGCCCGCCGTGCGGCAGGTCCAGGCTCAGCTCGCGCACCACGGGCACGCCCCCGTAGGAGAGCGTCACCCCCCGCGCGCTCAGCCCCTTGCCCGTCGCCTCCGCCGGCGCTCCGGTCCGCTCGTCGCTGGTCACAGTCGTCCCTTCCGCCATTCCCTGGTGAGCAGATAGCCGAGGTAGAGGCCGCCGATGGCCATCGTGTAGATGCCCACCGGCATGTCGTCCATGGGCAGTTGCTGGGCGGCCAGGTCGGCGAGGACCAGCAGCAGCGAGCCCGTCAGCGCGGAGAGCAGCAGGTGCGCGCCCGAGCCGCCGGTGAGCCGGCGGGCGATCTGCGGCGCGGTCAGCGCGATGAACGCGATCGGCCCGGCGACGCTGATCGCGGCGGCCGACAGCAGCACCGAGAGCAGCACCGCCCGCGTGCGGGTCCGCTTGGGTTCGGCGCCCAGCGCGGCGGCGATCTCGTCGCCCATCTCGCCGATGTCCAGCCGCCTGGCCAGCGCCAGGGTCAACGGCAGCAGCACCAGCAGCGCCAGCCCGATGTCCCGGGCGTCCTCCCAGGAACGCGCGGCCAGCGAGCCGTTGACATAGGCGGTCAGCGCGGTGGCGCGTTCCCGTTCGACCGCGTAGACCACGTACTGGGTGATCGCGAGCGCGATGGCGGCGACGCCGATGCCGGCCACGATCAGCCGGCCGGGGTCGCGGAAGCCGGTGCCCGTGGAGAAGTACACCAGCGCGATCGCCGCCCCCGCGCCGACCAGCGCCCCCAGCGAGACCGGCACGTCCGGCATCTTCAACGCCACCACGGCCGCCCCGGCCCCGGCCCCGCCGCTCAGCCCGATGACGTCGGGGCTGCCCAGCGGGTTGCGGGTGACGGACTGGAAGAGCGCGCCGGAGAGCCCGAACGCGGCGCCGGCGGCGATCGCCACCACCAGCCGGGGGCCGCGCAGCCGGTCCAGCACGAAGAGCGACTTGCCCTCGGCGCCACCGGTCAGCGCGGTGGGCAACTCGCCGAGCGGCACGCCGAGTTTCCCCATGGTGAGCGTCGCCACCGAGGCGGCCACCAGCGCCAGCACGATGCCGACGCCGACCAGCAGCGCCGCCCGGCTCATCGGCAGCGCCAGCCGGCGCCCGATCACGACCATGCCCCGGGGGCGTTCCCCGCGCGCCCCCCGGACGCGCGCCCCCTCGGCGCGTTCCTCCGTCGCGGTCACGCCGTCCCCCTCATCCGGCGCACCGCGTAGAGCAGCACGGGCGCGCCCACGAACGCGGTGACCACGCCGACCATCAGCTCCGAGGGGCGCATCACCACCCGGCCCAGCACGTCGGCGAGGAGCAGCAGCGTCGGCCCGACGACGGCCGAGAAGGCCAGTTGGAGCCGGAAGTCGATGCCGACCACCGCCCGCACGATGTGCGGAACGGCCAGGCCGACGAAGGCGATCGGGCCGACGGCCGCGGTGGCCGACGCGCACAGCAGGGTGGCGGCCAGCAGCCCGCCCGCCCTGATCAGCGTGGGGTTGGCGCCCAGCGAGTGCGCCGAGTCGTCGCCCAGCGCCAGCGCGTTGAGCCCGCCGGACAGCAGCAGCGCGAGGACGAGGCCGACGGCGGCGAACGGCAGCGCCGTCCAGAAGATCTCCATCGGCCGGCCACCGAGCGCGCCCACCACCCAGTAGCGGTAGCTGTCGAACGTGTCGGGATTGCTGAGCGTCACCAGCTGGATGTAGGCGGCCAGCACCGCCGAGACCACGGCGCCGGCCAGCACCAGCCGCACCAGCCCCGTCGAGGCGCCGGCCGAGCCGATCGCGTAGACCAGCAGCCCGGCCAGGAACGCGCCGGGCAGCGCCCACCAGACCGCGCCCGACTGGCCGCCGGCGCCGAGGAACGCGGTCGCGGTCACCACCCCGGCCGAGGCGCCGGCGTTGACGCCCAGCAGTCCTGGGTCGGCGAGCGGGTTGCGGGTGATGCCCTGCATCAGGGTGCCGGCGACGGCCAGGCTGACGCCGGCCAGCACGCCGAGCGCGGTGCGCGGGTAGCGGCTCTCGACGACGGTCGCGACATAGGGGTCGGCGTCGCCGCCGAGCGTCGCGAACACGTCGCCGAGCGAGGTGGTCTTCGCGCCGAAGACGACGCTGGCCGCCATCGCCGCCGCCAGTGCCGCCAGGCAGAGGACGAGGAGGCCGGCGATCCTGACGGCGCCCGGCCCCCGGGACGTGGCGCGGCCTGGGGCGGCCTTCGCTGCTGTGGTGACGGTCATCGTGGTGTGCGTGCCGGTGGTCGGGGCGGGTCAGTCGTCGAGGGTGGTCAGCGCCTCGTCGATCAGCGGCAGATAGCGGTCGATGCTCCAGGGCACGGTCAGCGGGTTGATGATCGAGGAGGCGGTGACGAACGGGTTGTCGTCGCTGGAGACGATACCGCCGCGCTCGACGGCCGGGATGGCCGCGTACAGCGGCTGGCCCTCGATCTCGGTGCGGGTCTCCGCGTCGCTGTAGAACGTGAAGACCAGGTCGCTGTCGCCGAGTTGGTCGGCGTTCTCCAGGCCGATCATCGCCGAGTCGGTGCCCTCCAGCTCCTCGAAGGTCTCGGCGACCGGGTCGACGGTCAGACCGAGCGAGGAGACCATCTCCACCCGCTGCTCCTCCGGCAGGAAGACGCCGAGGGTGCCGGGACCCGAGGTGTAGATGTAGGAGAAGGTGACGCCCTCGTACTCCGGGCGGGAGGCGGCGGCCTCGGCGAGCTGGTCGCGGATGTCGCCGATCAGCACGTCGGCCTGGTCGGGCTGGCCGAGCGCGGTGGCGACCAGCTCGATCTGCTGGTCCCAGTTGGTGGACCACGGCAGGTCGGGGTAGGCCACGGTCGGCGCGATGTCGTTGAGGATGTCGAACTGGTCCTGGGTGATCCCGGACCAGGGCGCCAGGATGACGTCGGGCTCCAGCTCCAGGATGGCGTCGAAGTCGATGTTCTCGCCGCCGGTGAACTGCGTGGGCAGCTCGTCGCCGCGCTCGGTCACCGCCTCGTGGATCCACGGCAGGTAGCCGGTGTCGTCGCTGCCCCACTCGTAGGACTCGATGCCGACGGGGGTGCTGCCGAGGGCGATCGCGGTCTCGGCCGAGCCCTGGCCGAGGGTGACGACGCGCTCCGGCCGCTCGTCTATCTCGGCGTCGCCGAGGGCGCTCTCGATGGTGACGGGGAACGCCCCGCCGCCCTCCCCCTCGCCGGACGACGACTCGGTGGACCCGTCGTCGTCCGAGGACGAGCAGCCGCTGAGCACCAGCGCCGCCGAGGTGGCCACGGCGGCGAGGACGAGACGCTGACGGCGCGCGCTGAGCGGGGTGAGCGGCATGGACGTTCCTTCTGTTGGGGCCTGTCCCGTCGGGGACGCGACGGGTGGCGGACGGGGGGTCCGACGAGTTGAACGACGCGGAGCTTAGGTAAGCCTAAGCTTAGACTACGGTCGCCGTCGGGCCGCCGGGCACCCCAACTCTCCACGCCGGGCGGCGGCGCGCCCCGAGAGCGTCGACAACTCCCGCGACGCGCCGCCGCGTTGCCCGTTCAGCCGGCCCGGAGCCCCGGGCTCACGCGCTCGTCCCCACCGCGGGTCACGGCTTGGCGGCGGCGGGCGCCCGCTCTTCGCGCGCCTGCTCCCCGTCGCCCTCGGGGGCCGGCGCGAGGTCGAGACTGTCACGCAGCGTGGTCGGGGTGAGAAAGAGCGCCGCGAGCAGGCCGACCAGCGCGATGCCGGCCGAGATCAGGAAGATGTGGCCGGTCGCGTCCCCGTAGGCGGCCCGCACGATGCCCCTGACCGCCGGGTCCATCGCCTCGACGTTGAGCGTCGAGCCGCCGGCCGCGTCGCCCGAGGCCGGAATGCCGGCGGCGGTCAGCCCCTCGGCGATCTTCGTCGACACCTGGTGGGCGAGGACCGCGCCGAGCACCGAGACGCCCATGGTGCCGCCGAGCGAACGGAAGAAGGTGACGACCCCTGAGGCGGCGCCGATCTCGTTCAGCGGGACGGTGTTCTGCACCACCAGCAGCAGGTTCTGCATCGACATGCCCACGCCGACGCCGACGAGGAACATCCCGGCGCCGACGATCCCGAGCGAGGTCTGGTGGTCGATGGTGGACAGCGTCAGAAAGCCCAGCGTGAGCGAGACCACGCCGGCGACGATGAACGGCTTGACGTGCCCGGTGCGGGAGACCAGCCGGCCCGAGACCGCGGCGCTGAGCAGCACCCCCGCCATCATCGGTATGGTCAGCAGGCCGGCCTCGGTGGGCGTGTAGCCGCGCCCGACCTGGAAGTACTGGCCGAGGAAGACCGCGCCGCCGAACATCGCCATGCCGACCGAGAGGCTGGCCACGATCGCCAGCGCCGGGTCCCGGCGCCGCACCACGTGCAGCGGGACGACCGGCTCCCGCACCCGCGCCTCGACCAGCACCGCGGCCAGGCCGAGCACCAGCGCGGAGCCGACCATGGCGCCGGTCTGCCAGGAGAGCCAGGCGAACTCGGCGTCGACGAAGGTGACCCAGAGCAGCAGCAGGCTCACGCTCACGGCGATCAGCGAGGCACCCAGGTAGTCCACCGTGGCGTCCGGGCGGCGCACCTCGACCAGCTTCAGCGTGCGGGCGAGCATCACCAGCGCCAGCAGCGTGAACGGCACCCCGACGAAGAAGCACCAGCGCCAGCCCAGCCACGACAGGTCGGTGATGGCCCCGCCGAGCAGCGGACCGCCGACGGTGGCGACGGCCATCACGCCGCCGAGGTAGCCGTTGTAACGCCCGCGCTCCTTGGGGCTGACCATGGCCGCGATCACCACCTGGACCAGCACCTGGAGGGCGCCGAGCCCCAGCCCCTGCACGGCGCGGAAGGCGATCAGCTGCTCCGCGCTCTGCGCGAACCCGCAGGCCAGCGACGAGAGGCTGAAGATCAGGATGCCGATGGTGAGCAGCAGCTTCTTGCTGAAGAGGTCGGCGAGCTTGCCCCAGACCGGGGTGGAGGCGGTGGATGTCAGCAGGGTGGCGGTGACCACCCAGGTGTACTGGGACTGGGTGCCGTTCAGCGAGCCGATGATCTGCGGCAGGGCGACCGAGACGATCGTCGAACTGATCATCGCCATAAAGAGAACGGTCATCAGTCCACTCATGGCCCGCAGGACATGACGGTGGTCCATCGGCGCGCCCTGGGACGGCACGACGGTCTGTGCGCTCACGCGCGACCTCCAGCGGAGACGTTCCGGGTGTGTGTGAGAAGACCGTTTCACTGTACATGCACTTTGGGCATAATTGCTCAGTGGGTAACTTTGCCCGCCAGGTAAGATCTCGGACATGGAGACCATCACGGGACTGCGCGAGCGCAAGAAGGCCGCCACCCGGCAGGCGGTACACGAGGCCGCGTTGCGCCTGACCGTAGAGCACGGCATCGAGAACGTCACCGTGGAGGCGATCGCCGACGCCGCCGACATCTCGCGGCGGACCTTCTCCAACTACTTCTCGTCCAAGGAGGACGCCCTCCTCTTCGACGAGGAGCGGCGCACCAGGACCCTCGTCGAGACGCTGCGCCAGCGCCCGCCCGAGGAGTCCGCCTGGCAGGCCCTCCTCGCCGCCGCCCACTCTCTCTCCCCCCGCGCGGGCACCCCGGAGGAACGCGCCTGGGCGGCCCGCAGCAAGCTCGCGATGCGCCACCCGTCGCTGCTGGCGCGGCAGATGAGCATGCACGTGGCGCTGGAACGCGACCTGGTCGACGCCATCACCGGCCGCCCGGGCACCGACCACATCCGCCCCGAGGTCTACGCCGGCGCCTTCCTCACGTCCCTGCGCATCGCCACCCGCCGCTGGGTCGAGCGGGAGGGCTCGGAGGACCTGATGGAGCTGCTCACCGAGATCGAACGGGAGATCTCCCAGGCGTTTCCGTAGCCACCGCGCGGCGAGGCTTCAGGACCGGGGAAAATCCGCGACCGGCCGGCCGGGGCGCCCCCGCGATCGCGCCGAGCGCTGTCCCGCCGCCTGCCGTTGCTCGTAGCCGCCTTCGCGGCCCGCGAGTCCGTACGCGGTCTCCGAGTTCGGCGACGCTCCCGCGCGGAACGCGCCCTCGCCGCGTGGGCCCCGACACGACCGCGCCCCGCCGGGCGTGGTGGGGGGCCGGCGGGGCGCGGGGGGCCTCCGGTGGAGGGAGGGCCGGGGTGGGGTGGGTCAGGAGGCGAGCCAGCCGTGGCCGCGGGCGAGGCGTTCCACGCCCTGGCGGACCTGGAGGATCTGGGCGGCGGTCAGGCTGGGGACGCCCTCCAACAGCGTCTCGGTCAGCTCCTGCCGGAACTCGCGCGGCGAGAGCACGTCGCACAACCCGTCCTCGACCACCCCTCCCCCGGCGGCGGCCGGCTCCGCGCGGGCCGCGACGGGCTGCGGGGCCTCGGCCGGCGCCGCGGCGCCCTTCCTGACGACGCTCACCAGCGACGCCTTCGGACCGCGTTCCCCCTCGGCGACGTCGAACTCCACGACGGCGCCCGGCTGGTACAGATGCTTGTCATCCAGAAGGTCGTTCGCGTGCATGAAGACGTCTTCACCTCCCTCGTCCGGGATGATGAATCCGTAACCGCGGATGTCGTCAAAACGGACAACCCTGCCCTGCGTCATAACACACCTCACCACACGAGCCAGTTAGCTCAACAGCCAATCCTCCCGGCACACTACCAAGCCTCCCCGTGACCAGGGGCCGCTTCTCCGTGACAGGTCACACCGCGCGACGCGCGGCGGGGCATCTCCGGAAGGGCGTGCGAAGGGCGTTCGGACCCAACTCGGGTATTGGTCCAGACTATTGACGGCTTCCCGAAGTCTGCTTACTTTCAGGGCCGACCCAGCTCCCGCGATCCCCCACCGCCTTGGGCCGCCCCGCCCCGGCGCGATCGGAGAAGACAGGTTATGCGCATATCGCGATCCTCTCGTTCGGAAGTCCAGGGTTCCGCGGACCAGCCCCCGCGCGCCCGCAGCAGGTCGCGTCAACACCGTTCGGCGCGCCTGTGGTTGGCCGGCGTGCTGGCGGCGGGCACGGCCTTCGCCGGCGCCTCGTTGGCCACCGCGGGCGAGGAGGGCGAGGCCGCCGAGGCGGCGCCGGAGGCCGTCACCCCGTTCGCCGAGCACGGCGCGCTGGAGGTGTGCGGGACCACGCTCTGCGGCGAGAGCGGCGAGCCCGTGCAGCTGCGCGGCATGAGCACGCACGGCACCCAGTGGTTCGAGAACTGCGTGACCGACGAGTCCCTGGACGTCCTGGCCGACGACTGGGGCGCCGACGTGATCCGCGTCTCCACCTATGTGCAGGAGGACGGCTACGAGACGGATCCCGCCTACTTCACCGACCTGGCCAGCCGGATCATCGACCAGGCGACCGCGCGGGACATGTACGTGGTCGTCGACTGGCACATGTTGACCCCCGGCGACCCGAACGCGAACACCGAACTGGCCAAGCAGTTCTTCACGGAGATCACCGCGCGCCACGGCGACCAGGACAACCTGCTGTACGAGATCGCCAACGAGCCCAACGGCGTCGGCTGGTCCTCGATCAGGAGCTACGCCGAGGAGGTCATCCCGGTCGTGCGGGCCGGCGATCCGGACGGCGTGGTGATCGTCGGCACCCCGGGCTGGTCCTCGCTGGGCGTCTCGGACGGCTCGGACGAGGCGGAGATCGTCGCCGATCCGGTGAACGCGGAGAACGTGATGTACACGTTCCACTTCTACGCGGCCTCCCACCAGGAGGGCTACATCGACACCCTGGCCCGCGCCGCCGACCAACTGCCCATCTTCGTCACGGAGTTCGGCACCGAGGAGTACACCGGTGACGGCGGCGCCGACTTCGCGTTCGCCGAGCGGTACCTGGACCTGCTGGCCGAGAAGAACATCAGCTGGACCAACTGGAACTACTCGGACGACTTCCGCACCGGCGCCGTCTTCCAGCCCGGCACCTGCGACGCGGGCTCCTGGTCCGACCCGGGCTCGCTGAAGGAGTCCGGTGCCTGGATCAGCGAGCGCATCAGGGGCTGACACCCCGGGCGCGACGCCCGGAACCCACCACGCGGCGGTGCCGCGCCCCCCGGCCAGCGGGGGCGCGGCACCGCCGTCTTTTATCGCTCATGCCCGATTTTCCCCCGCCCGGGACCGGCTGTTTTTCTTATAGAGGGAACTTCCAGCGAATGTATTGCTGTAGGCGGAATCAGGTCGTAGCTTGCGAGGCACCCGCTTCACGCACGAAGGAGTCGCCATGAGCTGGTCCGAAACTACCTCTGTCGCATCATGAGCCTCGAAGGGACCGCAACGGTCACAAGTGCTCCGCGGGGGACAGCTCGGGCGAACCTGGCGGACACCTCCGGAAGCCTTCGGCGGCTGCTCGGTCAGCGCTGGCTGCGCGACCTCGGCCTGAAGGTCAGCGGCGTGCTGGTGGTGCTGCTGGCCCTGGAGGCGTGCTCCCGTACCGGACTGCTCTCGCGCGACTGGTTCCCGCCGATCACCGACACCTACGTCGAGCTCTTCAAACTCGCCGCCGGGCAGCCGCTGTGGACCGAGATCGGCAGGACGCTCAGCGGCTGGGGCCTGGGCATCGCGCTGGCCACGGTGCTGGCGGTGCCCTGCGGCATCCTGCTGGGCTCGAACGCGACCGCGTACCGGATGACCCGCGTCGTGATCGAGTTCTGCCGGCCGGTGCCCTCGGTCGCGCTGATCCCGCTGGCGGTGCTGGTCTACGGCGTCGGCCTGGAGATGAAGGTCTTCCTGATCGTCTTCGTCACCTTCTGGCCGATCCTGCTCCAGGTGATCTACGGCGTGCAGGACGTGGACCCGGTGGTGCGGGACACCGCCCGGTCCTACGGCCTGCCGGCCCACGCCCGCTTCCTGCGGGTCACACTGCCGAGCGCCGCCCCCTACATCGCCACCGGGCTGCGGATCGCCTCGGCCATCGCGCTGGTGCTGGCCGTCACCGCCGAGCTGGTGGTGGGCGCCCCCGGGCTCGGCCAGTCGATCGTGGTCGCCCAGTCCAACGCCAACCTGCCGCGCATGTACGCGCTGATCATCGTGACCGGACTCGTCGGCTGGGTGATCAACCTCGCGTTCCAGGCGATCGAACGCCGACTGCTGAAGTGGCATCCCTCGCAGCGCCAGGAGGTCGCCCAGTGAACCGCAGAGTCCTCGGATTCCTGCTCGAACTCGCCCTGCCCGTGGCCGTGTTGGTCGGCTACGGCGTCTGGGCCTCCCGGGCGCAGAGCTTCTACTTCCCGCCGCTGGACGAGATCGGGCGGTACTTCGGGGAGCTGTGGCTCTTCGACCGCGTCGGCAGCGACCTGGTGCCCTCGCTGACCCGGATGAGCGCCGGGTATCTGGCCTCGGTGCTGGTCGGCGTGTCGGTGGGGCTGCTGCTCGGGATGTCCCGGGTGCTGCGGACGGCCGCCGAGCCGGTGGTGGAGTTCCTGCGGGCCCTGCCGGCGCCGGCGTTGATCCCGTTCTCGCTGCTGCTCTTCGGCTCCGGTGACAGCTCCAAGATCTTCGTCATCGTGCTGGGCGCGGTCTGGCCCATCCTGCTCAACACGATCGACGGTGTGCGCGGCGTGGACTCCCAGCAGCTGGACATGGCGCGCGCCTACCGCATCCCGCTGGCCGCCCGGATCTGGCGCATCATCCTGCCGGCGGCCGGGCCCCGGATCTTCGCGGGCATGCGCACCTCGCTCGCGATCGCGATCATCCTCATGGTCGTCTCCGAGATGGTGGCCAGCAGCAACGGTCTCGGCTACTTCGTGCTGGAGCAGCAGCGCTCGTTCGCGATCCCGGAGATGTGGACCGGCATCATCCTGCTCGGCGTGCTCGGTTACGTACTGAACTGGCTCTTTCTGCGGGTCGAACGCCGCGTGCTGGCCTGGCACTTCGGCCTCAAGGGGCTGGCGGGTCCGGCGACGGGGCGCACCCGTTCCGCCGGGCGGTCGCCCTTCGGGAAGCGACGCGCCTCCCCCTCCCCCACGCCCGCCCACTCGTCCGCCTCGTCCGACGGAGAAGTCTGATGCTCGAAGTTTCCCATCTGCGGAAGGTCTACGGACCCGACCCGTCCGCGGCTCCGGCCGTCGCCGACCTCGACTTCACGGTCGGTGACCAGGAGTTCGTCTGCATCCTCGGCTCCTCGGGCTGCGGCAAGACAACGATGCTGCGCTGTCTGTCCGGGCTGATCCCGTTCACCGCCGGCGAGATCACGCTGCGCGGGAAGCCGGTCACCGGGCCGCCGGAGGACATGGCCTTCGTCTTCCAGGACTACAGCCGCTCGCTGCTGCCCTGGATGACGGTCCGCCGCAACATCGCCTTCCCGCTGCGCTACAAGGGCGTCGAGAGGAACGACGCGCGGCGGGCGACCGAGGAGGCGCTGGAGGCGGTCGGGCTGGCCGACCGGGGCGACCGCTACCCGTGGCAGCTGTCGGGCGGGATGCAGCAGCGCGTCGCGATCGCGCGCGCCCTGGCGTACCGGCCGCGCATCCTGCTGATGGACGAGCCGTTCGCCTCGGTGGACGCCCAGACCAGGTCCGGCCTGGAGGACCTGCTGCTGCGGGTGAAGGAGCGCTACGGGATCACCGTGCTCTTCGTGACCCACGACATCGACGAGGCGATCTACCTGGGCGACCGGGTGCTGGTGCTGCGCCCGCCGGCGACGGTGGGGCACGCGGTCACGGTGGACCTGCCGCGGCCCAGGGACCAGGTGTTGACCAAGCAGGAGCCGGAGTTCGCCCGGCTGCGTGGCGAGCTGTTCGCCGCGATCGACGGCGGGTCGGTGGCGGCATGAGCGGGCGGCGATCGACCGCGCGCCCGGGGCGCCGCGCCGGCGCGTTGGCGGGCGGGCTCGCCGGGTTGATGGTGCTGACCACGGCGGCGTGCACCGACTACGGCGGCGACCTGTCGGGCGCCAACATAGCGGGCGGCGGCGACGGCGACACCCTGGTGGTCTCGGAGACGGCCGGGGTGCCCTCCTCCTTCCTCGCCTACGGTGTGCGCCAGGGGTACTTCGCCGACGAGGGGGTCGACCTCCAGGTCAGCCCGTCCAGCGGCGGCGCCAGCGTGATCCCGGCGCTGCTCAGCGGCGACATCGACGTGGCCGGTTCCAACGTGGTCTCCGCGCTGATCGCGATGGGCCGGCGGATGCCGATCCAGATGGTGGCGGCCGGCACCTCGACCGACGAGACGGAGGAACGGGACTTCGCGCAGCTGGTGGTGCCCGAGGACAGCCCGATCACCTCGCCCGACGACCTGGACGGCACGCGGATCGCCGTCAACTCGCTGCAGAACATCAACGACGTGGTCGTCAACTCCGTCCTCGGCGAGGCCGGGCTGACCAATGACGACGTCCGCTTCGTCGAGATGCCGCTGCCGGACATGCCGGCCGCGATCGGCCGGGGCGACGTGGACGCGGGCGTGCTGATCGAGCCGTTCGCCACCATCGGGACCTCCCAGGGGCTGCGCCCGCTGGCCGGCCCCTATGTCCACACCCGGCCGGGGCTCCAGATCGGCACCTATCTGATGACCTCGGAGCGGGTGGCGGAGAACCCGGAGCTGGTGGCGGCGTTCCGGGCGGGGGTGGAGCGGACGGCCGAGTCGATCGCCGAGGACCCGGACTCGTTCCGCGAGGCGCTGCCCGAGATCAGCGAGCTGGCACCGGAGTTGGCGGAACGCATGAACCTGCCCGTCTGGCGCGGCAGCACCAACCGGGAGTCGGTGGAGACCATCCACGGGGTGATGCGGGAGATCGGCCTCACCGAGGCGGACCTGGACTACGACGGCTGGGTCGCCGACTGATCCGTGGTCCCGGGGTGGCGGGCGGCGGACCAGGCCGCCTCGATCATCGGGAAGATCTCCCCGACGGCGGCCTCCGGGTCGTCGGCTCCCCTGGCCAGGACGTGGGCGTCGACGACGAACCGCGCGAGCGCCCGGCAGGCCGTCGTCGCCCGGGGCAGCCCGAGGTCGTCGGCGACGGCCGCCGCCAACGCGTCCGCGTGGCGCAGCAGCATCGACTCCTCGTGCCGGCGCAGGGCGGTCGAACCCTCGACCAGCCGCCGGACCGGGGCGGCCCCCTCCACCGCGCAGTGCCGCACCATGGCCAGCACCTCGCGGCGCAGCGCCGGGACCAGGGGCTCGTGCGGGGCCCGTTCGGCGACCGCGTCGACCAGGCCGCGCTCGAAGTCCCGGTCCCGCGCGAAGACCAGCGCCTCCTTCGAGGGGAAGTGCGCGAAGAGCGTGGTCACGGCGACGTCGGCCTCGGCGGCCACCTCGCGGATGCCCACCTCCTCGTAGCCGCGCTCCAGGAAGAGCCGCAGGGCGGCGTCGGCGATCTTCTGTCGGGTCGCGGCCTTCTTGCGTTCGCGACGTCCGGTCGGGGCGGTCATGGGGTCCACGCTATCAACAACGAAATCGGACCCGTTTTGAAAAGCTAACCGTTAGCGCTACGGTCGGCGCATGAGGAAAGTGAGCTTCGCCGAGTTCGGCGGCCCCGAGGTGCTGCGGTTGATCGACGCCGAGGAGCCCCACGCGGGCCCCGGCCGGATACGTGTCGTCGTGAAGGCGGCGGGGGTCAACCCCGCCGACTGGAGAATCCGCGAGGGCCAGGTCCTCGGGGCCCATCCGGTCCGACTGCCCTCCGGCGTGGGGCTGGACGCCGCCGGGGTCGTCGACGAGGTCGGCCCAGGCGTCGAGGGGGTCGCGGTCGGCGACCGGGTGTTCGGGGAGGGCGAGAGCACCTACGCCGAGCGTGCCGTGCTCTCGGCGTGGGCGCCGATGCCCGAGGGCCTCTCCTTCGAGGAGGCCGCCGGCTATCCGTCGGTGGTGGAGACCGCGCTGCGGATCATCCGGGAGGTCGGGGTGCGGCCGGGGCAGACGCTGCTGGTCAGCGGCGCCTCGGGCGGCGTCGGCTCGGCGGTGCTCCAGATCGCGCGGGCGCGCGGCGTCGCGGTGATCGGCACCGCGGGCGCCGCCAACCAGGACTATCTGCGCGACCTCGGCGCCGTGCCCACGACCTACGGCGCGGGGTGGGTGGAACGGGTGCGGCGGCTGGGGCCCGTGCACGCGGCGCTCGACGTGGCGGGCTCGGGGGTGGTCCCCGAACTGGTCGAGCTGACCGGCCACCCGGACCGGGTCGTCTCCATCGCCGACCTGAGCGCGCCCGACCACGGAGTCCGCTTCTCCGGCGTGGCCGGCAGCGTGACGGACGCTCTGGCCGAGGCCGTCGGCCTGATCACGCGCGGCAGGCTGCGCATCCCGGTCGAGAGGTCCTACCCGCTGGCCGAGGCCGCCGCCGCGCAGCGCGACAGCCAGGCCGGGCACTCGCGCGGCCGACGCGTCCTCGTGCCCTGAGCCGGGCCGCCGGGCGACCTCCCTAACCGGTCAAGTCCCGCCTCTCCCCCTCGTTCTGCGTCCCCGCGAGACTACGGCCGGCCACCGACAACGAGGGGGAGACGGCAGTACGCCAGAAGTCTTCCGGGGCGGGTGTGGGTGCTGGTAACGTCCCCCGACGCCTGCACTCGGGCGGGTCAACTGGCCCCCGACCAGCGACGGAGCTGACGCGCATGTCCCCGGACGACGAATGGGTGCAAACCCTTTCCACCGGACCTCTGCTGACCATCGCGGGGGTGGCGGTCGCCGTCCTGCTCGCGTTGATCATCGTGGTGCGGCTGCACGCGTTCCTGGCGCTGATCACGGTCAGCCTGGGCACCGCGTTCGCGACGGGAATCCCGTCGGAGCAGGTGATGCCGACGCTCACCGGCGGTTTCGGGGACACGCTGGCCAACGTGGCGCTGCTGGTCGGACTCGGCGCGATCCTGGGCCGGTTGATCGAGGTCAGCGGCGGGGCGCAGGCGCTGACCGACGGGATGATCCGCCGGTTCGGTGAGGAGCGGGCGCCGCTGGCGCTCGGCGTCGCCTCGCTGATCTTCGGCTTCCCGATCTTCTTCGACGCCGGTCTTGTCGTGATGCTGCCGATCATCTTCGCCGTCGCGCGGCGGCTGGGCGGCGGGATGCTGCGGTACGGGCTGCCGGCGGCCGGCGCGTTCTCGGTGATGCACGCCTATCTGCCGCCGCACCCGGGGCCCGTGGCGGCGACCGAGCTGCTCGGCGCCGACCTGGGTCTTGTGACGTTCTTCGGGCTGCTGGTCGCGGTGCCGACCTGGTATCTGACGAGCTATCTCTTCGGGCTGTGGGTCGGCCGGCGGGTGGTGCTCCCCATTCCCGAGCTGCTGACCGGCGGTCCGCGGGCGGAGGAGCAGGAGGAGCCGCCGCGGCCCGGCACGGTGATCGCGCTGCTGCTACTCCCGCTGCTGATGATCTTCGCCAACACCGGTCTGGACGCGGCCAGGAGCGCCGGTTGGCTCACCGGTGAGGAGAGCTGGTACGAGCCGGTGCGGGCGCTGGGTTCGACCCCGGTGGCGCTGCTGGTCGCGGTGCTGGTGGCCGCCTACGTGCTGGGCACCCGGCGCGGGCGCGGCCGGGAGGTCATCGAGGAGCTCACCGACTCGGCGCTGGGCCCGGTCTGTTCGATCATCCTGATCACCGGCGCGGGCGGGATGTTCGGCGCGGTGCTCCGGGCCAGCGGCATCGGGGACGCGCTCGCGGGGAGCCTGGCCGACATGGGGCTGCCGGTGGTGGTCGCGGCGTTCCTGATCGCCTCCGCGCTGCGCATAGCGCAGGGTTCGGCGACGGTGGCGCTGACCACGGCGGCCGGGCTGACCCAACCCGCTGTCGAGGGCGGGAACTTCTCGTCGTTGGCGCTGACCGCGCTGGTGCTGGCGCTGGCGGGCGGCTCGATCCTCGCCAGCCATGTCAACGACTCCGGGTTCTGGCTGGTGGGCCGCTTCATGAACATGGACGTGCGCACCACGTTGAAGACCTGGACGGTGATGCAGACGCTGATCGGCGTGACCGGTTTCGGCTTCGCCTGCGCGCTCTACGCGGTGGCCTGAGCCGGGGGCCGGGCCCCGGCCTCAGGGGCCTCAGGCGGTGAACCTGCCGCGCAGGGTCTCCTGGAGGCGGTCCCGCGCGGTCAGCAGATGGTCGGCCAGGCCGCCGGCCTCCGCCCTGGAGGCCAGCCGATGCGCGGGCACGACGACCGCGAGCGAGGCCAGCGGGGTGGCCGCGCGGTCGCGCAGCACGGCGGCGACGGCGGAGATGCCGCGTTCGCCCTCCTCGATGTTGACGGCGTAGCCGCGGCGCCTGATCTCGTGCAACTCGGCGGCCAGGCTGGTCCAGTCGGCGACGGAGGCGGCGGTGCGGGTGTCCAGCTCGGCGCTGTCGTAGCGGCGCGACAGCTCGGGCTCCGGCATGGCGGCCAGTATGGCCTTGCCGGCGGCGGTGCAGTGGGCGGGCAGCACGACGCCGGTGCGGTTGCCGACGCGGACCGCGCGGGGGCTCTCCAGGCAGTCGATGAAGCGGACGTTGCGCCCCTCCAGCAGCGAGAGGCTGACGGTCTCCTCGGTGCGGTCGCGGACCTCCTCCAGCACCGGTCGCGCGACCTGCCGGATGTCGACGCGGCCGATGGCGGCGAGCCCGATCTCGTTGAGCACCGGGCCCGGCCGGTAGGCGGTGTTGGGCTTCTCCTGGATCACGAAGCCGCGTTTGCGCAGCGCGTTGAGCAGCCGATGCGCGGTGGAGGGCGCCACACCCAGCTCGCCGGCCGCGTCCGAGACGCGCAACGCCTGCCGTTCGCCGATGAGTTCGAGCAGGCGGAGGGCGTTGTCCACCGAGCTGGACCCGGACGCTTCATTCGACATAAAAGAATTCTAGCTCAGTTCTTTTCTGTTGAGGGGGTTCCCGGGGTAGGGCGATCCGGCGCGGGAACCCCCCGCGTCAGCCCCGCCGGACGGCGAGGTCCAACGTGCCCACCCCGTCGATCGAGGCGCGCACCCGGTCCCCCGGGACGATGGCGCCGACGCCGGGGGGCGCCCCGGTGAAGATGAGGTCGCCCGGGAGCAGCGTCATCATGTGCGAGGCGTAGGAGACGATGGCGGGCACCGGCGTCAACAGGTCGGCGGTGTTGACGTGTTGGCGTTCCCCGCCGTTGACGTCGAGCCGGATGCCGAGGCCGCCGGCGTCGCCGACCTCGTCGGCGGTGGTGAGGAACGGGCCGAGCGGGCTGAAGGTGTCGTAGCTCTTGCGGCGCGAACGGTCGGCCGCCGAGCGGACCGTGATGTCCAGGCCGAGCGTGTACCCCAGCACGTGCTCCAGCGCGCGCTCGCGCGGGATGTCGGCGCCGCCGGTGCCGACGACGATGACCAGCTCGGACTCGTGGTGGATCTCCTGCCCCGCCTCGACGATCTCGGTGGGCAGCACGATGTCCTCGGCCGGCCCCGACAGCGAGGAGGGGGACTTGAGGAAGACGTCGAAGTTCATCATCCAGGACTCGACGCCGCCCAGGGTGCGTTCCTGGACCTCGTGCATCTCGGCGACGTGGTCCGCGTAGTTGCAGGCGCAGGCCACGATCTTGCTCGGGTTGAGCGCCGGCGCGCGCAGTCGCACCTCGGCCAGCGGCCGGCCGGTGCCGCGCGCCGCCGCCTCGGCCAGCCGGCCGCGCGCCTCGGCGAAGTCGCGGCAGAGCCGCCGCCACCAGCCCGCCGTCACCGGGTCCGGATCGTGCTCCCACCCCAACGCGTCGGTGACGTCGACCACCAGGGGGGTCTCCCCCGTCTCGTCCACGACGCCCAGGCGGTGGTCGTCGAAGAGCGCCAGCTTCATCTCGTCTGCCTTTCCCTCTCCCGGCGGCCGTTCGGCGCGCCCGGTGGTTCGCGGTTCGCGTTGTGGGCCTCGCGGCCCGGTGCACGCCCCGGCTCAGCCGAAGACGTCGGTGATCTCCTGCGGCTCCGGCAGGGTCTCCTCGCGGAAGACGCCGAGCGCGCGGAGCACCGGGTCGTCGCCGAGCGAGAACAGGTCGGCGCCGGCGCCCGTCGCGTGGTGCTCCTCGGCCGCCCAGGACGGGACCACGAACATGTCGCCCGCCGTCCAGTCGAAGCGGCGGCCCGCGATCACGCTGTGCCCCGCGCCGCGGAAGACCACGTAGACCCGGTTGCCGCTGCGCCGCACCGGCGCGGAGGCGCCGCCCGGCCGCACCCGGTGCATCCCGCAGGAGAGGGTGGGCAGCACGCTGGCGCCCGAGCGCGGGTTGGTGAACTCCACGCTGACCAGGGGCTCCTCACCCTCGTTCGCCAGCTCGGTCAGCCGCCGGTCGGTCTCCTCCCAGCGGTAGACCAGCAGCCCGGACGGCTCCGGGTCCAGCGCCCCGCGCACCGCCCCCGGGACCATGGTGGCGGCGGACGCGCCGCCCTCGGCGGCGAACCGGCGCTCGGAGGCGTTGTGCGCGCCCTCCACCGGCTGGCGCAGCTCGGGGTGCGGCTCGAAGAAGATCGCGTCCAACGCCTCGATCATCGGCAGGTCGAGCCCGTCGAACCAGTACATGTGCCCGTCGCCGCCGTTGGCGTGGTCGTGCCAGGCGCCGCCGGGGGTGAGCACCAGGTCGCCCGGGCGCATGTCGCAGGCGTCGCCGTTGACGGTGGTCCAGACGCCCTCGCCCTCGGTGACGAAGCGGATGGCGCCCGGGGTGTGCCGGTGGGCCGGCGCGGTCTCGCGGGGGCCCAGACACTGGAGGGCGCCCCACAGGGTGCCGGCGGCGTAGGGCCGGCCGGCGAGACCGGGGTTGGTCAGGGAGAGCACCCGGCGTTCGCCGCCGCGTTCGACGGGGACCAGCCGGATGGCGCGCTCGGCGAGGGGGCGCAGCACCGAGCCGCGCCAGAGCCAGGGCACGGCCCTGGGGCGGGGCGTCGGGGTGAGCAACTGCTCGGTGATGGTCCACAGGGGGCGCAGCTCGGCGGCCTCGATGTCCCGGTAGAGCGCTTCCAGTTCGGGGTCGCTCGCCTCTGCCCTGGCCGCTGCCTCGGCCTCGGCCTCGCGGTTCTCCTCGGCGGTGGACATGGGGCCTCCTGGTCGGGTGTCGGTCGTCGGGCTGGGGTGTCGGGTGCGTCGGGGCGGCGGCGTCCGTGCGTCGGGCGCGGGGCGTCGCGGGTGGCGCGTTTCGCGGGTGCGGGGCGGCGCGTTTCGCGGGTGCGGGGCGCGCGGTCAGTGGGGCGCGCCGGTGGCGGGCTCCGGGGTGCGCCCCGGCGGGAGGCCGATCCCGAAGCGGCGCACGCTCTCCAGCAGCGACGCCCGGCGCATGTACGCCCGCGCGCGGTCCGGGTCGGACGCGAGGGCGCGCATCTCGTCGTGGGCGGCGCGGCGGCGCGTCTCGTCGGTCTCACGCAACCGTTCGGTGTTCCGCTGGGTGTCGGCCTGCACGTACTCGACGGCGACGGCCCGCCGCCGCTCGTCGAACGCGTCCAGCTCCGCCTCCGGGTCCGCGCCGCCCTCCGCGACGCGGCCGAGGCGGCGCGCCAGGTCGACCGCGTCGTGGATGCCGCTGTTGAGGCCGACGCCTCCCATCGGGCTGTTGATGTGCGCCGCGTCCCCGATCAGCGCCACGTTTCCCACCCGGAACGTCCCGGCGACCCGCTGGTGGACCCGGTAGAGCTGCCGGTCGATGATCGGGTAACCGTCCGGCCAGGGCGCCACGCCCTGGAACTGCCGGCGCAGCGTCTCCTCGGCGAGCGCCTCGCTCTCGTCCTGCTCCGGCGGCACCGGCCAGACCGCGCGCCAGGACTCGGGGGTGCGCAGCAGGAACAGCCACTCCCTGGGGTCGGCCACGTAGTTGACCTCGGCGATCCCGGGCAGGGCGCGGGAGAGGTCGACCGAGGTGCTGGCGATGAGGAAACGTTCCGGATAGGTGAAGCCGGTGAACTCCACGCCCAGCGCGTTGCGCACCGTGCTGCCCGCGCCGTCGGCGCCGATCACGTAGGAGCCGGTCAGCCGCTCCGTCGACCCGTCGGCCGCCCGCAGTTCGACGCCGGCACCGTCCGGCGTCCGGTCCACCCCGGTCACCCGGCAGCCGAAGCGCAACTCCACGTTCGGGGTGGCGCGCAGCCGCTCGTGCAGCATCCGCACCAGGTGTTGCTGGTTGAGCTGGAGCCGGTAGGGGAACGGGGTCTCGTCGGCGAGCAGCCCGAAGTCGAACGCGGCCACCAGCCCCTCGGTCCGGTCCCTGAAGTGGTAGATCGGCACGCGCAGACCCTCGGCGTGCATCTGCTCGGCGACGCCCAGCTCGTCGAGGAGTTCGAGCGTCGCCGCATGAAAGGTGGAGGCCCGCCAGTCGGTCTTCGGCACCTCCTCGGCCTCGATCAGGACCACCGGGATGTCGAGCCGCGCCAGCCACGCGGCGGCCACCATCCCGACCGGTCCGCCCCCGACGACGAGCACCGGCCCGCCCCTGAGTCCACGCTGTTGTGCTGCCATGCGGCCCAATCTCTCACGGGTTCCACTCATGAGAAATAGAGCCGGAGAAACTTCTTCCATGCGGAAAATGCCTCGCCCGTTCCGAACCTCCCGCACCGGTGGCCCCAAACGGACCGCCTGGCTCTACCGTGTGAGGGCACGAACGGCGCGACGGACGGAGCGAGATGGGCGACCGGCTGGTCTGTGTGGGGTCCTACACCGGGGACAGCGGCGGCTCGGGCCCCGGGCTCACCGTGCTGCGAGAGGGCCAGGACGGGGCGCTGACCACCGTCGGCGAGGCGGAGGTGTCCGGCTGCTCGTGGATCGCCTGGCACCCCTCGCTGCCGGTCGGCTACGCGGTCAACGAGCTGGACATGGGGCGCGTCACCGCGTTCACGCTGGACGCCGAGGGCGCCCCGAGGGTGCTGGACACACTGGACAGCGGCGGCGCCGCCCCCTGCCACCTCTCGGTCACGCCCGACGGGCGGCGGCTGCTGGTCGCGCACTACGGCAGCGGCAGCGTCGCCGTGCTCGACCTCGACGAGCGCGGGACGCCCGCGCGACGCACGGAGCTGGCCGAGTTGGAGGGCTCGGGGCCGGACCGGGAACGGCAGGAGGCGCCGCACGCCCACATGGTGACGCTGGACGCGGCCGGCACCCTGGCCACCGTGGTCGACCTGGGCACCGACACCCTCTGGTCCTACCGGCTGACCCCCGAGGGCCGGCTGGTCGACCGCACCGCCTCCCGGCTGCCGGCCGGCTGCGGCCCCCGGCAGCTGGTGCGGGCGGGCGGCGAACGGGCCTATGTGCTGACCGAGTTGACCAGCGAGCTTCTTCAGCTGACCGAGTCGGCGCCCGGAGTCTTCACGCCAGGCGCCGGCGTGCCGGCCGCCTCGGGGCCCGCGCGCAACCACTGCGCGCAGCTCCAGCTCTCGGACGACGGCCGGCTCGGCTGGGTCTCCAACCGGGGGCCCGACACCGTCACCGTCTTCGCCCTCGACGACGGGACGGCCCCGAGGGTGACCGCCGAGTACCCGCTGGGCGCGCCCTGGCCGCGGCACTTCTCGCTGGCGGGCGGGGGGCCGAGGGGCGCGCGCATGTACGCGGCCTCCCAGCACGGGGACGTGGTGATCGGCCTCGACCTGGACCCGGTCACCGGCGTACCGGCGGAGCGCGTGCGCCACCCGGTGGCCTCCCCCGCGTTCGTCGCGACGGTGCCCACCCGCTGAACTCCCGCCGGGCGCGGGGCTGTCGGGCGGCTGGTGGTGACCGTGTGGCTGGCGGTGACCGCGTGGCCGGTGCTGTCGCACGTCCGATACGGAGCGGTGACCGCACCTCGACCCCGTTGTCAGACCCCCGTGCCACACTGTCGGAGACCGCACGACCACGGGGGGTGGTGGCGTTGACGCCACGGGGTGACGAGACCGGAGGACGGCGGCGGATCGGCGCCGCGCGCGGCGCGGTGCCCGGGTACGCGCTGCTGCTGCTCGCGCTCCTCGTCGGCACGTTCCTCGCCCACCGGGAGGGGCTTCGTTCGCTGCGGCTGCTCGCGCTGGTGCTGGCCGCCCTCGCGCTGTGGCGGCTGGTGTGGCACGACCGGGCGCGGCTGACCGTCTCCACCTCGGCGCTGCACGTGGGCCGTCCGCTGGCTGAGGAGCGGGCGGTCCCCTGGCACCACATACGGCTGATCACCGTGGACGCCGCCGGCTCCGAGGCGCTGCTGCGGGACGGCGAGCGGCTGCGGCTGCCGGCGCCGCGCGGCCATCTGACGCACGGCCCGCGGGCGTTCGGGGGGACGGTCGCCGGGCTGCGGGCGGCGATACCCGAGTCCAGGTCGGAGCAGCCCGCGTTGAGCGCGCCGCCGGCCGGCGACTGGACGCGGCGGCGGTTCGCGCTGCGCTGGGCGGCACTCGGGCTGGCGGTGGCGGTGGCGTCGAGTTGGGCGCTGCGCCGGGACCATCCGTGGGAGGCGCCGTGGTGGCCGGGGGGCGCGGCGTTGGCGCACGCCCCCGATCCGTGCGTGGTGGCCGAGGAGAGCCTGGCCGACCTGGGCCTCGCCCGCGTGCCGGACGAGGGGCAGCCGTCGGCCACCGGGGCCGAGTCCTTCCGGGCCGAGGAGTGCCGGCTGGCGCACGCGCACGCGGAGTTCGCGCTGGCCTATCGGGTCTTCGCCTGGCGAGGCTCCGCCGAGGCCACGCCGGTGGAGGCGGCCCGTGACTGGTTCGGTTGGCTGCCGTACCACCAGGGTGCCCAGGATGTCGCGGGCACCGACTGGCGGCGCGAGGACACCCCGGGCGCGCTGGAGCTGAGCCACCGCGCGGGGAACGTGGTGGTCACCGTGGTCCGCCGGAGCTGGGCGCCGGAGGGCCAGCCGCCGGAGGCGATAGCCGAGGCGTCCCGGCTGGCCGTCGACGCCCTGGCCGCGCTCGACCGCTGACCGGACGCCCCCGCCGGCCCCGCCGGAGGGAACGGCAGGGACGGCGCACGCCGCCCGGGGGCACGGGCCGCCCGGACAGCCCACGCGGCCCGGGCCCCCGGGCGCCCAAGGGCTCGGGCCGTTCACACCGTTCAGGCCGCTCAGACGGCGGCGGACAACGCCTCGAACTGCGCGTCGGTCAGCTCCACCTCGGCAGCCGCCGCGTTGTCCTCCAGGTGGGAGACGCGGGAGGTGCCGGGGATGGGCAGCACCACGGGCGAGCGCCGCAGCAGCCAGGCGAGCGCCAGCTGGGACGGCGAGGCGTTCCGCTCGGCCGCCACCCTGGCCAGCGGCCCGTCGCCCTGGGCCAACGCGCCGGTGGCCAGGGGGAACCACGGGATGAAGCCGAGCCCGTTGGCCTCCGCGTACTCCAGCACGTCCTCGGCGGCGCGGTCGGCGAGGTTGTAGCGGTTCTGCACGGAGACCACCGTGGCGTGCCGCGACGCCTCCTCGATCTCGGCGACGCCCACCTCGCTGAGCCCGATGTGCCGGATCTTGCCCTCGGACTGGAGCGCGGCGAGCGTGCCGAGCTGGTCGGCGAGCGGCACCTTCGGGTCGATGCGGTGCAGCTGGAGCAGGTCGATCCGCTCGACACCCAGGTGTCGCAGGCTGAGTTCGACCTGCTGCCGCAGGTACTCGGGACGCCCCACGGGCACCCAGGCGTCGGGCCCGGTGCGGGTGAAGCCCGCCTTGGTGGCGATCACCAGGTTCTCCGGGTAGGGGTGCAGGGCCCGGCGCAGCAGCAGGTCGGCCGTGAAGGGGCCGTAGGCGTCGGCCGTGTCGATCAGCGTGACGCCCAGCTCGACCGCGCGCCGCAGCACCCGCACCGCCTCCTCGGGATCGGCCGGATCACCCCAGACGCCGGGGCCGGTGAGCTGCATCGTCCCGTAGCCGAGCCGGTGCACGGGCAGGTCGCCGCCGAGCGAGTAGGTCCCCGAGCGGGCGACCGGGGCGCCGTCGGTCGTGGTCATGCGGGCCTCCGTGAGCAGTGCGTAGCGGACGGTCTGTTCGGTCCAGGCCGTTTCCGTCGAGTCTCGCGGGGACAGCCCGGCGTCAACGGTAGACCCGCCCCGGCTCGGCCTGGCCCGGCGCGAGCAGCTGCGAGACCGTGACGAAGGTGTAGTCCTCCGCCTTCAGCTTCTCGATGATGCCCGGGACGGCCGGCACCGTTCCGTCGTACAGGTCGTGCAGCAGGATGATTCCGTCCCGGTCCGCGTCCTCCATGACCCGGCTCTCTATCAGGTCGGAGTCGGTGGTCTCGTAGTCCTTGGCCGTGACGCTCCAGAGGATCTGCGCGAGGCCCAGCTCCTCGCTCACCTCGCCGACGGTGTCGTCGGTGCGGCCCTGCGGCGGGCGCATCAGCGTGGGCGTGACGCCGGTCAGTTCGGCTATCGCCTCCTGGGTGCGCTCCAGTTCCTCGCGCACCTCGTCCCGGTCGATCTCGGTCAGGCGCGGGTGGGTCCAGGTGTGGTTGGCGAGCTCGTGGCCCTCGTCCACCATCCGCGTGACCAGCTCGGGGTAGGTGTCGATGTGGTTCTTGCCCAGCAGGAAGAAGGTCACCGGCACCTCCTCCTCGCGGAGGATCTCCAGCAGCTCCGGGGTGTGTTCGCTGGGCGCCGAGTCGAAGGTGAGCGCGATGCACTTCACCTCCTCGCAGTCCGGCCCCGCCGGCGCCGGCGCGTCGTCGGAGGCGTCGGCGCGGGCCTCGGACGGCGAGACGGTCTCCATCGAGCATCCGGCCAGCGCCGCCAGGGTGACGGCGGCTGCGAGCGCGGCGCCGATCCGACGCCGCGTGCGCATGACTGTGTGTGACATGGGTGGTTCCCCCGTGGTGCGACGGCTCCGCCCGCACGAGGACAGGCGTCAGCACCCCGCCCCCGCGAGCGCAATGACCCGACCACACTATGACCCGAGGAAATCGATGCCACAGGGGCCCCTGGGGGAGCCGACTACGGCCCTGACCGGCCGGGCCGGGTTGTCGTGCGCGCCCCGGCGTGTGGTTGCTCGCGCAGTTCCCCGCGCCCCTCGGGTGGGTGGGCGTTCGCGGTGAGGTGCGGGTTCGCGTGCGGTAGGTGGCGGCCTGCTTGGGGGCGCGGGGAACTGCGCGCATGCTGGGTGGCGGGGGCTGGTCGACTACGGAGCTTCGTGGCCGGGTGGGTTGTCGGCGTGAGCCCGTTGGTGGGTTGCTCGCGCAGTTCCCCGCGCTCCTGGTGGGGGTGGGTGGGTGCGTGCGGTGGCTCAGGCCAGCTCCTCGGCGGCCCGGCCCGCGACGCGGTAGGCGAGCGCGAGGATGGTCAGCACCGGGTTGACGCCGCCGTTGGTCACATGGAGCGAGGCATCGACCACCCGCACGTTGGCGTGCCCCCAGACCCTTCCCCACGGGTCGGTGACCGAGGTGGCCGGGTCGTCTCCCATCCGGCAGGTGCCCGCCTGGTGTTGGCCGGCGCTCGGCGTGGTCGCGCGCACGGTGCCGAACGGGAAGACCGCCCGGGCGCCGCTGGCCCGCAGCCAGCTCTCCGCCCGCTCCGCGAGCAGGCGCTTCCCGCCCAGGTCGGAGGGGTGCGGCCGGCCGCTGAGCCGGGCCACCGGCGTCCCGAACGCGTCCTTCACGTGCGGCGCCAGCGTCACCCTGGACTCCGGGCTCGGGACCTCGTGCACCGGCCCGGTCACCATCGCCAGCCGGGGGTAGAGCTCCCGCAGTCCGCGGATCGCGGCCGTGCCCCAGCTGGGGATCTGCCCCAGCGAGAGCAGCGTCTGGTACGCCTGCAGCGGCGTGGGCACGAAGTCGTTGGCGAGCATCCCGCCGCCGACCACCCCGGGGTTGTGGTGGCGGAAGTCGTTGCAGGCGATACTCGGGCCGGGCCCCACGCAGTCCTGGACCACCTCGTCGAAGAGGGCGTGCGCCCCGGCGTAGCCGTGGCCCTGGAGATGGCGGCCGACCTGGTCGTGGTTGTTGCCCAAACCCCCCGGCTCGCGTGCGGACGGACTGTTCAGCAGCAGGCGCGCGGTCTCGATCGCGCCGGCGCCCAGCAGAAACGCGCGCGCCCGCACCTGGCGCCGTTCCACGCCCCCCTCGCGTGAGGTCGCGAGGGCCACCGCGACCACCCGGCCGCCGGAGTCGGTGACCAGGTGCTCGGCGCGGACGCCGGTGACCACGTCGCAGCGGCCGGTGGCAAGGGCGCGCGGGATCACGGTGTTCCTGGTGTCGTTCTTGAAGTCGCCGGGGCAGCCGAAACCGACGCAGGCCGCGCACCCCACGCAGCCGCCGCGCCCGTTGTAGGCGGTGGAGTTGATCAGCAGCGGCACCGGCGAGGTGCTGAGCCCCAGCTCCTCCGCGCCCCTGGCGAGCGGCGCGGCGACCGCGTTGGCGCGCACGGGCGGCATGGGGTAGGGCCGGGCACGCGGGCCGGCGAAGGCGTTGCCGCGCGGGTCGCCGCTGACCCCGATCTCCCACTCGGCCCGCTCGTAGTGGGGCGCCAACTCCTCGTACGTCAACGGCCAGTCGGCGAGGCTGCTGCCCTCCGGGACGCCGTAGACGCTGGCCATCCGGAAGTCCTCGGGGCAGAACCGCCACGCCTGCGCCCCGTAGACGCGGGTGCCGCCGCCGAGGGTCATCGCGTTGTTGCTCCAACGGTGGTCGGCGGGGTGGACGATCTCCTCGCCTTCCTGGCCGGCCGCCACCCTCGGGTTGCCCTCGGCCGGTGGGCCCGCCGTCGGGTCGTAGTCGCCGTGGACGGCGACGCGGCGCTGGCCGCGCAGGTGGTCGGCGCGGAGCCCGGCCGGGGTGAGCCAGGTGCCGCGTTCGACCAGCAGCACGCGGTGGCCGGCCTCGGCGAGCACGCAGGCGGCGACCCCGCCGCCCGCGCCCGAGCCGACGACCACGGCGTCGTAGTGGCCCGCCACCGCCTCCCAGTCGGTGACGGCGGGCGGGTCGGGTTCGGGCGCGGGCCACGGGGCGCCGTCCGGGCGTTCGCGGTAGCCGACCAGCCGCCAGCTCACGCCGTCGCGGTTGCCGCCGTTGCCCGGGTCGCCCCAGAACCCCTGGGCGCCGAGCCTGACCACGGTGCGCAGGAACTCCTCGGGGTCGGTGACGCCCCACTCGGCCCTGGCGTCGCCGGCCAGCAACTCCTCGATCAGCACGTCCTGTTCGCCCTCGGCGAGGTCGTGGAAGGAGACGCCGCAGCTGGGGCCGCCCGCGTGGCGCGCGCAGGTCTCGTGGTCCAGCAGGCCGAGGCCGGTCTCGACCAGCGGCGCCAGGGCCGCCGCGTCCCCGGCGAGGATGCGGGGGAGGAAGGTGTCGAGCCCGGCCTCCCAGCCCGCCGGGTGGTCGTCGGCCGGGAACAGCCTGTTCACCAGTGCCCTGAGGGTGACCAACCGGTGCGGTGGGGTGGGTTGCCACGGCTCCATCGGTACTCCTTCGGTTCGACGCCGAACGGTGGGCGGGCCGTCGTCCCGGCGGCCACACGGCACCCCAGCACATCAAACCCCGGGTGCCGGGCGGACCACCATGGTCGACTTCCCACCGAAAGTGGTCCCCGGCACGGTGGGGTCACGCCAACGGGGCGCGCGGCGACGGCGGATCGGGACGCGCTGACGCCCGCGGCCCCGGACGTCCGCCCGACGGCCGGTGATCACCACTGACTGCCGTTGACCGTTAACGTTGGCTGCTGGCTGCCGGCTGCCGGCTGCCGGGCGATCGCCACCGATCGCTCACTGGCCGCCGCGGGGCGCGTACATGATGACGGCCATGCCGACGAGGCAGACGGCCGCGCCGATCAGGTCGTATCGATCCGGTCGGTAACCGTCGGCGACCATTCCCCACGCGATCGAACCGGCGACGAAGATGCCGCCGTAAGCCGCCAGGATGCGACCGAAGTTGTCGTCCGACTGAAAGGTGGCGACCACCCCGTAGAGCCCCAGTGCGATCACCCCCGCGCCGACCCAGGCCCAGCCCCTGTGCTCGCGCACCCCCTGCCAGACGAGCCAGGCGCCGCCGATCTCGAAGAGCGCGGCGACGACGAAGAGGGCGACGGAACGGGTGACCAGCATGGAACGTCCTTGGGGCGGCGTCGGTCGGGTGGGGCGGAGCGGGGCGGTTCACCGCCCATTCCATGACGCCGGTGCCGTGTCGGGCAACGTTCGCCCCGGCCCGAAGGGCGGGCGCCCGCCCCCGGGAGCGGCCCCCCGGCGTCCCGACGGGGCCTCGCCTCTTGGCCGCGGACTCAGTTCAGCCGCCCCAGCGACTCCACCGCGGCCAGCGGGTCCGGCCCCGCCGGGATCATCACCAGCCGGTCGGCGCCCGCCTCGTGCAGGACCCGCACCCGTTCCCTGCCGTGCTCGGGCGTGCCGGAGACGGACAGGTGGTCGACCCAGTCGTCCGGCAGGGCGCGGGCGAACTCCTCGGGGGAACCGCACCGCCGGCGCAGCGCGGCGAGCCCGTCGGCGAACGGCAGCGGGGCGAGGTGCGGCGCCCAGTCCGGTTGGCCGACCAGCTTCAGCCCGTCCCTGGCGTGGTCGCGGGCGACGGCGGGGTCGTCGTCGACGGCGGCGGCCGTGTAGGCGATCAGCGGATGGTCGCCCGCGGCGGCGATCCGCTCACTGGCCGCCGCCAGATACTCGACGCTCACCGGCTCGGCGAGCAGGGTGCCGTCGGCCTCCCGCCCGGAGAGCGCCAGCGACCTGGGGCCGCGCACCCCGGCGAGAACGAGCGGGGGGCGCGCGGGCGGAGCGGCCAACCGCACGCCGTCCAGCCGCACATGGCGCCCCGAGACGGTGACCCGCTCCCCCGCCAACAGGGCCCGCAGCGCCGACAGATACTCGCCGAGCAGGGTCAGCGGGCTCGCCGGCCAGGCGCCGACCTGGCGCATCCAGTCCGGCATTCCGTGGCCGACGGAGACCACCAGCCGGTCGGGGTGGAAGCCGGCCAGGGTCGCCACCTCCATGGCGGCGAACGCGGGGTTGCGCGCGCCGGCGGGCAGCAGGCCGACGCCCACGGTGATGCGTTCGGTGGTGGCGAGCACGGTGGCCGCCTGAGCGATGCCCCCGTTCAGAAAGCAGTCCTCGACGATCCAGAGCGAGTCAAAACCGAGCTGTTCCGCTCGCCGGGCGAACGCGACGAGCGTCGAACGGTCCAGAAAGCCGGGCGCCAACACGCCTACGGGGCAACTCACGTCGGACTCCTCCACGTCGATGGGCGACTCCTCCGGGGACAACGAAGGGGGCGCGCGTGAGTTCCACCCCGTGCGCCGTTCGGCTCAGCGCGCGACGCGCCCCGCCCCGGCGGCGGTTAACGACTGGCGCGCGCCGGCCGGCGCCGGTGAGGATGCCCGGATGCGGACCTTTCTGGAGACCGAGCGACTCAGGCTGCGCCCCCTCACCGAGCGGGACTCCGAGGCGCTGCTGGCGCTGGACAGCGATCCCGAGGTGATGCGCTATCTCACGGGTCGGCCGACCAGTGAGGAGACCCTGCGCACGCGTGTCCTGCCCGAGCTGCTCCACCACTACGCGTGCTGGGACGAACGCGGCTTCTGGGCCGCGGAGGAGCGGGGTTCGGGGGCGTTCCTCGGCTGGTTCGAGCTGGCGCCCGTGGAGGAGGACAGCGCGGAGGAGGTGGAGCTGGGCTACCGGCTGGCGGTGTCGGCCTGGGGGCGCGGACTCGCGACGGAGGGGGCCTCGGCCCTGGTGGACAAGGGCTTCGGCGAGCTGGGGGTGGCGCGGGTGACGGCCAACACGATGGTGGTCAACGCGCGTTCGCGCCGGGTGCTGGAGCGGGTGGGGCTGCGGCTGGCGCGTTACTACACCGAGGAGTGGGACGAGCCGATCCCGGGCGTGGAGCACGGCGAGGTGGAGTACGCGCTGACGCGCGAGGAGTGGGGCGCGCGCCGGTGAGCGCCGGTCGGCGCCCCCGTGGGGTGGGGGCGCCGACCGGCCGGGACGCTCAGTCCCGGTAGAGAACCAGCTGCGCCGGAACGTCGAACGCGCCGCCGAAGGCGCTCTCGACGTCCGCCGTCTCCTCCGCGTTCGGGTAGGCGTTGGTGCAGTCGGGGCCGGCGGAGGCGCCGGACATCAGGCTGCTGCACGGGCCGGGCTTGATGTCGGGCAGGCCGAGGATGTGGCCCAGCTCGTGTGCGGCGATCCGGGTCGTGTCGTGACCCTCGTCGACGGCCTGGCGGCCCATCCAGACGGTGCCGTTGCCCAGGCTGGTGACCAGCGCGCGGGGCCAGCCGTCGTCGGCGATGATCTCGACGTTGGCGGACTGGCCCGGATCGGCGGGCTCCAGCCGGACGTTGACGACGGTCTCGTTCCAGACCGCGGCGCCGGCGTGCACGGCGTCCACGAACTCCTCGGCGCCGCTGGCGTCGTAGGTGACCGTCGTGGCCGCCGCCGAGTGGTCGTCGGCGACCGCCTGGCCCGAGGTCCAGAGCAGTGCCACGCTCGCCAGCAGGGTGACCAGCACCCGGGTGGCCTTGTTCAGGGTCACGTCAGCCTCCTGTGGGGGGACAAATGGGAGAGGTGTGCATGACAAACCTGACCCTGCCCAGGGCGACGCGGAACGAACCCGCCTTTCCCGGCTCTTGACCGAGCGGAACCCCGACCGTCACCGGGGAACCGGGGCGTCACCCCCGCCGACGCCGGCGCTCCGCCGCGTACGCGCGAACCTCAGGCCCCGCCTTGCTCGGTGAACCGGAGTCGAACGGCGGCTGCGGGTCGTACTCGATGGCCAGCTGGGCCGCCCGGGCGGGGACCGGGCCGGCGAGCCGCTCGGCCAGCGTGAGCGCCATGTCGATGCCGGAGGAGACACCGGCGGCCGTCACCACGTTGCCCCTGACCACCACCCGCTCCTCGGTGTAACGGGCGCCGTGCGCCTCCAGGTCGGCGATCGTCGACCAGTGCGTGGTGGCGTCCAGACCGCGCAGCAGACCGGCGGCGCCCAGGATCAGCGAACCGGTGCAGACCGAGGTGGTCCACCGCGCCGCCGCGTGCATCCGGCCGATCCACTCCAGCAGCGCCGCGTCGTGCTGCGCCGGCCTGGCGCCGGGACCGCCGGGGACGACCAGCACATCCGTGCCGTCGAAGTCGCCGAACGCCGAGTCGGCGCGCAGCCCGAGGGTCTCGGCGCCATCGAGCACCACCCCCGGCTCGGCGGCGGGGAAGTGGACCTCGGCGTCCGGCAGTTGGCGCAGCACCTCGTAGGGGCCGACGGCGTCCAGGGTGGTGATCCCGGGGAACAGGGGAATCAGAATGCGCATCGCGTTCTCACGACCTCTCGTCTTGACGGCCGCCGACCTCTTCGCCTCGCCCCCTCCCCGTCGCCCGGGGACAGGCCCGACGGAGGAGAGGCGCGGCCGGCCCCTCGCGGGAGGCCGGCCGCGCCGCCCGGGGGGCGGAGAGCCCGGGTCAGCTCAGCCGCTCCTCGATCTCGTCCAGCTCGGCGTCGGTGAAGTCCAGGTTGTGGATGGCGGCGACGTTGTCCTCCAACTGCTTGACGCTGCTGGCACCGACCAGGGCCGAGGTGACCCGGCCGCGGCGCAGCACCCAGGCGATGGCCGTCTGGGCGAGGGTCTGCCCGCGTCGCTCCGCGAGGGCGTGCAGGCCGCGCACCCGGTCCAGGGTGTCCCCGGTCAACCCCTCCGGGGTGAGGAACGGGCTGGCGCTGGCCGCCCGTGACCCCTCGGGGATGCCGTCGAGGTAGCGGTCGGTCAGCAGCCCCTGCGCCAGCGGGGAGAACGCGATGGAACCGGCGCCCACCTCGTCCAGCGCGTCGAGCAGACCGTCCTCGACCCAGCGGTTGAACATCGAGTACGAGGGCTGGTGAATCAGCAGCGGGGTCCCCAACTCGCCCAGGATGCGGGCGGCCTCACGGGTCTGCTCGGGCGAGTAGTTGGAGACGCCGACGTAGAGGGCCTTGCCCTGACGCACCGCCGAGTCCAGCGCCCCCATCGTCTCCTCAAGAGGGGTCTCCGGGTCGGGGCGGTGGGAGTAGAAGATGTCCACGTAGTCGAGGCCGAGCCGGCCGAGGCTCTGGTCGAGGCTGGAGAGCAGGTTCTTCCGGGATCCCCACTCGCCGTACGGGCCGTCCCACATGTGGTAGCCGGCCTTGCTGGAGACGATGATCTCGTCACGGTAGGGGCGCAGGTCCCTGGCGAGGATCCGCCCGAAGTTCTCCTCGGCCGAACCGGGCGGCGGGCCGTAGTTGTTGGCCAGGTCGAAGTGGGTCACGCCGAGGTCGAACGCGCGACGGACGATGGCGGTCTGCACGTCGAACGGCTTCTCCACGCCGAAGTTGTGCCAGAGGCCCAGGGAGACGGCCGGCAGCTTCAGGCCGCTTCGGCCGGAGCGACGGTAGGCCATGTCCCGGTAGCGGGTGTCGGCGGCGACATAGGTCACGGTGTGTCCTCGGTTCGAATCGTCCGAATCGTCAGCAAGCTCCGGCTCTCGGCAAGCCGCCGAGTATCGTCACACGGGGTCGCGGCGGAGGCAACCGGTGTTCGGCCGCCGGGACGCCCAACGCGCGCCCGTGACCTGCGCCTTCCCCGGCGGCGTCGCCGAAGCGCCTCCACCCGGGTGCCCCGCGCACGGAACGCACGGAACGCGGGGAACGCACGGAGCGCGGGGAGCGCACGGGCTTCGGGCACGCCCGCCAGTCCCCGGCCCGGATCGCGTCCGTCGCGCGGTTGTCGAGGGCGGTCGCGTCGTCCCGCCGGGTCAGAGCGACGCGACCGCGCCTATGCCGAGGGCCAGAAGCGCCAGTGCGCTGACTCTCCCGATCGCGACGCGCGCCCGCGGTCGCGTCAGCGCCGTGCCGGGTCGGGTGAGCAGAGCCGCCCAGAGAGCCAACCAGCCACCGACCAGGGCCACATGGACCGTGGCCAGCAGGAGCAGCTGCCCCCCGAGAGGGCGCGCCGGGTCCAGGAACTGGGGCGCGAGGGTCAGATAGACGGCCGCCGCCTTGGGGTTGAGCACGGTACCGAGCAGCGACTGGAGCCAGGGCGAGGCGGCGAACCGGCCGCGCGGCCTCCGGGCCGCCACGGACCCCCGCGACCGCGGACCGCTCTCGCCGGGCCCGGTACGGCGCCAGGTCCATCCGGCCAGCACGATCAGATAGACGGCGCCGAGCGACCGCAGGACCGCGAAGGCCGTCTCGGAGCCGACGACCAGCGCGGAGAGCCCGGCCATGGCCATCGCCGCATGGACGTAGACGCCACTCGCGGTGCCGAGGATCACCGGCAGCGCACGCCCCCGGCCGGCCTCCGCGACATGGCGGGTGAGCAGCGCCAGACTCGCGCCCGGGGTGGCGACCAGGGGCAGCACGGCGAGCGCGAAGCCCCCCGCGGCTGCCCGGGGCGTCACACCACCACCCGGAAGTGCGTGGTCAACCGGTGGTCCGCGTCCAGGAGATGGAACGCCACCCCGGGCGGGGCGTCGCGGTCGGCGACCGAGGGCCCCTCCCACGGCATCCGCAGCGTCCAGGTGACGGCGGGGGCGACCACCACCGGGACCCCCGCGAAGGACGAGGCGGCCGGGGTGTGCGCGTGTCCCGTGAGCAGCCCCGCCACCCGGGGGTGGTCGGCCAGCAGCTCCACCAACCGCTGGCCGGCCTCCAGCCGCGAGGAGTCGGGCAGCGCGTGCCCCAGCGCGACCGGCGGCTGGTGGAAGGCCAGCAGCGCGGGCACCTCCTCCCCCAGACCGCCGAGGGTGGTGGCGATCCAGTCCAACGTCTCGTCGTCGAGCCGGCCCTCGTTCCGGCCGGGAATCGTCGCGTCACACATCAGCACCACGGCGTCGCCCATGCGGTACGAGCGGTTGACCGGGCCGTCGGCGGGCGGCTCGTCCAGCAGGAACCGCAGGTAGGCCGCGCGGTCGTCGTGGTTCCCCGGGCAACAGAGCACGGGGAAGGGCGCTTTGAGCAGGGCGGCGGCCTCCCGGTACTCCGACTCCGCGCCGTGATCCGCGATGTCGCCCGTGACCAGCAGCGCGTCCGGGGCGCGGGGAAGCGACCTCAGATACTCCATGACCCTGGCGGTCCGCTCCGTGGCGCGCTCGCCGCCGTCCAGATGCAGGTCGCTGAGCTGTGCCAGCAGAAGAGCCATGACGTGTGTCCTCTCTCGCCTTCCTCACGGTAAATTCTCGCTTTACCGTGAGAACAACCTAGACTAGGATCGTCACCGAGCGCAACCACCAATCTCCCGAGGATCACCGACGGTCAGCGATCCGGAAGCCTGGACGGGCGCGCCCCACCCGAACGAGGGATGCTCGTGCGGGAGTCGACGAGCGAGGCGAAGGAGGGACGGCGACGATGCGGCGCTTTCTGGCGGTCGAGTTCGCCACCACCATCCGGCACGACGCACAGGGCGGGGTGGCCGACGAGTTGTCCGATCCCGAGGCGCTCGCCCGTTGGCTCGACGAGCGGGCCGAGCTGTTCACCCCCCGCCTGGACACCTCGGCATCGCGCTGCGACGAGGAGCTGCTGGCCGAGGTGGTGGCCCTGCGCCGGGCGGTGCGGGCGCTCTTCGCGCGGGCCGTCCACCCCGGCCCGCCCAGCCCCGCCGACGCCCACCGGCTGCTGCCCCTGGAGGAGGCGATGGCCCGGCTCAACGACGCCGTGGCCCGCGAGCCGATAACGGTCCGTCTGGAGTGGCCCGAGGGGGAGCCGCCGAGCGCCACCCCGCAGCCCGGCACGGACGACGAGCGGATCAGGCTGGTGGCGGCGCTGGCCCGGTCCACGACCGCCTTCCTGACCGGCCCGTTCCGCGAGCGGCTGCGGGCCTGCACCGCCCCCCGGTGCGTGCGGTACTTCGTGCAGGGCCACGGCCGCCAGGAGTGGTGCAAGCCCGGCTGCGCCGACCGGGCGCGGGCCGCGCGCCACTACCGGCGCCGGCGCTCCGCGCAGGCGGCCCAGGACCCGGGGGCGGACTCGTGACGCCCCCTCACCCCGCCCCGGCCCGGGGCGCGGTCAGCCGGTCGGGGGGCCGGGGCGACGAGCCCGGCGACGCCACGGCCCGTTGGCCCGACGACCGGTGGGTGCCGTCCTACGGTGAGTGGGTAGGCCCCCCTTCCCGAGGGGCACCCTCCCCCACCGAACGACAAGGAGCTGACCGCCATGACGGACCGCCCAGACGGCGCCGAGGGGTTCTCCCCCGACGCCGCCGATGTCGACACCTACGACGTGATCGTGATCGGCGGTGGCCCTCCCGGGGAGAACCTCGCGGAGCGCACGCGGGCCGCCGGGCTGCGCACGGTCGTCGTGGAGCGCGAGTTGGTGGGGGGCGAGTGCTCGTACTGGGCCTGCATGCCGAGCAAGGCGCTGCTCCGTCCGCCCGCCGCGCTGGCGGCGGCCCGCGCGGTGCCCGGGGCCAGAGCGGCGGTGCACGGCGGTCTGGACGTGGAGGAGGTGCTGGCCCACCGCGACGCGTTCGCCAGCGGCTGGCAGGACGACTCGCAGGTGCGGTGGCTGCGCTCGGTCGACGTCGAACTGCTCCGTGGCCAGGGGCGCCTGGCCGGCCCGAGGTCGGTGGTGGTGACCACGCCCGAGGGCGGCGAGCTGCGGTTGGCCGCGCGGCACGCGGTGGCGCTGTGCACGGGCTCCCGCGCCACGCTTCCCGACCTGCCGGGCATGGCCGAGGCCAGGCCGTGGAGCAGCAGGGAGGCCACGTCGGCGCGGCACGTGCCCGACCGGCTGGCCGTCGTCGGGGGTGGCGTGGTCGGGGTCGAGATGGCGGCGGCCTGGCGCGCCCTGGGGGCCGGCGTCACGCTGCTGGCGCGCGGCGAGAGCCTGCTGCCTCGGTGGGAGCCGTTCGTCGGGGAGTTGGTGGCCGAGGGCCTGGCCCGCGCCGGAGTGGAGGTCCGCACCGGCGCCTCCGTCTCCGGGCTGCGCCGGCCGGATGAGTCGGGACCCGTCGTGGTGGAGGTCTCCGGGGGGAACGCGGTGATCGCCGAGGAGGTGCTCTTCGCGACCGGCCGCCGCCCCGGCACGGAGAACCTGGGGCTGGAGACCGTCGGCCTCACGCCGGGCGACTGGCTCTCGACGGACGACACCCTCCGGGTGGAGGGAGTCCCCGGCGGCTGGCTCTACGGCGCGGGCGACGTCACGCACCGGGCGATGCTCACCCACCAGGGCAAGTACCAGGCCCGGATCGCCGCGGAGGCGATCGTGGCCAGGGCCAGCGACCAGCGGCTGGACGACTCCCCCTGGGGCCGGCACGCCGCCACCGCCGACCGGCGGGCGGTGCCGCAGGTGGTGTTCACCGACCCCGAGGCGGCCTCGGTCGGCCTGACACTGGAGGAGGCCCGGCAGGCGGGGCTCCGGGTCAGGGCGGTCGACTACGACCTGGGCTCGGTCGCCGGCGCCGTTCTTCACGCCGAGGGGTACCGGGGGCGGGCCAGAGCGGTGGTGGACCTGGACCGGGAGGTGCTGGTCGGGGTGACGTTCGTCGGCTCGGGCGTCGGCGAGTTGCTGCACTCGGCGACCATCGCGGTGGCCGGCGAGGTCCCGATCGCCCGGCTGTGGCACGCGGTCCCCTCGTTCCCGACGATGAGCGAGGTCTGGCTGCGGCTGCTGGAGACCTACCGGGGCTGAGCGGGCGCGGAGCGCCCTCCCCTCCGGCGCGCCCCTCCGTCAGGCTGCCCGCCGTTCCGCCGTTCCGCCCGCGAGATCAGCGGCCCAGGGCGGAGCGGCACACGGCGTTCATCGTCGGGTCGGGGAAGTCGCAGACGGACTGCGGGAGTTCGACGGCCGGCTCCGGTGCCGCCCCTGCCGTCGGGGCAGGTGCGGGGCCGGGACCGGGCTCGGGTGCCGGCTCGGGGACGGCGGGCGCCTCCGGCGTCGGCTCGGCGGTCTCGCGTTCCCGGTCGGCCGGTCCTTCCGGGCCGGCCGCCGGGCTCGGTTCGCTCCTGGGAACGGCGTGTGCGGTCGCCATCGCGGTGGGCTCCGACGCCGCCGCCTCCCCCTCCTCGGCCGGGGGGCCGTCCCCGGAGCACCCCGTGAGCAGCAGGGCGACGGCCGCCAGACCGCCCGCAAGCCGGGCGAAGTCTCCCGCTTTGCCGGAGATGTTCGGGGTGATGTTCATCGGGTGGGCGCTCCGTCCGCGTCGGGTGCGCGCCGGGGAGTGGCCGGCGCACGCTGTTCAACGCGGCGGGCGCGCCGACCTCTCGCTGGCTCACCCCTTTGCAGCAGCGTTCCGTCAAGCCGGCTCCTCCCCGCGTCCGGCCCGACCGCCCACCGGGCCGTCCCGGCACCGGCGAAGTCCCGCGCCAGGGCTTAGTACTGCAACCGCATCTGGGGGTTGTGGCCTCGGCGTTTGTAGTGGGAGCGGCGGGCTCGGGACTGGCTGCGTCTGCGGAAGCGTGACCAGCGCAGGTGGTGGTCGTTGGTGGGGTGGCGGGGTGTGATGGCGATGCGCCCGATCAACCGGCGGATCTCCGGGACGCTCAGGGGTATGAGGTCGTGCTCGCCCTCTGCGTCGCCCCTTTTGCGGCTTCTGCGGCACGGACTGCCGTCAGGTAGGCGAGTGCGGCCATCGACAGGGTGATGTGCCGGTACCAGGCCCGGTAGAGCCGGACCTGGTAGTGGTCCAGGCCGCACTCGCCTTTGGCGGTCTGGAAGCACTCTTCCACCGCCCACCTCGCTGCGGCGACTTTGACCAGGTCTTTCAGTCGCGAGGAGGCCGGTCCGTAGCAGACGTAATAGGCGATCTCGGTGGAGTCGCTGACGCTGCGGCGGGCCAGCACCCAGTGTCCGAAGCCGTCTTCCCAGCAAGGGCGGATCGCGACACGCGCCCAGTCGTAGACGCGTTCACCGTGCGCGCCCGGCCCGCCCGACAGCCGCTTCCAGCGTTGCCGGGGCAGCGCGGCGATCAGCTCGTCGACCCTGGCCTGGCTCCAGCCGGTCGTGACCACCGTGTCGTTGACCTTCGTGGCCATCACGTGGGCGACCTTGCGCCGCTCCAGCCAGAGACGTGTGTGCTTGACCTGCCCGTATGCCTCGTCCGCGGTCACCCATGCGAACGGCACGCCGGCGTCGAGGGCGCGTTGCAGCATCCGCCTGAAGTGCTCGTTCTTGGGCGCGAAACAGATCTCGTCGTCGATGCCGGCGGCCCGGCAACGGTCCCGGTCATCGGTCCAGGAGGCCGGGAGGTAGAGCTCGCGGTCGATCAGGGCCCGCCCCTGGGTCGAGGCATAGGCCAGGAAAGTTCCGATCTGACAGTTCTCGGTCCTCCCGGCGGTGCCCGAGTACT